>NZ_WQCA01000009.1 GCF_013032445.1 Ruegeria arenilitoris | reverse complement strand
CGTCTCCGCCGTCTCCAGCGTCCCAGCAACCGCCTCAGCAGCGCCGGTGAAGGGGGTTCTAAGGTTTACCAACAATAGCCGCAAGTGGAAAAACACATCTTGCGCGATTTTTTTGCTTTTTTATTAATTATATAATATTTACAATAGGTTGATAGACGCCCTAACAGAGAAATCATTACCAACACACGCCAATTTTGGTGATCCCCTACAAAGTCCTCAACCAACCGCGTCCACACCAACCCCATATATTGTGAGTCTGCCTAACGCCCCCACAAGGCTAACCCGACTCGGTTCCCCAAAACCGATTCAGTTTTTGACCGATTTTTCCGACTCGACTCGTTTTTTGCGCACGGAAAGCGGCCCGGCCCCATGCCCGGGGCTTGCGCATTAGCTCCGGATAAGATCACCTCGCCGCAAAGAAACATTCAAACGCACCATGATATGACACCTATGCCGGCTGCTCCCTTCCCACGCATACGAAACGTCGGTCTGGACGGCCTGTTGATTTCGTTCGGCGATACCATGGCGGAACCTTCCAATCGCGCCGCTCTTGCGTTCCGGAACGCTGTCGACTCTCTGAACTGGGACGGCGTGGCTGAGACATCGGCCTCACTTGCTTCGGCCTATGTCCGGTTCGATCCTCTTCGCCTGCCATACTCTGAAATCCAGGCGCGTCTGAAGCAGATGTTGCAAAAGCAGGATTGGTATCAGGCACCTCTGCCAACCGGGCGTCGTCTGTGGCAGGTGCCGACGGTCTATGGCGGCGCGCTTGCACCGCAACTGGATGAGGCCGCCGCTGCAGCGGGGCTATCACCTTCTGAAGCCATCAAACGTCTCAGTAACACCCGCGTGCGCGTGCTGACCATCGGCTTTGCGCCCGGTCAGCCCTATCTCGGCCCGCTGGGGCCCGAGTTCAACATTCCGCGCCTAAAGGAACTGACACCGATGGTGCCCGAGGGAGCCTTGGTTTTGGCGATCTCGCAATTCGTGCTGTTTTCGGGGCCGACGCCAACTGGGTGGCGGCATGTAGGTCAAACCGCGTTCCGCTGTTTCCGCCCCGAAGCCGAGCAAAGCTTTGCCCTGCGTCCCGGGGATGAGATGCAATTCCTTCCGGTCAGCTGGGAGGAATTGGAAACCATCCGTACAACAAACGATGGCGCGGGCGGCGCAACCTGCACGGAGATCCCAGCATGAGCCTGCTGGTACATCAGATCGGGCCAGCCTGCACAGTGCAGGATCAGGGGCGCTCGGGATATCTAGATCAGGGCCTGTCGCGGTCTGGTGCGGCGGATCAGTTGGCCCTTCACGAAGGTGCCGCCTTGTTGGGACAAAGCCCGGACTGCGCCGCATTGGAAATGGCAGGCATGGGTGGCAAGTTTGAGGCCACTCAGCCGATCAGCATCGCCCTGACCGGAGCGCCGATGCAGGCGCATATCGACGGCAATCCGATTGTCTGGAACGCGTCTCATACCATGGAGGTCGGACAGAAGCTGACCATTGGTGCCGTGACACAGGGAACCTATGGCTATCTGCATGTCGGCGGCGGGATAGATGCTCCACGGTTTCTTGGTTCACGCTCGACCCATCTCACCGCAAAGGTCGGACGCGCGGTGCAAGTGGGTGACGTGCTACCGACAGGCCCGCAATCAGGCAACGCCGGTATGAAGCTGCGACCCGATGAGCGGTTCGCCGGAGGCACTCTGCGCGTAGTTTCCAGCTTTCAGACCCCCCTGTTCGATCAGGACACGCTGGATCGCTTTGCCCGGACAGTGTTCCGGCGGGGGGCACGAGCGAACCGGATGGGAATGCAGTTGGACAGCGACAGCGAGGGCTTCTCCGCAAAAGGCCAGCTGAACATATTGTCCGAAGTCATCACCCCGGGCGACATTCAGATGACCGGCACCGGCAATCCCTTTATCCTTCTGCCCGAATGCCAGACGACCGGCGGTTACCCCCGTATCGCCACAGTCCTTCCCTGCGACCTGCCCCGCGCGGCACAGACCCCGGCGGGCGGACAGATACAGTTTGAATTCGTGACTATGGACGAGGCCGTCACCCTGCACGCGGCCTATCTGGCCGAGTTGTCACGGTTGCGGGCGCGGGTCGAACCTCTGGTCCGTGACCCGCATGACATCCCGGACCTGTTGTCCTACCAATTGATCGGCGGAATGATATCTGCCACCGAGTAAGGAGTGTTGCCGATGCCCAGCGTCGATCTGAATGCCGATATGGGGGAAAGCTTTGGCCCCTGGAAGATGGGTGATGATGAAAGCCTGTTGAAGATCATCACATCGGCCAATATTGCCTGCGGCTTTCACGCGGGCGATCCGGACGTGATGGAAAAGACGATGACGCTGGCGTCTGAGAACGGCGTGGGCATCGGCGCGCATCCCGGTTTTCCCGATCTGCAAGGATTTGGTCGCCGCAACATGAAAGTGCCACATGACAGCTTGCGCAACCTAGTGCGTTTTCAGTTGGGCGCGGCAATGGGGATGGCAAAGGCAGTCGGAACCGAAGTGCGGCACCTAAAACTGCACGGGGCGCTGGCCAATATGTGCTCGGTCGACATCGACATGGCGCGGGCCTGCTATCTGGGCGCGCTGGACGTGGACCCGGACATCATCATCATGGTGCTGGCCGTCACCAAACAGGAAGAGGCCGTGCGCGAGCTCGGCTGCAAATGGGTCGGCGAGATCTTTGCCGACCGCGCCTATAACGATAACGGCACGCTGGTAGACCGCAGTCTTCCTGGTGCAGTTATCCATGACCCCAAGCTTGCCGGACCGCGCATCCTGAACATGGTTCGCGAAGGGGCCATCATCACCGAATCCGGCAAACGGTTGGAAACCTCGATCGACACGATCTGTCTGCACGGGGATGGGCCAACCGCAGCGCAAATCGCCCGATCGGTGCGCGAAAACCTGATCGCGGGCGGAGTCGAAGTGACAAAATTCATTCGTTAGCCATACGAATGTAAGACCAGAACCTCACTTTCTTACTGTTGCCCAGTTGGATTTCAGACCCTAGCATACCTGCAAGTGCATGTTCTGATTATTGGAAATCCAAGCTAGGCCACGCCCGGCTCCCACCGGGCATGCGCAAGGAGGTGGTTTAATGTCTTTCGAATTGATGTCTTATCAACCCCGTGGGGACAAGAAGAACTCGGACTTCTTCAACGAATACTTGCCCATGATTTACGAGCGGCGCACCAGTTCTGGTGTTGCCGATCAGGTTGGCCCGATGCGGGCGATTGTGCTGCAGGTAGAAACTACGGCGCTGTTCGACACGCTGGTCGAGCTCTATGTGATGACCCCATATCGCCACTCGGCCACTTATATGGGCCAGACGCACAAGTTCTCGGTTCTGCACTCGCATCCCGATTATCCCGCCATGATCGTGATGGCCCCGCTGAATCCCAGCTTTGAGGACTTCATCCCACGCATCAACCGGATGTATCCCTTGGCGCGCGGCACCCCTCAGACCCGCTACGTCGGAGAGATTTATGGCGCAACCGATCTGAAAACCCTCAGCAAGACGCTTGAGGATCAAAACATCCGCTTTGAATACAGCGGCGATACCGAGAACCCGTTCTACACGCAGGACGGGTTCTGCTTTACCACCCCGTCCGATTTCACCTGCAACCGGGTTGGCTATTCCAATCTGGATTTCAACGACACCGACAGTCTCAGGCTGGGTGATCGCGTATTGCTAAGTGATACAGAGCAAGCGCAATTGGATCAGGCTGCAGCCTTTGGGAGAGATAGCAAAATTTCGCCCCTGATGCTGGGGATCGATCACCTTGCCACCCGCATTCTGGCCGGTGAGCGTGAGGACGCGATCCTCGAGTTTCTGACCATGGTACCCTATTACTTCTGGGGCGCGTACAACATCTTCGACATGAATTCGTCAACCAATGTGAATCGGAACGCCAACGTGGATGATGACAAGAAGTCACCCGCCAAGGTTTTCACGGCGAACAACACGCCTTCTTTCGTCAATTCCTTTGAACAGTTGCCCATGCCGACCGAGGATTTTGTCCGCAACTTTGGCCGCCGCCTGCATCACATGGCTGTCGAAATTCAGGACGGCGATCACAACGCGGGCGAAAAGAACGTCGATTTCGTGGTCAATACTCTAAAGGACGAAGGCGTGCCGTTCCTGGCGCATGTGGTGGGCGAGTGCAAAGACGATCCGAACCTGAAACAGATCTTCTCGAAACACTCGAAGAACACGCTGCTGATCACCGAGTATATTGAGCGTTGCCACCATTACGATGGCTTCTTCACCAAGGATAACGTGGCCGCCCTGACAGCCGCCGCGGGGCAAGACGAACAATACCAGCACGGACATGTGTTCGACTAAGGTGTTCTGACAAAAAAGAGGCTGCGAGTTTCCTCGCAGCCAGACCCATCCAGGAGAGAATATGTCGGGTCTTATGACGGCCCGATCATGAAACATGTGACATTGCGGGCCTGAAGCCTGCGGCAGGCCAGATCAGCCTGTTCGCGGGTCATGCCCTGGAACGTTGCCTCGAACCCGCGCGAGCTTTGGTTCACCTTGCGTAGGGTGCCTTCCAGAGTGGTCATCTCCGACAGGGCGGTTTTCAGCAAAACCTTTTCCGCCTCGTATCGGGTGGTATAGCGGCCCACATTTACGCCCCACAGATGCCCGCCGGATGTGGACAGACGCGTGACGATTTCCTGTTCCGGCTCGGGCTGTACCGTTGGATCATTAGACGCCAAAACCAAATCCTCCGGACGCGCGGCGGGGCGTGTCGTGTCGTCCGTCGGAGACTGGACATCCGCAGCCGCAATGGCCGCGGCAATACCGTTCTGAATACGCGCGCCATTCTTGGCTGCGGTTGCCGCAACGGTACCAGCCACTTGCACGGCGGCACCCGGTCCGGGGCGCAGCACCGGCCGTAAGCTGGTTTTTGGCGCACCGGTCAGGGCCGCGACCGTCGCGCCCAAACCGGCATTTCCGGCATAGACCGGACGGGCCGGTTTTCGGATCGGCGCCCGCGACGGTGCCCGGCGAAAGCCCATATCCAGCAACTCGGCTACCTTTGCGTTACGCGATGCACCGGATTTGCCGCCGAACACAGTGGCGATGATCCGTTCATCCTTGCGCTTGGCCGAGGCCACAAGGTTGAAGCCCGCAGCACGGGTGTAGCCGGTCTTGATACCGTCCGCACCTTTATAGGCGGCCAGCAGGCGGCGGTTCGTGTTTGGAACCGTCTTGATCCCTGCATGGGTCGATTGGCGCGAGAACAGGTTGTAATATTGCGGGTAGTCATACAGCAGATGGCGCCCCAGCGTGGTCATGTCCCGTGCGGTAGACATATGCCCCGATTCGGTCAGACCGTGCGCGTTCTTGAACGTGGTGCGGCTCATGCCCATCGCCTTGGCGGTCCGGGTCATACGACGGGCAAAGGCCGCCTCGGACCCGCTGATCGCAATACCGATGGCGGTGGCGGCGTCATTGGCCGATTTTACCGCAGCCGCGCGGATCAGATAACGGAATGCAATGGTTTGACCCGTGCGCAAACCCAGTTTTGAGGGCGGCTCGGCTGCTGCGGCTCGGGTAATGCGAACTGGCGTATCCAATTCGATCTCGCCATTTCGCACCGCTTCAAACGCGATGTAGAGCGTCATCATCTTGGTCAGCGACGCAGGATGCAGCCTTGTGTCCGCATTGCGCGAATGCAGCACCTCACCGGTGCGCGCGTCGATTACCATCGCCGCGTAAGGCGCGGCCACCCCTTGCAACGGCGCAAAGGAGAGCAGCCACAAGAATGCTATAAGGAATAAGCCCATTCGGGCCGGAACTGTCCGCCGAACCTGCACGATCTATGCCTCTGTCTACCTCTGGCCGCCGGGTTTTTCCCAGTCAGCAAACCAATTATTTTATTATCGGTCAGGCTAGCACAGGGGGTCGGTGAAATAAACCAAAAGCTCATCAAATCGCCGTTTAAGAACCTGTGCGTTGACATACTATATGTGGCTGAACACGGCGGCTCCCCCACCAAATCCATGAAAATGACCAGAATTTGTCGTAGCAGCGCAGCGATTTTTTCAAACTGAGACCATTCGGCAACATCAACTGAGCGCCCGGACAAGGTCCGGCAACTGGCCCAGGTCTCGTAATTCGCGGTAGCGGGAGTTGTCAGCGGGTGTCTCCGCGTGCTCGACCTCCCAAACCAGCCCATGAGGCACATACACCCCCCAGCACCCCGCCTGGATCGGAGCAACCACATCCGACCGCATTGAATTACCAACCATCATGGCCGCGGCTGGCCCAGCCCCATACTGGTCGAAAACCCTCTGATAGGTCTGCGACGTCTTCTCGGAAACGATCTCTACTCCATCGAACAGCTCACCCAATCCGGACTGCGCCAGTTTGCGTTCCTGATCGATCAGGTCGCCCTTGGTGATCAGCACTACCTGATGAGTCGCCGCCACACCCTCAATCGCTTCACGTGCATGGGGCAGCAGCTCGATCGGGTGGGCCAGCATTTCCTGACCCGCCTCGACCAACTGGCGAATGACCGAGGCAGGAACACGGTCATCGGTCACCTCAATCGCGGTTTCGATCATCGACAGGGTAAAACCTTTGATTCCGTATCCGTAATGCCGGATGTTGCGCTTTTCAGCGGCCAACAGCCGCTGCATCAGATGGTCCTTGTCGGCATGATCAGCCAGCAAATCGGCAAAATGAGCCTGTGTAAGCTGAAAAAAGCGTTCATTGTGCCATAAAGTATCATCCGCATCGAAGCCGATTGTGGTAAGGTTTTGACCCATGTCGAATACGTCCCGCTGGCTCTTTTCTCTGGCCGGTACGACGTTATATAAGCGCACAGATAAACCGAAGCCTGAATCGGACAGTAGAACGCGATGCTTGAACACCAATGGATCATGTCTGACAAGCCAGAGGACGACGATGATGCGGATTCGTCAGTTCTGGTACAGACGCGCCCCAAAACCAAGCGTCCGCCGCTGTACAAGGTTCTGCTGCTGAACGACGACTACACTCCGATGGAGTTCGTCGTGCATGTGCTGGAGCGTTTCTTCAGCATGACCCACGCGCAGGCCTTCGAGATCATGCTAACCGTGCACAAAAAAGGCGTCGCGGTTGTAGGCGTCTTCAGCCACGAGATCGCCGAGACGAAAGTAGGGCAGGTCATGGATTTCGCGCGCAGGCATCAGCACCCCTTGCAATGCACGATGGAGCGGGAAGAGTAAGCCCGCGCTGCTCTTTCGACATCGCTCATGTCCCCTCGTCTTGATCTTGCCCTGCAAAGCGACCTTTCGCTGTCGCAACCGCTGACTGTGCTTGGACCAACGCTGGGCAGCGATTTGTCAGCCTTGCCGCGTGAAACGCAGGTGGTGCAGCCGTTCAAACCGTTTCACGATCACTTTGCTCATCAGGGGTTCGTGGTCGCGGCAGAGGCGGACACGCCCTGTCAGGACGCCATCGTGATCCTGCCCCGAGCCAAGGCGCTGGCCCGCGCGATGGTGCATCAGGCCTGCACCCGCGCCAGCGGAGTTGTTGTCGTTGACGGGGCCAAAACCGACGGCGTCGATAGCCTGCTGAAAGACATCCGCAAACGCGTTGCGGTCGAAGGGCCGATTTCCAAAGCGCACGGCAAGATTTTCTGGTTCCAGTCGGATCGCCAAGCTTTCGCGGATTGGGCCGCGCCCGAGCATCAGACCGCCGACAACTATCAAACCGCACCGGGGGTGTTCTCGGCAGATGGCATCGATCCGGCATCCGTCCTGTTGCTGGCGGCATTGCCCGAAAAGCTGGGCGCGCGGGTCGCCGACCTTGGCGCTGGCTGGGGGTTCCTATCCGCCGGAGTGCTAAAGGCTCCGGGCCTGAAGGCCCTGCATCTTGTTGAGGCCGACCACACGGCCCTGACCTGCGCCCGAACCAATGTGGCTGACCCGCGCGCACAGTTTCACTGGGCTGATGCGGTGACATGGCGCGCGATTGAGCCCATCGACACGGTGGTGATGAACCCACCTTTCCACACCGGCCGCAGCGCCGAACCGGAGCTGGGGCAAGGCTTCATCCGGTCAGCTGCCAAGAACCTGACCCGCAACGGTTCTCTGTTGATGGTTGCCAACCGTCACCTACCCTACGAGGCCGCTTTGACCGAAGCTTTTTTGCATGTCGAAGAAGCGACCGGCGACAATCGGTTCAAGGTCTTTCATGCCTCTCGCCCTCGGCGGTGATCCCGGCTAACCTGCGCCGCAACTCAGGAGAATACGCATGTCCTTTTCCATAGCTGGCAAGACCGCAATCGTGACCGGCGGAGCTACCGGCGTCGGTCTGGCCATCGGGCGCCACTTTGCCGATGCAGGCGCCAACGTGATGTTTGCCGATATAGACGAGAGACGGCTAGTCGAAGAACTGGGCGAGCAGGGTGATGACAGCAACATCCGTTTCTTTGCCGGTGACCTGCGCGAAAAGCTGACCATCGCCAACCTGCTGTCGGCCACCATTGATGCCTTCGACCAAGTGGACATTCTGATCAACGGTGCGCGGCAGGTGATCACCTCCGATCCGCTGGATACCGAGGATGACTCGGTTCGCACCCTGCTGAACCAGAACCTGATGCCCGCCCTGCGGCTAAGCCAGCTGGTCGCCAAACGGATGATCAAACAGGCCGGTGACGAAGACGAAAACCCGGCCGGGTCGATCATCAACCTGTCGTCGATTGCTGCCCGGCGCACGCACCCTGACCTGATGGCCTATTCCGTGTCCACCGCCGCGCTGGACCAGATGACCCGCTCGCTGGCGGTGGCGCTGGCCCCGAACCGTATCCGCGTGAACTCGATCGCGCTGGGATCGGTGATGAGTGCCTCGCTGCAGTCCACCTTGAAAGAAAACCGCGATTTCCGCGACGACATCGAAAAGCATACCCCATTGGCCCGGATCGCCGCACCCTCCGAACTGACCGAAACCGCGCAATATCTGGCCTCGGACGCTGCCGGATTTATAACCGGGCAAATTCTGACAATTGACGGAGGTCGCACCCTGCTGGACCCCGTCGCAGCCCCGGCCCACTGACCCCATGTTCGACACCGAGAAATCCACTGCCTCTGCCTGGTTCCGCCAACTGCGTGATGAAATCGTCACCGCGTTCGAAGCGCTGGAAGACAGTCATGACAAAGGGCCGTTTTCGGATGCCCCTGCTGGTCGGTTCGAGGTCAAGGAAACCACGCGTCAGTCCGAGGACGGCTCGGACGCGGGCGGCGGGTTGATGTCTGTGATGCGCGGCGGCCGGGTGTTCGAGAAAGTCGGCGTCAATATCTCGACGGTCTACGGTACGCTGGGTGCCCGCGCACAGCAAGCGATGGCTGCCCGCAAGGGCATTCCCGGCATGGCTGACGATCCACGCTTCTGGGCCTCGGGCATTTCACTGGTCGCGCACATGCAGAACCCGCATGTTCCGGCGGTGCATATGAATACCCGGATGTTCTGGACCCCGCACGCGTGGTGGTTCGGAGGTGGATCCGACCTGAATCCTTGCATCGAATACGATGATGACACCGCCCATTTCCACGCCACCCAAAAAGCGCATCTGGACCCGCACGGGCCGGGGCACTATCCGCGCCTCAAGGACTGGGCTGACGAATACTTCTACATCCCCCACCGCAAACGCGCCCGTGGCGTCGGCGGCATCTTCATGGATGACTATTGCACCGGCGACTGGGCGGCGGATTTCGCGCTGACACAGGATATCGGCCGCGCCTTCTTGCCTGCCTTTCTGCCCCTGGTGGAAAAGCGCCGTGTGCAGGGATTTAGTGACGACGACAAGAACACCCAACTGGTGCATCGCGGCCTCTATGCCGAATACAACCTCGTCTATGATCGAGGCACCAAATTTGGGCTGGAAACCGGACACGACCCGGATGCTGTTCTGATGAGCCTGCCGCCTATGGCCAAGTGGGTTTGAGTCGGTTCAGAAATCAAAGTCCATGAAATTGTCGTAGCAACGGCTCTGCGCTCCGCTTGCCGACATGTTTTCACCTACGCGACTGACCGTGATCGAATAACTCTTCGAGGTATCGGCCCCTTCGGGCGCGGTGAATGAGAACTGCACCGTTCGTGTCTGCTTGTCATAGGTTTTAGCGACATATATCCGCTGCGTCGTCGGCAGACCGAGGGTGCGAATGGCAAAATCACCAATACCGCACCAATAGGCGATTGCTGCGGAAGAACCATGGGTGGCCACCTGGTAGTTTCCATTGTCCAGCTGTGTGACCGTCGCCTGAAAACCGGGGTTGAGAGCAAATCCGAAACTAGTCGCTTGCGCCAGGCTTGGCAGCAAAAGCAAAGCAGTCGCGCCCGACATTTTTAGAAAACGCATAACGAACCTTCCTGACCTCAACCTGTCGTATTCAAAATCATAAGGCTCTGATCCGCTGAGTAAAGTTCAGAACCTTATGACCAAAATTCAAATACTGGAATGTGTATAATACTACCCCGGCGGAAACACTATTATTTCAGCGCTTTAGCGTCTAAGCTCAAACTACCAGAATTCAAACGGGGGACGGCTTGGGCAAGACATTCCCAAAAGATTGGTTCGACATACCGCCCGAAAAGTATGCGGATTTCGGAGCTATGTTCTATTTGGCGGGTCTGACCAAAACGCATCAGAAACGCAGTCTCGCTCAGGTTCTTTACGCCTTTGAAACTCCGTTCAGGTTGGGTCAGTACCATATCTTTCGGCAAAACGGCTTCCCACGCGGTTTCGTAACCTTCGCGGGGCTCAGCCCTGATGCCGAGCATCGATTTGCAGTGAAAGAAGAACCCCTGACCGACAAGGATTTCACCAGCGGTACATCTTTCTGGATCGTCGATTTGGTTGCTCCGTTTGGGCAAACCCGGCAAATGGTCGACATCCTCAAACAAGAGATACCTCACTCACGCGTCCGCACCAACCGGATGGACAGCGACCTGAATAACAAGCGCATCGTCGAATGGACAAGAGACGACCACGGAAACGTGCATATGGGCCTGTACCGAAAAATGCAGTTTGAACGAAAACTGGCCGAGGAAGGATGGGACTATGGTCAACGTTCCGGGAATTGAGTTTGAAATCACCGGTGATTTGACCGGGGTGATAACAGGCGATCCGCCGAACCAGGCCAGCGGCAAGCTCGACGCTGTTGCCACCTTTCCAGACGGCCAAGTAATCCCCAATACGACGTGGGAACTTACGGCGGAAGACCCCACCTTCGGCTCAGCGACGGTGCTGCCGGACGGGAGCTGGACTTACGACGTTGACCCAACATGGTACGACACTCTGGACGACGGGCAGATTGAAACGATCACCTTTGAAGCCACGGTCACAGCCGTTGATGGAATATTTTTTAACACCGCGACGCAAGACGTAACGATTACCGTAACAGGTGTGTGTTTCACAACGGGAACCCTGATTAAAACTGACATTGGTTTGCGCCTTATTGAAGACCTGAAGGTTGGGGACCTGGTTCAGACGCTGGACAACGGCCTGCAGCAAATTCGATGGATTGAAAGCAGCAAGATGGAGGCCCAGCGGCTACGCGATCAACCGGCTATACGACCGGTGCGCATCTCAGCCGGAAGCCTTGGGTCCGGAACACCCACACGCGATCTTCTTGTGTCGCAACAGCACAGAATTCTTATCCGTGGCCCGAAAATCGAAGTTCTGTTTGGAACCCCCGAAGCTCTTGTCGCAGCCAAGCATCTGTGTTCGTGGCCCGGCATCGATGTGGTCGAGACGAACGAGCCGGTTGAGTACATCCATATCCTGCTAGACCGGCATGAGATTCTAATGGCCGAAGGTGCGCTGGCCGAAAGCTTGTTTTTGGGTGATGAGGCGCTTTACGTCATGTCATCGGAAGGCCTGCAGGAACTGGCTGAGGTTTTTCCTGATACCGTGCACCTTGATCAGCAAGGCTTCGGGCGGGCCGCCCGAATGATCCTGCGCGAATTCGAGGCACGTGCGCTGGTCTAAGGTGCGGTCAGCCGTCCACCAACGTCCTGTGGTGCCAGGGCCACCGTTTTGATCACAGCAAAACAGGGCTTGCCCGGTTCTAACCCCAACGCTTCTACTGAGCGTCGAGTTACCCGAGCCAATACCGGCCCTGCCGGAGTTTGGACTGATACGATGGCTCCGGGGCCGTCGCCTGCACGGATAGTGTCAACTGAACCTTCCAGCATGTTCAGGGCTGAGAGACCCTCGGGCCGTTTGCTGGATAGGATCACCTCCTGTGCAGGGATTCGAATGCGCAGTTCTTCTCCTACCTGATGCGGGATGCGTGGCAGAAACAGGCGCGCGCCACCGGCATCCAACTCGGTCAACCCATCGGAATGGTGCTGTTGCACTCGAACCTTCAGCACTGCCCCAACAGCACGCACACCAGCTGGGGCAACCGAGGGATCGGCCATCACCTCAGAGGCCGGGCCATGCCGCACTGCTTTTCCATCCTGCAAGGCAACTACTGAGGTCGCCAGCCGCGCAACTTCAGCCGCAGAATGGGTGACATAGAGAATCGGAACCGAGACCTCATCCCGCAGCCGTTCGAAATAGGGCAGGATTTCGGCTTTGCGAGCATCATCCAGCGCGGCCAGGGGTTCATCCGCCAGAATCAGGCGCGGACTGGCCAGCAGCGCGCGACCGATGGCAACGCGCTGTTTCTCACCGCCCGACAAGACCGCAGGGCGGCGATCCAGCAAATGTCCGATGCCCAGCATCTCGATCACTTTGCTCGGATTTTCGCGGCGCGCGCGTTTCGGTGCAAACCAGCGACCATAGGACAGGTTCTGCTGCACGGTCAGATGCGGAAACAGTCGGCCTTCTTGAAAGATATATCCCAAACGACGGCGATGCGGCGGCAGCCAGTGGTTCTTTTCGGTGTCAAACAACTCCCAACCGTCAACGGCAACCCGCCCGGCTTTTGGGCGAAGCAACCCCGCCACCGCATTGACCACCGTGGTTTTGCCGGACCCGGAACGCCCGAACAGAACGGTCACGCCCGACGGCGCATCAAAGCTAAGATCCAGCTTTAGGTCAGGCAGATCATGCTGCAGGCGGACGGATAAGCTCATGACCCGGACACCCGTGCAGCAGCTCGACGACCGACATATTCCGAGAGCAACAACGCCCCCATAGCGATGATGATCGAGACCACCACCAACCGCGTCGCCGCGCCTTCGCCCCCCGGAACCTGCAGGAAGGCATAGACCGCCGAAGGCAGGGTCTGGGTCTGACCGGGGATGTTCGAGACAAAGGTGATCGTCGCGCCGAATTCACCCATCGCTTTGGCAAACGCCAGGATAGCACCAGCGATCACACCAGGTAGAATCATCGGAAGGGTAACGGTGGCGAACACAAAAGGGCGGGACGCGCCCAAAGTTGCACCGGCCTGCTCCAGTTTGGGATCCACAGCCTCAATCGAAAGGCGGATGGCGCGCACCATCAAAGGAAAAGCCATGATCCCCGCCGCCAGCGCCGCACCGGTCCAGCGAAAGGCCACGACAATGCCGAACTCGGCCAGCAGCCAGCCTAGTGGGCCTTGGATGCCGAAAGTCAGCAGCAGCAGATACCCGGTCACAACCGGCGGCAGGATCAATGGCAGATGCACCAGCCCGTTCAGCAACTGACGACCGGGAAACCGCCAGCGGGCCAGCGCATAAGCCACGAAAATGCCAAATGGCAACGTGACCAGCGTCGCCCAAAAGGACACGCGCAACGACAGTTTAAGCGCTTCAAGCTCTGCAGGTCCCAACCATCCCATGTGTCAGCTACCAGGCAGGGCAAAGCCCTGTTCTTTAAAGACTGCTCGGGCCGTCTCTGATTGCAGATAATCCAGAAACACTTGGGCTTCGGGCGTCCCTGTGGCAGTCAAAGTCGCTGGGTACACGATTGGCGGGTGAAGCTCGGACGGGAACGAGGCCACAACCTGAACCCGGTCTTCGACATGCGCATCCGATCGGTAGACAATCCCCAGCGGTGCCGCCCCCGCCGCAACCAGCGCAAGTGCTGCGCGGACGTTGTCAGTCTGAGCGATCCGGGTTTGCACATCCTCCCAAAGCCCCAGATTTTGCAGGGCCGCCTTGCCGTAGATACCCGCGGGCACCGCATCCACCAATGCCATTGCCAGGTGTCCGCCATCCAACTTGGCGGAAAGGTCAACATCGGGCTTCATACTGCCTATCGGAGTCTGATCCACCCCGCCGATCAGGACCAGCCCGTTTCCCAACAAGTCCACTCGCGCAGCCGCATCAATCAGCTCCTGGTCCTGCAGAACATCCATCCAGTCCACATTCGCTGAAATAAAAATGTCCGCAGGCGCCCCCAGTTGAATCTGACGCGCAAGCACGGAGGAAGCTGCATAGGACACCGTCACTTCATGTCCTGTGCTTTCTTCAAAGACGGGTGCGATCTCGTCCAAAGCGTTTTTCAGGCTTGCAGCTGCGAAGACCAACACTTCTCCCGCTCCGGCCCGGATCGGGGTCAGAGCAAAAATGCCCAATATCAAGGCCGCGAATGAACATCTGCGAGCAGTGGACAGGATCATGTGCACTCCTGCCTGAAAAGTTACGATCCACTTGGGGATATCTGAGGCCGCAGGGGAGGCGCAAGCGCGTTTACTCATAACAGAGGGCACAGCTTGCAGAAAATGAACAAATTAACCAAGGCCCGAGAGCGAGACGATTAATCAAATCCGAAATTGCGTCAAAGAATTTTACCAGACCCTCTTGCGCCCGCGCGCTGGCTTGGCTACATGCACCGTCACGGGTGATTAGCTCAGTTGGTAGAGCGCTTCGTTTACACCGAAGATGTCGGGAGTTCGAGTCTCTCATCACCCACCACCTCCTCTCAAACCACGCAAAAGACACGTTGTCTGGACAAATTGCAGATTGATTTTGCAACCGATTGCAAGTTTCGATCATGGAGGCGTAGTATTTCTTTCATGAATTCGCTTGTCAGCTTCACCCCGAACCACGGGCGCCAGTCATGAGTGTCACCCTGAAAGACGTCGCCGCATTAGCCGGCGTGTCCCGCTCGGCCGTGTCGCGCACCTTTACCGAGGGTGCCTCGGTATCCGCCAAGACCCGCAGCAAGGTTGAAAAAGCCGCAAAAGAGCTGGGCTACAGCCCGAACGCTCTCGCCTCGTCGCTGACCACCGGGCGGACCAAGCTGATCGGGCTAATCTCGAACAACTTTCACAACCCGATATTCCTTGAGGTGTTCGACCAATTTACCCGCGCTCTGCAGGAACGCGGGTTGCGACCGCTGATCGTGAACCTGACGGACGAAACCGAACCGGCCAATTCGGTGCGGATGCTGCGGCAATACTCGGTGGATGCAGCCATCGTTGCCTCATCGACCCTACCGCCCAGCTTTGCCAAGGCGTTTCATGACGCGGGCGTACCTGTGGTGCATACCTTCGGTCGATCGGCCACCTCGCCCGAAGTGCATGTGGTGGGAATCGACAACGTGGAATGCGGGCGCATGGCTGCGCGGGAGCTGCTGGCGCGCGGCTACCGGCGCGTTGGGTATCTGGGCGGGCCGCAGGATGCGACCTCGGCCATGGACCGGTATCGCGGCTTCATGGAAGAGGTCGAAAAGCATCCCGACCTTGAAGTCTCGCATTCCTTCGCCGGGGCCTATTCCTTTGAGGCCGGACGCACCGAGATGCTGCGTCTGCTGGCTGGCACCCCGGCCGAAGGGTATTTCTGCGGGGACGACATTCTGTCGATCGGCGCGTTGTCGGCTCTGCGCGATCACAGGCTGAAACCGGGTACGGATATCGGCATTATTGGCCTGAACGATATGGAGATGTCGCGGTGGGAAAACATCGACCTGACGACCATTCACCAGCCAATCAAACAGATCATCACTTCGTCCGTTGATCTGGTCGAAGAAATGCTGAAAGACCCCAAACGCTATCCCGAGGCGCGAATTTTTCCCTGCCGGGTGATTGAGCGGGGCACTTTGCGGCCCCGCCCCTGATCAACGGAACATCGGCGGTCGCGCGTCTTTCCAGGCGCCGTCCTCTTTACCTGACGCCACGGCCGCGTGCACAGCTGCAATTGAGCGAACCCCGTCGGACGCGCCGGGCAGACCGTCACGGACCTCGCCCCGGATCGCATCGGCCAGATCGCAATAGATGTTGGCGACGGCCAGCGGAAACCCTTCGGGATGCGCAATGGCCACGCGGGACAAACGCTGCACCTCATCATGCAGGCCACCCTCGCCTTTTTCGATAATCTGAGTGCGCCCGCCAACGGGGGTATAGATCAGTTGGTTGGGCTGTTCGGAAGCCCAACGCAGACCGCCGGTTTCACCAAACACTTGAATATCGAACCCATGCTGCCGCCCGATGGCCACGGATGAGGTCCACAGACGGCCCACCGTGCCACCCTCCATGCGGAAATTGATCATGGCGTCGTCTTCCAACTCGCGGCTGGAAATGGTCGAGGCCATATCGGCGGACAGGGTCTTGACCTCATCATCGCAAATGAAGCTGGCCATGTGCAGCGCATGAATGCCGCAATCGGCGAACTGGCCCGAAACCCCGGCCATCGCCGGATCATAGCGCCAACGGACGCGCGGGTTGTCGGCATCGGTGGCATCGCCGTGGTGGCCGTGGCTGAAATTGGTGACGACCAGACGCACCTTGCCGATATCGCCTGCACGTACCATCGCACGGGCCTGCCGAGCCATCGGATAGGCGGAGTAGCAATAATTCACAGCGCAGATCTTACCCGAGGCCTCAGCGACGCGGACAATCTCTTCACCCTCTTCCACCGTCATGGTCATCGGCTTTTCACACAGCACGTTGAAACCGGCCTCAAGGAAGGCCTTTGCGATCTCGAAATGGGTCGAGTTCGGCGTCGCAATCGTCACCAGATCAATCCGGTCAGCGCGGTCTTTTTCACCGGCCAGCATCTCTTGCCAATTGCCATAGGAGCGGTCGGCGGCGATGCCCAACCGTTGCGCATATTCCCGGCCCACGTCAGGGCGATGGTCCAGCGCCCCAGCTGCGAACTTAAACATGCCGTCCGCCTGCGCTCCCAGACGGTGTGCGGGTCCGATTTGACTGCCTTCGCCACCACCAATCATGCCCCATTTCAGCTTTGCCATGGTATTCGTCTCTCTTACGTGTTTTGCCGTTTGCGATCAGAAATCGCAGATGTTTTGCCATTGCCGCTGCTGTGATGACGCCAGCGCAGCAGCGACGACACGATTAACCTCGTGCCCGTCGTCAAAGGTTGGCCAGATGGGTTGCCCGGTATGGATCGCCTGCAGGAAATCCTTGGCCTCGATGATGATCTGGTCCTGATAGCCGGTTCCGTGGCCCGGGCCCTGACAGAAAGGTTCGTAATCCGGATGCGCCGGGCCGGTCAGGATCTTGGTGAACCCACGTTGCGCCTCGGGGCCTTCATGGCGGTAGAACCACAGGGCGTTCTGGTCCTCCTGATCAAACCGCAGCGCGCCTTTGGTGCCCGAAATTTCGTAGGCGTAGCCCATCTTGCGGCCTGTCGCGACGCGGCTGACATGGATGTTGCCCATTGCCCCGTTTTCAAACCGGCACATGATCTGCGCTTGATCGTCATTGTCCACAGTGCCACCGGGGCGGGTATGGTGGACTGTCTCGATCTCGGCCATGACCTCGGCAATCGGCCCCATCAGCGCCAGCGCGCCGTTGATCATGTGCGGTGCCAGATCGCCCATCGTACCGTTGGCCATGCCGGTCGTACGCCATGTGGCCGGGGCCTCGGGGTCGGCATAGAAATCTTCAGTATGCTCGCCGCGGAACCATGTGATGTCGCCCAATTCCCCCTCGGCGATCAGGTTCCGCGCATATTGCGTGGCGGGTGTGCGGGCATAGTTGAAGCCGACCATATTAGCGACACCAGCTGCCTCGGCCGCCACCACCATGGCCGCACCATCCGCCATCGACGCGCCCAGAGGCTTTTCGCACAGCACTGGCTTGCCCAGGGCAAAGGCCGCTTCGGCGATCTGGCGGTGTGTGTTCTGGGGTGACGCGATGACGATGGCCTCGACCGCCGGGTCGTTGACCAACACCCGCCAATCCCCGGTCGCGCGGCGGAACCCGTAGGCCGCCCGATACCGTTCTGCGCTTGCGGAGCTTGAGGCGCAGATCATCTCAAGCCGCGGGCGCAATGCCGTATTAAACACCGCTCCCACGGCTGACATAGCAACCGAATGGGCCTTACCCATATAGCCGCCACCTACGATTCCAATTCCGATTTCAGGCATCTGTCACGGCTCCGAACATATCATTTGCAACCGGTTGCAAAATGAGTATCGTGTGAATCGATTCAACGCAAGGTCCAAACTTTGCCGACTTCAGCTTGCCGGAGGAACATGACGTGAGCGCTTTGATAGACGGTATCAAAGGAAACCGGTTCGCCGTGTTTGGACGCGCGGGTATGGACATGTTCGCCGATCCCATTGGCGTCAAAAGCGAAGATGCCGACACGTTCCACGCCGATCTGGGCGGATCATCGGCCAATATATGCACGGGATTGGTCAAGCTGGGCAGTCAGGCGTCACTGGTCACCTCGGTCTCAGACGATGCAATTGGTCGATTCTGCCTGAATCGCCTGCGCCATTATGGCGTCGACACGTCGAATATCCGCGTTGTCGGCGGCGAATACCGCATGTCGCTGGCCGTCTACGAAAGCCGGATCGAGAATTTCCAGAACGTCATCTACCGCAACGGTGCCGTCGATTTTCAAGTCACCGAAGAGGATATGGACAAGGTCGATTATTCCGCCTTCTCCGCAGTGATCTCGGCAGGCACCGTCTTTGCCGCTGAACCATCGCGCAGCGCCACTTTCCGCGCTTTTGACAACGCCCGCGCAGCTGGATTGCCCGTGATCTTCGACATCGATTATCGCCCCTATAGCTGGCCCTCACCCGAGGTGGCTGCCGAAGTGCTGTCACGCGCCGGTGAAGCCAGCGACCTGATCGTTGGCAATGATGAAGAGTTCGGTTTTATGGCCGGAGGCATCGAAAAAGGTTTCGCCAAAGCCAAAGAACTGGCCGAAACGCCGGGCCGGATCGTCATCTACAAGATGGGTGAGCAGGGCGCGGTGACACTGGTGGACGGTCAGGAAATCCGCACTGGGATCTATCCTGTCACCGCCGTCAAACCCAATGGCGCAGGCGACAGTTTCATGGCTGGTTTGCTGGCGTCGGTCGCAGCAGGGCATGCGCTGAAAGACGCGGTCATGCGCGGTTCGGCCTGTGCCTCGATCGTGGTGTCGCAACCCGGTTGCGCCCAGGCGATGCCGACGACGCAGCAACTGGACACATTCCTTGCCGGTCATCCCGGCCCGACCACATAGGAGGCTCTTATGCATATCGCGCCCTATGACAATCAGAACAAACCCATCGTCGATGCGGACGACCCGACGGTGCCGCTGAACTATTTCAACATCGTCAAGTTGCGCCGCGGCGAGGCTTTCGAATACCAGGTGCCGGGCTATGAAACCTGCGTCGTCCCCGCCACCGGCAGCGTGGATATTGACGTTGAGGGCGTCCAGTTCACCAACCTGGGCAACCGGGGCGAGGATGTCTGGGACGGCGAGCCCGAAGGCGTTTACGTACCGGTCGGCGCCAAGGTGCAGATGGTGTGCGTGTCGGACGAGGCCGAAGTGTTCATCGCGGGCGCCAAATACGACAAGGTGCTAGAGCCCTTCGATGTCCGCCAGCATGACCTTGTGCAGTATGGCAGCGACGACACCAAAACCCATCGCAAGATCAAGCACATCCTCGGCCAGAAGCAGCACGACAAGGTCGGGCGCCTACTGGTGAGTGAGCTGTTCACGGTTGGTCAGGGTGGCTGGTCCGGTTTCCCCAGCCACAAGCACGACACCAACCGTCTGCCGGATGAAAGCCGACACGACGAGACCTATAACTTCCGCTTCAAACCCAATTGGGGGTCGGGCCTGCAGATGTTGCAGCGCGAAGACAACGAACCGGGCGATGCCTATCACATCGTCGATGGCTCAACGATCTGCATCGACAACGGCTATCACCCCTGCTGCGTACTGCCGGGGTACGAGATGTACTACTTCACCATCCTCGGTGGCCTCAGTCAGCGCTCGCTGGTGCAGTATTTCCAACCGACCCATGCCTATCAAATCGAGACAATTCCGGGCATCAAAGACATGATCGCGAAATTCAAATGACTCTTGTCACGCTGAAAAACGTCCTGCAACCCGCATACGAACAGGGTTACGCCGTGGGTGGTCTTGTGACTTTGGGCTGGGAAGACATGCGCGCTTATGTGGCCGCGGCCGAGGCCGAAAATGCCCCCGTGATCCTACAGGCTGGTCCAAGTTGTCGCGAGCACACCCCGCTTCCCGTTCTGGGCAAGATGTTTCGCCATCTGGCCGAGGCTGCCTCAGTCCCCATAGTCGCCCATTTGGACCACGGCTATACGTTTGAGGAATGCAAGATCGCGCTGGACAGCGGGTTCACGTCGCTGATGTTCGACGGATCACGCAAGCCGCTGCAGCAGAACATTGACGAGACCGCCGCAATAGCCGAGATGGCCCACGCAGCCGGGATTTCTTGTGAAGGTGAGATCGGTTTTGTCGGCTATTCCGGCGGTGAAGGGTCAAACGGCACCGATCCGGCCGAGGCGGCACAGTTCGCGCAGGAAAGCGGCGTGGATGCGATGGCCATTTCGGTCGGCAACGTCCATCTGCAGCAGAACAAGGAGGGTGGTCTGGACGAAGACCGCATCCGCAAGATCGACGCAATGACCGAGGTACCACTGGTGATCCATGGCGGCTCTGGCGTGCCAGTCGAGCAGCGCAAACGCCTCGCCCGCGAGACCTCGATCTGCAAGTTCAACATCGGAACCGAGTTACGCATGGCCTTCGGCGCCGCGCTACGCGAAGCGGTGAACCGTGACCCCGACAGGTTCGACCGCGTCACCATCCTGAAAGAGACCCACGACCCGGTCGAAGCCGCCGCCCGCACCGTTATTCGTGCATTTGGAGCGCCGCCGCAGAGGTAAAGACAAAAGTCAAATGGTAAACGCATCCCGAAAGGCCGCAAGGGCGGCTTCCGGTTCGCCCGACGCGAATGCCTCCATCCCTACAGGTCCACGGTAGCCCATATCATTCAACGCACGCGCAACCGCAGCATAGTTGATTTCACCGGTTCCGGGTTCGCATCTGCGCGGGTTATCGGCAACCTGCAATTCCCCGATCCAAGGCAGGCATTTCTCGCACCAGCGGATCAGGTCTCCCTCCCCCACCTGCGTGTGGTACAGGTCCAGATTGATGCGTAGTTGAGGGCGATCGATTGCAGAAACCAGCGCCAGAACACCTTCAGTGGAGCCAAATGGACAACCGGGGTGGTCCAGCAGGTTCAGATTCTCCAACGTGAATACAACGCCTTCATCTTCCGCCAGATCGCAGATACGGTTCAGAGTGTCCTGTGCCCTGAGCCACATATTTCCGGTCACGGTTTCATGTTGCCAGATTGGAACTCCACCGTCACCCAATCCCGTGCCATGCAGGTTCAGGCGGTCCACGCCCAGCCTTTTGCCAATCTGCGCCGTCTCTCGGGCAGAATTCAGCAATATCTCGGCACCTTCGTCATCTGCAAGACGGCCTTCAATGTAGCCGTTCATGATCGTGTAATTCGCACCGATGCCTTGGAGTTTTTCAAGATCCAGTTCAGGCCAATTCCATAAGCCAACGCCAAACCCCATTTCCGTCAGGCGCGCGGCACGCCAGCTCATTGGCTTGTCGAGCCACAGCATTTCGGCACAAGCCGAAAGTTGGAACGGTTGGGGCATGCCAGCTCTCCGGAACTTTAATTTTCAGATTGATCCGCCTTCGACCATGAAATTCCCCGCGCTGCACATGGCGGCATCGTCAGACGCCAAAAACACCACCATCCGCGCCACGTAGACCGGGTCAATCGGATCGGGCAGGCATTGGCGGTCGACTTGTTTGGCCAGCGTTTCGGGGGTGACCCAGAGGTCCTTCTGGCGTTCGGTCATGATCCAGCCGGGCACCACGGTGTTCACGCGGATGCGGTGATTGCCCAGTTCGCGCGCCATGGTGCGGGTTAGTCCATGCACGGCGGACTTGGCAGTGGCATAGGCCGGGAAACCCGCGCCGGCCTCCCACCACGAGTTTGAGCCGAGATTGATGATGGCCCCACCGCCTCGTTGGATCATCGCAGGCGCGACAGATTGGATTGCAAAAAACATGTGGCGGATATTGGTCGCCATGCGTTCGTCCCAATACTCGGGCGTCACCTCGCGCCAGTCGTGCCGGTCATCTTGGGCGGCGTTGTTGACCAAGACATGAGGCGCGCCAAGTTCGTCCGCAAGTTCCGTCAACGCGATACGTAATGCCTCGATGTCCCGCAGGTCGCATTCGGCGAAGGCGTGTTCTCCGTCCACCTCCGCCAACAAAGCATGCCCGGCGTCGGCGTTGATATCCAGAAAGCCTACCTTGGCTCCTTGGGCTGCAAAAGCACGGACCGTTTCTGCCCCGATACCCCCTGCCCCGCCGGTGATGAAGACTGTCTGGCCGTTCAGGCTGGGATAGGTGGCAAAGTCCCGGGTCATCCGTCACGCTCCATGATCCACTCGACCTCGGGGGCCGGTACAAATCGCCATTTCCGCAGAGGTCCGGCCATGACGTTCAGGTAATACATCTCAAACCCGTAAGGGGCGCCGCAAGGGTGATGGCCTCGCGGGACAGTCACAACATCGCCATCGGACACGGCCATTGTCTCGTCCAACTGGCCGTCATCAGTATAGACCCGCTGGATGCCAAAACCGTTGGCCGGGTTGAGGCGGTGGTAATAGGTTTCCTCCAGATAGGTGATCCGAGGATAATCGTCCTCGTCATGACGGTGGCTGGGGTAAGAGGACCAGTGGCCATTCGGCGTGAAAACCTCGGTCACCAGCAGGCTATCGGCGTAGTCCTCGTTCTCCATCGCGATGTTATTGATGTAGCGCGTGTTCACGCCCTTACCGCGCTCGGTCAGCGTGATGCCATCCGGGCCGATACGCCGGGCCTGGTGCCCGCCCTTGCCGGGGGCCGAGCAAACGGCGATGACGCAATCGGTCTCGGCGACGGCCTCCCACTCGGTTCCGTTCGGCAGGTACAGGCAATGCGGCGGCGTCTTTTCGAACACATTCATCCGGTCGCCCAGAATGCCCCAATCCTGCCCGGCCCCGGTGATCTGTGCCTTGCCTTCGATCATGACCAGAATTACCTCGCGATCACCGGTGACTTCGGCAACCCCATCGCCTGCACGCAAGCGGTAGAGGCCGAAGCCGACGTAGCGCCACCCGGCACTGGTAGGGGTGATGTCGTGGACCTTGCCGCGGGTTCCGAACGGTTTCTTGAGCAGGTCTGCCATAGTGTCGTCTCCTTGATGGGCGCGCAGATGACACACCCCTATGTTGGTTCAGGCAGCTTGCCTTGCCCGCAAGGCCGAAAGCGTCTCGGCCAGTTGCGCCTCGGTCCAATTTTCCGAAACCGCCCGGCGCAGAATATCGGCCTGGCTTTCCGGCGCATTGCCCCCGGTCGGAGGGTCCGTATCCAGATTGGTCGGGAAAGGATAGCCTTCGGCGGTGGCTGCAATCGCCGCATCCAGTTCTAACTGTCCCAAATCTCCGCGCTGTTTCAGTGCGGTCAGATGGGGGAATACCGCCTGCGACATGGCGCGGCGATCCAGCGCTTCCATAGCGCGCCCGAAAGCCGAGGAAATTTGTAGCAAGTTCGCCATGCGGTCGATATCGCCGCTGCTGTTTTCACCAGCCGCATGGAACAGAGCCGGGTTGAAAAACACCGCGTCGCCTTTTGCCAAGGGCAGTTGAATATAGGCGTCTTCAAAATGGTCCCGATGCGCGGAATCGTGAAACGCCAGATAGCCCGATGGGTAGAGCTGCGAGAACGGCAGCAACTTGGTCGGGCCGCTTTCCACCGGCATGTCGCAATGGGCAACGGCCCCCTGCAGAGTCAGCGCAGCAGTCAGGTGATGGGCATGGGCAGGAAAACGAGCGGCACTGTCGGCGCTTTGAAACCCCAGGTGGTAGTCTCTGTGCGCCTGCTGTGCTTTGCCTCCGGGGCGCACCTGATTGACCTGCGCGGTTACTTGATAGTTGGGGCCCAACCATGCCTCACAGGCGGCCGCAATCGCGGTGTTTCCGAAATACAGCGCAAAGCCTTCCGGGTCGCGCAGGCATTGCTTTTGCAGCGCATTCCAGACGCGATCATTGGCACCCGAAGCGGCAAAGTGATCGCCCTCTCCCGCCCCGCCTTGGCGTTCTTCGTCGATGATCTGGCGGAATACCTCAGTGGCCCGGTCAATCACCGAAGTATCCGGGTACGCCTCTCTCAGGACGATCACACCTGCTGACTTGCTTAGGACCCAGCCCCATTCCGACAACAGGGCGCGACGCTGGTCGACGTCCTCCAGAACCAGGCGCAGGGCCTGCATATCATAGATCGGGACGTTCTTTTCAACCGACACGGCATGGGGCACCGCATCGGCCAACAGATTCTGAGAGGTCAACACCTTGAATTCATCCAGATCACAGGATTCCCGGTCGAAATAGCCGACATATCCAAGGTCTTGATGCACCATGACATGCTCCTTTCTCATGGCTTTGGTGTTGAGCCTTCGGACGATAGGTTACGCCGTGATCTCCAATCCCGCCTGCTTGCAGACATCGACGATGTGGTCGTAGCCCATCTTGGAGTATTCGAAGGGCGGCGCCTTGGCCGGGTCCTGTTCAGCCTCGACCACGATCCAACCCTCGTAATCCATCGCCTTGAGCGCATTTGCGACTGCCTGGAAATCGATGCAGCCATCGCTGGGCACGGTAAATGCTCCGGCGATCACCGCATCCAGAAAGCTGCGATTGTTCTCGCGCGTGTCCTGCACCATGGGCGGGCGGATATCCTTGAAATGCACGTGATGCACCCGGTCACCCCAGCGGTTCAGTGTCGCCATCACGTCACCTCCGCCGAACAACAGGTGGCCGGTGTCGAAACACAGCTTCACCTCGGGGCCCGCCCCCTCCATCAGCCAGTTCACGTCATCCTCGCTTTCGATGATCGTGCCCATGTGGTGGTGATAGGCCATTGGCATACCCTGATCGGCCATCCATTTCGCCAGCTCGGTCAGCCTGGCCGCATAGGCCAGAACCTCATCCTTGGACAGCTGCGGACGGCCATTGACCGGCGTTCCGATCTGACCCTGCACAGTGTTGGAACACTCGGCATAAACGATACTGGGGCTGTTCAGCGCCACAAACTGTTCGACCTGCTCGCGTACAGCCTCACGTTCTGTGGCAAAGTCATTGACCAGCGTGTTACCCGAGCACCAGCCGCCACACAGCGCAATATCGTTGCCGTCCAAATAGGCGCGCAGCCCTTCGGTGTCGCTGGGCATCCGCTGGCCGCGCTCGACGCCGGTATAGCCGATCTCGCGCGCCTCTTTCAGCGCCTGCTCCATGGTATAGGCCGCCGTCAAATCCGGTAGGTCGTCATTCTGCCAGGCGATGGGCGAGATGCCGATTTTCACGCTCATTTGGTGTTTCTTTCCTTCAGTGCGACTTCATAGGCCGCGCGTTTTTCATTCACTTCGGGGCGGACGCTGACCTCGGGCACGGCCACTTCCCACCACGTGCCGCCGTATTCGGTCGACGGATAGGGATCGGTGTCAATGACCACCACGTAAGGGCCCTTGATGTCGCCGCGCTTGGCCAGCGCATCTTCAAGCTCGGCAATCGAGCTGACCTTGACTGAAGTCGCCCCCATCGCTGCCGCATGGGCGGCAAAGTCGATATTCGACGCAGTTTCGTGCACGGTATGATCCAGCAGGTTGTTAAACTCGGCTCCGCCGGTGCCCATCTGCAGGCGGTTGATGCAGCCAAAGCCGCGGTTGTCGGTGATTACAACTGTGAAGGACACGCCCATCATCGCCGCTGTGGCCATCTCCGAGTTTGCCATCATATAGGTTCCGTCGCCGGTAAAGCAGATCACATCGCGATCCGGCTGGGCCATCTTGATGCCCATTGCGCCCGCGATCTCGTAGCCCATGCAGCTAAAGCCGTATTCCATGTGATAGGCCCCGGGACGCGGCGCTTTCCACAGCTTGTGCAGCTCACCCGGCATGGTGCCCGCAGCACACATCACAACCGTATCGTCATGCGAAGCGCGCTGCACCGCGCCTACCACCTGCATGTCGGTGGGCAGCGCGTTGCCGTCACCCGGCGCGTCGGTCAGCGTGTCCACCTTGCCGAACCAGTCGGCTTTCAGCGTGTCGGCCACCGGATCGGCACGGTACCCTTGGAGGGCGACGCCCAACTCCTCAAGCCCGACGCGAGCGTCGGATTGCAGCGGCATGGCACCGTGTTTCTCGGCGTCATAGGCGGCAGTGTTCAGGCTGATCATCTCGCGTTCAGGGTTCGAGAACAGACCCCACGAACCGGTGGTGAAGTCCTGAAAGCGTGTGCCGACACCCAGAACCAGATCAGCCTCGGCGCAGATATCGTTGGCGGGCTCACCGCCGGTCACGCCGATGGGGCCAAGGTTCAGCGGGTGATCCCAAGCCAGCGCGGACTTGCCGGCCTGCGTCTCGGTGATCGGAATGTTGTGCGTTTCGACAAAGCTCTGCAGTGCATCAGTTGCGCCCGAGTAGTGCACCCCGCCCCCGGCGACGATGACCGGGCGTTTGGCCGCCTTGATGGCGGCCACCGCGCGGGCCAGTTCGCCCTCATCAGGGCGGATGCGGCGCTGATACCAGACGCGCGGCTCAAAGAAGCTTTCGGGATAGTCATAAGCCTCGGCCTGTACATCCTGACAGAAGGCCAGCGTTACCGGTCCGCAATCGGCCGGGTCGGTCATCGTGCGGAAGGCACGCGGCAATGCAGTCAGCAGGTGTTCGGGCCGGGAAATGCGGTCGAAATAGCGGCTGACGGGTTTGAAACAGTCATTGGCGCTGAGCGTGCCGTCACCGAAACTTTCGATCTGTTGCAACACCGGGTCGGGGCCGCGGGTTGCGAACACATCACCCGGCAGGATCAAAACCGGCAGGCGGTTCACATGCGCCAGTGCCGCTGCCGTGACCATGTTCGTGGCCCCCGGCCCGATGGAGGACGTGACCGCCAGGGTCCGCGTCCGACGCATCTGTTTGGCATACGCGATCGCACAATGCGCCATGGTCTGTTCGTTGTGACCGCGATAGGTGGGCAGGCTGTCTTTGACGGCGTGCAACGCCTCACCCAGCCCGGCCACGTTGCCGTGGCCAAAAATGGCCCAGACCCCTGCAATGAACGGCTCTCCGGCCTCGTTCATCTGCGCGCCCAGATAGCGCACCAAAGCTTGCGCTGCGGTCAGTCGGACTGTTTTGCCCATTGTGATCCCTTTCAACACAAGGCCGATTTGGCCAATCCTGTCATTTTGTAAGGTTGGGCCACCCGGACCCGAAAAGAGGGGAACGGTGTTAGACCGTTCCACCCAGCGAGCCTTCCAGCTCGGCCATTTCCTGACCGCCGGCCATGAGGTCCTGCAGTTCTTCGGGCGTGATATCTCCGCGTTTCGCCGTACCCAGAGTCTTGCCTCGGTTTAGCACGGTAAACCGGTCACCCACCGCCAGCGCGTGCCGCACGTTGTGGCTGATGAAGACAACGCCCACGCCCTGACTGCGCACTCGGTCAATGGTCGCCAGAACATTTGACGTTTGGCGCACACCCAGAGCCGAAGTCGGTTCGTCGAGGATCAGGATTTTGGCACCGAAATACACCGCACGCGCAATCGCAACGGTCTGCCGCTCGCCACCGGAAAGCGTACCGACTGCCTGATCCGGCCCGCGCAGATTGATGCCCATCTTGCGCATCTCTTCCATGCAGACCTCATTGGCCTGTTCCACATCGAACCGCTTGAGCAACCCTTTTCCTTTGGTCGGCTCGCGCCCCATGAAGAAGTTCCGCGTCACGCTCATCAGCGGGATCATTGCAAGGTCCTGAAACACGGTCGCAATGCCCGCCTCCATCGCATCGCGCGGGGTGTCGAAATGCAGTGGTTTGCCTTCGAAATAGATTTCGCCCTTAGTGGGTTTATGCACCCCGGACATGGTCTTGATGAAGGTTGACTTGCCCGCACCGTTATCACCCAGCAGACAGTGGCACTCGCCCGGTTTGACGTCAAAGCTGACACCGGCCAGAGCGATAATGTTGCCAAAGTGCTTTTCGATGTTCTTCATTTCCACGATAGGAGCCGCGTCGGTCGCATCGCCGTGGTGGAACTTGGTATCCTCGGTCATATCAGCGCTCCCCGGTTACGCGTTTACGGATCGCGTTGTTGAACAGAACCGCGATCAGCAGCATGGCGCCCAGAAAGACCTGGAACCAATCCTGATCGAAGTCGGTATAGGTCAGACCGATGACAACCATGCCAAAGATGATCGAGCCGAAGAACGCCCCGATAGCCGAGCCATAACCGCCAGTCAGCAGACAGCCCCCGATCACGGCCGCGATGATCGCCTCGAATTCCTTTTGGAAGCCGCGGCGGGCATCGGTCGAACCGGCATCCATAACGGTGATAATCGCCACCAGCGCGGCGCAACAAGCCGTCAGCATGAACAGCGAAACCTTGACGCGGTTCACCGGCACACCCGAGTTGGACGCAGCAGTCTTGTCGCCGCCCGACGCGAAAATCCAGTTCCCCGCCGGGGTGCGCAGCAACACATAGGTCGCAGCCAGCGCCATCACGATGAACCACAAAATTTCAACCGGGATACCCGGCACTTTTGGGGCGCCGCTTTTGAACGTATCGATCACGCCCTTTTCGGCCAGCCAGGCGAAAAGGCTGCCAAAGGCCTCGCCCGAAAAGAACGGGGCCAGCCAGTCATTTTCGGTTGCATCACGCACGCCGCGCAATTGGGTCGATCCCCCGGTCGCCATTTTCAGCCCGACCAGAGACAGCCCCCGCAGGATGAACAGAAAGGCCAGCGTCACGATAAAGGACGGCAGGCCTGAACGGATCACGATATTACCGTTGATCGCACCGACCATGGCCGCAAAAACAAAGGTCATCGGGATCGCGGCAATCAGTGGTAATTGCCAGGTGACCACGCAGACGCCGAAGAACAGGCCGGAAAATGCGACCATCGATCCAATCGAAAGGTCGAACTCTCCGCCGATCATCAACAGCGCGGCGCCGATGGCCAGAATACCCAACTGAGCCGCAGGCGTCATGAAGTTCATGACCCCGGCCAGAGTGAACATCGAGCTGTCCGCGGTGATCGCGAAGAAGATGAACACCAGAACGACACCGGCCATGGCACCAAGTTCGGGGCGTTTCATTAACTTGGTCAGAAACGGTTCGCTTTTGACCCTTTCGTCGGCTGCGACAGGCGCTGACTGGCTCATGTTTTTCTCCCTATTCGGTTGAAACGGCGCGCTGGGCGCCGCTTCTATTGTCAGAGTCCGGTAGGCTTAGCGGATGCCTTGCGACGAAAGATCGATCACTTGACCGGCCTTTTCAGCGGTCACCAGGTTCGGACCCGAGGGAACGTCGCCGCCCGGCATCAGACCGTACTTGGCGTGCAGCCCCATGAAGTTCACCGCCAGATAGCCCTGCAGATACTGCTGCTGGTCGATGGCAAAGGCCGCGTCGCCGTCAACAACCGATTGCAGAAAGTTGGCAGACAGGTCGAAGGAGGCAACATTTACGTCCCGACCCGAGGCTTTGACGGCTGCAACGGCGGGCTCACCCGCTGAGCTGGCACCCAAAGCCATGACGGTATCGACACTCTCATCCGATGCCAAAGCAGCTGCCACTTTTGATTCAATCTCGGACGGGTCATTCGAGGTCGGCAAGACGGTCACGTTACCGCCAAAGCCTTCGGTGAACCCTTCACAGCGCAGGTCCAGCGACACGTTGCCTACTTCGTGGTTTACACAGATCGCGTTGCTACCGCCCATGGATGCCAACGCTTCGCCAGCGGCCTTGCCGGCGTCGTATTCATCCTGACCGACATGCAGCAAGGCACCCAGTTCTTTGGCAACTTCGGCCCCCGAATTGATCGAGATCACCGGGATACCGGCCGCAACCGCGCGTTCGATTGACGGGCCAAGCGCGTCCGCGTCGGGGATCGAAACGATCAGCCCGTCCGGCTCTTGGTTGACGGCGGCGTCGATCAGCTGCGACATGGCCACCATGTCAAAGGTTTCCGGCGCGCGGTATTCCACGTTGACGCCAACATCCTTGCCCGCCTGTTCAACACCGTTCTTGACGACGTTCCAGAACGCGTCATTTGCCTGGCCATGCGAAACAACCACAATTTCCTGCGCGAATGCAGGTGTGGCCAAGGCCAGCGCGCCAGCGGCAAGTGCACCTTTCACGAACTTATTCATTTGGTCTCCTCCCATTAGAATAGTTTGTCTTTATTGCCGGGGCTCCAGCCCCAATCATCCGGATTCACCGAATCTCCGCCGCTCCGGGAATCTGGCGGAGCTTTGCCCAGTTTCCGGATATCGGCTCATTTTGCAACCGGTTTCAAAACGTCAGCCATTGCGACCGGTTGCCCGGATTGAGCCGAGCGGGTCGCGGCTTCGGCCATCGCCAGCGCTGCAACGCCATCCTCCAGTGTCACTGGCATCGTCGAGCCACTCAGCACGGCCTGAACAAACGCATCCCATTCCGCGCGATAGGCGGGCATGTAGCGTTCCAGAAAGAAATATGTCGGCTTGGCGCCGGTAACGCCATCGGCCGTCGATTTAACCACGGCGTTTTCAAGAATGTTATGGGCCTGCAGCAACCCGCCCGAGCCCAGCATCTCGATCCGCTGGTCATAGCCGTAGACCGCCCGGCGTGAGTTCTTGATCACCACGATTTTGCCATCCGCATAAGTCATTGTGACCACGGCAGTATCCACATCCCCTTCGCGCCCGATCTCGGGGTCGACGATCGAGGTGCCAACGGCGGTAATGCGTTCCGGCAACTGGCCCATCAGATAGTTCGCCATGTCGAAATCATGGATCATCATGTCCCGGAACAGACCACCCGAGACCTTGATATAGCTTATTGGCGGCGGGGCCGGATCGAAAGAGGTGATCGACAGCATCTCGGTCGTGCCAATCTCACCCTGATCGGAGGCCGCTTTCAGGGTCGAGAAGCTGGGGTCAAACCGGCGGTTGAACCCGACCATTACCGGCTGGCCAGTTTCCGCCGCAACCATCTGGCACGCCAGCGCCCGTTCAAGGCTCAGGTCAACGGGTTTTTCACACAGAACTGCCTTACCGGCCTGCGTGGCGGCTTCGATCAGGTCAGAATGGGTATCCGTCGGCGTCGCGATCAGCACCGCATCGATTGACGGGTCGGCAATGACATCCGAAGACTCGCGGGCTGTTGCCCCCTGTTCCGCAGCAACGCTTTCAGCCGCCTCGGAAATCGCATCGGAAACCGCGCAAAGCTGACTTTGAGGATGCGCGGCAATGGCCTGTGCGTGTACCCGACCAATGCGCCCGGCGCCAAGCAGTCCGATTCTCAGCATACGGTTCTCCCGAATCTCCAACTTGGCGATACAATGTTTCCTTTTGCAACCGGTTGCAATATTTTTTTCAACACAATAGGGCACGACGTAAAATCTTGCGGTTCAGCGGAATTTGTTGGGCTTGAAATGATGACTGGCGATCCCGGAAGGACTCGAACCCTCAACCTGCAAATTAGAAGTCAGCTGCTCAAATAACACCCAAAATTACTCTACCTAAATCTGCTCATTAGGAAGAGATCAAAATTGCTCCGCTCGAACAGTCCTGCTTAATGCCACGAAAGAGATAAGCAGGCTGGGTCACGCGGAGCCCTCAAATAGCTCAAGCTTGGCCCAGCCTGCGGGGGCCCAATTGATCCCCTACCCAATCAACCAATACATTGATGCAGCTCCTCAAAGCGGACATTTAGGCTCCCGCGCAGTACTGGAGGTGCTCAACGTCGGTTCGGCCGCACCAAGCCGTCATTGGAAAAACTGCGTCTTCTACGAGAAGACCCGCTGCTACGGCGCGCGCTTTTCATTCAACCAAGTGTTCACAAGAGAGCCCCACGAAATTTCGAGAACAAAACCCGTTGGGCAGAAATCCGGGCAGTCATGGTACAACTGCCCGGAATCGAGCTTACTCAGCCGGGGCTGTCAGTTTCTGGCGTAGGCTGTCGCGGTAAAGGGCCTTGGCGAGAGCCACGCACATCAGCCCCATGACCATCGTGAACGGCAGTGCGCCGATGATCATCGCGTTCCGCAAGGCATCCATTGGGTTGTTCTCGCCTGCCGCCAAAATCAGAGCGCCAATCACCGCCGTCAGGATCAGACCCCAGATGATCTTGTGTTTGTTGCCAATGTTCTGATCGCCACCTGACATGATGGTGTTCATCACCAGAATGCCCGAGTCAGCCGATGTGACCAGGAATGTCATGATCAGGACAACACACATCACTGTTATACCCGACAGCAACCCACCCGAGATCATTTCTTGCAGGGTGACGAACAGCTTGGCGGTGTTCGACGCACCGATGATGGCACCCTCGGCCGTGCCGTTCAGTTCAAGGTCGATCGCGGTGCCCCCCAGAATGGTCATCCATGCAAAGCAGACCAGTGCTGGTGCGAATACACAGCCAACGATGAACTCACGAACCGAACGCCCTTTGGAAATCCGCGCCAGGAACAGGCCCACGAAGGGCGAGAACGCGATCCACCAGGCCCAGTAGAACGTGGTCCAACCTGCCTGCCAACCAAATTGACGACCCGGGTCACCAGCGGCATAGACCGAAGCGAGAACGGATTCGGGCAAGGCTGCGACGTCGCCTTCAAGCCCTGATTTGAACCCGTCAAACGAACCCCAGGGGTTGGTCGCACCGCTGTATAGGGCATCGGCAAATGGGGCAGCTTCGCTTGGCAACGCTGCCTCAAATGCCGCCGCTGATTGCGGGTTGAACGCGCCAAAACTGAGCGAGATGAAATGCTGGATGTAGTCGATGAACGCTGTTGCATAGGTGGTCATCGCAAACAGGAACGAACCGAATACGACAAAGACCAGCAGCAGGATCAGAGAAAGCACCAGATTCAGGTTCGACAGGTACTTAACACCACGTCCAACGCCTGAAACAGCCGAAATGATCGACAGGCCCATGATGACGATCAGACCCGCCAACAGACCAACTGTACTTGGGGTCGGAACTTCTCCGTTCACATCCATGATCCATCCCATGCCGGTAATTGCATAAAGCCCGTCGATGAACTGCGAAACGCCAAAACCGATCGTTACCGAGACGCCTAGGATTGTTGCAACAACACCCAGAACGTCTACGACGTGGCCAAGAAAACCGTTCATCAACTTGCCAAACAACGGTGTCAGCGCAGTGCGGATCGTCAAGGGCATGTTGCGCGTGTAGGCATAGTAGGCCAGCGACAAGCCAGTCACGACATAAATCGCCCAGGCATGAAACCCGTAGTGCAGGAAGGTATACCGATACCCGGACTGCAGTGCCTCTTCGGTATTACCAACAACCTGCTCGGCGATCACAACCGGATTTGAACCCCAAAGGCCCAGAGGTTCGGCGGTGGCAAATACCATCAGACCGACACCCAGACCGGCACCGAACATCATAGAAAACCACGAGAAATCCGAAAATTCAGGTTTTTCACCTTCCGGCCCCATGAGACGTTTACCAGTTTGCGGCAGCGCAGCCACGACAAACAGGAAAAAGGCAAAGAAGCCGACGATGATGATATAGAAGGCGTTGAAGTCTTCCAGTAGGCGCGAGTTCAGGCTTCCCAGAACTCCATTTGCGTTTGCAGGCCAGACCAGTGCCCAGATGACCAGCGCAACCATGATCGACTTGCTGAGCAAAGCAATTTCGACGCTGTGACCTTCATAGAAGCCGCCCGAAGATCGCTTGATCTCCAGATCGGTAAATGGATCCTTCATTGACATGTGTTTCCTCCCTGTTCGCACGTGTCCTGAGTTCCAGAAAATTATTTGCAGGTGTCCCGAAACTTCACCATTTGGGCCCTATTTGAGCAGGGCCTCAATTTTCTCCAGCGTTGCCACGTTGACGGCTACACCTTCAGAATTTGCCGCCAAACGCTTCGCCCGGCGACCATCGCCAGGCAAATGTGCGCCGTCCTGATATCGGATCGCTTCAACAAGATCGGCAATTCTGGTCGAAAAAGCGTCATCTGCGGTTGCAGATACGTCAATCGCGATAAAGAACTGGCCCGTCTTAGGAGGGCCTCCAGCCGTTCCCGAAAAAGGTGAGGCGTGAATTCCAAGCGTGGCGCCGGTTAGCGCCGCGGCCAAAACCTCGGTCAGCAAGGCCACGCCGACGCCTTTATAGCCCCCCGAAGGGGCCATCGATCCCTTGAGCCCGACATTCGGGTCGGTGGTGGGGTTACCATCGGGGTCCAGCGCCCAGCCAACCGGGATCGACTTGCCTTCCCGGGCATGTTTCATGACTTCGCTTTTTGCGATGGTGCTGGCACTCTGGTCGATCAGCAGTGCGGATTGCCCATCGGTGCCCGGAGCAGCGATCGAGAACGGATTGGTCCCAACTACCGGCTTAGAGCCTCCCGAAGGTGCAATTGAAGCCGGAGCGTTGGTGAAGCCCAGACCGACCAACCCGGCCTGCGCCAGCCGGTGAGTGTGATACCCCAGAACACCGCAATTATAACTGTTGCGGATCGCCAGCGCGGCAATCCCCTGCGTACGGGCAGCCGGGATCAGCGCTTTGAACCCGGCCTCGATGGCTGCATGCGCAAACCCGGTGGCAGCATCGACAGTGATAACACCGGGGCGTGGCTCCCACAGAACCGGTCGGGCTTGCCCATCGACCTTGCCGCATTGAACGTGCTCACAGTAGATCGGGATATAGGCCAGGCCATGACTGGCAACCCCGTCTGCCTCGGTCGCTGAGGTTGCGACCGCCAGAGGCCGCGCGTTTTCCTCGCTTGTGCCCGCAGCGACCAGTGCCCGGAAAGACAGCTCTTCTATTTCAGCAAGTGACAGGGTGCGGGTTTGGATCATGGCGGTCTCTTTTCAGTCGTTGTCGGAAAGCCCGGCACCAGCGCCGAGTAAACGGGATTCTTCCGTTGCCGGGGCGTAGGTGCGGTGTGCAAAGCGGTTAAGGATGTTCCATGCCGCCGGATCGGGCATCGCGCGGGTCTTTTGCGCGCGCGGGTTGGTCAAGGTGTCACCCAGTGCAACCTCGATTACGCTTCCGTGGGCGGGGCACTCGTTTTTCAGTACCAGTTGCGTCCCGTCAGTCGCTGCTAAGAAATCGCCCGCCATGACAGTAACAATTGCGGATTGGCGACGCGCGGCTTGGGCCGCAAATGGCAGCAAGACAGCAGGCGTGGCCAAATTTCTGATCCGGTTCGGCCCGGATTGCAGCAAATTTGAGCAATCCGACAGCAACGCCCCGGTCATCAGCGGACACAAGTCCATACCCCCAGCCCAGTCGGGTTCCATATGTTTAGGGACGTGTTCATCCAAATTACTGGCAAACCCGCGCTCCAAAACGCGTGCCAATTCGGCCACCCCGTCAAGACCTTGTGCACAGAGCCAGCACGTCGCCTTCCCGGCCTCTTCCGCCACACCCCAGTCATAGCCTGCACCGCGGGTTGCACGTTTGGCGGTGGCTTCGACTTCATTAAGTGAAAAGCTCATTGCGCAAGCTCCGGATAGACCCACAAATCGGCATTGTCCGGACCCAGCTCTTCAGGATATGGCGCACCTGCATACATGCAGATGCGAACCCAGCGGTCTGAGCGCGGATCGAAATGGGTTGCGCCAAAAAACGAGAGTTTGGCGCGTAGCATGTCGATGGGCATCACCTCTGCGCCAATCGTATTGTCCCGGATTTCACCATATGGGGCGACGTGGCTCATCTGCGTGCGGCGCACCGTGTGGCGATGTTCCGGGTGGCGCAGCAGAAACTCTGCGACCGGGGCTTCGCCCGACCAGTTGTCCAGAGCGTCAAACGCACGCGCCGCATCGCGCGCCGGCGCAAGAGGTTGTTCATAGTCCGCGATAGGTTCGTCGAACCGTTCCCCCAGGCGGGGTTCAAGCTTTTCTTCGGAAACATACCAAGCGCGCGCGCAATGTTCAGCGGCGTACCAATCCAGATCAAGCGCCCAGCCAAAGTTCGTGCGGATCAGCTCGCGCACCTGATTGACCGGCATTGCACCGTCGATTGCAAAGGCCGCGCTGTTGCCATCCGCCATACAACTGCTCAACCCGTCCACCAACTCGCCATATGGCTCAAGGATCAGAGAGGCCAGCAACTCTTGCCCTTCTTCGCTAAGAGCGGTCTGAGACCACAGGATTAGTTGATCCCAGGGTTGGTTTTTCGTCAGATCTGTCTGATCGAGATACGCGGCAATCGTGTTCAGATCGGCGCTCAGGGCGACAAGCTTTTCGATCTGGATTGGGTGCTCGGACTGCCACCAAGTGATCGACAATTTGCTGCGTTCAAAAATCTCGCGGAACATGGCCTTTTCGGCGTCCGTTGCGGTCTCAACGGACCGAACGCGCGCGATGGCTTCTTCGCGTGCCATAATCCAATTGTTGAACAGGATCGGATGATTGACGATGAAGGGTGCCATGCCCAACCCGGTCGAGTTGCCGATCCCCAGCCAGCGGGCGATATTCGGGTCAAGCTGCGCAGTCTGTTCACCGCCCTTGGCCTTTGCCATGTGCTGCACCAGATCACGTACGAATATCCGGGTCAGATAGACCGAGAGCATCTCGGCCTGAAACGGGCCGCTGACCTCGGGCCGGTCGGCGATCTTTTCCCGGTCCGCCGCGCCGAACTTGCCCGATCCGTAAACCGCAGTGGTGCGCATCAGGTACCCAACCTTGTGGATCTGCGCGAGGTCCGGCTGCTGACCCGCAGCCAGCCGGTCTACTACATGGGCCCACAACCGAACCGAGCGGTTGGCACGCGACAGCGACAACTCGCTTTCGCTGACCCGACCGGCCTCTTGCAGCGGTACATTCCGCGACAGACGTTGAATATCGTCCTTGCTGGGAACACCGTCGAACAAGGCGAAGGTGGCATCCCAGGCCTCGGCTATCACACGATCCGAACGTTGCTCGGGCGGCAGGTCATGGGCGAAGGCGACCAGTGAATAGGTGCGATCGGGTCCTTGCGCGGAATATACCGCGTGGCCCACACCGTTAGTGTCAATATCAAAAACGGGCCGGGAAAAGACCCATTTCTCAGCCGCCATACGTCGGGTGAGCTGGCGCATGAAGCTGAGCCGACATTGATGAAAAGACCCAAGACGCGAAAGGCGCATCACCTGGGCAGGCTCACGACGTTCAACATTTTGGGGCGTGGTGGTCATGGCTGTTGCGATCCAAAGTTTTCGGCGAAGAAACGATACCAGTTGCCACCCATGATACCCGCCACCTCTTCGGCGTTCATGCCAACGGCGCGAAGCCCGTCTTTGATGTTGCCAAAGTCGCGATTGTCGCGGAACCAGTGCGGCATCGGAGGGAAGCCGGGCGCCGATGCCGAGCCTTCGCCATAGTCAATCTCTTTCGTCCAGCGCCCAACCCGCATCCATTCTACCACGCTGTCGGATTGATCCTGACACAGGTCCGTACCGATCCCCAGGTGCTTTACCCCATATTTGTCGGCCGTGCGGGCGATCATCTCGCAGAAACTTTCCAGCGTGCAGTCAGATTTGCCCTTCAGGTGATGCGGATAGACCGAAAAGCCGAACATCCCGCCGTTTTGTGTCACCGCGCGTATCACGTCTTTGCGCTTGTTGCGCAGTGCTGGAGACCATTCGTGCGGGTTAGCGTGCGTGATGGCGATAGGACGTTCGGAAATATCAGCCGCCTCGATGGTCGAGCGGTCTGCCGAGTGGCTCATGTCGACCACAAGTCCGACGCGGTTCATTTCCTTGATGACCTGTTTGCCCATGCGGGTGATGCCGGTGTCTTCAGCCTCGTAACAGCCGGTCGCCAGCAGGGACTGGTTGTTGTACGTCAGCTGCATGAACCGTGCACCCAGATCGTGTAGAATTTCGACCAGACCGATATCGTCTTCTATCGGAGACGGGTTCTGGAACCCGAAGAATACAGCCGTCCGGCCCGTTTCCTTTGCTAAATCAATGTCGCTGGCCCAGCGGCCTTTCATGATCAGGTCCGGATATTGCTCGAACCAGCGATTCCATTTCTCAAAGTTCAGAACAGTTTCGCGGAAATTTTCATGATAGGCGATGGTGACGTGGATCGCGTCCACGCCGCCTTCGCGCAGTTGCCGGAAAATCTTTTCCGACCAATTGGCATATTGCAGGCCATCGATCAGCATCAGACAGGGCCTGCGCTGATATAGGCGGTTTTGACGGTGGTGTAGAACTCGGCAGCAGCCTTGCCCTGCTCACGCGGGCCATAGGAACTGTCACCACGACCACCGAAGGGTACGTGATAGTCGGTGCCTGCAGTCGGTAGGTTTACAGTGACAACACCTGTGCGCGCATTGCGGCGGAAATGGGTGGCGCGGGCCAGCGACTTGGTCACAATGCCCGAGGTCAGACCAAAGTTGGTGTCATTGACCACGCTCAGCGCCTCGTCATAGCTGCTGACCTTAATGACGCTGGTCAGGGGCGCAAACATTTCCTCGCGGTTGATGCCCATATCGTTGGTGGTGTTCAGGAACACGCCGGGAGACATGTAGAACCCGTCATGTGGCATCTCAAGCCGCTGGCCGCCACAGGCAAGCTCTGCACCTTCGGATTTGCCCTGACCGACATAAGCGAGGTTCTCAGACAGTTGCTGCTGGCTGACGACGGGTCCCATCTGGGTGCCGTTTTCCAATGCATGACCCACTTTCATCGCCTGCGCACCCGCGACCAGCTTCTCGACAAAGGCGTCGTGGATACCCTCATGCACCACAAGGCGCGACGAGGCCGTGCATTTCTGGCCCGTACCGCCAAAGGCTCCACCCAGTGCCAAGGTGACCGCCAGATCCAGATCGGCGTCATCCATGACGGCCAGAGCGTTCTTTGAGCCCATTTCCATCTGTACCTTGGTCAGGTTCTGAATGGCGGCAGCGGCGATACCTTTGCCTACTGGAACGGAGCCGGTGAAGGAAATCGCGTTGACCTTTGGGCTTTCGACCAGACGCTGCCCGATTGAACGACCCGAGCCCATCACAAGGCTGAACAGACCCTTGGGAATATCCTGACGTTCGATGATTTCGGTTAGCGCCACAGCAGAGGCAGGCGTGATGTTAGCAGGCTTCCACACAACCGCGTTGCCATAACATAGCGCAGGCGCAATCTTCCACGAGGCGGTCGCAGTAGGGAAGTTCCATGGACTGATGATCGCGACAACGCCAACCGCCTCACGTCGCACGTCGATCTCGATGTCAGGGCGCACGGAATCGGCGTTCTCACCGATTTGGCGCAAGCATTCAGCGGCATAGTAGGTAAAGAACTGACCGGCGCGGAAAACCTCACCCTTGCCTTCTGCCAGCGGTTTGCCCTCTTCGCGACTGAGCAATGTGCCCAATTCCTCGGCGCGCGCCATCAGCTCATTACCGATGTTCATGAGCACGGCTTGTTTACGCTCCAGCCCATAGGATGCCCATTCGGCCTGTGCGATGCGGGCCTGATCCAGCGTTGCGTCCAGCTGATCGGCACTGGCTTGGGCAAACATGCCCACCAGATCGCTCAAATCCGACGGGTTGCGGTTTTCAATCTCGCTTTCACCAGCCAGCCACTCGCCTGCAATCAAGTTCAATTTGGTCACTTTGGATCCCACCAACAGAGTTTCGGGTTACAGAAGGATGGATTTTTTTAAACGCATCAGTCAAATTCAAATAAATTGACTGAACTTCAGAGGAATTGAAGCATAGCAATCAAGATCGAAATGCTGCGCTGTTTCTGCATCGTCGCGCAAACCGGAAACCTTGCGGAAGCGGCAGAACGGCTTGGCCGTACACAATCTGCTGTTTCAATGTCACTGAAGCAGCTGGAACAGCACATTGGAAAGCCGCTGTTCGAAGGCGAGCGCAAGAATCAGCTAACGGTGCTGGGAGAGGAAGTGTTTAAACTGGCACTGAAACAGGTCCGCCAGTTCGAACACACCATAAGTAGCATCGGAGAGGCCGCAAAGACCGAGCACGGCCTGATCCGGATCGTATCGGTTCCGTCAGTTGGCGCGCTGATTTTTCCGGCCGTCCTTGATCACTTGGCAAACCGGTATCCACGCTTGAAAGTCGAAATACGCGATACAGACACGCAACACGTTCTGGATGCGCTTGCTGAAGGCGAGGCAGATATTGGGATCGCGTCCGGTCACCATCCGATCAACGGCGTCGAAGCGATCCCTCTGTTTGAGGATCGGTTTGGATTGGTATGTGCGGCGGATCATCCTCTCATCACTCAGATTGCCCCTCCGACAATTGAAGACGTAGTTGCTGCGCCGTTCGTGCGAAACGCACTGAGCGACAAAATCCAATCCCAAGCCTTCGTGACCGCAATGGAGGGCGCGGCGATAACACTCCACAACACCCACACGCTTATTGCTTTGGTCAAAACCGGAAAATGGGTCACGATACTGCCCCAAACCGTTTCGCGGTTTATGCCGGAAACCACAGCGTTTCGCTCCGTGTCGGACCTGCCGGACAAAAGGCAGGTCTATCTATATGTCCGAAACAGAACACGATTTCGGGAACAGACCGATGCGTGCAGGTCATTCATTTTGGAATGTACAGATGATTGGCGAATGGATTAGCTGTTGTCTTTTTTGGTTCTGTCGCAATCTCTAAAGTCTGACTTTTTGAAACGAAGCACTCGTGTTACTGGCATCGCAGATGGCAGGGTAATTGTCTGCTTTGTGAGATCGCGACCTTGTTAATTGCTCCTGCAGCGAAAGACTGCTTTCCGCCCACACTCCCCAGTGTCTGTCGTCAGGGAACTTGGGACAGATGGCCGCCCGGCATCAGTGGCACCCCAGCTTTTAGCGGTTCATGACTCGGCATTTTGGACAGTGTCTTGCTCTGCTTCGACGTCTATGTAGTTTCATTATTCTGACCAATGCTACCACGCATGAACAAAATAATATCGAAAACTCTGAAAGAACCTTGGCTACGACGAACGAAGCCCTGATAGAGCTTGGCAAAAGCTTCGCGGATTTTATCCTAGAAACGCCGCTTGATACTCAAGGGCAAGAAAAGCGCCGCGAAGCGTGGCGCCAGGCGAATGCGTCTGTTCGACTCTCCGGTGTAAAGATCAGCGATGAGTTTTTGGCTGTTCAAGAACGACACATCACCGGCGAGATCAGCGATAAAGATGTGAAGCAATGGATCGAGAATCTGCTAACTTCGAATGAGACATTGTAATTCGAGAAGAACCGGCGGCAAATTCGAGAGAACCTTTTTCATGACACGGAAAGATCTCATCATCTGCGATCCCGATATCCGCGGCGAGTTTCCAACGATCAAAGGTACTCGCATTGGGCTCACGAAGCAGCAAAAACCAACCATTCGAACTCGGTTTAGCATTGTTGCTTTGAGTATGACGTCGATCTTGAAAACTTGCGTAAGAAATCAAGGAAACTCGCTTCCTTAGTATCTCGTCAGTGTATCAAGTATCGCTTTCTGCGTTTTACCGTCGTTGTGAAAAATCCTGTTGGCAAGATACTCAGACGGGAAATCGGGCCAAGTCATTCGCATTTCGTCAACGAGTTGCTCTGCCGCTTCCGAATTGCCCAACTGATCCTGTGCAACGGCTTGAAACAGTAGTGACGGAGAGCTGACGGGAGCACCGGCAGCTGGTGCTCCTTGAAAGGCGTCTATGACATCTTGGTAGTTCCCGAGCATCAGTTGGGAGACGCCCCAGATATTTCTTGAGCCAAATCGACCGGAACCTGTTCTCGGTCTTTGGGAGTTGCTGACTTCGGCGGCAAGGTCAGGAGCATTGGCAACAATGGCCGTGATACCAACAAGATCCAATACATGGCCATCCGAAGGTGCAAGCGTGATGGACATTCTGGCGTATTTCAAAGCCTCGTCTGGCTCATCCCTGACAGCCAAGACCCAGCCTTTTGCGGCATTGGCCCATGCGTCGGTGGGGGACAAATCCAAAGCCTGTTCAGACATTTCCGATGCCTGGCCTATGAGTTTCTTTCCTTGTGCTTCATCTCGGGACAGCATAGCCAGGGTCGCCAAAACCTGTGCTGAGCCGGAGTACCCATCAGGCAAAGCTGGATCCAGCTCGATGGCATGCTGGAACATGCCAAGTGCTATTTTCTGACGCTTGGCATCAAAAACGGGAAAAAACATGCCGCGGGCTTGGTCCGCAAGGTTGGCAGCCTGTAATCGTGCCAAAGATTGTTCACCAAGTGCCGCACGTTCCGCCTGCACGGCGGTGCGTGTTATTGGCTCCGGGTCGGCACTGTCTTGGTTCAACCACAATCCAGCGATTGCGATTATGGCGAGGACGCCCAATCCGGTAAAAATCCATTGCCTTGGTGGTCCAACGAACTGCCCCTGCTGAGGCGGACCCGTGACGGGATTTTCAGGCAATGGATCGTATGAAAACCGCGGCTTGTATCCGCCGGGATCAACAAAAATACGGACACCTTCGCCGTCCCATTTTTCTTCATAAAACTCATGTAGTAGCCGACGCAGCCGCCTGGCTTCAACGCGAACGAGATTTTGACCACCAGTGCCATCAATGCGTCGCCCATAGACCTCCACAGCGATAGCTTTGCCTCGAATCTGGGGACTGCGACCCGCGATAGCTTCCTCGACGATGTATGTAAGAAACTGCTGGAGACGGGGCGAAGCTTGAAACTCGCCGCTCGATACAACGCGCTCGAGCGCTTCCCGGACAAGATCCGGCGACGGCTGTCCAACATCTTGATCTGTCGGCAAATCATTGGCTTTGTTCAAGGCAAACTCACCCCCAACTCACGGTGACTCACTTGGCTGGCGCGGTCAACCACACTCATCTCGATGTGAGAATAGATAGTGGGAGCCGGGATTTATCCAGTGACGGTGGATCTGATTGAAGAGATTCCAGAACTTTCCGAGGCGTTGTCAGCGCGCATCCAAACAGATGCGTTGCTCAAAGAAGTTATCGAAGACCTGAAGAAAGTTTCCGAGCTGTTGGATGATGTATCGATCACAGCCTCAGAGCGCGCGGAATGGACCCACATCAGATCTGAACTCGTGAACGAGCTTCGCCGGATGGTGAAGCGCAATCCTCGCAACATTTCCAATTGAGGGCATAGCCATGACAAAAAAAGACAACGGCAAAGACTTAGAAAACGAACAGACCCAAAAATCCGCCGATATCGAAAATCCTTCCCGGCGTCACGTTATGCAGGGGCTGGCAGCAGGTGCGGTAGCAACCGGTGCCGTTAGCTACGGTTCAAGAGCTGCACAGGCGCACCCTGGCGATGGGCCATTAGGCGAAAGCCTAAAGAACCCGTACGGCGGCAGACCTGCCGGGGGCATCACTTTGCCGGAATACTTCCGTCCTACGAAATACATGACAGGCTCGAATGCGAATTATTTTCCGCTTTCCGAGGACCTCGGGCCCGACGAAATGCGGATATCGTTCTGTGGTTCGACGCCATTTCCGCCCCGCGAAGATCAGGCTGGCACCTGTATCATGGTCGAGTTGGGTAACGGAAAACGGTTTTTCTTCGACTTCGGCTCGGGCTGCGTCCGCAACATTATCGGGATGCAGGTTCCGGGTCAGTTGATCAACGACATCTTCATCACGCACCTGCATGTCGATCACTATGCCGACATCCCTTACATCTACCCGTTCCGGGCTTGGTCCGGTGGGTACACACCGCTGCGCATCCACGGCCCCTCAGGACGGACACCAGAGCTTGGTACTGCCGGAATGGTTAAGGGCATGCAGCAGATGCTTAAATGGCATCTGGAGGCCTTTGATGTGTTCCCGATTGGGGACGGCTACGAGATCGAAGTTAACGAATTCGATTTCCGTCAGGAAGGTGGCATCGTCTATGATGAAGATGGCGTGACTATACGTTCCTGGCCGCGCAGCCATGCCAAGGACGGCGCTGTCGGATATCGGCTGGATTGGAACGGGCTGAGCTTTGTTTGGACCGGCGATGGCCGCCCCGATGAACTGAGCCTTGAATACGGAAAAGGCGTCGATGTGTTTGTGACCGAAATGTCCGGTCAGGATATCGGGCAACTGATGACTTACAAATACGGCCTGCCGCAAGAGCTGTTCAACTACACAATCGATACGCACCATACTTCTCACTACGCTGTTGGTAAGATGATGGCTGAGGCGCGCCCACGGCTTGCAATGGTGACCCACTATACGCAAGACGAGGATATTGACGCCGAGATGTTGGCGGGAATTCGAGCCCATTATGACGGTTTGTTTGCCTGGGGGTTGGATGTCGCCGTCGTCAACGTAACCAAAGATGCAATCTGGTATCGGAAGGCGACGCTTCCAGGCAAATCTGGTTCGGTCGCGCCATTCCGCGAATTGGGCAAAATGGAAGCAGAAGGCAAGATCACGTTACCTGACGAAATCAAGCCGCCCGCGCCGAGGTCGTCACGTGCCGAACAGCAAGACCAGAAATACCGCGATATGGAGATCGACCCAAAGGAATACTATCCAGCCGACGTTTTCCGGGCCCCCGATCCTGAGTGGCCCAGTGATTTCGTTATCAAGGTCGATGACGTCATCCCGAACCGCAAGAAGAAGGCGGAGTAAAGAGATGATCGAATTTGGCTCGACATCCGCAATCCCTGTTACGATTCTTACCGGCTTTCTCGGAGCCGGTAAGACAACCCTTCTGAACCGCATCCTTACCGGAAACCACGGGTTAAGGGTGGCCGTTCTTATCAATGATTTCGGATCCATCAATGTCGATGCTGATCTTGTCGTTGGCGTTGAAGATGATGTGATGAGCCTTGCGAATGGCTGCGTGTGCTGCTCGATCCGAGATGACCTGATCGAAACGGTAGAAGCCGTTCTCGCCCGGCCTGAGAAACCGGAATACATCGTCCTTGAAGCAAGCGGAGTGTCGGACCCGTCATCAATTGCAATGACATTCACCGATCAGAAGTTTCGGGACATGATCCGCTTGGACAGCCTGATGTGCCTGGTCGATGCGGAGCAATTGTTCGCAGCACCTGAACAAATGGAATTGAAGCTTCGCCAAATTGCGTTTTCGGACATGGTTATTCTGAACAAGGTCGATCTTGTCGACAGGGCCACGGTTCAAAAGGTTCATGATTGGCTTGGGTCACGTTTCCGGCGATATCGTCTGGTCGAAGCTGTAAATGCCGATGTCCCGCTGGATATTTTGCTGTCCGTGGGACGCTTTGCCAGCGAGCAACTTGAAACGAAAATACCGGATCATCACGAACATGGGCCCAGTTGCGGTTGCCAACGCGCCGATCACTCTGACAGCTTTTCGACGACTATGATGAAAGTCGATCACCCCATTAGCCTTTCTTCTCTCAAGACTGCAATTCGGAATCTGCCCGGAGACGTGTATCGTCTTAAGGGCTTTGTCTTCAGTGAAGAGGATCCAGATCATCGTATTCTTGTACAGGTCGTCGGCAAAAGAATGGATATCGCGAAGGACGGGGCATGGGGGGACCGAAAGCCTGAAACAAGGCTTGTCGCTATTGGCGCGCCGGGAGCCCTTTCAGCAGACGCTCTATCCGATACGTTATTGGTGTCAGCATAGCGGTTAAGCTGGCAAAGCCCGGTGTTGTGTACCACTTCGAATCTACGGTTTGCACGTCCCGGATCGACAACCTCAGATCAGGTTAGGAGGAAATTGCTGTTGCTTAGCGGGACTTGTAAAGTTCAGTCGTGAAGGTCTGCTTCGGTCAGGTTTTGGCACTCCGGAGCGAAGATTCGTATAGCTGTTAAGTCCGCGAAGTGTCGACCGAGTACCTTGCAGGTAAGGTTTTTTGCGAGCCCATTTCAACGAATGCTGCGCTTCTCCCGAACGGATGCGGGCTGCGAATAGCAGCCATTGGCCATCGCAGGGAAAGCTCAAACCGGACATACAATGCGCCCATGCGAGCCCCCCAGCATACTCAGGATCGCTTTTCGGAAGAAGGTTTACGGGGATTGGGGCAGGTATCACCAAGGGCTAAACCCATCGGCATGAGGGCTCTCGCCTGCGCAGCTCAGATATCCCAACTGTTCTCGAAGGCTTGATCAATCGCAACCTGCGTTTCCTTCGAGAACTCGAGCGGGCACGGATATTGCGCCCCGGTCGTCACCGAATCCCCGAATGCCTCGACCTGCAATTTGTACTGATCAATGATCGGAAACCGCCTACGCGAGACATCTCTACCATCTTTGTGCAACTCGACACTGGCCTCGCCATAGATCCTTGGGTTGAAGGGCGCCGTTACACGGATCAATCCTCCTTCACCATGGAAAGTCATTTCCTGGAACAGGTTGAGACGTGTGGTCACGTAGGCCGAATAGGTGAAGCCAGGGAAGCTCGCCCGGATGTCAGTGAAGGCGTCCACGTCATTTTCCCATCGGATGCGGGACAAGATATCCTGCGGTTCTTCACCCGTTACAAAGCGGGTCGATCCCAGCACATAAACGCCAATATCGCTTAGCGCTCCTCCACCGGTTTCAGGGCGATGCCGGATGTTCTCGACATCTTCCCGACTGTCGAAGGCAAAGATGCCGCTGACATGTACCAGCCGCCCAATCTCTCCGGATTGGATCAACTCGCGTACAAAGTGCCATTGCGGATGGTGCACGATCATGAAGGCCTCGGCAGCAAGCAAACCAGTTCGGTCGCGGGCGTCTATCAGAGTATCAAACTCGCCCGCCTGCAATGTCATCGGCTTTTCACAGAGGACATGTTTTCCAGCCTCCAGAGCCTTCAAAGACCACTCAACATGCAGGTGATTTGGCAGCGGGATATAGACCGCGTCGATGTCCGGATCAGCCAACAATGCGTCATAGCTGTCATGGATCTTCAGATCAGGACACAAGGCTTGAAATGGCGCGACCTTGTGCTTGGAGCCTGAGGCCAAGGCCACCAGTTTGGCATTGTTTGCCGCGTGAATTGCTGGGCCCATATGTTTCAGCGCAAAGTTCGCGGCACCGAGAATACCCCAATTGACCGTGTTCGACATGTTATTCCCATTAGTAGTTTGCCTAATCACCTCATAAGTGACAGCATTTTTCGTTTGTGTTGATCCTATCGGATCAGGTTTTCCAGAAGTGATTTTAGTTCTGCAGCCATTTGGAAGCTGTTGCTCTGATGTTGCTTTCGGCAGAACAGCTCCGGGCTCCACCAGCCCACATATCCCGTCGACTTCACAGCGTCGCACCATTCGCGCAGATCAAGAGCTCCACTGCCGGTGGGCAGATCTCGCAGGACCGTTTCGTCTGGAATACCCCCCGAGAACGGCAGTGAATCGCACACATGCAAGCCATAGATACGATCTTTGTCAATCCGAGCCACAGTCTCGGGCGTGTCACCCGACACATAGCAGTGCCAGAAATCCGCGCCTACCGGCTTTGGGGGTTGGTATCGTTCACCTGCACTGGAAACCGTCGTCCCGGCAGACCAAATGCCGGTCGAGCACAAACAATCAAAATTGAACAATTATGTGAGGCAGATCAGCGCAAATGAAACCACAAGTAACTTCTACGATTTCACGCTCTAAGTTCCGGCGGATGGATCGCTGCCACCTTAGCAACCATTCGGATAGATTTCACTTTTCGCGAACACTCTATACAGGGCATTAAAACGCAAAAGGGACGGCTGTCACACCAAGTTAGTTTCGAAACCGCCTGGAGAAATGGCGAGCCGTGGAGGACTCGAACCCCCGACCTGAGAATTAGAAGTTCCCTGCTCTAATCCAGCTGAGCTAACGGCCCACTCGCGCCTCTAGGCTGTATTGGTGAAATCGTTTCGATTGTCAACTTGGTAAAGTTGTAGGAGGTAAATCCAAATTATTTGGAACGATTTCAATAATTTATCGCGAATTGGTAGGATCTAGGGGGCTATTTGCGCTCTATCCAGTTAAGCTACGGGACCGCTGCGCCCTTCTTGCGGTTTTTACGGGCGGGGTTCAAGACCCAAGCGCATGAACGCGCTGTTTGGATCGGCCGTGTAACCGTAAATTGGCCCACAATAAGAATATCCCAGAGCCTCATAGAGTTTTCGGGCTGTATCATACTCTGGCAGATGAGCCGCGCCGGTTTCCAGAACCAATGCGGAAATCCCTTCGGAGCGGGCCAGATCGGCAAGATGAACCATCATCCTGCGCGCCAGACCACGCCCGCGCACCTGAGCTAGGATATGAACCGATTTCACCTCGGCCGTGCCATCCGGCAGCGCCTTGAGCGCACCGCAGCCGACGGGCTGGCCTGCTTCAAACATCGCCCAGAACCGAATCCCCGGCCCCGCCAGCGCCTCAGCATCCATCGTGTGATTGCTTTCCGCGGGGCCAGCGGTTTCGCCATGGGCAAAATGCGCCTCAATCACCGGGCGCAGCGCGTCCGAGGTTGGGTCAGCCTCGCGGATGTCGATCAATTCAGTGGGTCCAGGGCGCGCGCCGGTCGGTGGCGAAATTCTCGCCATAGCCACGGGCGCGCAGGTTGGGTTTGCGCTTGTGCGGTTCGCTGACCTGTGCGTCGATCCCGTTGTCCTTGGCGTAATCCAACGCCTCTTCCTTGGTGTCGAATTTCAGCCGCACCTGCGTCTGCGTGTCATTGGACGAGGTCCAGCCCATCAGCGGATCAACCTCGCGCGACGAGGCTGGGGCGTATTCCAGAACCCACTTGCGGGTCTTGGCCATCCCCGAGGTCATCGCGTTTCGCGAAGGCTGGTAAATCCGTGCGCGCATGTCGCCTCTCCGTACTCACTTGGCTGGGGATGTTTATGCGTCAGACGCGCGGCGTGGACAAGTCCGCAATTGTCGCAACTTAGAGCGTTTGAAATGCCCCCTTGAACAAGAACAAAAACAGATCAAAATCAGGCGCGAAAGGAATCCCCCCTTATGGCCTATGCTCATTCCGACAAGACCCAGCTGACTGCCGACGACGTGCGCGCCCGCCTGAAGCTGGAAGGCGGCAAAGAATTCGTGATGCATACCGACTTCAACCCGGCAGGCGACCAGCCGACGGCGATCAAGGAACTGGCAGGCGGTGTTCTGGACGGTGAACGTGATCAGGTTCTGCTAGGCGCGACCGGGACAGGGAAGACCTTCACCATGGCCAAGGTGATCGAGGAAACCCAGCGCCCTGCCATCATCCTTGCGCCCAACAAGACGCTGGCGGCGCAGTTGTACGGAGAATTCAAAGGCTTCTTCCCCGAAAACTCGGTCGAATACTTCGTGTCCTACTACGACTATTACCAGCCCGAGGCCTATGTGCCGCGCTCAGACACCTACATCGAGAAAGAATCCCAGATCAACGAACAGATCGACCGGATGCGCCACTCGGCCACGCGAGCCTTGCTGGAACGCGATGATGTGATCATCGTCGCCTCGGTGTCCTGTATCTATGGTATCGGCTCGGTTGAGACCTACGGAGCAATGACGCAGGACCTGAAGGTGGGCAATGAATACGACCAGCGGCAGGTGATGGCCGATCTGGTCGCCCAGCAGTACCGCCGCAACGATCAGGCGTTTCAGCGCGGGTCCTTCCGGGTGCGCGGCGATAGCCTTGAAATCTGGCCCGCACACCTTGAGGACCGCGCGTGGAAACTGTCGTTCTTCGGTGAGGAATTGGAACAGATCACCGAATTTGACCCTCTGACCGGTGAAAAGACCGACACGATGGAGCAGATTCGGGTCTACGCGAACTCGCACTATGTAACGCCGAAACCCACGATGCAGCAGGCGATCATCGGGATCAAAAAGGAATTGCGCATCCGGCTGGACCAACTGGTGGGCGAAGGCAAACTTCTGGAAGCGCAACGTCTGGAACAGCGCACCAATTTCGACCTTGAGATGCTCGAGGCCACCGGCGTCTGCAACGGGATCGAGAACTATTCGCGTTATCTGACCGGTCGCGCACCGGGTGAGCCGCCCCCGACCCTGTTCGAATTCATCCCCGACAACGCTATTGTCTTCGCCGACGAATCCCATGTCTCCGTGCCTCAGATCGGCGGCATGTACCGCGGCGACTATCGGCGCAAGTTCACGCTGGCCGAACACGGGTTCCGCCTGCCGTCCTGCATGGACAACCGCCCCCTCAAATTCGAGGAATGGGACGCCATGCGCCCGCAATCTGTCTTTGTCTCCGCCACCCCGGCTAAGTGGGAGATCGAACAGACCGGCGGCGTCTTCACCGAACAGGTGATCCGTCCCACGGGTCTGCTGGACCCCGAGGTCGAAATCCGCCCGGTGTCGATGCAGGTGGACGACCTGCTGGACGAGGTGCGCAAGGTCGCAGCCGATGGATATCGCACGCTGGTCACCACGCTCACCAAACGCATGGCCGAAGACCTGACCGAATACCTGCACGAACAGGGCATCAAGGTCCGCTACATGCATTCGGATATCGATACGCTGGAACGCATCGAAATCCTGCGTGACCTGCGGCTGGGAGCGTTCGACGTGCTGGTCGGCATCAACCTGCTGCGCGAAGGGCTCGACATCCCCGAATGCGGGCTGGTCGCCATTCTGGACGCCGACAAAGAAGGCTTCCTGCGGTCCGAGACCTCTCTGGTCCAAACCATCGGTCGCGCCGCGCGAAACGCCGATGGCCGGGTGATCATGTACGCCGACAAGGTCACCGGCAGCATGGAACGCGCGCTGAACGAAACCAACCGCCGCCGCGCCAAACAGCTTGCCTATAACGAGGAACACGGCATCACCCCCGAGACGGTGAAGAAGAATGTCGAGGACGTTCTGGCCGGTCTCTACGAAGGCGACGTCGACATGAACCGCGTCACCGCCACCATCGACAAACCAATGCACGGCGCCAACCTCGAGGCCCATCTGGACGGCCTGCGCGACCAGATGCGCAAGGCCGCCGAAAACCTCGAATTCGAAGAGGCCGCCAATATCCGGGATGAGATCAAACGTCTGGAAGCGGTCGATCTGGCCGTCGCCGACGACCCCATGGCGCGCCAATGGGCGGTCGAGAAAGCCTCGGAAGACGCGGTGAAATCGCGCGGACGGTCAACGGCCGGACGGCCGGGGCAGCGAGGTGGGAATGTGAAGAGAAGAAAAAGGTGATTAGCACTCATTTACAGACAATAAATGCTGCCACCCTTCTGTGTTCGCTAAATACGCTCCGCGCATAGCTGAAATTGTAGGATCGGCAGAATTGGAGCCTATGCGTTGCGCCTCACTAAGAAACTGCCTGATTTCTTCCGTGTTTATGGGGCTAAACGCGACAGCGTAATGGTTGCTTGTTGAAAGTGCTATTTCGAAGGAACCGCTAACTCCCACGTCATTCAATAGATCGGCGATACGGTCTTTTGTCTCAAAAGCTATGGGGCAATTAGACGGGCGGTAGGATGCCAACACAACAACGGGATTTGTCAGTAAAGCTGTTGGCTGGTTGTCCTCAGATGCTGCAGCTTCCGTTTCAACAACAGGTTCTTCAATCGTGACAGTTGCTGAGACAACATCCGCCGACCTTGTATTGCAGATTGTAACGACTGGATCATTTTCATCCATACCCAAGAACGCAAACTGCAAAGGAGCAATCACTGGTACCTGGTCAGTCCCCAAAAGCTGGGCTTCGAACTGAGCGTAAGCGCTGACGATCCGGCACTTTTCAAAGAAGGTTGGGTTCTGAGGATCAAGTTGTTCTAAGTGTTCAGTTGCGGCGCTTAATAGTTGAGCGCGCAATTCAACTTTACTAAGTTCACTTCTGACACTGTCCACAGTGTTTTTAGCGTTAGTTGCCATGATGGCCGCTGTTGAGGAGGCTACAACACCAACGACGGAAACTACAACCGATGCGAGGGAAATTTTATCTTTAGATTCCATTGCACTAACCATAATTTAAGTTGCATGACTTCGAAATTTGGACGGTTAGTGGCAGATTTGTAATTTCGACCGTCTTTTCACAGTCGCTTCTTGTTCAAGTCTTATTGCGGGTGCACCACTAATGTACTCGTCCATAGAATGTTTGTCGGAAAAAGATACTGGAACGGAAGCCTTAACACCACCCGCTTCTCCCCAATAGGTCAACCATACTTGGATGGCGAATGATGAAAAATCCTTTGCGACCTAAAATACCTCATCGACGCCGCCCATCACTCCACCCTTGCAGCCCAGCGCTCCGTCCTCCACGTTTGAAATCACAGATTGTGATTCCAAACGGTTGCCATGACGAACCCCAACACCCTGCCCAGCACGCATGAGGTCCAAAGCGCCATTCACCGGGTGCGCGGTGTCCGCGTAGTGCTGGCCGAGGATTTGGCGCAGTTCTATGGGAAATCCGTCAGCGCGTTCAATCAGGCCGTCTCGCGCAACAAGGACCTGTTCGAAGGCTACCGCTTTCAGCTGAGCGATGCCGAAGTCGCTGATTTGCAATCACAGAATGTGATCTCAAAACCCAAGGGCCGTGGCGGGCGGCGGGTCAATCCGTGGGTCTATACGGATTACGGCGTGGCCATCGCCTCGGCCCTGTTCAAGGACCCGCGTGCCATCAGGATCACCCGCATGATCACCGAGGCCTTTGTGGACGGCGCAAACGCTCTGGCAGAAACCCCGCGAAGCGTGCCGGAAATCCTGCCGCCCGAAGACGCCCCCGCCCCGTTGCTGCCTAATGGTCAGCAACTGCGCGATCTGGCTGAAAACATCCTCGATTCCGGGCAGCAGAGCCTTGTTGATTACATCGCAAACCCCACCACCAAGCGGCAACAGGCTGTGGCGGTGATCATGAAAACCCTCGCCGAAACTGCAGGTGAAGAGGTCCGCACCCAACACGAACGCCTGCGTCTGAACATCGCGCAACGTCTGGCCACCGGGGATTACGCCGATGATGACGACCGCAAGCGGCTGCTGGAGTTGCTGCAGGCGATGAAGGGTTAAACCCCCAGCTCGGCCCGCATCTTTTTAGTCAGCTTGGCCACGACCAGATCATAAGACGTCACGATATGTTCGCGCAGGGATGCGTCGGACATGCCACGTTCCTCATAAACCTGCAGCCATTTCATCCCGCGCGAGGCAAGGTAAGGCGCTGGGCGGATGCCGGGCTCATCGCCCAGAACCTCAAACGCCAGATCGGTCGCCTTGAAAGTGAACGCATCGCGCCCATCGTTCCAGCCGCAGATTGCAAACACCTTGCCGCCCACTTTCCACACATCCGCATTGCCCCATTGCACCACATGGCTGGTGGCTTTGAGGCCGGCGCAAAAGGCGTTGAAATCATCGCGGGTCATCGCCCGAATCTCGGCGATCACCCGAAAATATGCAAGCGTTTAAAGGGCTTTATCCCAGTGGACGACCACGTCAAACCCGGCAGGGGACGGCGGGACCTCAAGGAATTCTGCGAAATTCCCCCACAACTCGGCCACTTTGGGCGCGTTCGCGTTCGATGTCTCCTCGCTTTCGACAACCGCAACAACGTAACCGGTACCGTCCTCGTTCATGGCATTGGTAAAGCTGTGCATCCCGTTCATGCCCATAATCTGATCTTTAAGCTCATTCATTTTTGCCTCGGCGGCATCCCGCATGCCGGGCTTCATTTTGAACTGCGTAATACGTGCAAACATTTCTTTCCTCCCTTTCAGGGCGAAATCCCCCAAAGACGGCCGTAAGCGGCACGTCCGGCGCAGTGTAACACAGCATCGGTGAATCGCGCAGAGCCCGCGCAAGGACCAATCAGGGGCGAACGAACTTGGCGGTTCCGACCGTCCGGGATGGGCGCGTTCCGGTCTGCTGCGGGACCGCGTCGGCAACGGGGGCGGCCGCGATAGTGTCGCAGGCAACGCCATCGCCATCTGGATCATTACGCGGATGATACCCCGGCCCTCCGGTCAGAAATGGCCCCGGCGCAACATTTTTAACCGCGTCGCACCCCGCCAGAGCAATCAAATGGATCAAGGCCTCTTCGCGTTCAAAGTCGGATGTTCGCAGATAAACACCCACGGCGATACCCATCGTTGTCACAGGCAGCATGAGGACCATGATCAGGATCCGAACCGGTGACAGCGCGCGCTTACGCAAGGCGTCTGCCCGCCTCTGGCGCTTCGATGTCTTAGTGAGTGTCGAATCTGTTTCGGATGTGTCGATCGGCATACCCTTCCACTAACCCGAGTTTATGGCGAAACCGAGACCCAAACCCCGCCATTTAGCGAGCCGAAACAAGCCCTCGCACCGGGTGGGCGATGCAGCTATCCTTCAAAGGGTGCAGCCACCTTGGAAACACGTTTGTCATGAGTCTTACCACCCCCTTTCGCCCGGTCGATGACACCGCCCGCGGTTTGGCCCGCGACCTGATTGAGAGCGTAACCTTTGGCGCACTCGCCACCTTGCAACCGGGCAAAGCGGTGCCGTCGGTGTCGCGTATCGCGCTGGCAACGGATGAGGCTGGCGGGCTGATCACCCTGATCTCGACCCTGGCGGATCATACGCGGGCCTTGCACGCCAATCCGGCCTGCGCCCTGCTGATCGGAGAACCGGGAGAGGCCGGCGATCCCCTGACCCATCCACGTTTGACTTTGCACGCCGAGGCCCGGTTCGTTGCGCGCGACAGTGCGGAACACGGTACCCTCCGCACACGGTATCTGGCCCTGCGCCCCAAAGCGAAGCTCTATGTCGATTTCACCGATTTCGGCTTTGTTCATTTTGAGATTTCAGAGGCCGTGTTGAACGGTGGTTTTGGCAAGGCCTGGCGCCTTGCATCCGCCGATCTTGTGCCCGATCAACGCACCACGTGAACCGCGCAGGCTGCGTGGCGAACCACATGGTTCGCGGTTGAGCCCAACAGAAGATCCTGCATACCCGGTCGATGCGATGCCATGACAATCAGGTCCGGCTTGTGGGTTTCCGCCCAGTCCAGAATGGTGCGCCCCGAATGCCCTTCGATCACCACGCCCGTCGCGTTGGGCAGTTTCGCTGCCAACTCGTCCAGTTCGGTCTGGATCGCCTTGCGGGCTTCGCTCAGGTATTCGGGCGGCATGTAAGAGATCGCATAGTTCGGGATGTGTTCGACCACATGCAACAAAGTCACTTGGGCGTCCGGTGTCGACAGGATCTCGGCCAGCTTCAGCGGCCCGGAAATATCCCGTTCAGCATCGAAAGAAATGGGTATAAGAATGTTATGATACATGGCGCGCGCCTCCGTTTTCCCGCACCCATGTTGCGCGGGGCTGGGCGTTGATGCTTTGATCCAAGTCAGGAACTGCCAAAAGTCTCGGCCACGTCATACATCACCGGCTCAAAGCTTTTGCACAGCTCGTTGATCTTGCGGTTGCGGTCGCGCATTTCCGGAGTGCGCAGCATGGCCAGAAAATCCTCGCGGCGTTCCCACTGGGAATAGTTTGCAATCCGCGTCTGAGCATCGTTCACATGCAACCCAGCCGAAACAAATCCCGGCTGTTTCGAGATGAACTCGGCATAGGCGTCGGTCAGTGCCTCCAGCAGATCGTGGCAGGTACCCGGCGTCATTTCAAAGGTGGTGATAACTGTCTGGACGCTCGCGCTCTTGGAAATCTTCGGCATCTGGATTCTCCTTATCGTTTCACAAGCTTAACACAGGAATTGCAAAGGTCTCGTGTTTCCTTTGCGGGCGAGACCTCTTTGTCGGTTTCCAAAAAATGAACAAATTACTAACCCTCCGTTAACCATGCTGGGGGATTCTGCGCGCATGTGCCGGATCGTCCTTCTTTTGTCCTTTCTGCTTGCCGCCGCCCCGGCATGGCCCGGGGCGTGGCTGCGGGAAAAGGGTTCGGCGTTCACTGCGACCTCGGTCACTGCCTTCAAGGACCCCGACGGCACGTATGACTACAAAACAGGGCTTTACGCCGAATTCGGATACCGACCGAAACTGACAATCGGGCTTGATATCGAGGAGAATCGCGACCTTTACGGCCACGCACTCTTGTTTGCCCGGTTCCCGGTCGCAGAATTCGACAAGTGGGGACGATTTGCAGCAGAGTTGGGTGCCGGTGCCCATCACCGATACCGAGATGCCTGGGCGATGTACAAGCTGACCCTCTCGTACGGCAAAGGGTTCCGTACCGGTTGGGGCAACAGCTGGGTGGCCATCGATACTGCTTTGGAATACCGCACACATGACGTCCTGCTTCGCAAAATCGATGTCACCGCTGGTCTTTCCGGGGATCGACTGCTTAACCCTTTGATACAGATAGAAACGGCCTTTGCGCCAGACCATTCGTTGTATTGGAGAGCCAGGCCCTCGGTCATGATCCGGACAAAGAACAGTTCGACTACGTGGGTGTTGGGTGTTGAACGTAATAACACTCAAAACGACACGGGTCTTAAGCTGGCAATCTGGAACGAATTCTGAAATCGGCGAATTGGCCGCCCAGTTACAGGGCGGCCAGTCGGAAAGTCAGCGTTCCATTCGCACAGTCGCGGAGACTTCGCCGCGTACGGCTTGAGGCCATCGTAGGGTAATCGCATCCCTAGATGAGCCCCGCTCAAGCTCTACATAAGGGTTGGCAAAAGCCGTTGTTCCGAACACCGTTCTCAAGGGTCCCAATACCGTGACCGCATCGCAGCTGCGCGCACGACCACCAAACGGCAGTTGCCCTGAAGTCGAGACAGTCCATGCCTGCGATGTTGACCCTTGCGAGCGTCTGACCCGTAGCGCGTTCGAAACTCGTTTATCCACACCGTGGAAGCTATTGTTCTCAAACATTACGTTTCGATGCGCACTTTTGTTTAGATCCGCAAATGATGTGTCCACTCGCTCTGCTCGAGTGATGCTGCCACTTGAGGAGCGAAACTTGTTTCCGGTTACAACCACACCGTTCAGAAAGTGGCCCCCACCATGAGGGCGAATAACAATATAGCTAAACCAGGAAGCAACTTGGCTGGAGTAGAAAATATTGTCAGTGATGGCCATCGAACTGAACGAGTATCCCGAAGTGTAAACAGGCTTTGCGTCCCGTTCATTGGTCCACTGGACGAAACAGTTATCGATATAGTTGCCTGAAATGGTCGAGGTATTGTATGTGCCGATCATGACCAACCCGGCGCTGCGAACACCTTGCGGAATGCTGTCGCCCTGGAAAAAGTGGTTACCCTGGACCAAGTTGTTGGTACCACCCAAAACAGCAAAGTGCAGAAAACGCACCGCCCGATTGTGGCGCAGCTTGATGTCATTGGCGGTTGAGTTCAAGGCAATCGATTTGCGATCGGATACATCGTAGGATTCTTCGGTGGACAGGAACTGACAATTGTCGATCAGCATGCCCTGACATCCGGTCCCGATTGATGTGATCCCCCGGTCCTTGGGACGACTGATGAAACAGTTCGTCACGGCAAAGGTGCTGCCTGACGGGGCCAGACGGATCCCGCTGCTGCGGCCATTGCACTGGAATTCGATCTCTTCCATGCCGAACTTGCGCAGCGTGCTGAAACCGCTGAAGTCCAGCAGGTATTTGAAGGACAAAAAGGTAAAGGTTTGCGTGCCATCGGCATCATACATCGGCGCGTTCAGCGTGATTTCACCCGCGCCCTCGTTTTTGGAGCGGACATAGATCTCACGCCCAACCCCGCTACCCTGTACCAGTGCCCCGACAGGAATGTTGGCAATGTTGGCAACATTCACCAAGCGTCTGGGATCGTCAGGGTCGTAGGTCGCGACCGAGGTGAAAGTCTCGGTATCCCAGGCCGAACTGCTCTGGACGTCAAACTGGCCGTTGCGGATCACGCGGCGGGTAGAAAACCCGCCTTGTCGGTTCGGCACCGCCGCGGCCATATCGATCGGCTCACTCACGGAAATCTTGCGGCCACCCAGATCAAGAGATTCATGGTCCGAGTTGTTCAGCAAGGCCTGAAACGCCTTTTTGAAGGCCAACGCTTCATTGCCGAAGGCGTTGATATAGGTGGGCAAATCGAAATTCTTGGTCAGCAGCAGCATTTTGTCGTCAGGCATCGTAACGGTGCCCTCAAAGTCGATCTCGGACGCCATCGACGTGTTTTGAGCCAGCAAGTATGTCCCCTCTGGTACAAAAACCGTGCGCCCGTTCGCGGCCTGATCCGCCGCCTCAAACGCCGCAGAGTCGTCCACCACGCCGTCACCAATGGCACCGAAGTCGCGCACATCGACAAGGCTGATCAGATTGCGCAGGAACACACTGGTGACATCAGTGATTTCGATGTCATCGACCCTTACGACAGCCCCGTTTGCACCGTCGATATCCAGCCCGAAATGCCCATACAGCGCCTGAACGCCCCAAGGCATGTCCACACCAGGGCGCTGTCCGGTGCCGACAATGGCGGTGATCTCATGTACCGCACCATAACCGGACAGCTGCGTTGCCGGTCCTTGCTCGGCCACGCCAGTAACCTGCACGTCTCCGGCACCACCGGCCCAACCCGCGATGCGCACTTCGGGCAACGGACCACTAATCGCTTTCACCCGTGCCTTGATCTGGAGGTAACATCCCGGCAGCAGCGGCGTCTGCCTCATATAGCGCAGACGCTGCGTGGCGCTGACCTTCAGGATTTCCAGACAGCCGCCGAAATCCGCGTCGGCCGGGACAAACGCGCCTGTACCCGACCCGTCATAGGTGGGCGAGCCCGGCGTTCCGTCGCCGCTGGACCACACATTCAGACCGTTTGCGAATGCTGGCGGCATGAACACGATGCCGTCGGTGATTGCCTTGTTCATAGAGATCCCTTTCCCAATCGCACGAGCGGCGAGCCGCCACGCGCATAAACCCAGTGCCCGGGATCACGCGCCCCGAACGCAAAAGCCTGAGTATCGAAAAGGGATTAACCGCCACTCATGTCACCGTGACGGTGGTGTTGCTTCAGGCGGCTGGATCAGAGTTCCCCAGAAGTTGCACACCGTTGATCTTCCAGCCATTTTCAAGCGGCACCATTTGATAGTCAAGGATATGCACCCGGCCCGCGCCGTCGGTGACCATGACCTTCTGCCACAGTGAACCGGCCACTTCACGCAACTCCAAAAAGCGCACATCCGCGGGCCGCCAGACCATCGGATAACCGCGTTTGACCATAACGCCGAAGTTCTCGGGCGTCTGGAACAGTTGCTGGATTGTCGGGCTGGCAAAGGTGAAAGCGGTGGCGAAGTCATCCGCTTTGAAAGCCTGTATCTGCGCCGAGATATTGGCCTCGATCTCAGCGCTTTGGGCAAACGCGCCCGAGGCCAAACCGGCGCTCAGGGATATAGCAAGCAATAGACGACGCATGGGGCCACCTCCTGATGAAAGGGTAGCCCCACGCGGTATCAGGTCAAATCAGGCCAGCTCTCCGGCCAGAGCCTTGTCGATCAGAGCGATGGTTTCCGGTACGCCGTAAAGCGCAATGAAACCACCGAAGCGCGGGCCTTGCGAGGCACCCAACAGCACTTCGTACAAAGCCGTGAACCAACCGCGCATCGGATCGAAACGCTCTCGTCCGATAGAGTAGACCACCGATTGCAGTGCTTCGTCTTCAATCGGACCGTCATAAGCCTCTAGCGCGGCTTTCAACGCTTCCAGCGCCTCGCGTTCCTGATCAGTGGGTGCGCGATGCTTACGGGTCGGCTTGACGAAGTCGTTGAAGTAGCGCACGGCGAAACCGGCCGCCTGATCCAGATCGGGATGGCTTTCTGCTGTCGCTTCAGGTGCATAACGGCGGATGAAACCCCACAGCGCTTCTTTGTCCTCGGCCCCGGAAACTGAGGCGAGGTTTAGCAGCATCGCAAACGGCACCATCAGAGTGGATTCCGGAACATTGCCGCCGTGGATATGCCAAACGGGGTTGTTCAACTGAGCCTTCAGGTCCTGCCCCGGATAAGCACGCAATTGTTGATGATACTCATCATACGCCTTGGGTATCACATCGAAATGCATTCGCTTGGCGGTCTTGGGCTTCTGATACATGAAATAGGCCAACGACTCGGTTGGCGCATAGGTCAGCCATTCATCGATCGACACACCATTGCCGGACGATTTGGAAATCTTCTGACCGTTTTCATCCAGAAACAGCTCATACGAGAAATGCTCGGGCGCACGGCCGCCCAGTGCACGGCAGATCGCGTCATAGATTTTCTCGTTGGTGGCGTGTTCCTTGCCGTACATCTCGAAATCAACGCCCAGCGCGGCCCAGCGCGCGCCAAAATCCGGCTTCCATTGCAGCTTCACGTTGCCACCGGTGACCGGAACGGTCCATTCCTTGCCCGTCTCATCATCGAAGGTCACGGTGTAGGTCTCGGCGCAGACCTTTTTCATTGGCACATACATCACCCGCCCGCTCTCGGGGTGCAGAGGCAGGAAGATGGAATAGGTTTGCTGACGCTCTTCGCGCAGGCTTTTGAGCATGATCGCCATGATCTCGTCATAGCGTTCAACCGCGCGCTTGAGGATTTCGTCGAACTGCCCGGATTCGTAGAACTCCTTGGCCGAGTAGAACTCATACTCGAACCCAAAGGTGTCCAGAAAACGCCGTAGCATCGCGTTGTTATGCTCGCCAAAGCTGTCGTATTCGCCAAACGGGTCTGGCACCGAGGTCAGTGGACGTTGCAGATGCTGTTCCAGAATTTCTGGATTCGGCACATTGGTCGGCACCTTGCGCATCCCATCCAGATCGTCCGAGAAACAGATCAGCTTGGTCGGGATATCCGACAATGCCTCGAATGCACGCTTTACCATCGTGGTCCGCGCAACCTCACCAAAGGTGCCGATATGCGGCAGGCCCGAGGGGCCATAGCCGGTTTCGAACAGCACGTATCCCTTTTCTGGAGCACCCTTCTGATAGCGTTTGAGCAACCGGCGCGCCTCTTCGAAAGGCCAGGCCTTGGACGACATCGCGGTTTCACGCAGTTCAGACATCAGATTTGCTCCATCGGGAAAAACAGCGCCGGTCGCCCTTTGCAACCGACCGGCCCCTCCTATTGTGCCGGTGCAGCATGAGTCAATAAACTGCGGGGTTTTTCCTGATGGGAAGGCCGATTTACGCGGTCAATTGGTCCAGTTTGGCCGCCCAGATAAAGTCATTCTCGCTGAGACCGCCGATTTCATGGGTGGTCAGTTTGACGTCCACATAACCCCAGCCGAACGAGACATCCGGGTGATGCCCCTGCTGATCGGCCAGCCAGGCGCAGAGATTGGCCAAATAGGTCGCTTTGGCAAAGCCCTTGAACGTGTAGTGACGGCTGAGTTCTTTCGCCTCAGTATCCAGCTTCCAGTCGGACGAGAGTTCGGCCATGTGGGTATTGGCCTCGTCCCGGGTCAAAGCCGGGACACCTCCGGAACAAGGCACACAGGTTCGGTCCGAAAGGCTGCAGGTTTCTCCTGATGTGGTCATGATCCGTTCACTCCGCTGCGGTTGCTTTTTCCGGGAACTTGTTCGGCAGCAACCCAAGAGATTGCGCCTTACGCACATCCGCCAGCAAATCTCGGTCGGCGGCGGCAAACAGTTCCTCGGGCGAGTTTAGCACGAAATAGCCCATTTGGTGCATGTCGATCCGGTAGGGCGTACGCAGAATCGTCAGAACATCGAACGGATCGCGATCAGGAATGTGGCTCTCCACGGCATAGACCAATTCAGTTGGCGAGGACGCGAGGCCAGACCCCAATGCTCTGATCTCTCCATCCTGTCGGCGCAGGCCGAACTCGATCGAGAACCAATATAGTCGGATCAGCCAGGAATAATCCTTGTCGCTCGCCTGTACGCCGGCCTTGCCGATGGCATGGCTAAAGGCCGCAAAGCGCGGATCGCTCAGCAAAGGCGTGTGGCCGAAAATCTCATGAAAGATGTCTGGCTCTTCGATGTAATCGAAATCCTCACGCGACCGGATGAAGGATGCGGCGGGAAAGACCCGGTCAGCCAACATGCCAAAGAAGGTCTTGAAACCGATCAGCGCAGGCACCGGCTGCACCCGCCACCCGGTCATATCCATCAAACGCTCCGAGATATCGGCGCAGGACGGTACACGGGTTTTTGGCAGCTCAAGACGTTCCAGCCCTGCAAGGTAATCGCGGGCCATGTAGCGCTGCACGTTTCTCTCTTGCGCAGCATAGAGATCGGCCCAAACCGCGTCTTCCTCAGCCGTATAGGCGATATGGCCGCGCGCATCAGCTATCTTGGCGACGTATTTGGTCGATTTTGGCATCACTTTTTCCTCCTTAGGAAAAGTATAGCCATGTGAACTGACTGTTTTATTTGGTTTATCGGAAATTTGCGGCTAATTTGGCAAATACGTATCGCACAGGCATCAATTGTGAAACAAACGCTTCAACCCGCTGATATTGCCATCCTGCAGCAGTTGCAGACCGATGGACGCCTGTCGATGCAGGAGCTTGCCGACCGCACCGGCCTGTCGGCTTCGCAATGCTGGCGGCGAGTGCGCGAACTGGAGGCATCCGGTGTGGTCTCTGGGTATATCGCGCAGGTGCGGGCCAAGTCCGTCGGGCTGGACGCCATCGCCTATGTCCACGTCGCCTTGCGAGACCATCAAGAGGACAACATCACCGCGTTCCTGCGGCTGGTTGAGACCGAGCCGCAGATCGTCGAATGCGCCTCGATCACAGGGGATCATGACTTCATCCTGAAGGTCTATGCCAAAACCCCCGAAGACCTTGAGCATTTCATCATGCAACGGCTGCTGAAGTCAGGGCTGGTGCGCGACACCCGCAGCAATTTCGTGTTGCGACAGACCAAAACGCGAGGCCCACTACCCATTCTGTGAACCAATCCGGCAAAACCCGTTGAACCTGCGCGCCAGCCCTCCTATCGTGCGGGCGCAGAAAGCCTAATCAGGACGAGACCATGACCGAACAAGTACCCCACCCGATGTCCCCACAGGATTGCCTTGTCGCGATCATGGTTGCGGTCTCTGCCTCAGATGAAACCATCCGCACCGCCGAGCTGGTCAAGATCGAAGGCGCGGTCAACATGCTGCCGGTTTTTGCCGAATATGACATCGACCGCACCCGTCGCGTATCACAAACCGTGTTCGACCTGTTCGAACAAGAGGATGGTCTGGACGCCCTGTTCGGTCTGATCCGTGATAACCTGCCCGAGCGGCTGCACGAAACCGCTTATGCGCTGGCCTGTGACGTGGCTGCGGCCGACGGAACGCTTGCGGAAACCGAGCTGCGCCTGCTGGAAGAAATCCGATACGAATTGAACATCGACCGCCTGCACGCCGCCGCGATCGAGCGTGGTGCACGGGCGCGTCACACGACCTGATCTCAACTGCCTGCCAACATCCCCCAGCGTTCGATCAGAGCGCGTTGCAGCCTGCGCGATCTATTGTTCCAGCTGCGCGCGCCATCTGGCCGCTCGCGTAGTGCACGGGGGATGGTCGCGCGGTGATCAACATCAGCGGTGAAAATGGCAAAGGCCAGTTCTGATCCATCCGGCGCAGTGATGAACCCGCCCAGCCCGGACACGAAATTCAGCGTCCCGGTCTTGGCGTCCACCCTGATCGGATGGTCCTTGACCAGCCGCCCCTGACTGTCTGCTAAAGTGAACTTTTTCAGTAACGGCCGTAGCCCCCCAGTTTTTTTGGCCGCTACCAGTGCCGTAACCAGATCTGCGGGCGCGACGCGTGATGCATCGCCAAGCCCCGAGTGGTCCACCATTGCGATCCCGTTCACACCATAGGTGTCTGAGGCCCAACGATTCATCTCGGCCGCAGAGTCAGCCAGACTTTGGATATCCGCGCCACGCGCCTTCGAGGCCGCCATTCCAACCATTTCGGCAGTTATATTGGTCGAGTATTTCAGCATACCCCGCAAAATGCTTTCCAGTGGATCACTCTGATGCACCACAAGAACAGTGCCCGTCGGCGCCTCGCGTGTGATCTGTACGCGACCCAAAACGATACCGTTCGTGCGCGCCAAGGTCCGGAACACGTCCCCGGCATAAAGAGCCGGTTTACGAACAGGCAACCAGCGCGCACCGCCATCGCCCAGTGCACCTCTCGCAACAGTCCAGCGGTCTTGTCGGGCGCTGGCCTGATAGGTGTAAATAGGCAAGCTTCGCTTTTCGACCCGCATTGATACCATATCCACGGATGGCCTGTAACGGGCCGTTTGGGCATCCATGCTCACATTGTATCCGTTGCTCCCACGCTTCCATTCAAAATGAACGCGGTTGAAATTCAGAGAAATGCCGCTGATGGCGGGGCTGTATCCCAGGTGATCCGGTTGCCCGGGATCGATGCTGAACACGTAAGGAAGCGCGCCGTCGTAAACCTTAAAAGCGCCGCGCACTTCGACAATCCCGACCTCACGCAAGTTGGCCGCCATTCCGGCCAGATCATCGGTGTCCAGCAGTGGGTCTCCGCCACCCACAAGGATCAGGTCACCCTTCAGCACGCCATTCTCTATTGGACCATCGGCCATCAAGGCTGTTTCAAACCGGTACTCGGCCCCGAGAACGTCCAGCGCATAAAGCGCAGTCAAAGCCTTGGCGACACTTGCAGGGGGCAGTCCCTGATCGCCATCAAAGGCTTCGAGCTGAGCACCCGTCTTCGCATCAGCGACGGCAAAGGCAACCTCGCCCCTAAGCCCTGCGGCCTGAATGAGTCGCTCAGCTCCGCTGGGCAGTTCGCCCCGCAGTTGCGGGCGCAACGATTTCACAGGGGCTTCAGCCAGAGCCGAGCCAGCTAGAACCGATGCCCCCAATCCGGCAAGAAACAGACGACGCGAAAGACGATCAACCATGGGTCAATTAAAATCCCAGAGATCAAATACACACAACCATTGAATGTGATTATGCGCCGATCATGGCTATTCAGGCAACACTCCGTCGCCCCATTCACCTCGCGTGCGCAACTCGGTCGAACTGACATCGACCATCGGTACATTCACGAAACACCACGCCGGGGCCTGCGCCCGGCCCAACAGATGCCGCGCCTGGCCGTCGATGCGATAGCACGCATAAAGCCGGGCCGCGGGCGACATCCGGGCCGAGATCCGATCCCCCGGCCGCGCCACCACACCGACCGGAACGCTGTCCATGATCCGGCGCCAATCCTTCCAGCGGTGGAACTGCGCCAGATTGTCGGCGCCCATCAGCCAGACGAACTTCACCTGCGGGTAAAGCTGTTGCAACGCTGCCAGCGTGTCTGCCGTTGCACGCGTTCCGGTCAGCGCTTCGATATCCGTCACCTCGACACGCGGGTGCTGCATTACGTCTCGTGCCGCCTCGATCCGCCGCTTTAACGGCGCGGGACCGCGCTCCTTCAAGGGATTGCCCGGAGACACCAACCACCACACGCTATCCAACCCAAACGCTTTCATCGCCTCAAGCGTGACATGTACATGCCCCTTGTGCGGTGGATCAAAGGACCCGCCGAACAGCCCAATGACCTGCCCGGGTCGTGCATATGGTATAACGCTGCGCAACATCCCTTGCTGATGTTCAGAACTCAAGCGGCTTGTCAATCAACAGGTTGTACAGAATCGCCCAACCGAACCCGCCCGGATTGCACTACCTCGGCACACCAGCCCCCATGGCCGCGTACGGCTGAATAGCCCCCCTTGCCCAACGCTTCCTCCATCCGGCTGCAAGGCGCACAGATGACGGTAAGGCGCAGAATGGCCTCACCTACCCGCACCTGGCGACCCTTGAGGGCCGCCAGATTGATCCCAGATACCACCAGATTGCGCCGTAGAACGTCAGGTGTGACAGGCCCCTGCCCCAGATACGCGCCAATCGCCGACAGATGTTCCTGTTGGATCAGAGTCACCGCCCGCTTGCCCGCGCGGCCACGGTCGCAGGAAAGCCCATCGGCTGACATCATAGCCGCGTCCACAGCAACCATTTGCGCCCGACGCTCAGGCCGAAGGCCAATCCACTCCACCCGACCGGGCTGCGCCCAGCCCGCTATCAACTCTGCCAGTTCCGACAAACCGTCCCCCGCGTCCAACTGCGCCAATCTAACCGAGGCTGTATCGATGCGAAATTCACAAAACCACCAGCTTGCCCCGCCCGCCCGGCTTGGATATCTAGCGGTTTAACCCAATTTCTCCGACCCAGAGGACGCGATATGGCCGCCTATCAATATGTCTACCACATGCAGGGTGTCTCCAAGACCTATCCCGGTGGCAAGAAGTGCTTTGAAAACATCCACCTGAGCTTTTTGCCCGGTGTGAAAATCGGTGTTGTCGGCGTAAACGGCGCGGGTAAATCGACGCTGATGAAGATCATGGCGGGCCTCGACACCGACTTCACCGGCGAGGCATGGGCGGCCGAGGGTGCAAAGGTTGGCTATCTGCCGCAGGAACCGCAATTAGATGAATCGCTGTCCGTCCGCGAAAACGTCATGCTGGGCGTGGCCGCGAAAAAGGCCAAGGTCGACCGGTTCAACGAAATCGCCATGGAGATCGCCGAGAATTACACGGACGAGCTGATGGAGGAAATGACCACCCTGCAGGACGCGATTGATGCGGAAAACCTGTGGGACCTCGACAGCCAGATTGACGTCTCGATGGAGGCGCTGCGCTGCCCGCCGGACGACGCTAACATCGCCAACCTCTCAGGTGGCGAGAAACGCCGCGTGGCGCTCTGCAAGCTGCTGCTGGAAGCGCCCGACATGCTGCTGCTCGACGAACCGACCAACCACCTGGACGCCGAGACCATCGCCTGGCTTCAACAGCACCTGATCGATTACAAGGGCACCATCCTGATCGTCACCCACGACCGTTACTTTCTGGATGACATCACCGGTTGGATTCTGGAGCTCGACCGCGGCCGCGGCATTCCGTACGAGGGCAACTACTCTGCATGGCTGGAGCAAAAGGCCAAACGGCTGGAGCAGGAAGCCCGCGAGGACAAATCCAAGCAGAAGACCCTGCAACGCGAGTTGGAGTGGATGCGTCAGGGTCAGAAGGCCCGTCAGGCCAAATCCAAGGCCCGGATCAACGCCTACAACGAGCTGGCCGAGCAGTCCGAACGCGAAAAACTGACTCGCGCCCAGATCGTCATCCCAAACGGCCAGCGCCTTGGCGGCAAGGTGATCGAGGTTGAGGGGCTGTCGAAACACATGGGCGACAAGCAACTGATCGAAGGGTTGGACTTTGCCCTGCCCCCCGGCGGCATCGTCGGCGTCATCGGCCCCAACGGTGCCGGTAAGTCGACCCTGTTCAAAATGCTCACCGGTCAGGAACAGCCCGACAGCGGCACCATCACGCTGGGCGACACGGTCGAGCTATCTTATGTCGACCAGTCCCGCGACGACCTGAAAGACAACGACACCGTCTGGGAGGCGATCACCGGTGGTGCCGAGATCATCCAGCTGGGCGACGCGCAGGTCAATTCCCGCGCCTATTGCTCGTCCTTCAACTTCAAGGGCGGAGACCAGCAGAAAAAGGTCTCGTTGCTGTCGGGTGGTGAGCGCAACCGCGTCCACATGGCCCGCCTGTTGAAAGAGGGCGGCAACGTCCTGCTGCTCGACGAACCGACCAACGACCTCGACGTTGAAACCCTGCGCGCGCTGGAAGACGCGCTGGTCGATTTCGCTGGCTGCGCCGTGGTCATCTCGCACGACCGCTTCTTCCTTGACCGGATTTGTACGCATATTCTGGCGTTCGAAGGCGACGCCCATGTGGAATGGTTCGAGGGCAACTTCGAAGACTACGAAGAGGACAAAAAGCGTCGCCTGGGACCAGACGCGCTGGAGCCCAAGCGGTTGAAGCACAAGAAGTTTGCGCGGTGAGATTCATTTGCGGCGGGTCTTGACCCGCCGCTTTTGTTTTTCTACCCAAAATTTATGTATACTATCGTTATAGATGAATCTGGCGATGTTGGTTTAAAGAATTTGCAAGCTGACCCAAGTTCTGGGCCGACTCAGTATTTTTGTATGTGTGCGGCAATTTTCAATGAAGAAAACCGCGACCAAATAACAGACCGGCTTTCCGACTTTCGAGATAGGAAAGGCAGAATTCATGCTACAAACCTGGGTCACTTTGAGCGTGTGAATCTCTGCAGAACCATAGCAACGCTACCGATAGGCATGCTTGGAGTAATATCCAACAAACTAACTTTATTAGACTACTTAAAAGAAGCTCAAAAAACTCCAACGCATTATTATAATAAGGTTTCTCAGTATTTATTCGAGCGGATCGGACAGGCACTGGGTGAGTTCAACATTTCAAAAGACAAAGTGAGAATATGCATTGAGGCTAGAGAACAGCAATATAGTAGCTTGCTCTCACTCTTGCATTCAATTCAAAGCACTCCTCTTGATGAACGCGCTTTGCCAATACGGAACATTGACCGGTTTTCAATTTCTGCCGTGAAGAAAAAAGATGATCTTTTGATGTCTCTGGCTGACATAGGCGCAAACGCTATGTTCTTGTCAGTCAGAAAAGACGAGAGAACATATAGCTTAACTGAAACTAGATACTTAAAGGAACTGAGCCCTGTTTTTCTTAGTGCCCGGGATGGTAAAATCGTCCCGAAAGGTCTTAAGCCAATCCACAGCTTGGCCGACCTTGGGCTTGACGACGAAACACGGATTCAAATCTCCCGGCTGAAAAACGACCGCAAAGACTATCAGCGCATTACATAGCGATGCTTAGAATGCTTGGCGACTTTATCTTTGGGCGCGCGCTGGTCTAAGCATTCCACCCTTGCCACACGCCCACCTCAATGCCATATCCAAGGGGCTAACGTTTTTCTATTTCGACCTACTGTCTCCTTTTACGGCGCTCAGTCACTCGATCCAGACTACGACGCCAGGCTGCCGCATCCACGTGGGCAGCACCAAACAGGAGACAACGGATATGCCCGCAGGCACCGTAAAATGGTTCAACACCACCAAAGGCTACGGCTTTATTGCACCCGAAGATGGCGGCAAAGACATCTTCGTTCACATCTCGGCCGTGGAACGCTCGGGCCTGACCGGTCTGGCCGACAACCAGAAAGTCACTTACGAGCTGCGCGAAGGTCGTGACGGCCGCGAAAGCGCCTCTGACATTCAGCTGGCCTAAGCTTTTGAAAGGGTGAGGGGATTTCCTCACCCTTTCACCTTCCTGCCGCGGCATGTGTGGCAGGCAGAATACATCACGTTTACGTTATGTAATCCCGGCGATTGACCGGATCGGCTATCATTCCGACATTGGGTTCAAGATTTGTCTTTTGTTTTGAAGAGAGCTGCCATGTTCACGCGCCGTACCTTTCTGACAGCGACCGCTGCCGCCACACTTGTGCCGGGCGTTGCTGCGGCAAAGAAGAAAGCTGTCGAATACGATCCCACACCGCAATTTGTCCGCATCAAAAAGCAGTTTCAGCCGGGTCAGTTGCTGGTCGCACCGCGATCATTCTACCTTTATTACGTGACCGAGCCGCGCAAGGCGGTCCGCTATGGCTGCGGAGTGGGCAAGGCCGGGCTGGAATTTACCGGTACTGCCACAATCGACGTCAAGAAAGAGTGGCCGACCTGGCGCCCCACCGACGAGATGATCGAGCGCGAACCGGTCACCTATGCGCGGTTCAAGGACAATGACTATGTTCAGCCCGGTGGCGGTGACAACCCTCTGGGCGCGCGGGCGCTGTACCTGTTCCAGAATGGCGTCGATACCTATTTCCGCATTCATGGTACAACGCAGCCACAAACCATCGGTCATGCGGTCTCAAACGGCTGTATCCGAATGATGAACGAACACGTTATCGATCTCTATGAACGTGTCCCGATCGGGACCGTCGTGACCGTCGTCTGATCATTGCTGGACCGCGGCGATTAGCTCCAGCACGTAAGGTCCCAGGTTTTCAACGATCAAAGCCACGCCCTCGGCGTTTGGGTGAATGCCGTCCGGCTGCATATAGCGACGAGCGGCATCGGGATCGCCTTCAGCATTCAGGCCCGAGAAAAAGCTGGGGGCGTAGCCGGTTTCATATTGCTCCGCCAGATCCGGATAGATGGAATCAAACGCTTCTTTATAATCGGCGCCATAGTTCCCCGGTGCCTGCATACCGACCAGTAGGGTTTCGACATCCGCCGCGCCCGCCGTTTTGACAATCGCCTCAAGGTTGGCACGCGACACTGCCGGGTCGATCCCTCGCAAAAGGTCATTCCCACCAAGCGCCACGATCATCCCGTCCACTTCTGGCGTCAACGTCCAATCCACCCGCGCCGCGCCGCCTGCCGTAGTGTCTCCGGACACACCGGCGTTGATCAGGCGCACATCCGCGCCCTGCGCCTGCAGCCACCGATCCAACTGAGGCACAAAGCCATCCTGTTCAGGCAGCCCATAGCCATGGGTCAGCGAATCCCCTAAAGCTGCGATCACCACCTGCTCGGCTGTGGCCGCAAAGCCGCAGAACATAAACAGCATCGACATCAAAGCCTTGCGCAACATCAGAACCGCTCCATATCCCAAATGACTGCCCCCGTCCGGAAAACCTCATGACGACACCCGTTCTTTCGCTCCAAAATGCTGCTTTGTCGCTGGATGGCAATGCCGGCCGGGTGAATATCCTGCATGACATCTCTTTGACCGTATCCAAAGGTGAAACATTGGGACTGGTTGGGCCATCTGGGTCCGGAAAATCCTCGCTGTTGATGCTAATGGGCGGGCTGGAACAGGCGACCGGGGGTGAAATCACCGCTTTGGGCCGTGACCTGACCGGAATGGATGAAGACGACCTTGCCCGGTTCCGGCGCGATACGATGGGGGTTGTGTTTCAGAACTTCCACCTGATCCCGACCATGACTGCGCTCGAAAACGTGGCCACTCCGCTGGAACTGGCCGGGCATACGGATGCCTTTGCCCGCGCCGAGGCCGAACTGGACGCGGTCGGACTGTCTCATCGATGCGACCACTACCCGGCGCAATTGTCGGGGGGTGAGCAGCAAAGGGTTGCATTGGCGCGCGCGTCTGCTCCGCGTCCGCAGATCCTGCTGGCGGACGAGCCGACGGGAAATCTGGACGAAACCACCGGTGCGGCCATCGTCGATCTGCTGTTTGGTTTGCGTGACCGGCACGGCGCCACGCTGGTTCTGGTCACCCACAGCCATAGCCTGGCGCGCAAATGCGACCGCGTGATCCGCTTGCGGGATGGCACAATCGCGGAAGACGCAAAGCAAGAGGCTGCGGAATGAGCCTGCGTCTTTCCGGTCGTCTGGCGCGCCGGGAACTGCGCGGCGGAGTGCGCGGCTTTCGCGTGTTTTTAGCCTGTCTGGCGCTGGGGGTGGCTGCCATTGCGGCCATCGGCTCGGTCCGGTCCGCGATCCAGACCGGGTTGACGCAGCAGGGCGCAGCGCTGCTGGGCGGGGACGCGCAGCTGGAATTCACCTACCGCTTCGCCAGCGACGACGAACGCGCATGGATGCAGCAAGCCGCGACCGATTTGTCCGAAGTGGTCGATTTCCGCTCGATGGCCGTTGTGCAGCAGGACGGGCAATCCCAGCGCGCCCTGACACAGGTAAAGGCAGTGGACGCGGCCTATCCGTTGCTGGGAACACCCAAGCTGGAGCCCAGCCAATCACTGCCTACAGCTCTGGACGGCCAGAATGGTCTGCCCGGAGCGGTCATGGACCCGGTGCTGATGGACCGATTGGGCCTCTCTGTCGGAGACCGCTTCGCGCTTGGCACGCAGAACTTCGTGCTATCGGCGGCTTTGATCCATGAACCGGACGGCGCGGCGGACGGGTTTGGTTTAGGGCCACGTACTCTGGTCCGGACCGAGGATCTGCAGGCATCCGGCCTGTTGGCGCCGGGGACATTGTTTTCCACCAAATACCGGCTGAACCTGCCGCCGGGCGCCAATCTTGAGGCCCTTTCCGCTGAGGCCAAACAAAGCTTCGAAGGCACCGGAATGCGCTGGACCGATGCGCGCAACGGCGCGCCGGGGATTGCAGAGTTTGTCGCGCGTCTAAGTGCGTTTTTGGTTTTGGTCGGTCTGTCCGGACTGGCGGTTGGCGGTATCGGCGTATCGGCCGCTGTACGCGCCTATCTGGCGCAGAAAACCGAAACCATCGCCACGCTGCGTACGTTGGGCGCGGACCGTGCGACGATCTTCCAGACCTACATGATACAGATCGGGGTTTTGTCAGGGATCGGCATCACGTTAGGGATTGCGCTCGGGGCGATTTTGCCCCTGTTGCTGGCCCCGCTGATCGAGGCCCGCCTGCCCGTTCCGGCTGTTTTCACGCTCTATCACCGCCCTCTGGCCGAGGCTGCGCTGTACGGCCTGCTAACCGCGTTCCTCTTCACCCTTTGGCCCCTCGCCCGAACCGAGGAGGTCCGCGCCGCGACCCTATTCCGCGACGCGCTGTCATCGGCGCGTGCGCTTCCACGCACAGCTTTCGTGGTTGCGACCGGAATCGGATTGGCCCTGCTGATCGCGTCTGCCGCGTGGTTCAGCGGTTCGGCGCGCCTAACCCTCTGGACCGCCACAGGGCTAGTCGGCGCGCTGGTGCTGCTGTCCCTGTCCGCCCTTGCGATCCGCAAACTGGCACGCATCAGCACAACAGCCGCCCGTGGCCGCCCTGCCTTGCGATGGGCCCTTTCCGCGATCTCAGACCCGCGAGAGGGGGCTGCGTCGGTCGTGCTGTCTTTGGGTTTGGGCCTTTCGGTGCTTGCCGCTGTTGGCCAGATCGACGGGACCCTGCGCAATGCGATCTCAGGCAACCTGCCTGACGTGGCCCCATCGTATTTCTTTGTCGACATTCAAAAAGACCAGATGCCCGGCTTCAACAAACGGCTGGACTCAGACCCCGCTGTCAGCCGCATCGAAGGCGCTCCGATGCTGCGGGGGATCATCACGCAGATCAACGGCAAACCCGCCCGCGACGTCGCCGGTGATCACTGGGTGCTGGACGGGGATCGGGGCGTGACCTATTCCGCCGCCACGCCCAAAAACGCTCGCGTCACTGCAGGGACCTGGTGGCCCGAGGATTACTCCGGCTCGCCACAAGTAAGTTTCGCCGCTGAAGAGGCCGAGGAGATGGGCCTGTCCCTTGGCGACAATTTAACCGTGAACATCCTGGGACGCGACATCACCGCCGAAATCACTTCTCTGCGCGAGGTCGATTTTTCGACCGCAGGCATTGGCTTCATCATGTCGATGAACCCTTCAGCACTTGCGGGCGCGCCGCACAGTTTCATCGCAACCGTCTATGCCGAGGAACAGGCCGAAGCCGCCATCCTGCGCGATCTGGCGGGCCAGTTCCCCAACATCACCGCAATCCGGGTGCGCGACGCTATTGACCGCGTCTCGGGCCTGTTGGCCGGGCTGGCGGCAGCAACGTCCTACGGGGCGGGGATATCCTTGCTGACCGGTTTTCTTGTTCTGATCGGAGCCGCCGCCGCAGGCGAAACCGCGCGCCGCTACGAATCCGCGATCCTGAAGACGCTGGGCGCAGACCGGCGGCGCATATTGATCAGCTTTGCTCTGCGCTCGGTCCTGCTGGGCGCAGCGGCGGGGAGTGTTGCCCTGCTGACCGGCATTCTGGGGGGATGGGCGGTCGCCACCTACATCTTCGACACAGGATTCTCGGTCATCTGGACCTCAGCCCTAAGCATCGTTCTGGCCGGTATCTTTGTGACCCTGGGCGCGGGCCTTGCCTTTGCCCTGCGTCCCCTAGCCGTACGTCCGGCCCGCATCCTGCGGGCCAGCGACTGATCTCAGCGCACGCAGGCGACCGGTTGCAGGATTTGCAGCAACTGGTCGTTGTCGCACACTAGCGCATCCAGCGTGATTTCATCCAGCGAGGCATAGAACACCTCAGCCGCGTCCTGCAGGGCCAGCCGCAACCGGCAGGCATCTGTCAGAGGACAGGTGTTGTCGGCATCGGCAAAGCATTCGGCGATCGGCAAGTTGCCTTCGACATGGCGGAACACCGAGCCGATGCGAATCTGAACCGCCGGACGCGCCAGCGCCATGCCGCCATTGCGGCCGCGTTGCGTGCTCAGGTAGTTAAGCTGGCTCAACTGGTTGATCACCTGCGCCAGATGGTTTTCCGAGATGTTGCACACATCGGCGATTTCGGCCTTGGTCACCAGCCGATCCTGATGCGCCGCGCAATACATCAGCAGGCGCACCGCGATATTTGTCCGTTTGGTAATCCTCATCGAGACCTCCCAAATTTCAAGATGCGACCTTATTGCATGTCCGGCAAAAAAGCGGTTTGACATACATCAATCGCTTGGAAAGGAACTAACGGCGCATGGCAGACCCTTATTTCTTTGGCTATGGCAGCCTCGTGAACCTTGCGACGCACGATTTCCCCAACCCACATCCGGCGCAATTGAAGGGATGGCGGCGCGCATGGCGGCACACCGACCTGCGCCCGGTGGCCTTTCTGACCGCTATCCCGGACCCTGAGTCTCAGATCGAAGGAATGATCGCCCATGTTCCGAAAAACGACTGGGCGGCGCTGGACGAACGAGAATGGGCCTATGACCGGGTGCCCACGACCCACGCCGTCACACATCCCCTGACGCATGAGGTCGAAATCGCCGTCTACGCAGTGCCGCAGGGCCGCCACACCGAGCCCAGCAATCGCCATCCGCTGCTGCTCAGCTATATCGACGTGGTTGTACAGGGGTACCTGCGCACTTTTGGCGAGGACGGTGCGGACCGGTTCTTTGCCTCGACCGATGGATGGGAGGCGCCGATTTTGAACGACCGGGCCGAACCCCGCTATCCGCGTCACCAGCAGTTGAAACCGGTCGAGACCGAATTTGTCGATGACCGCCTGAATCGTTTGTCGGTGTCTATCGTACAGACCGCATAGAAAAAGGCGGGGTCATTGAACCCCGCCTTTCTGAATTCTGTGCTGTTGCGGTCAGCCGCGCGCGCGGATCACCTGAAGCAGCGGCAGCAGAGCCGCCATTTCTGGCCCACGCTCCATGCCTGTCAGCGCCTTGCGCAATGGCATGAACAAGCCCTTACCCTTGCGGCCCGTGGCCTCTTTCACGGCTTTGGTCCAGATACCCCAGGTCTCGCTATCGAACGGGCCTTCGGGCAGCAAAGCGACGGCCTCGGCGATGAACTCTCGGTCTTCGTCGTCGATCAGGGGTTCCGCCCCGTCGCGGCAAAGTTCCCACCAACCTTTGAGGTCAGCCAGAGTGGTAATGTTCTCGCGCGCCATGGCCCAGAAGGGTGCGGCCAGCTCAGCCGGGACGCCAGCCTCGGCGACGGCATCGGCCACGTCTGCCAGCGGCAGCGACTGTAGGTGCTTTGCTGTCAGCGGGAACAGGTCCTGCACGTCGAACTTGGTCGGCGCCGCGCCAAAACGGTTCACATCGAAGCCGTCGATCAGTTCGGCCATATCCGAGCGCAGCTCAACCGGATCAGACGAACCAAGGCGCGCCATCAGGCTCAGCAGGGCCATCGGCTGCACGCCCTGTTCGCGCAGGTCACGCAAGGCCAGAGTGCCAAGACGTTTCGAAAGCGCCTCACCCTGCGGGCCGGTCAGCAGCGAATGGTGTGCGAAACGCGGGCAGGTGCCGCCCAGCGCCTCGATGATCTGGATTTGTGTCGCGGTGTTGGTCACGTGGTCCGAGCCGCGCACCACATCGGTCACGCCCATCTCGGTGTCATCGACCACGGACGCAATCGTATAAAGAACCTGACCGTCTCCGCGGATCAGCACCGGATCGGACACCGAAGCCGCATCGATTGAGATGTCGCCCAGAATGCCGTCGTTCCACTCGATCCGCTCGTGATCCAGCTTGAAGCGCCAGACGCCATTGCCACGCTCGGCCCGCAGGGCTTCTTTCTCGGCGTCCGACAGGTTCAGTGCGGCGCGGTCATAGACCGGCGGCTTGCCCATGTTCAGCTGTTTCTTGCGCTTCAGGTCCAGCTCGGTCGGCGTCTCGAACGCCTCATAGAACCGGCCCATCTCGCGCAGCTTGTCAGCGGCTTCGGCATAGCGGTCCAGCCGGTCCGACTGACGCTCGATCCGGTCCCAATGCAGGCCCAGCCATTCCATATCCTGCTTGATGGCATCGACATATTCTTCTTTGGACCGCTCAGGATCAGTGTCATCGATACGCAGGATGAACGTGCCGCCCGCCTTGCGGGCGATCAGATAATTCATCAAGGCGGTGCGCAGGTTGCCCACATGGATGTAACCGGTGGGCGACGGGGCAAAACGGGTGGTGGTCATGGAGTTCTCCTGTTGGCGCGGCTCATGTCACAGGATGGACGTTTTGTCCAGCAGAGGCGTTCAGGTGGGCTCGACCGGCCAGCGCCGGTTCAGGTCCTCAAGCCCGGCGCGAATAAGTTCAGGCAGGACATCCAGATCAATATCCGCCAGCTTGTTCACATAGAGACAGGACTTGCCAAGCTTGTGCTTGCCCAACCGGGACAGGATATCCCCAAAATCCGCGTAGCCGGGCATGATATAGATCGACAACGCCGCCTTGCGTGGCGAAAAACCAGTGGCCAGAAAATCGCCCTCGCGCCCGGATTTGTAGCGATAGTGATAGCGGCCATAGCCAACGATCGACCCGCCCCACATGACCGGCTCGAACCCGGTCGTTTCGCGAAACAGTGCGTCCAGTGCCTGAGCGTCGGCAGCTTTTGACGCCGGCTCAACGATCGACAAAAAGCGCGCAACGCTTGCTTTGGTAGGGACGGTTTTGTTTTCTGATCGCGGCATGAACAAAAATTAACACGACATGTTCATCCACGCAGCCCACTTCATAGGGGTATAGTCTGGCAAGAGAGTCGCGCCGAGCTACTTCACCCCCAGGTGTTCTGACAGGGAGAACCACAATGACCATCAAATTCACACGCCGCGCCGCACTGGGTTCCGCGGCTGCATTGCCATTTGCCGCTGCCGCAACCCCGATTTTGGCCGCCGGAGCCGCGACCAAGGCAAACTCGACTATCGCCAAGTCGTTTACGCTGGGCGATTTCACCGTCACCACGCTCCTGGATGGCAGCCTGCCTCGCGACGGTGCCCAAGAGATTTTCGGCGGTGGCGCCTCGGATGAGGATTTCGCCAAGGTTTCGGCCGACAACTTCATCTCTCCGGACGTGGCGCAGTTCTTCTTTACCCCGACGCTGGTCAATACCGGTTCCGAACTGGTGCTGTTCGACACCGGCTTGGGTCAAGGTGGCATTCAGGCCGCGCTGGCGGATGCGGGTGTCACGCCGGATCAGATCAACGTTGTCGTCATCACTCACATGCACCCCGACCATATCGGTGGCATGACCACGAATGACGCGCCGACCTTCCCCAATGCACGTTATGTCACCGCTTCGCCCGAATATGATTTCTGGGCCGCGCAAGAGGCAGGCAATCGCGTCGGCGATCTGGTGGCCGCCAAGGTGACCCCGCTGGCTGAAAAGATGACCTTTATCGAAGACGGCGGCGAAGTTGCTTCGGGCATTACTGCTGTCGCAGCTTATGGGCACACGCCCGGCCATACGGTCTATCATTTGGAAAGCAATGGTCAGCGGTTGGTTCTGACCGCCGATCTGGCGAACCACTATGTCTGGTCCTTTGCCCACCCGGAATGGGAAGTGCGTTTTGACATGGACAAAGCGGCCGCGACGGCATCACGCCGCAACGTGCTTGGCATGCTGGCCGCCGACAAGGTGCCGATGATCGGCTATCACATGCCCTTCCCAGCCGCAGGTTATGTCGAAACCCGCGGCGACGGGTTCCGCTTTGTACCGGTCAGCTATCAGATGATGGGCTAGACGTTCAGTACCCCGGATCCGGTCGCACCTTTGAGCCGTCCGTGAAACGGGACAGGCGGAAGGCGGCCGGATCGACGCAAGGCGCAGTTTCGGCGACCAGATCGGCCATCAAGCGGCCTGCCGCTGGGCCAATGCCAAACCCGTGACCCGAAAAACCTGTTGCGATGAACATGCCGGGAATCTGATCCACCCCCGAGATCACCGGCACAGCGTCCGGTGTGACGTCAATCAGACCCGCCCAACTTTGGACAAGTTCGGCCTGTTCCAATACCGGGAAACTTTTGCGTGCCGCGGCCCAGGCTTGCCGCAGTGCCTTGGGGGATGGCTCAGGGTCCAGCACGCGGCAACGTTCGATCGGGGTGACATCCGTAGGCAGCCAAGTTCTGTCCTGCTGCGCTTCGACGCCCCAGCATTTTGACAGACGAAACCGCAGCGACCGCCATTCCTGTGCAAATGCAGGTAGAAACTGCCGCGCCAGCCGGAAACTGTCAGGCACAATGTCCACCGTGTTTTCATTCCCCGACGCGATGGAATAGCCCCCATCGGCCCGTTTACGTATGGCAAAATCGTTGGACCATAGCGCCGCTTCTGGCCCTTCGGTCGGCGAGGTTCGCAACACCGTGTTCAAAACCTTGAGCTGCGGCAGCTCTATGCCTGCATTCCCTGCAAAAAGACGCGACCAGGCGCCCCCGGCCAGCACGACATAGTCACAGGCCACGCGGCCGCGTTCGGTGAAAACCCCCGTGATCCGGCCTTCCCCGGTATCGACGCTGCGGACGGCACAATTGGTCATCAGAACAGCGCCGCGATCACGCGCAGCCTCGGCAATTGCGGGCGTGGCCAGTTGCGGTTCCGCCCGTCCGTCCTGCGGCATGTATAGGGCGCAGTCGTAGGGGGTTTGATTGCCCGGCAGAAGCGCATTTAACTCGGCCCCTGCGACGATCCTTGCGCCAGTCTGCAGCCCGTCAACACGGCGCAGCCACCGTTCCAGATTACCACTGCCCCGCTTGCCCGAAGCACCAAACAAAATACCCGCACGCGTATAGCCGGTTTCCCGCCCGATGCGATGATCCAGCCCCTGCCACAGGTGTAACGACTCGACCATCAGCGGAATCTCTCGTGGGTCGCGCATTCCCAATCGGACCCACCCCCAGTTGCGAGAGCTTTGCTCGCCCGCGATCTGCCCTTTTTCACACAGCAGAACCGAGGCACCACGTTCGGACAGCTCCAAAGCAGTTGACGCCCCTACAATACCACCGCCAATGACAACTACGTCCACGGTTTTAGGCAGGTGCAGATCGGGCTCAACGGGGGTTGGTTTGGGACCTGGCATCGACCGCTCGTAACTTCATGGCTCGGATCGCAATGAAGGCTTGGAGCAGGCGCACAGGCAACATGTCTTCTGTCGCAGGGTCGATGATTTTTACGTGCTGTGGCGAATACGCCAAAAAGTCTGAGAACACTCGCACTTTCAAGTCGAATTGACCTGAATTTTAAGCTGCCCCTCTCAACCCGGCCCATTTCTGGCGAAGCGACGCTGACAAACTTGAATCTCTTTTCTGAGCCTCTTTATCCATCTCTGCCTGATCAGGCAGTTCAGGGAAAAGGGCCAGGGCTTTCGCAGATTTCGGCTTGGGTTCGGGGTCTTCCAGCTCTTCTTCCCGAAGAAGATCTGCAATTGCCGAATCCAGCTTGGCTTCGTCCAAAACGCGCGCTTCGGACTCCATGGCTTTGTACCTTAGCGGCGGGTGAAGAGGCTTATCGTAACCCTTATACATAACAACACCAAATCGTTAACTCAGACATCCAAACCTGGGTGCGCCACAGTTCCTGAAATCGAATTGAGGTCACCCCGCCCCACATGGGGCATCAACTAAGCTAAAATGTGGCAAAAAAATGTCTCGGGTTCAAGCTGTCAGTTTCCCAAACCCCAAGAAAATCAGGGATTTATTCACCATTGGGAAACAATGCATCAGCACAACCCAGTAAATGAGACAGACCGGAAACGATCCCTCCCCCAATTCGAGTGTCGAAGGCTCAGGCCCGATCCCGCCAGCGGTTCACAATCGGATATCGGCGATCCAGCCAGAACGCTCGGCTGGTCAGGCGCGTTCCGGGGGCAGACTGAAAGCGCTTGTACTCGCTGATATAGATCAGATTCTCGACCCGCCGCGCGTCAGCCTCGTCGAATCCAGCGGCTACGCAGTCAGCGATCGAGCCTTCCTGATCGACCAGAATATCCAGAATCGCGTCCAGTACCGGGTAATCGGGCAGGCTGTCGCTGTCCTTCTGATCTTCGCGCAGTTCGGCGCTGGGGGGTTTGTCGATGACCGAGGGACGGATCACTTCGCCCGCTGGACCCATCATCCAACCGCGGTGATTGGCGTTGCGCCAGCGGCAGGTCTCGAACACGCGGGTTTTGTACAGATCCTTGATCGGATTGTAGCCGCCGTTCATGTCGCCATAGATCGTGGCATAGCCCACCGCGACTTCGGATTTGTTACCGGTGGTCAGCAACATCTCGCCAAACTTGTTCGAGATCGCCATCAGCAACAATCCGCGTAGGCGGGATTGGATGTTTTCTTCTGTCAGGTCCTCATCGCGACCGGCAAAAAGCGGGGCCAAAGTCTCTGTCACCGCCGCCCGGCTGTCCGAGATCGGCACGTAGTCGTAGTGAACGCCCAGCGCCTTAGCGACGGCCTCGGCATCGTCCAGTGAGCCTTGGCTGGTGTATTCGGACGGCAGCATCACGCAGCGTACATTCTCGGCGCCGAGGGCATCCACAGCAATCGTTGCAACAAGTGCGGAATCGACCCCGCCCGAAAGGCCCAGCAGAACCTTTTTGAACCCGGTCTTGCCCATGTAGTCGCGCAGGGATTGCACCATCGCGCGATAGTCCTGCTCCCATTCATCGGGCTGTGGCACGATCTCGGCCGGCACGATTCGCCAGCCGTCATCGCCGCGCTCAAGGTCGATATGGGTTACGGCCTCGTCGAAAACCGGCATCCGGAACGCCAGCTCTCCGCCCGGGTTCAGGCCGAAGGTGGCCCCATCAAAAACCTGATCATCTTGCCCACCCACCATATTGAGGTAGATCACCGGCAGGCCGGTCTCGACCACGCGAGCCACCATATGATTCAGGCGAATGTCGTATTTGTTGCGAAAATAGGGTGAACCGTTGGGGATCAACAGAAACTCAGCCCCGGTTTCCTCAAGCGTTTCGGCCACGTCAGGGTGCCAGCCGTCTTCGCAAATCGGACTGCCGATACGCGTGTTGCCAACCGCGTAGGGCCCGCCCAGAGGCCCGGCATCGTACAAGCGCACCTCATCGAACACCGTTTCATTGGGAAGGTGATGCTTCAGCACTTTGCTGCCGATCCGACCGCCCTTGAGGATCAGGTAGGCATTATACAGGCTGTCATCTTCAACCCATGGCCCGCCAATCGCCACCGCCGGACCATCGGCGCATTGGGCGGCCAACTTCTCGACCGCGGACATCGCTGCCCGGTGAAATGCAGGTTTCATCACCAAATCCTGCGTGTTGTAGCCAGTGATGAACATCTCGGGGAACGCCACCAGATCGGCCCCGGCCTCGCGCGCCTGTTCCCAAGCGGCCAACGCCTTGGCGGCATTGCCTTCGATATCCCCCACGGTGGGGTTGAGTTGCGCCAGAGTGATGCGGAAACGGTCGGCCATGCTGCCCTCTTGCCCTCGTCAGTCTTACTGCCATTTAGCAGATCATTGCGCGAGTGAAAGGCAAATGCGGCGAAACCCGTTGCTCTGCCCATGCGCGTGCCGTAGTTTTGCGCAAAAGGATGAACCCCGGACAGGCAGGACCGATCATGAACGCTTTCCGTTTTTCAATTGCCGTATCCGTGTTGGCCCTGATCACTGCAGGAGCCTCCGCGCAGGATGGTCAGGTGATCACCAAAGATGACGAGGTCGGAGGCGTCTATGAAGGCACCTTTGAAAACGGACTGCGCCATGGGACCGGCACCTACCGCCTGCCCAACGGGTTCGAATACAGCGGCGAATGGGTCGAGGGAGAGATTCAGGGCAAGGGCGTAGCCCGCTACGTCAATGGGTCGACCTACGAGGGGATGTTTGCCAAAGGTCAGCCCGAAGGGCGCGGCAAGATCGTCTACGCCGATGGCGGCAGCTATGACGGCGAATGGTCCAACGGGTCGATCAATGGCACTGGCATCGCAAACTACGCGAATGGCGCGCGCTATGAAGGTGGGTTCCAGAACGCCCGCTATCACGGCAAGGGCGTGATGACCGACCCTGGCGGGTACAGTTTTGACGGGGACTGGGTTGACGGCGTTAAACAAGGCAAAGGCAAGATCACCTATGCTGAAGGCGGCGTATATGAGGGAGAGGTCAAGGACGGCCAGCGCCATGGGCAAGGCACCCTGACCCTACCTGATGGAATGACCTATACAGGCGAATGGGCCGAGGACCGCATCACCGGTACCGGGCGTCTGTCATATGTCAACGGGGATGTCTACGAAGGCGCGCTGGTTGATGGCCGCCGCCAGGGTAAGGGCAAGGTGGTCTATTCCAACGGTGATGTCTACGAGGGCCTCTATGCCGACGATCTGCGCCATGGGCAGGGCACTTATACCGGTACTGACGGGTACGTTTATACCGGCGAATGGACCGACGGCCTGATCGAAGGGCTGGGTGAAGTAACCTATCCCGATGGCTCGATCTATGTCGGTGACTTCAAGGCCGATCTGGCCGAAGGCAAAGGTCGCATCACTTATACGGACGGATCAAGCTATGATGGAGACTGGATCGCCGGCGTGATCGAGGGCCGTGGTGTTTCAACCTATCCAAACGGAACGGTCTACAAGGGAGAGTTCAAGAACGCCAAAAACCACGGCGAAGGCATCCTTTCGTCAGCCGACGGCTACAGCTATGTCGGCGACTGGATCGACGGCCTGCGTCAGGGCGAGGGCATGGCCACCTATCCCGATGGAACAGTCTATTCCGGTGAGTTCCAGGCGGGCAAGCGCCACGGGCAAGGTGAAATCGTGATGGCCAACGGCTTTAGCTATTCTGGTCAGTGGACCGAAGGCAAAATCACCGGCGACGGAGTTGCAACCTACCCAAGTGGCGATGTTTACGAAGGCAGTTTTGTCGACGCAAAACGTCAAGGCAACGGAACAATGCGCTACGCCAACGGCGAAGAAGAGACAGGGGTTTGGGAAAACGGTGCGCTGGCAACAGCCAGCGAGACTGCACCTGAAGCGGCCACCGAAACACCGCCTTCTGACACTGACAATTCAGACGGCTGAGGCGAAACTGCTACCACGGCACCTGTTTTCCAGCCCAATCATAGAACCCGCCGGTATCGGCCGGGGTTAGCTGCGCCATAACGTGCAGCAGATTTGAAGCGGCCTCTTCCGATGCAACCGCGGGATGACGTCCAAGGTATTTTCGGGTGAACTCTGTTTTGACCGTACCGGGATGCAAGGCGACGCAGACCGCGTGTTTATGGGTTCGGGCCAGTTCGATGGCCGCTGTGCGAACGATCTGATTCACAGCCGCCTTTGACGCCCGATAACTGACCCACCCGCCCAATCGGTTGTCCCCGATCGACCCGACGCGCGCCGACAGCACGGCAAAAACCGCGCGCCGGTCTCGTGGTAATAGGCGCGCCGCGTGTTTCAGAACCAAAGCCGGACCCACGGCATTCAACGCGAACTGATCCATCATCGCCTGCGCAGATACAGCGCGGATGGTCTTTTCCGGTGCCGCGCCATCAATCTCCAAAGCACCTGAGGCAACTAGAACCAGATCATACGGCCCTGGCAGAGAGCTCAATACATGGTCCACACCATCCGGCTTGGTCAGGTCAAATCCGTCTGCCGAACGTGACAAGGCTGTCACCTCCACGCTCTGCTCCCTCAGGCGCTGACACACAGCCTGTCCGATTCCACCAGAAGCGCCGATGATCAATGCGTTTTCCATACCAATGCACCTAGCCGCCTACCCGAACGGATCAATGCGGCAGGGAAAAGAAACCACTCAACTGCCGTTAGTCACAAATTGGTCTTTTCATTCCGGGGCGGCTCTGTATAACCTCATTCCCATGATCAACCGCGCAGATACCCTTGTTGCCGACACCGCCCTTCGCGGTGCGTCTCTGCGTGGCCTACTGATCCTAATCCGCCTCTGAGCGTGCCATCCGGCGCGCCCGCTCAGAGGAGGACGCCCGCGCGCCATAGGCTTTAGGACAGAAGAAGAAAGAGAATCCCATGACCAACGTGACCGACCAAGACCGCGTCTTGATCTTCGATACCACTTTGCGCGACGGCGAGCAGAGCCCCGGCGCAACCATGACCCATGACGAAAAGCTCGAAATTGCCGAGTTGCTGGACGAAATGGGCGTCGACATCATCGAAGCCGGTTTCCCCATCGCCTCTGAAGGTGACTTCAAGGCCGTATCCGAGATCGCCCAACGGTCGAAAAACAGTCGCATCTGCGGACTGGCCCGCGCGAATTTCGCCGATATTGACCGCTGCTGGGAGGCGGTGAAACACGCCGGGAAAAACCGTATTCACACCTTCATCGGCACATCTCCGCTGCACCGCGCCATTCCGAACCTGACACAGGATGAGATGGCCGAAAAGATCCACGAAACAGTCAGCCACGCGCGCAACCTGTGCGAAAACGTGCAATGGTCGCCGATGGACGCAACCCGGACGGAATGGGATTACCTGTGCCGCGTGATCGAGATCGCCATCAAGGCCGGGGCGACTACGATCAATATTCCTGACACTGTCGGCTACACTGCACCGCTGGAATCGGCGGACCTGATCAAGCGCTTGATCGAGACGGTTCCGGGCGCGGATGAGGTGGTTTTTGCCACCCACTGCCACAACGACCTTGGCATGGCGACCGCGAACTCTCTGGCCGCAGTCGCAGGCGGAGCGCGCCAGATCGAATGCACCATCAACGGTTTGGGCGAACGCGCCGGCAACACGGCCTTGGAAGAGGTCGTCATGGCGCTGCGCACCCGCAATGACATCATGCCGTGGAATACGGGCATCGATACCACCAAGATCATGCATATCTCGCGCCGGGTGGCGACAGTGTCGGGCTTCAACGTGCAGTTCAACAAGGCCATCGTCGGCAAAAACGCCTTTGCCCATGAAAGCGGCATCCACCAGGACGGGATGCTGAAGAACCGCGAAAACTTCGAGATCATGCGCCCCGAGGATATCGGGTTGTCGGGAACATCCTTGCCCTTGGGCAAACACTCGGGTCGTGCGGCATTGCGTGATAAGCTCGAGACGCTGGGGTATGAGGTCGGAGACAACCAGCTCAAGGACATCTTCGTCCGGTTCAAGGATCTGGCCGACCGCAAGAAAGAGGTGTTCGACGACGACCTCATCGCGTTGATGACGCTGGATGATGATGAGGGCAACGACCACTTGCAACTGGTGTCGATGAAAGTCACCTGCGGCACTGGCGGCCAGGCGGAATCGACAGTGGAACTGGAAGTGGACGGTCAGGACAAGATCGCGACAGAACACGGCGACGGCCCGGTGGATGCCACCTTCAAGGCGATCCGCGCAATCCATCCAAACACCGCCCGGCTGCAACTGTATCAGGTGCACGCGGTGACCGAAGGCACCGATGCGCAGGCTACCGTGTCGGTGCGGCTGGAAGAGGACGGTATGATTGCCACCGGTCAATCCGCCAATACCGATACGGTGGTGGCCTCGGCCAAGGCGTACATCCACGCGCTGAACCGCCTGATCGTGCGCCGCGAGAAAACCGGCCCCGGTGCCGACGCGCGCGAGATCAGCTACAAAGACCTGACTTAAACGACGGAAAAGGGCTCCCGCACCCGCGGTGGCCCGGCTTCGCCGACCCTTCTTGGGTTTTGGGCCCGGCAGCGCGCCTACGGCGCGCTGCCGGGCCCAACTCGGTTGGCTGCATCTCTGATGCGGGCAAGCGAGGCGGGAGCCTCACCCTTTTTTAAATTAAGCTCTGAGCTTTTTGAACAGCGTCGTCAGGTGGGCCATTTCACCCTCAAGGCCAAAGGGCGCGTTGATGATGAACATACCCGACCCCACCATGCGATGCCCTTCCCTCACAGGGGCGAAGCTGACTTCGTGGCACAGGTTTTTCGGAAAGTTCTGAGATTTTAAAGCGGAAATCATCGCACCATGACGATCATCTGTAAGGATCGGGTACCACAGCGCAAGCACACCTACGTTCCATTTGCGATGCAGCTTGCCGATTATTCCTGGCAGGCGATCATATTCTGATTTCACCTCATAGCTTGGATCGATCAGCATAACTCCGCGCCGTGGCGTCGGTGGCAGTAGAGACTGCGCCACCTCATACCCATCCTGCCGATACACTTTGGCCCCATAGGGCGACATCGCCATGGCCAGAGAGGAATGTTCCTGCGGGTGCAACTCGGCAAAGTGCAAGCTGTCCTGATCTCTCAGCAAACTGGCGGCGATCAGTGGTGAGCCGGGATAGGCCTCAGCCCCGTGCCTTTGCTGAACCGCGCGGATCGCCCGTTCCAGCGGATGATCCACGTCAAACCAATTGGCCTGCTGGACGCGCCGGATACCGGCCTCCGCCTCACCCGTGCGCACCGCCTCGACCGCGTCCAGCTTGTACAAGCCCCGCCCCGAATGGGTTTCCAGATAAGTCAGCGGCTTGTCCTTGCGGGTCAGATAGTCCAGCACAGATGCCAATAAAGCGTGCTTTTGCACATCAGCCAGATTCCCAGCGTGGTAAATGTGTTGATAAGAGAGCATTTTGCCTTCTAAAGTCCCCGTCAATAAGGCGGAAAGGTGCTGATTGTCGCGGAATCAGCCCTTTTACCGGGCGTGTTGGCACCCTATAAGTCATCCGTCCCGGAACCGTCGAGTCGCGGGCAGTAGAAAAAACTGACATACAGGATCAGGGGAAACATGGGGATCTTTGGCAATCTTGGCGGCCTGTTCACAGCGGACATGGCTATCGACCTTGGAACGGCGAACACGCTGGTTTATGTCAAGGGGCGCGGTGTTATCCTGTCTGAACCTTCGGTGGTGGCATATCACGTTAAGGACGGCGTCAAAAAAGTGCTTGCTGTTGGCGAAGACGCTAAATTGATGCTGGGCCGAACCCCCGGTTCGATCGAAGCCATCCGCCCGATGCGTGAAGGTGTCATCGCAGACTTCGACACTGCCGAGGAAATGATCAAGCACTTCATTCGCAAAGTGCACAAACGCTCGACCTTCTCGAAACCCAAAATCATTGTTTGCGTCCCCCATGGCGCGACCCCGGTCGAGAAACGCGCTATCCGTCAATCGGTTATGTCCGCAGGTGCGCGCCGCGCGGGTCTAATTGCGGAACCCATCGCTGCAGCAATTGGCGCCGGGATGCCAATCACTGATCCGACCGGAAACATGGTCGTTGATATCGGCGGCGGCACAACCGAGGTCGCGGTTCTGTCGCTGGGCGACATCGTTTATGCCCGCTCGGTCCGCGTTGGTGGCGACCGCATGGACGAGGCGATCATCTCGTACCTGCGCCGCCAGCAAAACCTACTGGTCGGTGAATCCACCGCCGAACGCATCAAGACCACCATCGGCACCGCTCGGATGCCGGACGATGGGCGCGGCCAGTCGATGCATATCCGTGGTCGCGACCTACTGAACGGCGTTCCCAAGGAAATCGAGATCAGCCAGGCCCAAGTGGCCGAGGCTCTGTCCGAACCCGTCCAGCAGATTTGCGAGGCGGTGATGACCGCGCTGGAGACCACGCCGCCCGATCTGGCCGCGGATATCGTGGACCGGGGCGTTATGCTGACCGGTGGAGGTGCGCTGCTGGGCGATCTGGACCTCGCCTTGCGCGAACAGACTGGTCTGGCCGTGTCGATTGCCGATGAAAGCCTGAATTGTGTGGCTTTGGGCACCGGCAAGGCGCTGGAATACGAAAAACAACTGCGCCACGCGATTGACTACGAAAGCTAAGGCGCGCACCCTTTGCAGATAGGGTAAACTCGGCACGAGCAGCACGGGAAGGTAACCTGTGGCAAAAGACCGATCTCAGCGCGACGAATACACCACCCCCTTGCGCCGCCTGCTGTTGGGGATCGTGGTGCTGTGTCTGCTGGCCATCTTTCTGGTCTGGCGCATCGACAGCCCACGGGTGGAACGGTTCCGCGCTCAGGTCGTCGACCGGGTCGTGCCGTCAATGGAATGGGCGATGGTTCCGGTCACCGCCATGGTCAATCTGGCGCGAGATTTTCAAAGCTATCAGCGCCTGAGTGAACAGAACCAGGAATTGCGCAGTGAGCTACGCCTGATGCGCGCCTGGAAAGAGGCCGCGCTGCAGCTAGAGCAGGAAAACGCCCGGCTGCTGGACCTCAACAATGTACGCCTTGATCCGCGTCTGACTTATATCACCGGGGTTGTGATGGCCGACAGCGGCTCGCCCTTTCGGCAGTCTGTGCTGCTGAATGTGGGTGAACGCGACGGCATCACCGATGGCTGGGCTACGATGGATGGGATCGGCGTGGTTGGGCGTATCTCTGGCGTGGGACCGGATACGGCGCGGGTGATCCTGATGACCGACGCCTCCAGCGCGATCCCGGCAACCATTCAGCCCTCGGGCCAAACCGCGCTGATCACAGGCGACAACACCCCAGCCCCCGCCGTCGAGTTTCTGGAGAACCGCGAACTGGTCCGTCCCGGTGACCGTGTTGTGACATCGGGCGATGGTGGCGTATTCCCGGCCGGCCTGCTGATCGGTCAGATCACCGCCGATCCCGGAGGTCGCCTGCGCGTGCGTCTGTCGGCAGATTTCGAGCGGCTCGAATTCCTGCGTGTGCTGCGATATCAGTCGGCCCCCACCATTCGGGACCCGGGCAGCATCGTAGGCCCGACCCAACCCGCGGCGGCGCTACCTCCGATGGAGGTTGGTGATGGATAGTCAGACCTCACAGCTTTGGCTCAAGCGAGGCCTGTACCTGTTTCTCGCGGCTCTTATTCTGTTCTTGCACTTGCTGCCACTGGATACAAAACCGGACCGCTGGCCGTTTCCGGACCTGCTGATCGCGCTGACCTTCGTCTGGGTGCTCCGGCGGCCCGAATTCGTTCCAACTCTGCTGGTCGCCTTCGTCATGCTGATGGCCGATCTGCTGCTGCAACGCCCGCCCGGCCTGCTTGCGGCTCTTGTGGTTCTGGGGGCTACTTACCTGCGATCCGCTGCATTTGGCTTGCGGGACTCGGGTTTTGTCGGCGAATGGTCCACTGTCGCCGCAGTAATCACGACTATTTTCCTGCTGAACCGCGTCATTCTTGCTATCCTGTCGGTACAACAAGCAGCCTTGGGGCCGGTAGTGATCCAAGTGGTTCTGACAATAGCAGTTTATCCTTTGATCGTTCTGTTCACGCAAAACGGACTCGGAGTGCGGCGCAAGTCCAGCGCGGAAACCGGTGCATTGGGGGCACGCGGATGAAGCAACGCAAACCCAAGGCCACGGGCCTCGCCTATAAACGTCTGCCCCGCAGAGCATTGATTCTGGGTGGGCTGCAGGCCGCTTTTGTCGGTGGCCTGGCCGCCCGGATGCGGTTCATGCAGGTGGATCAGGCAGATGAATACCGCCTGCTGGCCGAGGAAAACCGGATCAACATCCGCCTGATCCCGCCGACCCGTGGCCGGATCTATGACCGGAACGGAGAGATCATCGGCCAGAACTCACCCTCATACCGCATCGTCATGGTGCGCGAGGACGCGGGAGAAGTGGACGAGGTTATCGCAAAGCTGTCAAAGCTGATCCCCCTGACAGCTGACGAAATCGAACGCGCCAAAACCGAGATGCGCCGCTCGGCCCCGTTCCTGCCGGTGACACTGGCCGATCAGGTCACGTGGGAGGATATCTCGAAGGTCGCCGTCAACGCCCCGGCCCTGCCCGGCGTGATTCCCGAAGTGGGACAGACCCGGCAATACCCGCGCTACGAGGATTTCGCTCATGTAGTCGGTTATGTCGGCCCGGTAAGCGACTACGACCTCAGCCAGATCGAAGACCCCGAGCCCGTCCTGCGCATCCCCCGGTTCCAGATTGGCAAGGTCGGACTGGAGGCAAAACAGGAAATCAGCTTGCGCGGCAAGGCTGGGGCCAAGCGGGTCGAGGTCAACGCCACCGGCCGCGTAATGCGTGAACTGGACCGGCAGGAAGGAACCGCCGGGGCCGATCTTCAGCTCTCGGTCGACGCGGACCTGCAGCAATACGCACAGGCGCGTCTGGCCGGTGAAAGCGCCGCCGCCGTGGTGATCGACTGCGAAACCGGTGATATCCGCGCCATCAGTTCTGCCCCCAGTTTCGACCCGAACCTGTTCGTACGTGGAATCTCGGTCGCTGATTACCGGGCGCTGACACAGGACAATTACCGCCCGCTGGCGAACAAAACCGTGCAGGGTACCTATCCGCCCGGTTCGACCTTCAAGATGATCACCGCCATGGCCGCGCTTGAGGCCGGGGTGATCGGACCGTCCAACACCGTTTACTGCCCCGGCCACCTGAAGGTGGGCAGCCGCCGCTTCCACTGCTGGAAACGGGGCGGGCATGGCATGGTCGATCTTGAAACCTCGCTGAAACGAAGCTGCGACGTTTATTATTACGACGTGGCCTTGAGGGTGGGCATCGACAAAATCTCGGACATGGCGCGCATTTTCGGGCTTGGCGTCAAGCACGACATTCCAATGTCTGCTGTAGCTGCCGGGCTGGCTCCGAACCAGGAATGGAAGCAGCGCGTGCACGGGCAGGACTGGTTGGTGGGTGATACCGCAAACGCCTCGATCGGTCAGGGCTTTATGCTTGCCTCGCCGCTGCAACTGGCGGTGATGACAGCACGTATCGCGACCGGGCGTGCCGTAAGTCCGCGTCTGGTGCGGTCAGTAGACGGTGTGGAACAACCTTCGGGCGCGGGTGAACCGCTGGCGGTGAACCGCAACAATCTGGAACAGGTGCGTCAGGCAATGTTCTCGGTCTCGAATGACCGCCGCGGCACGGCTTATCGCAGTCGCATCATCGCTGATGATTTCAGAATGGCGGGCAAAACCGGCACCAGCCAGGTGCGCAACATCACCAAGGCCGAACGGGCCGCCGGCGTGATCCGCAACGAAGACCTGCCGTGGGAGCGCCGCGACCACGCGCTGTTCGTCAGCTTTGCGCCCTATGACAACCCGAAATACGCTGTTGCCGTGGTGGTGGAACATGGCGGTGGCGGCTCCAAAGCGGCAGCCCCTGTGGCTCGCGATATCATGCTGCAGGCGCTCTATAACGGTACCCCGCCGCTCGAGGCCTACCCGGTTGCCGACCGGGACCGGATCAAGGAACAGCAAAAACGGCTGGAAGGCGACCGCCGCCCCAAAGCGCGTCCGACCGAGAAGGATCGCGCATGAGCTATCTTGAGTATACCGTCAAATCCACGCCCTCGGGGTTTCGCAAGTTCTTGTATATGAACTGGCCACTGACCCTGCTGTTAATCAGCGTGGCCAGCGCCGGGTTCCTGATGCTGTACTCGGTTGCGGGCGGGTCGTGGATGCCGTGGGCTGAACCGCAGCTGGAACGTTTCGGACTGGGCTTGACGGTAATGTTCATCATCGCGCTGGTACCGATCTGGTTCTGGCGCAACATGTCCGTCGTGGCTTATCTCGGCTCTATCGTTTTGCTGATATTTGTTGAACTTTTCGGCACCATCGGCATGGGCGCCCAGCGCTGGATCGATCTTGGCTTCATGCGCCTGCAGCCATCCGAAGTCATGAAAGTTGCGCTGGTCATGGTATTGGCTGCTTACTACGATTGGCTGCCATCCCACAAAACCTCACGCCCGCTGTGGGTGCTGATCCCGGTCGCTTTGATCCTGATCCCCACAGCTATGGTTCTGAAACAGCCCGATTTGGGTACTTCGATCCTGTTGTTGGCCGCTGGGGGCGGCCTGATGTTCCTCGCCGGTGTCCATTGGGCCTATTTCGCTGCCGTCATCGCGGCCGTGGTTGGTCTGATCGCCACCGTGTTCAACAGCCGGGGAACCGAGTGGCAGTTGCTCAAAGACTATCAGTTCCGCCGGATTGACACGTTCTTAGATCCCTCAACCGATCCGCTGGGCGCGGGGTATCACATCACGCAATCCAAGATTGCGTTGGGCTCGGGGGGCTGGAACGGGCGCGGATTCATGCAGGGCACGCAATCACGCCTGAACTTCCTGCCCGAGAAACACACCGACTTCATCTTCACCACGCTGGCCGAGGAATTCGGCTTTGTCGGCGGCATAACTCTCCTGACACTTTATGGTCTGATACTGGTGTTCTGTCTGGTGACGGCGCTTTCAACCAAGGACCGGTTCTCGTCGCTGGTGACGCTGGGCATCGCGCTGAACTTCTTCCTGTTCTTTGCCGTCAACATGTCGATGGTGATGGGCCTAGCCCCGGTTGTGGGCGTACCTCTACCGATGGTCAGCTATGGCGGATCGGCCATGCTGGTTTTGATGGCCGCCTTCGGCATTGTCCAAAGCGCTCATATCCACCGTCCCCGCTGATCCGAAAGGCCCAACATGCCCGTGAACGTCCTGTTTTCCGCGCGTCCTGCCCTGTGGCCCGTATACGAGCCGCTGCTTACCAAGGGTTTGACTGAGGCCGGGTTGGATTTCCGCCTAAGCACCGATTTCGAGCCGGATCAGGTAGACTACGTCGTCTATGCCCCGAACGGAGGGTTGCTGGATTTCACCCCCTACACGAGGCTGAAAGCCGTGCTCAGCCTGTGGGCCGGGGTCGAGAAGATCGCAGGAAACGAAACCCTAACCGTCCCTTTGGCGCGGATGGTGGATCATGGGCTGACCCAAGGCATGATCGAGTGGGTGGTGGGCCATGTGTTGCGCTATCACCTTGGGATGGATCAACACATCACCGTTCAGGATGGAGTCTGGGCACCTGACGCGCCGCCTTTGGCCACCGAACGCCGGGTTTGCGTTCTGGGCCTTGGCGCGTTGGGCGAGGCGGTTTCATGCGCATTGGCCGCGTTGAATTTCGACGTCACGGGCTGGAGCCGCTCGACCAAAGAGATTGCCGGCATCACATGCCTGCACGGCGCAGACGGGCTGCACGCTGCTCTGTCACAGGCCGAGATCGTGGTGCTGCTGTTGCCTGACACGCCTGCCACGACCAATACGCTGAACACAGAAACACTGGCCCTGTTGCCCAATGGCGCTCGCATCATCAACCCCGGTCGCGGACCTCTGATCGACGATGAGGCCCTGCTGGGCGCGCTGAATTCAGGTCAGGTCGACCACGCAACGCTGGACGTATTCCGGGTTGAGCCGCTGCCAGCGGACCATCCTTACTGGCGGCATCCGAACGTAACGGTGACACCGCATATCGCCTCGGAAACCCGCCCCGCCACGGCGGCACAGGTGATCTGCGACAACATCCGGCGGGGTGAGGAAGGCGAACCCTTCCTGCACCTCGTCGACCGCGACCTGGGGTATTAAGCGGCGATCAACCCCCGGCCTTTCAGCAAGGCCTCAACACCCGGCAACCGGCCCCGGAACGCCAGATACAGCTCCTCTGCCTCACGCGAACCGCCCGTGGACAGGATGTTCTCCTCCAGCGCCTTGGCGCGCTCCGGGTCAAAGGCTCCTCCGGCCTCTTCAAAAGCGGCAAAGGCGTCGGCGTCCATGACCTCGGACCACATGTAGCTGTAGTAGCCCGAGCTATAGCCGTCGCCTGCAAAGACATGCGCGAAATGCGGCGTCGCATGGCGCATCCCGATGGCTTGCGGCATCCCGATCCCGGCCAGAACCTCGGCCTGTTTCGCCATTGGATCGGCCGGGGCCGCGCCGTCGTGGAACGCCAGATCGACCAGCGCCGAGGCGACGTATTCCACCGTCTGGAACCCCTGATCGAAACTGGCAGCCTTGAGTACTTTGTCCAGCATGTCCTGCGGCATCGCCTCGCCGGTTTCGGCATGGGTAGCGAATTCGGCCAAAACCTCTGGCACTTCCAACCAGTGTTCGTACAACTGGCTGGGCAGTTCCACGAAGTCCCGCGCAACGCTGGTGCCCGAGATGCTTTCATAGGTCACATTCGACAGCATCTGGTGCAACGCGTGACCGAATTCATGGAACAAAGTCCGCGCGTCGTCATAGGACAGCAGCGCTGGGTCTCCCTTGGCAAAATTGCAGACATTGATCACGACCGGAGCCTGCACTTTCGGGAACTTGGCCTGCGACCGCATCGCGCTGCACCACGCCCCGGACCGTTTCGATCCGCGCGCAAAGTAATCTCCAATGAACACCGCGACATGATGACCGTTGCGCGTGACCTCCCACACCCGGCAATCGGGATGGTAGAGCGGCACGTCCAGCGGGGCGAACTCCAGGCCGAACAGGCGGTTGGCGCAGGAAAAGGACGCCTCGATCATACGATCCAGCTGCAGGTATGGTTTCAGCGCGGCCTCATCCAGATCATGTTCGGCCTTGCGGCGCTTCTCGGCGTAATAGCGCCAGTCCCACGCTGCCAGCGGGCCATTGACACCGTCGTCTTGCATCATCTGCGTCAGGATTTCCGCGTCCGCATCGGCGCGGGTCTTTGCGGGTTCCCACACTTGCATCAACAGGTCTCGGACCTTGTCCGGTGTGCGGGCCATCTCTGTTTCCAGCTTGTAATCGGCGAAACTGTCATAGCCCAGTAACTTGGCCCGTTCCTCGCGCAACTGCAGAATCTCGGCGGCAATTTCGCGGTTGTCTGTCCCTCCGCCATTGGCACCCCGCGCAGTCCAGGCGAGATAGGCCTTTTCACGCAGATCACGGCGGGGCGAGAATTGCAGGAAGGGCACGATCAGAGACCGGGACAGAGTCACAACGGGACCCTCTGCGCCCTTTTCCTGCCCGGCCGCACGGGCGGTATCCACCACGAAATCCGGCAGACCTTCCAGATCGTCCTCGGACAGGTCCATAAACCAATCGCGCTCATCGGCCAGCAGGTTCTGAGTGAAGGACGTTCCCAGCGAAGCCAACCGCGCCTTGATCTCTTGCATCCGAGCGTCATCATCACCGGTCAGCGCCGCGCCTGAGCGTACGAATCCCCGATGGGTCAGCATCAGAACCCGCGCTTGCTCGTCGGTCAGGTCCAGCGCGTCCGTTCGCGCCCAAAGATCGGCCACGCGCTGAAACAACGCTTTGTTCGAGGAAATCCCCGAGAAATGCGCCGCCAGCTTGGGAGAGAACTCACGCTGCAGCTCTTCACGCGCCGGATTACTGTCCGCTCCGGCAACGGTAAAAAACACCGACAGGACCTTGTCCATTTCCTCGCCCACGGCCTCAAGCGCCTCGATCGTGTTGGCGAAGGTGGGCGCGTCCGGATTTCCTGCAATCGCATCGATCTGGGTGTTATGGGCCTGCATCGCCTGATCCAGAGCAGGGGCGAAATCGTCATCCGCGATGTCGGCAAAGGGTGCGATTTCAAACGGCGTGGTCCAGTCGGACAGGATTGGATTGGTCATACAAGTCTCCTTCGACCACAGAGTTAGGAACGGCAGGCCGGATGATCCAGAGCAGGGTTACGCCCCGGCCCCACAAATCGGACAATCGGCACGGCGCGACAGGGTGATCTTGCGGCTTTCGCCGTAAAGCGCGTCATAAATCAGCATCTCGCCACGCAGAGCCTGCCCGGCCCCGGTGATCACCTTGATCGCCTCAACCGCCATCATTGACCCCACCACACCGGGCAGCGGACCAATCACACCCGCCTCAGAGCAAGAGGGGGCCAGACCGGGGGCCGGAGCCTCGGGGAAGATGCACTGATAGCAAGGCGCGTCATTGGCAGGATCAAAGACGCTGAGTTGCCCTTCCCACTGCGACAGGGCACCCGAGATCAGGGGCTTGCCCAGCGCCGCCGCTGTTCGGTTGGCCAGATAGCGGGTGTCGAAATTATCAGTGCCGTCGAGGATCAGATCGAAGTCGCCAAAAAGGTCTTGGGCAATCTCGTCGGTAAGGCGACGGTGATAGGGCAGAACAGTGACGTTGGGGTTCTGCGCCTCCATCGCCCGCTGCGCCGAGAACACCTTGGGCACCCCGATATCGGCATCGCGGTGGATCACCTGCCGTTGCAGGTTCGCGTTTTCAACCTCATCATCGTCGATTACACCGATTGTGCCCACGCCAGCCGCCGCCAGAAATTGCAGGACAGGCGCACCCAGCCCGCCTGCGCCGATGACCAGCACGCGGGCCTTTTTCATTTTCTTCTGACCCGGCCCGCCCAACTCACGCAAAACGATGTGCCGGGCATAGCGCTCCAGTTCGGTCTCAGAGAATTGGTCGGATGGCATGGCGGGCTCCTTGGCGGCGGCAGGGGCTGCGCGGTTTCGCAGCGCTTTCAACGCCTTTCCGTAAACCAGAACCAGAATGGCCACGCCACCCAAGATCAGCCACAGCGCTGCAGAGCCGCCAGTCGCCTCGCGCAACGGATGCCCGTCAGGCAGGACCAGTTGGGCCGTAATCACGCCCAGCAGCAGAACCCCGACCGAGGTCATGCGCGCAGCCCGGGAAACCCCGGCGAGATAGCCGATCCCCCACAGACCCGCAGCCAGGAGCAGGACCAGCAGCATCAGCCGCGCCCGGTTGAGCCGAAACCACCCGCGCCGCGTGCGGTGTCGCTGAGCGCCTCCGCCGGCTCGAACGCGGCCTGCACCACGGGGGCAACAACCAGTTGGGCGATGCGCTCGCCATGGGTGACTTCGAACGCCTCTTGCCCGGCGTTCAGGACGATCACGCCTAACGGGCCGCGATAATCACTGTCGATCGTGCCGGGGGTATTGGGCAGGGTGATGCCGTGTTTCAACGCCAGACCCGAGCGGGGACGCACCTGAACCTCGAACCCCTGCGGGATTTCGATACGCAGGCCCGTTGGCACCAAAGCGCGTTGTCCCGGTTCCAGCGTGATCGAGGCCCCCTTCGGTAGGTTCGCCCGCACATCCGCTCCGGCCGCCCCGGAGGTTTCATAGGATGGCAGAGGAACCGACGGATCGAACCCCTCCTCTCGGATCACACGAATAGCAACCATCACTGCTCCTTTGGTTTAGCTGCTCAGCGCGTCGGCGATTCTGGTCGCCAGCCGCTTGGCCACTTCGTCCTTGCCCATGCGCGGCCATTCCTCGGCACCGGCGTCCGAAATCAGGATCACCGCATTCTCGGACCCACCCATGATCCCCGTTGCCGGGCTGACATCATTCGCCACGATCCAGTCACAGCCCTTGCGCCCTCGTTTGGCAGTGGCGTGTTCGATCACATTATCCGTCTCGGCCGCGAATCCGACGACCAACGCAGGGCGACCTTTTTCCATATGTGAGACACGTTTCAGAATGTCGGGGTTTTCGGCGAACTCAAGCACCGGCAAACCATCGCGGCTTTTCTTCAGTTTCTTGTCCGAGGCGCTGGAAACGCGCCAATCTGCAACCGCTGCCGCAAACACACCTGCATCAACGGGCAGCGCGGCGTCCACCGCGTCGGACATCTGTTGGGCAGTTTCAACCGTCACAACCTGCACCCCGTCGGGCGGCGGCACATCTGCAGGGCCGGTTACAAACACCACCTCGGCGCCCAACGCGGTAAGCGCCCGCGCCACTGCGGCGCCCTGCGCCCCCGAGGACCGATTAGCGATATAGCGTACCGGGTCTATGGGTTCATGCGTCGGCCCCGAGGTCACAAGCACTCGTTTGCCGTTCAGCGGACCGCCACCCAACTCCGCCTCAATCGCGGCGACGATCTCAAGCGGTTCCGACATGCGTCCGGGACCGTATTCACCGCAGGCCATATCGCCCTCGTTCGGGCCAACAAAACGGACGCCATCCGCCTGCAACTGTGTCAGGTTGCGCTGCGTGGCGGGGTGATCCCACATCCGTACGTTCATCGCAGGGGCACACAGGACAGGCGTATCGGTCGCCATCAGCAGGGTCGAGGCCAGATCATTGGCCAGACCCCCTGCCATCTTGCCCATCAAGTCAGCTGTCGCCGGGGCCACAACGATCAGATCGGCCGAGCGCGACAATTGAATATGCCCCATCTCTGCCTCATCCGTCAGGTCAAACAGATCGCGGTACACCTTTTCTCCGGCCAAAGCAGACACCGACAGGGGTGTCACGAATTCCTCAGCTGCGCGGGTTAGCACCGGTGTCACCGTCGCGCCGCGTTCCCGTAAACGCCGGATCAGGTCCAGCGATTTATACGCCGCGATCCCACCGCCGATGATCAGCAGAATGCGTTTCGATGCCAGCATGTTGAGCCCTTCCCGTCCCGGTCGGCCCCGACATTAGGCAAGCAGACCGGACAGTTCCAGCGGTTAATTAGATGTCTTAAACGCCAAGCAGGGATCTTCGCGTTCGATACTCGGACTGTCGATGACAGCGTCAAACTCTCCGTTCACCAAGCCATCCTCGGATTGCCCCAGTACAAACACTTTCAAGCCCGGACGCATCCGAGACAGAAATGTTGGAATGCCCCGATCCTTTCGCGCGTGGCCATTGCCCGTAATAACCGCAACCGGTCCGCCGGTTTCATCGGTGGCCCGCAGAATGGCACGGGTCAAAACCGCATCGCGCAGCCGTTGAATCGCCACCAGCTGCGGCAACGAACTTTCAGGGATCGCATCGCAATGGGCGGCCAGTTGATCAGCCTCACGCGCGGCTTGTTCGTCAGCCGGTAAAGGAACGGTCAGACCATAGCGTGCCGCATCGGCGCCCAAGGCAGTCGCTGCGCCCCGCTCCATTGCGGCACGGGCTGCGGTACGCGGCACCATGGCACCATAAACCGGCGCGTCCGAGGCCTGAAACACCGGATAATACATGCTGAGCGGCGGCCAGCCGGATTCAATCCAATCCAGTATGCGCGCCAGCTCTTCGGGATCGGATACAGCCTTGTCCGCAAGACGCTGCGCACTTTCTTCGGTCACCATCTCCCAGACAACGGCTGATGGTTTTATGGCCTTCAATGCCTCGGCCTGAATGACGTGGTGCTGCGGGTTGTCATGGATCTCACCCAGAATGACCACGTCTGCCGAGGTCATCGCAGCAAGGACGTCATCGGGGATAAGGTCTTCGGCATGGCCGGGCTGGGCCATAACCACTAGTGCACAAAGCAGAATCGCAAGCTGTCTCATGCGATGAAGTGTTGCACCTCGCGCGATTGAGCTTCAAGGTTCTTGCGCATTTTAACGAACGCCGCCGCCTCAAGCTGCCGCACACGCTCTTTGGACAACCCAAGTTCCTGCCCAAGGCTTTCCAGCGTGCGTGACGGTTCACGCAGTTTACGTTCACGCACGATGAACCTTTCGCGGTCGTTCAAAGCCTGCATGGCCGTCACCAGCCATTCGCGCAATTGTTCGGTGTCATGGCTGTTTTCGACCGTCTCAGCGGCCTGCGCGCGTTCATCTTCCAACGCGTCAATCCACTCGCGCCCGTCCTCATCGGCCGACTGCACCGCGTTCAATGAGAAATCAGAGCCGGACAGCCGCCCTTCCATCATCTCTACATCACGCAGGGGCACACCAATCTCGGCAGCAATCATCTGGTGCAGTTGATGGCGATCCAGATCCATGCCCTCGGTCGCAGCTTCGCGTTCAAGGCGCGCCTGAACTCGGCGCATGTTGAAAAACAGGGATTTCTGCGAGGAGGTCGACCCGGTTCGCACCATTGACCAATTGCGCATCACATAGTCCTGAATGCTCGCCTTAATCCACCAAACCGCATAGGTCGAAAATCGCACGCCTCGGTCGGGGTCGAACTTGTCAGCAGCCTTCATTAGGCCCAGACCGGCCTCCTGAATCAGATCGTTCATTGGCGCGCCATAGCGTTTGAATTTGGCCGCCATCGAAATCGCCAGCCGCATATAGGCTGTGATCAACCGGTGCAGCGCCTGTTCGTCACGCTCATCGCGCCACGCGTAAGCCAGTTTCAGTTCGGTCTCCGCGTCCAGCAGTTCGGCCTTCATCGCTTGCCGGGACATCGAAAAATCGTTCGCATTGTCCAGTGCCATAGAAATCTCCCCTTTTCACAGGCGCGGGCCGGACTTGCCTTGCCGACCTAAGGTCGATACGCAGAACAAAGCCGGGTGGATCACATGAAAGGTAATCACAGTGTATCCTGATTTAACCTTTGTGTTGGGCGGCGCAGCCTCTGGCAAGTCGGCTTTTGCCGAGCAACTTGTTGTTTTATCTAATAAAAATCGTATCTACATCGCCACATCACAAGTGTTTGATGACGAGATGCGCGACAAGGTCCAACGCCACATTGTCCAGCGAGGCGAAGGTTGGGAAACTGTTGAGGCCCCCTTTGATCTGGGGCCTGCGCTGGCTGACTTGACGCCAGACCATATCTGTCTGATCGACTGCGCAACCATGTGGCTGACCAACCATCTGCTGGCCGAAAACGATCTGGAACAGGCGCAGTCCGCACTGTTGCAGGCGCTTAAATCCTGCCGTGCCCCGATTGTCATTGTCTCGAACGAGGTCGGCCACGGCATCGTGCCCGACAATGCCCTGTCCCGCCGGTTCCGCGAGGCGCAGGGGCGACTGAATATCGGCCTGGCAGCGCAGGCCGATCTGGCCGTGCAGGTCACCGCCGGACTTCCGCTGGTTCTAAAGGGTCAATTGCCATGACCCGCCTGCATCTTGTCCGTCACGGCCCAACCCATGCGAAAACCATGGTCGGCTGGTCCGACATCCCCGCTGACCTCAGCGATCAGGCGGCCATTGCGCGGTTGCATGATCACCTGCCAGACGGTGCTCTGATTGTTTCCTCCGACCTTTCCCGTGCCGCCGACACCGCCTCGGCCATTCAGGGGACGCGTCAGCGCCTGCCGCATCACCGCGACCTGCGCGAGATTCATTTCGGCACATGGGAACTGCGCGGCTTCAAAGACATTGAGGCCGAAGACCCCGAACTGGCCTTTGCCTATTGGGACAACCCCGGCGACGTGCGCCCGCCCGAGGGCGAAAGCTGGAACGAGGTGCGCGCCCGTGTCGATGCCGCGATCGACCGCCTCATCACGGACCACACCGCGCGCGATCTGGTTATCGTCGCCCATTTCGGCGTGATCCTGACGCAGGTTCAGCGCGCCCTCGACATCGACGCACAAGAGGCGTTCAGCCACCGGATCGACAACCTCTCGGTCACCGACATTACCCATCACGGCGACCGCTGGTCGGTAGGGCGGATCAATCACCTCCCGTGATCATACCCCGCACAAATCACTGATTTACGGATCGGTTCTGCCGCGCCATCGTTACACCATGACCTATGATTTGTTTATCGGAGACCGCCTGTTTTCCAGCTGGTCCATGCGTGGCTGGCTGATGCTGGAAAAGTTCGACCTGCCTTATCGAAGCCATATGATCGGCCTCTATTCCGGCACCATGGCCGAGGATATGAGCGCCCTTGCCCCCGCGCGCCTCGTGCCCGCCCTGCGCCTGCCGGACGGCATGGTCGTTGGCGAAAGCCTCGCCATGGCCGAGACCCTTGCCGAGCGTCACCCCGAGACTGGGTTGTGGCCCACTGATCCCGCTGCACGCGCCACCGCCCGGTGGCTCTGTGCCGAGATGGTCGCCGGGTTCACCGCCTTGCGCGGGGAATGCCCGATGCAGTTGAAACATTGCTGGCAGGGGTTTGACCCGTCGCCCGAGACGCTGGCTGATCTGAACCGTATCGAAACGCTCTGGGCACATGCCCGCGCGGTATCCGGTGCAGAAAGTGGCCCGCTCTTCGGTTATTATTCCTTGGCGGATGTGTTCTATACGCCTGTGGCCGCGCGGATCATCGGGTATGGCCTGCCGGTTTCCGATGCCAACCGCGCCTACTGTGTTGAGTTGCTCGCGGACACGCCGGTTCGGCAATGGCGCGCGATGGGGCTGACCCTGACCTATGATCCCTTTCCCTATGCGCTGGACCTGCCATCACTGCCATGGCCAATCGGCGAGCCTTCGGACGCACGCCCTGTCGAAGACGGCCCCTCGGTCAATGCCAAATGCCCCTATTCCGGTAAACCGGTCACTCATTTTCTGGAACTTGATGGGCAGCGTTGGGGCTTCTGCAACGCGTTCTGCCGCGACAAAACCGTCGCAGACCCGGGGGCATGGCCGAAATTCACCGCAATGGTGAGCGCCGTTAACGATTCTTAAACCGCGATCATGGCAGCAACGACCTGTTAACCAAAAAGGTCGTTCATGGTCGCCCGTTCTCATACCGTTGCTTTCCAAGGGGTCGATGCCCGCCCGGTCGAGGTGCAATGTGCCGTCTCGCCGGGTCTGCCCGCCTTTTCCATCGTCGGCCTGCCCGACAAGGCGGTGTCCGAGGCCCGCGATCGCGTTCGTAGCGCACTGAGTTCGATGGCCATCGCCCTGCCATCGAAACGGATCACCATCAACCTGTCCCCTGCCGACCTGCCAAAAGAGGGCAGCCATTTCGACCTGCCCATCGCAGTGGCTTTACTGTCAGCGTTGGAAATTATCCCGCCCGACGCCGCCGAAGGCGCTGTTTCGCTGGGTGAACTGTCACTGGACGGCTCTTTGGTGCCGGTTGTCGGTGCCCTACCCGCCGCCATGACCGCAGCCGCCGAGGATCGCACTCTGCTGTGCCCCCGCGCCTCCAGTGCCGAGGCCGCATGGGTCGATGCCACTCAGGTGATCGGGGCCGGGTCACTGGGCGATGTGGTACGGCATTTCTCGGGCCAAGCCCCGCTACCCGTCGCCAAACCGGGCGAGGTGAGTCTTGCGCCTAGCGCCCGCGATCTGCGCGATGTGAAGGGACAGGAACGGGCTAAACGTGCTTTGGAAATCGCTGCCGCAGGGCGTCACCATCTGATCATGATTGGCACGCCCGGCTCAGGCAAATCCATGCTAGCCGCGCGCCTGCCCGGTATTCTACCACCGCTGACCCCGATCGAGGCTTTGGAAACCTCGATGGTCCAATCGCTGTGTGGATTGCTGGACGAAGGTGGCATCAGCCGAACCCGCCCATTTCGCGAACCACACCATACGGCTTCGATGGCGGCTATCGTCGGTGGCGGCAAGGGAGCGAAACCGGGGGAAATCTCGCTCGCTCACAATGGCGTTCTGTTCATGGACGAGTTCCCCGAATTCCCGCGCACCGTACTGGAAACCCTGCGCCAACCGATTGAGACCGGAGAGGTCATGGTCGCCCGCGCCAATGCACATGTGAAATATCCCTGTCGCTTCATGCTGGTGGCCGCCGCCAATCCCTGCAAATGCGGTTACCTGACCGATCCGGCCCGCGCCTGCTCGCGCGCACCTGTGTGCGGTGAGGATTATCTGGGGCGGATTTCCGGCCCGTTGATGGATCGTTTCGATCTGCGGATTGAGGTCCCGCCGGTGGGCTTTACGGACCTTGATCTGCCACCCTCAGGCGACAGCTCGGCCACGGTTGCGGCGCGCGTTGAGGCAGCTCGTGAAATTCAGGCAGACCGTTTTGCGGGTACGTCGACCCGGCAAAACGCCGATGTCGAAGGTACGATTCTGGAAGAGATCGCAGCCCCGGACCCCGAGGGCAAGGAGTTGCTGTTGAAGGCCGCCGAGCGTTTCGGCCTGTCGGCCCGCGCCTTTCACCGCATTCTGCGGGTGGCGCGCACAATTGCCGATCTGGAGGGCACAGCGGATGTCAGACGCCCCCACGTGGCCGAGGCGCTGAGCTTTCGCATCAGCGCTAAGGTCGCGGCTTAGAGCTTGGCCTCAATCGCCTGCCAAATCTTTTCGGCGATATTTTTGCCGTCAAACCGCTCCAGCTCCTGAATGCCGGTGGGTGAAGTCACGTTGATCTCGGTCAGATAGTCCCCGATCACGTCGATTCCGACGAAGACCTGACCCTTTTCTTTCAGCAGGGGGCCAATCGCGGCACAAATCTCAAGATCACGCTCGGACAGGCCGATCTTTTCGGGGCGGCCACCCACATGCATGTTCGATCGGGTTTCACCTTTTGCCGGAACGCGGTTGATCGCGCCGACCGGTTCGCCATCCACCAGAATCACCCTTTTGTCGCCATTGCTGACATCGGGCAGGAATTTCTGAACGATCAGCGGCTCGCGTGAGAAACCAGTGAACAGCTCATGCAGTGAGGTCAGGTTGCGGTCATTTGCGTCCAGCCGGAACACCCCCGCACCACCATTACCATAGAGCGGTTTCAGGATGACATCGCCATGCTTTTCCTTGAACGCCTTGATCGTCTGAAGGTCGCGCGCAATCGTTGTCGGAGGCGTCAGGTCAGGGAAGTCCAGAACCAGCAGTTTTTCGGGGTAGTTGCGCACCCAAAACGGATCGTTGACCACCAGCGCCTGCCCTTTCAGACGGTCCAGCAGGTGGGTCGATGTGATGTAATGCATGTCGAACGGAGGATCCTGACGCAGCCAGATCACGTCGAACTCGGCCAGATCAACCTCGCGCTCTGGCCTCAGCTCTGCCGGGTTACCTGCTACGCGCTGCACCTTCATGTCATGACCGCGCGCGGTGATGCGCCCTTCCTGATAGGCCAGTTGATCTGGCCCGTAGAAAAACAGCGTGTGCCCGCGCGCTTGCGCCTCTTCGGCCAAGCGGAATGAGCTGTCTGCATTGATATCCACGGCCCCGATCGGGTCCATCTGAAAGGCGATTTTCATGGCGTGTCCCTCAGTTTCACGCCAGATACATGGCCCAGCAGGGCCATGGGTTCAATGGGGGTCAGGCCTGGCCAAAGGCGTTTTCGATGATTTGAACAGCCCCCGAGGCATCCACCAAGGCGGCATCAAACCGGGCGTTGGTCAGTTGTCCGCCGGGTTCGGTTTCCAGAAACTGAGCGGCAGAGGCATAAATTCGATCCATCTGGCGGCGGCTGATCCGGGCCGCGGCCATCTCAAAACTGGTGCTTTTCTTGACCTCGATGAAAACGACGCCATCCGCGTTGCGGGCGATCAGGTCGATCTCTCCCCCGGCCCCGCGCCAGCGACGATGCGCGATTGAGAACCCGCGCCGCTCGTAGTCGGATGCCACCTGCTGCTCCGCCGCCTGTCCGGCGTGATAAGAAACCGAACTTCGGACAGATCGCGCGGTCATGTCATCCCTTTCCCATTTTCAGGGCCTTCTGATAGATCGGACGACGCGGCATTTTATACATTTCTGACACTAAATCCGCCGCATCCCGCACCGAATGCGTTTCCAAAGCCCGTTTCAGAGCCTCTTCTACATCGGACTCGTTAACAGTTTCCGAATGACCACGATCCACAAGCAAGACGATTTCACCTTTGACCGTCTGCCCTTGCAATTCTGCCGCGAGGTCGCCCAGAGACCCACGCCGGACCTCTTCGAACTTTTTGGTCAACTCGCGACACATCGCGGCAGGGCGGTTTTCCCCCAACACCTCGGCCAGATCCGACAGGCAGGCGGCCACACGTTTCGGCGATTCGTAGAATACCAGCGTGCCGGGCACATCCCGCAATGCCTCAATTCGCGACCGACGCGCACCGGACGCATTGGGCAGAAAGCCCGCGAAAAAGAACGCATCCGTCGGCAGACCCGCCAAAGTCAGAGCCATCAAAGCCGCCGACGGCCCCGGCGCGCAGGTCACCACATGCCCGGCCTCGGCGGCCTGCCGCCCCAAATCGTATCCAGGGTCAGCGATCAGAGGCATTCCCGCTTCGGACGCGTAGGCAACCGATTTTCCCTCAGCCAAAGCATCCAGAATCTTTCCGCGTGCACCCGCGCCACTGTGATCGTGATAGGCCAGAATGCGCCGCCCCTCGAGCGGAACGCCGTGAATCTCCATCAACCGGCGCAGGCTTCGAGTATCCTCGGCGGCGATCACGTCCGCCGATGCCAGCACGTCCAGCGCCCTGAGCGTAATATCGCGGGCCGTTCCAATCGGAGTGGCAACAAAATACAGGCCGGCGCCCAATCTGACTTTTTGGAAATTCAAAGCTGGACCCTCACAGCGTGACGTTTATTATCGCGGCGCAATAGATAGGTGGCACCCCAAGCCGCCGGGACAGGGAGTTTTCATTCAGATGTTTACCGTTTGCAAGCCCGTTCGCAAGCTGGCGCGTACCGCCGCCGTGCTGGCAACCGCCGCCTTTCTGACCGCGTGTGAAACCACAGGTATCGGCGGAGGACCGTCGATTGACACATCCGAACCCGTCCCTGTTGCCCTTCTGGTACCCGCAGGATCGGGACAGGCTGGCGACGCAGCACTGGCGCGCAGCCTTGAAAACGCGGCTCGTCTGGCGATGGCCGATCTGCAGAATGTCAAAATCGATCTGCGTGTCTATGATACGCGCGGCAGCTCGAATACAGCGGCCGAAGTTGCGCAACGCGCGGTTGCCGATGGGGCAAAAATCATTCTGGGACCGGTCTATGCGCAAGCGGCGAATTCAGCTGGCCTTGCAGTGTTGAACAACAACGTCAACGTGCTGTCCTTTTCAAACAACACAAGCATTGCAGGCGGCAATGTATTCGTGCTTGGCCCGACCTTTGACAACACGGCCAATCGACTGGTCAGCTTTGCCGGGTCGCAGGGCAAGAGCAATATGGTCATAGTCCACAGCAACGATAGTGCGGGGCAATTGGGTCAGACCGCCATTGCAAATGCGCTGAGCAGCAGCCGGGTGAACAACGCTGGTTCGATCGGCTACGATCGGTCGCAACAAGGCGTCATTAACTCTGTACCAAATGTCAAAGCGACCGTAGACGCCTCAGGCGCTGATTCTCTGTTCCTGACAGCGACCACGGCAGGAGCGCTACCGCTTTTCACTCAATTGCTGCCCGAAGCGGGCGTTTCCCCTACAAACACCCAGTATATTGGCCTGACGCGCTGGGACATCCCGCCACAAACACTGGACCTGCCGGGTGTACAGGGTGGCTGGTTCGCGTTGCCTGATCCTTCCAAGGCGCAGGCCTACCGCCAGCGGTACAACAACACCTATGGCGAGGCTCCACACCCAATCAGCGGCTTGGCTTATGACGGTATAGCAGCTATCGCTGCGCTGGTTGGTCAGGGAAAATCCAACGCGCTGACCGCCTCGGCGCTGACACAGAACGCCGGTTTCCAGGGCGTCGGTGGCATCTTCCGCCTGCGTCCGAACGGTACGAATGAACGTGGTCTGGCTGTGGCCACGATCCAGAATAAACAGGTAGTAGTGATTGACCCTGCCCCACAAAGCTTCTCAGGCGCCGGTTTCTGATCAAACGGTGCTGACGCTCACCCCAAAGGGTGAGCTGATTTGCCCGGCCGATGAAATATTCGACAGCGCCGCCGTCATGGCACAGCTGTCGGAAGCCTTCGACAATACCTCGGACAATGCCGCGCGACGCAATGAAACTGTGCGGGTTCTGCGTGATGCTCAGAAAGCCGGGCGTCAGGCCATTGCCGATGCTTTTTCCAAACGCCCCTTTGATGCGCGGCCACTGACCCATTCTTATACTTATCTTACCGACGGGTTGGTCTGTGCTGCCATGAAAGTCTCGAGCGTGTATCTGCACCCGTTGGCGACGCCGACGCAGGGTGAGAAAATGGCGGTAATGGCAGTTGGAGGCTACGGGCGGGGAGAGATGGCCCCGTCATCGGATGTCGATCTGCTGTTCCTGACACCGTACAAGATCACCGCCTGGGCCGAGAGCGTCATCGAATCCATGCTCTACATCCTGTGGGATCTGCGGCTGAAGGTCGGGCATTCGTCGCGCACCATCAAAGACTGCCTGCGTCTCGGGGCCGAGGATTTCACCATCCGCACCGCCATGCTGGAACAGCGTTATCTGGCGGGGGACAAGGACCTAGGGGCTGAACTGGAAACCCGTCTGAAAGCCGACCTGTTCAAGGGCAGCGAGCGGCAATTCATCGAAGCCAAGCTGCAGGAACGGGACGAGCGCCACAAAAAGCAAGGCCAGCGCTATATGGTCGAGCCCAACGTCAAAGAGGGCAAGGGCGGGCTGCGCGATCTGCAATCACTCTACTGGATCGCAAAATATACCTATGGTGTTCAGGATGTGGCCGAACTGGTTCCTTTGGGACTCTTCACACCTGAGGAATTCGAAACCTTCGTAAAGGCCGAAGATTTCATTTGGGCCGTCCGCTCTCATCTACATCTGGTCACCGGCCGCGCGACCGAACAACTGACCTTTGATATGCAGGTCGAGGTCGCCTCTCGCATGGGGTATGAAGACCGAGCTGGGCGTCGTGCCGTCGAAGTGTTCATGCAGCGCTATTTCCGCGAAGCCACGCGGGTGGGTGAACTTACACGCATCTTCCTGACAAAGCTGGAAGCGACTCATATCAAGAGCGCCCCCCTACTGGAGCGCATCTTTCGTCGCCGCCCGCGTGTCAAAGCAGGCTATGCCGTCGTGCATGGTCGTCTGGACATCGCCAACGCCGATACATTTCTGACTGACAAGCTGAACATGCTGCGCCTGTTTGAAGAGGGCCTGCGGACGGGTATGTTGATCCACCCGGATGCGATGCGATTGGTCAGCGCTAACCTTCATCTGATCGACGAAGAGATGCGCGAAGACAAAGAAGCGCAGCGCATCTTCCTTGATCTGATGCTGAAGCACGGCAACCCCGAGCGTGCCCTGCGCCGAATGAATGAACTGGGTGTTCTGTCTGCCTTTCTGCCTGAGTTCGAACACATCGTGGCGATGATGCAGTTCAACATGTATCACAGCTATACGGTCGATGAGCACACCATCCAGTGTATCGCCAACCTTGCCCAGATCGAACGCGGAGAGTTGGTGGAATCACTGCCGCTGGCCTCGTCGATTCTCGAGGGCGGGGTTAACCGCAAAGTTCTCTATGTCGCGTTGCTGCTGCATGACATCGCTAAAGGACGACCTGAGGATCACTCGATACTCGGTGCGCAAATTGCACGTAAGGTTGCTCCGCGTTTGGGTTTGAATAAGGCGGATTCGGAAACTGTGGAATGGCTGGTACGGTATCACTTGCTGATGTCGGATATGGCGCAGAAACGAGACATCTCGGACCCGCGCACCGTGCGCGATTTCGCCAAGGCGGTGAAAACGGTCAAACGGTTGGACCTGCTGACGGTGCTGACGGTCTGCGACATTCGTGGTGTTGGGCCGGACACGTGGAATAACTGGAAGGCCACTCTGCTGCGGGCCCTGCACGCCGAAACCAAGCGCGCGCTGGAAACCGGGATGGAGGACCTCAATCGCGCCAACCGCGGCACCGAGGCCAAAAAGGTCCTGCGGGCCGAACTGGCGGATTGGTCCAAGGCGGACCTCAAGGCCGAGACCGGACGTCATTACCCGCCCTATTGGCAGGGTTTGAACCTGTCGACCCATGTGGAATTTGCTGAGATGCTGCGCGCACTGGAACACAGCGGCGACCCTGGTGAGATGGAAATCCGCCTGCATCCCGACGAGGACCGCGACGCCACCCGCGCCTGTTTTGCGATGGGCGACCATCCAGGGATTTTTGCGCGGATCGCAGGGGCTCTGGCGCTGGTCGGGGCCAACGTGGTGGATGCGCGCAGTTACACCACCAAGGACGGGTACGTAACCGATGCGTTCTGGATTCAGGATGCCGAGGGCCACCCGTTCGAGGCCAGCCGCCTGCCGCGCCTGACGCAAATGATCCACAAGACGCTGAAGGGCGAGGTTGTCGCCCGCGAGGCTCTGAAATCGCGCGACAAGATCAAAAAACGCGAACGCGCGTTCAACGTGCCGACCCACATCACCTTCGACAATGACGGGTCCGAGATTTACACGATCATCGAGGTCGATACCCGCGACCGCCCCGGCCTGCTGTATGACCTGACGCGCACACTGGCCGCCGCCAATGTCTATATCGCTAACGCGGTGATCGCGACATATGGCGAGCAGGTGGTGGACACGTTCTACGTCAAGGACATGTTCGGGCTGAAATACCATTCGGACAGCAAGCAACGCACGCTTGAAGGCAAGCTGCGCAAAGCCATCACCGAAGGCGCCGAGCGCGCGGCCTCATGAAGCAGATCCGGCTGTTTTCGGGCCTGTTCACGGTAGGCTTCTGGACTCTGGCCAGCCGTATCCTGGGTTTCCTGCGGGAAATCCTGCTAACCGCCTATATCGGGCCGGGGCCAGTGATGGACGCCTTTGTCGCCGCCTTCCGCTTGCCTAACATGTTCCGCCGCTTCTTTGCCGAAGGCGCGTTCAACGCGGCCTTTGTGCCGATGTTTTCCAAGCGCTTAGAAGGCGGAGAAAACGCCGAAGGCTTTGCGCAGGATGCGTTCAACCTGCTGGCCGTGGCGGTTTTGGCGCTGGTCGGGCTGGCGATGGTATTCATGCCCGCTTTGGTCTGGATCACAGCCGAGGGGTTCCATGGCGACGAACGATTCGATCTGGCCGTTGATTACGGTTACGTGGTTTTCCCCTACATCCTGTTCATGTCATTGGCGGCGCTGTTTTCTGGCGTACTGAACGCCACCGGCCGCTTTGCCGCGGCCGCTGCTGCCCCTGTTTTGCTGAACATCTTTGCCTGCACGGCCCTGATTGCCGCAGCAGCCATGGGCGGTGAGGTGATCCGTTGGCTGATTACCGTCATTCCGCTGGCCGGGGTTGCTCAACTGACATTGGTTTGGGTCGCGACCGAACGCGCCGGTATTCGCATCCGCCCCGGCCTGCCGAAACTCAGCCCCGAGATGCGCCATATGGTGCGCATCGCCGTTCCGGCGGCTTTGGCCATGGGTGTCACGCAAGTCAATCTGGTGGTGGGGCAGCTTGTGGCTTCGAAAACCGAAAAGGCGGTCAGCTGGCTGTTTGCGGCGGATCGACTGTATCAACTTCCTCTGGGCGTCGTAGGAATAGCCGTCGGTATCGTGTTGCTGCCCGACCTGTCGCGGCGGCTGCGGGCCGGAGACAAAGACGGTGCCCGCAACGCCTTTTCCCGGGCCGGTGAATTCACCCTGCTGCTGACCATCCCCTCGACCGTAGCCTTTGTGGTTTTGCCCAACCCGATTGTCTCGGTCCTGTTCGAGCGTGGCCAGTTCAGCGCCGAAGACACTGCGGCCACGGCGCTGGCAGTGGCCATCTATGGTATCGGCCTGCCCGCCTTTATGCTGCAAAAACTGTTGCAACCGCTCTATTTTGCGCGCGAGGATACGCGATCCCCGTTCCACTATGCAATTGTCGCCATGATCGTGAATGCCGTGCTTGCCTTTGGCCTTTATCCGCTGGTGGGCTGGATTGCCCCGGCCATAGCGGCCTCGGCCGCCGGTTGGGCGATGGTTGGGTTGTTGACCCTAGGTGCACGCCGCATGGGCGAAGAGGCCCGGTTCGACGCCCGCTTCAAGCGGCGGGCGTGGCGCGTCGTTGCGGCCTCGTTGGGGATGGGCGCTGTGCTGTTTGCCGCCATTCACCTGTTTGGCTGGACCTTCGACCTACCCGGCTGGCGATACTTGGCGCTGATCATTCTGATCAAAGTTGCCGCCGCTTCCTATTTCTTCCTCGGCCATCTGTTCGGTGCTTTTGAAGTATCCGAGTTCAAAAAGGCCCTGCGCCGATCGTGATCAATCGCGGCGAATGCGACGCACGATCCGCGCCCAGCCACCCGGCGCCAGAAAGAAGGACAGGCCAAATCCGGTGGCAAACCCACCCAGATCGGCCACCCAATCCGAGGTGCCACCGAACAGCAGACCAAAGACCAGTTGGATCCCCATCAGGGCTGCGATCAGGCCAAAGGCGCGGTGCTGGTTTTCGCCAACCAAAGACAGTTTGCGCCACAGCAGCCATGTAAAGGCGCCGATCAGGCCATAGACCGGGGGAAACCCTCCGACCAGCGGATAGCTGGGATCCAACAGCAGGGCATAGGCCAGCGCGCCACCCACACCGGACAGCACAAAGACCATCAGCATCTGGAACCCGCCAAAGACCTCGGCCACCATCTTACCCATGGCCAGCAGGAAAACGCAGACAAAAACGGCTTGTGTGAAGCTGCCCGATACGAACGGGTAGGTCACGAACCGGATCACATGTTCAAACGGCCAGCGCCCGTTCTCGATAATCCAGTCGAAGATGTCGGGCGAGAAAGAATAGCTTTGCAGCGCATCCAACCGCCAACCCACCGCCGACGGCCCGCCAACCAGACCGCGTGCGCCAAGCGTGAAGGCCAGTTCGACCCCCATGATGAACAGCACCAAAGCCACCACAACCGGCGGCAGGGGGTTCACTGCGGGTGTATAATTCTCACTGCTCATTGGGCTGGCCTTTCGCGGCTGTTGACGTCCCTTGGCCTCATGGGTAAGCGACGGGGGCTTATTTTTCCAGACGGGAGTTCCCTTCGATGACCGAAACCAAGTTCACGCCGCGCGTGTTTTCCGGCATCCAGCCTTCGGGAAACCTGCACCTTGGCAACTATCTGGGTGCGCTCAAGCGGTTTGTGGATATGCAGCAGCCCGAGATGGAGACCATCTATTGCATGGTTGATCTGCACGCGATCACCGTCTGGCAGGACCCCAAGGAATTGGCGCACTCGACCCGTGAACTCTGCGCGGGCTTCATCGCTGCCGGGCTCGATCCGGAAATGTCGATCCTGTTCAACCAAAGCCAGGTGCCTGAGCATTCGCAACTGGCGTGGATCTTCAACTGCGTCGCCCGTATGGGCTGGATGCAGCGGATGACCCAGTGGAAGGACAAGGCGGGAAAAAACCAGCAGAACGCATCGCTGGGTCTGTTTGCCTACCCCTCACTGATGGCGGCGGACATTCTGACTTATCACGCAACACATGTTCCCGTGGGTGAAGATCAGAAACAGCATCTGGAACTGACCCGCGACATCGCGATCAAGTTCAACCATGACTATGGCGTCGATTTCTTCCCAATCACCGAACCGGTGATCGAAGGGGCCGCGACCCGCGTCATGAGCCTGCGGGACGGGTCTAAAAAGATGTCCAAATCCGACCCGTCAGATATGAGCCGCATTAACATGACCGACGACGCCGATACGATCGCCAAGAAAATCCGCAAGGCCAAAACAGACCCGGATGCCCTGCCTTCGGAAATCGATGGCCTGTCAGAGCGCCCCGAGGCGCGCAACCTGGTGAACATCTATGCCGCGCTCAGCGAGCTGACGCCCGAGCAGGTTCTGGCAGAAATGGGTGGCAAGCAGTTCGGTGAATTCAAACCGATGCTGGCGGAACTTGCGGTTGCGAAACTGGCGCCGATCTCGTCTGAAATGGCCCGCTTGATGGGTGAAGAGGCTGAAATCGACCAGATTCTGGCCAAAGGTGCGGAAAAGGCACGGGCAATTGCTGCCCCGATCCTGCAGCACACCTACGAAATCGTGGGTATGGTAGGGGCAAAACAGGGCTGATTGCTCTGGACCTTGCCTTAACGTCTTCCTAGGTTTGCGCAAAAGCTTGGGAGGGCGTCATGGCAGTCGGCAAGAATATCCGCACCTATTTCGAAGGTCAGTGGCATGACGGGAATGCCCCGATCATGCGGGCGGCTGACCACGGCGCTTGGCTGGGATCGTCGGTTTTTGACGGCGCGCGTTACTTTGACGGCGTTGCCCCGGATCTTGAGGCGCACTGCGCCCGCGTGAACCGATCCGCCGAGGCGCTGATGTTGACGCCCTCGGTGACGACCGAACAGATGGTCGAGATCGTCCGCGAAGGGCTGGAAGCCTTCGGCCCGGAATCTGCCGTTTACATCCGCCCAATGTATTGGGGCATCGATGGCGACGCGACCGCCATCATCCCGCAGGAAAACAGCACCGGCTTTGCGATCTGTCTGGAAGAGATTCCGATGGCCCCCGAAACCGCCTCGGCCACGCTGGGATATACGCGGTTCCGCCGCCCAGTTCTGGAATCCTCGGTCGTGAACGCCAAGGCCGGGTGCCTTTACCCCAATAACGCGCGGATGCTGCAAGAGGCGCGCTCCAACGGTTTTTCCAATGCGCTGGTTGCCGACGCTCTGGGCCATGTAGCCGAGACCGCAACCGCCAATATCTTCATGGTCCGGGATGGCGAGGTCTTCACCCCCACTCCCAACGGCACTTTTCTGGCCGGAATCACCCGCGCCCGCCATATCAAGAACCTGCGCGCGGACGGCGTGACCGTTCACGAAGCCATCCTCAGCTTTGAGGATTTCCACAAGGCGGATGAGGTCTTCATGACCGGCAACATGAGCAAGATCACCCCGGTCACCGCGATCCAAGACACCCAATATCAAGTCGGCCCCATCGTCCGCCGGGCGCGCGAGATGTATTGGGACTGGGCGGCAAGCACGCGCTAGGCTCTGGTTGCCAGCACGCAATAGGTCGGGCATGATCGCCTGAAACAACTGAGGACACTTTATGCGCAAATTTCTGGTCGTTCTGGATGACAGCCGCGAATGCCTGAACGCGATGCGCTTTGCCGCCATGCGTGCAGCCCATACGGGCGGCGGCGTGACCATCCTGTCGGTTATCCCCCCGGATGAGTTTAATCACTGGATCGGGGTGGCCGAAACGATGCGCGAAGAGTCGCGCGAACGTATCCACGCTCACTATGAAGTGTTCGCAAAATGGATGCGGGACAAGCAAGGCGTTGACCCGGAACTGGCGATCCGCGAAGGAGACCCGGTTCCTCAAATCATCGAACACGTTCAGTCCGATCCTGAAATCGGGGTGCTGGTACTCGGTGCGGGTGTCGAAAAGAAAGGCCCCGGCCCGCTGGTGACGCAGTTGACCAAGAATTCGGGCAGCCTGCCGATCCCGATCACCATCGTTCCCGGCGACCTGAGCAAAGAAAAGCTGGAAGAGATCACCTGAGGCCCACCCATGTCGCGCAGCATCCAGTTCTGGTTCGAATTCGCCTCGACCTATTCTTATCTCAGCGCGGTGCGGATCGAGGATTTGGCAGCCCAGCACGGCGTCGCCGTTGAATGGCACCCCTTTCTGCTGGGTCCGATTTTCGCCGCGCAGGGATGGGACAATTCGCCGTTCAACATCTACCCCGCCAAGGGGCGCTATATGTGGCGCGATATGGAGCGGCTGTCGGCCCGGCGCGGACTGCCATTCGCCCGGCCAGATCCGTTTCCACAGAATGGCTTGAAGGCTGCGCGGCTTGTGTTGTCGATTGACGCCCAACCGCAAAGGGCCGCGTTTGTCCGCGCCGTTTATGCTGCGGAGTTTGTCGATGGGCTGAATATCTCGGACGATGATGTGCTGGTTGATTGCCTTTCGCAGGCCAGCCTGCCTGCCGAAACGCTGGCCCGCTGTCAGGACCCGGATATCAAGGCCGCCCTGATCGAACAGACGAAAACGGCCCAGGCTAAGGGCATATTCGGAGCTCCCAGCTTTCTGGTGGGGGATGAACTGTTCTGGGGCGATGACCGACTGGATGAAGCCATGCAACTGGCGGGTGAAATTTAGAACGGTTCCAAATCTTGACTTCCCCGGCCCGGACCCGCATATCAGTCACAACTGAAACGGAGCCGCGACATGTTCATCCAGACCGAATCCACGCCGAACCCCGCAACGCTGAAATTCTTGCCCGGCCAGATCGTTCTGGAGGCCGGAACCGCAGACTTCCCTTCGGCGGAAGCCGGGGAAAGATCGCCCCTGGCCAAACGCATCTTTGCAGTTAGCGGAGTGACCGGCGTGTTCCTGGGCAATGACTTCGTGACCGTGACCAAATCGGACGACGTTCAGTGGGATCACATCAAGCCCGCCATTCTGGGTGCGGTGATGGAGCATTTCCAATCTGGTCAGCCGGTGCTGGGCTCGGATGCACAGCCCGCTTCGGGTCACGCGGAACATACCGGTGAAGACGCGGAAATCGTCAACCAGATCAAAGACCTGCTGGACAGCCGCGTGCGTCCGGCGGTGGCTCAGGATGGGGGTGACATCACCTTCCACGGGTTTGAACGCGGTGTTGTTTACCTGCACATGCAGGGCGCCTGCGCGGGTTGCCCGTCCTCGACCCTGACGCTGAAAATGGGGATCGAAAACCTGCTGCGCCACTACATCCCAGAGGTGACCGAGGTGCGCCCCGTTGCCGTCTGATCCCCTGATTCTGGCATTTGATACATCGGCCGCGCATTGCGCGGCCGCTTTGTTGCGGGGTGACAGCATCCTCGTCTCTCGCACCGAACCCATGACACGCGGTCAGGCCGAGCGGTTGATGCCGCTGTTGGAAGAGGTTCTGGCCGAAGCAGGCAGCACATGGCGAGACCTGACGGCCATCGGTGTCGGGATCGGTCCGGGAAATTTCACCGGCATCCGTATCTCGGTCTCGGCTGCGCGGGGACTGGCGCTGGGGCTTGGAATTCCGGCCGTGGGCGTTTCGGGCTTCGACGCATTGGCTGAGGTCGGAGATGGCCTGCCCGCAATCCACGCCCCACGCGAACAGGTCTATATCGCGCTGCCCGGGCAGAACCCGGAGTTGATGGCGCAGGAGAAGGCAGAATCACTCGGACCTCTGATCCTGAACGGTGACGCAGACGCGCAGGTGCAGGCCATCGCTCGGCTGGCGGCGCAAAACTGGCAGAGCGTCACCACGCCCCCGGCCCCGCTTTATGTACGGCCTGCGGATGCGGCGCCGTCAAAGGACACGCCTCCGGTTTTGCTGGACGGATGACCCCGCAGGACCTGGCCTATACTCACGCGGCGGCCTTTACCCAGTCGCGCCCCTGGATGGACCGTGAGTTCGCCGATCTGCTGGACAACCGGTTCACCCATGTCGTTGGAACTGCTGAGTCTTTTGCCCTGTTCCAGGTCATCGCGGATGAGGCCGAGTTGTTAACGATTGCCACACATCCCAGCCACCAGCGACAAGGTCTGGCACTGAAGTCCATGCACGAATGGCACGCGAAAGCCCGAAAGTTGGGCGCAACCCGCGCCTTTCTGGACGTTGCGGCAGACAACCACCCCGCCATCGCGCTCTATAATCGGTGCGGATACACGCAATGCGGCCTGCGCAAAGGCTACTATCTGCGCGAAAACGCTGAAAAAATCGACGCAATTGTTATGGAATGTGACCTGACCTGAGGGGCAGCAATCGGTTTTTTCGACCAGCCGGTCAAAAATCAGTTGACCCAGCCTGTTGCAAACGCCCTTAATTCCCGCCATCACAACAGTTATGCTCGCTCACAGTGGGTAAACGGGACTATCTTGGCCCCAACCGACAATAACCAACGGGAGTATGAAATGACCCTGATGAAATCCTTGATGGGCGCTGCCGCCGCCGTCGCGCTGACTGCTGGTGCGGCCTTGGCCGAACCGGCCCTGATCTTTGACTTGGGCGGCAAGTTCGACAAGTCGTTCAACGAGGCTGCACATAACGGCGCGTCACGTTGGGCCGAAGAAACCGGTGGCACCTACCGTGAGATCGAACTGCAGTCCGAAGCCCAGCGCGAACAGGCTCTGCGCCGCTTTGCCGAAGCTGGCCTGAGCCCGATCATCACCATGGGTTTCGCAATGGCCGATCCGCTCAGCACGGTTGTCGGTGATTACCCCGATACGAAATTTGTCGTGGTCGACGTGAACTGGCTGGACGCGCCTAACCTGCGTCAGGTTGGCTTTGCCGAGCATGAAGGTTCGTATCTGGTTGGCATGATGGCCGCCATGGCCTCGGAATCCGGCACCATCGGTTTCATCGGCGGTATGGATGTTCCGTTGATCCGCCACTTCGGCTGCGGCTACGCGCAAGGTGCGAAAGCTGTGAACCCGGATATCAACGTGGTTGCAAACATGACCGGCACAACCCCAGCGGCTTGGAATGACCCGGTGAAAGGCTCCGAGCTGACCAAGGCGCAAATCAGTCAGGGCGCTGACGTGGTCTATGCTGCCGCTGGCGGCACCGGCGTTGGTGTTCTGCAAACCGCAGCCGACGAAGGCATCCTGTCGATCGGCGTGGACAGCAACCAGAACCACCTGCACCCGGGCAAGGTTCTGACCTCGATGCTGAAGCGTGTTGACGTCGCCGTTTACGACGCGATGAACGCAGGCGACAATCTGGAAACCGGTGTCTTCGCCATGGGTCTGGCCGAAGAAGGGGTTGGCGTCGCAATGGACGAAAACAACGCTGAACTGGTCTCAGATGAGATGAAAGCAGCCGTTGAAAAAGCCCGTCAGGACATCATCGACGGCAATGTCAGCGTTGTCAGCTATTACGAGAACGACAGCTGCCCGGCACTGCAGTTCTGATATCGCGCGGGGCGGGGGTTTAACCTCCGCCTCGCATCCACTCTGCCGCGATCCGCGCGGCCCTTCGGCAATCTGAGGACAAGACATGACCGTCCCCGCCATTGAGCTCAAAGGGATTTCCAAAGCCTTTGGGCCGGTTCAGGCCAACAAAGACATTTCCATCAGCGTCGCCCCTGGCACGATCCACGGGATCATCGGTGAAAACGGTGCGGGCAAATCCACGCTGATGAGCATTCTCTACGGTTTTTACAAAGCCGATAAGGGTGAGATTTGGATCAACGGCACCAAGACCGACATCCCTGACAGTCAGGCGGCGATTGCTGCGGGCATCGGGATGGTGTTTCAGCATTTCAAACTGGTCGAGAATTTCACCGTTCTGGAAAACATCGTTCTGGGCGCCGAGGATGGCGGGCTGCTGGCCCCGTCTCTGGCCAAGGCCCGCAAAGAGTTGAAAGAACTGGAAGAAGAATACGAACTGTTCGTTGACCCCGACAAACGCATCGACGAGATCGGCGTAGGGATGCAGCAGCGGGTCGAGATCCTGAAGGCGCTGTACCGTAAGGCCGAGATTCTGATCCTCGATGAACCCACCGGCGTTCTGACACCGGCCGAGGCGGATCAGCTTTTCCGCATCCTCGACCGTCTGCGGGCCGAAGGGAAAACGATCATCGTGATTACGCATAAACTGCGCGAGATCATGGAAAACACCGACACTGTTTCTGTGATGCGGCGCGGTCAGATGACGGCGACGGTGAAAACCGCCGAGACCAGCCCCGAGGAACTGGCTGAGCTGATGGTCGGTCGCAAGGTACTGCTGCAGGTCGACAAGGTGCCTGCGAAGCCCGGCAAACCCATTCTTGAGGTCGAAAACCTGCGCGTTTTCGATTCCGCAGGCGTTGAGCGGGTCAAAGGTATCGACCTGACCGTACGAGCCGGGGAAATCGTCGGGATTGCCGGTGTTGCGGGTAATGGTCAATCGGAACTGCTGGAAGTTCTGGGCGGAATGCGCCCGGGTCAGGGCTCGATCAAGCTGAACGGCGCGCCTCTGGCGCTGAGCGGCGCGGGCTCAGACGGACAGGCCCGTCGTGCGCAGCACATTGCCCACGTCCCGGAAGACCGCCAGCGCGAAGGTCTGATCATGGATTTCCATGCGTGGGAAAACGTGGCCTTCGGCTATCACCGCGACCCGGCTTATCAGCGCGGTATTTTCATGGACAACACCGCCCTGCGTGCCGACACCGAAGCCAAGATCGAGAAATTCGACGTGCGCCCGCCCAATGGTTGGCTCACCGCCAAAAGCTTCTCGGGCGGGAACCAGCAGAAGATCGTCGTCGCGAGAGAGATCGAGAGGAACCCCGACCTGTTGCTGGTCGGTCAGCCAACCCGTGGTGTGGATATCGGCGCGATCGAGTTCATTCACAAACAGATCGTCGCTCTGCGCGATCAGGGAAAGGCGATCCTGCTGGTCTCGGTCGAGTTGGAAGAAATCTTCTCGTTGTCTGATCGGATCGCGGTGATGTTTGACGGACATATCATGGGCGAGCGTCTGCCCCATGAAACTGATGAAAAAGAACTGGGCCTGCTGATGGCCGGTGTTGCGGGAGAGGCCGCGTAACATGAATAAAATGCCCAAATGGGCCGATGTCGTTCTGATCCCTCTGATCAGCCTGATACTGGCCACAATCCTATCGGCACTGGTGATCCTCGCCATCGGTGAGAACCCGGTTGAGGCGGTGAACCTGATGGTCACCGGCGCGCTGGGATCGACCTATGGCTGGGGCTATACGCTCTATTACGCGACCAATTTCATGTTCACCGGGCTGGCGGTGGCTGTGGCCTTCCACGCCCGGCTGTTCAACATCGGTGGTGAAGGTCAGGCGATGCTGGGCGGGCTGGGTGTTGCCATGGTCTGCCTCTACATACCCTGGCCGCATTGGAGCATCGCCCTGCTGGGCGCCGGTTGCGCTGCGGCCCTGTTCGGTGCGGCCTGGGCGGCGATTCCGGCCTATCTGCAGGCCAAACGCGGCAGCCATATCGTGATCACCACGATCATGTTCAACTTCATCGCTGCCGCCTTCCTGAACTACATGCTGGTCAACGTGATGCGCCCGCAGGGGTCACAAGACCCGGCGACGGCGCGTTTCCCCGAAGCGGTGCACCTGCCAACCTTCCAGTCGATGTTCTCAACCGCTGAGAACGCTGTATTCCGGGGTGCGCCTGCGAATATCTCGTTCTTTGTGGCTATCTTGGCATGCGTCGTGGTCTGGGCGCTGATCTGGCGCACCCGACTGGGCTATGAAATCCGGGCTTACGGCCACTCGGAAACCGGCGCTGTCTATGCCGGGATTTCGCCGGTGCGCATCACCATCGTGGCGATGCTGATCTCGGGCGCGCTGGCTGGTCTGATGGCGATCAACAACGTGATGGGTGAGGCGGAACGGCTGGTTCTGAACTCGACCGAAGGTGCGGGCTTTATCGGCATCGCCGTGGCGTTGATGGGGCGGTCACACCCGTTTGGCGTGTTCCTTGCCGCGTTACTGTTCGGGTTTCTTTATCAGGGCGGTGCCGAACTGGCGCTTTGGACTTCGATCCCGCGCGAGTTGATCGTTGTCATTCAGGCGCTGGTCATCCTGTTCACCGGAGCATTGGACAACATGGTGCGCATGCCGCTTGAAAAACTGTTCCTGAGTCTGCGGAAGGGGGCGGAGTGATGGAGTTCTTTGTTACCCTCATCCAGATCCTCGACTCGACGATCCGTCTGGCCACCCCGCTGTTGCTGGCCTGTCTCGCGGGGCTTTACTCCGAACGCGCCGGCATTTTCGACATTGGTCTTGAAGGCAAGATGCTGATGTCGGCGTTTTTCTCGGCTGCGGTGGCCGCTGTGACCGGATCGGTCTGGCTAGGACTGCTGGCCGGGGTCGGGGCGTCACTGATCCTGTCTGCGGTGCACGGAGTGGCGTCGATTACCTTCCGTGGCAACCAGCTGATTTCAGGTGTAGCCATCAACTTTCTGGCCTCGGGCCTGACAGTACTGATCGCGCAAAGCTGGTTCAAACAGGGGGGGCGTACTCCGTCCTTGTTTGGCGGTGGTCGCTTTGAATCGGCCGAATTCCCTTATGCGATTGGTCCCGCAGATGCAGAACTGACCGGGCGTTCCGTTTCCGACCTGATGTCGGACGCAAATGTCGTGCATCTCGTCTATTCCGAGCTGCTCTCGGGTCATTCGATACTGGTCTATGTGGCCTTTCTGATGGTGCCGTTGACGTGGTGGATTTTGTTCCGCACTCGGTTCGGCCTGCGTCTGCGCGCTGTGGGTGAAAACCCGGCCGCTGTGGACACGGCTGGTGTTTCTGTCGTCGGCCTGCGATTTGCCGCAGTCGCCATCTGTGGCGTTCTGTGCGGAATTGCCGGAGCTTACCTGGCCACAGCCCTGCAGGCCGGATTCGTGAAGGAAATGACCGCCGGGCGCGGGTTCATCGCGCTGGCTGCGCTGATCTTTGCGAAATGGCGGCCATGGCATGCGATGTGGGCCTGTCTTCTGTTCGGTCTGTTGCAGGCGATTGCACTGCGGTTCCAGAATATCGACCTGGGTGGCGTGGTTATTCCGGTGCAGGTGATGGACGCCTTGCCCTATATCCTGACCGTAGTCATTCTGGCCGGGTTCGTTGGCAAAGCGGTGCCGCCGCGCGCCGGGGGCGAGCCTTATGTGAAAGAGCGCTGACAGGTCCAGTTTTGGACTCCTGTCGGTCCAGTTCGCCGCAGTGCCGCATGCAGAGTTGATTTTGCATGCGGCAACCGCTCTAAAGGGGTATGAGTGTGTTTCCTGTGATAGCCGACATCAGATCTTCCCAAACAAGGGTGCCGGAAACACAAGAGCGTCCACCTTCTGGGTGCCCTCGTTTTCTTCAGCCAAATCGGGTTTTCGGGTATTTGCCCAAGCGTCCGATATTCGCCATGCGGCCGATGGGATTGTCTCCAGCGCGCCGCATAAACGCCTCACCCAAATGGTTTGAGACTGGCCGGGTCACCCAATGTGACGCGACGGTACTCTCCCGGTAATTCCATATGCAGATTTACCTTCCTATCGCCGAAGTCTCCGTCAATGCCTTTCTGCTGTTGGGGCTGGGCGGGATGGTCGGTATCCTGTCCGGCATGTTCGGCGTTGGCGGCGGCTTCCTGATGACGCCACTGCTGTTCTTCATCGGCATCCCCCCCGCCGTTGCCGTCGCGACCGAAGCCAACCAGATCGTCGCTTCGTCCTTTTCCGGCGTGTTGGCGCATTTCCGACGAAAGACGGTGGACCTCAGGATGGGCACGGTCCTGTTAACCGGAGGGTTAATGGGCGCGGCCCTTGGCGTGGTGGTGTTCAACTATCTCAAAAGCCTGGGCCAGGTCGATCTGCTGGTGACGCTGTGTTACGTCGTCTTCCTTGGCGTCGTCGGCAGCCTGATGTTTATCGAAAGCCTGCGGGCGCTGCGCAAGGCCAAAAAAGGCGGCGGAGCCCCTGCAAAACGACGTCAGCGCGGCTGGGTCCACGCCATGCCGTTCAAGATGCGCTTTCGCACCTCTGGCCTCTATATCTCGGTCATTCCGCCAATGATGGTCGGGCTGTGCGTCGGCGTGCTGTCGGCGATCATGGGTGTCGGCGGTGGCTTCATCATGGTACCAGCGATGATCTATTTGCTGGGAATGCCCACCAAGGTCGTGGTTGGTACCTCGCTGTTCCAGATCATCTTCGTGACGGCCTTTACCACCATGCTGCACGCCACCACGAACTACACGGTCGATATCGTTCTGGCGGTTTTGTTGCTGGTCGGGGGTGTCGTGGGCGCACAGATCGGCACAGTGATCGGCGCGCGGATGCCGGCAGAACAGCTGCGGGTGCTGCTGGCGGCATTGGTGCTGGTGGTCTGCGGCAAGCTGGCGCTGGACCTGCTGATTGAACCGTCCGAGCTCTACTCCCTCGGCAGTGAAGGGGGCCACTGATCATGCTGAAACGCCTGATTGCCCTTCTGATCCTGTGCTGCACCCCAGCCCTTGCGGTGGACGAGCAGGTTGTGCTGGGTCTCAGCCAGGATCGCGTTGCCATCACCGCGACCTTTGATGGCTCAGAAATACTGATCTTTGGGGCCGTCAAACGGGAAACACCCATTCCGCCCGGCCCACCGCTTGAGGTGATCGTGGCCGTGGCAGGACCTTCCAGCCCGGTGATGGTCCGGCGCAAGGCCCGCAAACTGGGGATCTGGGTTAATACCGACAGCGTTCTTGTCGACCTCGCGCCCAGCTTTTACGCGGTTGCCACCAGCGGGCCGCTGGACGACATCCTCTCGGACACCGAGGACCTGCGTTATCGCATCTCGATTGAACGGGCTATCCGCTCGGTCGGGGCGGCGATGCATATCCGCGGGGCGCAATCCTTTGCAGATGCCGTGGTGCGCATCCGCGAGGATGAGGGGTTGTATTCGATCCGCGAAAACACTGTGGCGGTGGACGAACAGACGCTGTTCCGAACCTCGATCGCAATGCCCGCCGACCTGACCGAAGGCGATTACAAGGCCCGTATCTTCCTGACCCGGGGCAAGCAGGTCATCTCGCAGTTCGAGACTACAATCGACGTGCGCAAGGTGGGGTTGGAGCGATTCCTCTATAACATGTCGCGCCAGCAGCCGGTCTGGTACGGGCTAATGTCGCTGGTCATCGCCATTGCGGCCGGTTGGGGCGCATCGACAGCATTCCGGTTGCTTCGTGAAAACTGACGCCTACCCGCGGCCTATATAGGGCATCGTCGTGGCCATTACGGTCATGAACTGCACATTGGCCTCGGGCGGCAGGTTAGCCATATGCAGCACCGAACGTGCAGCGTCCTCGACAGCCATGGTTGGGTCGGGTTGCTGCCCGGCCTCAACGGCTGCATCCACCAGACCCTGCACCATCTGCGTGCGCGCATTGCCAATATCGATCTGACCGCAGGCAATCCCAAAGTCCCGCCCGTCCAGAGATAGGCTGCGGGTCAGGCCGGTGATTGCATGTTTTGTCGCCGAATAATGCACCGAGTTCGGACGCGGCACATACGCGGCAATCGAGCCGTTATTGATGATGCGCCCGCCTTGCGGTAACTGGTGGCGCATGATCCGAAACGCCTCGCGTGCGCTCAGGAACATGCCGTTCAGGTTGACGTTGACGCTTTGGTACCAGTCCTCCAGCGCGATCTCGTCAATCGTGCCTCCGGGCGCAAAGATACCAGCATTGTTGAACAGCACGTCCAGACGGCCGGCCTTGTTCTGAAAGATTTGGAACGCAGCCTGAACCGCATCCGGGTCGGTCACATCTGCGACCAGAGGGATGGCAGTGTCGTGGCCCGAAGCCATCTCGTGCAGTTTATCCGCACTGCGGGCCAGCAAACCAACCGTCCAGCCCTCAGCCAGGAACAGTTCCGCCGTGGCCCGCCCGATGCCCGAGCTTGCGCCGGTTACAATGATGGTGCTCATGTCTCCTCAGCCTCCAATGTCAGCGATGCCGCCGGAACAGCGCGCAGGTCATCCACACGCAACGGATAGGTAGGTTTGGCCAACCGGTTGCGAACCACCCAGATCAGACGCTCTTGCGCGCGAGTGATGGCCACATAGGCCAAACGCTTCCACAACGGCTGCCCAGCCTCGGTCCGACCCATGCGGGCAGCGGCGTAGATGTCCGGTGCAAAGACCTGTACCGTGTCCCATTGCGAGCCCTGCGCCTTGTGGATGGTCACCGCCGCGCCATGCAGAAAAGTTGCCCCCATCCGCGCGGCATAGGGGATGAATGGTTCCTCTTCGTCGGGCATCTCAATCTTGACGATAGAGGCGGCGCTGACTTGCGGGTCTTCTGCCCCCATCACATGCAGGCGGGAAAACCCCGGCTTGCGCCCGGGACCTAGATAGATCACCTGAGCGCCCTTGATCAGCCCGCGCGCCTCAAGGTCCAGCCGCTTCTTGCGGTGTTTCAGCGGCAGTTCGATCCCGTCGCAGATCAGCGGCTCGCCTTCCAGCAATTCAGTATCCGGCGCGCCGTGGACATGCCGGAAGGCCTGAATCAAACGAATGCGTGTGGCGTTGCGCCAAACCAGAACCGGGCTGCGCGCCATCAGATCAACCTCGACTCGCTGGCCCCAGATCACCCGGTCATCTTGTCGGGCAGTCTGCTCGATAAGTCGTTCGAAGTCTTCAAATCCCATCTGAGGGTCTGCCAGCGCGTGGGCGAGGTCCAGAATTGGATTGTCCGCATCTTGTCGGTGTACCCGGTGCAAAATCTGCTTGCGCGGTTCCGGCAGAGCTTCAAACACCATACTGCCAGATTGATTGACCGGGGCCAGTTGGGCCGGATCGCCAAACAGCAGAAGGGTTGGGAATATCTCCTGCAGGTCCTCGAACTGCCGGTCGTCTAGCATCGAGGCTTCATCGACGAAGCCTATATCCAATGGCTCATCCCGACGTTTCCAGCCAGTGATGAAATCCGAGCCACGCAACCCGGCAGCGGCCAGCGCACCGGGAATGGATTTGTTGTTCTCATAGAAAGCTGCAGCGCGATCCAGCGCCTCGTCAGTGAGGCCTTCGATCTCGGGTCGGTCGTCATTGCCCGCCAGCCATTCGGCAATGCGTTCATATTCCGGGTCATAGACCGGGGTGTAGAGGATACGATGAATCGTCGTCGCCGGGACACCGCGCAAACGCAATACGCTGGCGGCTTTGTTCGTTGGGGCAAGGATTGCAAGGCTGCGCTTTTCTTTCGCCTTGCGGCTTTCGAAATCCCCCGACACGATTTGCACACCGGTTTCGGCCAGTGCCTTATATAGCTGGGCCAGCAGCAGGGTTTTGCCTGACCCCGCCTTACCGATCACCGCCATGACACCAGATTTTCCCGCACCCGGTAATTTCAGAAGGGCGTCATCTTCCAGGTCGACGCCAGCTGATCTCAGCATCTCGGCGATGCTGTCATAGGCGGCGGCCTGATCTTCGGAAAAGGTCACTGGGGGCATAGACATGGCGCGACCCTACAGGGCCGCGCCAGCTATCACCAGAGAGGGATTGGAGATTTCCTCCGGTCAGGCTGACAGGGCGAACCTATGCTGTCTGGCGGTCCCGAAAGCCGTTTTTAACCACAGCCTGGACAACTCGCGCGGGATGCCCGCACGTTCGGCCACACGGTTGCAATCCTCAGCCGAATAGGGCCACAGCCCCACCGAAATCTGGTCGCGCCCCTTCCCTTCAGAGCCGAGAACAACAGGCGAAGACCCGATCAGACGGTAGATTCGAATCATGCGCGCATCGAAGACACCGGCAATGTGGGTCAGCCCGAATCCCTCCATTATTTCTCCACCGCTGAGCATGATGGCCCCTGCTGTATGCGGGCTGGCTGTGCGGGACAGGCAAAACCGGGTCACCTCCCAAATCATGGGGCTGCAAATCGGTTTTCCACCAGTCAAGTGCCCGAACACTTCATTTACCATAACGGGGCCAGTGGTCGGCAGCACGCGCATCGAACCACCGTGGCTGCCATCCTCTTCTTCCCATATGACATATAAGGGGTTCAGGTCATCGTACTGATCCCGCTCTTCTCCTTTTTCGTTGACGTGTACGTCCCAGCCCAGCCGGGTTTTGAACTGATCGGCACGGTCAAGAAACATGCCCCTGGCCAGATCCGGATACTTGTGCAGCTCGTCGGCAAACAAATAGCGCAACATGACTTTTTTCCCCTTGTCGTCCTGTGCAGGAACAAAGGGGGTACGAAGTCATAGTTAATTTCCGGTTCTGAGTGCGCGCGCCCGTTAAACCACTATTAATCCCCGGCTGAGCGCCATGGCGATAGCGTGGGTCGTGTTCTGCGCGCCAAGTTTGGCACGAGCGCTTTCGATATAGACCCGCAGCGTATGCTCGGAAATGGACAGTGAATGAGCAACCTGCGCCCGGCTGTAGCCCAGCGCAAGCAGGGTCATCGCATCCACTTCTCGCGGAGAAAGGCCACGGGATGAGTCAGGTTGGCGGTCACGTTCGAATTCCAGCGCCTTGCGATTGAAATAGTGCGCGATCAGGATCAGTTCGCGGCCATGGCGTTCAATGAACCTTTGCCAGGTTTCATCATCGCAGGAATGGTTCAAAGTGAACAAGGCAAATTGCCCCTTCGGGCCGCGGATCGGGATCGAGTAACCCTGATTGCCGACTCCATGGTTTTGAGAATCCTGCAAGAAGGCTTTCGCCACCTTGCCTGACCAATCCAACGTTTTCCAATCAACCGGATGAAACCGCTGAAAACAGCCCAGTATGACTGGATCGATCCTGTGATAGTTTTTCTCCTGGTACCGTTCGGCCCAGGCGTCGGGATAGGTCGTATAGCCGTATTGATCCCCGGCGCCATCGACCCAATGGTAGATTAGATGTTCGACTTTCAGTCTGTCGCGCAGTCGGACGGCGACATCGCTGAGTTCGTCAAGCGTGCTGGTGTTTTCCAAGTCCCCTAGGACCTGGCTCATATCGAGTTTTGTTCCCATCCGCGGGCGCCCGTACCTCAGCCTTCATGGACGCGATCTCGGCTGCGGCGATCAGCTTGGTATCATCCAACTGCTCAGCAAGCGCGATCAAACCGTTCTCAACGGCGAAGGCGTTGAGGTCCGACAAAACGTCCAGTATCCACTCATTCTGCGCCATTAGAGTCTCTCCGAAACAGTTAACGAAGGGTTAACACAACCATAACATGTATGATGTTTTTTAGCCTATTCACTGGTTTCTACTCCCCAAAAAAAGCGGGATTTTCCCCGTTAAGACACTGAAAAGAATAGACCTATTCACAAAAAGGCAGCGCCCGCGAACCGATAAACCGATTCGCGGGCGCCTGAGATTTATTTACCTGCGATTCAACCGCGTGCGTCCAGAACCTCTTCCAGAGTGCGCATACCGGTCTGCGGCGCCTGAACCAGGACTGACATGTTGCCCGGCTTATGTTCGTTGCGCATCATCTTCATGTGCGCCTCGGGCAGTTCGTTCCATGAGAACACTTCCGACATGCAGGGGTCCAGACGACGCTCGACCATCAGCTGGTTGGCGGCGGCGGCCTGTTTCAGGTGCGCAAAGTGCGAACCCTGCAGGCGCTTCTGGTGCATCCACATGTAGCGCACGTCGAAGGTCAGGTTATAACCGGTGGTGCCGGCGCAGATCACGACCATGCCGCCCTTTTTGACGACGAAGGTCGAAACCGGGAAGGTGCTTTCGCCCGGGTGTTCGAACACCATGTCGACGTTCACGCCCTTGCCGGTGATGTCCCAGATGGCCTTGCCGAATTTGCGGGCCTCTTTGAACCACTCGGCATATTCGGGCGTGTTCACCGTGGGCAGCTGACCCCAGCAGTTGAAGTCCTTGCGGTTCAGAACGCCCTTGGCGCCCAGACCCATGACGAAGTCACGCTTGCTTTCGTCCGAGATCACACCGATCGCGTTTGCGCCTGCAGTGTTGATCAGCTGGATCGCATAAGAACCCAGACCGCCCGATGCCCCCCAGACCAGAACGTTCTGACCCGGCTTCAGGTCGTGCGGCTCATGTCCGAACAGCATCCGGTAGGCGGTTGCCAGCGTCAGCGTGTAGCAGGCGCTTTCTTCCCAGGTCAGGTGCTTGGGACGCGGCATCAGCTGCTGCGCCTGAACGTTAGTGAACTGCGCGAACGATCCGTCCGGCGTCTCATAGCCCCAAATCCGTTGGCTGTCCGAATACATCGGGTCGCCACCGTTGCAGTGCTCGTCGTCGCCGTCGTCCTGGTTGCAGTGGATGACAACTTCATCACCGACTTTCCAGCGGGTCACTTTCGACCCCACCGCCCAGACGATGCCCGACGCATCCGAACCGGCGATGTGATAGGGTGCCTTGTGGCCGTCAAACGGCGAGATCGGCTTGCCCAGCGACGCCCAGACGCCGTTGTAGTTCACGCCTGCTGCCATCACCAGAACCAGAACCTCGTGGCTGTCCAGTTCGGGGACGTCCACAACTTCCTGCACCATCGCGGTGTCCGGCTCGCCGTGGCGTTCCTTGCGGATCGCCCATGCGTACATTTTCTTGGGCACAAACCCCATCGGAGGGATTTCACCCATCTCATAGAGGTCTTTTTCCGGCGCGTCGTAAGATGCGATACCGCTGTCGGTGTCCAGAGCCATGTTGGCCTCCTTTATATTCAAAACCCTTGCCGCGATGCAGAATCGCGGGCTCTAAACGATGAGATATTGGCCGGAGAGAAATATTGCAACATATTTTGAGCGTATTTTGTAATTTTATGACCCAGCGGGCGCAGAAATTTCTTTTGCGGGCGCAGAAAAACCCGTTTTAGCGTCCAATGGCGCCGAGGCCGCATAATAGTCCAACAGGTCAACCCTTTGACCTGACGCAGATATTTTCCCGTTCTCGCGTTTCAGGATACGCCGATCGACCAATTGTTGGATACTCGCCTCGATTGCTGTGTGCTCCAACGGCGCAGTTGTTCCGTTGCGTCGCAATAGGTGATCGATCAATTGCACAGCGTCTTCTTCAGGGATTTCACCCTTCTCGCGCACCAGCCAGCACGCAGCAGGCCCCGGAACCAGTGGAATCGCCGCCCTGATGCCTGTCATCAAATCGCGCGCCAGATCCGTCATCAGGTTAGCGTCGTGATCCGCCCGAAACGTCCGCAGCGATACCGGCCGCCCGTACCGCACCGAAGCCACGCCAAATCGCTGATAGCGTCCAACCAGCCGCCGCCCGATCTGTTTGAGGATCCACCATGTGATCACCCCAATGCGGGCGCGAAACCGGCGTTCATTACCCAGCGCGGCCTTGGTCAGGATAGTATCCTCAAGCACCCGGTCATAATTCAGGGCGACTGGAACAAAGACCACATCACGCCCCTTGGGATCGCTTGCGTCGATGATGTATTTCAGCAGGCCGAGCTTGGGCCGCCCCAGCGCACCGGTCAGGCTGAGGCCCCCTTCGGGGAATATCGCCTGCGTTACCCCCGCCTCGGTCGCGTGGCGCACGTAGCAGGCCAGCACCTGCCGATATAGCTCACTGCCCGATTTGCGACGAATAAAATAAGCACCCATCGCCCGGATCAGGCGGCTGAGTGGCCAGACCCGCGCCCATTCACCCACCGCATAGGACAGGGCCGATTGCTGCGCCGCCAGATAGGTGACCAGCACATAGTCCATGTTGCTGCGGTGATTCATGACGAATACGACAGTTGCATCGGGGTCGATATCCGCGATGGCCTTTTCATCCATATAGCTGAGCCGCACGTTATAGAACGCATTACTCAGCATCCGGGTCAGACGAATGGCGACGCTGAAATACGCCACGGCTGAAAAGGACGGGACAATCTCGCGCGCATAGCGACGGGCGGTTTCAAAGGCCACGGCTTCGGGCACCCTTTCCTCGCGCGCATAATTCTGAACGGCCTGCCCAACCTGAGGGTCATAGATCAGACGCTGAATCATGTCGTGCCGCCGCGCCAGCTTGAACGGTTGGATGGGCCGCTGCAGCCGTGTGTTCAGACGTTTGACCGCGCGCTCAAGGCGGCGGCGGAAAAACCAGCGCACCGATGGGAACAGAAAATGCGACGCCAGCGTGACCGCGGCAAACACCAGGATCAGCAAAAACAGCCAAAGCGGAAGTTCCACGGTCTGAGTCATGCGCGCACCCTGCCACCAAACCGTGGCACCTACAATCTGAAGAACCATATATGCCGCGACGCAGCGAATTGACATATCCCGAAAATTGCGCTTTAGAACGCTTGAACGTAATTTTCTTGCCCACGCAAAGCACGAGGTCCCGCTATGACGCAGACGCAGAAAGATCGCCCCTGGCTCATCCGAACCTATGCCGGTCATTCCACCGCCAAGGCGTCAAACGCGCTGTATCGCGGCAATCTGGCTAAGGGTCAGACTGGTCTTTCGGTGGCCTTCGATCTGCCGACTCAGACCGGGTATGACAGCGACCATACGCTGGCGCGAGGTGAGGTCGGCAAGGTGGGCGTGCCGATCAGCCATCTGGGCGACATGCGGGTTCTGTTCGACCAGATTCCGCTGGAGCAGATGAACACCTCGATGACGATCAACGCCACGGCCCCTTGGCTGCTGGCGCTATACATCGCAGTGGCCGAAGAACAGGGCGCGGATGTGTCCAAGCTGCAAGGCACCGTACAGAACGACCTGATCAAGGAATATCTCAGCCGCGGTACTTACGTTTGTCCGCCAAAACCGTCGCTGAAGATGATCGCAGACGTGGCCGAGTATTGCTATACCAACGTACCGAAATGGAACCCGATGAACGTGTGTTCCTATCACCTGCAAGAGGCTGGTGCGACACCCGAACAGGAGCTGGCCTATGCTCTGGCTACCGCCATTGCCGTGTTGGACGAATTGCGCCCCCGCGTCCCGGCCGAGGACTTCCCGGCGCTCTGTGGGCGAATTTCGTTCTTCGTGAATGCCGGTATTCGCTTTGTTACGGAAATGTGCAAAATGCGCGCCTTTGTCGATCTTTGGGATGAAATTCTGAAAGATCGATATGGCGTCGAAGATCCCAAGTTCCGTCGCTTCCGCTATGGCGTTCAGGTGAACTCGCTGGGCCTAACCGAACAACAGCCTGAAAACAACGTCTACCGCATCCTGATCGAGATGCTGGCTGTGACCCTTTCGAAAAAGGCCCGCGCCCGTGCGGTGCAATTGCCTGCGTGGAACGAAGCGCTTGGCCTGCCCCGCCCGTGGGATCAGCAATGGTCGATGCGGATGCAACAGATTCTGGCCTATGAAACGGACCTTCTGGAATATGGCGACCTGTTCGACGGCAACCCAGCCGTGGACGCCAAAGTCGAGGAATTGAAAGAGGGCGCGCGGGCCGAGCTTGCAAACTTGGATTCGATGGGCGGCGCGGTTGCCTCGATCGAATACATGAAGTCGCGTCTGGTCGATTCGAATGCGGAACGTCTGAACCGGATCGAACGTAATGAAACCGTTGTGGTCGGCGTGAACAAATGGACCGAGGGGGAGCCCTCGCCGCTGCAAACCGAGGACGGCGGTATCATGGTCGTCGACCCAGCGGTGGAACAGGAACAGATCGCCCGGTTGAACGAATGGCGGTCTGAGCGTGACGACGCAGCTGTCACGGCGGCTCTGGCCGCCCTGCGCGAAGCAGCTAAAACCGGTGCCAACGTCATGGAGCCGTCGATTGCTGCCGCCAAGGCGGGCGTCACCACCGGCGAATGGGCCGAGGAAATGCGCAAGGTCTACGGTACCTATCGCGGCCCGACCGGTGTTTCGGGATCGGTGTCGAACAAGACCGAAGGCCTCGACGACCTGCGCGCGGCCGTGGATGCCGTCAGCGACAATCTGGGCCGCCGCCTGAAGTTCCTGGTCGGCAAACCGGGTCTGGACGGTCACTCCAACGGTGCCGAACAGATTGCCTTCCGCGCCCGCGATTGCGGCATGGATATCAGCTATGAGGGCATCCGCCTGACGCCCGAGGAAATCATTGCAGCCGCGATCGAAGACAAGGCCCACGTGATCGGCCTGTCGATCCTGTCTGGCAGCCATATCCCGCTGGTGCAGGATGTCATGACCCGCCTGCGCGAAGCCGGTTTGGACGATGTTCCCGTGATCGTCGGAGGGATCATTCCCGATGACGATGCGGCCAAACTTAAAGCAATGGGTGTTTCCAAAATCTATACGCCCAAGAATTTTGAGCTGAATGCAATCATGGGCGATATCGTTACACTGGTGGACCCAAAGAACATTGCGGCTGAATAACGCCCGTAATTTCTTTGTTATCTCCGTTTCTATTGCCTTTTGGTAAGGGATAGTTATTTACCGACATTGGACTTACAATGGGCTATTACGCCCACTGTTGGTGTTTTTCGGAATGGAGAATGAAATGGCGATCAGCCTTGAGAATATGTCGCGTAAAGAACTGTTGGAACTACGTGATCAGGTGGAAATTGCACTTAAAAGTGCCGAAAAACGCGAACGCAAAGAAGCTTTGAAAGCCGCAGAAAAAGCCGCCGCAGAATTTGGATTTTCACTTTCTGAACTTTCAACAGACGGGACCAAATCGGCTAAGGGCCCAAAATCAAGTGCAAAATACAAAAACCCGGAAAACCCGGAACAAACCTGGTCGGGCCGTGGGCGTAAACCGCAATGGGTTCACGACGCTTTGAAAGCCGGTGCTGATATCTCGGATTTGGAAATCTGAGGGAATTGGGTCGGGAATGACAATTCATATCGGCGCCGAAAAAGGTGAAATCGCAGAAACCGTTTTAATGCCGGGCGATCCGTATCGGGCAAAATGGGCGGCAGAGACTTTTTTGCAGGATGCAAAACTGGTCAATAACGTGCGCGGGATGCTGGGTTATACCGGATCCTGGAAAGGGAACCCGGTCACTATCCAGGGCAGCGGCATGGGCATGCCGTCGCTATCGATTTATGCCAACGAGCTGATCCGCGATTATGGCGCTAAAACCCTGATCCGCATCGGGTCCTGCGGCGGAATGCAGGAAAGCGTTAAGATCCGCGACGTGATTCTGGCAATGACGTCGACTACCCTCAGCACGCCATCACGCGGCATCCTGAAAGAGCTGAACTTTGCCCCCTGTGCCGATTGGGGCCTGCTGCAAGCAGCAGCCAAGGCAGCCGAAGCCAAGGACACACCGACCCATGTCGGTGGGATTTATTCGTCCGACGTCTTTTACGACGAACGCCCTGATTTGAACGAACAGATGGTGCGACACGGCATTCTGGGGGTCGAGATGGAGGCCGCAGAGCTATACATACTTGCCGCACGTCACAACTGCCGGGCTCTGGCCGTTCTGACCGTATCCGATCACCTGCTGACCGGCGAGGCTCTGCCCTCGTCAGAACGCGAAAGCAGCTTTGGCGATATGGTCGAAATCGCTCTGCAGGCGGCTTTTCCCGACGACGCTTAAACAAAAAACAGGGCGTGACAACGCCCTGTTGTTTTACTGCTTGTCTTGCCGGCAGATTGTCGGAGAGTTCGCCCCCTCTTGTCGCGCCCCGCAATAGGCGCAAATCCATACACCTTCCTTACGATGTTGTCGCCATCGGCAATCTCGCGTCAAAGAAGACGTCCGCGACCGCCAGACGAAATAGGCGAACACACCAGCGGCAAGTAAAAGCAACAGAATGGGCATGTCTATGCATTGCCCAATCTCTGCGTAAATTCAAGCGTCAGGCGGCGTTTGCGTATTCGAGCAATTCAGGTTCGTGCTGCTCTTCGGAAACATGCACCGCTTCTGGTGTGTAATAGGCCCAAGCCTGTTCCAACAAAGCCAGAGCTTCGGCTGCTTTGGTGATTTCTGCTTTTTGTTCTTGCATCGGAGCGATCCCGTTTCGGTTCCATCACTCCTCCCTGCAGGCAGGATAGACCTGACCAGGGCGGCTTGCATTGCATAGTTTTGCAATCTCGCCATGCACTTGCCGCAATGCGGCAAGTGCTGTTTCTTATGCGTCGCTTAAACGCCGCGTTCGATCATCATCTTTTTGATCTCGGCAATCGCCTTGGCTGGGTTCAGACCTTTCGGGCAGGTCTTGGCGCAGTTCATGATTGTGTGGCAACGATACAGCTTGAACGGATCTTCCAGCTCATCCAGACGTTCACCCGTGGCTTCATCTCGGCTGTCGATGATCCAGCGATAGGCGTGCAGCAGCGCGGCGGGCCCGAGATAACGGTCGCCGTTCCACCAGTAGCTCGGGCATGAAGTCGAGCAGCTGGCGCACATCACACATTCATACAGACCGTCCAGTTTCTTGCGGTCTTCGATCGACTGCTTCCACTCTTTCGCGGGGCGATTGGTCTTGGTTTCCAGCCATGGCATGATGGATGCGTGCTGGGCGTAGAAATGCGTCAGGTCAGGGATCAGGTCCTTGACCACCGGCATATGCGGCAGCGGATAGATCTTCACGTCGCCCTTGATCTCATCCATGCCATAGATACAGGCTAGCGTATTGATCCCGTCGATATTCATCGCGCAGGAACCACAGATGCCCTCGCGGCACGACCGACGGAAGGTCAGGGTCGGATCAATCTCGTTCTTGATCTTGATCAGCGCGTCCAGAACCATCGGGCCGCAGCTGTCCATGTCGACGAAATAGGTGTCAAGCTGTGGGTTTTTCCCGTCTTCCGGGTTCCAGCGATAGATCTGGAATTTCCGAACATTGGTCGCGCCTTCCGGCTTAGGCCAGGTTTTGCCCGTCGTGATGCGCGAATTCTTGGGGAGGGTCAGTTGTACCATAAGTTCCTCTCCTTAGAACGTCCGCGCCTTGGGCGCGATTTTCTTGAGGCTGATGCCGCCTTCGTCTTCGGTGGTCAGCGGGTCAACGATGACCGGACGATAGCTGAGGTCGACCTTGTTGCCCTCAACACGGCTGACCGTGTGAACGCGCCAGTTTTCGTCATCACGCTCGGTGAAGTCCTCATGCGCGTGCGCGCCGCGAGACTCCTTACGCGCCTCGGCACCGACGATGGTGGCCAAAGCACTTGGCATCAGGTTGGTCAGTTCCAGCGACTCCATCAGGTCGCTGTTCCAGACCAGTGAGCGGTCAGTAACCTTCAGGTCATCCATCTTGGCGGCAATCACCGTCATCTTCTCGACGCCTTCCGCCATAGTCTTGGCGGTCCGGAACACAGCCGCGTCTTCCTGCATGGTGCGCTGCATCTCAAGCCGCAGATCGGCGGTCGGGATCGCGCCACTGGCGTTGCGCACCGCATCAAACCGGTCAAACGCTTTATCGACTGACGCTTGGTTCAGAACCGGGTTCGGAGCTTTCGCGTCAACAACCTCACCCGCCCGGATCGCAGCCGCACGGCCAAACACCACAAGGTCGATCAGCGAGTTCGAACCAAGACGGTTCGCACCGTGGACCGAAGCACATCCGGCCTCACCTACTGCCATCAGGCCCGGGACGACACCGGTCGGGTTATCAGCAGTTGGGTTCAGAACTTCACCCCAATAGTTGGTCGGGATACCGCCCATGTTATAGTGCACGGTCGGCAGAACCGGGATCGGTTCCTTGGTGACATCGACACCCGCAAAGACGCGCGCCGACTCTGAGATACCCGGCAGACGTTCGGCCAGCGCTTCGGCTGGCAGGTGGCTGAGGTTCAGGTGGATATGATCACCATTCTCGCCATGGCCGCGACCTTCGCGGATTTCCATGGTCATCGAACGAGAGACATAGTCGCGCGGTGCAAGGTCCTTGTACTGGGGCGCGTAACGCTCCATGAACCGTTCGCCTTCCGAGTTGGTCAGGTAGCCACCCTCTCCACGCGCGCCTTCTGTGATCAGACAGCCCGAGCCGTAGATGCCGGTCGGGTGGAACTGAACGAATTCCATGTCCTGCAGCGCCAGACCCGCGCGGGCGACCATGCCGCCACCGTCACCGGTGCAGGTATGGGCTGAGGTTGCGCTGAAATAGGCGCGACCGTAACCGCCGGTTGCCAGAACAACCATCTTGGCGTTGAACACGTGCATCGTGCCGTCGTCTAGCTTCCAGCAGACAACACCCTGACACTGCCCATCCTCGGACATGATCAGGTCGATGGCAAAGTACTCGATGTAGAACTCGGCGTTGTTCTTCAGCGACTGGCCGTACAGCGTATGCAGGATCGCGTGGCCGGTCCGGTCGGCGGCGGCACAGGTTCGCTGAACAGCGGGGCCTTCGCCAAATTCGGTGGTGTGGCCACCGAACGGGCGCTGATAGATCTTGCCTTCTTCGGTCCGGCTGAAGGGCACGCCATAGTGCTCCAACTCATACACGGCCTTAGGTGCCTCACGCGCGAGGTATTCCATCGCGTCGGTATCACCCAACCAGTCCGAGCCCTTGACGGTGTCGTACATGTGCCACTGCCAGTGGTCCGGACCCATGTTGGACAGTGAGGCGGCGATACCGCCCTGCGCTGCAACCGTGTGCGAACGGGTCGGGAAAACCTTGGTGACACAAGCCGTGCGCAGACCTTGCTCTGCCATGCCCAGTGTCGCCCGCAGACCCGCACCACCTGCGCCTACGACGACGACGTCGTATTCGTGGGTTTCATATTCATATGCTGCTGTCATTGTTCTTGTTCCTTACCGCGCATCATCACAGGGCCAGCTTGACCAGGGCAAACAGCCCGGCAGCCATCAGCGTGTAGCCCAGAGCCCACATTGCAGCGAGAGAGACTTTCTCCATGACGCCGTGCACATAGTCCTCGATCGCTTCCTGCGCCTCGTACATCAGTTGCAGCAGCCCCACGATCAGCGTGAGCGCCGTGACAAGCGCCGGGAACGGACGGCTGAAATAAGCCACAACTTCTTCGTGGGTTCCGCCAATGCCAGCGCCGAAAGTGAAGATGAAGATCGGGACCAATACGGTCAGGATCATCGCCCGAACCATGGTCCGCCAATGGGTGAGTGTGCCGGACTTGCCTGCACCCAGACCCTGCGCGCGCTTGCGGTCAGTCAGATATCGCATGTGCCGCCTCCTTAAACCACAAGTACGGTGATCAGGGTCAGGATGGTCGCGCCGACGAACATACCCAGCCCCAGTTTCTCGGCGGTCTCGATGTCAAGACAATAGCCGAAATCCCAGATGACGTGCCGCAGACGGCCCAGCGTGTGGTACCACAGCCCCCAGGTCGCAGCCGTCAGGATGAGGTCACCGAACCAGCTGCGCAGAAATCCGTCGATCCCCGCAAACGCGCTTTCCGAAGTCGAAGCGGCCAGTAGCCACCAAACGACCAGAATTGCGACGGCGAACACCCCGATGCCGGTCAAACGAACCATGATCGAGGACGTGGACGTCATCTGGGGGCGATAAATCATAATATGTGGCGAGAGCGGGCGGTTGCCCCGATTGACATCGGCCATGTCGGCTCCTCTTTCGTTGGCTACCCGTCGTTTTACCTGTTTTTGCCAATCTGTCACGTGCTGCGAGCGCAAAAACAGGTAAAATGAGTACAAAACCGCAGATTTCAGAAAATTGTGATCACACAAAATATTACCGTGATCACAAAACTTATACAGTCAAATCAATGTTAGCGCCACAAGGTCGCAATCATTGTGATCACGAATCTTCGATGCTCACTCCAAAGCAGCGGATTGCTTCGTCACTTCGCGCAAAAGCTTTTTTCGAATCCGTTCGGGATAGTCCGCAAAACCGGAAGCCGAGACTACAAAAGCCCCTTCGCCAACGATGACGTTTTCAAAGAAATAAGCGGTCAAATCCGGCTCGCTTTCTTCGATTGCGATGGCGTTGACCGTGACACCGCGGGTGCGAAGTACGCCGTGCACTTTGGTTGGCTCAATACCTTCGTTTGACACCCCGTCGCCGGAGATGTCGATCAGGTGGCGCGTGCACTCGGACACGTCGTCAAAACTGGACAGGGTCATCTCAAGCGCCTCTCCGATCGCGGTCGAGAAGTTGCGCCAGACGCGAGGGTCGGCGGCCACCTGATCTGCAAACCGTTCAAGCGTGTCGAAACTGTCGATCCGGGTCCAGGGGATCGTGACCTTCTGGCGCGAGGCTCCGGTCCATTGCACCAGCATCAACTGCGCCTGTCCACGCACTAGCGCCTCGGACACAAGGGGGTCGCGCAGTCCTGCGGCCAGACCGTCCATTTGAATCCGGTATTCACTGGTATCGACCGACCCGGACACATCAACTGCCAAGGCCAGCGCAAGATCACACGCCAATGCAGGTGGCGTCAGGAACAGGCAGGCAGCAAGGGGGCGGATCAGAACCATGATCGCAGCCTAGCATGATTGTTGCAGGCTGCGATCAAATCAATGTGGGCTGCCGTCAGACCGGCATCAACGCCCAGTAATCCAGATCCAGCAGGACGTCGGGCTTGTAGCGACCATCTTCCCCTTTCAGTTCAAAGGGTGCGCCGCCCTTGGTGGCAACGAGACGCAGGCGGACGGCACCCACACCGGGAACACCGGTTTCGGCCTTGTCCAGAACCTCGGACCACGCCTTGATCGTATCGCCCGAGAAGCACGGGTTGGCATGGGCCCCACCGTTCAGACCGACGATCATCTGCGCATTGGCCAGACCGTTGAACGACAGGGTACGCGCCATCGAGATCACGTGGCCGCCATAGATCAACCGGCCATCGGGGCGGAAGGTCAGATCGAAATGCACCTTGGCCGTGTTCTGCCACAGGCGGGTGGCCAGCATATGTTCAGCCTCTTCGACGGTTACACCATCGACGTGGTCGATGGTTTCGCCGATCTCGTAATCGCCCCAGCGATGGGCTTCACCGGATTGCACAAAGTCATAGTTTGAGAAATCGAGGCCCTCCGGTACCACCAGATCGCCCGGCTCCAAAACCTTTTTCAGGTCTGGCACCACTGCCTCGGGCGCGGGGGCATCGACATGCGCTTTGCGCACCATCACCCAGCGCACATATTCGATCACCACCTCATCGCGTTGGTTCAGACCGCGTGTGCGCACCCAAACCACGCCGGTTTTGCCATTTGAGTTCTGCTTGACGCCGATCACTTCGGATTCAGACCGCAGCGTGTCGCCGGAATAGACCGGTTTCAGCCAGCGCCCCTCGGCATAGCCCAGATTGGCAACCGCGTTCAGAGAGATATCGGGAACGGTTTTGCCAAACACCACGTGGAAAGCTGCCAGATCGTCAATCGGGCTTTGCGGCAGACCACTAGCCCGGGCGAACTCGTCCGAGGAATAAAGCGCATGCCGCGCCGGATAGAGCGCATGATACAAAGCACGTTCGCCGTCGGTTACGGTGCGTGGCACTGCGTGATGCAGTACCTGTCCGACGGAGTAATCCTCGAAAAAGCGGCCCGGATTGGTTTTTGCCATTATTGCTGTCCCAGTTTCATTTCGGGGGAATAGTCGGCCTCGACCTCTTTGGTCACGGCCTGCGCACAGCGCATCATGCGGCTGTTTTCGTCATAGGCATAGGACGGGTCGCCATACAGCTCCCACCCCTTTGCCAGCGCATCCGACACTTTGTGGCAGAAGGCGGAAGTGTCTTCTTCGGTCAACAGACGGTAGAGTTTTGTCATCCTATCCGCTCCTTACGATCCAAACGGGGACGGACCGACAAGCCCGTGGATATAGCCGACAATCCCCAACAGAATGATCGACGCCACGAAAAACATCGCGTCTTTTCCATAGGTTCCGGGCTCTCCGGGAGTCCATTCAGGCTCGGACTTGTTAATGACGATCACTTCGACCACAGCCCAAGCCAGCAAACCACCAAACAAAATGATCGAGGCCAGATCGCCGTTCACCAGCAAATGCGCAAAAGCCCACAGCTTGAAGCCCCCCAGCATCGGATGGCGCAGCTTGTTCAGCAAACGCCCCTTTTGGCCTGCAGGGCTCATCAGGAAGAATGCGAAGAGAACCAGCAGGTTATTCACATGGATCAGGAAGGTTGGCGGCGCCCAGACATAGATAAAATCGGTCATGCGATAGCCGAAGATCATCAGCAGTATCGCTGCAACCAGCGCCAGCGCCACCGCGCCCTTGCCACCATTGCCCATGGCCGCACGTTGTGCCGGCATGACACGTTTGAACAGGTGGGCAGCCCACCAAAGTGCCACCCCAAGGATCAGAAGAACAAAGCCCATGCTGGCTTACCCCGCTTGCAAAGCTGAAATCGCCTCCGCTTTTGCCAGAATTTCGCGGGCAGTTACAACATGCAGATTTTCAACAATCTTCCCATCCACGACAGCGACGCCCTGCCCCTGCGACTCGACCTCTTCAAAGGCCGCAATCTGACGGCGGGCCAGATCGATTTCGATATCCGACGGGGCATATGCCGCATTGGTGATATCCACCTGAGCCGGGTGGATCAGCGTCTTGCCGTCAAAGCCCATGTCACGGCCCTGTTCACATTCGGCGGCCAGACCTTCGCCATCCTTGAACGCGTTATAGACGCCGTCGACGATGATCAGACCTTCGGCCTTGGCGGCCAGCAGGCACAGGCCCAGAGAGGTCATCATCGGCAGGCGATCCGGGCGGAAACGCGTCTGCAATTCCTTGGCCAGATCGTTAGTGCCCATTACAAACCCGGCCATCAGCGGGTGCGCAGCAATCTCGGGCGCGTTCAGCATCCCGCGCGGGGTTTCCATCATCGCCCAGATCGGCATGTCCCTGGTGATCGCGGCCAGTTCGTTCACATCAGCTGCGGAATTCACCTTGGGCAGCAGCACCGCATCGGCATCCATCTCGCGCACAGCCTCGGCATCGGCCCGGCCCCACTCGGTATCCAGCCCGTTGATCCGCACGATCTTGACCCGCGAGCCATAGCCCCCGGCCGCCAGAGCCGCCTTGAGGGTTTCACGCGCGTTGGGCTTTTCATCCGACGAGACCGCGTCTTCAAGGTCAAAGATGATCGCATCCACAGGCAAGGTGCGCGCCTTATCCAGCGCCCGGTCACGCGAACCGGGGATATAGAGAACGGAACGATAGGGGCGCTGACGGGGGTCCATTGGCCTCTCCCTTTGAAAGAATGTTGCGCGGAATGGGCCATTTTTTGCCGGAAAGTTCAAGAGGAAATTTGCCGCAACGCAGCATACATGACGCAACGCGCGGAGTTTTAACCAGATTTCTTTCCCCCGGTCGCACCCTGTTTGTAGATGGAATCGAAAGGGGTGAGAGATGAAAAAGACGTTCTTCAAAATGACGATGGGCCTTGGAAACATGGTTCTGGCCGCGCAACAGGTACAGGCCCGCACCTGTGCCCCGCGCGAGGATGTGGTCAAACGTCTGGTCGAAACCTATGGCGAGACGCGCCGCGGCCTTGGCATTGCCCGGCAGGGCGCGGTGATGGAGGTCTATGCCTCGGACCAGACCGGCAGTTGGACCATTGCGGTGACCCTTCCCGACGGGATGACCTGCCTGATCGCAACGGGCCAAGCCTATGAAGAGATGGCTGAGGCACTGCCACCCAATGTCTAGGTCAGCGCGTCCCAGATCAGTTTGCTGCCGGTTAGGGTCAGCAGCACATAGGCGATGCCAAAGAACAGGCGCTCTGACAGCATGAAATGCGCCCGGACGCCCAGCCACGCGCCAAGGATGGCAAACGGGGCCAACAGCAGATCCGCCAGCGCCGTGTGCCAGGTGAACAGGCCCAGATAGGCGTAGGGGATGAACTTCGCGCCGTTGATGACCCAGAACACCAGCACGGTGGACGCCTGAAACTCGGTCTTCGACAGGCGCTGAGACAGCAGATAGACGGCGGCGGGCGGGCCACCTGCGTGGCTGACAAAACTGGTGAATCCCGCGACCAGACCCGCAAACAGCCCGGCAGGGGCTGGCAGGCGATTGGCAAAACCGCGGATCAGGCCCTTGCTCTGCGCCATATGCCAGATCACGAAACCTACCGAGATCCCACCGATCAGCAGCCGCAACAGGTCGTCATCGGTCACGCGATACAGCCACGCGCCCAGCACAACACCCGGGACGGCCCCTAGGATCAGCAGACGTGAATCGGGCCAGCTCCAGCGTTTCCAATAGGGCCCCAGAGTGACCACATCAATCACCATCAGGATCGGCAACATCAGCGCCAACGCCTGTCCGGGCGTGAGGATCAACGCCAGAATCGATGACGACGCAAAGGCCACGCCCGAGCCGAACCCGCCCTTCGAGATACCGGCAAAGATCACCGCAGGGATCGCCACAGCAAAAAACATCAGGTCCAATTCGAACATGCGGCATCCCGTGAATAGGCTTGTCTAACAGGCCGTTTAGCGCAATCACCAGACATAGTGCAAACTGTATGCGGTTGCATGCCGCGCCGCATAACCCTTGCGCGAAAGCCATTTACCGACTAGCACAACCGCGATTTCAAAACCGACCGGAGATTTTCCAAATGGCCAGACCCAAGATCGCGCTGATCGGCGCAGGTCAGATCGGCGGCACGCTCGCCCACCTCGCTGCAATGAAAGAACTTGGTGACGTCGTCCTGTTCGACATCGCCGAAGGTACCCCGGAAGGCAAAGCGCTGGACATCGCTGAATCCGGCCCTTCCGAAGGGTTCGACGCCAAGCTGAAGGGCACGCAGTCCTACGAGGACATCGCAGGCGCAGACGTCTGCATCGTGACTGCTGGTGTGCCGCGCAAGCCGGGCATGAGCCGCGATGACCTGCTGGGCATCAACCTGAAAGTCATGAAATCGGTCGGCGAAGGCATCGCCGCCAATGCACCCAACGCATTCGTCATCTGCATCACCAACCCGCTGGACGCAATGGTCTGGGCTCTGCGCGAGTTCTCGGGCCTGCCGCACAACAAGGTCTGCGGCATGGCGGGCGTTCTGGACTCGGGCCGTTTTGCGCATTTCCTGTCGGAAGAGTTCAACGTCTCGATGCGCGACGTGACCGCATTTGTTCTGGGTGGCCACGGCGACACCATGGTTCCGTCGGTGCGTTATTCGACCGTTGCCGGTATCCCGCTGCCCGATCTGGTAGAAATGGGCTGGACCACACAGGAAAAACTGGACGCCATCGTACAGCGCACTCGTGACGGCGGCGCCGAGATCGTTGGCCTGCTGAAAACTGGCTCGGCTTTCTATGCTCCGGCCACATCAGCGATCGAAATGGCGGAAGCCTACCTGAAAGACCAGAAACGCGTTCTGCCCTGCGCCGCATACTGTGACGGCGAACTGGGTGTTGAAGGCATGTATGTCGGCGTGCCCACGGTGATCGGCGCTGGCGGCATCGAGCGTGTCGTCGACATCAAGCTGAACGAAGAAGAGCAGGCCGGTTTCGACAACTCGGTCAACGCCGTGAAGGGTCTGATCGAAGCGTGCAAAGGCATCGACAGCTCGCTGGCCTAAAGCCGTAATCCTGAATGCTGAAACCGGCCCCTGCAACGGGCCGGTTTTTTTATGGACCCGCCGGCCGGGCAAAGTTGACCTTAGGTCGAGTATGTTGGCGCAAACGTCGCAAACGGCTTTTTTTGAATACGTTTTTGGCTCTCTCTATCTTTGACATCGAATCAACAACAGCACCAAAGTCAGTTTGTGATCACACCCCAAAAACCTGTGATCACAAATACAAAAAAACTACACGAAAATCCGCACCGACGTCAAAAAACCCTTTATAAATGCCCCATAGACACCTCTATAACAGTTTAATCGTAGTCAGACGGGACAATTTCGATGAACATTCACGAATATCAGGCCAAAGCTATTCTTCGCAGCTATGGCGCCCCGGTCTCCGAAGGTCGCGCGGTTCTGCGCGCCGAGGAAGCCAAAACCGCAGCCGGTGCACTGGACGGCCCCCTGTGGGTTGTCAAAGCGCAGATCCACGCAGGTGGACGCGGCAAAGGCAGCTTCAAAGAAGCCGACGCCGGTGAAAAAGGCGGCGTGCGTCTGACCAAGTCGGTGGAAGAAGCCGCCGAAGAAGCCAAAAAGATGCTGGGCCGCACGCTGGTCACGCATCAGACCGGCCCCGCAGGCAAGCAGGTCAACCGTATCTATATCGAGGCCGGTTCCGGCATCGAGCGCGAATTGTACCTGGCCCTGCTGGTGGACCGCCAGACCAGCCGCATCTCGTTCGTATGCTCGACCGAAGGTGGCATGGACATCGAAGAAGTGGCCGAATCCACGCCCGAGAAAATCCTGTCCTTCTCGGTTGATCCGGTCACCGGGTATCAGCCCTATCACGGTCGCCGCATCGCCTTCTCGCTGGGTCTGGAAGGCGCGCAGGTTAAACAGTGCGTCAAGCTGATGGGTCAGCTGTATCAAGCCTTCGTTGAGAAGGACATGGAGATGCTGGAAATCAACCCGCTGATCGTGGCCGAAGGCGGCGACCTCAAGGTGCTGGACGCCAAGCTGGGCTTTGACGGAAACGCGATCTACCGCCACCCCGACATCGCCGAACTGCGCGACGAGACCGAGGAAGACCCCAAGGAACTGGAAGCCTCCAAGTACGACCTGAACTACATCGCGCTGGATGGTGAGATCGGTTGTATGGTCAACGGCGCCGGTCTGGCAATGGCAACCATGGACATCATCAAGCTGTATGGTGCCGAGCCTGCCAACTTCCTCGACGTGGGCGGCGGTGCGACCAAAGAGAAAGTCACTGAGGCGTTCAAGATCATTACCTCGGACGAAAACGTCAAAGGCATTCTGGTCAACATCTTCGGCGGCATCATGCGCTGTGACGTCATCGCCGAGGGCGTTGTCGCCGCGGTGAAAGAGGTCGGCCTGAAGGTTCCGCTGGTCGTGCGTCTGGAAGGCACGAACGTCGAGAAAGGCAAAGAAATCATCAACACCTCTGGCCTGGACGTGATCGCGGCGGACAACCTGAAAGACGGCGCCGAGAAGATCGTGAAGGCCGTCAAAGGCTAATCCCAATTCCGTGGGGCGGGCTTTTGGCCCGCCTTTCCGAAGAATTCTGGCAGGCTGAGGCCCGCCTAACAAAGGAGAACGCCAAATGGCAGTCCTCATCGACGAAAATACCAAAGTGATCTGTCAGGGCTTTACCGGCTCGCAGGGCACATTCCACTCTGAACAGGCCATTGCCTATGGCACCAAGATGGTCGGCGGCGTGACCCCCGGCAAAGGTGGGATGACACATCTTGACCTGCCCGTGTTCAACTCGGTCCACGAAGCCAAGCACGTGACCGAAGCCAACGCCAGCGTGATCTATGTTCCGCCGCCGTTTGCGGCTGACTCGATCCTCGAAGCGATTGATGCCGAGATGGAAGTGATCGTCTGCATCACCGAAGGCATCCCGGTTCTGGACATGATGAAGGTGAAGCGCGCGCTGGAAGGCAGCAAATCGCGCCTTGTTGGCCCGAACTGCCCCGGTGTCATCACACCCGACGCCTGCAAGATCGGCATCATGCCCGGCCACATCCACAAGCGTGGCTCGGTCGGCGTTGTGTCGCGTTCGGGCACCCTGACCTATGAGGCCGTCAAGCAGACCACCGATGTGGGTCTGGGCCAGTCCACCTGCGTGGGCATCGGCGGTGACCCGATCAAAGGCACCGAGCATATCGACGTGCTGGAATGGTTCCTGGCCGATGACGAAACCGAGTCGATCATCATGATCGGTGAGATCGGCGGCTCGGCCGAGGAAGAAGCCGCACAGTTCCTGGCGGATGAGGCCAAGAAAGGCCGCAGGAAACCCACTGCCGGTTTCATCGCAGGCCGCACAGCCCCTCCGGGCCGCCGCATGGGCCATGCTGGCGCGATTGTTGCTGGCGGTAAAGGCGGTGCCGAAGACAAGATCGAAGCCATGCGCTCGGCCGGTATCGTCGTGGCCGAAAGCCCGGCGCAGCTGGGTGAGGCTGTGCTGGAAGCGATTGGGTAAGTGACCAAGTACTGGGCATATGCTTTGAGGGCATTGCTCGATTCAAGGGCGGGCGGAAAGCGCCTGCCCTTTGACAGTAATTGGCCTCAGCTCATGACGGTGAAGTGGGTATGCGTGGCAGTCATAACGTTGTCTGCGCTCACCATGCAAAGCCAAGTTCAAGCTGCCAATGAAGACGCGTTTGGTGTCGAATTGGCCGAGCTATGCCGAATCCTTGTTCAATCAGACGAGCCAATTGCCGATAGTTTGCTTGACCATGGATTTGCCGTGGCTGACGGTACAGACTTGGACACCGTTGCGGGACACATGAGCTATAGAAGAAGACTAGAACGTGCGGCTGGCTCAACCTACGTCCCTGATCCCGCAAACTTTCCAGCTGAAAAAAACAGAACTTTGTCAACACTCAACAATTTGAGAAAAATCTCATTCACGAGTGTTCTAATCCACCCCGGAAACCCGAATTACTATGTAGAGACTCAAGAGAAACCGAAACGGGCCTGTAGCTTTACCTATGTCGGTGGCATGGTCGACTGGCCACAACGTCTCGGGTTCACTCAAGACAACTCAATCTCGTTTGAAAAAATGATCGGTGAAGGCCGGAATTTATCCATGAAAATTACGTATGGCCCGAATGAAAACGAACCGGATTTGGGGATATTGGTCGTAGCTGGCCCGAGCCTCAATGCTGGCTCGATATTTGGCGGCACTGAATTCATAGCCAGATGGTCGGTGAGCCGATGACCTTCTCCGACGCCATCCGAACCTGTTTCTCCAAGTTCTTCACCTTTTCGGGCCGTGCCTCGCGACCCGAATATTGGTTCTTTTTCCTGTTCATCGTGATCTGGAGCATTATCGCCGGGATCATCGACTGGCAGTTCTTCACTCAGGTCTCGGTCAGCCAGAGCGATGAGGTGAAATCTGTCACCGCCACGTCCTCGCAGCCGGTGCAAAGCATCGTCAGCCTGATTGTGTTCTTTCCGCATCTGGCTGTCGCGTGGCGGCGGATGCATGATACCGGGCGCAGCGGGCTGTATGCCTTGCTGCCGATCCTGCTGATCCTAGGTGCCGGGGCCGTTCTGGTCTTTGGCATCGGCCTTGCCTCCAGTTTCCAGCATGGCGGCAATCTGGATATCCTGTTCACCCGCGCCACTTTGCTGGTCGTCCTTCCGACACTGCTGATCCTGTTTGTGTCGCCCCTCCTGGTTCTGTGGTGGCTGACCCGCCCGTCTCAACCAGGCACCAACCAATACGGTCCCAACCCATATGAGGTAGCCCAATGACCGAACATACGCCCAATTCCGCGTTCCACGCCTCAAGCTTTATGCAGGGGCACAATGCCGAGTATCTGGAGCAGCTTTATGCCCAGTACACCAAGAACCCCGGGGCGGTCGATGCCGCTTGGGCCGAGTTCTTCAAGGCCATGGGCGACGCCACGCCGGACGTTCAGAAAGAGGCCGAGGGGCCGTCTTGGGCGCGCACCGACTGGCCGCCAATGCCTGCGGATGATCTGACCGGCGCGCTGACCGGCGAATGGGCCGAGATCGACGCAAAGGCCGCGGGCAAGAAGATCAAGGACAAGGCGGCGGACAAGGGCGTTCAGGTCAGCGACGACCAGATCAAACGCGCGGTGCTGGACAGTCTGCGGGCGCTGATGCTGATCCGGGCCTATCGGATCCGGGGCCATCTGGCCGCCAATCTGGACCCGCTGGGTATGCGCGCCGCCAGCACACATCCTGAGCTGGACCCCAAGACCTACGGCTTTACCGAAGCCGACATGGACCGGCCGATCTTTATCGACAACGTGCTGGGCCTGCAGATGGCTTCGATGCGCCAGATCGTCGAGATCGTGAAACGGACCTATTGCGGTACTTTCGCGCTGCAATACATGCACATCTCTGATCCCGAACAGGCCGCTTGGCTGAAGGAACGGATCGAAGGCTATGGCAAGGAAATCGCGTTCACCAAGGAAGGCCGCAAGGCGATCCTGAACAAGATGGTCGAGGCCGAAGGTTTCGAGAAATTCCTGCACGTCAAATACATGGGCACCAAGCGGTTCGGTCTGGACGGCGGGGAGGCGCTGATCCCCGCGATGGAGCAGATCATCAAACGCGGCGGCGCCTTGGGGATCAAGGACATCGTCATCGGGATGCCGCACCGCGGTCGTTTGAACATCCTCGCCAACGTGATGAGCAAACCCTATCGCGCAATCTTCAACGAATTCCAGGGCGGCAGCTTCAAGCCCGAAGACGTGGATGGCTCGGGCGACGTGAAATACCACCTCGGCGCGTCCAGCGACCGGGAGTTCGATGGCAACAGCGTGCACTTGTCGCTGACCGCGAACCCCTCGCACCTCGAGGCGGTGAACCCCGTTGTGCTGGGCAAGGTTCGCGCCAAGCAGGATCAGTTGAAAGACACTGACCGCACGGCCGTGATGGGCATCCTGTTGCACGGTGACGCGGCCTTTGCCGGTCAAGGTGTTGTGGCCGAAGGTTTTGGACTATCGGGTCTGCGCGGGCACAAGACCGGCGGCACCATGCATATCGTGGTCAACAACCAGATCGGTTTCACCACCGCACCACACTTCTCGCGCTCCAGCCCGTATCCGACGGATATCGCGCTGATGGTTGAGGCGCCGATCTTCCACGTGAACGGTGACGACCCCGAGGCCGTAGTGCATGCCGCCAAGGTCGCAACCGAGTTCCGCCAGAAGTTCCACAAGGACGTGGTCATCGACATCTTCTGCTACCGCCGGTTTGGTCACAACGAGGGCGACGAGCCCATGTTCACCAACCCGATCATGTACAAGAAAATCAAGACGCATAAGACCACCCTGTCGTTGTACACCGAACGACTGGTCAAGGATGGTCTGATCCCCGAGGGTGAGATCGAGGACATGAAAGCCGCCTTCCAGGCGCATCTGAACGATGAGTTCGACGCCGGCAAGGACTATAAGCCCAACAAGGCCGACTGGCTGGACGGGCGCTGGTCTCATCTGGACAAGAACAAAGAAGAATACGTGCGCGGCGAAACCGCGATCGCGCCGGAAACCATGGCCGAGATCGGCAATGCGCTGACCCACGCGCCTGAGGATATTGCCCTGCACAAGACCGTGGGCCGTCTTCTGGACCACAAGAAACAGATGTTCGACAGCGGCAAGGGCTTTGACTGGGCCACCGGTGAAGCACTGGCCTTTGGATCGCTGCTGACTGAAGGTTTCCCGGTTCGCCTGTCCGGTCAGGACGCGACACGCGGCACGTTCAGCCAGCGTCACTCGGGCTTTGTCCACCAGGAAAGCGAAGAACGGTACTATCCGCTGAACAACATCCGCGCCGGTCAGTCGAAATACGAAGTGATCGACTCGATGCTGTCGGAATACGCGGTGCTGGGTTTCGAATACGGCTATTCGCTGGCCGAACCCAACGCGCTGACCCTGTGGGAGGCCCAGTTCGGTGACTTCGCCAACGGCGCGCAGATCATGTTCGACCAGTTTATCAGTTCGGGCGAAAGCAAATGGCTGCGGATGTCCGGTCTGGTCTGTCTGCTGCCGCACGGGTTCGAAGGCCAAGGTCCGGAACACAGCTCGGCGCGTCTGGAACGCTTCCTGCAAATGTGCGGTCAGGACAACTGGATCGTGGCGAACTGCACTACGCCTGCGAACTACTTCCACATCCTGCGCCGTCAGTTGCACCGCACCTTCCGCAAGCCGCTGATCCTAGTGACGCCGAAGTCGCTGCTGCGCCACAAGCTGGCCGTCAGCAAGGCCGAAGAGTTCACCACCGGCTCCAGCTTCCACCGGGTGCTGTGGGATGATGCGCAGCAGGGCAATTCCGAGACCAAGCTGGTCAAGGACGACAAGATCAAGCGTGTCGTGATGTGTTCCGGCAAGGTCTACTACGACCTGTTGGAAGAGCGTGACGCGCGTGGCATCGACGATGTCTACCTGATGCGGATCGAGCAATACTACCCGTTCCCGGCGCATTCGCTGATCGCTGAGCTTGAGCGCTTCAAGGGTGCCGAGATCATCTGGTGTCAGGAAGAGCCCAAGAACCAGGGTGCCTGGACCTTTATCGAACCCAATATCGAATGGGTCCTGACCCGCATCAAGGCCAAGCACACACGGCCCCGTTATGTCGGTCGCGCCACCTCGGCTTCGCCTGCGACGGGTCTGGCCAGCCAACACAAAGCCCAACAAGAAGCGCTCGTGAACGAAGCGCTGAGCATCGAAGGAAAGTAAACGATGACCATTGAAGTTCGTGTTCCCACGCTTGGCGAATCCGTCACCGAAGCCACCGTTGCGACCTGGTTCAAGAAACCCGGTGATGCCGTGGCCGTGGATGAGATGCTCTGTGAGCTTGAAACTGACAAGGTAACCGTCGAAGTCCCCGCGCCGGCAGCAGGCGTGATGGGTGAAATCGTGGCCGCAGAAGGTGAAACCGTTGGCGTTGATGCCCTGCTGGCGACCATTGCCGCAGGCGAAGGTGCAACCCCGGCCCCCGCGCCAACTGCTGCCCCCGCATCCGAGGCCGCCCCGGCCGCAGGCGCAGGCAGCGTTGATGTGATGGTGCCCACCCTGGGCGAGTCGGTTACCGAAGCCACCGTATCCACCTGGTTCAAACAGGTAGGCGATGCCGTCGCACAGGATGAAATGCTGTGCGAGCTTGAAACCGACAAAGTGTCCGTCGAGGTTCCTGCCCCGGCCGCTGGCGTTCTGGCAGAAATCGTAGCTCCGGAAGGGGCCACGGTGAATGCCTCGGCCAAGTTGGCGGTGATCTCGGGAGCAGGCGCCGTTGCCGCCCCTGCCGCTGCTCCGGCCGCAGCCGCCGCTCCGGCAGCCGCCACCGCAGGCAAAGACGTGGCCAATGCGCCGTCGGCCGAAAAAGCGATGGCCGAGGCTGGTCTGTCCGCTGGCCAGGTCACCGGCACCGGTCGCGATGGCCGCATCATGAAAGAGGACGTGGCCCGTGCGGTGGCAACCGCTGCGGCTCCGGCTGCGGCCCCTGCGCCTGCACCGCGCGCGCCTGTGGCCGCCGAGGATTCGGCACGCGAGGAACGAGTCAAGATGACCCGCCTGCGCCAGACCATCGCCAAGCGCTTGAAAGACAGCCAGAACACCGCCGCCATGCTGACCACCTATAACGAGGTGGACATGACCGAAGTGATGGCCCTGCGCAACCAGTACAAAGAGCAGTTCGAGAAGAAGCACGGCGTGCGTCTGGGCTTTATGTCCTTCTTCACCAAGGCCTGCTGCCACGCGCTGAAAGAAGTGCCCGAGGTGAACGCCGAGATCGACGGCACCGACATCGTCTACAAGAACTTCGTCCACATGGGCGTTGCTGCCGGTACGCCCACTGGTCTGGTGGTTCCGGTCATCCGCGATGCCGACAGCATGTCCTTCGCAGCGATCGAGAAAGCCATCGCCGAAAAAGGCAAGCGCGCCCGTGACGGCAAACTTTCGATGGCCGAAATGCAGGGCGGCACCTTCACCATCTCGAACGGTGGTGTTTATGGCTCGCTGATGTCGTCGCCGATCCTGAACCCCCCGCAGTCGGGTATTCTGGGCATGCACAAGATCCAGGACCGCCCTATGGCGATCAACGGTCAGGTCGTGATCCGTCCGATGATGTATCTGGCGCTGTCCTATGACCACCGGATCGTTGACGGCAAGGGTGCGGTGACTTTCCTTGTTCGTGTGAAAGAGGCGCTGGAAGATCCGCGCCGACTGCTGATGGATCTGTAATGATGGCAACGCATGTATTGTGGCAGGCCGATGTGGCCGATTTCGACGCCTGGCTGAAAGTATTCCGCGAGGACAAGCCGATGCGCAAGGCTGCGGGCATCCGCGACCTGCATGTCTGGCGTGACCCGGATCAGGCAGATCACGCCATCGCCATGTTCGAGGTCACGAACCTGGACAAGGCGCGGGCCTTTTTCGGATCCGAAGAGCTGGCGATGCACCACGAACGCGGCGGCATTGCGCATATCACGATCAAGCTGCTGGAACCGGTTTGAAGAACGCACCGCATGTTCCGGTCACACCGGATCATGCAGCCACCGGTCAATCCGGTCGACTTAGGAGAGTATAATGGCAAACTATGACGTCATCGTAATCGGCGCCGGCCCCGGCGGCTATGTCTGCGCCATCCGCTGCGCCCAGCTGGGCCTGAAAACCGCTGTTGTCGAAGGGCGTGAAACCCTGGGCGGCACCTGTCTGAACGTAGGCTGCATCCCGTCCAAGGCTCTGTTGCACGCCAGCCATCAACTGCATGAGGCCGAGCATAACTTTGCCAAGATGGGCCTGAAGGGCAAAAGCCCCTCGGTCGATTGGAAACAGATGCAGGCCTACAAGGAAGAAACCATCGAGGGCAACACCAAGGGCATCGAGTTCCTGTTCAAGAAGAACAAGATCGACTGGCTCAAGGGTTGGGGCTCGATCCCGGCTGCCGGTCAGGTGAAGGTGGGCGATGAGATTCACTCTGCCAAAAACATCATCATCGCATCGGGGTCCGAGCCAGCGTCGTTGCCGGGTGTTGAGGTCGATGAAAAGGTCGTCGTAACCTCGACCGGTGCGCTGTCACTGGGCAAGATTCCGAAAAAGATGGTTGTCATCGGTGCGGGTGTGATCGGTCTGGAACTGGGCTCGGTCTATCAACGTCTGGGGGCCGAGGTCACCGTCATCGAATTCCTCGACGTGATTACTCCGGGCATGGACCCCGAGGTGCAGAAGACCTTCCAGCGTATCCTGAAAAAGCAGGGCCTGAAGTTCGTCATGGGTGCGGCGGTTCAAAAGACCGAAGCCACCAAGACCAAGGCCAAGGTCACCTACAAGCTGCGCAAGGATGACAGTGAACACGTTATCGACGCCGACACCGTTCTGGTTGCCACCGGCCGTAAGCCATTCTCAGACGGGCTGGGGCTTGAGGCTCTGGGCGTTGAAATGACCCCGCGCGGTCAGATCAAAGTTGGCGCCGACTGGCAGACCAACGTGCCGGGCATCTATGCCATCGGTGACGTCACCGAAGGCCCGATGCTGGCCCACAAGGCCGAGGATGAAGGCATGGCCGCCGCCGAGCAGGTCGCGGGCAAGCATGGCCACGTAAACTATGGCGTCATCCCGGGCGTGATCTATACATGGCCCGAAGTGGCGAATGTCGGCGAGACCGAAGAAACGCTCAAGGCCGCAGATCGCGCTTACAAGGTCGGCAAGTTCATGTTCATGGGCAATGGCCGCGCCAAGGCGAACTTTGCTGCCGACGGGTTCGTCAAGATTCTGGCCGACAAGGAAACCGACCGCATTCTGGGCTGCCACATTATTGGCCCGGCAGCGGGTGACCTGATCCACGAGGTCTGCGTCGCGATGGAATTCGGTGCCTCAGCCGAGGATCTAGCCCTGACCTGCCACGCCCACCCGACATATTCCGAAGCGGTGCGCGAGGCCGCGCTGGCCTGTGGCGACGGTCCGATCCACAGTTAAAGAAACCGACCCCGGTTGGGATCATGCGACCGGGGTCAACCAAGCATCCAGATACACTTCCAGCCTATCCGTGAATGTCTGTGCGGAATGCAGCGCGCAGAACTTCAGTGACATAGCTTGGATCGCAAAGGCCTGCACGCCTTCGGCCAAAAGGTCCGTTGAGACATCCTTGCGGACGTGCGCATCATCGAGCCACAACATCACAACGCGAAAATACCGCTCAAAACAATAGGCGACCGGTCCTATTTCTGAGATGGCCGTCGCACCTGAATACCTGATCAGCAAGTCAAACACGTATCGTTCGGATGTCATGAAACTGTGAACCGGTTCCAGCGCATGGATGATCTCTGCTACTGTTTTCGGGGAGCTTCCTGCTTCGGCCTGATCCAAACAAGCATTCAGCTTTTCCGCCATCAGGATTTCCATCAACGCATCTTTGTCGCGAAAATGCGCGAAGAAAGTACCTTTCGCTACACCAGCGGCCTGAACAACTTGCTCTACCCTTAAAGCTTCGTAACCACATTCTTTTGCGACTTCTTCAGAGGCTGTGATCAGGCGAGCTCGCGTCTTTAGCGTGCGTTTTTGAACTGTCTTTTGCATTAGCCCAGATTGCACAGGTTTTGACCGTGGTCAAATTTTTATTGACCGCGGTCACTTTTTAACTCTATAAAATGACCGCAGTCATTTTTGGAGAATCTCGATGCAGCGCAAGAAAATCCTCATCCTTGACGGACACCCTGCAGAAAGCAGCTTGTCCCGAACTTTTGCTCAAACTTACAAAGACGCCGCCCAAGAGCGTGGACACGATGTCCGGATGGTTCACCTGAGCGATTTGCAATTCGATCACGACTTCGGTCAGGGCAATTACCACGACTTCAAACCGTTGGAACCCGTACTGGAACAGGTGCTTCAAGATATCGAATGGAGCGAGCACCTTGTACTGACAACACCGATGTGGTGGGGCGGACTTCCGGCAAAGCTGAAAGGTTTGATTGACCGGGTATTCATTCCGGGTCGAACGTTCGACACACGGAACACGACCAAGATTGGATTCCCCGCCCCAATGCTGACCGGACGTACGGCACGTGTCATCCTTACCTCTGACACGCCGGGTTGGTTCATGCGGCTGATATATCGGCAGGCACTTATTCGACAGGTCCGCGACCAGATTCTGGGCTTTGTCGGATTCAAGCCAACCCGTTTCACCTATTTCGCAGGTGCCAGCTATCCAAAGCCCGGCAGTGTTGAGCGCTGGAATTCTAAAGTTGCAAAAATTGGCGCGGCAGCGATCTAGTGGTCGTGTTCACCACATCGTTCTTGCGGCGCGTGCACCCCATTCAGAGTCGTAGCGCGCGCCACCTTCATCTCCCTCGCTAACTTCCGCCAAAATCTCGCCAATAGTGGGCAGGTCGGCGCTTTCATCGCCCACGCTCCACGTCCGCGCCCGCATCATCGCGCGGGCGCATTGCGTGTAGATCTCAGAAATTTCGATGACGGCAACAGTTGCGGGTTGTTTTCCGTTCTTTTCGAACCGGGCACGCAGGGCAGAATCTGCCGTTAGTCGCGCCTGTCCGTTTACGCGGACAACGTTGTTGGAACCCGGCACCAGAAACATCAGCGCCACACGCGGATCACGCACGATATTACGCAGGGAATCCAACCGGTTGTTGCCACGCCAGTCCGGCAAGGCCAGCGTGTTAGGATCAAGCTCGAGAACGACCGGGCCATCGTCGCCGCGCGGGCTGCCATCGGTCCCTTCGGGGCCGACCGTACTCAGAATGCAAAGCCGCGAAGCCATGATCCATTTGCGGTACAGCGGTGTCAGGCTATGAGCCACCTTGCGCAGCGAGGGCGCTGCGGGCGTGCCATACAGCCCTTCGAGCGTTTCGATATCTTCAATGAACTCCATCCGGGTCAAACCCCACTTCTTTCATCAATGCATCAGACCGCGTTTCGATCACGTCTTCCAGCCGCCGCAGGAAATCCCTGCGCCCGACTCCCGGTTCGATCGGATCGAGAAAATCGACAATCGCCAGACCGGGTTTGCGCAGAACGCCTGTGCGCGGCCAGAAGACGCCGGCATTGGTCGCCACCGGAATGCAGGGGAACCCAAGCCCTTCATACAAAACCGCTGTGCCCACCTTGTAGGGAATGTGCACCCCCGGCGCGACACGGGTGCCCTGCGGGTAGATAACCAGCTGACCGGGTTCGGTGAATTCCTTCGAGACGTCCTTGACCATCTTGGCTACCGCAGCGCCCTTTTTACCACGATCGACCGGGATACAGCCAAGTCGCCGCGCATACATGCCGATGATCGGCGTCCAGAGCAGTTCTCTCTTCATGATGAACTTGCCGTGGGGCACCGCATCGAAAATTATGATGATATCGAGAAAGGATTGGTGCTTGGCTCCAACCACAACCTCACCCGTGGGCACGGCTCCACGGACCTCGGTGCGAATGCCCACCATCCAGCGGGCCAGCCACATGGTTGTGCGGGCATAGGTCTTGCAGGCCCGCAGCGCGCCACTTTTGGCGAACAATGCATAAGGGGCAAACACGATGCCCAGGACCAGCATCCAAGCGTAAATCACGATCATGAAAATCAGCGAACGGACCCATTGAAACGCTGTGGACATCACGAAAGCTCCTTCAATTTACGACTGGCGGCGGTCCAGGTGGCCAAAAAAGCAACGGTTGCGCCAAGCAGAGGGATTAACACAGGTAATATCCAACCTATCCCTTGAAACCCAAGACCTGTCAGAAAACCGCCCTCGGTTGAGGCTTCAGGCAACAGCAGCACGCCCGTCATGCCCAGCAAAACGCCGACCACAGCACCAAAAAAGGCGCGATAGGTAAAGCGTCGCACAAAGGCCCTGGCAATAAAGCTGTCGCGGGCACCTACCAGACGAAGCACCTCAATGATTTGGGCGTTGGCCGCCAGCGACGCGTTGGCAGCGAGTGTGATCATGGCCGCAGTCGCTCCACCAATCAGCAGGATCGAAACCCAACCCAACCGACGCAACGACATGGCTGCATCCACCAGCGGCTCGCGCCAACGGGTGTGGTCGTCCAGTACGGCACCCGGCACTTCGGCCCCAAGGCGCAGGCGCAGGCCGGTGGCGTCCAGCCCGGGCTCGCCTTCGATGATCTCGATCAGCTGTGGTATGGGCAGCGAGTCCAGCGGCAGATCAGGGCCGAACCACGGGGACAGCAGCGCGGCCTGCTCCTCGGTCGTCAACGCGCGGGCCGAGGCGACGCCGGGGGTTTGGCTCAGAACAGTCAAAGCGGCTTCGGTTTGGGCTGCCAACTGGTCGGCAGGAGCGTTAACGCGCAAAGTAGCGGTCCCCGCCAGTTCCGTCGCCCAGCGATCAGCCAGCCGTCCCGAAGCCAAAGATAGGGCCAACGCGAAAACCGCCAGAAAGCCCATCGCGCCGGACACGAACAGGGTCAGATGGGCGGTATAGCCAGTGGGCGGTACGACCCGATCAGCGCGGGCATCCCGTCGTAACAGGTTGCGGATCATCCCCTTGCTCATAGATCTGCCCCCGCAAGCTGGACCTGACGCTGTGAAATTCTCAGCACACGGGCCTGCACCTGACTTTTGGCAGCACGGATCAAGCTCAGGTCATGAGTGGCGATCAGCACGGTCTTGCCCATCCTGTTCAACTCGACCAACAGGCGCAGCAGGCGCTGGGACATTTCCCAATCCACGTTACCAGTCGGTTCATCGGCCAAAACCACATCGGGTGATAGGATAACCGCACGGGCAAGAGCGGCGCGCTGTCGTTCACCACCCGACAATTCCGGCGGGTGGGCATCCAACCGGGCGCCCAGCCCCACCCATGACAGCAATTCGCTCAGGTCTTCTCGCTTCGCAGTTTCAGCCTGTCCTGACACCATCAACGGCAGAGCCACGTTTTCCACTACGGTCATGTGATCAAGAAACCGGCAGTCCTGATACACAACCCCGATCCGGCGACGCAACAAGGCCATCTGGTCCCGATCCAGCCGAGCCACGTCCTGGTCGAAAGCACTCAGCTGCCCGGACGTGGGCAGTAGCGCACCGTAGCATAGCTTGAGCAGTGTGGTCTTGCCTGCACCCGATGGGCCGGTCAAAAAGTGAAACGATCCCGGTTGCAGCTGCAGGGACACATTGCTCAGCAATTCACCACCACCATAGGTGTAGCTGACATTTTCCAGCTCGATCACAAGGGCCCCCGTTTTAGTTGCCGCCCTTCTTGCCCGAGCGCGGTTGTGGTTTCAATGCCTGCACCGGGTCGAATTGGTGACATTTATGCTGCGAAACGGAAAACACCCTTTGCGGTCAGGTCTTAACTGAATATCATCGCTCAAAAAACAATTATCAGGTCGAAGTCCCGACCAGGAGGCAGCATGCGTCTTACGTGTCCGAATTGCAGCGCCCAATATGAGGTGCCAGACGAGGTCATTCCGGAAGAAGGCCGCGACGTTCAGTGTTCAAACTGCGAGAACACCTGGTTTCAACCCAAGTACTCAGGCGAAGCCGCGCCCGCGACGACCGTACCAGTTGCTGAAGACTCACCCGCCGCAGCAGAACCCGACCCCACACCTGCCGAGCCGGCGGCTGCATCCACCACCGAAGTGAAGGTAGACATCAAGCCCAGGTCCGCGCCAGAACCTGAGCCCACGCCCGAACCCACGGCTGCACCAGAGCCCGAGGTTGTGCCCGAACCCGAAGAGCCTGCCGCGACCGGTAGCGTCGATCCGGCGGTTGCCAGCATCCTTCAGGAAGAAGCCGCCCGAGAGGCTGATCTGCGCGCTCAGGAAAGCAGTAGCCTTGAGACTCAACCCGATCTGGCGCTGGATACCCCACCCGAACCCGCCCCGGAACGCGCTGATAAAGAGTTGACGGCAACAGAAACCGCAGAAGATGCGGGTCAGAAGGAAGCGTTGCCGGATGTCGAAGCGATCAATTCCAGCCTGCGCAGCGACGTAACCGCGGCAGAGGACACTGCCCCGCGCAAATCAGGTGGGTTCATGCGTGGGTTTTCTTTGATCGTGATTATCGGGGTTGTCCTGATATTGATCTATGGAAACGCACAACAGATCAGTGAGGCCGTCCCACAGGCAGACCCAATCCTGGAACCTTATGTAACGATGGTGGATCAGGCCCGGTTGTGGCTAGAGGCGCAGACCGCGGGTACGGCGCAGAACTGACACCGTTACGAAGCTAGGCTAGAACCGCTCCAGCAGCCGCTTGAGGTATTCCAGCTCGATCTGAGGTCGGTCCGTCTCACCGGTACGACGGCGGATTTCGTCCAGCAATTCACGGGCGCGGCGATAGACATCTTCGCCCTGCAACAGACTTTCATCGGTTGAGATTGTCCCGTTCGCCCCCGGACTGCGGCCCAGAGGATCGCGGTTATTGGCTTGCATGTCGCCTTCCTGCGACCCCTGACCGGGCTGGTTTTGTTGGTTCTGGGCCAATGCCTCGCCCAAAGACCGCATACCTTCGCGCAGCGCTTCCATAGCTTCCGACTGGCGATCAATGGCTTCGGCCAGATCATCGCCGCGCAATGCCTCTTCGGCTTCGTCCATGGCTCGGCCCGCACGGCCCAGCGCCTCGCGCGCATCCTCGCCTTCCTGCGTACCCGCACCGGGTAGGTTCTGCTGCTGACGGCCCAATTCGTCACGCAACGCTTGCTGGCGGTCAGCCAGTGATCCCTGACCCTGTTGGCTGCCGCCATCTTGATCCGAACCGCGTCCGCCCTGGCCTTCATGGCTTTGCCCCCGGCCCTGACCGCCGCTGCGACCCTCATTGCCCTGGCTTTCCCCTGCTTGTGCACCGGGGTTGAACTGTTCCTGCAGATCACGGAAAGCCTGATCGCTGAGTCCCTGCTGTTCGCGCAGGGTTTCGGCCAACCCCTCCATGGCCTGCTGGCCTTCGGATTGCTGGCCCTGACCCTGACCTTGAGTGACGCGCATGTTTTCCATCATCTGCTGGAACTCTTCCAACGCCTGCTGCGCCTCGGCCATGCGGCCCTGTTCCATCAGCTCCTGAATGCGGTCCATCATCCGTTGCAGGTCGTCCTGCGTCATCTGCATGGTCTCGCCGTTCTGGCCCTGCTGGTTTTCGTCAAACTCGCCGCTTTCCTGCGCCAGACGTTGCAACTGACGCATGTAATCCTGCGTCGCCTCGCGCAGCTCCTGCATCAGCTCAGCAATCTCCTCGTCCGAGGCGCCGTTCTTCATCGCCTCTGACAGGCGCTCCTGCGCCCGGCGCATCCGTTCAAGTGCATCGGCCAGCGTACCCTCTTCGATAATGACCGCCAGATCCCACAGGGCTTGCGCGATCTCTTCCTGCTGTTTGGGCTTAAGGTCGTACTCAGTGAGTGCCTCAAGCCGACGCAAAGTGACACGCAGGCGCAGATAAGCGGTATCCGAGCGGAAGAACCCCTCGGGCAGGTGCGAAACCGCGCGCAGTAACTGGGCAACCCGCGGCGCGTTGTCCCGCGACCATAGCAAATCGCGGCGCTGTTCGATCACCGCAGCCGCCAGCGGATCAAAGAACCTGCGCGCGGGCAGCTTGGTCATATAGGATTCCGACTGGCTTTCCTGGTCTGCGGCATCCCGCGCTGTCAGGGTGATTGTCACCGGCAGATGCGCCCAGGGATGCTGCGAGAAATCTTCGATCAGATCCTCAGTGAAATCGGCCCGGTCGCCAGCGATCGGCATCGGCAGTTCAACCTCAATTACCTCGCGTGCCTCGGGTGCTATGGTCAGGCCATAGCGGCGATCTACCGAAGCAAGGTCCAGATCAATCGTAGCGGTGCCGGACACTACGCCATAGTCGTCACTGGCAGCAAAGGGCAGCTTCATCTGCCCGCCCGCCTCGGCCTCGGCCACATCCGCGACACCAATGCTGGGCGCGGTATCCTGAACCACGTCCAGCGCCCAGTCGCGCCCGGACGGGCCCGCAATCTTCATCTGCCCCGAACGTTCGACGACAAATTCCTGTTCCGGCTCAGTCGCGTTCTGAGTGCCCAAGGGCGTAGTTGTTTCCGTCAGGCTATGGGCGCCGACCTCGCCATAAAACCGCAGGGTAATGCGGCTGCCCTGAGGGACAAAAAGCGTCGGATCGGATTGATCCGCCAGATAGAGCGTCGGCAGGCCGGTGTAACGCGGCGGCTCGACCCAACCCTCCCAGCTGGGCCCCTGCCCTGCGATCGCTGCGCCCGGCGCCATTTCGGCCACCGACCCGATACGCCAGAACGAGCCGAACAGGCATGCGATCACCAGAGCCAGCAGTGCAGAATAGCGCAGGGCATAGGGGTCGCGGTCAGCCAGCCGCAGATCAGGCTTGACCGGATCGGCCTGCGCCGCCCGCTGTGCCATACGGGTCTGGTGCGCGTGCCAAAGCGCAACCGAATCCGCATCCATCGCGCCGATGGCCTGTTCATCTATCAGCGCCTGAATCGGACGGCCAGACAGTGAGGCATCCAGCCGCATCAACGCCTCGGCCCGTGACGGCAGATGGAATCGCCTTACGCCAAAGATCAGCGTCGCAAGCAGCCCCAAAAGGGCCAACGCGCCCAAGATCCAGACCAGTTCGACCGGAACATGGTCTTGCAACCCCAGCATCAAAACGGCCAAAATGGCCATGAAACCCGAGAAAAACGGCCAAAACGCGCGTAAAACCTGCTCGGCCAGCATCCCTGCATGCGTCAGCCACAGGGAAAATCTTGGGATCGGCAGGTTCGGTCTTGCGGTCAAGGCGGGCCTCCTGAGCAGGCCCGCACGGTCATCGCGTCAGAGCCACTCGGGTATGGTATCGCGGTTTATGATTTCGTCAAAGGTTGGCCGTTCACGAATTACGGCAAATTGATCCCCATGCACCAGAACCTCGGGGATCAGGGGCCGGGTGTTGTATTCGCTCGACATCACCGCACCATAGGCCCCGGCGCTGCGGAAGGCGACCAGATCACTAGCCATAAGCGGTGGCATGTTGCGCTGTTTGGCAAATGTATCGCCGGTTTCACAGACAGGGCCGACAATATCGTAGGGCTGCTGTTCGACGCCTGGTTCGGGCTCTTGAACAGCGACGATATCGTGGTGCGCCTCGTACATCGCGGGGCGGATCAGGTCGTTCATGGCCCCGTCGAGGATCAGGAAATCGCGGCCCTCACCGGATTTCACATAGATCACCTTGCTGACCATCAGACCGGCATTGCCCGCGATCAGGCGGCCGGGCTCTATCTCGATCTCGCAACCCAAATGGCCCAGAGTCTTCTTGATCAGCGCGCCATATTCCACCGGCAGCGGCGGCGCGTCGTTGGCGCGGGTGTAGGGAATGCCCAAGCCACCGCCCAGATCGAGGCGGCGGATGTTATGGCCTTCGGCGCGCAGCTGCTCGGTCAGCTCGGCGACCTTGGTATAGGCCAGTTCGAACGGCTCAAGCTCGGTCAATTGCGAACCGATATGGACGTCGATGCCGATCACCTCCAACCCCGGCAGGGTGGCGGCGTGGGCATAAACCTCGGATGCGCGGGCGATGGGGATGCCGAACTTGTTTTCTGACTTGCCGGTAGCGATCTTGGCGTGGGTTTTGGCATCCACATCCGGGTTTACTCGTACAGTGATCGGCGCAACGACACCCAGCTCAAGAGCAATGGCGTTGATCACTTCCATCTCGGGCTCGGATTCGACGTTGAACTGGCGGATGCCGCCGGTCAGCGCGGTGCGAATTTCATCTGCCGTTTTACCAACGCCCGAGAACACGATCTTGTCGCCGGGCACTCCTGCGGCCTTGGCACGCAGGTATTCCCCGCCCGAGACCACATCCATCCCCGCGCCCGCCTGCGCCAGCGTCCTCAGTATCGCCTGGTTGCTAGCGGCCTTCATCGCATAGCAGACAAGATGATCCGTACCCTCGAGCGCGTCATCAAACAGCTTGAAATGCCGCAACAGCGTCGCCGTTGAATAGACGTAGAAAGGGGTTCCGACCGCGGCTGCGATCTCGGAAACTGGTACATCCTCGGCGTAAAGCGCGCCGTCGCGGTAGAGAAAGTGATCCATGACTGCGCGCTTAGACCAAAACCGCCCAGCGGATCAATGGATTCCACACTGTCGGGTAAATTCCGTCACTTGGTCGTCGACACGCCGACCCGTCCGTAGCCCGATATGGAAATGCCCGACCCGCCCGAATTCGCCTGAGGCTCAGGGCGGGGTTTGTAGGAAGGATCGCAAGCCGCAAGAACAGCTAAGGAAAGGATCAGGCCAAAAAACTTCATGGTGTCGACTTATGAATTGTACGGCTCAAGGCAGGTTATGAAATCCGCATAAAAAATGCGGCAGGCTGATTGCAAAGTGATCAAACACCCAGATAAACGCCCAGTCCGCCGCGCCAGAATCCGACGCCGCCGCCAACATGTGTGCCGCTCGACCCAACGCCGACTCCCAAGCTGGCGGTTGGCTGTATTGGTTCCCCATCAGCACCGCAGGCGGCCAGCACAAACCCGGCCGCGATCAACAGGATCACACGTAGTGTTTGCATCACGCCATCTCCTTCCATCGCTTGATCTGGGCACGCACCTGATCGGGTGCCGTACCGCCGTAGGACTGGCGCGAGTTTACCGAGTTTTCAACGGTAAGGACAGAATAGACGTCATTAGTGATATCTGCATGCACCGACTGCATGTCCTCAAGCGTGAGATCAGGCAGATCGCAACCTTGGGTTTCCGCCATTGCCACCAGCGACCCGGTGACATGGTGTGCATCGCGGAACGGCAGGCCCAACACGCGCACCAGCCAGTCGGCCAGATCGGTCGCGGTCGAGAAGCCCGAACCGGCAGCTGCGGCAAGACTATCCCGGTTGGCGGTCATGTCCTTGACCATGCCTTCCATCGCCGCCAGTGCCAGCATCCAGTTGTCGGCGGCGTCAAAGACCTGTTCCTTGTCTTCCTGCATGTCCTTGGAATAGGCCAACGGTAGGCCCTTCATTACCATCATAAGTGCGGTGTTTGCACCGAAGATGCGGCCCACTTTGGCGCGGATCAGCTCTGCCGCGTCGGGGTTCTTCTTCTGCGGCATGATCGATGACCCGGTCGAGAACCGATCGGACAGCGTAACAAACCGGAACTGGGCCGAAGACCAGATCACCAGTTCCTCGGCAAAACGCGACAGGTGCACGGCGCAGATCGAGGCGGTCGACAGGAACTCCAGCGCGAAATCGCGGTCGCTAACCGCATCCAGCGAATTCGCCGCAGGGCGGTCAAAGCCAAGTGCCTCAGCCGTCATATGGCGGTCGATGGGAAAAGACGTTCCGGCCAGCGCAGCGGCCCCCAGCGGAGATTCATTCATCCGAGCGCGCGCATCACGGACACGCGACAGATCACGGCCGAACATCTCGACATAGGCCATCATATGGTGGCCCCATGTGACCGGCTGCGCGGTTTGCAGATGGGTAAAGCCCGGCATGACCCAATCGGCGCCCGCCTCAGCCTGCGCCAAAAGCGCACGGATCAGGGCCAGCAGGCCGGTTTCGGCAGCATCCAATTGATCGCGGACCCAGAGTTTGAAATCAGTCGCTACCTGGTCATTCCGGCTGCGGCCCGTGTGTAAACGGCCCGCGGGCTCACCAATTACCTCTTTCAGCCGCGCCTCGACATTCATGTGGATGTCTTCCAGCGCGGTCGAGAACTGAAATTCTCCGTTCTGGATTTCTGACAAAACGGTGAGCAGCCCTTCCCGAATAGCTTCGGCGTCACTATCACTTATGACGCCTGTGGCGGCCAACATGGCGGCATGGGCGCGCGAGCCTGCAATGTCCTGGGCTGCCATCCGCTGATCGAACCCGATCGAGGCGTTGATTGCCTCCATGATCGCGTCTGGACCGGCGGCAAAGCGGCCGCCCCACATCTGGTTCGAGGATTGATCGGTCATGTAAGAAAACCCGGAGTTGATATGCGCCTATTTCGTCTGATCCCCCTTTATATGGCCCTTGCGCTGGGTGCAAACGCGGCTTTGGCCACGGATGCGGAAACTCTGGGCCCGCTGCGCGACGGCACGCTGAAACGGCTGATCCTGCACAAGGAACCCAAACCCCATGAACTGGTCGAATTCCAGCTGGAAGATGACGGCGGCACCGCGACGCTTGAGGATTACAAAGGCAAATACGTTCTGCTGAACTTCTGGGCCACATGGTGTGCGCCCTGCCGCAAGGAAATGCCCCAGATTGCCGAGCTGCAGGCCGAGTTCGGCGGCGACAAGTTCGAGGTACTGACCCTCGCCACCGGGCGCAACTCGCCCGCAGGGATCAAAAAGTTCTTCGAAGAGAACGGCATCGAAAACCTGCCCCGCCATCAGGACAAGGGCTCGGCCGTGGCGCGGGAATTCGGCGTGATCGCCCTGCCGATCACGGTGATCCTTGATCCCAATGGCGACGAGATCGCCCGGCTGATCGGCGACGCAGAATGGAATTCGGACAGCGCCAAGGCGATCGTTTCGACGCTGGTGGGTGCTGAAAGTTAATGCCTGCGTCCGTGGTGACCCGAATCGTGCTATTCTCCCGATCTCAATTGTTTTGGGGGAATAGTAATGACTGGATTAAAACTGGTACCAATTGTTGCGGCCGCATTGATAGTTGCGGGGACGGCTCAGGCTGACTTTAAGAGGGTCAAAACAGCCGACCAGTTCAACAAAGAACTTGTCGGCAAAAAACTCGTCGATGACCAAGGCAATGTCTTTATTGCCAATGCAGATGGTACAATCTCGGCTAAGTTGACCAACGGGAAAAAGTTCAGCGGCAACTGGGTGTGGAACAAGAAATTCTGGTGCCGCAATGGTGTGCTGGATGGCAAAGCCCTTGGCACTGATTGTCAGGTTTTCGAAGTGGACGGGACCACCGTAAAAATGACGCGTGAGAAGGGCAAGGGAAGTTCGACGATCTACACGCTGCAATAGCCAATCACACTTCTGATCGAATTCCATGCTAATCTAACGTTACCGCCATCCAAACCGTTGGCGGTGCGAAACTGGATACGGAGGCGACTATGAAACCCGTCGTTCTGTTGATTGGCCGCTTGCCCAACGTCATCGGCGACGTGGCGCGGCAGTTGGACCACATGCCGATCCAATGGCTGGGCGCGCATGACCCCGATGAGGTCCGGCGGCAACTGGATGCCGAGCCCCGGATTGTCTGCGCCATCATGGGCGCCGGTCTGGATGACAAGATACGCGGCGAGTTGGTGGGCATCATCGCCGCCCGCAGGCCGGATATCTGCATTCACCTCAAGGATCGGGCGTCCGGCCCTGACGGTCTGGTGCCCTTTGTCGAACGTGTCGTGCAGCACGAAATCCTCGAGACGCTCGAAACTGGCTGACGCCACGCAACCTTTGACAGCATCCTGACCGCTCTGCACTCTGCGGGCGGGAGGACGGAATGCCGCTTGAAATACTGCTGGTTCTGGTTGTCGGAGGCATCGTCGGCGTAACGGTGATGCTGCATTTGACCGGACTGTCCAAGATGCGTGAACTGACGCCTGAGACAGCGCGCTCGGAGTGGTTGCGCCATGCGCCTGACGACGAAATCATCGACATCACCATTGCCCACAACAAACACGCGGCCCTGATCCGCACCGAGACCGGCAACGGGCTGCTGTGGTCCTTTGGCGCCGATACCGTGGCGCGGCATCTGCTGGATTTCGACTGGCTGGATCACCCCGATGGGTTTGAAATCCAATTCCACGACTTCGGCACACCCAAAGCCATCATCCGCCTAGACGAATTCGAACGCCCCCATTGGGAACTTCTGATGGACCCCGCATGACCGACCAAATAACCTTCCCCGATGCCGTGCAATGGGCGGTGCCCTTCTTTATCGCCGCCATTCTAGCCGAATTCCTGTGGATCGCCATCAAAGGCAAAGGCGGCCGGTATGAGACGCGCGATGCGGTGACCTCGCTGGTGATGGGGGCAGGAAACATCGCCTCGGGCTTTTTGCTGGGCTTCATCGCTTATGCGTTCTTCATGTGGCTGTGGCAGATCACGCCGCTGAACCTGGGCACCTCGATCCCGGTGATCATCCTGTGCTTTGTGCTGGACGACCTGCGGTATTACTGGGTGCATCGCTTTGGCCATCGCATCCGCTGGGTCTGGGCCAGCCATGTGAACCACCACAGCTCGCAGCATTACAACCTAACCACCGCGCTACGGCAAACCTGGACCTATACCTTCACCTTCATGATGGTGGTGCGCGCGCCACTGATCCTGCTGGGTTTTCACCCGGCGATGGTACTGTTCTGCGGCGGTCTGAACCTGATCTACCAGTTCTGGATTCACACCGAAGCCATCGGCAAGATGCCCCGCTGGTTCGAGGCGGTAATGAACACGCCGAGCCACCATCGCGCCCATCACGGCCGCAACGCACGCTATCTGGATTGCAACTACGCAGGCGTCTTCATCATCTGGGACAAGATGTTCGGGACTTTCGTGCCGGAACAAGAGGATGACCGGGTCGATTACGGGCTGGTCCACAATATCGGCACGTTCAACCCGCTGCGCGTGGCCTTTCACGAATGGGTCAGCATCTGGCGCGACGCGACCCAACCCGGGCTGACCTTGCGCGAACGTCTGGCCTATTGCTTTGCACCGCCGGGCTACAGCCACGACGGCAGCCGCGAGAGCTCGGAAGAAATCAAAGCTAAGCACCTGGCCAGGCATCCGGAAGATCGCGGAACGCCCGGATTTGAGCAATTTGAGGCCAAAACGCCCAATACGCAGGCAAAACAGGCTTAAATCCGCCGGTCCGACGCCCCCCTGTCCTTGAAAGCGTGATTTCACATTCCATATTCAGCGGATGTGATACGTATCGAGTAGCCGGAGGCCGACATGTCCAGATTGACAACCGCATCAACCGTTCTTGGTCTGGTCGGGCTGGTTATGGCAATGCTGACGGCACTAGCAGACGGCGCGCCCAGCATCATCGCGCTGGGATTTATTATGCTGGCACTGGGCTTCATGGGCGCCGTGTTTAGCGCAGCAGCAGCTTTGGGCCGCGTCTGGGAAACGACACGCTAAGCCGCATCAAATTCGCATCCCTTAACCACAGATTCATAGTTTTGCCCTGAAATCAGACCCCAAGCGGCGACGTAAGGGGAATGGCAAAGCGATGCGGGACAAAAAACAGGCGGATATGCCCGAGGGCGCGGAAAGCCCGCTGAATGCGGCCGTGGCATCCCGCGATACGTCCACGGTCCAGATGGCGACCGAAGCGGTAAAGCACAAACAGTGCAAGCTGGCCTTTCAGCCCATCATGCAGGCGCATCCCCCGTTCGGCGTAGCCTTTTACGAAGGGTTCATCCGGGTGCTGGACGAAACCGGGCGGGTCATCCCCGCGCGCGATTTCATGCCGCAACTGGAAAACACTCCCATCGGGCGGGATCTGGATTGTGTCGCGCTGGAAATGGGGCTGCGGACGTTGGCCAGAAACCCTGACATCCGACTGTCGATCAACATGTCCGCCCGTTCGATCGGGTATGCGCGGTATTCGCGGGTGCTGGACCGGTTTCTGAAGAAAGACGCAAGTATCGGCGAGCGGCTGATTCTGGAGATCTCGGAAAGTTCGGCGATGACGGTGCCGGAACTGGTGATCGATTTCATGGACCGGCTGCAACCGCGCGGCGTCGCCTTTGCACTGGACGATTTTGGCGCCAGCAACTTTAGTTTCCGCCATTTCCGAGAGTTTCTGTTCGATGCCGCCAAGATCGACGGGCAATTCGTACGCGGCATCAGCGACAATCCCGACAATCAGGCTCTGGTCCGCGCCCTGGTCGCCGTGGCCCGCGAATTCGAGATTCTGGTGACGGCCGAATCGGTCGAAACCAAGGCAGATGCCGAATTCCTTGTGGCCAATGGCGTGGACTGTTTACAGGGCTTTTTGTTCGGTGCCCCCACTGTCTCGGCTCCTTGGAAAGGTGAAAAACCACAGAAAACAGGTAGCTAACCAAGCAAAAACTGACCTAGGGGCACCCTGAGACAAGGTGACCGTTGCTGCGTTTGCAGCATTACGCTATGCCATGTGAAGTTGGAGCGGGGGATCAGGAGGCGCTCTGGTTCACAGGGGCTTTGCCTTTGCGATCCGCGCCGTTACGGTTCCCACAGGACCTTGATGGTAAAGGATTGTCTATATGACCAACGTAGTAATCGCATCCGCAGCACGCACAGGCGTCGGCAGTTTTGGCGGCTCGTTTGCAAACACACCCGCACATGATCTGGGCACTGCCGTGCTTGAGGCCGTCGTCGAACGCGCCGGTGTTGAAAAGGGTGAGGTAAGCGAAACCATCATGGGTCAGGTGCTGACGGCCGCTCAGGGTCAGAACCCGGCGCGTCAGGCACATATCAATGCCGGTCTGCCGCAGGAAAGCGCGGCCTGGGGCATCAACCAGGTTTGTGGTTCGGGCCTGCGTGCAGTTGCTTTGGGTGCGCAGCACATTCAGCTGGGCGATGCTGAGATCGTGGCCGCTGGCGGTCAGGAAAACATGACCCTCTCGCCCCACGCCGCAGCCCTGCGCGCCGGTCACAAGATGGGCGACATGAAATATATCGACACGATGATCCGCGATGGTCTGTGGGATGCCTTCAACGGCTATCACATGGGTCAGACCGCGGAGAACGTGGCCGAGAAGTGGCAGATCAGCCGCGACATGCAGGACGAATTCGCCGTCGCCTCGCAGAACAAGGCGGAAGCTGCGCAAAACGCCGGCAAGTTCGCAGATGAAATCGTGCCCTTCACCATCAAGACCCGCAAGGGTGACATCGTGATGGATAAGGATGAGTACATCCGTCACGGCGCTACCATGGAAGCGATGGCAAAACTGCGCCCCGCTTTCACCAAAGACGGTTCGGTCACCGCGGCCAACGCCTCGGGCCTGAACGACGGTGCCGCGGCAACCCTGCTAATGTCGGCCGAAAACGCCGAGAAGCGCGGGATTGAGCCTCTGGCACGTATCGCCTCTTACGCAACTGCCGGTCTGGACCCGTCGATCATGGGCGTCGGCCCAATCTACGCGTCGCGCAAGGCGCTGGAAAAGGCAGGCTGGTCCGTCGACGATCTGGATCTGGTCGAAGCCAACGAAGCCTTCGCCGCGCAGGCCTGCGCCGTGAACAAGGACATGGGTTGGGACCCGTCGATCGTGAACGTGAACGGCGGCGCAATTGCGATCGGTCACCCGATCGGCGCATCTGGCTGCCGCGTTCTGAACACGCTGCTGTTCGAAATGAAGCGCCGTGATGCGAAAAAGGGTCTGGCGACCCTCTGCATCGGCGGCGGCATGGGTGTCGCCCTCTGCGTGGAGCGCGACTAAGTGCGTTGACAACTAATCATAAAAGGGCGTCCTATGGGCGCCCTTTTTTGTTACAATCCAGCTTTACACCTTAGATGCGACAATATCACCAGACAGAAAGTCACAATCGAACACGAAACGATATTGCGCAGCAATCTCTCTCAGAGTAACAGAATTACCAAGTCAGACTAAATTGGAGGAGTCCTCAATGGCACGTACAGCACTCGTTACCGGCGGTTCCCGCGGCATCGGCGCAGCAATTTCCAAGGCGCTTAAGGCCGAAGGGTATAATGTTGCAGCCACCTATGCCGGGAACGACGAAGCGGCGGCAAAATTCACCGAGGAAACCGGCATCGCCACCTACAAGTGGAACGTGGCCGATTACGACGAATCCAAAGCAGGCCTCGAAAAGGTTGAGGCCGAGGTTGGCCCGATCGACATCGTGGTCGCCAATGCGGGCATCACTCGTGATGCGCCGTTCCACAAGATGACCCCGGAACAGTGGCACCAGGTGATCGACACCAACCTGACCGGCGTGTTCAACACCGTGCACCCCGTCTGGAACGGTATGCGCGAGCGCAAATTTGGCCGCGTGATCGTCATCAGCTCGATCAACGGTCAGAAAGGTCAGTTTGCGCAGGTGAACTATGCCGCGACCAAAGCGGGCGATCTGGGCATCGTCAAGTCGCTGGCGCAGGAAGGCGCGCGCGCAGGCATCACCGCCAACGCGATCTGCCCCGGTTACATCGCGACCGAAATGGTCATGGCAGTTCCGGAAAAAGTTCGCGAATCCATCATCGGCCAGATCCCGGCCGGTCGTCTGGGTGAGCCCGAGGAAATCGCCCGCTGCGTGGCGTTCCTGGCGTCGGATGATTCTCAGTTCATCAACGGCTCGACCATTTCGGCCAACGGTGCGCAATTCTTCGTCTGATCCGAAGATCCTGCAAGAAATCGGGCCGGCCCTTTTGGGCCGGCCCTTTTGCATCCCGTAAGAACGCGCGCGCTGCGCTCAGCGGGAACCGAACAGCCATTTCAAGGCATTGTTGATTGCGCGGGACCGTTCCAGATGCGCACGCTGAAAGGCGCGGGCGGTGGCCAGGTTGGTGGTGACCTCAATCATGGCAGTCTTCCTTTCAGTTCAACTCTGTTTGACTTAAACTGAATATGAACCCTACATTCCAAGTTGACAAACGAGGTTTCTACGGGTTTCAGTTAAGAATTTCTTGATATCATGAGCACATCCCTTCCCCCTCTGACCGCCCTGCGCGCCTTTGATGCCGCCGCACGGCACATGTCCTTTTCCAAAGCGGCTGACGAATTGCACGTTACCCCCGCAGCACTGTCCTTTCAGATCAAATCGCTGGAGGAACATCTGGGCCGCCCCCTGTTTCACCGCCTGAACCGCGCGGTGGAACTGACCGAGGCCGGACGTGCCCTCGCCCCCGGCGCGGCGGAGGGGTTTGCGACGCTGCAGGCAGCATGGCAGGCGACCCGGCGGCAGGGCAACGACACCAGCCTAACGGTGACCGCGGGCCCTGCGCTGACGGCCAAGTGGCTGGCGCCGCGGCTTTATGATTTTGCCCGGTCGCATCCAGAGATCGACCTCAAGTTTTCGGCCACCCTGCGGATCGTTGATCTGGAACGCGATGATGTGGATGTGGCCATCCGCTTTGGCTATGGCCCGGATGAGGGGTTGTATTCCGTCCCCGTCCGCAAAGAATGGCTGACCCCTGCGATGACCCCCGAACTGGCTGAACAGTTTCCGACAGTCGAAAGCCTGAAGAATGCGCCGTTGATCCACGACGACTCGATTGCGTTTTTGCGGCCGCGTTGTGACTGGCCTACCTGGTTCCGGGCTGTGGGGACCGATTTCACACCCGAGCATGGCGCGCGATTCTCCAACGCCGATCACGCGATTGATGCCGCCGTTGCGGGCGTTGGGGTGGTGCTGGGCCGCCGCGCGATGATCCTGAAAGACATGACCGAAGGGCGATTGATCGCCCCCTTCAAGGTCGCCATCGAAACCCGGGGGCGATTCCGCTTTCTTTGCCTGCCCGGCGCCGAAAACCGACCCCAAATCGCGGCCTTTCGCGATTGGTTCGTTGCCGAGATCGAGAAAACCGCGCATATCTCGGACGACTTCAAGATCATCCCGGTGGAAGACGTCCCGACCCCATGACCAAAACACGCGCAACCGCCATCGGATTCATAGCCGTTTTGCTGTGGTCCTTATTGGCCTTGTTCACCGTGGGCTCGTCTCCGACACCGCCATTGCTGCTGAACACCATCTGCTTTTCGATTGGAGGCACGCTGGGCCTGATTTGGACCGGGGCCAATGGTGGGCTGCGCCAGTTGCGCGCCGTGCCCTGGACGACATACCTGTTTGGCACCGCAGGGTTGTTTGGCTATCACGCGCTGTATTTCTCGGCCCTGCGCATGGCCCCGGCAGCCGAGGCCGGGTTGATCGCCTATCTCTGGCCGCTGCTGATCGTGCTGTTTTCCGGACTGCTGCCGGGAGAGCACCTGCGCCTCGGACATCTGCTCGGTGCCTGCCTTGGCTTTGCCGGGGCGGCGGTGATCATTACCGGGGGCGGCAGTATGGGGTTTCAGACCGATCACCTGCCGGGCTATGGGCTGGCGCTGCTCTGCGCGCTGACATGGTCGGGCTACTCGGTCCTGTCGCGCCGGTTGGGGGATACACCGACCAGTTCAGTCGCCGTGTTTTGCATCGCCGCAGCGGTTGCCTCGGGCCTGCTGCATCTGGCGGTCGAAGACACCGTGTGGCCCGATAGTGCTATCGGCTGGGCCTCGGTCGCAGCACTTGGGCTGGGGCCGGTTGGGCTGGCGTTTTATGTCTGGGATATCGGGGTCAAGCAGGGCGACATTCAGATGTTGGGCACGGCGTCCTATGCGGCACCCCTGTTGTCTACTCTGGCTTTGGTTGTGGCCGGGATCGCCGCCCCATCCTGGGGTCTGGCGATCGCGGCTGTTTTAATCACTGGCGGCGCGGCGATTGCTGCGCGGGCCAGTATGAGACGCTAGTTCGACAATCGCTCGATCTCTTCCTTAAGCCTAAGCTTCTGCTTTTTTAGCTGAGCAATATGGAGATCGTCGATGCCAGGCGAGCGTTGGGCTTGTTCAACTTCTAGACCGAGAGATTCGTGCTTTTTCTTCAGTTCGGTCAGGTGTGCGCTCACGCTCATGGCGATACTCCTCTGTTGGTGTCTGAGTTTCACGTAAGAAGTTGACCACATCGTTTCCACCCTGTCACGCTGCAGACGCACAGATTCTGTCACAAATCCGACAAATTCGGCTGGTTACTGCCTATTGGTTGAATTTGCCGCAGATCGCGGCCCCGTCGCGCAGTACGGCCGAGACCTGAGTCGTATAGCTTTCGCCATCTTTTTCGTGGCGATCACCTGCGTGTAAAATCAGTGGCGAGTGCAGCCGAAATGCCGCCCGACCACCCTTTCTGGCTCGTAAAATCACCAACTCAGTAGCCCTACCGGCGCGCGCGACCAGCGGCAGCACCTCGACCGAGCCCAGACGCCCGGCGCAGCCCGCCAGCATATCGGGCAAACGGTCGGCCTTTTGGATCATGTGCAGATAGCCACGTGGCGCGAGGCGTTTGGCAGCAACGTCGAACCAATCTACCAGAGGCGTCTCTTCTCCCAAAGCCACGCTGCGCCCTTTATCCGTTGCCGGGCTATGTGCCCCGGCCCGATAGTAGGGCGGATTGGCGATCACATGGTCGAATTGCCGCTGCTTCAGGTCGGCAGGCAGAGCATTCAGGTCGGCTTCAATCACCTCAAGTGACGCCCCGTTTTCCGCTGCGTTTCGACGCGCCAGTTCGGCATAGGCAGGTTGCAGTTCCGCGCCCACCCCCTGCAGCCCGGACACTCGGGCCAACAGGCACAGGATCGCTGCACCGGCCCCGCATCCCAGTTCCAGCACGGTGTGACCACTGGCCGCTGGGACCGAAGCCGCCAGCAGCACCGGGTCCACCCCCGCCCGATAGCCCGAACGCGGTTGCCACAGGCGCACCCGTCCGTTCATAAAGTCGTTAAGGGTCAGATCACTATCAGGAAACAGGTTCATCGTCCCAGCGGGATATCATTGTCGCGCATCACGCGTTCCGCCCGGGTCAGGTCGTCGGTCCGCACCATCAGACGGCGGGGGAAGATTCCGATACCACCTTCGAGGATGCTCATATTTACGTCCATCTGAAAGCAGTCTATATCCTCTCCCTCAAGAAGGGCCGAAGCAAAGGCCAGGATCGTTGGATCGGTGCTGCGCAAAAGTTCTTTCATGAGAAGGATCTAAGGGCAAGGTAGACCGAAAGTCGAGCCTTGTATCAGGAGTGTGATGGATATCGACACGATCACAAAACCGCATGAGCGGCTGGCGGAAATTCTGGCTGGCGAAATGGACGCGGTCAATGAGCTGATCCGCACGCGCATGGCCTCTGAGCACGCGCCGCGCATTCCCGAGGTCACCGCGCACCTGGTTGAGGCCGGCGGCAAGCGCCTGCGTCCGATGCTGACGCTGGCCGCAGCCCGTCTGTTCGGTTACCCGGGCGACCACCATGTGCGTCTGGCCGCAACGGTCGAATTTATCCACACCGCCACCCTTCTGCATGACGACGTGGTGGACGAAAGCGCCCAGCGGCGCGGGCGGCCCACGGCAAACCTGTTGTGGGACAACAAATCCAGTGTTCTGGTCGGCGATTATCTGTTCTCCCGCAGCTTCCAGTTGATGGTTGAGACCGGATCGCTGCGGGTTCTGGACATTCTGGCCAATGCCTCGGCCACCATTGCCGAGGGCGAAGTGCTGCAGATGACCGCCGCCACTGATCTGGGTACGGATGAGGGGGTCTATCTGCAAGTCGTACGCGGCAAGACCGCCGCGCTGTTTTCGGCTGCAACCGAGGTTGGCGGCGTGATCGCAGGCGCATCCGAAGAGCAGGTCAAGGCATTGTACAACTATGGCGATGCGCTGGGGATTGCCTTCCAGATCGCCGATGATCTTCTGGATTATCAGGGCGATAGCAAAGCCACCGGCAAGAATGTCGGAGACGATTTCCGCGAGCGCAAGCTGACTCTGCCAGTGATCAAGGCCGTGGCGCAGGCCACCCCCGAAGAACACGCTTTTTGGGAGCGCACTATTGGCCGGGGCCGTCAGGAAGACGGTGATCTGGACCACGCGCTGGGTCTGATGGGTAAATACGGCACTCTGGACGCCACCCGCGCGGAGGCATTTGGATGGGCTGCCAAGGCCAAAGCGTCGCTGGACGCCCTGCCCGATCACGAGATCCGAACCCTGCTACGCGACCTGGCCGATTACGTGGTCTCACGCCTTAACTAAGCTGCGTCGCACGGCACCACCAATTAGGATGGGCCGCGCCGATCTCATAGGCCGCGAAATGCGCGTCTTTCATCGTTGGATACAACGCGAAACAGGTCGATCCTGACCCCGACATGCGGGCCAGAAGGGCGTTTTTAGTGTCTGCCAGTTCCTCAAGCACACGGGCCACATCCGGGGCCAGTCCGGTAGTGGGCAGCTCAAGGTCATTGCGCTGATCCAGCAACCACGCGCCACAGTCCTCGGGCGTGTTGAAGGCTGGTATTACGCCCGGCATGGGCGGGTTGTCACGGCTGGCCAAAGCCGAGAACACCGCGCCCGTGGGCACTTCGACGCCGGGATTGACTAGCAGCGCGGGCAATGGGGGCAAGGTGATAGCGTCCAACTGTTCGCCGATACCCCGCATCCGCGCGCCGGACGCCAACATGCAAACCGGAACATCCGCACCCAGAGACAGCGCGGCATCCGACGAGACGGCCTCTCCCTGATCAGCAACCATCCGCAAAGTCGCCGCAGCGTCCGAGGACCCGCCACCGATTCCGCCACCATGCGGCAGCACCTTGTTCAGGTCGATGTGTCCGGTCCAGCCCACAGCCTCGGCGGCTTTCCAAACCAGATTGCGGTTGTCCGTGGGCACGCCTGCGGCGTGTTCACCAGTAACCGCCATCGACAATGCAGGACCGGAAGTGAACTCCAGCGTGTCGCCAACATCGGCGAACACCACTAGAGAATCCAGCAGGTGATAGCCGTCCGGCCGTTGGCCGGTCACATGCAGGGTCAGGTTGATCTTGGCGGGCGCGAAGGCCTTAATTGCCATTGGCGACCTTCAACGGCTCGGCCCCTTCTTCGGCCAGAACCGCATCCAGCCCAATTTCCAGCTTGCGGCGGATGCGCTCGGGGTCAGCCTCACCATCCGTGTCTGTCGGATCGATGAAGGACAGGGCGCGGCTCCACTGGAATTCCGCTTCACGCCCACGGCCCACAGCCCAGTAAACGTCACCCAGATGGTCGTTCACCACCGGATCGACCGGCATCAGCTCAACCGCGCGCTCCATATGATCGACCGCTTCATCATATCGGCCCAGACGGAACAGAACCCAGCCCAGACTGTCGACGATATAACCACTGTCGGGCCGCGCCGCGACGGCACGTTCGATCATGTCCAGCGCTTCGTCCAGTTTCTCGCGCCGTTCGACCAGCGAATAGCCCAGATAGTTGAGCACCTGCGGCTGATCCGGGTTCAATTCCAATGCACGGCGGAAATCGGCCTCAGCCTGATCCCAGTTCTTCAGCCGCTCATGCGAGATACCGCGGGCATAGTGCAGAAACCAGTTGCCGCCCGTACTGCCCTCGGTCAGATCAATGGCCCTGTCATAAGAACCAACAGCCGCAGCGTAGTCCTCTTGCTGACGCTGCAGATCGGCCAGCGCCACATGCACGCTGGGCAGGTTCGGGCTTTGGCTGGCGAGCGTTTGCAGAACTTCGGCCGCAGCATCTTTTTTGCCCCAGCGGCTGAGCACCTCTGCCCGGCCCAGTTCAGCAGCGTGGTAATCGCTGCTGCTGGTCGGCACTTTGCGATAGGCGGCCACCGCCAGATCATATTGCTCCAGATCGTCCAGCAACTCGGCGCTCAGCAGAATCGCGTCCACATGATCGGGGCGCAGGAACGTGGCAATACGGGCATAAAGCAGGACGTAGTTCTGCGCCGCCTCGTTACTGAGTGCGGCACCGACGGAAAAGAAAACTTCGGCCATACCGTCCTGAGCCGATTGCGCATGCGTGAAGGGCAATGTTTCATTGGCGTTCAGACGCTCGACATAGCCTTCGATGGACGGATCGCTACCGGCGGCAAAGACCTCTGCCAGAAACTGCAACGCCTCTTCGTGGCGATCCAGTTGCGAAAGGACCTCGGCCCGGGCTAAGGCTGCGCGACGCGAAAAGCGGGCGACAGCGCCTTCATGCGCCGTGAACACCTCTTCAGCCCCTTCGAAATCGCCCACCGAGGCAAGCGCCAGCGCCTTGTGGTACAGCGCAAAGTCCCGCAACCCGTCTTGCGTGGAAACCTCGTCGAATTGCTCCATCGCGCGTGTCATGGCGCCTTGACCGATATAGGCCCAGCCCATCATAAGCCCGTCGACCAGAGGCCCCACGCCCTGTGTTTCGTGATCCAGCGCCAACAGGTCGTCCAGCTTGCCCTCGGCCCCCAGATTGGCGGTGATCACCATCCGGGCCGCTTGGCTGGGCAGCCCCATATCCGCGATCGCCTGTGCTACCGGCAAGGTGCGCTGAACGTCACCCAAGGACAAGCGGGCGACAACAACGCTCTCTAACAATCCTGCATTTTCAGGATCAGCCTTCAGGGCCTGAGCAAAGTACTTCTCGGCTGCGGTATAATCGTTCGCGTAGATCGCCTGACGGCCGGCCAGATAGGCACCGGACCCGTTATCCGCATGAACCGGAAGTACAAAAGACGAGGTGAACAGCACAGCCAGCGCTGCGCGACGAACCAGAGAAGCCACCAAAATCCTGCCTTGCTATTCTTGTCTGCGCTTCAAGCTAGGGCTTTGGTTGGCAAGAGGCAATGGCAGAGCCTTCACGACCCTGCCAGTGCCCGTTTTTTCGCTTACATGTTTGGATAGTTCGGGCCATCCCCGCCCTGCGGCGTGGTCCAAGTGATGTTCTGGCTGGGGTCCTTGATATCGCAGGTTTTGCAGTGGACGCAGTTCTGGAAGTTGATCACGAATCGCGGACCTTCTTCGTCCTCGACCATCTCGTACACACCTGCCGGACAGTAGCGCTGCGCCGGTTCGTCGAACTTGGGCAGGTTGACCTTCACCGGGATGTCCGGGTCTGTCAGCTTCAGATGACAAGGCTGGCTTTCCTCATGGTTGGTCATCGCAAACGAGACGTTGGTCAGGCGGTCGAAGGACAGCGTGCCATCAGGCTTGGGATAGTCGATCGGCTTATGCTTGCTGGCCTCTTCGGTCGACTGGGCGTCGTTCTTGCCGTGACCAACCGTGCCGAACAACGAGAAGCCCAGCGTGTTGGTCCACATGTCCAGACCACCCAGCATCAGCGATGCGGTCAGACCCCATTTCGACCAGATTGGTTTGACGTTACGCACTTTTTTCAGGTCTGCGCCGATCGGGCCTTCACGCACGTCAACTTCATAGGCGGTCAGTTCATCGCCCGAACGGTCGGCCTTGATGGCGTCATAGGCGGCCTCGGCTGCGGCTTTACCGGACAGCATGGCGTTGTGGTTGCCCTTGATGCGCGGCACGTTGACCATACCGGCCGAGCAGCCCAGCAGCGCCACACCCGGAGCCACCAGTTTCGGCATCGACTGATAGCCGCCCTCGGTGATCGCACGGGCACCGTAGGCGACGCGCTTGCCGCCTTTCAGCAGCTCGGCCACCATCGGGTGATGCTTGAAGCGCTGGAACTCCATGTACGGATACAGGTGCGGGTTCTTGTAGTTCAGGTGAACCACGAAGCCGACATAGACCTGATTGTTTTCCAGGTGATAGATGAACGACCCGCCGCCTGCGTTGCTGCCCAGTGGCCAACCCATGGTGTGCGTAACCGAGCCTTCCTTGTGTTTGGCCGGGTCGATCTCCCAGATCTCTTTCATGCCGACGCCGTATTTCTGCGGCTCTTTGCCGGCAGACAGGTCGTATTTCGCGATGACTTCCTTGGACAACGAGCCACGGACACCTTCCGACAGGAAGACGTATTTGCCGTGCAGTTCCATCCCCGGCTCAGTGCCCGGACCGTAGGACCCATCGGGTTCCAGACCGAAGACACCGGCAACCACGCCTTTGACTTCGCCGTTTTCGCCATAAACCAGTTCCGAGCACGCCATGCCCGGGAAGATTTCAACGCCCAGCTCTTCGGCTTGTTCGGCCATCCAACGGCAGACATTGCCCATCGAGACGATGTAATTGCCGTGGTTGTTCATCAGCGGCGGCATCGGGAAGTTGGGGATACGGATCTTGCCCGCCTCACCCAGCATGTAGAAGTTGTCTTCGTGCACCGGCACGTTCAGCGGCGCGCCTTTTTCCTTCCAATCCGGGATCAGCGCGTCCAGACCACAGGGGTCCAGAACCGCACCCGACAGGATATGTGCGCCCACTTCGGAACCCTTTTCAAGAACGACAACATTCAGGTCGGCATCCAGCTGTTTCAGACGGATGGCCGCCGACAGGCCCGCGGGGCCTGCACCCACGATCACCACATCGTATTCCATCGCTTCGCGTTCAATCTCGGCCATCGCGGGCTCCTTAGCTAACTTTTCCGAATTGGCGCTTTCACTGCGTGGTCTGCGCAATATTGTTTCACGGCTGATTACATGGTCTGAAAGACCTTGGTCAATCAAAACACGGCGTAACATTGCTGCAATGCGGCAGTTATGCCTCTGGGGCGTCCCCCATCAGGTATCTGGGACCGCTACCATGGGATTTGGCGCGGTCGTCGGGGTTGTAAAGGGCGCATTTCGGCAGGCTCAGGCAACCGCACCCAATGCAGCCGTCCAGATTGTCGCGCAGCCGCATCAGGGTATCGATTCGCTGATCCAAATGAGACCGCAGACCGACGCTGATCTTTTGCCAATCCTTCGGTGTCGGCGTGCGATTTCCGGGCAGGCCCGACAGCACCTCGCGAATCTCGGGCAGGGTCAGGCCGAATTGCTGGGCGATCATGACAAAGCTCAGCCGCCGGATATCGGCACGCTGATAGCGCCGCTGCCCGCCTGCATTGCGCCAGGGCGCGATCAGTCCCTGCGCCTCGTAATACCGGATGGCCGAAACCGCCAACCCGGTACGCTGCGCCAAGGCACCAATCGCCAGCCCTTCGGAAACCGCCATTTTGACCTCAAAAGAATTTCTTGACCTAAAGTTAGGTTTAGAAATTACGGTGAGTCGGGACAAGCCTAAATTCACAAAGGAGATCCCATGATGGCGACGCTTGAACACACCAACTTCACCGTCCGCGACCCGCAGGCCTCGGCCGCGTGGATGCACAAGGTGTTTGGCTGGAAAACCCGCTGGGAAGGCCCGGCCATCGCGGGCGGGTACACGGTACACGTGGGCAGCACACATACCTACCTGGCGCTGTATGCACCCAGCGATCCAAAACCCTCAGGTGAAAGCAGCTATGACATCGTTGGAGGCCTGAACCATGTGGGCGTGCTGGTCGAAGACATCGACGCCACCGAGCAGAAAGTGATCGACGCAGGTTTCACCCCGAAATCCCATGCCGATTACGAACCGGGCAAACGGTTCTACTTCGACGATGACAATGGCATCGAATTCGAGGTGATTAGCTACGCCTAGGCCGTAATCCGCCCGTTGTGGGGCCATGCCCTCTTGCAATTCACGCCTCATTTGGGTCAGGTATTTGCCAACCCATCAAATCGCCCCGACGCTGGTTCCATGCGGCGGGGCGCATCACTTTATGCGTGGACGACAAGAGTATGGAAAAGATTCCCATGACGCCTGCGGGCAATGCCGCGCTCGAGGCAGAGCTGAAAAACCTGAAATCCGTTGAGCGCCCGGCGATCATCGAGGCCATCGCCACAGCGCGCGAACTCGGCGACCTGAAGGAAAACGCCGAATACCATTCGGCGCGCGAAAAACAGGGCTTCATTGAAGGCCGCATCAAGGAGCTGGAAAGCATCCTGTCGCTGGCCGATGTGATCGACCCTGCCAAGCTGTCGGGCGCGATCAAGTTCGGCGCCAAGGTCACTCTGGTCGATGAGGACACCGACGAAGAAAAGACCTGGAAGATCGTGGGTGAGTATGAAGCCAACATCGAAAACGGCCTGCTAAACATCAAATCGCCCATCGCCCGCGCCCTGATCGGTAAGGACGAAGGCGACAGTGTCGAAGTGCGCACCCCCGGTGGCGTGCGATCTTACGAAGTGCTGAGTATCGAGTACGCCTGACCGGAGCGTCCCCATGTCCGAGCCCACGCCTGAGCAGGAACCCGAGCGACCGACCTCGCTGGGCATCTACGACAAGCCCTCGCGTCCGGCAGTGACCGAGATCGAAATTGCGGCCATCGTCCTCAGCGTGATCTGGCTGGTGGTGTCCGTGGTGTTTCTGGTGCTGCCCGGCAAGGTGCAGGGCAGTGGATTCGTAGTGACTCTGCTGGCGGTGTTCATGCCGGTGGCAATGTTATGGGTTGCCGCGACTGCGATGCGCGCCAGCCGGGTGATGCGCGAGGAAAGCGAACGTCTGCAGACCGCGATCGACGCGATCCGGCAGGCCTATGTCATTCAGCAACAGCGCGCGGCCAGCACGTACGAACCGACTGTCAGCAAAAAGCTGGATGAAATCGCCGAAGCCGCCAAAAAGACCGAAAGCGCGCTGGCGACGTTTTCGACCAAACGCACAGAACCTGCACGCACGGCGGCACCAAACGGCACCGGCGATCAGACAACGCTGGAGTTGGGCACACAGGCCGAAGACATTGCACCGCCGCTTAGCACTGATATCTTCATCCGCGCGTTGAATTTCCCCGAAACGCAAGACGACACCGAAGGGTTCAATGCCCTACGTGTGGCACTCAAGGACCGCAAGACCGCGCAGTTGGTACAAGCCTCGCAGGATGTGCTGACCCTGCTCAGTCAGGAAGGCATCTATATGGATGACCTACGCCCCGACATGGCCCGACCCGAGGTTTGGCGGCAGTTCGCACAAGGCGCGCGTGGGCGTTCGGTGGCGGCATTGGGCGGCATCCGCGACCGGTCCTCGCTGGCGCTGACGGCGGCACGGATGAAACAGGACCCGATCTTTCGCGATGCAGCGCATCATTTCCTGCGCCGTTTCGACCACATGATCGTGGCCTTCGAGCCCGAGGCCAGCGATGCCGACCTGACCGCCCTCGGCGAAACCCGCACGGCGCGAGCCTTCATGCTGCTGGGGCGCGTGGCCGGGACCTTTGATTAAGGCCCGGTAACAGCCCAGCTCATTCGTGTGGCGCTGCTGAATCCGAACAGATACTGAAACGGTCCGGTCTCTTCCTTGCTGAGGACTTTGAAACCCTCGCGTTCGTACAGGGCCTGTGCGCGTGGGTTTGTATCAATCACGTCCAACTGCACCTCTGACATACCCGATTTTCGGGCCTCATCCTTGATCGCGGACAGCAGCGCGGTTCCGACACCCTGCCCGCGTGCCTCTGCCGCAACAAAAATACCGTCCATCTGAAACACGCCGGGTTGCAGGTCCCGCTCTAGTACGCTCAGCACCAGACCGCGCCATGTGCCACCAAACCAGCCATAGACTTTCGCCATATCGGACAGGCTGCCCTCAACCAGCCCGCCGTCCTTTGTCTTGAAACCTGCCAGCCCCAGCATTTGGTTGGAATTATCACGTGCGACCAAGGCAAATTTCGGGTTTATGGCGTGTTCAATGAAGGCCAGACCCTTTTTGTCCGGCCCCATGACCCTGTGCAACTTGGCTGCAAAAGCCTGCCAGAATAGGGCTGCGGCTTTCGGCCGTTCCGCCACGGAAAACCCCTGTTCGATCCTGACAGTCACAACCCAAAGCTGCCGTAGGGAATAAACCGGACCATATCGCCCGGTTTGATATGGCGCGCACCGTCTTCGATCTCGACCAGCCCCTCGGCCCAGCTGAGCCCGCTGATCCGGCCTGACCCTTCCGAGGCAAACACCTCGGCCCTGCCATCGCGGACGCGGGCGCGCAGATATTCACGGCGGCCCGGTTTCTTGCGTTTCTCGAACGCTGCGGGCAGGTCAAAACCTTGCGGGGCTTGCCAGCCCTCACCCGCCATCAGACCCAAGGCGGGGCGGGTAAAGATCAACGTGCAGACCATGGCCGCCACCGGATTGCCCGGCAGGCCAAAGACCGGCGTTCCGTCCCACATTCCCAACGCCAAGGGCCGCCCGGGCTTCAGCGCGATCCGCCATTCCTGCATTGCGCCCGCCTGCCGCAACAGGGCCGAGACGTGATCTTCGTCCCCTGCTGACGCGCCGCCGCTGGTCAAGATCACATCCGCCTGTTCTGCCGCCCGGTTCAGGCGGGCGCGCAGGGCGTCCCGGTTGTCTTCAACACGCCCCATATCCACCGGCTGAAACCCCATACGGGCGATCAGCGACAGCAGCATCGGGCGGTTGGCGTCGAAGATCTGGCCCGGACCGGCGGGCTCTCCGGGTTCAACCAATTCGTCCCCGGTGGACAAAACGGCCACGCGCAGCGTCTGGCGAACAGGCACTTCGGCAAGGCCCGTCGCGGACAACAAGGCCAGATCGGCAGGTGTCAACCTGCGTCTGGCGGGCAAAACCGGATCGCCCTCGGCCACATCCTCACCGGCGCGGCGTGTGTTGGCGCCTTGTTTCAGGGGGCCGTGGAAGGCGATGTGATCCTCCTGAACGGTGACGTCTTCTTCAAGAATAACGGTATCCACGCCCGCAGGCAGGGCCGCACCGGTCAGTACGCGCAGCGCATGGCCGTCGGGCACCGTGCCGTCGAAAGGAATGCCGGCTGCCGCCCGCCCCGGATGTAGGGGCATCACCTGCGGACCCTCGGGCGCGGCACCGGCAAAGCCATAACCATCCACCGCCGTATTCGGCAGCGGCGGGTTGGAGCGTTTGGAGATCACGTCCTCGGCCAGAATGCGCCCGGTTGCCTGTTCCAACCGCAGGGTTTCGGCGCCCTTTACCACCGTCAACCGCTGGCGCAGCAGGGCCAGCGCGTCATCCACCGGCGTCCAGTTCACCCCGGCGGGCAGCGCAAAACAATCGTTGCGCAGGGGCGGTGGAGCGATGTTTGGCTTGGTCATAGTCCGACCTCCTGCAGGATGAAATCCGCAATGGCAGCGGTGTCATCCAGATCGAAAACAGGGCAATCCACAGCCAGCGGCGTATCGCTAGCCACGGCGCGGATGGTTGCGTTCTCGGGCACCATCAACGGGTTCTTGGCTTCGGCCCGAAACGCCTCGACCTTGGGATGGGCTTCGCGCTTGAATCCCTCGATCAACACCAGATCAACCGGCGACAGGCGCGCCAACAGGTCAGCCAGAGACGGCTCGGGCGCACTGCGCAGTTCCTGCATGAGGGCGATACGCTGACGCGAGGCCAGCAGCACCTCGGACGCGCCCGCAATGCGATGGCGATAACTGTCGGTCCCCGGCTGATCGACATCAACGCTGTGATGGGCGTGTTTGACCGTCGAAACGGTGAAACCGCGCCCGGTGATCTCGGTAACCAACCGCTCCATCAGCCCGGTTTTGCCCGCGTTTTTCCAGCCGGTGACGCCGTAGACCCTCATGCCTGCTCCAACAGCTTTTCCGCCCGCGCCAGGTCGTCGGGCGTGTTGACGTTAAAGAAGGGATCGAACGGCTCGGTGCCGAACAGAGCCTCGCGCCCGTCATGTTTATCTGTCCACAGCACAACCTTGCGCAGCCCATCGTTCAGCGCATCGCGTAGATCGTGGCGCAGCGCTACGGGCCAGAGGCCAAAGGTCGGGTGCCGGTTGATGCGTTTTCCGCCGCCGGATTTCAGCATTTCATCCCCGGTACGCGGCGTGGTCGCCAACACAAGCGGATGCGCCTGCCCCTCAGCGGCCTGCGTCAGGCGCGCCACCAGATCACGCGGGAAGAACGGCGTGTCGGCGGCGGCAGTGACGATATGGTCTGCGCCTTGCTCTGCCGCCCAATCCAGCCCCGCCAGAACACCGGCCAGAGGGCCTGCGAACCCTTCGATCGTGTCAGGCAGAATGGGCAGGTTCAGGTCAGCGAACCGCTCGGGATCACCATTGGCGTTCAGCGCAAGGCCCGCCACCTGCGGCGCAAGGCGGTCAATGACATGGGACAGCAGGCTCTGCCCGCCGATCTGCAACAGGCCCTTGTCGCCACCGCCCATACGAGTGGCGAGACCACCTGCAAGGATCACACCGAAGGGAGTACACATAGCCAAACCTGATATCCTGCAATTGGGTGATCAGTCATTCGCAACTTTTTAGATCGAACTCAATTCAATTGGAATGCGATTGGGTACAGATGGTGCAGGACAAACAGCCACATGATCAACGTACCGACGGACAGTAAAGACGTCGCCGACACGATATGAGCCGCAAGTTGAGGTTCCTGATCGTAGTGCTTGGCCAGGAGAAATACGTTCTTGGCCGTGGGAACAGCAGAAGAAATAGTCGCAGCAATTGTCCAAAGCGGATCAAGCCCGATGATATGTGCCGCGAGTAACACTAGTCCGGGCGCAATCATCAATTTCACGAGTGTCAACGACAGTATCATCGGCCCAGTCTGAACAATTGTTCGTACACTGGTCGTAAACCCAATCGCAAACAGCGCTACGGCGGCCAGTGCTTGGCTAAGCAGTTCCAGATAGTCCGACACTGCATCTGAAAATCCAATACCGGTAAAGGAATAGGCAACGCCCAACAGGGTTGCCGCGATAATCGGGTTTTTGAGGACGTTCAGGAGGATTCTATAAATCGGAGTCTTTGCATTTGCTTTTTGTCCTGCCGAGCTTTCGAGAACGGTGGTCATCACCAAAAGTAAAATAGCGACGACGAGATTGGCGAGTACCGCAGGCAAAGCCCCCTTAGAGCCGAAAATCGCGTGGAGGACAGGCAAAGCAACCAGTGCTGTATTCGACGCGACGGCCGCGAAGGCCGCTACTGTTGCCGAACCGACCTGAAGCTTCAGCGCGGTTTTCAGGCAAACGAACAGAACGGCAAATAGAAGCAACAGTGTTCCGCCGTAAGAGAGGTAAAAGCCGTAGTTCAGAAGGTTTTCAAACTTCTCTTGTCCAATCAGGTAAAACATTATGGCGGGGATCAGGACATAGACCGCGAATTGGACAAGCGCGCTAGATGTGTCCTCACTCAGGAGCTTCGTCCACGAGAACACATATCCGGTAAGGATCACCGCAAAGACCGGCGCAATGAGGTTGATCAGTTCCATCCCACTCTCAGGCGACTGTTGTCTCAAACTTCACGTCTATGCGTTCTACACTAGAATACATCCATCAGAATTCGCAGACCTTTTTGAGATCGACCAGCAACGGCGAAGATCAAGCCTTGGAACTTTTTCTTCTGTGCTTCTTGTCCTCAACCGCCACAGTTGCCGGGTCCACGTCGCGCAGCAGGCGGTCCTCACCGGACAGGCACACGAACCGTTGCCCGCGCATGCGACCGATCAGGGTCAGGCCGACCTCGCGCGCGATCTCGACGCCCCAGGCGGTGAAACCCGAACGGGACGCCAGTACCGGGATGCCCATCATCGCCGTCTTGATCACCATCTCGGATGTCAGACGGCCGGTGGTGTAGAGGATCTTGTCCTCTGCTGCCTCACCCTTGGACAGCATCCAGCCCGCGATCTTGTCGACCGCGTTGTGGCGGCCCACGTCCTCCATATAGACCAGCGGGCGGTTTTCGCGACATAGAACCGTGCCGTGGATCGCCCCGGCCTCAAGGTACAGCGACGGGGTCCGGTTGATCTTGGCGGCCAGATCGTAAAGCCACGAGGTGCGCACCTGAACCTGCGGTAGGCGCACGTCCTCGAGCCCCTCCATCATGTCGCCGAACACCGTGCCGACCGCGCAGCCACTGGTGCGGGTCTTTTTCTTGAGCTTGTCCTCGTATGAGGTTTCCCGCGCCGTGCGGACGATGACGGTTTCCAGATCGTCGTCGTAATCGACACGGGTGATTTCATCATCGGCCAACAACATGCCCTGATTGCGCAGAAACCCCAGCGCCAGATATTCCGGGTAATCGCCGATGGTCATCGCCGTCACGATTTCCTGCGAATTGAGGAAAATTGTCAGCGGGCGCTCCTCAACCACCGAGATCTGGCTGACCTCGCCATTCTGGTCCACGCCTTCAACCGCACGGGTCAGGCGGGCCGCGCCGGGGTCGGGGGCGATGATGTAGTCCGAGACATTCAATTCCGTGGCCAATTGCAACCCTTTCCCAAGACCGTTAGTGCTGCGGTCAACACCATAGGATTTAGCCATGGCAGACACCACATCCAAGTCATACTATTGGAAGGGTTTTCGCGACGGGTCTCCGTTCATCTTTGTCGCAATCCCGTTTGGCACTTTGTTCGGCGTTTTCGCCACCGAAGCCGGGTTGAACATCGTGCAGACCATGACGCTCACCTCGACTGTTTTCGCGGGGGCTGCGCAGTTCGCGGCACTACAACTGCTACAGGACCAGACGCCCACAGCCATCATTCTGATCTCAGCGCTGGCGGTGAACCTGCGAATGGCGATGTATTCTGCCTCGCTGACGCCGTTTCTGGGGGCCGCCCCGCTTTGGCAGAGGGCCTTCGCGGCCTATCTGACCGTCGATCAATCCTATGCCTGTTCGATCGTGCAATTCGAGAAAGAGCCGAAGATGATCGTGCCCCAGCGCATGGCCTATTTCGTGGGCTCGGTCACACCGATTACACCGCTTTGGATTTTGGCCACCTATCTGGGAGCGGTTCTGGGGACGCGTATTCCTGAAAGCTGGGCGCTGGACTTCGCCCTGCCGATCACCTTTCTGGCGATGATTGGTCCGATGATGCGGACCCTGCCCCATGTGGTGGCCGCGCTGGTTGCCATTGTCGTTTCGTTGCTGACGGTGGGTATTCCGTACAACCTGGGCCTCTTGATCGCCGGATGTGCCGGAATGATTGCAGGCGCACAGGTGGAACTGATCGCCCAGCGCAGAAAGGCCGACGCATGACCCATCCCGATCCTGTTACGATCTGGACGATCATCATCGGGCTAGCCATCGGCAGCTATGCCCTGCGCTTTGTCTTTATCGGTTTGGTCGGAGACTGCCCGATGCCGCCCTGGCTGCTGCGCCACTTGCGCTATACCGCCGTGGCCATCCTGCCAGCGCTGATCGCTCCATTGGTCGTGTGGCCGACGGCAACTGATGGACAACCGGATATTCCGCGCATGGCCGCAGCTGGCGTTGCTCTGGTTGTCGGGTTGATGACGAAAAACGTACTCGCCGCTATTTTTTCCGGGGCTGCAACCCTATACGGGTTGCTATACCTACTGGCCTGATCCGGCTTCGAGCTCATTAAGTCTTGCGTTATTGAACGCCAAACCCCGCTGTAGATCCGCGTCGTCGTTCTCCCGATATTCAGCGGTTTGAACTCCGGGCACCTGACCGAACTGATCGGAAAGTTTGACAGGGTAAAAAGTGGTGCCGATCTGCTCGAACCCCGGAACCTGCTGCAACAGCCGAGAGGTTGAGTTGGCGCAGTACGCACTGGACACCGGCCCCATCTGCTTGGCCAGTTGCAGAGCAATCTCAGCCTGCTGAGGCGACACCTCGATCGTTTGGATACGGGCAAAGTGCGTTTCCCGCGCATGGCTGCTGCGATAGGCGCGTTCTACATTCGGAGTGATGCCATACAGCACATCATCCTTGATCGGAACGACATCTGCCCGGAACGAGCCCGCCGGGTCAAAGATCACCCGCTCACTGCCGCTGATCATCAACGAGGTATGCGCACCCGAACCAGTCCGGGTGTTGATCATAGTGTACAACGTCAGCGTCGAGGGTCCGGGATCACGGTAAGATCGAGCCACGACTTCTGACTGATCTGCCTGTGGACGCTGCGAGCCGGTGCAGCCTGCGATGGTCACTGCCAACAGGCAGGCAAGCAAAATCCTGATCACGGTGAGCCCCGCTTTGGATTAATAAGTGGATTAAGCGGCGAAAACCGCCAGGAACAGGCAAAGGAAGACGATGGCAACCACGCACCATGTGGTGGCCTTGATGAAGCCGTGGAAGGTTTTTTCTTGGACGGTGATGTCCATTTCGCCGTGCTTGTATTCAGCCATTGGTCAGAGATTCCCAGTTCGCGTGTTTAAGATGTTGGATAATCGAAAATCCGAGGCCTGTCACCACGTCATTCGGGCGCAGGCAGGAATACTGAACAGCCCGGAAACCCGAACCCCCAGCGCCAGGGCAGGCCGGAACAGGGCCCGCCGCCTAATCGCACCGCTGCGTGCATCGCTTCGGCGGTCACAGAGTGCGCCGTGCGAATCTGGTCGGGCGTCATGTCATACCGTTCGGCATAGGTGTCGGCATTGTCCTCTCCGTGCTGTTTGACACAGGTCCGCAGCGCATCATCCGCTGAAAGGCGTGCGTCATAGCTGTCCACGGCCTGCGCGGCCCCGCCCGCATTGTGATAGGCGCGGTCATGGGTCACGCAACAGTATTCCCATGGGGGGTGTTCCTCATAAAGCGCGCGGAACTTGGGAAAGGTTTCAGCCACAAAACGCCAACTGGCCGACAACCCGCCGGAACACCCATCGGTTTCAAATGGGATTGGCTCGGCATCACCCCGCTGCGCAAACAAGGCGCGGTGGGCAGGCAGTTCGATATTGCGCATGAAATCCTGCGCAGCTGCGGGGACAGCCATGAACGCAAGGGCCACGCCCAGATTACGGGCTTTCATCGCGCATCGCCTCAGAATCGACGGACATGCCGAAGGTGGTCGCCAACCAAAGCAGCAACCGCTCGGCCGGGCCCATTTCGGCGCGCACCCGAAGGACTTCATTGGCCATCGCGGGCCGGTCAGTGATCAGCCCATCCACCCCCATCGAGGCCATGGCCGACATCTGAAGCGGGTCGTTCACCGTCCAGACATAGATATCCTTGCCCGCATCATGGACTGAGCGTACCAGCCCCGGCGTTGCCATCGCTGCGTTGACGGCGATGAAGTCGCCTTCCAGCCCTGTCAGATCGCCGACGGCAGTGGCGGCAAGAACCCCGGCGCGCCAGTCGGGGCGCAACTTCTTCATCTTCTGCACCGCTGGGTATTTCAGCGACATGGTGGCGATGTCGTCCTGCATCTCCAGCTCTTCGACAATCGTCGCCACGCGGTTTTCCAGATCAACGTCGTGGCCATAGTATTTCAGCTCGATGATGACCTTGGACTTACCCTTTGCAGCCTCCAGCACCTCGCGCAGAGTAGGCGTGCGTTCGTCGGCATATTCGGGGCCGAACCAACTACCGATATCGATCTGGGCGATGTCTTCCATCGTTGCATCCCAGACCTTGAGGTTCACACCTGCCAGTTTCATGAAATCACTGTCATGGGCGACGATGACCACGTCGTCCGCCGATTCCTGCACATCGATTTCAACCCAGTCGGCCCCATCTTCGATCGCCTTCAGCACCGAAGCCATCGTGTTTTCAGGCCGAAGCGCCGCAGCACCCCGGTGGCCGATCACCTCGGCCCGGTCCGGAGCCTGTACGCGTTCCAGCAAGTGCTGCCCAAACCACAACCCGATCAGAACGGCCAGTGCCGCAGCGCCCAAAGTGGCGAACAGAGGAATACGCAGACTGCCGGGTTCAGGATGCGGCGGTTCCTCGGTCCTGATCTCGAAGAACCCGTCCAGTAGCACCGCCAGCGCGCCCAACGCCGTTGCAGCCAGTACAAGGCCAGCCAAAGACCAGACACCTGCGACCAGCAGACTGTAAATCAATGCCAACCGCAGGTGACTGGCGCCTTGCAACGGCACAAGGGCAAAAAGCAGCCCTGCCACCCAGGCGATCAGGCCCGCTATGATGACGCGCAGGATCAGCCAGATCGCCAATTCGATCTTGAGACGCCCGCGTTTGCCCTCCATTCGGGTGGCGCTGATGTTGAAGGCATGGGCAGGATGGACGCCTTCGAACAACACCAGATGCAGGCCAAGTGCCCAGGCCGACAAGCGACGGATCAACACCCAGGCCATGACCAGAACAACAGCACCGATCAACCCTACTGCAATCCAGAAAGACGGCGGGTGGAAGGTCAGGTAGTAGTTGATGTCGTACTCGGTCAATGTCCACCATGCGATCAGAGCCGCGACGGCCGCAAAGGGCACAATCAGCACCAGAACACGCAGGACAAAGCGCACTGCAAAGCCGAACAGAGAAGGCAGACGCGAGACGATCAGCCCAATTGCAGAACTGCCCGCGCGCCACGGGTTGGCTTCGCCCATCCGCAGCGATCCGGCCATGACCGAGAACACAAACACCTCGGCCAGCAGGAACAAGCTGAGCACGGCTATTGCCGCGAGAAAACCCACCGGTGACAGGATAAAGGCTGCGATAGCCTGATCTGTCAGCGCGGTCTGGTTCGACAACAACACAGCCAGATTGACGGTAATCGCCACGCCCGGCGCAATCAGGGCAACCAGCAACAGGCGTACTGCGATATAGATCGGCACAAAGACGCGACGACGGGCCCACGCGCCTTTGTAGGCGCTTGTAACGGCTGAGAAATCGGACACGCGGCACTCCCTTGAATGGTGCACTCATTCAAAGCTGCGCAGACGTGAATTGCAAGTCAGGCGGTCAGCTTTCTTCCAGATCCTTTGCCAGCCGAAAGCCGATGCGGTTGGCGGGCTTGTCCTCGACCGATTTGGGCAAGGCGCGCAGCATCACGTTCAACTGGCTGACATGCTGCACCAGCTGGGTTCGGCCCCCAGTCGCGTCAGAGCCGTAGAAGGTTATGATATCGGGATCAAAATAACCCATGCCCTCGATCCGCATCACCCCGGCATCGCCGCCGGTAAAGCCCATGGCGACCTCCTGATCGCCGGTCAGTGTCTTTTCGAAATTCTGGATATATAGGATCAACCGCTCATAGGCCCATTGCGCCGGGCTTTTGGTTTGAACCGGTTTTTGCAGTGGTTCAGGCAGATTCTTGGCCGCGGACTCAGCGTTGGGGTTCGCGTGGAACTCGTAACACCGGGGCAATGCCGCCGCTTCTGCCGCCTCGGCCGATGTTTCGATCTGGTCCTGCATGGCTTTACCCTTTGCGTTGAAATTCCCACGCCCCGTCCGCGCGCCGCGTCCGGGTCACGGTTCCAATGTGGTAAAGGTGGTTCAGATGTGCAACCGCCTCAACCAGCGCAAGCCCATATTCGCACTCGCCAATCTGACGTTTGAACAGGGGAATGAAACACTCGGCGGCGGTTTTCGGCGTATCCAGATAGCCCTGCAGGCGATCCAGCGCGCCGTGGTGATTGTCGATCAGCTGCCGCATCCGCAGTGGCAGGCCGGTAAAGGGCAGCTTATGCCCGCCTAGCGCCAGATGATCGGGGCGCGCGAGCTCCTGCAATCGCTCGCAGGCCTCCAGCCATTCGGCCACCGGGTCGGCCATTGGCTCGGTGACATAAACCCCCAGATTGGGGCTGATCGAGCTGAGGATCTGGTCACCGGTGATCACCAGATTGTCATCGCGGCTCCAGAACGTGGCGTGTTCGGGCGCGTGGCCATTGCCCATATGCACGTCCCAGTCACGCCCGCCCATGCGGATCACGCTGCCCTGTTTGATACGGGTATAGCCCAGCGGCATCGGATAGACTGTGTCGCAGAAATTGAAGGGGCGTTCAGTCATGCGTTTGGCCAGAAAGTCGGCGTCCATCCCTGCACTGCGGTAATAGTCCAGCGTTTCCTGCGGCCAGGTTTCCTGCACGTCCAGCTGCAACATCCGCGCAAACAGCCACGCCGTGCGAGTTGTGATCAGTTCGGCACCATGCTCGGATTGGAACCATCCGGCATTGCCGACGTGATCGGGGTGGTGATGCGTGACCACCACGCGAGTCACCGGTTTGCCACCGAGCGGTCCGGCTATAAGCGCTTCCCAGACGCGGCGGGTTTTGTTCGACGACACACCCGTGTCGATCACAGTCCAACCATCGCCCTCATCCAACGCATAGATGTTGACGTGATCCAGCGCCATCGGCAGCGGCAGACGCATCCACAGCACACCCTCGGCGACCTCGACGCCCTCACCCGCTGCCGGGGGCTCGGGCCAAGGGTATCGGATCGCCAAAGAAGTTTCTCCGTCCATTAGACTGCCAGTTCCTCGGCGCTGAGAGCATAAATATCCTCAGCCCCGTTCTGTGCCTGCACCAGCAGACCGGCATATTCCGGCAGCAGCGCGTTGATGTAATACCGCGCCAGTTTGAAACGCGGACCATTGGGGTCTGCCAGTGCGGCCTTAAGGTGATAATGCGCGCCCAATACGCGTGCAAAAGCGTGCAGATAGGGCACGGCACCGGTAAAACGTGTGTTCATGTCAGACTGCGCCACGATCCATTCGGTGGTTTCGCGCAGGCTTTCGGTGGCCTCCCAGACGGGACCGGCCAGATCGGGCATGGTGGCACGGGCCTCTTCGGCGTGATCCTCGATCTCGTCCAGCAAGCGCGAGGCCGCCTCGCCGCCATCCATCATCTTACGCGCCACAAGGTCCATGGCCTGAATGCCGTTGGTACCCTCGTAGATCGCGGTCACCCGGACATCGCGGTAGAACTGCGCCGCACCGGTTTCTTCGATGAAGCCCATGCCACCGTGGACCTGAACGCCGGTCTCGGACACACGCATCCCGGTCTCGGTGCCGAAGGCCTTGCAGATCGGGGTCAGCAACGCGGCCCGTGCGCTCCATTCGGCATCACCGGTGGCGTTGCCCATGTCGATCGCGGCCGCGTTGGCCAGCATGATCGCCCGCGCTGCAAAGGTGTCCGCGCGCATGCTCATCAGCATCCGGCGCACATCCGCGTGGTCAATGATAGTGCCCGAGGGAGTCTTGCCTTGCTTACGCTCCAACGCATAGGCCAGTGCATGTTGATAGGCGCCTTCGGCAGCGCCAACGCCCTGACCGCCAACACCCAGTCGAGCGTTGTTCATCATGGTGAACATCGCGGCCATACCGCCATGTTCCTTGCCCACAAGCCAGCCCTTGGCACCGTCATACTGCATCACGCAGGTCGGTGAGCCGTGCAGGCCCATCTTGTGTTCGACCGACACGACCTTCAGATCGTTGGCCACGCCGGGATTGCCGTTGTCGTCGGGCAGGTACTTGGGCACCAGAAACAGCGATATCCCCTTGGTTCCCGGCACCCCGTCAGGCAAGCGCGCCAGCACCAGATGACAGACATTCTCGGTAAAGTCGTTATCGCCCCACGAAATGAAAATCTTCTGCCCCGTCACAGAATAGGTACCATCAACATTAGCCTCGGCCTTCGAGGACAACGCCCCCACATCCGACCCGGCCTGCGCCTCGGTCAGGTTCATGGTGCCGGCCCATTCACCCGACATCATCTTGGGCAGGTACAGCGTCTTTAGCTCGTCGCTGGCGTGATGCTCCAACGCCTCGATCTGACCTTGCGTCATCAGCGGCGCCAGTTGCAGCGACAGGCAGGCGGCCGACATCATCTCGTTCACCGCCGTGGTCAGGGCCATCGGCAGTCCCATACCGCCGTATTCGGGATCACCGCTCATCCCGATCCAACCACCTTCGGCAATCGCTTTCCAGCCGTCGGCATAGCCGGGCGAGGTCCGCAGCACACCGTTTTCCAGCCGTGCCGGTTCCAGATCGCCGGGGCGCTGCAGCGGGGCCATCACCTCTTCGCACATCTTGCCAGCCTCAGTCAGGATCGCGCCGACGACATCCTCGCTGGCTTCCGAGAACTTCTCGGTCGCGGCTATCTGGTCGAATCCGACCACGTGGCGGAACAACAGTTCATAGTCGGAGATGGGCGCGCGGTATGGCATGAGTTCCCTCGGAGCTAACTGTATGGTTTTTCGCGGGTGGGGTTGGAAATTGCAATGCCCACCTTTATGCATCCTTGATCAATTCGATTACCTAGCCACCCAAATGGTACAAGCAATCAAAACGCGGCGTCACCAGATATGATCCCTAACGGCACATTGGATTTACCCGCTGATCCCGGCGGAATCGCACAGGCGGCGGACATGCTGCGGCAGGGACTGCTGGTCGCTTTTGCGACCGAGACCGTCTATGGGCTGGGCGGCGATGCCCGCAATGACGAGGCGGTGGCCAGCATCTATGCGGCCAAGGGGCGGCCCAGCTTCAACCCACTGATCGCGCATGTGGCCTCGGTCGAGGCAGCGCAGCGGTTTGTTGAATGGTCCGACCGGGCCGAAGCTCTGGCTGCTGCTTTCTGGCCCGGCCCGCTGACGATGGTGCTGCCACTGCGCGACGGGCACGGGATTTCTCCGCTGGTCACAGCGGGGCTGGAGACGCTGGCAGTGCGGGTGCCCGCCCATGGCACCGCGCGGGCGTTGCTGGCGGCGTTCGACGGGCCGGTCGCGGCCCCGTCTGCCAATCCTTCGGGTCAGATCAGTCCCACAACCGCCGATCACGTACGTGCCGGGCTGGACGGGCGCATTGCGGCCATTCTGGATGACGGCCCGTGCGGTGTCGGGCTGGAGTCCACCATTGTTGGATTGGCCGGAGACCCCTCTCTGCTGCGCCCGGGCAGCGTGGCGCTGGAACAGGTCGAAGCCGTGCTGGGTACAGAACTGCACATCCATCAGGCCGGAGATCTGCTGACCGCGCCGGGCCAGTTGCAGTCGCACTACGCCCCTGACGCGCCGGTGAGGCTAAATGCAGAGAATCGGCAGGGGGATGAAGTTTTGCTGGGCTTTGGCCCGGTCGACTGCGATCTGAACCTGTCGGAAAAGGGCGACCTGACCGAGGCTGCGGCCAACCTATTCTCGGCTCTCCATACGCTGAACACCACAGGTCGCCCTATTGCGGTGTCACCGATTCCGAATCAGGGTCTGGGTGCCGCCATCAACGACCGCCTGCGCCGCGCCGCGGCGCCACGCGACAGCTGATCAGGCGCGTCCGGCACTGGCCGACAGGGTCAGCGGGTCCACACCCAGCGTTGCCAAAGCGGCCCCCCATTTCTCGTCATCGGGCACGTCGAACACCAGTTTCTGGGTCGCGTCGGTGGTTAGCCAGCCATTCATGGCGATCTCATCCTCCAACTGGTCGGGTCCCCAGCCGGAATAGCCCAGCGCCAGCGTCGAATTCAAAGGCCCACGCCCCGAGGCCAAATCCTCGAGCACATCCAAAGTCGCGGTCATACTGAAATCATCCGAAATCTGCATCGAATGCAGGTTAGCCTCATAATCCGCGCTGTGCAGTACAAAGCCGCGCGACATCTCGACCGGACCGCCGAAATGTACCAGACGCTCACCCACAATCGGGATTCGGCAAGGAATATTCAGTTGCTCAAGCAGGGTTTTGATTCGCAAATCCGAGGGTTTGTTGATGATCAGACCCATCGCCCCGTCTTCGCCGTGGCTGCACATGTAAACCACCGAATGATCGAAGCGCGGATCACCCATGCCAGGCATCGCAATCAACAGTTTTCCGGTCAGGTCCATGGATTTACATCTCTTGCTTTGTCCCCCTTCAACAATGGCCCCGGCGCAGGGGGATTGGCAAGGGATGAGGCCACATTTCGCCAGATTTCATCCCGGTGACCCGAACGTGACTTGGAATCCCGGGCCGGACCGCGCATTTATGGGGTATGAAGCGTTATCTTAAGTCGACCGTGGTTGCCCTGACCGCCTGTTATGGGCTGACCGCTACTGCGCTGGCGCAGGACGTGGGCGGAGTTGTGCAACTGGATGTGCTGGATGGCGGGCGCACCGCCAGCGGCACCTATCTGGGCGCGTTGCGGCTGACACTGAAGGATGGGTGGAAGACCTATTGGCGCGCGCCGGGCGATGCCGGTATCCCGCCGCAGTTTGACTGGCGCGGCTCGCAGAATTTGGGCGATGTGACGATCACTTGGCCTGCGCCAGAGGTGTTTGTGCAGAATGGCCTGCAATCCATTGGCTATGCGGATCAATTGGTGCTGCCAGTTGAAATCACGCCCAAGAATCCCGCCAAACCCGTGCGGCTTCGTGGCGATATGGATCTGGGCGTTTGCAAGGACGTCTGCATCCCTGAGCGTCTGGACTTCGATCATACCCTGAACGCCGACGCGGGACGCAACCCGGCCATCGCTGCCGCGCTGGCCCAACGCCCTTATTCCGCGAAAGAGGCGCGCGTGACCGCCGCAAGTTGCCGCCTGTTCCCAACGTCGGACGGGATGCAGATCGAAGCCCGCGTAAAAATGCCATCGGCCGGAGGGCGCGAGGTTGCCGTGATCGAACCGGGGAACCCGGCGCTTTGGGCCTCGCAGCCGGAAACCACGCGGCAGGGCGATACTCTGGTGGCCACATCCGAGGTGATCAGTGCCTCGGGCGGGCCTTTCGCTTTGGATCGGTCCGAGATCCGGATAACGGTATTGGGGGCCAACCACGCCGTCGACATTCAGGGCTGCAGCGCGGGCTGATTTATGGAGAAAACCCCGAAGATCGGCGCGCTGGCCGTTGTTGTGCATGACGCAAACGTGTTGCTGGTGCAGCGCAGCAAGCAGCCGGACGCAGGGTTGTGGGGGTTTCCCGGCGGTCATGTGGAATGGGGTGAAACCGTCATGCAGACGGCACAACGCGAGTTGCGCGAGGAAACCTCGGTCATTGCCGAGCCGCTGCACTATCTCGATAATCTGGACCTGTTGCGCCATGACGCGCAGGGCATCGTGCAGTCGCATTACCTGCTGGTCGGTGTCTCATGTCAGTACCGCTCAGGCTCGCCACTGGCCGGGGATGACGCACTGGACGCCCGATGGTTTCCGGTCGATCAGATACGACGGGGTGATCTGCCCATGAGCGACCGGGTCACCGACCTGCTTGAAACCGCCTTGCGCGCACTTTAGGTCGCCTTCACTCTGAAGCGCACATAGAGCAGGCTGGACAGCACAACACTCAACACAAGGATCGGCACAGCACCGGCGATGAAAGCCCCCAGCCCCATTTGCAGGGCCGCAATGCCATCTGACCCCGGGTAGAGTCCCGACAACAGGCCGACAGGTGCGCCCGAAATCGCAGGCCAGACCATCGTAACGCCGAACCAAATGAGCAGCGCCAGCCCGGTGGCGGTAACCGCACCCTGCACCACCCGGTCCGGCGCACGTAATGCTCTACGCATCGCGGTCATCGGACGTGACAGGTCGTTCAGAATGGCCAGCAAAGCAGGCACCAGAAGCAACACCAGCAACATGCCGAAACCCAACCCGTAGACCAGCGTGATCACCGAGGGTTTGAGGAACTGCGCCTGTTGCGAGCCTTCATAGAGCAGCGGTGTCAGGCCAAGAACCGTTGTCAACGTCGTCAGCATCACCGGGCGTAACCGATCCGCCGTGCCCTCGACAATCGATGGCACCAGCCCGCGGTCCTGCTGATAGGCGTCGATGGTCGTCACCAGAACAATCGAGTCATTGATGATGATCCCGGTCATCCCCAACAGGCCGATCACGGTGAACATGCTTAGCGGCACATCCCATATGTAATGCCCCCAGATCGCGCCAACCAATCCAAACGGAATGATCGCCATCACCACCACAGGCCGGGTCCAGCTGGCAAAGACCCAGGCCAGTACCAGGTAAATACCGGTCAGACACAGGATCAGACCAGTGCGCGCTTCGGTCAGGAACTCATCCTCCTGCTCGCTCAGACCCGCCATTTGCCACTCGACCTGCCGTTCGGCCGCGATGTTGGGCAGAATCTCTTCGCTCAGAGCGCGGGCGATTTCCGCCGCGCGGGTCGGGTCATCCTCGGAAATATCGCCAATAACCGATATCACCCGCAGACCATTCTCGCGCAGCACGGATGCGAACCCTGATTTACGCTCGACTGACACGATATCGGCCAGCGGCACATAAATCCCGTCCGGCGTGCGCATCAGCGTGCGTTCCAGGAAATCAGCGGTCAACTCGCCCTCGGGCAGCTCCACACGAATCTCTGCACTGCGTGGGCCATCGGGGAAGGTTGCGGCCTCAATCCCGTTCAGCCGGTCGCGCAGCACGCGGCCCAGCGTTTCAATGCGAAAGCCCAGCGCCTGCCCCTTGGCGGTCAGGTCCAGAATGAAATCTTCCTTGTCATATGCCAGATTGTCCTCCAGCGCCGAAACCTCAGGGTATTTCGATAACTCGGCCTGCAAGTCCTCAGACGCCGCCTTGAGCGTGTTCACATCTGCGCCATAGAACTGAACGTCGATTGCATCGCCGCCGGGGCCAGAGCGCCAACCCCGGAAGGTCAGAAGCTCAACCTTGGGATGGCGCGGCACAAAGTCCTGTAGCTCGCCCACGAACTCAAAGCTGGAATAGGGGCGCAGGTCCGAATCGATCAATTCAATCGAAATCCCGCCCAAGAGGTCCTGATCCTTGCCATCCGCTGCAGCCAAGTTGAACCACCCGGCATTGCCGCCGACCTCGGCCAGAATATAGTCGATAGGATTGCGGCCGTGACGCTCTTCGTAAATCTGGCCCAGCTCTTCGGTAGCGCGCTGCATCTGGTGCATCATTTCCAGCGTGTCTTCGCGAGTGGCGCCCTCGACCATGATGAAGTTGCCGGTGACCGAGCCGCGCTCGGGCGCGTTGAAGAACCGCCAGTTCACGTCACCCTTGATGAACAGGGCAATCTGACTGGCCAGGATCACCACCATCACTGCCACAACCACATAGCGCGCCCAGACCACCCAGGCGATCAGCGGGCGGAACAGGTGATCCCGCACCCAGCGAAAGCCGCGATTGACCACGCGGTTGGGCCAATCATACCAGTGTTCCTTGGCCGAATGTGTAATCGCATGGGCCATGTGGTTCGGCAGGATCAAGAAACACTCGATCAACGAGGCAATCAGCACCGCGATCACGGTAAACGGGATGTCGCCGATCAACTCTCCGAACCGGCCACCGATGGCGGTCAGGCCGAAAAACGCGATCACGGTGGTCAGAGTGGCGGCAAAGACCGGCATCGCCATTCGCCGCGCGGCGCGTTCGGCGGCCACAACCGGAGCTTCGCCCAACCGTCGGGCGCGAAAATCGGCGTGTTCCCCCACAACGATGGCGTCGTCTACCACGATCCCCAGCGTGATGATCAACCCGAACAGCGAGATCATGTTGATCGACAGCCCACCGATATACATGAAGGCAACCGCCGCTGACATTGCCACAGGGATACCTGCCGCGACCCAGAAGGCGATGCGCGCGTTGAGGAACAGGAACAACAGACAGACCACAAGGCCCAGCCCCACCAATCCGTTGTCGACCAAAATATCCAGACGTTCAGTGATGGCCTGAGCGCGGGTTCGGATCAGTTCGATTGTCACGCCTTCGGGCAGGCTGGCCTGAAGCTCGGCCACCACATCCTCGACCGTGTGTTGTATTTTGATGGCATCGCCCAGATTGGACCGGTCTACTCGCACCGACATGGCCGGGTTTTCACCGACAAAGTAACTGCGATTGCGGTTGACCCCCTCGACTCGAATGGTCGCCACATCCCCCACATAGAGGCTGGAGCCGTCGGCAAAGTTGCGCAGCGTGATACCTTCGATTTCTTCGGGGGTGCGCTTTTCAGTGCCGGTGCGGATACGGGCATTGGCCCCGGTGACATCTCCGGCCGGGTTGGTTATTGCCTCAGCCGCGATGGCTTGGGCGATCTCTGACAGGGTGATGTCATTGGCGATCAGCTGCGCTGTTGGAACTTCGACCACTACGCGAGGCGCGGCAATGCCCCGGATCGTTGTGCGGGTCACTCCGGCAGCAAACAAGCGATTGATCAGCTCGTCGGTGAATTTGGCCAGTTGGTCCGGATCAACCGGGCCGGTCACGACCACATCCGTCACCCGGTCCCTCCAGGCGCCACGTCGGATCGAGGGCTCTTCGGCATCCTCGGGCAGGTCCGTTACACCATCGACGGCGGTCCGAACCTCATCCACGGCACGCGACATGTCCCAGTTAGGCTCAAATTCCAGCCGGATATTTGCCCGTCCTTCACGAGAGGTTGAGGTCGTGCTGGCAACCCCTTCGACCGCCAGCAGGGCTGGCTCCAGCAGTTGCACGATGCCGTTGTCCACGTCCTCGGGACCAGCGCCTTCCCAATCGATATTGACGTCGACACGTTCAAGGATCACGTCCGGGAAAAACTGCGCCCGCATCGCCGGGATCGCCGCCGCACCCAGAACCAGCATGACCAGCAACAGCAGGTTGGCGACCGTCCTGTGACGGGTGAAGTAGCTGAGGATACCGCCCGCCGCGCCGGGGATCTCACGCATCATGGCGTCTAGCCCCCTGCCCGGGTCTCAATGCTGCGCACCAGCGAGGCGGGAACCCTGGGCGCGCTGAGCTGGCTCAGGGCACTGGCCTTGGCCTCGTTGGTCATCTGATCGCTGGCCTCGACCTGCGCGACAAGCTGGGCACGTTGTTGGTCGGACAGTTCGACCATACCCGGGTCGGCCCCGGCATTGGCCTCATCGCGCAGCGGGCGGACGCGAACCCCGCCGCCCAGCAGCGGCGTTCGGCCAATCACGACCTCGCGCCCGACCAGCCCCTGACCGCGCAGCAGTACCTCATCGCCCTGACGGCGGATCAACTGCACCGGCAGCGCCTCTAGCCGGTCATCGGAACCCAGAACCAGCACCGTGCCCGCCGCATCCAGAACCGATGAGGGCAAGCGCACCACGTTGTCCAACGGCTGTTCCTCGACCGTCACTGTAACAAAATCACCGGGCTTGAACCCCGGTGCGTCCTCCAGCCTTGCATAGATCAGCCGCCCGGTCTGACCTTCGCCCGCCGAGCCGCTATCGCGGCTGATGCGGCCGTGGGCCATCAGATCGGTGCCCGTGACCTCAAGCGATACGGTAACTGGTGCGTTTATCAGATCGCCCTCGGCATCCAGCAGACGCACATACTGTGCTGTCGAAACGCGAAAGGCCACCTCAAGCGCGGTGGGATCAACCAGTTCCGCCAGCTTTTCATTGGCCGAGACCAGCCGTCCTTCGACCAGCGTCACATCCGTCAATGTTCCGGCAAAGCGCGCGCGGACGGTCATATCATCCAGATCGCGTTCGGCGGCCTCAAGCGTGATGCGGGCGCGGGCCAGTAAGGTGGTCGCCTGATCGACCCGCGATTCCGCCTGCGCCAGTGCGATGCGGCGTGCCAGCACCGACTGTTGCGCCGCCGCCTCGGCCAGTTCGGCCTCTTCCACCGCGGCAGGCGTTCCGACCCCGCGACCCTGCAGGTCCTTCTGGCGCTGCAAGGCACGCCCGCGCAGGGCCGCCTGCGCCTCGGCCGAATTCAACTCATCCTGCGCCAGCAGCAATGAGCGTTCAGCGTCGCGTTCTTCGAATTGTGCATCCAACAAGTCAGACTTGGCCCGGTCCAGCGCTGATTGCGCGTCAGCCGGATCCAATTCCACCAGAACCTCGCCCGAGGTAACGACACCGCCATCCTCGAAATCCTCGGCCAGAGACAGCACACGCCCGCCCAGCGCCGCGCGCAGCTCCAGACGGCGGCGGCTTTGAACCTCGCCAAAGGCTTCGAGATATGGGGTGACAGTTTCAAGCTCAGCCGGGCGCACGCTGACGGCAAAGATGCGTTCGCGCGCTTCGGGTTGCTCGCTGTCACGATTCAGCGCATCCTGCACCGCACCGGTGATCAACTGTACCGCGACAAACAGAAGAGCCAGCGTAAGAAACGCCAGAAAGACACCAACAAGGCTTTGCCTCAGAAATCGCATCTATTATTCACCCCGGTCGCATCAGGCTGTCACGTGCAAAAGGTAGCCGGGCACAGAAAAATGCCAAGCCACAAAGCGTTTACGAACAGTTAAACGTGCAGACAGTCTACTTCCGTCGCAGATGTTCGTCCAATCTGGGCATTATTTCCACGAAATTGCAGGGGCGGTGGCGGTAATCGAACTGTTTTTCCAGAATTCCGTCCCAAGCGTCCTTGCAGGCACCGGGGCTGCCGGGCAGCGCGAACAGATAGGTCCCGCCTGCCACACCGCCCGTGGCACGGGACTGCACAGCTGATGTGCCGATCTTTTCCATTGAGATGATGGTGAAAACGGTGCCGAACGCCTCGATTTCCTTTTCATAGACGTCGCGATGCGCCTCAACCGTCACGTCACGGCCCGTCAGGCCGGTGCCCCCGGTCGAGATCACTACGTCAATTTCAGGATCTTCGATCCACAAACGCAGTTGTGCTGCAATCTCACCGCGTTCATCCTGTATGATCTTGCGGTCGGCCACCAAATGGCCCGCGCGTTCAATCCGGTCCACAAGCGTCTGGCCCGAGCGGTCTTCGTCCAGCGACCGAGTATCCGAAACGGTCAGAACGGCGATCCGAACCGGAATGAACTCTTTGCTTTCATCAATGCGCGACATGTGGTGTCAGGCCCTTTCCATAATGGCAAGCCGGACGGCGAGGGCGGTGAAAATCCCCCCCGTCACCCAACCCATGATACGAGAGGCGCGTGGGTTCGAAATCAGAACCTTGCCCGCGCCACCGGCAAAAATACCCACCAGCCCGTTCACGACAAACCCGCCCAACGCGATGATCACGCCGAAAATCAGGAATTGCGGCAGGATCGGGCCGGAGTTGGGGTTCACGAATTGCGGGATAAAGGCCAGCACGAACAGCATGACCTTGGGGTTGGTCAATTTGACGACCATCCCATCCCGAAACGCATGGCTTGTGGGCTTCGTGGGCGCATCGGAAGACACCGCCCCATTCCGTATGGCACCCCATGCCAGATACAGCAGATAGGCCACGCCCATCCAGCGGATGACATCAAACAGCCACGGCAGACTGTTCACCGCGGCACCCAGCCCCAGCCCGGCCAGCAACACGTGCACCATTAGCCCCAGCGAGATACCCGCGCTGGCCACCAGTACCGGTCGGGCACCCGTCCGCAGACCCTGACCAAAGCAGAACATCATGTCAGCGCCGGGGGTGAAATTCAGCGCCAAGGCTGCCGGAATGAACGCCAGCAGAGTGACCGTTTCTATCATGTAGTGACCCCGAACCAGTTTACCTTGGGCCCCAGATTGGCGATCTGAGTGCGGCCGAGTGTACCGCGATAGCCCCAGCTGTCATGAATATGACCACAGAATGCGTATTGCGGCTGCAGGCGCTCCACCGCGTCACGCACAGCAACCGATCCCACCGCGTCGCCTGCCGAAGTGACATCGCCATACCCCTTGGGCGGAGAGTGCGCGATCAGAATGTCAGCACCGTCGCAACGATCCAGCAACTCGGTAGCTTCGGCATCGGTCAGGTCGCAGGACCAGTCGCCAAACGGCGTGACCGGCACACCATAACCCAGCCCGAACAGGCGCAGCCCGTCCATGGTCATGCCCGTGCCGTGCAGCACATGACCACCTTCGGGCGCGGCATCGGTCAGTTCCTGCGCGCTTTCCGCGTTTCCGGGTACCATGACAAAGGGCGCAGAGATTCCGGACAGCATCTCCATCGCGTCATCCAAACCACGTCGCGAGTTGCAAAAGTCCCCCGCCCCGATCACCAGATCAGCCTCGGTGCTGGCAGCCACGATATCGGCGGCACGATTGCGCGCCATATGCAGGTCGGAAAACGCCAGTATACGCATCATTTCCCCTCCAGCCGAACCTTGAGTTCCAGCAGATCTGACCAAGCCTGTCGCTTCATCTGGGGCTGGCGAAGCAGATAAGCGGGATGGAACATAGGGATAACAGGAAGGTTCAACGCCTGATCCCATTTTCCGCGCAAACGGGTTATGCCGCGTTTGCCCAGCACCGCCTGACAGCTGATATTGCCCATGATCACCAGAACCTCGGGCTTGGCCAGCGCCACGTGCCTTTCAAGGAACGGCTTCATCATCCCGATCTCTTCAGGCTTCGGATCGCGGTTCTGCGGAGGCCGCCACGGCAGGACGTTGGTGATGTAGACATTCTGGCTGCGATCCAGATCAATTGCCGCCAACATCCGATCCAGCAATTGCCCGGCGCGACCGACAAATGGCTTGCCCTCGCGGTCTTCCTCACGGCCCGGGGCCTCGCCAATGATCATCACCCGCGCACCCGGTGTGCCGTCGGAAAACACCAACTGCCGCGCACCGCGTTTCAGCTCGCAATGATCGAACGCTTCCATCGCGGCCTTCAATTGGTCCAGCGACCCGGCTGACTGTGCAGCCGATTTTGCCACCGCGACCGGGTCCACTTTTTTCGGTTTCTCCGGGGCAGCCGGTTTTACAGAGGGTTTCTTGGCCTTGGGCGCAGTATCGGGCAACGCATACCGCTCCACCGGCACATCACCGATCGCATCCGTTGCGCCCAGCTCAATCTGCCAGTCCAGCAGCGCCCGTGCAGTATGATAGTCCAAAGCCGATTCCATACCCCTCAATCTAACCAGCTTTTGAACGAGGGAAAGCGAATAGGCCTTGATCGGGCGGTCCGTCGCACCGACCATTGCGGTATTCATGCTGGTCCTGTTGCGATTCCTTTTGATTTTCCTGCTGCTGATCCCGCTCGGCGGACCAGCTTCTGCGCAATTGTTCGACCGCAACAGCCAATGCCGAGGCGGGCAATTCCAATGTGGTTCCCGATGCTGTTCAGGCGGCCAGAGGTGCAGCTTTGACGGCTACTGCATCCCCTTGGGTGGCACCTATTGCGGCGGTGGGCGAACCTGCGGACCGTTTGAGCGATGTGTTCCCGGCAGCACCCGCTGCGCACCGGCGGGGGCCAACAAATGCACCTCGCGCCTGGATTGCCCCGGCGGCACGGTTTGCAACGCCCGTGGCGAATGCGAGCGCAGAACGCCCGGTTTCGATCCGAACACGGCAATCGAGGGCCTTCCCACGCTGTGCGATGACGGCCAGTCCTGTGCGGCGGGGTCGTCCTGTCTGCCGGGCGGCGGATGCTCACGCCCCGGCTGGTTTTTGTGCGAAGAGACAGACTCGCAATGCCGCCCCGGATTCAAATGTTCCGAACATCAGGGCTGCGTCCCGATCAAGGCCGTCGATTGCGGTTATGGCAAGTGGTGCAAACCCGGCGAGCAGTGTTTGCCTGAGGGTGGGTGCGAGAAACTACCCGAAGGATCTGATCCTTAGGTTGCCCTCGCGCGCGCGGCTTTCTATAAGCGGCTCGATTGTCAGACAGGAGCCCGCCCATGCGTTTCGCCCATCGTCACCTTCTTGGCATCGAGCATCTGTCGCAATCCGATATCACAGCCATCCTTGATCTGGCCGAGAAATACGTCGACATGAACCGCCAGTCGACCAAGCATTCTGACGTGCTGTCGGGGCTGACGCAGATCAACATGTTCTTCGAAAACTCAACCCGCACGCAGGCCAGTTTCGAACTGGCAGGCAAGCGTCTGGGCGCGGATGTGATGAACATGGCGATGCAGGCCAGCTCGATCAAAAAGGGCGAGACGTTAATCGACACCGCAATGACGCTGAACGCGATGCATCCCGATCTTCTGGTGGTGCGGCACCCGCATTCCGGCGCGGTCGATCTGCTGGCCCAGAAAGTGAATTGCGCCGTACTGAACGCGGGCGACGGGCGGCACGAACACCCTACGCAAGCCTTGTTGGACGCGCTGACCATTCGCCGCGCCAAGGGCCGCCTGCACCGTCTGAACATCGCCATTTGCGGTGACGTGGCCCACTCCCGCGTGGCGCGGTCGAACCTGATCCTGCTGGGCAAGATGGAAAACCGTATCCGTCTGATCGGACCGCCGACGCTGGTCCCCGGCCAATTCGCCGAGTTCGGCGCTGAGATTTACGACGACATGAACGAAGGGCTGAAAGACGTCGACGTCGTCATGATGCTGCGCCTTCAGAAAGAACGGATGGACGGCGGCTTCATCCCCTCGGAACGTGAATATTACCACCGCTACGGTCTGGATGCCGCAAAGCTGGCACTGGCCAAGCCCGACGCTATTGTCATGCACCCCGGCCCGATGAATCGCGGGGTCGAGATCGACGGCACGCTGGCCGACGACATCAACCGATCGGTCATTCAGGAACAGGTCGAGATGGGCGTGGCCGTCCGCATGGCCGCGATGGAACTGCTGGCCCGCAATCAGCGAGACGCCGCATGAGCGATCTGACCGTCGCCCCCCATGAACGCGGCGTAATCCGCCTGTTCACGCTGGAAATGCGCCCGGAAGAGGCGAAGTTTCTGCGCGAAGCAGGTGCTGCCGATCAGGTCTTGGGCGTGGCGGGGCTGGATACGGATCAGATCGACGTCTTTCCAGTGTCGGACCTCGAAGACCTTGGGCTTTATGGCTATCTGAACGAGGGCTGTGGTGTATCCGCCGATCAACTGGACCGCACCGCACTGGAGGCCATCGAAGGCTGGGTCATGGTTGTCCGCAGTGCCGCCTTTGGTGACCGCGCGGCGACGCTGACGCCGGACCCGAGGCTGCATCTGGCCGGTCTTTACACCGAAGAGGCTACCAACTGGACCGGCGGCCCGATTGAAACCGAAAGCGCAAAGCCGTTCTCGGCGCCACAAACCGCGCCGCAGGATGACAGACCCCGCCGCATCGGTTCGGCCCTTCTGGCGGTGGTGATCCTGCTGGCAATCGGAGGTGCCTTGTGGCTGATCCTGTGATCTTCGCCCCCGACAAAGGCGCCTATATCCGCACCAACGCATGGCTGGCCGCCTTTGCGATGGCAGGCGCGATGATCATCCTCTGGCTGATCGGCAACCCTTATCCCTGGACCGGCGCGCCGGCAGGCCTAGCCGCCATCGGCATCCGCGCATGGTATCTGGCGTCCGAAGAACTGGTCGCCACGTGGGAGATGACCGACACCACCCTCACCGGCCCCGGCCCGCGCAAAGTGGCGCTGAACCAGATCAAAGCCGTCAACGTTTTGGGCAGCTTCGTCCAGATCGTCACTAAGGGCGGTGACAAACACCTGATCAAGTATCAGGCCGATCCCACCGCCACCAAAGCCGCCATTGAAAGGGCGATTGGATGACCGTCGCCGACAAGGATTGGTGGCGCAAACGGATTCCCGATGGGGAAGAGGTACTGTGGGCAGGCCGTCCGGATCAGGGGTATTTTCCACCTCGGTTTGCATGGGCCTACAAAGGTGTGCTTGCTCTGATCGCTACCATTTGGCTGGCAAGCCCCTGGCTCTTTGAAACTGTCCGCGATTTTTGGAAGTTGTTTTCCTGTACTATCGCGTTTGGTTTTGTGTTGTGGGCCGATCGGTTCGTCAGGTCGCAACAGATTTATGTCGTGACATCGGAAAATGCATGGAAACTCAACAAAGACCTGAAGTCAAAGTGCCTGAAGATCGACCAGTTTCTGAATTTCCGCTCCGGTCGTCGAGCAGTGTTGTTTCCCCGCCACCCCTTTTTCGCATTTGAACATCTGCCCGACCCCGATGCTGCATTGAAGGCACTGACCCAAGCCCGAGAGGCCTCGAAATGACTGCTGTACTCTTTTCAAACGCACGCCTGATCGACCCGGAAACCGGCACGGATAGCCTCGGCTGGCTCCAAGCGAACGATGGCAAGATTGCCGCGCGCGGCGAAGGGGATGCTCCGGCCTCGGACGCGCGGGTCATTGACTGTAATGGCAAATGCCTCGCCCCCGGTATCGTCGATATCGGCGTCAAGGTCTGCGAACCGGGTGAGCGCCACAAGGAAAGCTATAAATCCGCCGGTCTGGCCGCCGCTGCCGGAGGGGTGACCACCATCGTCACCCGCCCCGATACGCTGCCCGCCGTGGACACGCCTGAAACGCTGGAATTCGCCACCCGACGCGCGCAGGCGGATGCGCCGGTCAACGTCCTGCCCATGGCCGCCCTGACCAAAGGCCGTGACGGACGCGAGATGACCGAGATCGGCTTCCTGCAGGATGCCGGGGCCGTCGCCTTCACCGATTGCGACCACGTCATCGCCAATACCAAAGTGTTTTCCCGTGCCCTGACCTATGCACGGTCCTGCGGCGCGTTGGTCATCGCGCACCCGCAGGAACCCGGCCTCAGCAACGGTGCGGCGGCCACCAGCGGCAAGTTCGCCGCCCTGCGCGGCCTGCCCGCTGTGTCACCTATGGCGGAACGCATGGGGCTGGACCGCGACATCGCGTTGCTGGAAATGACCGGCGCGGCTTATCACGCCGACCAGATCACCACCGCCCGCGCCCTGCCCGCGCTGGAGCGCGCCAAACGTAACGGGCTGGACATCACCGCCGGAACCTCGATCCACCATCTGACCCTGAACGAACTGGACGTCGCCGACTATCGCACCTTCTTCAAGGTCAAACCGCCGCTTCGGTCCGAGGATGACCGGCAAGCGGTGATTGACGCAGTGCGGACCGGACTGATCGACATCATCAGCTCAATGCACACCCCGCAGGACGAGGAAAGCAAGCGTCTGCCGTTCGAAGAGGCGGCCTCGGGCGCGGTGGCGTTGGAAACGCTGCTGCCTGCGGCGCTGCGCCTGTATCACGCAGATCAGTTGGACCTGCCGACCCTGTTCCGGGCTATGGCGCTGAATCCGGCAAAACGACTGGGACTGGACTCGGGCCGTCTGGCCGAGGGTGCGCCCGCCGATCTGGTGCTGTTCGACCCGGATGTGCCCTTTGTGCTTGACCGGTTTTCATTAAAATCGAAATCGCAGAACACACCGTTTGACGGCCAGCGGATGCAAGGTAAGGTCACCGCAACATATGTAGCAGGCCAAGAAGTTTACCGGAGAACCTGATGCCCCCACTTGACGCTTCGACGACCCAGTTGATCCTCTGGGCCGCCATTGGGTATTTGATCGGATCGATCCCGTTCGGAATGATCGTTGCCAAGGTCATGGGGCTGGGCAATCTGCGCGATATCGGGTCCGGCAACATCGGCGCGACCAATGTCTTGCGCACCGGAAATAAGGGTGCCGCGGCACTGACGTTGGTTTTTGATGCCGCCAAGGGGGCTGTCGCCGTATTGCTGGCCCGTGCGATGGTCGGAGAAGATGCCGCTCAGATTGCCGCCCTGACCGCATTTCTGGGCCATTGCTTCCCCGTCTGGTTGGGGTTCAAGGGCGGCAAGGGTGTGGCCACGTTCCTGGGACTGTGGCTGGCGCTGGACTGGCGCGTGGGCGTGGCCTGCTGCCTGAGCTGGCTGGTCGCGGCCGCGATCTGGCGGATTTCCTCGCTGGGCGCGCTGGTGGCGGCGGCAACGTCGACTATCTGGATAATGCTGCTTACGGATAGCGCGACCTTTTTCCTAGGCATCGTCCTGACCCTTTTGGTCTATTGGCGCCACAATGCAAATCTGGCACGGATCAGGGCCGGGACTGAACCCAAAATTGGCCAGTCTTGACCGCGCCACACGCATTCCTGACCTCATTTTTCGGCATTCCTCTCGGCTCGTCTACCGGGCGGAGCAAAGGCAAACGGTATATCGTCAGTCGCACGGAACTTGTCGCGGGCAAATCGCACAAGCTTGTTGCGCATGAACTGGGCGGCGGCGATTACATCAGTTTGAACCTTTATCTGCCCCAAAACAGCGGTGAGTTGCTGCGCCCCTGCGAGATGTCGGCAGAAAAGGTCATCGCCTTCGTCATTGCGTTCGAACCCGATCCGTGACCTCACCCTGCGCACTTTCGAACATTACCCCTTCATCCGCGCACATTCACAATTGATTGTTTTGAACGTGATGAAGCGATTGCCCACTTCGGTTGCGTGACGGCCAATTACCGGTCGCACGGACAAAAATCCAAAGGGGTGTCCTGGTGCAATTGCCGCGCCGCCGGACCATCCGTTTCACGAAAGGTGAAAACAATGAACAAGTTCAAATCCATCATTGGCGGCGTCGCGCTGTCCGTTGCAATCGCAAGCTCGGCCTTGGCGGCTGGCGTTGAACTGAACGCAAGCTCGACCGGTCTGGCGCTGCAGGGTTACGACCCAGTTGCCTATTTCACCGATGGTGAGCCGACCAAGGGTGATTACCGCATCACCACGTTGCACAACGACGCGCTGTACCGCTTTGCCAATGAAGAAAACAAAGCCGCATTCGAAGAAAACCCCGAAGCTTACCTGCCGGCCTATGGTGGTTATTGCGCCTTTGGTGCTGCGATGGGGTTCAAGTTCGACGGTGATCCGAACCACTGGAAAATCGTCGACAACAAGCTGTACCTGAACCTGTCGCAGGACATTCAGGAACGCTGGGAAGGCGACATCCCGGGCTTTATCGAGCAGGCCAGCACCAATTGGGAAAGCATTGCCGATAAATCTCCAGCAGAGCTGCAGCAATAACTCGCTGACAGGATTTACAGATCGGCGGCAGAACACTCTGCCGCCGATTGTTGTTTGAAACACGCCTATTGCAGACCTACATTTTTAGCAAACAATGCGTCCGCATAAGCGGACCGATGCAGCCACAGAGAAAACAGTGGCGCCTCTTTTCGGGTCGGAATGTATGAATGCGCTGTGATCCGGTTGTGAGACCGGATCGTAGTGATGTTTGAAGACGAAAGAACACAGCAAAACTGCTGTGTGGCAATTCGAACGAAAGGTTAAACAATGACAGGTAGATTTCTATTAGCTTCCGCAATAGCAACCGTTGCGGCTGGATCGGCAATGGCGCAATCCTCGGGCGACTGGACCGGATTTTATGGCGGTGCACAGATCGGCTATGCTGATGTAGACACCAACATTTCGGGCGTGGATGGCAACGGCACCATCGGCGGTATCATTCTTGGATATGACTATGATCTGGGCGATTGGGTCGTTGGTGGCGGTTTTGACTATGATTGGACCGGCATCGACCTGACTCCGGGTGTCGAGGTTGAGGACGTTTGGCGCATCAAAGTACGGGCTGGTTACAATGTCATTCCTGAAGGCCTGCTTTACGGGGTAGGCGGTTATGCCAAGGCCGGGACCGACAGTCTTGGCAGTGACGACGGATGGTTCATCGGCGCAGGCTACGAACAGATTGTTGCCCCGAATATCAGCGTCGGTGGCGAAATCCTGTATCACGAATTCAACGACTTTGATTCGACCGGTATCGACGTGGACGCAACAACCTTTCAGATTCGCGCAGCCTATAGATTCTGAAGCTTCTCGACGCTGGACCCGGCGGTCTTAGCGCCGGGTCTGCCATCTGCTACAACTCCAAAACCGTGCTGCCTGTGGTCTGGCGTGCCTCTAATGCACGGTGAGCATCAGCAACCTGATCTAGCGGGAAACGCTGATCGATATGAATTTTAACCTCTCCACCCGTGACCTTACCGAACAAGCGCCGCGCCATCGCCTGACAAACCACCTGATCAGAAAGGTGGGTGAATAAAGTCGGGCGCGTGATTTTGAGTGAACCTTTCTGGGCCAGAGTACCGATATCCAGCAGGGGAACAGAGCCCGACGCATTGCCAAATGAGATCATCATTCCCAACGGTTTCAGACAATCCAGCGATCCGCCGAACGTATCGGCTCCGATCGAGTCCATAACCACATCCACACCCTTGCCACCGGTGAGTTCAGCCACTCGTTCGACAAAGTTCTCTTTTTGATAGTTGATGCAATGAGCAGCGCCGTTGAACTGCGCCAGACTGCACTTATCATCCGTCCCGGCAGTACCGATCAGGGTGATCCCCTCGGATTTCGCCCATTGGCAAGCAATCAGGCCTACCCCCCCCGCCGCCGCGTGGAAAAGCACAGTATCACCTCGTTTCAGTGGCGTGGTGCGGTGAAAGAGGTATTCGACCGTCATACCCTTCAGCATCATCGCCGCCGCCGCATCAAAAGGAATCTCGTCAGGCAACGGACAGACCTGTGCGGCAGGCATCACCCGCGCTTCGGTGTAGGCACCGGCGGGCGTAGCGGCATAAGCGGCGCGTTGGCCGGGCTCCAGGTGGGTCACACCTTCGCCGACGGCTTCGATCACGCCAGCGGCTTCCATTCCCAAAGCGTGCGGCAAATCCATCGGGTATAAACCTGCGCGCTGATAAACATCTATGAAGTTCAGTCCACACGCATGGTGGCGGATGCGCACCTCGCCTGGCCCGGGGGCACCCAAGGGGCGGTTTTCAATCATCAGAACTCCGGGGCCGCCGTGTTGATGGATGACCACGGTTTTTGCCGATTTCTGCATGTTGATCTCCTGTTGCCTGAACCCAAGCTAACACGCCTGAAAATAAGGGCAATCGGCACGATTCCGCGTCACGCAACTCCAACGCGAAAAAATGTGCTATACTGGTTCTCAGGCGTTGCCGGCTGGTCCGGCCAAGGGCAACCAAAGCCGGAATCACCCTGCTGCGCAGACTCGCATAGGGAGGGGATGACGATGGCCAAGACAATTGGAAATCCGATCAGTTGGACCGCCCGGAACATCGGGGCGACCGGCGATCATATTGCAGAAAGCGTAAACCGTATCGGCAGCGCCGATACAAGGCACCTGCCTAAGGTGCAAACCCTGACAATGCAGGACCTGAGGGCCTGTTTGCGGGCGGGCTACAACGATTTTCTGGACACACGAGCCGATGCCATATTCATTGTGCTGATCTACCCCATCGCGGGGTTGCTGATGTTCGGGTTCGGGTTGAACCGCAGCATGGTGCCGCTACTGGCACCGCTGATCCTGGGATTTGCCCTGATTGGCCCGATTGCCGCCGTCGGCCTGTACGAAATCAGCCGCAAACGCGAACAGGGGGGCGAGGTACACTGGCTGGACGCGTTCGGGGTGTTCCAGTCACCGTCCTTCGGCGCGATCCTGATGCTGGGCTTCTATCTGGTCATGTGGCTGCTGATCTGGCTGATGGTAGCGCAGAGCATCTATGTCCACACGCTCGGCCCCGACCTGCCTACTTCCATCGGCGCCTTTGTAACGCAGGTGTTCACCACCGGCGCGGGCTGGACGATGATCATCTTCGGCAATGCGGTCGGGTTCCTGTTTGCTCTGGTCGCGCTGGCCGTGAGCGTGGTCAGTTTCCCGCTGCTGCTGGACCGCAAGGTGGGGCTGCCGGTGGCGGTCGTGACCTCGGTCCGGGTGCTGCGACACAATCCCGGCGTGATTCTGGCATGGGGTTTCATCGTCGCTGCCCTGTTGGTCATCGGCGCAATCCCGATGATGTTGGGGCTGATCGTGGTGATGCCGGTTCTGGGTCATGCCACGTGGCACCTGTATCGCCGCGCGGTCGCCTGACGAACGGTGCGCGGGACAAGCCCGCGCTGCCCGGTTAACCCGCGACTTTCAGGACGATCTTGCCGATATGGCCCGAGCTTTCCATCCGCGCGTGTGCCGCTGAGGCCTCTGCCAGATCGAACTCGCTGTCCATGACGGGGGCAACCTTCCCGGCCTCCAGCAACGGCCAGACCGCCTCGCGCAGTTCCTGAGCAATCTTCGCCTTGGCCAGATCGCTTTGCGGACGCAGGGTACTGCCAGTCAGAGTCAGACGTTTGACCATCATCAGGGCAAAGTTCAGTTCGACCTTCGGGCCCTGTAGAAAGGCGATCTGCACCAGACGGCCATCCTCAGCCAGCGTTTTGACGTTGCGCGGAATATAGTCGCCACCCACCATATCGAGGATCAGGTTCGCGCCACCTTCGGCGCGCATGACGCCGACGAAATCCTCATACCGGTAATTGACCGCCCGCTCGGCGCCAAGTTTGACGCAGGCCTCGCATTTCTCATCCGACCCGGCGGTGGCAAAGACCCGAGCCCCAAATGTGTGCGCCAGCTGGATCGCCGTGGTACCGATGCCGCTGGAGCCGCCATGCACCAGAAACCGCTCGCCCGCTTTCAACCCGCCGCGCATGAAGACGTTGGACCATACAGTAAAGAAGGTTTCGGGCAGGCAGGCGGCCTCTTTCATGCCCATTCCGGTCGGAACCGGCAGACAATGCGCAGCAGGCGTGGCCACGTATTCGGCATATCCGCCACCGGGCAACAAGGCACAGACCTGATCACCGACCGATAGCCCCTCGACACCGTTACCTACAGCAGCCACTTCGCCCGACGCCTCAAGTCCCGGCAGATCGCTGGCACCCGGAGGCGGGTCATAGGCCCCGGCCCGCTGCAACGCATCAGGGCGATTCACGCCCGCGTAGGCAACTTTAAGGATTACTTGGCCATTTTGGGGCTCGGGCACCGGGCGTTCGGTCAGTTGCAGAACATCCGGGCCGCCGGGCTGCGAGATTTCTACGGCGCGCATCGTCTGGGTCATGGGCAAATCCTCCTTTGCCCAATGCCTAGCAGGCAAAAACCGGAAGGCCCAGACGCTTACTTGCGCGGGTTCAGCATCCCGGGCAGATCGGCACGCATTTTCATTGGCGGCTTCACCTGACTGGCGAACCAGTTCGGCACCGCAAGGAAGGGTTTGAACAGCGGATTGTCGTTCACCTGCGCCTTTAGCTTTTCGAACTGCATGACGTTATCAATGCGGCGGTCCAGAAACGCCCACGTCTTTTCGTGGTCGGGCGAATCATCACCCAGCCAGAACAACAGGGTCGAGGAATACACCCCCGACAGCGTCGCGCGCTTAGTGTACCAGTTCACATCTTCCGAAGTGTCGCCCAGCGTATCCCAGATCAGATCACAGGTCTGCCACAGGGCCTTGGCCCCGTCCGCCGCATGCGTCGGTAGAGAAAACAGTGTCATACCCCGGCGCACCAGTTCCTTATCCGATACCGCCTCAAGCCGGAACCGAACGGCGGTCGCCACACGTTCGCGGAACTTCAGCTCACTCAGATCGGTGGAATTTAGGCGTTCCACCATGGCCGCATCCCCGCGCGCGTGAAACGCCAGTGCCAGATCGACCGCGCCGCGGGGGCAGATTGCCCGCGCCAAACCGTCATCCAGGTCGCAATCGGTGATCGCGGCGCGAAAGCTGGCTTCGGACCAACCATCAAACGGCACATGGATCAGAATCGCGTCCAAAAGCTGTTGTTTTGCATCTTCATAGGTGACAGTCATGGCGGTTCTCCGGTTCTCGGGGCCAGTACTAGACAAGATAGACCGGCTTTGCTATACGGCCAACTCCTGCAATTTCCTTGCAACTCTATCTAGAAAGGTGGTGACAACCACATGCAGGTTAGTGTTCGCGACAATAACGTCGATCAGGCGCTTCGTGCCCTGAAGAAAAAGCTGCAGCGCGAAGGCGTGTTCCGTGAAATGAAGCTTAAGCAACATTTCGAGAAACCGTCCGAGAAAAAAGCGCGCGAGAAAGCTGAAGCGATCCGCCGTGCCCGTAAACTGGCACGCAAGAAAGCCCAGCGCGAAGGTCTGCTCTAAGATCTCGCTCGTCCAGCTTTGGATGACACTATTTGACGACCCCCGAGGCCCTGCCCGGGGGTTTGTCGCTTCAACCACCGGTTGCAAGTCGCCAAATGAGCCACCGAATTAAGCGGTAAATTGCCAGACTCGGCGTGGTACGTTTTGACCGGCATAGTGCAGCGCAGCGAATCTCGTGTCGGCAGCACAGACTTGCCAGATTTTGCCTAAATGCACGCCCCCCCTGTCAGTCCATCCGATGCCCCCTGTAAGTGGCCTCGTCTGCACAGACGACCACTTTAACTGGAGGCAACCATGTCGACTGCAAGTACATTCGAGCAAGAAATGTTGGCGTTGATCAACGAAGAACGCACATCCCGCGGTCTGAACCCGCTGCAACTGGAAACCCGTCTGAACGATTCGGCCGAAGATCACAGCACCTGGATGCTGAACACGGACACATTCAGCCACACCGGATCGAACGGTTCCAGCGCGACCGAGCGCATGCGGGACGCTGGTTTCGACTTTTCCGGCAGTTGGCGGTCCGGTGAAAACATCGCATGGCAATCGGAACGTGGCGCATCAGGTATCAGCGATGATGTCGAGCAACTGCACCAGAGCCTGATGGACAGCCCGGGCCACCGCGCCAATATCCTGAACCCTGATTACGAATATATTGGTATCGGCATCGAGGAAGGTGACTACAACGGTTGGGACGCCGTCATGGTAACCCAGAACTTTGCCACCACGGATGGAACAGTAGTGCTGGACGATGGGGTAACACCGGTACCGCCAGCGGAAGAGGTCGTTGAACCTGAACAGCCTGTGGCGGAAGCGCCCGAAGCCGACGTTACTGATACCGAAGAACCGGCAGTAGAAGCGCCCGAAACCGACGTCACCGAAACCGAAGAACCGGTAGCCGAAACACCCGAAACCGACGTCACCGAGACCGAGGAACCGGTAGCCGAAACGCCCGAAACTGACGTCACCGAGACCGAGGAACCGCTAGCCGAAACGCCCGAAACCGACGTCACCGAGACCGAGGAACCGGAAGCCGAAACGCCCGAAACCGACGTCACCGAGACCGAGGAACCGCTAGCCGAAACGCCCGAAACCGACGTCACCGAGACCGAGGAACCGGTAGCCGAAACACCCGAAACCGACGTCACCGAGACCGAGGAACCGGTAGCCGAGACGCCCGAAACCGACGTCACCGAGACCGAGGAACCGCTAGCCGAAACGCCCGAAACCGACGTCACCGAGACCGAGGAACCGGAAGCCGAAACGCCCGAAACCGACACTGCGTCCGGAGCCTGTTTCGACGTAGAGGAGTTCCTTGCCGAGATTGAAGACTTCGTGAGTGACTTGCTGGCTCGGATCGACGATTTCAGACTAAACGCTTCTCCGGTGATCGAAACAGCTGCGGTCGAATACGACTATTCGTGGAACTGGGGAAAGTGTGACGAATCCCCGGTCGAACCAGAAGCTTCAGCGGACAAGGGTTCGGACATGCAGGACGATTTCTTCAGCTTCGCGTCCTTCGACGCTGTATGCATGGTGGACTTCGTCTAAGTCCATAAGCGTGCGCGGGGTGCCTTCACAGTGCCCCGCTCTGGCGCACAAGAACGCCCAGTGCGAAGGTCAAGTCTAAGAACTCGCTTGCCCAGTTAGGATGTCACCAATTTACGACCCCCCGAGGCCCAGCCCACTGGGGGAAGGTGCCTATTTAAGCTCCAAACGCAACTTTAATCATCGATCTGATTTGGGGTTTCACCCCGAATGCGCAGATTTCCGCACATGCGACATCAGCCTGCGGTGGATCTTCGCCAATCTTCGAGCCGGGCGAAATTGTGTCCTTCTGTCGCCAAAATCTCGCCACTAATGTCCCGGACAAAACAAAACAAACCACCGGAGGCAGAATTTTGTCCACTGCAAGTACCCTCGAACGTCAGATGCTCGCGCTGGTAAATAGTGAACGCGCAAAGAACGGCTTGCAGCCGGTTCGACTGGAGCTTCGCTTGAACGATGCCGCCGAGGATCACAGCCGTTGGATGCTGAACACCGATACGTTCAGCCATACCGGAGTTGGTGGTTCCAGTGCGACTCAGCGGATGCGGGACGCAGGTTTCAATTTTTCCGGTGACTGGCAATCCGCTGAGAACATCGCATGGCAGAGCGTACGTGGCGCGTCGGGACTGGCGGATGACGTGGTCGACTTGCACACCGGCCTGATGAACAGCCGCGGGCACCGTGACAATATCCTTGATCCCAATGTCACGGTGATTGGCATTGGAATCGAAACCGGCGAATTCGACGGCTACAGTGCCATAATGGTAACCCAGAATTTTGCCCGAACAACAGCGCCCGTTCAATTGGATACCGGCGGGCCATCAAGCGGATCAGGCACTCCATCTGCCCCGAGCGCATCCCCCGCCGCCGACACCACGCCAAGCAACACTGCCGACTCCGAGGACACTGCGTCTGATCCGGTCAGAAAAGTCGTTTCTGGTAACAAGAAAGGCACCGATGGAGATGACTGGCTGGTTCTCAAAAAGGGTAAAAAACTCTACGGCGAGGATGGCGACGATATTCTGGTGGGCTCGTCAAAGGGCAACAAACTCTACGGTGGTGAAGGCGACGACAAGCTGGACGGACGTTCGGGTAACGACAGAATTTACGCTGGTACCGGAGATGACTACGCCAAAGGCGGCGGCGGTAAAGACAAGCTGTACGGTCAGGACGGCAACGACAGACTGTATGGCGGTGGCAAAAAGGACAAACTTTATGGTGGCAACGGCGAAGACTATTTGAACGGGGGCGGCGGTAAAGACAAACTGTACGGAGGTAATGGCGACGACAATCTGCGCGGCGGTGGTGGCAAGGACAAGCTGAATGGAGGAGCCGGGGACGATGTCATGACCGGCGGCGGCGGCGCGGACAAGTTTATCTACACCTCCGGAAATGACCGCATCACCGACCTAGGCAAAAAGGACACCGTCGACATTCGGTCCATGGATTCGATCACCAGCTTCCGCGATCTGAAAGCAAATCACGCTCAACAATCAGGTTCGGACGTTCTCATCGATGACGGGGAAGGAAACACCTTGCGGCTCGAAGGTTTCAGTCTCAGCAGCCTGGACGATGACTATTTCATAATCTGAATTATGACAGAGCGCTGTGACGCCCAAATAGACAACCCGCCAGAACGGCGGGTTGTTTTTTACCCTTTGGGATCAAGTTAATAGATTTTGGGCACGTGCAGCTCATCCGGCAGAACGCGCCGTTCGTATTCCGGGTTATAGCGCCTGTCTGGCAGATTGACCTTTTCCTGCGGCACATCCGTGTAGGGAATCTTGGTCAGAAGGTGCTCGATACAATTCAGGCGTTCGCGTTTCTTGTCATTGCCTTCGACAATGTACCACGGCGCTTCGGGGATGTTGGTGCGGAAGAGCATGTCTTCCTTAGCCTTGGTGTAGGCCTCCCAGCGGATGCGGGATTCCAGATCCATCGGCGACAGTTTCCACTGTTTCATCGGGTCATGGATGCGCATAAGGAATCGCAACTGCTGTTCTTCGTCAGTGATCGAGAACCAGTATTTCAGCAGGATAATCCCTGACCGCACCAGCATCCGTTCGAATTCGGGAACGTCCTGAAAGAACTGCTCGACCTGATCGTCGCTGGCAAATCCCATAACCCGTTCTACCCCGGCGCGGTTGTACCAGGAGCGGTCAAAAAGAACGATCTCGCCCGCCGCAGGCAGGTGCGGGACATAACGCTGGAAATACCACTGGCTTTGTTCACGACGGCTGGGCGCGGGCAAGGCGACCACGCGAGCCACCCGCGGGTTCAGGCGCTGAGTGATGCGTTTGATCACGCCCCCTTTGCCTGCACTGTCGCGACCTTCGAACAGAATGCAGACCTTGGCCCCGGTGTGCTGCACCCAGTCCTGGACCTTGATCAGTTCGGCCTGCAGGCGCAGCAGGTTGCGGAAATAGACCTTGCGATCCAGCATATCGGGGTGCTGGTCCTTGTAGATCTTGCGGATTTCCATCGAGAGCATGGGCTCGCTGAATTCAATCTCAAAATCTTCGTCAAGCGTGTCTTCCAACTCGGCTTCCAGCCAGTCTTTGGGGGCGTCTTCGTTTTCGTAAGCCAAGGTCACATCCTTATCATCTATCGGGTCCGGACCGTACAGGGCGCGTGTAACCACCTGATGTCATCAGAGAAATTGATGATACTCCCGCCAAGAAGGCGTTGCGGACACTGATACATGCAACGCAGGCGGGTGTTCGGTCTCTCCCCTATTTGAACCCGCAAGCGGTAGGATACAAGCGTCAGAATTGCCGCATTGCCAACGGGTTGGCATAAAGCTGCCGTTTCCACCCTTGTCACAGGGCACAATCCAACGGCAAAAATGACCCGTCAAAGTATGAGACGACCGTGACGCATTTCCTGTCCCTTCTGCCCGTTATTTGGCCCTGGTTCATCTTGATTGCCGCGCAAACAAGCGCTGTGTCAGGTCGTCAGGGGCTGGGCCTGAACTTGCTGGCCATGCTCGGCTGCATAGCGCTGGCGCTTGGACTCGTCGCACCGCTGGCGATTGGAATTGTGGGCCTTGGGTTGCTTGGCGCGGCGGGGCTGCGCCGCCTGTCCGGGCCTATGGCTTTGGCCGGGCATCTGGCACTGATACTGTGGTGTATCGCACTGGCGTCGCATTTGGTTCCGGGGTTTCACAACCTGCTGGTGCTGGATCAGGTGCATGCCGGGCCGGGTAGCACAGACTTCACCATGTATCTGAACCTGGACAAACCGCTGGTTTTGTTTGCCGTCCTGTTGGCCTGGCCCGGAATGATCCAAAACGTCAAACCAACCAAAGCTGCGCCACTGGTGGTTGGCCTGATGCTGCTGCCCACGCTGTTCCTGCTGGGGCTCACCACCGGCGCGGTGCGGCCCGAGATTGGCCTGCCCTCGTGGTGGCTGATCTTCGCGCTGTCGAACCTGTTTCTGACCTGCCTGACCGAAGAGGCCTTTTTTCGCGGCTACCTGCAATCGGTGTTCATCTCGAAAACAGGGACCACCATCGGGATCGTTGCGGCCAGCCTGTTATTCGGTCTGGCCCACGCGGGTGGAGGCCCAGCGCTGGTGGTCTTCGCATCAATCCTCGGGGCAGCCTGTGGGCTGGGCTACTTCGCGACCGGACGGCTTTGGGTTCCGGTTCTGATGCATTTCGGCTTTAACGCCCTGCATCTGGCCTTGTTCACCTACCCCGGCCCGGTCTGAGCGTTACACCGGGAGGGCGGTAGTCTTGAACACCGTGCGCAACGCGAATGAACTTTGCATCTGCGCCACCCCGGGCAAGCGCGACAGGTATTGGCGATGGATGCGGGCAAAATCTTCGGTGTTTTCGGCAACGACCTTCAGGATGTAATCCGCTGTGCCCGCCATCAAGTGGCATTCCAACACGTCCGGTATGCGAGCCACGGCCTTTTCGAACGCGTCCAACAGCTCTTCGGCCTGTCCCTGCAAAGTGATTTCGACAAACACCGTCGTCGGCACATTCATCTTGCGCGCATCCAGCAGCGCTACGTAATTGCGGATATACCCGTCCGCCTCGAGCCGCTGCACCCGCCGGTGGCAGGCTGACGGAGACAGATTTACTTGCTCGGATAGTTCGGCATTCGACATACGACCGTCCCGCTGCAGGGCCGCTAGAATCTTTTTATCGGTCGCATCCAGGCTCATCGACGCAAATCCATTGCAAGTTTTTGCTAGAATACCGGAGAATATCCCGAATAACACCCCAATCGCGGGCAGAGTTTCACAGAAATTGCGCCCAAGAATGCCCATTATTTAGGCAGTTTATGAATGGAGGAGCAAAATGAAGATCGGTTGCCCCAAGGAAATCAAACCTCAGGAATTCCGCGTTGGTATGACCCCTAACGCCGCGCAAGAGGCCGTTGCACGTGGTCATGAGGTCCTGATCGAAACCAATGCCGGGATCGGCGCGGGTTTTGACAATGACGCTTATATCGCCGCTGGCGCGCAGATCATTGATACAGCGGAAGAGGTGTTTGCCACCGCCGACATGATCGTCAAGGTCAAGGAACCGCAAGCGGTTGAGCGCAAGATGCTGCGCGAGGGCCAGTTGCTGTTCACCTACCTGCATCTGGCACCAGACCCGGATCAGACCCATGACCTGCTGGAATCGGGCTGCACAGCCATCGCATACGAAACCGTAACCGATTCAAGCGGCGGGCTACCCCTGCTGGCACCGATGTCCGAGGTTGCAGGCCGTCTGGCCCCGCAAGTCGGATCGTGGACCCTGCAAAAGGCCAATGGTGGCCGTGGCGTTCTGATGGGCGGTGTTCCGGGTGTTGGCCCGGCCAAGGTTGTCGTGATCGGTGGCGGCGTTGTTGGCACCCACGCGGCTCAGGTTGCGGCAGGCATGGGCGCGGATGTCACCGTGCTCGACCGGTCCTTGCCGCGTCTGCGTTATCTGGATGACGTGTTCGGCCGCCAGTTCAAGAACCAGTATTCGACCGCCGGTGCGACCGCCGAGTTGATCCAGGATGCCGACATGGTCATCGGTGCCGTTTTGATTCCCGGTGCCGCAGCCCCGAAACTGGTTACCCGCGCGCAGCTATCGACCATGAAACCTGGCGCGGTTCTGGTGGATGTGGCCATCGACCAGGGCGGCTGTTTTGAAACCTCGAAGGCGACCACCCACGCAGACCCGATCTATGACGTAGACGGTATCATGCACTACTGCGTCGCCAACATGCCGGGCGCCGTTGCGCGCACCTCGACCATAGCACTGGGGAACGCGACAATGCCGTTCATGCTGTCCCTTGCAGACAAGGGTTGGCGGCAGGCCTGTCAGGACGATCCGCACCTTCTGGCAGGTCTGAACGTGCACGCAGGTCAACTGACCTACTATGCTGTCGGCAAAGCCCTTGGGATCGATGTGGTCTCGCCCAATGTCGTGATCAAATCCTGAAGCGCTCCCGCCCTTGTAAACGCCCTCTGACGAGGGCGCTTACAGCGTTGGGCTAGGCACCGCACCTGCGGTGCGGCGCGGTCGCGTGAGGCGCAACGGTCCCGCAAACGAAACGGCGCCGCGCGATCAGCGCGGCGCCGGGCCCAACCGAAGGAGGGCATTTCAATGCCCGGTCGACGGGCGGGAGGCTTACGCCTCTTTGTGAATCTCCACCGTATGCGGATACGGAATCGACACGCCTTTGGCGTCGAACGCCTCTTTCACTGCTTTCGTAACTTCGAATTTCACGTCCCAGTAATCCGCCGCAGCACACCACAAACGTGCGGTCAGATCGACTGAACTGTCGCCCAGATTGGTCACCCGCACCCAAGGCTCGGGATCGCTGTGAATACGCTCATCCGCCTTGGCAACGTCCAGAATGATCTGCATCGCCTCATCCGCGCTGTCGCCATAGTCGATGCCAAACACCAGATCGACGCGTCGCGTGTCATGCGCCGAGTAGTTGGTGATGATCGTACCCCAGGATTGCCCGTTGGGCACGATGATCTGTACGTTATCCGGCGTGACCAGTTCGGTGGTGAACAGGTTCAAGTCCTTGACGGTCCCCGAAGTCCCGCCAATATCCACATACTGGCCCAGCTTGTACGGGCGGAAAACAACCAGCATCACACCGGCCGCCAAATCGCTGAGTGTCCCCTGCAGCGCCAGACCAATGGCCAGCGATGCAGCACCCAAAATTGCAACAATACTTGTAGCCTGGATTCCGAAAATACCCAGAACAGCCACAAGTACCATGGCCAAAATCGCCCATTTGACGAGGCTGGCCATGAAATTGCCCAGCGTCGGGTCGATCTGAGGTGTCGCGTTGATCCGGCGACGCACCATGCCACCTATGGCTCCGGCCACGATCCAACCCAGAATCAGAACAACCAGCGCTTTGACCGCGCTTATGATCAGCGGGGCAAACGCACCCACCTGTGTTACGACCTCTTCCACGCGACTCTCCTTTCTACAGCAAGAAACCCGCGTCGTTGCGCGGGATTTGCTAAATTCTTAGCGAAATTTACGTTTTGGTCTAGGTGCCAGTTTTCCCGGTTTTCCCCGTTGTTCACCGATAAACACCCGTTGACCAGAGATGCACAGTGGCAGGACTTAAAAGTTAACCCCCGCCCACTTACCTTTCAAAGAACATGGAAACAGGAGCCTCCCCAATGCTGGACGTCAACGCTCATCCAATCATGACCCGCTGGCCCGCTCAGTTCCCTGACCGGATTCAGCTATATTCCTTTCCCACGCCCAATGGGGTCAAGGCCTCGATCATGCTTGAGGAAACCGGCCTGCCGTATGAGGCACACAAGGTCACGTTATCGGATGCCGATGTCAAAAGCGCCGAGTTCCTGTCTCTGAACCCCAACAACAAGATCCCGGCTATTATTGACCCTGATGGTCCGGATGGCGAGCCCCTCGGCCTGTTCGAAAGTGGGGCGATCCTGCTGTATCTGGCCGAGAAGACCGGCAAGTTCATTGGCCAAAGTTCAAGCGACAAGCATCGCATCACCCAATGGCTGATGTTCCAGATGGGCGGCGTCGGTCCGATGTTCGGGCAGCTTGGTTTTTTCCACAAGTTCGCCGGCAGCGAGATCGAAGACCCCCGCCCGCGCGAGCGCTATGTCAACGAAGCCAAGCGGTTGCTGAACGTGCTGAACCAGCAACTTGAAGGGCAGGACTGGATCGCCGGAGACTACTCGATTGCAGACATCGCTATCGCGCCCTGGCTTCGCGGGCTGGATTTCTATAACGCCAAAGAACTGGTCGGCTGGGAAGAATACCCCAACGTTGCGGCCTATCTAGAGCGCTTTATGCAGCGACCAGCCGTGCAAAAAGGCTTGGTGACGCCCGCTCGGGACTGATCAGCCACGATCCGCTTTATCAGGGCTTGCAGCCGCATCGGGCCGCAAGCCCTTTGCGTTGTCTTACCTCGGCAGCTTTCCGGTCAGCACATAGCGTAGCACCTCAACCACCTGGCTCGGCTGCTCGGCAACCGCCAGCGCTGCGGCGTCGACTTCCTTCAGTGCGTGCTGGTGATCGGGGCCGTGCAAAACGATCAGCGATTTGCCCAGCGCAGCCGCATAGCCTGCGTCGAAGGCCGCGTTCCACTGTTTGTACTTCTCACCAAAGCGGACCACGACCACATCGGCATCCGCGATGCCTTTGCGGGTGCGGATCGCATTGACCATCGCGCCCTTGTGGTCGTGCCAGTATTTGTTCGGCTCGGCCCCCAGAATGGCCACTCCGCAATCATCGCTGGCCGCGTGGTCGGTGACCGGGCTGTTGAAGATGATATCCAACCCTTGCGCGCCGTCGATGATCTGTTCGCGCCAGTCAGTGTGAATTTCACCAGAGAGGTAAACGTTCAGGCCCATGAAAAACTCCGCTTTTGTTCCCACGCTTACTTATGATGCAATCCGTGAAAGCCCAACGAAAAACGCGCCCGTAGGCGCGTTAATCTGTTTCCGGACATCAGGATTTAGCCGCGCAGAACGCCGCCGGTTGCCTTGGTGACCTTGGCGATGATCTTCTCGGCCACCGCTTCGATGTCTTTTTCCTTCAGCGTCGTGTCCGTCGGTTGCAGACGTACGGTGATGGCCAGCGATTTCTTGCCCTCACCCAAGCTGCCACCGATGAATTCGTCAAATACGCGCACATCTTCGATCAGCGCTTTGTCGGCTCCCGCTGCGGCATTCACCAGCGTCAGCGCCTCGACGCCTTCATCAACGACAAAGGCAAAGTCACGCTCGACCGCTTGCAGATCGCGCAGTTCCAGTGCTGCACGGGTGGCGCCGGATTTACGGGGCAGAGGCACCTCGTCCGGCCAGATGGTGAACGCCATTGCTGGGCCTTTGATATCCATCGCCTGCAGGATACGCGGGTGCAGTTCGCCGAACACGCCAAGCATCTTTTTCGGCCCCAGACAAATCTTGCCGTGACGGCCCGGGTGCCACCAAGCATCCCCGTCGCGCAGGACCTGAACCTTGGCGGGCGCGCCGATGGCGGCCAGCACAGCCTCGGCATCGGCCTTGGCGTCGAACACATCAACCGGGCGCGAGGCACCGTGCACATCCTTGGGACCGTTGCGACCAACCAGCAGGCCGGTGATCTGAGTTTTCTGATCGCCTGGCTCGCCGTCATGGAAGACCGGGCCGACCTCAAACAGGGCCACGTCGGCATAGCCGCGGGCCTGATTGCGGGCGGCAGCCTGCAGCAGACCGGGCAGCAGATCGGGGCGCATATGGCTCATCTCGGACGAGATCGGGTTTTCCAGCTGTGTCGTCGCATCCCCGCCACCAAACAGCGCCGCCGAGGCCTGATCGATGAACGTATAGGACACACATTCGTTGTACCCCAGCGCTGCGCAAGTGCGGCGCGCCATGGATTGACGGCGCTGCGTCGGGGTCATCACCGGTTTCGGGATACCCTCGGAAATGCGCGGCAGCGGCTTGCCCTGCAGCTTGGTCAGGGATGCAATCCGCGCAACCTCTTCCACCAGATCGGCCTCACCCATCACATCAGGGCGCCAGCTGGGCACGTGAGCCATCTCACCTTCCAGACGGAAGCCCAGACGGGTCAAGGTCTGACGCTGTTCGCTTTCGGGAATATCCATCCCGACCAACGACTGCACACGCTCAGCATCCAGCTTATAGGCGCGCGCGTGGTTGGGCGCTTTGCCCGCCTCAACCACCTTGGAGACTTCGCCACCGCAGATATCCAGGATCATCTGCGTCGCCTGCTCCAACCCTTCCAGCGTGTATTCCGGGTCGACACCGCGCTCGAACCGATAGCGCGCGTCCGAGTTGATCTTCAGCGCGCGGCCGGTCAGCGCGATCTGCACATGATCCCAAAACGCGCTTTCAAGGAAGACATTCACCGTTTCTTCGGTACAGCCGGTCTCCTCGCCGCCCATGATACCGGCGATGGATTCAGGCCCCTTGTCGTCCGAGATCACCATCATGCCGGGCTGAATTGTGTATTCTTTCTCGTCCAGAGCGACGAGCTTCTCACCACCCTTGGCGCGATGGACGCGCAAGTTGCCCTGCACCTTGTCCGCATCGAACACGTGTAGCGGGCGGTTGTGGTCGTAGGTCATGTAGTTGGTGATATCGACCAGGGCCGAGATCGGACGCAGACCGATCGCCTTCAGCTGGTCTTGCAGCCACTGCGGGCTGGGGCCATTCTTGACGCCTTTGATCAGACGACCGGTGAAGTGCGGGCAGCCGTCCAGCGTGTCCTCATCGATGGTCACCTTGATTGGGCTTTCGAAATCCCCCGGCACCGGCGCGTAGTCACGCTCTTTCAGCGTGCCAACGCCACGTGCCGCCAAATCGCGTGCGATGCCAGCCACGCCCAGCGCATCGGGGCGGTTCGGCGTGATCGCGATCTCGATCATCGGATCGACCTTGGACGGCTCATTCTCGGCCAACCAATCAACGAACTTGTCTCCAACCTCGCCCGAGGGCAGTTCGATGATGCCGTCATGCTCGTCCGACAGCTCCAACTCGCGCTCGGACGCCATCATACCAAAGCTTTCGACACCGCGGATCTTGCCGACGCTGATTGTCAGATCCAGACCGGGGATATACATGCCCGGCTTGCAGACCACGACGGTGATGCCTTCGCGCGCGTTGGGGGCACCGCAGATGATCTGCAGCTCGCCCTCATCCGTGTCCACCTTGCAGACGCGCAGCTTGTCGGCGTCGGGGTGTTTCTCGGCATGTTTCACATAGCCCAGCGTAAAGCCCGCCAGCCGGTCCGCCGGGTTCACGATCTCTTCGACCTCAAGCCCGAGATCGGTCAGCGCCTCGGCGATTTCATCAACCGAAGCGTCAGTGTCGAGGTGGTCTTTCAGCCAGGACAGAGTGAATTTCATTGCACGGGGCCTTTTTTGGCAGATATCCAGTCGGCACAGGCAATGGCAAAGATTGCGCCGGGGTGCAAGCGCTGCGCGTCACGGATAGGTGGGGGTGCGGCCCAAAAGCTCGTCCAATTGCCAGCCGATCCAACCATGGGGGATGAAATGCCCGCCCGGATGGGTGTCCAGCACCACCTGCCCCTGCGCGCAATCGGTCCATTCCACACGGCTGAGCGTCAGGAACGGCTTCACGCTCCAATCCCCGCGCGGGGTGGCTCCGTTGCAGCTGTACTTTTCCCGCCACAACGCCACCGGATAGGTCGTGTCGCCATCAGGGCCAAAGGGAAAATCCATCACCGTATCGTCCAGCCCATGCACATGACGCACTTCGCGCGGGGCTTCTGGGCAGGCTTCGGTCTGCCGGATGCTGCCCGCAACGGCCAGCAGCGCCGCCGTGTCATTGCCCGACTGACAGACATAACGCCACGCCATGGCACCGCCAAAGGAATAGCCCGAGACATAGATGTGCTCCGGATCAATCGGGTACCGTTTGGCGACATCCTCCAACACCCGGTCGGCAAAAGGCACATCCCCGGTATCCGCCGACCAGAAATTCCAGCTTTTACCCAACCCGTTCGGGGCCACCAACAACACGCCGCGCAGTTTCGTCGCCCCGGCGATGCGTTCATGGTTCACCACCAGCGTTCCCTGCCGGGACCAGCCGTGGAAATGCAGCAACACAGGCAAAGGCATTTCGCCATCCCACCCGTCCGGTTCCAGCACATGATACGAGCGGTCGTCGACCTGACAGGCGGTATCGCCGTGACAGGATTCGATTGCAGAGGCTTGGGTGGTGGTCAGAAGGAAGAGGCAGAGCAGTCGGTAAATCATCCCTCGAACCCTAGCGAGCCTGCGCCCGCTGTCACGTCACAACCCCGTGGGAGATTGTGACAAGCCGCGCTGTCGCCAGACCGCGAGATGGCGATCAATGGGTTGTTGTGGGCAGTTTATCTTGGCCAAGCCCGTGCATCGTTCAAAACGGAGCGTCTGCGGAGGCAAATCGCTAACCCGTGCGGGCTGTCTGGCGATCGCGCGGCGCCCTATCGGCCTTTGCTCTGCGATGTATCGTAATTAGGCACCACTTGAATACCACCCATAAACGAGCGCGGAGGCGTATAGCGATACGCTTAGAACAAACACATAGCTAGCAAATGAATGAAATTTCTCCATTTGAGCCAGTTTGCCTTCCAAAAAAGAGGTCCACTTCTCGTGAGTTTTTTGTGGAATGCACTTGCGTTTTGCAACGGGAACTTGACGCATGGACAGTGAGTAAGACGCTATCGTAATTAGCAACAAAACAAAGGCGGCTAACTGTAGATGATCGACCGAACCGGCTTGAGACTTTCCCGCAAAAATTCTCCCGAACCCAATTCCAGATGCAGAATCCAACTCTCCCAGAACCTTCAACAACCCGAGGCCGCCAAAGGCTGAAACAGCGAGGGTAAAACTCCTTTTTGAGCGCTCTTGAAGCCCATTAATCAGGCGCAACGTCCGTTGCACGCGGTTAATCGAGTAAGTCTGCCCAGAGTCTTTGCCGCAAAGTGGGCAGTGATCTGAATGCCCATCCGAATGGTCGCAAAATCCACCGTGTTCAAGACAATAATAGCGGCCACTACTAATGTCCAAGTAGTGCCAAACTTTTTCCGTCAACGCGACAAACCACCATGCAGGTTCGGCATATCCAGCGCTGCGAAGCCGTAATGGCGCAGCCAGCGGAGATCGGAATCAAAGAACGCCCGCAGGTCAGGGATGCCGTATTTCAGCATCGCCAGACGGTCGATGCCGATGCCAAAAGCAAAGCCCTGATAGACCTCGGGGTCGATGCCACCGGCGGCGATCACTTTGGGGTGAACCATGCCCGAGCCCAGAATCTCCATCCAGTCGTCGCCCTCGCCGATCTTCAGCTGACCGTTATCCCAGGAACAGCGGATATCGACTTCGGCCGACGGCTCGGTGAAGGGGAAGTGCGAGGCGCGGAAGCGCAGTTCGACATCGTCGACCTCGAAGAACGCCTTCACGAACTCTTCCAGAACCCATTTCAGGTTCGCCATCGAGATGTCTTTATCAATCGCCAGACCTTCGACCTGATGGAACATCGGGGTGTGGGTCTGGTCATAGTCGGCGCGATACACGCCGCCCGGACAAATGACGCGGATCGGCGCGCCCTGTTTCTCCATCGAGCGGATCTGCACCGGAGACGTGTGCGTGCGCAGAACATGCGGCGGGCGATTGTCGCCCTCGGCGCGGTGCATGTAGAACGTGTCCATCTCGGCCCGTGCAGGGTGGTGGCCGGGGATGTTCAGGGCATCGAAATTGTACCAGTCATCTTCGATCCGCGGCCCTTCGGCCACCGAGAAGCCCAGCTCGGCAAAGATCGCGGTCAGTTCTTCGGTCGCCTGGCTGATCGGGTGGATCGAGCCCTGACGGCGCGCGCGGGTCGGCAGAGTGACGTCCAGCCATTCGGTGCGCAGACGCTCATCCAGCGCGGCATCGGCCAGCGCGGATTTCTTGGCGGACAGGGCCGAGTTGATCTCATCCTTCAGGGCGTTCAGCGCGGGGCCTGCGACCTGACGCTCTTCGGGGGTCATTTTGCCCAGCTCGCGCATCTTCAGCGCGACCTCACCTTTTTTGCCCACGGCGGCGACGCGGATCGCCTCAAGCGCGTTTTCGTCGCCAGCCTCGGCGATTTGGCCCAGATATTTTGCCTTAAGATCGTCCATGACGCCCTCTGAATTTGGTCGCCAACCTGCTAGCGGGCCAGCCCCGCGAATGCAACCCGGACTGAGCGGATCAGTAGCTGTATTCCGGGAACACCCGCGTCAGGTCGCCATTCCAGTCGCCATTGTAGTGTTCCAGCAACTCATCAGCCGGAACCTTGCCGGTCTCAAGGCTGTCTTTCAGCGCGTTCAGGAAATGCGTTTCATCAGGGACCAGACCACCAGCACCGGGGAAGGCGCGGGATTTCAGACCAGCCTCAGAGATTGCAACAACCTCACGCGCCAGATCGTGCATGTTGATGTTACCAACCTGTGCTTGCAGGCCGTCTTTTGCAGCCTCAATACGCAGAGCTTCACGGGTTTCCGCATCCCAGCCTTTGACCAGATCCCAGGCCGCATCCAGAGCGCCCTGATCGTATGTCAGGCCAACCCAGAACGCGGGCAGCGCGCATAGGCGACGCCAAGGGCCGCCATCGGCGCCGCGCATTTCCATGAATTTCTTGATCCGCGCTTCGGGGAAGGCGGTGGTCAGGTGATCGGCCCAGTCGCTCAGCGTCGGCGTCTCACCCGGTAGTGCGGGCAGTTTGCCCTGCAGGAAGTCGCGGAAAGACATGCCCAGCGCGTTGATGTATTCGCCGTTGCGATAGACAAAATACATCGGCACATCGAGCGCGTATTGCACGTAGCGTTCGAAGCCAAAGCCTTCTTCGAACACAAAAGGCAGCATGCCTGTGCGCGCGTCGTCCAGATGACGCCAGATATAGCTGCGCCAGCTTTTCTGACCGTTCACCTTGCCTTCGAAGAACGGAGAGTTGGCAAACAGCGCCGTCGCAACCGGCTGCAGGGCCAACGCCACGCGCAGTTTCTGCACCATGTCGGCCTCGGAGCCGAAGTCGATATTGACCTGCACCGTACATGTCCGCCGCATCATGGCCCGGCCCATGGTGCCGACTTTCTCCATATAGTCGTTCATCAGCCGATAGCGGCCCTTGGGCATCAGCGGCATCTCGTCATGGGTCCAGATCGGAGCCGCGCCCAGACCGATGAAGCCCACGCCAATCTCGTCGGCGATGTCCTTCACTTCGCGCAGGTGGGTGTTCACCTCATCGCAGGTCTCGTGAATCGTCTCAAGCGGGGCACCCGACAGTTCCAGCGCGCCACCCGGTTCGAGGCTGACATTGGCGCCGTCCTTTTCCAGACCGATCAGCTTTCCGCCTTCGCGTACTTCGGCCCAACCGTGACGGTCGCGCAGGCCTTCAAGAACGGCCACAATGGATCGCGTTCCTTCAAACGGCAGCGGTTTCAGGGTGTCTTTGCAATAGCCGAACTTCTCATGCTCGGTTCCGATGCGCCAATCCTGCTTGGGCTTGCAGCCCGACTCCAGGTATTCGGCCAGTTGCTCATGGCGTTCGATCGGCCCGCCGCCGGACTGGGGGATGGACATGAATCGCGCTCCGATCCTTATGTGTCTGTCTAGTTGGTCAGTCGTGGGGGCAAACCGCGCCAGTGTCAATGCAGCCTAAGGTGGGCAGGGCGGGATGGCGTCCGTTCCCAGATCACCACCGGATGGGCCGCGCCGCCGTTCAATTCGGTTAGCATCTGTTCGGTTTTAAGCCCCGGAAGAGCCGAGAAGACATCGAACAGAGCTTCGGCCCCTTCGGCATTCACAGGAATGTGAAGCACTGGTTGGCCCGGCTGTTCCAACACCCAATGCGCAGGGGACGCGGTCGGGTCCAGCGCCAGACGCTCGATTTCCCGCGTGGCGACCATGCCACCGTCCAGCGGGCCGAGATAGGTGATCTGGCCTTCGTCGATGGTCACCACTCCGGGGCCCCCGACACCAGTGCGGAATCGGGCACGCTGAATTCCGATTACGGCCAGCGCCACGGACACGGCTACCAACACCCAGCCCAGCCAACCCAGCAATCCGCCGGGGCCGCTGATCCAGCTGAGGCCAACCAACAGCACAAGTATAGCCACCAACACTTCGCGCCAGCGCCAAAGGGTCAGTTTGGCTTCGGGTCGGATGAAACTCATGCCGGGTCCTCGGGGTTGGTGAACAGGATCAGCGAGAACTGCCCTGCGGGTTTGAATCCAATACCCATATAGGCACGCGCCGCGGAATCAGAAGCCGCGAACAGAACCGCACGAGATGCCCCGCCGTTGCGCGCCTGGATCAGATGCAGTGCGACCGCCAACCGGGCATAGCCTCGGCCGCGCAGGTTGGGCGGGGTATAGACCCCTCCGATCTGCACGACCTCGGGCAGGCGGGCGTTGAACCCGGTCATCGCAACGGGCTGGTCGTCGATCAGCAGAACCCTGTGCGAGTTGCGCTGGATATAGGCTGCTATGTCCTTTTTCGCCTGTATCTGCGCGCGTTCAGGGGCGAAATCCATAGCTTCGATCAGATAGTTTTCACGCCAGGCTTCGGGAATGGAGCAATCAACATCATCTAACGGCACCAACGTCGCCCCGGCGACGTCCGGCAGTTCAAGGTCATCCAATTGCAGGGTAAAGCCGGGCTCATCGCTGTTCAGGGTGGCGGGACGGTCGTCCCACCCGGCCAGCCGCATGATCCGGCGCGCCTGCGTGGCCTCGGATGCAACTCCGAACAGTTTGTGGCCCCGGATCAGGGCGACTGCCGCGGCAAGCTCGGCATCCGAGCAATCGGGGCATTGCGCCATTACCATGCCTTCGTTGGTGATGGCGAAAACAGCGCGCGGGCCATCGCCCAGCACCCAGATAGTCACCGAGCGCGGGTCATCGCCGCGCAGGCCAAAGTCGCGCAGATTGGCCAGAGGGAACATCGAAGTCTGGATATGTTGCGACAGGAACGCGTCGATCTTTGGCACGCCCGCATCCGTCGCCAGTCGCCACGTCACGACCAATCCCCCAGCGCCTGCTGCCACATGGTCAGCGATGCCACCGCCGCCGTATCCGCGCGCAGGATGCGCGGGCCCAGACTAACCACATGCGCATAGGGCAGCGCCGTCAGCCGCGCGCGCTCCCGGTCCGAGAATCCACCCTCGGGGCCGATCAGAATCGCCCACGGCAAACCCTTTTCATTCGCCGCCAGACGCAGGGCCGAGCCAACCTCGGCCTCGTTACAGAACATCAGCTGGCGGTCTTCGGGCCAGCTATCCAACACACGATCCAGACGTTGCAGATCGGTGACCTCGGGCACGAAAGTGCCGCCGCATTGTTCGGCCGCCTCAACGGCGTGGGCTTGAAGTCGGTCCTGCCGGATGCGTTCGGAATTGGTGAACTCGGTCTGCACCGGAAGTATCCGCGCCGCACCCATTTCCGCCGCTTTTTCAACGATGAAATCGGTGCGCGCCTTTTTGATCGGCGCAAACAGGAACCACAGATCGGGCGGCAATTGCAGCGGTTTGGTCCGTTCCACGCAGCTCAGAACGCCGCCGCGCTTACCAGCCTCGGCGACTTCGGCCAGCCATTCTCCGTCCTTGCCGTTGAACAGGGCCACCTGCCCGCCCACGGCCAGACGCATGACGCCGAACAGGTAGTGGGCCTGCTCGCGCGTCAAATCTACCGATTGCCCCTGACCCAGAGGGTGCTCTACATACAGTCTGATCTTTGCACTCATGAGACGTTACATATGCAAGGCAACGCCCCAACACCAGACGGTCAGGTCGCAGATGCGGTCAGTGGCAACTGGGTCGACACACATGCGCCCGCATTCGCCCGCCCTTACCTGCGCCTTTCCCGCGCGGACCGGCCCATTGGCACGTGGCTGCTTCTGATTCCCTGCTGGTGGGGCCTGGCACTGGCCATCCTGAGCGACGGCAATCCAAGATGGGAGGACCTGTGGATCGCCATCGGCTGCGCCATCGGGGCCTTCCTGATGCGCGGCGCGGGTTGCACGTGGAACGATATCACCGACCGTAAGTTCGACGGGCAGGTGGAACGCACCCGGTCGCGCCCGATCCCCTCGGGCCAAGTCAGCGTGAAACAGGCAGTGATCTGGATGGGTCTGCAATGCCTGCTGGCGCTGGGAATTCTGCTTAGCTTCAATCAGGCCGCCATCGCCATGGGCGTGCTGTCGCTGTTGCCGGTGGCGGTGTACCCCTATGCCAAGCGGTTCACGTGGTGGCCGCAGGTGTTTCTGGGGCTGGCCTTCAACTGGGGCATCCTGCTGGCTTGGGCGGCACATACCGGCACGGTCGGCGTGCCTGCAATCACCCTCTATCTGGCCGGGATCGCCTGGACGCTGTTCTATGACACGATCTATGCGCATCAGGACACCGAGGATGATGAGCTGATCGGCATCAAATCCACCGCCCGGTTATTTAGCACCGATACCGCGCGCTGGCTGAAGTACTTCCTTGTGGCCACGGTATTTCTGATGGGACTGGCGATCATAGACGGAGTTATGTCACAGGCATCGATCCTTGCACTGGTCGTTGCCCTAGGCGGACCATGGGCGATGGGCTGGCATATGGCGTGGCAATTGCGCGGGCTGGATATCGAGGACAATGCGAAACTGCTGCAACTGTTCCGCGCCAACCGGGACACTGGCCTTATTCCGCTGATCTTCCTCTGCGTCGCACTGCTGCTCTGATTGCACCTGACCGCGCGGCTCTGTAAGAGTTCGCCTTATCGCTTGAGGAGTCGATAACCCGCACATGCGTTTGCCCTATTTCTTTGCCGTTGGTCTTATCTTCCTTGTGTCGGCGGGCCTGTGCCTGCTGGCCGCCAGCTTTGCCGTGACCAAGGTTGAAGAAACGTCCGAATTTGCCGTGCGCCGGGCGCTGGACCTGAAAGGACATGACTGGGCCGAGGTACATTCGGACGGTTTACGCGTCGTGCTGACGGGAACGGCAACCGATGAGGCTACCCGTTTCAACGCGCTGACCGCAGCAGGGACTGAGGTCGACACTTCACGCGTGATCGACGAAATGCAGGTGGCCCCGACAACCGAACTGGCCGCGCCCCGGTTCTCGGCCGAGATTCTGCGCAATGACAGCGGCATCTCGGTGATCGGCCTGATCCCTGCCAACGAAGACCGCGAGGCGCTGATGGAGCGGCTGAGCGATCTGGCCAGCGGTGCCCCGGTGGCGGACCTCATGGAAACCGCCGACTATCCAAAGCCTAACGGGTGGGACGCCGCGATCACCTATGCCGTTGACGCTTTGACGCGCCTGCCGCGCGCCAAAATCTCGGCCAGTCCCGGGCTGGTCAAGATCACTGCAATTGCCGACAGCCAGCAGGAAAAAGAAAGGCTGGAGCAGGACCTGAACCGCGCCGCGCCGCCAAGCCTGCGGATCGGGCTATCGATCTCGGCCCCGCGCCCGGTGATCACGCCCTTTACCCTGCGCTTTCTGATCGACGCGAATGGCGGCCAGTTCGATGCCTGCTCGGCGCAGGACGAAAATGCGCGCGAGGCGATCATTGCTGCCGCGCAAGAGGCGGGCATGACCGGCCCCTATAGCTGCACAATCGGTTTGGGCGTGCCCTCGCCCCGCTGGTCCGAGGCTGCCGTTCTGAGCATCAATGCTCTGGCCGAGTTGGGCGGCGGTTCGGTGACCATGTCGGATGCGGATATCACTCTGGCCGCTGCAGAAGGCACTGCCGCCGGAGCATTCGACCGCGTGGTGGGTGAGCTTGAAAACGCCCTGCCCCCGGTCTTTGCCCTTCACGCCATTCTGCCGCCCCCCGAAACCGAGGGCGAAGAAGGTCCCCCTGAATTCACTGCCACGCGCAGCCCCGAAGGGCTGGTTCAGATGCGCGGACGTTTGGGTGACGAGACCCAGCGCGACATGGTCGACAGCTATGCCCGCGCCGCTTTTGGGTCCGAATTGGTCCACACCGCGACCCGCATCGCGCCCGATGGGTTGCCTATGGGCTGGCCGGTGCGCGTTCTGACCGGGCTTGAGGCGCTGGCGCAGTTGCATAACGGCGCGCTGACGGTCACTCCGGACGATCTGGTCCTGAACGGCATCAGCCATGACCCCGAGACGAAAGCGCAGATTGCCGGCCTGCTGTCCGAAAAACTGGGCGACGCGCAGGAATTCACCCTGTTGATCACCTATCAGGAACCGCCCGAACCTGCGGACAAACTGCCTGACCCAGAAGTGTGCGAAGAACGCATCGCCGAGGTTCAGGCCGGCACCAAGATCGCGTTCGAGCCCGGCTCGGCTACCGTCGCCGCCGACTCACGCGATACAGTGAACCAGATTGCAGACATCCTGCGCGAATGCGGACCGATCCGGCTGGAGATTCAGGGCCATACCGACAGTCAGGGCCGCGAAGAGATGAACCAGCAGCTCAGCCAGTCGCGCGCTCAGTCCATCCTGAACGAATTGCGTGGCCGCCGCGTGCCCACCGCCAGCTTTACCGCCGTGGGTTATGGGGAAACGCAACCGATTGCCGACAACGGCACCGAAGAAGGCCGCGAGGAAAACCGCCGGATCGAGTTCCGGCTGATCCGCCCCGAGCCGGTGGCAAACACCGAAACCGGGCTGGACGCGATCGAGGCGGAATCGATCGAGGCCGAACAGACGGACACACCCGCCTCAGACGCGGATGCAGGGGACCAGTAAAGTGAACAGAATCGAATTCATCATCGCCACCGCCATCATCCTGTTCGCGGCTTTCTGCATGGGCTGGTTCGCCAACTGGCTGGCCCACCGATTGTCCCGCGTGCGCCAAAGCGACGTGGCCGATCTGGACCGCATGAGCCAGGAATTGCACGAGGCCGAAGAAACCCGGGATCAGGCGATCACTTACCTGCAACAGCGCGAGGCCGAACTGACCAACCAGTTGACTCAGGCCGAAGCCGAACTCGCCGCCGCCATGGACGGCCTGCGCGCCGCTCGGCAAGAGGCCGAAGAACTTCGCGGCCGCGTCAACAACGCGGATTGATGCAACCAATTCGAATTGCGCGCTTACCGATATTGCAAAGGCTAGGTTAATCGGCAGGTTTTAGCCGGTCAGATTCTGCTGTCTTCATTTTAGCAATAAATTCAATAATATGAATTGGTGTGTTTTTGCCTGCACACTGAATTGTTCACGATCCAAGCAACTGGAGTGTACTATGATTCTCAATAATACAACTAAGACCGCCGCAATCCTTGGGATGTTCTTCACAACCGCTGCATATGCCTCAAGCGATGTTATCCCGTCAGAGAATGACACCTTTACAAAATGGGGCGAAGAGTCCGGCTGGACGATCTATGTAGACGAAACCCGTGGATCCTGCCTGATCGAACGCGTCGACGAAAATAGCAACGTCGTTCAGATGGGGCTGACCAAAGATCAGGAAATGGGATACCTCGGAGTTTTCACCCAAAACGACATCGGCTTAAAAGGCAAAAAGGAAGAGATTATATTGTCACTGGATGGCAACGTGTACTCGGCCGAAGCTCGCAAGAAGACAAAGCACCTCGCTGACGGATACACGGGGGGCTACATTCTGGCGAACAATCCACAATTCGTTGAAGACGTCATGAAGAAATACGAGATGACCGTTTTCCCGGAAAAAGAAACCGGCTTTACGGTAAGCCTCGACGGTACTCTAAAAGCTATTGAAGCTGCGCGTACCTGCAATTCTGAACAGAGCAGCTAAGCCGATCTGCCAACTCCGGCATCCGACAAGCGGGTGCCGGACCTTGTCTCTACCAACGGCTCAAGGCGTCTTCGTCTTCATCCTTGGCAGCCACCCATTCCTCACCGGATTTGGTGATTTCCTTTTTCCAGAACGGTGCGCGGGATTTCAGGTAGTCCATCAGGTATTCCGCCGCCTCAAACGCGTCCTTGCGATGGGGTGCGGCTGTGGCCACCATCATGATCCGGTCCCCCGGGGCCAACCGTCCGTGACGGTGGATCACCAGCACATCGCCCAGCGACCAGCGTGATTGCGCCTCTTGGGCAATCTTGGTCAGGGCGCGTTCGGTCATGCCGGGGTAATGCTCGATCTCCATCACGTCCAGATCGCCCGAGGCCAGATCGCGCACGACGCCGGTGAAGGTCACGATTGCTCCGTTGGCTGCGTTGCCCGACGCGAATGCGTTGGCCTCGGCTCCCAGATCAAACGCCTCTTCCTGAACAGCGATGCGCATCTTAGCCACCGGTCATCGGCGGGAAGAATGCAACCTCGCGCACGCCAGCCAGCGAAGCGTCAAAATCCGATAGCTCCTGATCCAGCGCGACTCGCAGCGCGGAAAGGTCGGCGAAGGCCGCAGCATAACGGTCCTCGCGTGCGCTGAGTTCAGCCACCAAGTCGGACACCGTTGCGGCCTGTGTTTCGACCTTCTCTTTCGGCAGGCCGATGCGTTCGCGCACCCAAGCGAAATACAGCACGTCCATCGGTTAGCTCTCCTTCAGATGGGGCATGGCTTTACGTAGGTAGTCATAGCCGGTGATCAATGTCAGCGTTGCGGCAATCCACAGCAGCCACAAACCGATGCGGCCGGACCAGAACATCCCCTCAAGATGCCAGCGGATGTGGTTCAGGTCCTCGACCCGTCCGGTCAGAACCTGATCCATCGTGGCGGCGTCCATCCCGAAGGTGGCCATGACAAAATAGTGTTCGAAGATCCCCTGTGAGAACAGAACCGCGATGGCAACCATCTGCGCGGTTGTCTTCCACTTGGCCAGCTTGGTCACCTTCAGCGTGCCCGCCGTGTCGCCCAGATATTCACGAAGGCCCGAGACAAACACCTCGCGGAACAGGATCACGGTGGCCGGCAGCACCAGCCACGGCGTCCAGTGTTCGGTCGAATAGCCCACAAGGATCATCAGCGCGATCACCACCATCGCCTTGTCGGCAATCGGGTCCATCATCGCGCCCATCTTGGTTTCCTGTTTCCACGCACGGGCCAGATAGCCATCGAACCAGTCGGTGATCGCTGCGGTCATGAACAGGATCAGCGCGAACCAGTCGGCATAGGGACGGGTAAAATACAGAAACATTACGGCCAGACCGGGGGCCGCAAGCAGGCGCAGCACGGTCAGAATATTGGGCAGGTTCCACTTCATGGACCGACACTACATCGCCGGTTCGGGACAGAAAAGACGGGCCGGCAAAAAACTGGCCCGATCACAGGCAGTTGCAGGGCCAAAAGGCAAAGGGTCGCAACCGGGAACTCTCGGTCAGATACTGCTTGGCGCGCGACGCCTTTGCGGTCAGATTGGCGGACGGCTCAGGAGCGACCGCACAGCATGACCGCACATATTCAAACCGACCCCCGATCCAACCTGATCGGCAGCGCGTGGATGACCGCCGGAATGGCGCTCTTCGCGCTGGAAGATGCGCTGTTAAAAGGCGCGTCCGCCGCGTTGCCGATCTGGCAAATTCTGGTCTTGTTCGGCGCCGGGGGAACCGTGATCTTTGCGGCAGTGGCGATGCTGCGGGGCACCAACCTGTTTCACCGGGACGTACTTTCGCGCCCGATGAAGGTGCGGGTGCTGTTCGAGATCCTAGGGCGGCTGTTCTATGTGCTGGCGATCACGCTGACACCCCTGTCAGCTGCGACCGTGATCCTGCAGGCCACACCTCTGGTCGTGGTCGCAGGTGCGGCGCTGTTCTTTGGTGAGGCGGTCGGCTGGCGCCGTTGGAGCGCCATTTTGATCGGTTTGATAGGCGTTGTGATCATCATCCAACCGACCGGAGACAGTTTCTCCGCCCTGTCGATCCTTGCGGTGTTGGGGATGCTGGGCTTTGCCGGGCGCGATCTGGCCAGCCGCGCCGCACCCGCGACGCTTGGAACCGAGGTGCTGGGGTTCTACGGCTTCCTCTGCATCGTCGTCGCCGGATTGGCCTATCAGTTCTGGGAGGGCGCGCCGATGGCACCGCTGGATCTGCACACCAGCCTGCATGTGGTTGGCGCGATACTGATGGGCACAGCAGCGTACTCGGCGCTGATGAAAGCCATGCGGACGGGTGAAGTCTCGGCCGTTACACCATTCCGCTATTCACGCCTGCTGTTTGGCGTCGGTTTGGGTGTGGTCATGTTTGGTGAGCAATTGGATCAGACCATGTGGATCGGCAGCGCGCTGATCGTGGCCTCGGGGTTGTATATCCTTTGGCGCGGACGACAGGCCTAGCCCTTCTCGTGGAAGAAGTCATAGACCTTCTGCGCCAACCCGGCTGAGATCCCATCCACCGCCTTCAAATCCGCCAGATTGGCCCGGCTAACCGCCTTGGCGCTGCCGAAATGCGCCAGCAGGGCCCGTTTCCGCGCCGCCCCGACACCCGGAATCTCGTCCAGCGGCGTTGCCCCAACGGCCTTGGCCCGTTTGGCGCGATGCGTCCCGATGGCGAACCGGTGCGCCTCGTCCCGCAGACGCTGGATAAAGTACAACACGGGATCGTTGCGTTTCAGGGCAAAAGCGCGCTGGCCGATGCGGTGGAACTCTTCCTTGCCATGGTCGCGGTCGACACCTTTGGCAACGCCAACCATTGGGATGTCCTCGACCCCGTGTTCAACCATGATTTCATGCACCGCGCTGACCTGCCCGGCCCCGCCGTCGATCAGCAGAAGGTCGGGCCACATACCCTTTTCGCGATCCGGATCCTCCTTTTGCAGGCGGGTAAAGCGGCGGGTCAGAACCTCTTTCATCATCCCGAAGTCGTCACCAGGGGTCAGGTCGTCGCCCCGGATGTTAAACTTGCGGTAGGCATTTTTCATGAACCCTTCAGGGCCTGCCACGATCATGCCGCCCACCGCGTTGGTGCCCTGAATGTGCGAGTTGTCGTAAACCTCGATCCGATCCGGAGGCGTGTCGAGGTCAAACGCTTCGGCCACACCACGTAGCAGCTTGGCCTGCGTCGCGCTTTCCGACATGCGGCGGGCCAAAGACTCGCGTGCGTTGCGCAGGGCTCCGGCGACAAGTTCCTGTTTCTCGCCGCGTTGAGGCACGAGGATTTCTACCTTGCGCCCGGCCTTCTCGGTCAACGCCTCTTCCATCAGATCCGCGTTCTCGATCCCATCCGACAGGATCAACTGTCGCGGCGGTTCCTTGTTGTCGTAGAACTGGCCAAGAAACGCCTCCATCACTTCGGCCGGTGACACGTCAGCCCCGACCCGAGGGTAGAAATCCTTGTTTCCCCAGTTTTGGTTCGCCCGGATGAAAAACACCTGCACACAGGCCTGACCGCTATCCATATACAGGCCGATCACGTCCGCCTCGGCCACGCCGCGCGGGTTGATACCCTGGCTGGTCTGCACCTGCGTCAGCGCCCGGATACGGTCGCGAAGACCGGCGGCGCGTTCGAACTCCATCGCCTCGGAGGCGGCCATCATCTGCTCGGCCAACTCCTCTTGCACCTTGGTCGACCGCCCCGACAGGAAGCGTTCCGCATCCTTGACGCTTTCGCGATAATCGCCCTCGGAAATCAGCCCGACACAGGGTCCGGAACAGCGCTTGATCTGATAGAGCAGACAGGGCCGCGTGCGGCTTTCGAACATGGAATCTGAGCAATTGCGCAGCAGGAATGCCTTTTGCAACTGGTTCAGCGTCCGGTTCACAGCACCGGCACTGGCGAAGGGGCCGAAATAGGCGCCCTTTTCCTTCTTTGCGCCTCGGTGCTTTTTGATCTGCGGATAGGCATGATCCTTGGCGACCAGAATGTTCGGAAAACTCTTATCATCCCGCAGCAGTACGTTGTATTTGGGCTTGAGCTGCTTGATCAGGTTCTGTTCCAGTAGCAGCGCCTCGGTCTCGGTCCGGGTGGTCAGAAACATCATCGAAGCGGTCGCGGCAATCATCTTTTCGATCCGCCCCGAATGCCCCGGACGGGTGTAGTTCGACACCCGCGCCTTCAGATTCCGCGCCTTGCCCACGTACAGAACCCGGCTGTCCGCATCCAGCATCCGGTACACACCGGGCGAGTTGTCCAGCGTTTTCGCATGGCGCTGGATGCAAGCGTAGCCAGTGGGCTGAGTCTCGGGGTTCGATTCGTTCTGGGTGGTCATGGGCCTGAGATATGATTCCCTGTCTATGGCTGCAATCTCGCGAGCCTCAGATCAAGAGAAAACAAATCCACCGTTTCTGTGGATAACTATGCAGATAAGTTTTCAGAGAAGACGAAATCCCCTTGTATACTTATGAATTCCATGAGTTGCACAAAAAATAGGCACATACTTAAGTCATTGATTTTAGGCACTTTTATTTTATACACAATGCAAGTATATGAAAAAAAAGACATTTTTGTAACGGACAGGTAACGGAAATGCGAGCAGTGCAAAACTTGTAGCGAATATGTCTATTCTATGCCCAAAACATCCGGCGTTTGCCATCCCAGATGCTGACCGCCATCCACACATAAAAGCTGTCCGGTGACGGCATGTGCGTCCAGAAAATACCCCAAAGCAGCAGTGATATCCGAGGGGTTCGAGCCGCGCTCCAATACCGTGTTGGCGCGCTGTGCTTTGAAGTGATCTTCAGATTGCCGGTGCCCCTGTATCGTCGGGCCGGGGCCGATGGCATTGACGCGGATCGCGGGCGTCAGCGCCTGCGCGGCAGTCCGGGTCAATGCCCACAGGCCCATTTTTGCGATGGTGTAGGACATGAATTCAGGCGTCAGCTTGCGCACCCGCATATCGACCATATTGACGATCAAACCGGTGGCGACGGGTTCGCCCGCCTCATCCGTTTCGGGCATCAGCCCTTGTTCGGCCATAGCCTGCGTCAGCACGAAGGGCGCACGAAGGTTGCTGTCCATATGCCGGTCCCAGCTTTGCCGGGTGGCCGTGCGAATGTTGTCGTATTCAAAGATCGAGGCGTTGTTGACCAGACAGGTGATTGGTCCGCCCAGCGCCTCGACGGCACGGGGCAGCAGCGCGCTAACCTGTGTTTCGTCCAACAAGTCCGCCTGCAAAGCCATTGCCGTGCGACCCAAGGCCTGAACCTCGGCCACGGTCTCCTGCGCGGGTTGTTCCGAGGTCGCATAATGTACGGCGACGTCATAACCGCGGCGCGCCAGATACAGCGCCATGGCCCGGCCAAGGCGAATTCCGGCACCGGTCACTAACGCTCGGGTCATCGATGCTTCCTCTCAGTCAAATCACGCCAGCAATACGAAGACGTAGACCGCATATAACAGAGTCAACACAATGCCCCAGGCACGTGTAATATCCCTTTTGAAAAACACGAATGGAATCAACAACAGTGACGCGCCCAGCATGACCCACAAGTCGAACCGCAGGAATTCCGGGTCAACGGGAATAGGGCCAACCAACGTGGCTATGCCTACGATGGCCAACAGGTTAAATATGTTCGACCCGATCACATTTCCCAGCGCCACGTCAGCCTGCCGCCGCATTGCGGCCATCACCGTAGTCGCCAGCTCCGGCAGAGAGGTTCCGACTGCCACCAGCGTCAGACCGATCACCGTTTCGCTGACGCCGTAGGTGAGGGCTATGACCGTGGCATATTCCACCAGCAGGTGCGCCCCCATCGGCAGGCCGATCAGGCCCAGCACCAGATAGATCGAAATCTTCCAGTAGGGCATGTTGGGATCGGCCTCTTCCAGACCGTCCAGTTCTTCGTCGTCGGCGCAGGCCTGACCGCAGGCTTTGCGATGCGCATGTGCTTCGCGGAAGGCATTCCAGAGGACCAAACCTAAGGCTGCCAGCAGAATCGCCCCACTGAACACAGTGAACACGCCGCAGAAGGCCAGACCGATGAAAAGAACCGAGGCCAGCAGCATGAAGACATAGTTCCTGCGGCTGTTGCATTCGCTGGTGTGCAGCGTCGACAGCAGGGCCGGAACGCCCAGAACCAGCAAGATATTCGCTGTATTCGACCCGACAACGTTACCCAGCGCAATGCCCGGTGCGTTTTCCTTGATCGCACTGATGGCAATCAGAAGCTCGGGTGCCGAGGTGCCAAAGGCCACAATGGTCAGGCTGACGATCAGCGCAGGTACGCCCATGCGCAGGCTCAGGTTCACCGCACCGCGCACCAGTGCGTCACCCGCCAGCAGCAGGATCAGCAGCCCAAGGCCGGATAACAGCCATGCCGTCATGAACGGCCTCCTTTTTCGCAGGCGCAGGGGCCTTTACCGATCCTGAACCGCCCGCAGCGCGGACATCTTGAGGATTGCAGCCGTTTCTGCCCCGGAAAGCGCAGCTTGCCGAACATCGCCAGCACGCCCATGGCGATCAGAAACAGGGTGACAATCTTGATAATCACGTCACAAACCGAAACGCGCGTAGGCGGCGCGCTCCTCAAGCCCGGCGATGGCATCCTGCGCCAGAGACGCACCAAAACGCGACCAGATAGGCTTGCGCAGCCCGTAGCGGCGGAATTTGACCTTGTCGCCAAAACGTTCCTGCATCTTCGGTTTCAAATGCGCGATGCCGTCGATCAGACCCAGTTCTTGCGCGCGCCGCGCCAGCCAGATTTCCCCGGTGAACAGGTCCTGACTTTCGTCCAGCTTGCCGCTGCGGCGGGTTTTGACATGGGTGATAAAATTCTCGTGGATATCAGCCAGCAGGGTTTCCAGCCGGGCAACATCCTCTTTCTTTTCGGGCGAAAACGGGTCGAGCATGGATTTCGACTGACCCGCAGTGTGCACCCGCCGTTCGATCCCCTGCCGTTTCAAGAGGACATGGGCACCAAAGCCGGACGAAATCACCCCGATCGACCCCAGAACCGAGCTGTCATCGGCATAAATCTCATCCGCCGCAGCCGCCAGCCAATAGCCACCCGAGGCCGCCACGTCTTCGACAAAGGCGATGACCGGCACTTTCAATTCCTCGGACAACCGCCGGATACGTGCGCCGATCAACGAGCTTTGAACGGGTGAGCCACCGGGCGAGTTGACCTCAAGCGCGACGGCAGCAGGATTGCCCTTGCGAAAGGCTTTCTCAAGCACAGGGGCCAGTGCAGTGTCGGACATCGACCCACGACCGGCCATTCCGATGGTACCGGACAGGCGCACAACGGCCACGCAGGGTTGCTTTTTAAGAAACGGCAGGCTGAGTTTCATGGATGCCGATGTAGAGTGCACCCAACCGGTAAACAAGGGACCGTTTGGCCGATAGTTGTGACGTGAACACATTTCCCAAGGTCAGTGGGCAAAAATGCAACGCCTGACACAACCTAGCTGCGAATGCGCCAGCCGGTTTTGAAGATCCACCAGATAATGCCCAGACACAGGCCGGTAAACGCCACAATGGCCAACAAGCTGAACCCGATCGGCACATCGGCCAAGCCGTAGAACGACCACCGAAACCCCGAGATCAGATAGACCACTGGGTTGAACAGGGTGATGGTCTGCCACACCGGCGGCAGCATCGAAATCGAGTAGAATGTCCCGCCCAGAAAGATCAACGGCGTTACTACAAGTTGCGGCACCAGCGACATTTGCTCAAAGTTGCTGGCCCAGATGCCGATGATGAACCCCAGCAGTGAAAAGCTGAGGCAGGAGAGGATCAAAAACGCTGCCATCGCAAGCGGGTGTTGAATGCGTATGTCTACAAAGAACGTAGCCGTTACCAGAATAACCAACCCGACAAACAGCGATTTCGTGGCAGCCGCCCCGACATAGCCGATCACGATCTCGATGAAGTTCACCGGGGCCGACAAAAGCTCGTAAATCGTGCCCAGAAACTTGGGAAAATAGATGCCGAAAGACGCGTTGGAAATCGCCAGCATCACCACCGACAACATGATCAGCCCCGGCACGATGAAGGCGCCATAAGACACGCCCTCGACCTCTTGGATACGACTGCCGATGGCAGTGCCGAACACCACGAAATACAACGATGTCGACAGGACCGGAGACAGAAAGCTCTGCGCCAGTGTCCGAAAGAACCGGGCCATTTCGAAGCGGTAGATGGCGGCAATGGCGGACCAGTTCATGCGGGCTCTCCGGACACCAGATTGACGAATATCTCTTCCAGGCTCGACTGGCGGGTTTGCACGTCGCGCAACACCAGCCCAGCCTGAGCCACGTCATTCAGCAACGTGGTGATGCCGGTTCGGTCGGCATGAGTGTCATAGGTATAGACCAGCGCATCCCCATTGCCGTTCAGCGCCAGATTATGCGCTGCCAGACTGTCAGGGATGGCTTGGATCGGCTCGGTCAGCATCACCTCGAGTTGCTTTTTACCCATCTGCGCCATCAGCGTGTGTTTGTCCTGAACCAGTAGCAGCTCACCCTTATCGATGACACCGACGCGGTCGGCGATGGCCTCGGCCTCTTCGATGTAATGCGTGGTCAGGATGATGGTGACGCCGGCCCGCTTCAGTTCGGCCACGATCTCCCACATGTCCTTGCGCAGCTCGACATCGACACCGGCGGTGGGTTCGTCCAGAAACAGCACCCGCGGTTCGTGTGCCAGTGCCTTGGCGATCAGCACCCGGCGCTTCATACCGCCCGAAAGTTCCTTAATGGCGTTCTTGCGCTTGTCCCACAGGGACAGCTTTCGCAGAACATTCTCGATCATAGCGTTGTCGCGGCCCAGCCCGAACAATCCGCGCGACAACCGCACCGTGTTCCAGACTTTTTCAAAGGGTTCCAGCGCGATTTCCTGCGGAACCAAACCAATCATCCGACGCGCGGCGCGGAAGTCTGTCTGGATGTCATGGCCACCCACCGTCACCGAGCCGGACGTCGGCGTGGTGATCCCGCAGATAGTCGAAATCAGCGTCGTCTTGCCCGCCCCGTTCGGCCCCAACAGCGCCAGAATCTCCCCCTGCTCAATGTCCAGAGACACGCCTTTCAGCGCCTCAAACCCGTCAGCATAGGATTTGCGCAGATCCTTGATCGAAAGAATGGTCGTCATGCAAGTTCCCTGTTCTGGCGGCGACCCTACCCCGGCCCATCGGCGCAGAACAGGCCAATTTCGCACAAGGCCCTGCGCTTTTTTGCGGGTTTGACCTCTGGCCTTGCAATTTATCGGTGATCCCGGAACCCTGCGATTAATCGAAGGGGGGACCATGCTGAAAGGTATTCGTATCATTGAGATTGAGGGGCTGGGCCCTGCCCCCTTTGCCGCCATGCTGCTGGCGGATATGGGCGCCGATGTGATCACCATCCACCGCAAAGGTCAGGCCGCAACGCCGGGGATGCCCGAACGCTCGGTTCTGGATCGCGGCAAGAGATCGATTGATCTGGACCTGAAAGACGCAAGTGATTTGGAGACCGCCAAACAGCTGATCGCCTCGGCCGATGCGCTGATCGAAGGTTTCCGCCCCGGTGTGATGGAGAAACTTGGCCTCGGCCCGGAACCCTGCCATGAGATGAACCCCGGGCTGGTCTATGGACGGATGACGGGTTGGGGTCAGGACAGTCCCTTGTCTGACACAGCCGGGCATGACCTTAACTATGTCGCGCTGTCGGGTGCACTCTGGTACGCTTCTCTGCCCGGCCAAGCACCGCAAACGCCTGCAACGCTGGTCGGCGACATTGGCGGCGGTGCCATGTATCTGGTCGCGGGCCTTCTGGCCGGGCTGCTGAACGCGCAGAGAACAGGTCAGGGCACGGTGGTCGATGCCGCGATCTACGATGGCTCGGCGCATATGATGAACCTGCTCATGAGCCTGAACCAATCCGGCAACCTGTCGGACAAGCGCGGCCAAAGCCTGCTGGACGGCCCCCATTGGAGCCGCACCTACATCTGTTTCGATGGCGGCTTCGTGACGGTTCAATGCCTAGAACCCAAATTCTATGCGCTGTTTTTGCAAAAGATGGGCCTGTCGGACGACCCTGACTTCCAATCGCAATTTGATCGCGCAACCTGGCCTGCCCTCACCCAACGCCTGTCTGACATCTTCGCCAGCAACACCCGGGATCACTGGGCGGGTCTCTTTCAAGGCACCGACGCCTGCGTCGCGCCGGTCCTCAGCCCAATCGAAGCACACGCCCACCCGATGAACGCCGCCCGCCAGACATGGCGCAGAACAGAGGGCACCCTGCAAGCCGCCGCCGCACCCAGATTCTCAACCTCCGAATGGCACCCCAAACCCAGCCCAACCCGCGGAGAACACCGTCAGGACATCCTGAACGAATTCAACGCGCAGCAAAAATCCGTCTCTTCATCTGGCTAACAATATCCCGGGGGATGAATTGGCCGCAGGCCAAGAAGGGGGCTGGCCCCCTTCCCTTGCTTACCGCCCGCGCACCGTGTCGATCATCAGTTGCACGTTTTCCGGATCCGCATCTGGTGTGATCCCGTGACCGAGATTGAAGATATGCGGCCCTTTCGAAAACGCCTCGACAATCCGCCGCGTCTCATCCACCAGCGCCTGCCTGCCGGTCACCATATGCGACGAGGCCAGGTTGCCCTGAACGCAGCCATCCGCCTGCACATGCTCGGCCGCCCATTCCGGCAACACCGAGTTGTCCAGCGCTACACAATCCACACCGGTTGCCTTGGCGAACCCGATATACCCATCGCCCGCCTCACGCGGGAAGCCGATCACCGGGATGCCGGGATGGCGTTCCTTGATGGCCTGCGTAATCACGCGGCAGGGCTCGACCGCATATTTCTGAAAGGCGTCGCCTTTCAGCGACCCGGCCCAGCTGTCAAAAATCTTGACCACTTCGGCCCCGGCTTCGATCTGGGCCGAGAGGTACTCGATGGTCGCCAGCGTGATCCGCTCCAATAGCGCCTCGAACAGGGCGGTGTTTTCTTCGCGCAGCGCATGGGCCGGTCCTTGGTCTGGCGTGCCGCGCCCGGCGATCATGTAGGTCGCAACCGTCCACGGCGCACCCGCAAACCCGATCAGAGTCGTCTCGGACGGCAATTCCCGTGACAGAATGCGCACCGTCTCATAGACCGGCGACAGGGTCTCGTGAATGGCATCAACCGGTTTCAGCGCATCGAATTCGGATTGCTGTGTGATCGTCGACAGGCGCGGACCTTCTCCGGTGACAAACCACAGGTCTGCGCCCAGCGCCTGTGGCACCAGCAGGATATCAGCAAACAGAATCGCCGCATCGAACCCATAGCGGCGGATCGGCTGCAGGGTCACCTCGGCGGCCAGTTCCGGATTGTAGCACAGCGACAGGAAATCTCCGGCCTGCGCCCGAGTCGCCCGGTATTCCGGCAGATACCGCCCGGCCTGACGCATCATCCAGATCGGCGGCACGTCCTGTACCTCGCCCGCCAGCGCCCGCAGCAGTTTCTTTGTCTCGGCCATCTTTACCCCCAATCATCCGGTTTGCCGCAACGGGTCATCCTTCGGCGGCAATTTGTCAAGCCATGCCCCCATTGTCAGGGCAATGTGACGCGACTAAAGCTGTGCGCATGACACTGAACCTGCCCACACCCGCCTCACCGCTCAAGATCGGCACCCGTGGTTCGCCCCTGGCGCTGGCGCAAGCCTATGAAACCCGGCAACGGCTGGGCACGGCCTTCGACCTGCCCGAAGAGGCGTTCGAGATCGTGGTGATTAAAACCACCGGCGACAACCGCGCCATGATCGACGCGGACCGCCCGCTGAAAGAGATCGGCAACAAGGGCCTGTTCACCAAGGAAATCGAAGAGGCGATGCTGCGCGGCGATATCGACATCGCGGTGCATTCCACCAAAGACATGCCGGTGGAACAGCCCGAGGGGCTGGTGCTGGACACCTTCCTGCCGCGTGAGGATGTGCGCGACGCGTTCATTTCACCCAGCCTGAGTTCAATCCACGACCTGCCGCAGGGCGCGGTGGTCGGCACCTCATCTCTGCGCCGCCGGGCGCAACTGCTGAACCGGCGGCCCGATCTGAATGTGGTCGAGTTCCGCGGCAACGTTCAGACCCGGCTGAAGAAACTGGCCGACGGCGTGGCTGACTGCACGTTTCTGGCCATGGCTGGCATCCGCCGCCTGAACATGGACGACGTCCCCGCCACCGCCATCGCGCCTGAGGACATGCTGCCCGCCATCGCGCAGGGCACAATCGGCATCGAGCGGCGCCGCGATGATTCCCGCGCTGCGGGTATGCTTGAGGCGATCCAGCACACCGAAACCGGCCAGCGCCTTGCCGCCGAACGCGCCCTGCTTGCAGCGCTGGATGGCTCGTGCGAGACACCTATCGCCGGGCTGGCTGAAGTTCAGGGTGATCAGCTGCGCCTGCGTGGCGAAGTGCTGCGCCCAGATGGTTCTGAGGCAATTTCCGAAGATCTCACCAGCGCAATTGCCGACGGTGCCGAAATGGGCCGTGCAATGGCTCATTCGCTGTTGCAAAAGGCTGGTCCAGGCTTCTTCGAATGGAGAAATTAAAGAAAATTCGCGTAATGTGAATTACTTCACTGTAGGTTGCATCCCGGTCTGGCATTAAGGTGTCATACCGATGAGATGAAGGAACAGTCTCGATAAAGTCGAAAGTTTTTTCAGTATATTCGCTTAAGTGGTATTCGAGGGGGCGAGACTGAACCAAATCACTGATCGGTTAGGGCCGCTGTCATATTTCGACAGCGGCCCACTTCTTTTCAGATCAGGGTATCAGACAGCGCAGATCGCCTGCACGGCCTTATCAACGGCCATTCGGGTTTGCTCCAGATCGGCGTCGGTCACAGCCAACGACGGATACAGCTTGCCCGGGGATTTGAATATCCCATGGGCACGCAACGTATCGTTGTAGAGTGTGTTGCGGGCAGGGTCGTCATGTTTGGCGCTGCGATAGTCGCGACAGACGGCATCGGTAAAATAGATGTCGAACAGCGTTTCATCTCCGACGATCTGATGCGGAACACCTGCTTTGGCCAGCGCATCCACTTGCATCTGCTGCAGTGCAGCCCCGGTCGCACGGAGCTGATCATAGACGCCATCACGCCGCAGGATCTCCATGGTTTTCAAGCCCGCGACCGAGGCCACCGGGTTTCCGGACAAAGTGCCCAGCTGCATCAGCCAGCCTTCCTCGCCCACCTGCGCCTTGTCGAAATGCTTCATGATCTCGGCGCTAGCGCCCAGCGCGGCCAGAGGGAAGCCACCACCGATGATCTTGCCCAACGTGCAGATATCGGGTTTCACCCCGTATCTCTCCTGTGCGCCTCCATAGGCCAGCCGGAACCCTGTCACGATCTCATCAAAAATCAGCAGAACGCTGTGCTTGTCACACAGATCACGCAGACCCTGCAGGTATCCGTGCAGTGGCGGAATGATCCGCTGCAGCGGTTCGACCATGATCGCGGCGATGTCGTCATGTTCATCCAACAGCGCCGCGACAGCCTCAAGGTCATTGTAGGGCGCGATCAGCATCTGTTCGGCCACGCTGTCGGGAATACCGGCACTGTCCGGCACGGCCTGAGGGAAGTTGACCCTACGGCTGGGGGCGAGGCTCATCTGTGCCTCGGCGCTCATCCCGTGATAGCCGCCTTCGAATTTCAAGATCTTGTTGCGCCCGGTATAGGCGCGGGCCAGACGGATCGCATACATGTCCGCCTCACCGCCCGAGGCGACAAAGCGCACCTGTTCGCAGCAGGGCACGGCCTCGACGATGGCTTCGGCCAGTTCGATGCCCTTGGAGTTGTTGGCAAAGAAGGTCATGCCCTTGGGCAGCTGTTCCAGCACGGCTTCCATCACCGCAGGGTGGCCATGGCCCAGCAGCATCGGACCGGAACCGATCAGATAATCGATATATTCATTCCCATCCTCATCCCAGACACGGCTGCCGTCGCCGCGAGCGATGATGATGCCGGGGTCGAAATTGCCAAACCCCCCGGCGGGCAGAACCTCATTCGCGCGGGTGATCCATTCGGATTGAGTGTTGATCTTCAGCATCTCACACGATCTCCAATATCGGGGAACCAAGGATTTCGGGGTCCGGGGTCACACCTAACCCCGGACCTTCGGGCGGGGCAATCCGGCCCTCTTCACGGTTTGGTGCGTCCGAGCAAATGCGCGGGGCCACATACGAGGACAAATCACAGGTGTTCAGCAGCGATCCATGCGGAGTCGAGGCCGCGAAATGCAGCGAGGCAGCCGTGACGATATCCGACCCCCAAGTGCATTCGGCGCAAATCTCGGCGCCCAAATGCACGGTCAGGTCCCGCGCCCGGCGCATGGCCGACAGCCCGCCGAATTTCGACAGTTTCAAAGCGACAGCATCCATGCAGCCCAGCTCATGCGCGCGCAGCAGCGAGGCCAGATCGTAGGCGTTCTCGTCGATCTTCATCGGCAGACCGGTGGCCTGCCTTACGGCGGCGCAATCTTCCAGCGTTTTGCAGGGCTGTTCCAGCATCACGTCCAGGTGCGCCACAGCACGCCCTGTTCGCGTGGCCTGCAAGCGCGACGCGCCGCAGTTCCAGTCTCCATAGACCAGCGGCCCCGGCCCCACGGCCTCACGCACCTTGATCAGACGTTCGGCATCGGCCTGCCAATCGCCTTCCACGCCCAGCTTGACCTGAAACTGGCGGATTCCGGTCTGATAGGCGGTCTGGGCGATGCGGGCCATCTCATCCGGTGCGATACAGGTGATCGAATGATAGAGCGGCATGTCCTTGCGCGCCCGTCCACCCAGCAAGACATAAACCGGTTGGCCGGTGGCCTGCCCGAACAGATCCCACAGGGCAATGTCGACCATGGACTTGGCATAGCGGTGCCCCTGTAGAAACCCGTCCAGCTTGCGCATCGGCGCATCGACCCCAAATGGGGACATGCCCAGAATTTCCGGCCCCATTTCCGTGATAGCAGCCGGTACACCGCCCGCATAAGCGGGCAGGTAATGCGGAATCGGGCAGACCTCGCCCCAGCCTTTCAGACCGCTATCCGTTTCAAGACACAGGATATGCGAGGTCACGGTCGCGCAGGTTTTGCCCTCGGCCATATGATAGGTTTCATGGCTGGTCAGGTCGACGGACCAGAGGGTTATCTTTTTGATTTTCATTCAACCCATCCTTTGCGTTTGGGCGCGATTTTGTCAGAGGGGCCAGCCCCTCTCTTGGCCTGCGGCCAATTCACGCCCCAGGACATTTTTAGCCAGATGAAGAGGCGGATCATCACGGGGCCTCGTAGGTTGCGACTGGGTTGCCCAAGGTGTCTTCGTCGGGGTGTACGCCGAGGCCGGGCGTTTCCGGCAGGCGCAGGTGGCCGTCGATGTTTCGCGGCCCGCGACCGCCGGCGATATCGACGGTGATCATGTCCTGACAGGCCCAGACGGCGTGGCAATTGTCATCCGGGATGGTGGCGGCCAAATGCAGCGCTTCGGTATCGGCCAGAACTGTGCCACCGGTCGCCATCACGAATATGTCGATCCCATGCGCCAGCGCGATATCCCGCATCCGTGCGGCTTTGGTCAGGCCGCCGACTCGGTTCAGCTTGATCCCGAATATCTCGGCCAGACCGTCGCGGGCAATGCGGGCAGCATCTTGCAGTGTGACAAGACTTTCATCCACCGACACGGGTGAGGCATGACGGCCTGCGATTGCGGCGATATCATCCAGCGTCTCGCCGGGTTGTTCGAACATAACGTTCAGGTTCTCGCAGGCGCTCATCACCCGCAGGGCCTGTTGCCGGGTCCAGCCGCGATTGACGTCGTAGAGAATGATCTCACCCGGACGCCGGATGCTTTCCACGTCGCGGACGCGGGCGATGTCACGTTCCACATCGCCGCCGATCTTCACCGAATGGGCGATGTAGCCGCGGCTGCGATAACGCTCCATCACCTCACGGGTTTCTTCGATGGTCTTGGCTCCGACCGAAGAAGCAATTGGGCGCGGCGAGCGTGACCCGCCCCCCATCAAATCAGCGATTGGCAGGCCCGCCGCCTGACCGGAGATATCCCAGCAGGCCATGTCGATCGGGCTTTTGGCGTAGAGGTGCCCGGGCAGCGCGAGGTCCATTGCACGCTCCACCTCCAGCACCTTACGCGGATCAAAGCCCAGAATGAACGGTGCCATCGTTTCAATTCCCGCGCGGATACCCGGCCCATGTGCGGGCACGTAGGTATGCCCCCAAGGTGTGCCCTCTCCCCAACCGCTAAGCCCTGCATCAGTTTCGATTTTCACCAGCGTCGCGTCGAGCGTTTCGAACTTCAGTCGCCCGCCGGACAGCCAATAGGGATGCTCCAGCGGCAAGTCGACTTGGAAAACCGATATCCGGGTGATCTTCATTTCAGCTCCACTTCGACAAAGGACATTGGGGTGTCCGCCGCGTTGATTACGTTGTGTTCGACCCCTTCATCGCGTCGATACGTTGTTCCAGCGGGAACCGTTACGTCACTGACCGATCCATCGGGCAATTCCAGACGCATTTGGCAGTCGGTGATGGCCGTGATGACGTAATCCATCGTATGGCGGTGCCATCCCGTTTCTGCACCGGGCATGAAGTCGAACCGCGTTACGCGTACCCGCTCATCGTCAATCATCTGAGTGGCAACGGCTTGTTGTCTCATAAGCTGAACTCCTCAATCGGTGGGCCAAGGCTTTCGAAATCCGGGGACACACCCAGTCCGGGTGTATCAGAGGCGTAAAGCTTGCCATCTCGGGACACTGGCCCACCGATCCCGGTGGACCGGGTGTTATAGTTCATCAGGTCGGTGGTGTTTTGCAGGAATTCCCCGGGGGTCGAGGCTGCGAAATGCGCCACGACCGAGGTGGTGATCTCTCCGCCCCAGGTGTCCTCGCTGACAACGGGAATGCGGTTTTCTACCAGATAATCCCGCACCCGCCGCGCCTTGCTGAGGCCGCCGAGGTTCGAGATTTTCAGGCAGCAGATCTCGGCCCCGCGATCCACGACGATGCGCTGTGCCATGTGGATCCCGGTGACGCATTCATCCAGCTTCATTGGCTGTTCGGCGACTCGGCGCACCTGCTGGCATTCCTCATAGGTGCGGCAGGGCTGTTCCAGAATGAAATCCAGATCGCGCGTTGCCCGCGCCACCCGGATCGCATTGTCCACACGCCAGCCCTGATTGGCGTCGGCCATCGCTTTTTCACCCGGTTGCAGCAAAGGCACTGTGGTTCGGATGCGGTCAATGTCAGTGACCCAGTCGCCGCCGACCTTGATCTGAAACTGGCGATAGCCCTGATCCCGATAGGCATTCATCTCAGCCACGGTCTCATCCACCACCTTTTGAGGCGCCACCCGGTACATCGGGGCACCATCGGTCAGCTTGCCCCCCAGCAGCATCCAGACCGGCTGATCACAGGCCTGCCCAAGAATATCCCAGCACGCCGCGTCGAACGGTGCCTTGGCGTAGCCGTGCCCCTGTACCAGATGATCCAGCAACTGCTCGACCCGCCCGACCTGCCGTGGATCCTCCCCCAACAGCGACGGTGCTACCAGCCGTGCCAGCGCCGCCACGCCCTCGGAATGGGCGACCATGTAGTTCTCGCCACAAGGCGTGAACTCTCCACAGCCCTGCAAACCAGCATCGGTATCGATGACCACGACCGAAGCAATGGCCGTTTCAATCGCATTGCCCGCACCCCAGACGTAAGCCCCGCCCACATAGGGCAGACCGGTCTGGTAGACGCGGATGCGGGTGATCTTCATGCGGCGTCCATCCGTGGCAGATCGCCCATGCCTTCGCCGCGCCAGAGGACAAATGTCAGGATCGGTTGGTCGGTTGTGGTCATCGCGTGGCTTTGCCAGCTGTCATGGTGACGCGTCTGGTTCGGCCCGACAAAGCTGTCATCGCCCGCAACCCGGAACACGGCCCCTCCGGCCAGCGTCAGATACAGTTCTTCGGCCTGATGGCTGTGCCAGTCATAGTGTAGGCCCGCCCCCCAATAGGCCACGTAGCCCCGCAACTGGGTCGAGTGGAAATGACCGGTCGGGCCGAACAACTCGTAATAGCCATAGCGATTGAGGAAATCGGCGCCGACTTCATCCTCGGTATAGGTCACCTTCCAATGGGCCAGATGCGCGGTGGCCTTGATCGCGTCGGACAAGGCGCGGGTGGCTTCGCTGCCGCCTGCATCGAAATTGCGCACCAGATCGACTGCGGGGATATGGCTCGGGTTCAATTGGGTTGCGGTCAGGTCCGTTGGCCACACGCCGAAATCTGAAAGATCGGGATGCTCCTGATGCAATTGCCGTGCGGCCTCTAATACGTCGTCCAGAGTCATGGGATCACCACAATACTCCCGGTGTGCTGTTTGGCGATAAAGGCGGCTTGCGCCTCGCGCAGCTCCTCCAGCGGATAGCTTGCGGCGAGGGCGGGTTTGATTTCTCCGGCCTCGATGTACTTTACGAGGTTGCGCATCACCTGAGGGTCGATCACAGTCGAACCTGTGAAGGTCAGATCGCGCAGGTAGAAGGTTCGCAGGTCGAATTCGACCATCGGCCCAGCAATGGCGCCAGAACAGGTATATCGCCCGCCGCGTTCCAGAATGTCGATCAGGTTCGGCCAATAGGGGCCTCCGACCACATCGGCGACAACGGTGATCTTTTCCTCGCCCAGCGCCACACGCAGGTTTTCAGGCGTACGCGGCAGGATCATGTCCGGCCCCAGCTCCGCCACATCGGCGTGCTTTGCCTCGGACGCCAGCGCAATCACCCGTGTACCGCGCCGCTTGGCCAGTTGTACCAGTGCGCCGCCGACGCCGCCGGAGGCTCCGGGCACAAGAACGGTGTCTCTGTCGGTCACGTTGGCACGGGTCAGCATCCCTTCGGCAGTGGAATAGGAACAAGAGAAGGTCGCCAGTTCCGCATCCGACAGATCCGAGTTGATCGGAACAGCGTTAACGGCCAGCGTCGTGGCATATTCCGCGAAACCGCCATCCCGTTCCGAGCCATAATACCCGGTCTTGTCCATGTTTTCGGGATCGTCTGGGTCACGCAACCAACCGTCTGTAATTACACGCTCGCCGATGCGGGCGCTGTCTACGCCTTCACCCACGGCCACGATTTCACCGCAGATATCGGCGCCCTGAATGCGCGGGAAGGTGATCGGGTTGCCGCCCCATGTGGGATCGTCTTCACCCACCTCTTCGAACGCGCCTCCGGTGGTCGCGTCCGAGACGGTCTTTGAATACCAACCCGAGCGTGTGTTGACGTCGGTGTTGTTCAGACCGCAGGCGGCGACCTTGATCAGAACCTCTCCGGCCGCAGGTTCCGGGCGCGGCCAGTCGGCGTGCAGGACCATCTGCTCCAACCCGCCATGGCCCATTGTGACCATGGCTTTCATTTTGTCGGGTAGGCTCATCACGCGGTCTCCAATGCGGCGTCTGTGCGGGGTAATAGACTTTGCGGGTCGTAAGCTGGTTCACCCAAGACGCGCGCGGCCCGAGGTTTGCCGTGGACTACGACTTGCAGAGCGGTTCCGGGTGTTGCGGCCTCGGGCTTGATATAGGCAAAGGCAAGGATTTTGCTGACCGTATGACCATAGACCACCGAGGCGGTGGACCCCACGACGCGACCGTCCAGCATGACCGCTTCGCCACCGTGGCCGTCAATCTCACCATCCGGCTCAATCTCCAGATAGGCGCAGACCCATGGCAGATCGGTGTTCAGGGTCTTGTCCTTGCCCAGGTATTCCTTGTCAGTGCGGGCAAATCGCAGAACGTCAGCCTCGGCCAGAGTGACCTCGTTTGTCAGCTCGCCTGCGCCTTTGAAACCCTTTTCCATCCGCATCACGTTCATGGCAAAGCTGCCGTAGTCGGTGATGCCGTGCGGCTCACCTGCTGCCCAAAGCGCGTTGTAGACGTCGAGGCAGGCGGCGTTGGGCATATGCAGCTCCCACCCCAGTTCACCGGCATAGGACATGCGGAAGGCCCAGACCTCGTGGCCCGCGATGATGATCTCCTGCGCCGAGAGCCAGCGGAACCCGGCATTTGTCAGATCGGCATCGGTGCAGCGCGCCAACACGTCTCTCGACCGGGGGCCGTTCAGTGAAAGGGCGGACCAATTTGAGGATAGAGCGGTGATCTGCACATCCTCGTTCGCGCGCTGTTGCTCCAGATGATCCAGCAGACGCTGTTCGAAGAAGGCCGCACAGACCAGATAGAAGCGGTCTTCAGCCATACGGACAATCGTGGTCTCCAGCTCGATCCGACCGCGGCGGTTCAGCATATGGGTCAGCGTGATCGAGCCGACCTTTTGCGGCATCCGGTTGGCGGTCAACCTGTCCAGCAGAGCATAGGCGTCCGGTCCCGAGACCTCGACTTTAGTGAAGGCGGTAACGTCCATAATGCCGACGCGTTCGCGCACCGCTTTGACCTCTGCCGCGACCATGTCGTCGGCGCGGGTGCGACGGAAGGAGTAGTGATCGCGCTGCTCCACACCATCCCTCGCGAACCAGCGGGGGCGTTCAAAGCCATACACCTCTTCATGCACCGCGCCCTTGGATTTCAGCAATTCATACAGAGGCGACGGTTTGATTGGACGCCCTTCCAGACGGTTGAAATGCGGGAACGGAATCTCGTGGCGCAGGCAGTAGTCTTCCTCGGCCTTGATCACCTGCCAGTCCTTGGTGGCATAGCTGCCGAACCGGCGCGGATCGAATTCGCGCATCGAGATATCGGCGGCGCCGTGCACCATCCAACGCGCCAGTTCACGGGTCAGACCCGGGCCCCAACCAATACCGATCTGTGTCCCACAGCAGCACCAGTAATTCTGCACACCCGGCGCAGGTCCGATCAGCGGATTGCCATCCGGCGGATGCGAGATCGCGCCGTGCACATCGCGCTGAATGCCCAGCTCGGCAAAGATCGGCATCCGATTCAGGCTTTCCTCAAGCCACGGCATCACCCGGTCGTAATCTGCGTCAAACAACCAGTTCTCGTATTCCCAGGGGCAGTGATCATGCCAGACCGAGTTCGGGTTTTCCTTTTCATAGATTCCGATCAACCCGCGCTGCTGCTCCATCCGGATATAGCCCGAGACTTTCCGGTCATCGCGGATCACCGGCAGTTCGGTGTCCAGATTCTGGAACTCGGGCACCGGCTCGGTCACGAAATAATGATGCGTCATGGAGGTCATGGGCAGTTGAAGCCCGGACCACTCTCCCATCTGACGGGCATAGGTGCCGCCTGCGTTCACCACATGCTCGCAGGTGATGGTGCCCATCTCGGTCTCGACCACCCACTCGCCATTGTCGGCCTGCGTGATGTTGGTGGCGCGGCAGTTGCGGAAGATTTGCACGCCCTTCTGACGCGCACCCGTCGCCATCGCCATGGTGACGTTTGTCGGGTCCACATGTCCGTCATCCGGCGTGTGCAACGCGCCCAAAACGCCTTCGAGATTGTAGAACGGATGCAGTTCGGCCACCTTGTCGGGTCCAACCAGTTCGATGTTGAATCCCAGCGACCGACCCACCGACAGGGTGTGGCGCAGCCAGTCCATCTCATCCTCGGTATAGGCCAGGCGGAACGAGCCACAGCCATGCCAAGTGACGGGCTGGCCGGTCTCGGCCTCCAACTGACCGGAATACAGACCGATATTGTAATCCACGCATTTGCCCAGCCCAAAGCTTGAGGTCGAATGCGTGATCTGGCCCGCCGCGTGCCAGGTGCTGCCGCTGGTCAGCTCCGCCTTTTCCAGCAGGACGGTATCATCGCCCCAGCCTTCATGCGCCAGATGATAGGCCAGACCGACCCCCATGACGCCGCCTCCGACAATGACCACGCGGGCGTGGGTGGGCAAATTCTTCTCGGACATGACAATTCCTCTTCCCGAGTCGCTTTTCTGCTCGACAGGCTAATTCCACAAATGTACCATCGTCAATCATGAATGACACAAATGTATCATCAATTGTTCTCGACCGCCTCACCGAGGAGTGGGACGCCCTCACCCCCGAGGCCCAGAAAGCCGCGCGTTATGTGCTGGAAAACCCAACGGATGTTGGGGTTTCGACCGTACGCGAGATTGCTGAGGCCGCTAAGGTCAAACCCAACACCTTTGTCCGCATGGCACGACAGGTGGGGTTCGAAGGCTATGAAGATTTCCGCGCCCCGTTCCGCGATGCGATTCGTCAGGGCGGCGTGTCGTTTCCTGATCGTGCCCGCTGGTTGCAGGATATCGGAAAATCGGGGGAGCTGGGCGGGCTCTACGCCGATATGGTCGGCGCTGCGATCCGAAACATCGAAGAAACCTTTGCCGGGATTGACGCCGCAAACCTAAAAGCGGCGGCCGAAGACATTTGGAATTGTCGCCAGATTTTCACGCTGGGCGTGGGCGTCAACAATTCGAACGCGCGCAATTTCACCTACCTTGCCTCAACGGGGATGAAGCAGTTTCACGCCATCCCCCGCCCCGGATCGACCCCGGTGGATGATCTCGCCTGGGCCGATGAACAAGATGTGCTGATCGCCATCACCTGCCACCCCTACAGGACCGAAGTGATCGACGCGATCAAGCTGGCGCGGCTGCAAGGCCTGACCGTCATCGGTATCTCTGACAGCCCAGCCAGCCCGGTCATTCTGAACGCGCAGCATGGCTTTGTCGTGGCCGCCGACACCCCACAATTCTTCCCGTCATCCGTCTCGACCATCGCACTGCTGGAAACACTGCTGTCCTTCGTGATTGCAGTGTCCAGTGATGAAATCGTCGAAAGGGTGGAACGGTTTCACCAACGCAGACACCAACTTGGCCTCTACGCGGAGGAGCCCGAATGAACGCACCCCTGACCCATTCACTGGACGCGCGCTATTACACCGATCCGAAGATTTTCGCCCAGGAAATGCGGGGGCTTTTGGCCCGAACGTGGCAATTCGCAGGCCACGTGGCACAGGTCCGGGAAGCGGGCGATTACTTCGCCTTTGAAATCGCCGGGCAAAACCTGTTCTGCATCCGGGGCCGCGACGGAGAAATCCGCACCTTCTACAATGTCTGCCAGCACCGCGCGCATGAGATGGTGAGCGGCGCGGGCAACACCCGCGTTGTCGTCTGCCCTTACCACGCCTGGACCTATGAGCTGTCCGGCCAACTACGCGCCGGACCCAACATCAAATCCGTCCCCGGCTTTGATCGAAGCACCATCTGCCTGACCTCAGTTCGAACCGAGGTCTTCAACGGCTTCATCTTCGTCAACCTCGACGACAACGCCGCGCCAATGGATGAATGGTACCCCGGCGTGCGCGAGGAAATCCGCGCCTTTGTTCCGCATATCGACGATCTGGAACCTCTGGAATGGGTCGAAATTCCTGAGAATTGCAATTGGAAGGTCAGCATCGAGAACTACTCGGAATGCTATCACTGTCCGAGCAACCACCCGACCTTTGCCGAAGGTGTGGTCAAGCCCGAGACCTATGACATCCAGCCCGACGCGGAGGGCGGTTACGTTTTGCGCCACACGACCGAGTGCCAAAGCCTCGACAAGATGACCTATCCCATCGACCTGTCTGTGCCCCATGCAGGCGATTACCAGTCGTGGTTCCTGTGGCCGATGTTCTCGTTCCAGTGTTATCCGGGCAATGTGCTGAATACCTATCACTGGCGCGCAAACGATGCCGATCACTGCACAGTCTGGCGCGGCTGGTATACCGAGGGTGGTTCGGAAAGCGCGGTTATCCGGCAACTTGCCGTGCAGGATCGCGAAACAACGGTTGAAGAAGACATTAGGCTGGTCGAAAGCGTCCACCGGGGCCTGAAGTCTCGCGGCTATCGGCCTGGGCCGCTGGTGCTGGACCCCGGCTGCGGCGTGATGTCGGAACACTCGATTGCAAGGCTGCAGCAATGGATGCGCGAGGCGGTGGACTGATGACCGCGGTGTTCCGCCCATGCTGATGCCCGAGGAGTGGCGGCCGGAACACAAGCTGTTCCCGTATCAGGTGGGCTTTACCTGCCCGCCCTTCGACTTTGACGCGGCACCGTCGGATTTCCTGCGCATGTGTCCTGAAACGGTCGGAGTGCATGGCTGGATGCTGCATGTGCCGGACTATGTGCACGGGCTGGACCAGCGAAAGCAGAACTTCGGGATGCTTGAGGATTTCGTCCATTGCATGTCCCGCAACGGCGTCGATGTCTGCGGGCAGGTCGGATCGAACTGGGTCCATGCCTGCGGGCTGGGGGTCGAGGGCGTCCGTCAGCATTGCGCCGATCTGTCCGACAATTACGGAATCCATTTTCACATGGCCGGTTACGCCATGGTCGAGGCCCTGCGTGAGATGAACGTGGAAAAGGTCGCGCTGAACGCCGCCTATCACTGGCCGGAATGGTGGCAGGGCACCGTCAGCTTCCTGCGTGAGGCCGGGTTCGACGTGCTCTATGCGGGTAATTTCCACGATCAGGGGTGGTTTGCCACTCAGGAAGAGGTCAACAGCTTTCGCTGGGTCTTTGACGGCGATCTGGCGCTGAAAAGCTTTGAATACGTCGCCGAACAGGCACCGCAGGCCGATGCGATCCTGATCAACGGGATGTGCAATTTCCGAACCGGCCCGAATGGTCTGCCACAGCGCCCGCTGCATCTGGCCGATCAGCTGGAAACTGCCCTTGGTAAGCCGGTGATCGGCCACGACATCGCGCTTTATTGGCGCATCTTCAAATCGCTTTGCCTGTCGCCGGAAACGCCGCATGGCAAGCTTTTGAAACGGCTCTAACTTGGAGGTTCCAGACACATGCACAAAATCCTTGCGCTCTGGGCAGTACCCCGGTCCACCTCGACGGCCTTTGAATGGATGATGCGGCAACGTGGTGACCTGGATTGCCTGCACGAACCTTTTGGCGAGGCTTGGTATCAGGGCGAAGACCCCCTGTGGCACCGGTTCAAACCGGGCGACGTGACAACCCCCGGCCTGACGCTGGACAGCGTGTGGCAAGACATCCAGGCGCGCGCCCAAAAGGGGCCGGTTTTCCTCAAGGACTTCCCGCATTACATCAACCACATGTGGGATGCGGATTTCCTTTCGCATTTCAACCATGCCTTCCTGATCCGCGACCCGGCAAAAACCATCACCTCGATGTACAAACGCTGGCCGGGCTTTGCCGAGGGTGAGGTTGGCTTTCCCGAACAACGCGCCCTGTTCGACCTGCTGACCGCGCTGAACGGCACCCCGCCGCCGGTGATCGACAGCGACGACCTGCTGGAAGACCCGCACGCCATGACGCAAAAGTTCTGCGACGCCGTCGGCATCCCCTTCATCGAAGAGGCCTTAACATGGGAGGCGGGCGGCGACCCTTCGGCCCACAGCTGGTGGGACGGAGGGTCCTTTCACGCCAACCTTGCAAACTCGACCGGTCTTGCGCCACAGCCCCGCAAATACATCGAACTCAACGATGCGCCGGATCGGGTGAAACAGGTGCATCGCCGGATGAAACCGCACTATGATCACCTCTACAAACAGCGCCTGACGCACTGAAGCACCGGAGACCCCACATGGCAGATATTTTCGACGAAGACCTTTTCCTCAAAGGTTTGGAACAACGCAAAGGCACGCTGGGCGCCGAATATGTGGAAAAGAACCTCGCGGCCGCAGATGATTTCACCCGCCCATTTCAGGAGGCCATGACCGCCTGGTGCTGGGGCTTTGGCTGGGGCGATGACGTGATCGACGCGAAAACCCGGTCGATGATGAATCTGGCGATGATCGGGGCTTTGGGCAAGATGCATGAGTGGGAGATCCACTGCAAAGGCGCACTCAACAACGGCGTCACGAAAGAGGAAATCCGCGCCATCATTCATGTGATCGGCATCTATTGCGGCGTACCCCAGGCGCTGGAGTGCTTTCGGGTTGCCCGTAAGGTTCTTTCAGAAACCTAGAAGCTCGACACGGCCAATCGGAAACGTTGACAGATAGGCTGGCTAGCCCAGTGCGATGAAAGCCGCCTTTCGACGGCCAGTTCGATGAAATTCTGTTGTTCACCTTTCCCGGGACACGCGGAACGAAGTATTCCTGCGGGTCTTTTTCTGATCCCGAAACAAGCCTATCGAAGCACTGTTTCTCTGAGAGCTAAAATTTGCTACAATAGTGAATTATTGTTCAGTTATTTTGGAATATTACATGCGAGTTTACGAAGCAGTTGTGGCTGCTCTGGAAACAATAGGCGTAGATGCAGCGTATGGAGGTGCGGGCGAGAACGCAGCTGGTATGATGCTGGCGCTGGACGCCTCTGACAAAATCCGCCCCATCATTGCAAAGAACGAGCAAGGCGCGTCGTTCATGGCCTGTGGCCATGCAATGTTCACAGACAAGTTAGGTGTTTGCTTTGCAACAGCCGGACCGGGGGCGTTCAACCTGATCTCGGGTATGTGCGTGGCGCTTACCGACAGCTACCCACTGCTGGCGATCAGCGGCTATTCGACCGTGGCATGGGAAGGGCGCGGTGGACTGAATGAAACGTCGGGGCTGGCGCGAACACCGGATTCGCGGATGATGTTTCGCGCTGTCACAAAGAAAGACCCGGCAACCGGAGAACCCGCGGACTTTCTGGTAACCGATCCAGACGACCTCATGGACACGTTGCAGAAAGCAATCAACATTGCCTTCGAGGGACGACCGGGCCCGGTGCACGTAGCGATCGCGGAAGATATCACCGATCCGAAGATCGAGGTGACGAATTTCCGGCCTCTCCGCCTTCCGCAGATGGGCGTGACACCCGATCCGGGCACTTTGGACAAAGCGGCTGAGGTTCTTGAACATGCAATCAAGACCGAAAAGACCGTTGTCCTGCTGGCCGGGTTCGGAGCAATCCGGGCCAGAGCGAACGAAATCACCGAGAAATTCATCGAACGGTTCCAGATACCACTGCTGACAACTATGGACGGCAAGGGGATCGTGGACGAGGAAAACCCGCTTGCCATCGGCCTTTACTGCGACTCAGGTCACAAAGCGGCGTGGGAACTGTTTTCCGAAGCTGATGTGGTGCTGGCGGTGGGCAACTCCTTTGCCCAGCACGCGACCTTTGATTTCCATGACGGGCTTTTTGACGGCAAGACTTTGATCCATGTGAATATCGATGCCGGAGAGTTCGACAAGTTCTACAAACCCGATCACGTGGTACTGGGCGATGCAAAGAAGGTGTTGCAGGGTTTGTATGACCGCATGGACAAGATCATCGGTCCGGTCCCAAGTCGCGACTTCCGCCCGAAAGACTACGACGAGCGCTTTGTTATCTCGCCTCAAAAACAGCTGCACCCCGGAGAGATGGTGCAAAAAATCTCTCAGATGCTGCCGCCGGGCGGGATCGTGCTGGCTGATGCCGGGGCGCACGCGGCCTGGGCCGGGTATTATCTGGAACTGAAACAAGGACAAAACTTCCGCAAACCCGGAACCTACGGGCCGATGGGGATCGGTGTATGCGGGGCCATCGGTGCCAAATATGCCGAGATGAACCGACCTGTTGTCGCCGCCGTGGGGGACGGTTCTTATCTGATGACCGGCTTCGAACTGATGACTGCCGTACAATACGACATTCCGGTGGTTTGGGTGATCTTCAATGATCGGGAGTTCAAGTTGATCAAGCTTTATCAGTTGTCGGCTTTCTTCAAGACCGGATTGGTCGAATTCGACAACCCGGACTATGCGGCCTATGCCCACGCGTGCGGGGCCGAAGGTTATGTGGTCGACCGCTTGGACGAATTTGAAGAGGCGTTCCGCGCCGCTTTGGCCAGCGGAAAACCGGCTTTGATCGACGCGCGGATTACGCGCCTGGCATTACCGAATTACTCACCCCATCCCGAAGGCGTGTTGGCGGCGATCTGGTCTGGAATACGCGAAAGGTTTGGACTTTAAGCAGGAGGTTTCCGTGGACGGCAGCCAGAAAACGCTACCAAAATGGCGCGAGGTTTATGTGGGCGGATCGCCTGAGGCTGAGCTGAAAGAAACCAAAGAGCTTGCCCAGATGATGATGGCAGCGCAGCTCAAGTCAAAGGCGGCGGCCAAGGCGCGGGGCGTGGACCGGGCCTTTCACAAGAAACCCATCGCAGCCTTCAAAGGGGCCGAACTGCGGTTTGCCGAGGACCTGCCAGAGGATCTGCAGATTGGGTTCGCCAAACCCGGCGCGCGATATCCGGCGATGGTGCGTTTCTCCAACGCGTCGTCGCAAACCCAGTCCGATGAGGACAAGGACCTGCGTGGTCTGGCGGTACGGGTGACGGAAGCCGAGGGTGTGGACCACGATCTGCTGGCCACCAATTTCGCCGTTCCCCATGCACGCAATGCACGCCAGTTTGTCGTTTTTGCTCATGCGCTGGCTGGCGGGCGGCTCTCGAAACTGATCGGGCTGGTGCGCTTGTGTTTCGTTCTTGGCCTGTCGGAAACGCGCCGGATGCTGGGCAATGTACGCACAGCATTGCGGGAATGCGACAGCGTCGCGCTGGAAAGCTATTGGAGCCGGGGCGCTATTGCCTGGGGGTCCGAAGCGGTGCGCTACACGTTCAGGCCCGTCCCTGGAATGCAGAATGCTCAGGGTGCATTTACCGGTGCGGGGCGGCTGTCGTCGGATTACGCTGCGCGGCAGGCTGGTGGCGATATCACCTTTGATCTGCTTGTACAGCGGTTCTACTCGGAGGAGCAGACACCGATCGAGGATGCCGCTCATGAATGGAGCGAGCTGGTCAGTCCTCCAATCAAAGTGGCGGAACTTGTGCTGCCACAGCGTGACCTGTCAACGCCAGAGGCATTGGCCGAGGCGCTGGAAATCGAACGATTGGGTTTCAACCCGTGGAACACCACTGATGAGTTCCGCCCGCTCGGCAACCTGAACCGAGCGCGAAAGGCTGTCTATGATGCGTCTGCGGCGCATCGGCAGGGCAAACGGTTCAAGGCACCACCACCGCCCTTGCAGAACCGTATCTTCGGCACCGGCGCGCGGGCGATCCTGCGGGCGGTGAACCGCAGGGTGCCATGGCACAGAATTCCAAGCGTTCTGCTGCAAATGCTCAATCTGGACGCGCTGCGTCATGACCTCCGGCAGAAAAGCCTGATCGACACCAACCCCGAAGAACAGGTGCCATCGGCCCGCGCAGTGCCGTCTGAACCCAAACCTGAACACCACGTCTATCGTACGCATGATGGCAGCTACAACGATTTGTCTGATCCGCGGATGGGCGCGGCAGGGGCTACGTTCGGGCGCAACATGCCACCGCAGGTGCAGCCCGACGGCAGCCCCAACCCAGTTGAGGTGGCGCGAAAGCTGATGGATCGCAAGGCATTCATCCCGGCAAAGATCCTGAACATTCTAGCGGCGTCGTGGATTCAATTCCAAGTGCATGACTGGGTCGCCCATGAACGGCGCAAATTGGGTGAAGATGACGATGTGGTGCCGATCCCTGACGGCTATCCCGACTGGAAGAACACCCCAGATGGCGAGCCCGAGCGCGAGATGCGCATTGGCGGCAATATTCCAAAGGAAGGCGCGGATGATCCGTATCTGTTCGCCAACGCAAACTCGCATTGGTGGGATGGGTCGCAGGTCTACGGTGTTAACACCGACGCAGCGAAGGCGTTGCGCGAAGGACCAAAGCTGAAGCTGGAGGAGTTCAAAAACGGGAAATACCTGCCCGAAAACGTACACGGGTTCGAATTGACCGGGTTCAACGAAAGCTGGTGGTTGGGCATATCAACCCTGCACACTTTGTTTGCTCGCGAACACAACGTTCTGTGCGACGAACTCAAAAACGCCTATCCGCAGATGGATGATGAACGGATTTATCAGACCGCGCGGCTGATTGTTTCGGCGCTGATCGCCAAGATACACACAGTGGAATGGACCCCGGCCATTCTGGGCACCGAGGCCCTGGATATCGGCATGAAGACCAACTGGTACGGTCCTCCGAAGTCATGGCTGACCCGGTTGGGTATCTGGCTGACCGACACCCATGCGCTGAAAGGTATTCCGGAAACCGAACCGGATCACCACACAGCGCGTTATGCACTGACCGAAGAATTCGCCACCGTCTACAGGATGCACCCGCTGATTCCGGATGACTACATCTTCTACGATTTCGCAACCGGCAAAGAAAAAGCGCGGCGCAATTTCCTTGAGATTCAGGGCGAGCAGACCGACGAACAGTTGCGCAAGCTGGGCCTCCGCGATTGCCTCTATTCGCAGGGCATTGCCTATCCCGGTGCGATTACGCTGCACAATTTCCCAAAATCACTGCGAAATCTCGAACGCGAGGGCGAGATGATCGACCTTTCGGTGGTGGACATCGTACGCACTCGCGCCCGGCGCGTGCCGCGATACAACGAGTTCCGCAAGGGGCTGCACATGCCACCGGTAACCGAATGGGATGATCTGACTGCCGACCCTGAAACCAACCGTATTCTCAAGGAGCTTTATGGCGATATCGACAATGTGGATACTGTGATTGGACTGCTGGGGGAAACGCCACCCGACGGGTTTGGGTTCTCAGACACTGCGTTCCGCGTGTTTATCCTGATGGCCTCGCGCCGGTTGCAGTCCGACCGCTTCCTGACCACCGATTTCCGACCTGAGATTTACACGCCGCTGGGCATGGACTGGATTGCGCAGAACGGAATGAAATCAGTTCTGTTGCGGCATTTCCCGGAATTCGCGCCGGTGTTGCCCAAGAACGCAACGGCCTTTGCGCCGTGGACCGTCGTGCAGGAGGGCTGAGCCATGCCGAAGGATGCAATTTCCAAGGGGCTGGAGGCGTTTCTGAATGCCCCAATGGCCCGCACCTTGTGGAACCGCCGCACCAAGAGGGTAAGCCGGGGGTCCAACGTGACCGCCGGTTCACTCAGTTGGGAGTCGAAAAACAACCGCGCGCCGCTGTCCCCGTTGCAGGAGGCGATCCTGATCGCCGCTACCGGCGCTTCGGGCATGACGATGCCGGACCGGCCGTTTTTTGACGATGAAAGCGGCGATCCGATCATGTCGAAACCCAATTTGGTCATGGAAGGCCGGACTGCCGGTAGTCCAGACAACGCCCAGGGCACCCATTTCTTTATGATCAATGACAGCGGTACGTTTTTTCTGCGCCGCCTCGATCCGCTGGAGGGTGGAACCGAGAACTGGACACCCGAGATACTGATCGACCGGGCCGAACAGGCCAAGGTGCAGATCCTTGATCGCCGCATCGACGTACCTGGCGACATGCGCGATTTCCCGGCTTACTTGGATTCGAACCGGTTCCTGTCGAACACACCGGGATCGACGATCTTTTTCCCTGTGGTGGACTTGTCGCATCAATACATCAACGCGCTGATGTATTTGCTGACGCAGCCTGAAAACGCGCGGCCCGTGATTGTCGATGACCGAAATTTCTATCAACCTGCCGGTGTTAAGAAATGGATCGAAAAAGGGTTCCTGAACCCTGAGATCAAGATACCGCTGGGCATGTTGGGTCAAATGCGCACGCAGATCGAGGCCGACCTGTTGATCCAGAACTTGTTTCTGGTAACCGAGGCATTGGGGCTGGGCGGTTGGATCCACGCGGCGATCTCTCCGCCGGTGTTGATGGGCGACCCCAAGTTCAGTGATAAATACGGTAAGATGCTGGGCTTTGATTACGTAACGCCGAAATGGCGTGTTATGGACCTGTTGCGTTGGCACACGTTACCGATAGCCGCAATGAAACACGTTCGGGCGCATGCGGTCGGCCTACGGCATCACGGCGAGCACCTTATCAAGGGCAAGTGCCCTCCTTACTACCCCACGATGTCCGATGCGGTTGACGCAGTGATAGCGGGGAAATTCGGTCCCGATGGTATCTACAAGAACCAAGCGTTGTTCGAGCGGATTTACAAGGGCGAATTCGGCGACAAGTACCTGCAGGAAGCGGGTGAGTACGAGCAAGACGTCATCGACTGTGCCCGTGACATCTGCAGCTACATTCACAAAACCCATGGCCGGTTTCCTGCTCATTGCGAGGCCATTCATGCTCCCGGTATCTGGCTTCAGACCCATCGTCTCGAGAACGAGTACTACGACACGTACTTCACCCACGGGTTAACCGAAGCGCAGCGCGCACATGATCAGAACTGGGGAATATGACGCGTGTTTTGGTTGATCCGCCCGTCAATCGAAACTAAGTTCGATCGCGTTTGAGTTCCCAAGGAGACACCCAAGGTTCGATTGCCCAGCAAGTTCCAAACCGTCCAGCAGGTGCAGCGGCGTCCAAAGAAATGAGCAGCCGGAATCCTGGCATGATGACCCGGTTCGTGCGCACGTGCTTTGAATTGACTACGGGCAATCCGTTATCGGCGTATTTGGGCTGTCTACCACGAGAATTCGTGGATAGGATCGTTCCAAGTTCGATTGCCGCACCGGGCGCTTGAATACGGTCTTGGACCTCTGCAAACAGCGGCCCGAAATACTGAACGTCGATACGCCCCGCTTTGAATGCTGCGCTTGCACTCGCTGTGAAGCTCAGCGGCTGCGGAGGCGTCCAATCCCTAAGACCAAGTCTCTCAAGGATTTCTCCCTCGGCCCTCCCTTGAGAGGATCGGCTCAGGTTATGAGCCTGACCAGGTGAGACGTTAAGCAATTGATCCGGGGGATCAATTCTAGTCTGAACGGGCTGCGCTGAGATTTTCTGATGCTGGTTGCGGGAGCAGGATTTGGCCTTTACCGAACAATCTCATTCATAAATCGGAAAGAATAGCCTTGTAAATTGTCAGCTACGATCAATGTTTTCATTTTCCCATAACTGAGTACTGCGGAAAACGGACAAAATCTCATTTCCAGTAAGCGCTGCCGACATTGCACCAACTGCTAATGTTTTAGCCTGGCACCTCTAGCCGCACAATTACGATTTTCGCTTGCGCATTTCCCTTTTTGCGCTTGGCTATACAAAGAAGCTCAAGTGGATCAAGCATAGCAAAAAAATCAAAAACTTTGTCATCTGAGGTGCATGTAAATTCAAAAAATCTACGAAATGTGGAGATCTTCCATTCTAGAGAGGTGTCAAAATTTTATTCATTTAATATTCTAGTTACCAGACTTCGGTTTAGATATTGGGCTTTTTTCGAATGAGAGAATTTATTTTCTTCTCTTTGAGCTTCTATCGGGAAGAGGCTACTGCTCCCAAATATCGATTCATCGCGAATTAGGCCTTGTCTCGCAATTATCCTTTTCATCTTAATGTTGAGCCAATTCGTAGCTAGTGACGGCATTGGGCTAGACAACGGTAATGTTACTTATTCCGCACGACGGGCGGTGACGAAACGCAAAACGGATGAACGCATACTGGAAACAAGTGCCGGAGAACCCACCAATAGGATGATGCAAGTTGGCATTTAGGATCTAAAAAATATCTACCCTTGAAAGAAAGGCCGAAAATAGGCATTATTTTTTTAATGGAGCTGAGGTCGGATTTTATCGACTTTGAGACCCTATTTCTAACTAGCTTTCTGGGGCTTGCCGTAAGGTTCGTTCCACTGGAAATATTATTGATCAATTTGAGGTTGGGATTTGTCGACTTCATGAGCATATTGTTATCCGGCTTCTTGGGGCTTGCCGTAAGGTTCGTTCCAAAAATATTTGACGTACTAGCTGCCGACCGGGAGCAGGGCGACGTACAAACTGCGGTTGCGGATATAGTTCGTAAGATTTCGCGCACTGAAGACCCCGCAGAGGCCGAAACAAGGCTCAATGACAGCAAAGAACTTCGAGAAAAGCTACAAAAAGAGCTTAATGAGCTGGAGAGACTGGCCAGAGATGAGCAAGAAAACCAGCAGCGGGAAATTGCAAAAATAGCGCAAAAATTCCTCGAGCTAGAGGAGCAAGAGCGTGAGCTACAAAACCAACAGAGGAAAGACTATCTAAAGGCAGAATTAGAGTCACGAATGGCTGCGCGTGACTTTGCTAAGAAAGCCTCCGGTGGAGTCGACTGGCTTGTGTCTTCTATGACGCCTATCCTTTCGATTTTAATACTTATCGGCTTCGTGAGGACTCTGTATTTTATTGTCACAACAAAAACGGAAATCCAAAACGCGGAGATCTTTTTCACAGCCATAGGCACGCTGGCAACAGCATTTGCGACAATCATCGCTTTTCATTTCGGCTCCTCTGCGGGCTCGAAGTTCAAAGATGAATTGGTGCCGTCTCTCGATCCAGCGGACAACATTCCCCCCCCACTAGAAAAGGACGCTGCATTATCTCCAGTCGCGGTGGCCCGGGTAGCACAGACCGAGAAAATCGCACTCGAAGATCTACCAGATCCAGGTGGAACTTTTGGTCTCTTCCGGAGAAAGGCGCCGGGCATTGCAAATGATCTTATGAGCGATTTCGGTATGACGTTGGATCAAGCTTGCGGCATCCTCGGAAATATTGGGCATGAATGCGCAGGTTTCCAAGCCATGCAGGAAATTAAGCCCATCGTCCCGGGGTCCCGGGGTGGTTGGGGTTGGTGTCAGTGGACTGGCCCGCGCCGTCGCGACTTCGAAAAGTGGTGCAAAGACAACGGCTTTACCAACCTTTCTGATGACAACGCGAACTACGGCTTCCTCAAACACGAACTGGAAACCAGCGAAAGTCGAGCGCTTGACCACTTGATCGCTACTCGGTCGCTCGCTGATGCAACCAGATCGTTTATGGACAGATTTGAAAGGCCCGGCGTGAAGCATTTCGATAGCCGGCTGGACTGGGCGCGTGAAGCCAAGCGCGCTTTCCGGAATGTCAGCGGGTGAGTGATATGGGAAGAGAACCATGAACCCCAGAATTCGCACACTGCTGGATATAGCAGACCTTGTCCTGCCGCCCATTGTTTCACTCGCGAAGGAAGACAAGACCGAAAAACTCGCCAACGATGTTGCTGAGGTTGTCTCCAGCGTCGTGGGGGAGGTAAAGGACGCCAAAGAGTTTGAAGCGGAGATGCTCAAAAACGACGCGCTCGTCGCCGAGTTGAAGCGGCGGCTGGAAATCGTAACTCTTAGCTACCAGGACTTGAAAAATCGGGAGTTCATCGAGGACCAAAACGAAGCTCTGGAAAAGCGAACCGCGGACTTGGCACGGGAGACTGCAGATCACCAAAGAGAGCTTGAAAAAATCGCTGAAGAGTTGAAAGACACTGAGTCTGCAAGATCGCAAGCGCTTGCGAACGCTCAATCCGAGCGGTGGTGGATACGCTGGATTAACCCGGTTATGTCGGTGGCGATTGTGCTGGCATTCTTTTTCTTTGTCCATCTGATCGCAACTAAAGAGATGGGTTTTAGCATTGGCGGTACGGCTGCACAGCGCGGTATTTTCCTAACGGAAGACGAGCGACAAGAACTCACTCAAGATCAACTCAAAGAATATGACGGGGCGTACGAGCGATTAGAACAAGTATTCGAAGGCACAGCCATCCAAGAGGTCACCATCCTCACCGATGAACAGCTGCAGGTTCTGACCGAGGAGAAGCGTGATGCCTACAACCAAGCGCTCTCGGACCTGCAACAAACGTTCGATGCCACTTTGGCGACAGGTGGCGGATTGACTTTGTCGGAAGACCAACGTGAATTGCTCACGGTCGAACAGCGCGCACTATTCGATGACGCGCTGTCGTCACTAGAAGAACAACAACAGCAGGTGCGTGACGTTTTTTACGTCGCCTTTGGTGCGCTTGCGACGGCCTTCGTTACCGTCATCGGGTTCCATTTCGGGTCCTCGTACGGCTCCAAGAGGAAAACACAACTCCAGCGGCTCTACGGAACACAAGGCGTTCTATCGAAGGAAGAGGACGTACGCGGACGTGTGACCGAAGGCTTCACAAGAGAAGCGGTAGATGCGCCCGACCAAAGTCCGATGCAAAAAATAGGGGGGGTTTTCGCCGACAAGAAATCGACCGCCATAATGCACCCATTTGAGAAATTTTGGATGGAGCACCTCTCCCACATAGAGCATTTCAACTGGCGCGAGCTTCTGGAAAAAGGGGCAAGTAATACTGGCACGGGAATAAATTCAGACCCTCCGGAAACACTTTACCGAAATGTGGTGCCGCTGTTGAACGCTCTCGACAAAATACGCAAGGAGGTCGGCGCGCCGGTCAAGCTTATCAGCGTCTATCGAAACCCGGCCTATAACGCCCATGTAGGTGGTGCAGAAAATAGCCGACATATGCAGTTCGACGCTGCTGATTTTCAGGTACTCGGCAACAACGTCGGCTCTCCGAAGGACTGGAGCGCCATTGCAAAACAACTTCGAAAGGAAGGTGTGTTCGAAGGGGGCGTGGGAACATACCGGACTTTTGTCCACATTGATACTCGTGGAACCCGCGCGGACTGGGTTGGGTAAGTGTATACTGCAACTGAGTACTTTGACGGATCAATCATGCATGCTGCACAAACCGCATGACTGGAAAGGGCGCGCTACTGTCCAACCAAGACCTGAAATGTTCAAAGGAATTCAGACCCGGATGACCCGCCCAAAGCTCGTCAAATCGAAGCTCGCCTTCGTCAAACGCGACGGGCCTAGAGTGAACTACGGACGTTACCTCGCCTGCTCTGCCGCCCGCAAACTCGGCACTTGTTCCCCTAAGCAATCCATTCGCCGCAATGTCCTGGAAGACGCCGTTCTGGATTTGCTTCGTCAGCGTCTGATGCAGCCCTACGCAGTGGCCGCTTTTATCAAGTCCTTCAGCGAAGCCGCCAACGCGGAAGCAGGCACAGCGGAGGTAGCCCGGACCCGTTTACAATCCGAGCGGGACAAGGCCGCGCGCAAACTGAATGGGTTTTATGACGCAATAGCTGAAGGCTTTCGTACTCCCGCGCGGCTCGAAGGAGCTTGAAGCGCAGATCGCCGGTCTTGATGCGAAGCTGTCTGAGCCTGCGCCTTCACCAGTGCGACTGCACCCGGATCTGTCCGAACTCTATCGGTCCAAGGTTGCTGATCTTGCAAAGACGTTATCGGACCCGTCGATCCGCACAGGTGCTTTGGAGATCATCCGGGGTCTG
>NZ_WQCA01000082.1 GCF_013032445.1 Ruegeria arenilitoris | reverse complement strand
GTTAACTGCGTTCAAAGCTACATTTCACCAGTGGTTCAATCAGATACCAACTGACAGCTATTCGTCATCTGGGTACTTTATATCAAACCTGTTGTCCTTTTCGTTGTGCATGTCCCAATACTTCTTGGTGATCTGACTTGTGACTTGGCCGGGATTTCCGGGACCGATGTTTTGACCATTTACTTTTGTCACGGGCATTATCCCACCGGCGGTCGACGATATGAAAACCTCGTTTGCCCCGAGGAGTTGGTCTTGGGTTAGGTCGACGGCTGAACAGTCGATATCTAGGTTCGTGCAAATGTCGAATACCGTCTGACGAGTGACCCCGAGAAGCACACCGAACTTCGGTGTTAGGACTGTTCCGTCGATGACGGCAAAAATATTGAACCCGGGCCCTTCAGATACGTTGCCGTTTGCATCAATGAGGATCGCCGTGTCGGCACCTCGGTCGTAAGCCTCATAGAGGCCTTTCACCAGATCCAGCCAATGATAGTTCTTGACAGTCGGATCGACTGACATTGGAGGAATGCGAACCAAGGATGTTATTGCTGCATTTAGTCCATGCTTCATCTGCTCTGGATTGGCCACCGATCCAAACGGGATTGCGAACGCGATGAACTGGTTGATGGCATCTCGTGGATCCCGGCTGAATGTTGGCGACATGCCGCGAGTACAAATGAACTCGACGTATGAGTTCTTTAATCCGGATAGTGCGACGCAGTTGTGCAGTATCTCGATGACCTGGCTTCGATCATACTCAATCGACATATGCAGTTTTTCCAAACCTGCGAAGAACCGATCAAGGTGATTTTCGAGTCGAAAGAAGGCTCCGTTCCAAACATGGACGACGTCATACGTCGCGTCGGAATGAAGTAGCCCATAGTCCAGTACTGAGATCTTAGCTTCCGAAATCGGCAAATACTGCCCGTCCAGGAAGGCCACGCCAGGAGGATATGTCTTGGGGTCAGAGTAATGCTCGGAGAGATTGGGTAAAACAGTCATAAGAAAAAGCTACCGTAGTGCGCGCTGAAATCGCAATGTCCGGTTTGGGCTG
>NZ_WQCA01000081.1 GCF_013032445.1 Ruegeria arenilitoris | reverse complement strand
ATGGCAAAGGAAAAGTTTGAGCGTACAAAACCGCACGTCAACATCGGCACGATTGGCCACGTTGACCATGGTAAAACGACGCTGACCGCAGCGATCACCAAGTATTTCGGTGACTTCAAAGCGTATGACCAAATCGACGGTGCGCCGGAAGAGAAAGCGCGCGGCATCACCATCTCGACCGCCCACGTGGAATACGAGACCGAGAACCGCCACTACGCGCACGTTGACTGCCCCGGCCACGCCGACTACGTCAAGAACATGATCACCGGTGCCGCTCAGATGGACGGCGCGATCCTGGTTGTGAACGCTGCTGACGGCCCGATGCCGCAGACCCGCGAGCACATCCTGCTGGGCCGCCAGGTTGGCATCCCGAAAATGGTCGTGTTCATGAACAAAGTCGACCAGGTTGACGACGAAGAGCTGCTGGAGCTGGTGGAAATGGAAATCCGCGAGCTGCTGTCTTCGTACGAATACCCCGGCGACGATATTCCGATCATCGCAGGTTCGGCTCTGGCCGCGATGGAAGGCAACAACCCGGAAATCGGTGAAGAGAAGATCAAGGAACTGATGGCGGCTGTTGATGACTACATCGACACCCCCGAGCGCGCTGTTGACCAGCCGTTCCTGATGCCGATCGAAGACGTGTTCTCGATCTCGGGTCGTGGTACCGTTGTGACCGGTCGTGTTGAGCGTGGCGTGATCAACGTTGGCGACGAGATCGAAATCGTTGGTATCCGCGACACCGCGAAAACCACTTGCACCGGCGTTGAAATGTTCCGCAAGCTGCTGGACCGCGGTGAAGCCGGCGACAACATCGGCGCCCTGCTGCGTGGTGTTGACCGTGACGGCGTTGAGCGTGGTCAGGTTCTGTGTAAGCCGGGTTCGGTTACACCGCACACCAAGTTCGAAGCCGAAGCCTACATCCTGACCAAGGAAGAGGGCGGTCGTCACACTCCGTTCTTCGCGAACTACCGTCCGCAGTTCTACTTCCGGACCACTGACGTGACCGGCACCGTGACCCTGGCCGAAGGCACCGAGATGGTCATGCCCGGCGACAACGTGTCGTTCGGCGTTGAGCTGATCGCTCCGATCGCGATGGAAAACGGTCTGCGCTTCGCGATCCGCGAAGGCGGCCGCACCGTCGGCGCCGGCGTTGTCTCGAAAATCATCGAGTAAGTCGCGCTAGCGAACACTCAAAGAAAGGGCGTCCTTCGGGGCGCCCTTTTTCT
>NZ_WQCA01000080.1 GCF_013032445.1 Ruegeria arenilitoris | reverse complement strand
GGATAGATCGGGAATTTGGCGCAGAGGTCTGCGACCTCGGCTTTGACCTTGGCTTCGACGTCGCCGTTGCCGTCCTCGCCACTGGCGGCCAGACCGTCGACCACTTCGATGATCCAGTCGGCGATCTGGCGGAATTCGGTCTCACCGAACCCGCGGGTGGTACCGGCGGGCGAGCCTAGGCGGATGCCCGACGTGATGGTTGGCTTTTCCGGGTCAAACGGCACGCCGTTTTTGTTGCAGGTGATATGCGCGCGGCCCAGGGCCTTTTCGGTTGCGTTGCCTTTAACGCCTTTGGGGCGCAGGTCGACCAGCACAACATGCGTGTCGGTGCCGTGGGTCACCGTGTCCAGACCGCCTTTGATCAGCTGATCCGACAGCGCTTGCGAGTTCACCACAACCTGCTTGATGTAGTCCTTGAACGCCGGCTGCAGTGCTTCACCGAAGGCCACGGCTTTGGCCGCGATCACATGCATCAGCGGACCGCCCTGAATGCCGGGGAAGATGGCCGAGTTCACTTTCTTGGCGATCGCCTCGTCATTGGTCAGGATCATACCGCCGCGCGGGCCGCGCAGGGTTTTGTGCGTGGTGGTCGTCGCAATGTGGGCGTGCGGGAAGGGCGAGGGGTGCTCACCCGCCGCAACCAGACCGGCGAAATGCGCCATGTCCACGTGCAGATAGGCGCCAACCATGTCGGCAATCTCGCGCATCCGGGCAAAGTCGATCTGACGCGGGATGGCCGAGCCACCGGCGATGATCAGCTTCGGCTGATGCTCTTTTGCCAGCGCTTCGACCTGATCGTAGTCCAGCATGTTGTCTTCTTTGCGCACACCATACTGGACGGCCTTGAACCACTTGCCCGATTGGTTGGGGGCCGCGCCGTGGGTCAGGTGACCACCGGCATCCAGGCTCATGCCCAGAATAGTGTCGCCGGGCTGAATCAGCGCCTGAAACACGCCCTGGTTGGCCTGCGAACCCGAGTTGGGCTGGACGTTGGCGAACTCACAACCGAACAGTTGCTTGGCGCGGTCGATGGCGAGGTTTTCGGCGATGTCGACGAACTGGCAGCCGCCATAATAGCGACGGCCCGAATAGCCTTCGGCATATTTGTTAGTCATCACCGAGCCCTGCGCCTCCATCACGGCGGCAGAGACGATGTTCTCGGACGCGATCAGCTCGATCTCGTCGCGCTGACGGCCCAGCTCGGATGTGATCGAGCCAAACAGCTCAGGATCACG
>NZ_WQCA01000008.1 GCF_013032445.1 Ruegeria arenilitoris | reverse complement strand
AAGTCGCGCTAGCGAACACTCAAAGAAAGGGCGTCCTTCGGGGCGCCCTTTTTCTATGAGCGAAACCCTCCGGATTAATCCTGTCTTCATCTTTCGCTAAAGAAGCGACCCCATCTGAGCCTTGAGGCAAACGGCGCCGGATTTGAACAACGCCATTTGTCCTCATGTCGCAATCAATTCCGCTTGAACGCATTAAAAGCCCGCTCCGTGCGCGGGACGATGCGCCAAGGGGTCAGAAGATGGGGAACACCATGTTTGGACTTCAGTTCGTACAAAACGGCACACGCATCCTGCACAGCAAAGATCTGGACGACATGCAGGCGGCGATACTCGGCGACGAAGGGATCGAAGGCGGTGCGGGTGGATCGCACCCCAATAAAAAGGTCAAGCTGACGGCCTGCTATTCGGGTCATCCGAAAAAGCACGCGCCCCAGCTTCGGTTGTCTTCCAAATAGGTCACCGCTCTTGCCGGTCTTCAGCACCCGGCCGGGGTAACTGCACAGAAATCTTCCATGCCGGGCGACGGCACGGCTAAACTCACCATGCTCCTTTAAAAAACGCGCTGCAGGATCTTGCGCGCACAGCTGATGAGGCAAGGCATGGTGGGTTTGGACCTGTTGGTGAATGCGGCGAATGTCTTTTACCTGATTTCGTACTCGGTCCGAGACATTTTCTGGCTGCGGGTGCTGACGGTGATCGGGGCGCTGATCCTGTTGCCCTACTACTATCTACAAAGCACGCCGCTTTGGGCGCCCATCGGGTGGAACCTGTTTTTCACGGGCATCAACATCTTTTGGATCATACGCCTGTTGCTGGAACGCCGCGCGGTGCCATTTACCGATACCGAACGGCATCTGTACGAAACCGCGCTACGCAATTTCAGTGAACGCGACGCGTTTAACCTGCTTAAGTCCGGTGTCTGGAGAACCGTTCCGGCCGGAACACGGCTTTTGACGCAGGGCGATCCCGTTCCCCGCCTGTCGCTGATTGTAGACGGTGAAGTCGGCGTCGAAATGAATGGCAATCGCGTGGATACGCTGGGCGAGGGGCGTTTCCTCGGCGGCACGGCTTTTCTGAGCAAAGATCAGGATTTTAAGGCGCCGGTGACCGTGACGGCGCTTGGGCCGTCACGTATCATAGACTGGGAGATGCCCGAGCTGAGCGCTGAACTTCGGAAACAACCAGATCTGGCGATTTCCATTGAAGCCAGCCTCGGGCTTGAAATCTCGCGATTTCTGCAAGCAGCACGCGTGCAGATGGTTTAGATTGCGCTTTCTGCCGCAGCGCGAACCGCGCGGATGTTTTCGCCGTAGACTTCGGGATTGGACACCGACCCGCCTTTGAAAACCGCGGACCCTGCGACCAGAACGTCGGCACCGGCCGCAGCAACCAACGGCGCGGTCGTGGGATCAACGCCGCCGTCGATCTCGATATGCACCGGGCGGTCGCCGATCATTTGGCGCAGCTTGCGGACCTTGCCTGTCATGTCGATGAACTTCTGACCGCCGAAACCGGGGTTGACGGTCATGACACAGATCAGATCGGTCAGGTCCAGCAGGTGCTCAATTGCTTCGGCCGGGGTGCCGGGGTTCAGCGCGACACCGGCTTTCATGCCAGCGGCGCGGATGGCTTGCAGGGTGCGGTGTGTGTGCGGCCCGGCCTCGACATGCGCGGTCAGGATATCGGCGCCTGCATCGGCATAGGCCTGAATGTAGGGATCGACAGGCGTGATCATCAGATGCACGTCCATCACCGTTTTCACATGCGGGCGGAACGCTTTGACGGCGGGCGGGCCGAAGGTCAGGTTCGGGACGAAATGGCCGTCCATTACATCGACATGGACCCAATCGGCGCCCTGGGCCTCGATGGCCTGAATCTCTTGCCCGAAATTGGCGAAATCGGCGGACAGGATCGACGGGGCGATCTTGATGGTGCGGTCAAAGCTCATGGCGGCCTCGTGTCAGCTGAAGAGTCGGCCCGCGTATACCTGCGGTCAGCTGCAAAGTGTAGCCCCTGCGAAACTGGCGGGCGTTACAAAACTTTCACTCCACTGACACAATGCCGTTGAGCAGCATCTGTACCTGACCGCCAACACGAATTGGGGGTGGCACGTGCTGCGGATTGAGAAACTGACCAAACGCTTCGGCGACAATGTGGCCGTGGACGCGGCGACGCTGGATGTGGACAAGCCTTGCATGATTGGCATCATCGGCCGGTCGGGTGCGGGTAAATCCACCCTGTTGCGGATGATCAACCGCCTGACGGATTCAAGCGACGGCCAAATCTTGTTCGAAGGCCGTGACGTGACTCAGTTGAAGGGCCGCGACAAGCGCGCCTGGCAGGCCGAGTGCGCGATGATTTTCCAGCAGTTCAATCTGGTGCCGCGTCTGGATGTGGTCTCGAACGTGCTGCACGGCACATTGAACCGCCACTCGACTCTGGCGACCATGTTCAACCTGTTCCCGATGGACGAGATTCACCGCGCCATCGACATTCTGGACCGTCTGGGCATTGCCGAGCATGCCCCCAAGCGGGCCGAAGCCCTGTCGGGCGGTCAGCAGCAGCGGGTCGCCATCGCGCGCGCCCTGATGCAGGACCCCAGAATCATTCTGGCGGACGAACCCATCGCCTCGCTGGACCCGATGAACGCGCAGGTGGTGATGCAGGCGCTGCGCCGCATCCATGAAGAGGATGGCCGCACCGTCATCGCCAACCTGCACACACTGGACACCGCGCGCCGTTATTGTGACCGCGTTGTTGGTATGCGCGACGGGCGCATCGTTTTTGACGGGTTGCCCGAACAACTGACCGCCGGCGTTGCCCGCGAAATCTATGGTGCCGATGCCAGCTTCTCGGAAGAGGCGACCTCGACCGAGATCGAAACGCTGGACGCCACACAGAAAGCCCTGATGGAAGCAGAAGCCACCATCTGAGCCGACCACCCCTTTCATCGACCGGCCCGATGAAAGGCCGGCACATCAACCTGGAGAAAGACAGATGAAAAACCTGATTGCTGCGCTGGCGGCGACCACTGCACTGGCCGCACCTGCCATGGCCCAAGAAATCAGCGAATTCCGCATCGGCATTCTGGGCGGTGAGAACGCTCAGGACCGTTTGAACAACAACGAATGTCTGCGTGTTTACACCGAAGAACTGCTGGGCGTTGAAACCAAACTGTTCGCACCTGCCGACTATAACGGTGTGATCCAAGGCCTGCTGGGCGGCACCATCGACGTGGCCTGGCTGGGTGCGTCGGGTTACGCGAAAACCTATCTGTCTGACCCCGAAGCCGTTGAACCGGTTCTGGTCAAGGTGAACACCGACGGCGGCTACGGCTATTACTCGGTTGGTTTTGCCCGCAAGGACAGCGGCATCACCTCGCTGGAAGACATGAAGGGCAAGACCTTTGGTTTCGGTGACCCGAACTCGACCTCGGGTTACCTGATCCCTTCGATCGAAATCCCTGCCGCTACCGGCTCGACCATGGAATCGGGCGACTACTTCGGTGAAGTGAAGTTCACCGGCGGTCACGAGCAGACCATCGTTGCAGTCAACAACGGCGACGTTGACGGTGGCGTGACCTGGGCCGACGGTCTGGGTGAATGGGAAGACGGCTACCAGTCGGGTGCCCTGCGCCGCGCCGTGGATGCCGGTCTGGTCGACATGAACGACATGGTCGAAATCTGGAAATCCAAACCGATCCCTGAAGGCCCGGTTGTGGTCCGAAAGGCACTGCCTGACGACGTAAAGGCCAAAGTGACCAAGCTGTGGGACACTCTGAGCGAGAAAGACCAGGATTGCTTCTACGGCGTGGCCGCGGGCGAAGCCAAGAGCTTTGATCCGATCACCCATGACGCCTACGAAGTCATCATCGAAGCACGCAAGCTGAAGTCCAACTAAGCCTGCATATCCAATGATCGGGGTCCGGTGAAAAACCGGGCCCCGTTTTTCCACTCAGGAGCATTCCATGACAGACCTGACTGCTGGGTCCCCGACCGTCGATCAGATCCGCGACGAATACACCGCGATGGCGCGACGCAAACGGGTCTATGGTGGTATCCTCCTGATCCTGTTCGTGGCCTTGATGGCTGCGGGTTTTCGTACGGCTGACGATCGCAACGCGGGCAGCTTCATCGACGGCTGGCACCGGATTCTGGACTATCCGGCCGAGGTTCTTTCGGAGGCTTGGGAAAAGATCGCCGAGATGCCCGCCAATCTGGTCGAGTTCTTCCCGGCGCTGGTCGAGACGTTGAACATCGCTGCGGCATCGACCCTGATTGGCACCATCGTGGGCACGTTTCTGGCGCTTATGGCGACGCGGGGCATGGCCTATTGGCCGTCGCTGATCCCGCTGTTCCGGCGAATCTCGGACATCTTCCGGGCCATCCCCGAGATTGTAATCGCGCTGGTTTTGATCTTTGTTCTGGGCGGCGGCCCGGTGCCCGCGATGATCGCCATCGCCGTTCACACGGCGGGCGCGCTGGGTAAACTGTTCTCCGAAGTGAACGAAAACGCCTCGCTCAAACCGGTCGAGGGGCTGCAATCGGTCGGCGCCAATTGGTCACAGCGCATGTATCTGGGCGTGATCCCGCAGGTTGGGCCGAATTACGTCAGCTATGCCCTCCTGCGGTTCGAGATCAACATCCGCGCCTCGGCCATCCTGGGTTTCGTCGGCGCAGGTGGTCTGGGGTACGAGCTGCGAAACGCGATGTCCTGGGGGCAGGGGCGCTATGATGAGGCGGCGGCCATTTTCATCCTTCTTTTCGTCACAATCGTCGTAGTGGATCAAATTTCCGGATATCTGCGCGACCGTCTGGCCCACGGGGCAGAAAAAGGAGCCACGGCATGAGCACCTTTGCAACCAACCTGACCGTTGATGAGCTCAAGGCCGAGGCGGATCGCATTTTCAGTCGCAAAAGGCTGGTGAATTTCGGCCTGCCTGCGCTGGTTCTGGCCTATCTGGTCTATGTGTTCATTGCTTTCGACGTGTCGGGGCTGGCCGCGCAGGCGAACTGGCAAAACGGCAAGACGCTGGTGGCGGACAGCTACAGCTACAAAACCCATATCGAGAGAGACAACCGCTCGGGCGAAGTGTCTGCCGCTATCGAGGGCGAGCGCAAGGGTACCTACCCCGAAGGTCAGGCCCCGGACTGGGTGACGTTGGGCGAGACCACGGTGATTGATCTGGAAGACGGCCATGTCGTGCGCTTTGGTCCCGAAACGGTGGAATATGACATTCCCGGCTATGGCATCGTCCGGGCAACGCCGACCCGTTCTGCCGGGGTGCAAGCGGAATTGCCTGCAGGCGACGTGCCAGAGTGGATCAGCGTGTCCAAGAACCGCTTGACGGTTACCACGGATGCGGGCCGCTTGACTGTTACCCGCAACCGGTCTGAGGTTTTCAGGTATTTTACCGGCTGGGAACTGTTCTGGTTCACGCTCGACAGCCCGTACTACGGCAAGTCTTTCCCTGAGTTAGCTGGGCGGGCCATGAACGGTGAGGCTGGTGCGATCCTGAACGATTTCTGGGCCAACAAGATGTGGCGGCATCAGGACGTGGCCTGGGCGATCTTTGAAACCATCCTGATGGCGTTTCTGGGCACTTTGGGAGCCGCCATGTTCGCCCTGCCGCTGGCCTTTCTGGCGACGCGCAACTTTAACCCTGTGAAAACCGTGCGCTTTGCCACTCGCCGCGTGTTCGATTTCGTTCGTGGCGTGGATGCGTTGATCTGGACTGTGGTTCTGGCCCGTGCCTTTGGGCCCGGACCGCTGACCGGTGCGCTGGCCATTCTGGTGACTGACACCGGAACCTTCGGCAAGATCTTCTCGGAAGCGCTGGAGAACGTGGACAACAAGCAGATCGAGGGCGTGCAGTCCACCGGGGCTAATGCTCCGCAACGCTATCGGTTTGGTGTGATCCCGCAGGTGACGCCGGTGCTGCTGAGCCAGTTGCTCTATTTCCTCGAATCAAACACTCGCAGCGCCACTGTTATCGGTGCGATCACTGGCGGCGGTATCGGATTGCTGCTGACGCAGGCGATTATCACCCAGAAGGATTGGGAAGAGGTGGCCTATTACATCGTCCTGATCATCCTGATGGTCATGCTGATGGACTGGTTCTCGGGCTGGCTGCGGCGGCGTCTGATCCAAGGTGAGACGGACAAAAAGCGCAAGCCGCGCGTCGCGAAAGCACAACCGCAGCCGTAAAGACCAAGGACGAAAGACAATGCCACGCCTGCGCCCATACGAACCGTTCATTCATCCCGATTGCCAGATCACGAACAGCAGTTTTGGGGAATATGTCGAAATCGGCGCGGGTAGTCGCGTCGCGAACTCGGTCTGGGGGGATTACTCCTATTGCGACCGGACCTGCGATATCGCCAATGCCGAGATCGGTAAATTCGCCAATATCGCCAGCTTCACGCGGATCGGAGCAACGGACCACCCGATGGAAAAGGCGTCTCAGCACCATTTCCTGTACCGGTCTGCTGACTACTGGGACGATGCCGAAGATGATCAGGACTGGTTCGCCTATCGTGCCAGTCGCAAAGCCGTGATCGGCCATGACACATGGATCGGCCACGCGGCGATCATCAAGCCGGAGGTGACGATTGGTCATGGTGCGGTGGTTGCCTCGGGCGCTGTGGTAACAAAGGATGTCGATCCTTACACTATTGTCGGCGGTGTGAAAGCCAAACCAATCCGCCGCCGGTTTCCCGAAGATATTACTGAGCGGATGTTGGCTTTGGCCTGGTGGGACTGGGACAACACACGCCTGCGCGCCGCATTGTCGGACTTCCGATCGCTTGGCGCCGAAGCCTTTCTCGAAAAACACGAATAAGTCTGCCGAACCAGCGAATGGAAATGCTCCCGCACCCGCAGGAGCATCGGCTGCGCCCAACGGGATGAAGCCTCCGCAAGGAGGTCGAAGATGGGCGGGAGGTCCTTGCCGCCTTAGTCGTCGTTCAATGTCAGCGTCACCCGCTCCCCGGCAAAAACGGTGCGCCCGTACTCGACCGGCGCACCAGACAGGTCAGCGTTCACCCCGGCTGAAAACAGCACCGGCGCACCTTCGGGCAATTGCAGGTGCAGAGCCTGGGTTGCAGTTGCAGCCCGCGCAGTCAGGCGGGTGGAAACGCGGGTGTAATCCGCGACGCCGCAGCGTTGCAGCGCTTTGGTCACGGATTGCGTGTCTTGCAGAGCTGCCAGAATGTCAGGCAGGCGGTCTGCCGGAAAGACGCTCTGAAACAGACCGATGGGTTGACCATCGGCCAGTGACAACCCGTCATAGACATGCACCTTGTCGCCCCGGGCCAGGTCCAGCGCCTCGGCCTCGGCATCGTCCGCCACACGTGTTGTCAGCGAGAGGATCGTCTTACCCGGTATCTTGCCGCTGGCCGAGATGCTTTTGTGGTATCTGACCCGTTTTCCAATCGGATAATCGGTCGGGCGTGCGGCCACAAACACACCCGCGCCGCGTCTTGGATGCACCAACCCTTGTTCTGCCATATCTGCCAGCGCGCGCCGTACTGTGTGCCGGTTAACCCCGTGTTGTGCGGCTAGTTGCGCCTCGGTCGGCAGGCGGTCTCCGGTGTTATAACGCACCTCGGCGATGTCCGAGGTCAGGCTAAGCGCGATGCTTTTCCAGACCGGTGTTTTGCTCATGTCACCAAACTTTCACAGTGTTGCGGATTGCGGGACTCACTTCCGGGGTGTAATATTTGTCTAGTTGTATAGTTCACATAGACAACCCGGCCAAGAGGTTTCGATGGCGGATCAACAGAACATAGCTATCGCCGAGCGCAAGGAATGGATGGGCCTGCTGGCCCGTGCCCCGAAGGGGGCGTTGATGGAGTTGTGGGGCGAAGTTGGCGCCCCCCCGAGCTTTGACTGGCTCCGTAGCCCTGAGGTTGGCGGCGTCATGGTGCGCGGGCGGACAGGCGGTACCGGCGCGCCGTTCAATCTTGGTGAAATGACCGTCACGCGGTGTTCGCTGGTGCTGACGGACGGAACGGTCGGGCATGGCTATGTGCAGGGCCGGTCAAAGCGCAAGGCTGAGGCCGCAGCGCTGATCGACGCGATGATGCAGACCGACGCAGCCGGGGACATTCGCGCCCGGGTGATCTTACCGCTCAGCCAGCAGATGCAGGCCGCCAGTACAGACCGGGCCGCGAAAGCGGCGGCAACGAAGGTCGAGTTCTTTACGCTGGTACGGGGAGAGGATTGATGAACGCGCAAACTCAGTTCTCGGGCGGGTTCAAAAACGCGCCGATCGATGCAGCCTATGCCTTCCGTGCTGCAATGACAGTCATGGCGCGGCCGGGTGTCATCCGCTTGATCTCGGGCACCCAGCCACCTGCGCCCTTGTCTGTCGCAGCGGGCACTTTGCTGCTGACTTTGTGTGATCCGGATACGCGCGTGCATCTGGCGGGCGGTTTGAACACGGATGCCGTGCGCCAGTGGCTGACCTTCCACACGGGCGCGCCGATTGCGGTGGCGTCGGAGGCGGACTTTGCCGTTGGAACATGGCAGGCCCTTGGGACGCTGACCCAATATCGCATCGGAACACCAGAGTATCCTGACCGCTCGGCCACTCTGATTGTCGAATGCGACGACCTGCAGCAAGCGGGAGCGGCACTAACTGGCCCGGGAATTAAAGACACGGCGCATCTTTCCCTGCCGGACGTGCCTGCGCTTCAGGCGAACGCGGCGCTTTACCCTCTGGGCTGCGATTTTTTCTTCACATGCGATGACAGGCTTGCGGCCCTGCCGCGCAGCACGCTGATCAATGCGGAGGGTTAGACAATGTACGTAGCCGTCAAAGGTGGTGAAAGGGCCATCGAAAACGCTCATGCCTGGTTGGCTGAGGAACGCCGCGGGTCGCCTGACATTGCCGAGTTGAGCATCGACCAAATCCGCGAACAGCTGTCGCTTGCGGTGAACCGGGTGATGGCAGAGGGCTCGTTATACGACCCGGACTTGGCAGCGCTGGCGATCAAACAGGCGCGTGGTGATCTGATCGAGGCGATCTTTCTGATGCGCGCCTACCGTACGACTTTGCCCCGGTTTGGCTATTCCAACCCGGTGGAAACCGGAGAGATGACCTGTGACCGCCGCATCTCAGCCACGTTCAAGGATGCGCCGGGCGGGCAGGTGCTGGGGCCGACATTCGACTACACACACCGCCTGCTGGACTTCAAACTGGCCGCCGAGGGCGAGGTTCCGGCAGCCCCCGAAGCACAGCCGCGCATGGAGCCAACGCCGCATATCACCGAGTTCCTCAAGGGCGAGGACATCATTCAGGACGAACCTTTCAGCGATGCCACCCCCGGCGACCTGACCCGCGAACCGATGGAATTCCCGGCCAATCGCCCCCTGCGTCTGCAATCGCTGACCCGGGGAGATGAGGGGTTCGTGCTGGGCATGGCCTATTCGACCCAGCGCGGTTATGCCCGCAACCACGCCTTTGTCGGCGAATTGCGCATCGGCAAGGTCGCGGTCGAGATGGAAATCCCCGAACTGGGCTTTGCCATCGAGATCGGCGAGGTTGAAGTGACCGAATGCGAGACGGTCAACCAGTTCAAGGGCTCAAAGACTGAACCGCCTCAGTTCACGCGAGGCTATGGGCTGGTCTTTGGTCAATCGGAACGCAAATCCATCGCCATGGCCTTGGTCGACCGCGCATTGCGTTGGGAGGAACTGGGCGAGGACAATCTGGGCGCCCCCGCGCAGGACGAAGAATTTGTCCTGAGCCATGCAGACAACATTCAGGCCACCGGGTTCCTCGAACATATCAAGCTACCGCATTACGTCGATTTCCAGTCCGAATTGGAACTGGTCCGCAAGCTGCGCCGCGAAGCGGAGGAACGGACCGCATTGAAAGAGGCTGCAGAATGACGCTAATGCGCCCCTTTGTTTCTGTAGGCGGAATTTTGCCCACTCGGCTCTTGGATTGGCCTTTCTCGGGAAACAAAATTGTCTTGCGAAGGCTCAATCGCACTCCAATGGCCTGTTGTATCGCGACGCATGGCGCTCTGTCGCCGTCGCGAGTGAACCCGTCGCCACACGATATAGATCATAAGAGATATTACGAAAAAACAACTCAGGAATATGCCCACACCAACACCAGTAAAAACAAAGTGATACCAAAATGAATGAATATAATTTCGCATATTTGGATGAGCAAACCAAGCGAATGATCCGCAGGGCCATCCTGAAGGGGTTGGCCGTACCCGGGTATCAGGTACCGTTCGCCAGTCGCGAAATGCCGATGCCCTATGGGTGGGGCACTGGTGGTGTGCAGGTCTCGGCCGCGACTTTGACGCCGGACGACACTCTCAAAGTGATCGATCAGGGCGCAGATGACACCACCAACGCCGTTTCAATTCGTAAGTTTTTTGAGAACACCGCAGGCGTTGAAACAACCGAGGAAACCGAAAACGCCACAGTCATCCAGACCCGCCACCGCATCCCCGAAGCGAAGCTGACCGAGGATCAGATCCTTGTTTATCAGGTGCCGATCCCCGAACCTTTGCGGTTTCTGGAACCACGCGAGACCGAGACGCGCAAGATGCACAGCCTTGAGGAATACGGCCTGATGCATGTGAAGCTGTACGAAGACATCAGCCAGCACGGCGCGATTTCGACCTCATATGCCTATCCGGTGAAAGTGTCCGGGCGGTACGTGATGGATCCGTCTCCGATCCCGAAATTCGACAACCCCAAGCTTGAGATGGACGCGATCCAGTTGTTCGGGGCCGGGCGGGAACAGCGTATTTACGCGGTGCCGCCGCATACTCAGGTCGTCAGCCTCGATTTCGAAGATTACCCGTTCGAAGCCACCAAGGCCGACCACCCCTGCGACCTGTGCGGTGCCGAGGACAGCTATCTGGACGAGGTGATCATGGATGACGCGGGCAACCGGATGTTTGTCTGTTCGGACACCGATTTCTGCCGGTCTCGCCGCGCGCAGGGCCACGAAGGACGCTTGAGCAAGGAGGGCGCAATATGACTCCGTTGTTGCAGGTCAATGGCATCGAAAAGCGATATGGTGCGCGGATTGGTTGTACCGATGTCAGCTTTGATCTCTACCCCGGCGAGGTGATGGGCATCGTCGGCGAAAGTGGTTCCGGCAAATCGACCTTGCTGAACTGTCTTGCCGGGCATCTGGAGCCCGACGCGGGGCAGGTGGTCTTTGACACCCGTACCGGCGGCCCGGTGGATACGGTGACGATGTCAGAACCGGAACGGCGGATGCTGGGTCGCACTGACTGGGCCTTTGTCCATCAGCACGCCCGCGACGGGTTGCGCATGTCGGTGAGTGCCGGCGGTAATATCGGTGAGCGGTTGATGGCCGTTGGTGATCGTCACTATGGCCAGATCCGCGACCGGGCAATTGACTGGCTGGGCCGGGTCGAGATAGACGGCGCCCGCGTGGACGACCGCCCGACCGCGTTTTCAGGCGGGATGCAACAACGCCTGCAGATCGCGCGTAATCTGGTCACGGGGCCTCGGCTGGTGTTCATGGACGAACCGACAGGCGGGCTGGACGTCTCGGTTCAGGCGCGGCTGTTGGATTTGCTGCGCGGGCTTGTGCGTGAGATGGGGCTGAGCGCCATCATCGTCACGCATGATCTGGCCGTGGTGCGGCTGTTGGCGGACCGGTTGATGGTGATGAAGGACGGTCACGTGGTCGAATCCGGGTTGACCGATCAAGTGCTGGACGATCCGCAACACGCCTATACGCAGTTGCTTGTGTCCAGCGTACTGCAGGTTTGAGAGTGAAGGCGATGATTGAGCTTAAGGATGTCAGCAAGAGCTTTACTCTGCACAATCAAGGCAGCGCGGTGATCCCGGTGATGCAGGGAGCCTCGCTGACGGTTGCGCCGGGCGAATGTGTCGCGCTGACCGGGGCATCGGGGGCGGGCAAATCGACCTTGATGCGGGTGATCTACGGCAACTATCTGGCGGCATCCGGGCAGGTTCTGGTCGGTGGCTTGGATGTGGTGCAGGCCGAACCGCGCGAGATTCTGGCGCTGCGCCGCGAGACGCTGGGTTACGTCAGCCAGTTCCTGCGCGTGGTGCCCCGGGTGCCGACGCTGGATGTGGTGGCGGAGCCTCTGTTGGCCATCGGATGTGATCGGCAGGTGGCGCTGGACAAGGCAGCGGCTTTGTTGGCGCGGCTGAATATACCTGAACGTCTGTGGTCGCTAAGCCCAACGACCTTTTCGGGCGGTGAGCAACAGCGGGTCAACATAGCCCGAGGCTTTGCGCATGACTATCCGGCGATGTTGCTGGATGAACCGACAGCCTCGCTGGATGTGCAAAACCGGGAAACGGTGCTGTCACTGATCGAAGAGGCCAAAGTGCGCGGCGCTGCTATCGTTGGTATTTTCCATGACGTCGGCGCTCGCGACCAGGTTTGCGACCGCGAGATCAACGTCTCAGACTTCACCCCCGGTGTAGCCGCATGAGCCTTGCGCCGGTCATAGCGGTCGTTGGACCCTCGGGCGTTGGTAAGGACAGCGTGATGGAGGCGCTGGAGGCCCGCGCGCCGGGCATTGTCAGGGCCCGTCGGGTGATCACCCGCCCGGAAGGCGAAGAGGGCGAGGATTTCGACCGTGTGTCGGCTGAGGGTTTTCAGCAGATGGTGGCCGAAGGTGCCTTTGCGCTGCACTGGCCCGCGCATGGCTTGTATTACGGGGTGCCCAAGGGAATTGAAGACCTGCGGCACCAGTCGGAGGCGGTTCTGGTGAACCTGTCCCGCTCGGTCCTTCTGCAGGCTCAAGAGGTGTTTGGCGATTTGGTCATAATCTCTCTGACCGCCCACCCGGACGTTCTGACGCAGCGCCTTTCCGCCCGGGCCCGCGAGTGCGGGCAGGAACAGGCGCGGCGGCTGGCGCGGGCAACGAAACCTTTGCCAGAGGGGTTGGCGCGGGTCATCAAGATTGACAATTCAGGGCCGTTGGAGGCGACAATTGCCGCCATCCTGTCACAGCTTCAACCGGAAAGGGCGTAGCGATGGATCAGGTGAAAACGCCCGTCTTCTGCCTCGCCCACAAGGACCAGATCGGTGATTTCGAACGGGGAGGGCAGCAGGGGCCCAAGCCTCGTTTGCAGGGCGTCCTGAACTGTCGCCAGCGTCGGTTTGCTCAGCCTACCGCTGAGCGTGATGTGAAAGCGGAAGGCCTCCATCACGTAGGGGTAACCCCATTGCACCAGGTTGACGTCCTGCTCGGGCGACAGACCAGCACGGCGGCGGCGCTCAAGTTCAGCCTCGGACGCGGGCGCCCGGAAACTGTCCAGATCACGCACGCAGGCGGCGGCAAGCGTATTCAGCGCGGCTTCATCGCCCAAAGGGCGCAGGGCCAGAAATCGGCCGAGGCGGGCAATCTCCAACCCGTCCAGCGTGACCGGAGGCTGCATCTGTGCGAGCCGCGCACAGGCATCAACCAACGCCTCCACCGACTGATCGTCGCGCAGGCGAAAGGGCGGTTTCATCGTCGCGTGCAGCCCGTATTTGCGTGGCACTTGCGTGACTGCCGCCACGTCCACGCCATCGACTACCGGATGCGCGACATCATTGCCTGTTTCCACATCCCAGCCCAGCCAACTGGTGGCGAATTTCGCCCATTCAGCCCTGGCCGGTGGCGCAAAGTAGATCGCGTATCGCGTGAATGTCACATTGGCCTCCTATGCGTGGCCTTCCCAATAGCTCAGACCGTGTGAAGTTCAGATGACAGAAGAAATGATCCTTGCCAATGCCACGCTTGTCCTGCCGGATGAGACCGTTACGGGCAGCGTGCGGATTGTGGGTGAATCCATTGCCGAAATCGCCACGGGCGCAGCAGTTCCGGCAGGCGCGGTGGATTGCGGCGGCGACTACGTCAGCCCCGGTCTGGTTGAACTGCACACAGACAATCTTGAGCGTCATATTCAGCCGCGCCCCAAGGTCGATTGGCCCCACGCGGCGGCGATTCTGGCCCATGACGCCGAACTGGCCAGCACCGGGATCACGACGGTTTTCGATGCGATGCGCATTGGCTCGATCCCCAGCGGCAACCGATACAAAAAATACGCCCGCGATCTGTCGCGTGAGCTATGGGAGCTGCGTGAACAGGATGCGCTGAAGATCAGCCACTTCCTGCATTTGCGGGCCGAGGTCTGTTCGGAAACTCTGGTCGCTGAATTGGATGAGTTCGGCCCCGAAGACCGAGTGGGGCTGGTATCATTGATGGACCATACGCCCGGACAGAGGCAGTTCCGAGACATGTCGCAGCTTGAGGCCTACATGAAGGGCAAGCACGGTATGACCGATGACGATTTTCTGCAGCATGTCGCGCAACTCAAGGCGCTGCGTGACCGGTATGGCGACCAGCATGAGGTTGAAACGGTCAAGGCCGCCCAACGTTTCGGTGCGATGCTGGCCAGCCATGATGATACCACGCAGGAACAGGTGGCGGTGTCCGCTGGTCACGGCATTCGGTTGGCTGAATTTCCCACCACTGTTGAAGCTGCCCGTGCCTGTCACGACCACGGCATCAAGGTGATGATGGGTGCGCCCAACGTGATCCGCGGCGGGTCGCATTCCGGCAACGTCGCCGCGCAGGAGCTGGCCGATCTGGGACACCTCGACATTCTGTCATCGGACTACGTCCCAGCGGCGCTGCTGCTCTCGGCGGCGCGTTTGGGTGAAAGTTGGGGGGATATGGCGCGCGGTTTGAGGACAGTGACCCAGACTCCGGCGCGCGTTGTTGGGCTGGAAGATCGCGGAGAATTGCGCCAAGGCGCGCGCGCGGACGTCATCCGCTTCCGCTTGCGCGAAGGCGCGCCCGCGTTGAACGGCGTCTGGTCGCGCGGCCGGCGCGTGGCCTGATCAGGCGCGGTAGAACAGATAACGATCCGGCGCGATGGTGTCCGGGCCGCTAATTTGTTCGAATCCCACCAGAGGTTGACCGGAGATCAACAACCCACCGGGTCGCATCACCTGCGCGATCATGAGACTGAGGCGTGCGGCTTCGGTCACGTCTTCCGCTTTAATACCCCGGCCAAAATCATAATGCGCCAGCACGATCCTAGCCCCGCCTGCGGCCAGCTTCTCAAGCATAGGTTCTGCTTCGCCCTGCAAAAAATCCTCTGCCGGGGGCGTGCTGGACGGGTGGCATTGCAGCACCCTGTCCATCACCCAAATGCGCCGCTCAGGCAGGATCTCACGCAGGTGATCATAGGTGCGGCCATTACCCAGCCCCATGTCCAGCACGTCACCCTCCATCTCGCTGATCTGAGCGACCGCCCAGTTCAGCCCGTCGCGTTGCGCAGTCAAACGGCGCAGCATGGAATCCAGTCGGCTCATTCGGGGTCTCCGGTTGATGTGTTGGCTGGTAAGGCCCAGGCAATACCGGGGCCGCTCAGAAGCCTGCGCAGCAGGGCTTCGGTAAAAGTCCAGATGTCGGCATCGTGGACCAGGTGATGGGTCAATACGCCGAAGGGCTCGGTATTATCCGTCCGCCCTTCGCGGCGATCCCGCAAGAGACCCGCCGTTTGGGTGACCAGATTATCCGGGCTAACCAGCCCCCGTGTTCCGCGCCAATCAATGGGGTCAAGATGGGTGTTGATCTGCTCTAGCCCGGGCGTAGGCATTCGCGTCTTGCGTGGCGTAGCTGTTGAGACAGCGCGGTAACCCAGTTCTGGCAGTTCACGCACCACCTCGGGCGCAACGCGGTTCCAAGGCGGTACGAAGATCGGGCACAGCTTGTCCCCGAACAGCGCGTGCAATCGTTCGAACCCTGCGCGCGCGTCGTCTAGAATATTCGGTATTGGCCTGTGCAACCGGAATTCGGACTTCTTTTCCTCTGGCGGGGCGTGGTTTTGATGCGCCCAACCGTGCACAACCGGGATCAGCATCGCGAGTTCCGCGACATATTCCACCAATCCGGAATCTGCATGGCGAGGGATGATCGCAAGGTGGACGGGCAGGTCGAGAGACTGGGAAAGCTCTGACAACGTCCCAAGCTGCGGTGTTACCGATACCGCGTCATCGTCCCGCCACCACAGGGGCAGTGTCAGACCCCGCGCCTGCCAGATGTCCAGTTCGGTTTCCAAAGGGCGCCAGTCGAAGATCATGCCTGCCCCCTCAAGGAACATGCGATTTCAACCGATTTGACGGCGCCATCAAAGCCGTCGGTGGAAACCGGGCGGGGGCCTTCTGACATAACAGTGGAGATGGCCTGCGCCAAAGCCGCTCCGTCAAGTTTCTTGGTGGGCAAAACCTCGATGGCAAGAAGTTCCGAGAGACTCTCGCCCCGCAGGCTCTGCTCAACCTCCTTACCATCGTCGAACGGCACAAACACGGCGGGTGTTCCCGATTGCAGAACGTCCAGAGCGGTATTGTAACCGCACATGCTGACTGAGGCGGCGGCAAGAGGCAGCATCTGCCGGAAATCGGGGCGTACGGGTTCAAGAGTAACCGGGGCATAACCGACCAGATTTTGCAATTGTTCTATGCGTGCGTGTGCGTCCTGTCCCCCCACCAACAGGCGCCAGCGCCTGTTGGGCATCTTTTGGGCGGCCTCGATGGCCGCGCGAAAGATTGGCTGGCCCACCGACCCACCGCCTGCGCTGACCAGAATTTCGTCTTTCCCTAACGCGTCGGGGTGCGGTGCAGGGGCTTCGGGGGCGACAAAGCCGGTATAGAATATCCGCTCACGCAGGCGGTCGGTTACGGGCCAGCTGACGTCCAGCGGAACAACGGTGGGATTGGAATGCACAAGGATGCCGTCGTAAAAATCGCACACGATCTCTTCTGCGCGTTCCGCTTTTGCCGGTTTCGAAGGCGGCGCGAGGATGTCCCTGATCGACCCCAGAACAATCGGACGACGTGGCAGAGCGTGAACCGCTTCCAGCGCTGCAATAAACTCGGATGCCAATGATCGGCGACCAAAGGGGAACAGCTCGGTGATCAGAACGTCTGGTTCGAAACTCTGGACGGCCTCAACCAGTGCGGTTTCGCGGACCGCCAGATAGGTTGCGTCTGCCACGTCACCCTTTTGGGTCAAAAGTCGGGTGAAATCGGTGCCATCAGAACGGAGCGGCGGCAGCCCCAGCAGAGTCATGCCCGTGCTATCCAGTTGTGGCGCTGGCATCCCACCCGTGACGACAAAGGTCTCGTGTCCGGCGCGCAAAAAGGCCCGGCCCAATGTCAGGGCGCGGCTCAGATGCCCGGTGCCCAACAGGTGCGTGACAACGACCATGACCTTCATGAGGAGGCCTCGGGTCTTATCAGGCGGATCGGTTCGGGCAGGGGCGTCATATTTGACATATCAACGATATACAGGCGGTTGCGCTTGATTTTAAAGGGGGCGGGGCCGTTGAAATCCCACCCCCAGGCACGGGCGAGGATGACCCGCATGATGCCGATATGGCAGACAGCGACTGTGTCGCTCGACAGGTTTGCCAGCCACGGCTGAAGTCGGACCCAAACCTCGGCTGGGGTCTCTCCGTTTGGGGGGCGGTATTCCCAGCCCCAGTCCTCGATATGGCGGTACCCGCTGACGGGATCTGCGATCAGATCGACCCCACACAAACCTTCCCAATCGCCCCAATTCATCTCAGTCAGCGCGTCCGAGGTATGCGGCTCGCGCCCGGCCACCAGACGGGCGGTTTCACTGGCCCGCTTCAACGGACTGGACCAGAGGGTTGCGCTGTCCCACGATGCAGGCAGGCGCGTGGCAGCCAGTTCTGCCCGGGCGTTATCGTCTAGTGGAATGTCGCTGCGCCCCTGAATGCGGCCCGCGCGGTTCCAGTGTGTGTGTCCGTGTCGCAGCAGGGCCAGACGGGTCATCGAGCGGTCTCCAGTAGCGGGCGGGCGACCTGCCAGAACCGTTCGGTGGCGGCAGGCATTAGGTGGCGTTCAGCCATCCGGTCGCGGCCCTCAGACCCCAGTGATAGGCGGAGGTTCCGGTCGCCCAACAAAGTGCGAAGCCGTGCGGCCAGCCCTTCTGGTCCTTCCTCGACGGTAGGGTAGTCGGACGGGGTTAACACATCCCGTACACCGGGCCGATCCTGCGCGACGACGGGTACGCCACTGGCCTGTGCCTCAAGATAGATCATGCCATAAGCCTCGTTCACGCCCGGCCAGACCAGAACCGAAGCCTTTGCATAGAGTTCCCGCAGGGCATCTCGGTCGCACTGTCCCAGAAAGCGGACCCTTGATCCGAAAGGGGTCATCATGGCCTCGACTTCTGACCGGGCAGGGCCGTCACCCGCGATGTTCAGGGTCCAGTCGCCCGGTAAGATTGCAAGAGACTGAGCAAGAAGGGTATAGGACGCCAGTTTGTCGCCGTGCCGCGTCATGCCCACCGTCAGCATCGGCCCGTCGCAGGTTGAGGCGGGCGGAAGGTTTGACAAGGGCAGAAAAGGGGGCAGTTCAACAAGGCGCTGTTCCCCGAATCGTTCCCGTTCCAGTGTGATCAGATCATTGGCGGTGTGGTAGAAAATCAACTGCGCCGCGTCGCAGGCGTCATGCGCGGCTGCGGCGAACTTAGCCCAAGGGCCGTTCAGGCGGCTGCTTGCGCGGGTACTCTCCAATTGGACGTAAGGAATGTTCCGGGCCGCGCAAACGCGTGGGCCCAGCAGATCTGGTGCCTTGTAGTAGTTGTGATAGGTCACCCAAAGCGCAGTGTCCGCAGGCAGGTCGCTAATCAAGCGCTTTACCTCGGTGTCGGCTTCGGCGCGCAAGGCAGCCTGTGCCTGCGTGTCCCCAACCTTGTCATAGACGCGCAACCGAGAGGCCAATTCGACCGTATCGTCTTGTGCCCCAATCGCCTGCATCAAATTGCGGGCCATCTCTCGGTCCCCCGACGGCACCGGGCTGTCGGGCGCTTTCATGGGCGCGTAAAAGGCGATCCTTGCCATCAGACCGTATCCGCACCCAGTGCGCGCAGTCGTTCGGACAGGCGGGCGATGCCAGGGTCCATGCGGAACTCGTCGATCAGGCGGTCATAGGCGGAATTGGCCATCGACTCGGTGTGCTCGGGCGCTGTGGCCATGTCAGTGATGGCCGAGGCCAGCGCGGCGGGGTCGTCGTCAGAGAGCATCCCATGCTTTCCGGATTCAATGAACTCGGGAATGGCTGACACCGGCGTCGACAGGATAGGCAAAAGTTGAGACGCGGCCTCCATCAGTACGTTGGGCAATCCGTCACGGTCGCCATCCGCCGCTATTCGACTGGGCAACACGAACAGGTCGGACACGCGCATCGCCGCAATCACTTCGGGCTGGTCGCAAGCGCCTTTCCATGTGATCCGATGCGAAACGCCTGCAGCCTCGGCTCGGGCGCGCAGGGTGTCGCCGAGCGTACCGCCGCCGATATGGGTCCAGCGCCAGTCCAGCGCGTCCGGCAGCATCGCAAAAGCGTCGATCAGCCGGTCAAAGCCCTTTTTCTCGACCAGACGACCGACGGACAACATCTGAAAGGGTGCATCCGGGCTGCGCTGGGTACGGACCGGCGGAGCAGGGAAGCGGGCGAGGTCCAACCCGTGATAGATCAGATCAACCCGCGCCGGATCATCGGCCAGACTGCGCAGGTGGTCTGCCCCGATGGCGGTACAGGTCGCGCCAAAGGCCGCGCCATGGGTCCGCGCCTGCAGTTTCTCGGTCTTTTCCCAGTCGGGTGACGTCCAGATGTCCTTGGCATGGGCCGAAAAGCTCCACGGCAGGTCGCGCATGATGGCGGCATAGCGCGCGACCGAGGAGGGGGTGTGCATGAAATGCGCGTACATCACCCGTGTTGCCTCGGGCAGTTCAGCGGCCAGAACGCAAGCCTGACCAAAGCGGCGGATTCGGTTATGGGTCGGATCACGGCGCAGATCCGCGCGCCAGATCCGATAGGCTTCGGCATATCCGGGCAGCGTCTGTGCTAACCGGCGTGAGGCCCAGACACGCTGAGGCTCTTCGTAAAGGTATTCCGGCAGGTAACGCACCTGACCCCGGAAACGGTCGTGCAGCGGGTGCCGTTTCACGTCGGTCGGGTGGCGCAGGGACCAGATGTCAAAGCTGTGCCCGGCCTCCTGCAAGGCGACCAGTTCTTGCGCGATGAACGTCTCGGAGAGGCGCGGCCAACCCTTGACCAGCACCGCCAGTTTCGGCTGAGGCGTTGTCATCCGGTGGCCCGTTCCTGTTCCTGGCTCAGCAGGGCATCAACCCGGTCAGTGACGTAGTCCAGCCCGTCCAACAAACCACCTTGGATGGCCTGCGATGGCAGAGGCAGGCGCGGAAGGCTGCGGATCGCCTGTATCATCGAATCCGGTGTCAGCCCGTCGCGGTTTTCGTCCAACATCCGGACAAGACCCAGACCTTCGGCACGTGAGGCACGGATCCATTGTTCCAGCCGCGGCGTCGTGCGGGGCACGATAACGGCGCGTTTGTCAAAGGACAGAACCTCGCAGAACGTATTGTAGCCGCCCATGCAGACCACCCCGGCGGCCCCGGCAAAAAGCGTTTCGATTTGGGATTCAAAGCCAACGGCGGTCACCCGCCCGTTCAGCGCGGCAACGCGGGTTTCGAAATCCTCGCGCAGTTCACCAGACAGGAAGGGGCCGTAGACCAACACGGCACGCGGCGACAGTGTCGGGTCTTTTTCGTAGGCCGATAGGACGAGGTTCACCATCGCCTTGCCGTCTCCGCCACCACCCGGTGTGATCAGAATGTAGGGCTGTTCGGGCGGCTCACCGACCGGGCCGAGATCGCGGCGCAGGTAGCCCGTCCAGTGAATGCGCGACTGCGCTGCGTGGCTGAGTGGCAGGCCCTGCGTCGGGTCATAGATCGAACGCAGCCCATAGACCCAGATTTCGTCATAGAAACGTTCAGTCGCGGCCAGAGCCTCTTTCCGCTCCCACTCAGCTGCCAGAACCTCGGGCTCGTCCAGTACGTCGCGCAGGCCCAGCACCAGTTTGGTGCGTTGCGAATGCAGCAGGCTTTCCAGCGTCGGCAACAACTCGCCCCGAAAGCCGGTGGGCTCCTTGTCGACGACCAGCATATCGGGGTCGAACTGCTGCACGGCGGTCTGGATCAGGCCCGCGCGCAGCTCGGTCACCTCTTCGATGCCCATGCCGATTGTCCGGGCCGCATAAGACCCGTCGGCGCGTTTGGTCACGCCAGGCAGGCGCACATGGTCAACCCGACGCGGAAAGGTGAAACGGCCAGCTACCGGGGACCCGGTCAAGATCAGGGCAGAGGCCTCGGGGTTGGCCTGCGTGATAGCCGCAGCCAAAGCGCGCGACCTGCGCAAATGCCCCAATCCGAACGTATCATGGCTGTAGAACAGAATGCGCGGCGCCCGGCCGGTGGTGTCGTTTTGTATTCTTAGGCTCATGCTTTCGCCTGCCGTGTTTCTCGGTGCAAATCCGCGCGTTTACACCCGTTACCGTATATTCTTTGCCGTCGCTTGCCAAAGGGGGAGACGAAATTGTGCAAATTCGACAAGCATTGTGAATTGGCAACATTCCCGGTCCTTGCGACCAAAGAACTTTCCACCGTTTGAGCTTGTACTTGATCCCACAATTTCACCCAACTTTCAGGGTTGGTCATATTCAGTTTTTTCAAGGTTGCAAACACCCAAGTCGCCAGCATTGCACAGGGAACACGAATTGACACGATCTCGGGAAGAGAAAGGCTGAATATTTGAATATACTCAGGTGCTTCGGTATTCTGTGGCGCATCATGCGGATTGGACGAATAACTCGATGAAACTCAAACTTTTAGCTGGAATGGCCCTGGTGATCTGGGCGTTTACAGCGGCCTTTGTCACTGGAGCGGCAGCGCAGACGTCCTTGATCCCTGGGTACAGTTCGGATTCCGAGGCGGATACAAGCGCCGAGGGCGATCTGGCCGCAGCGATACGCACCGCGACCGAGGCCGGCGCCAGCGTGATTGTTATCGACAGCGCGGGGCAGATTGTGTCCTCGGGTGGTGCCAGCGCCGCAGCGGATGAACCCCATGATCCGATGGCCGAAGGCTCTCAGCTGATGAAAGCGCAGGAGAGGTTTTCGAAATTCCGTGAGTCAATGAATTCGCGACTGGAGGCTTTGCCCTATTCGATCTTCGAAGTGCAGTACATCCTGCGCCAGACCAGCCCTGATGGCCGCATCCAGACCTATGTCGAGGTTCTGTTCTGGAATGTCCTGTTCTTGCTGCTGGGGCGCTGGCTGTCCACCGAGATTTACGGCAAGCGCATGGCCAAAAAGCTGGTTGTGGCACGATCCAAGGAGAACCCGCAGGGCTACCGCGAGAAAATGCCGTTTCTGGTGTTCCGGTTCTTCATGGGGATCGGAGGCACGGTCTTTGCTATGCTCATGGCCCTGATCGTGGGATACCTTTTCTTTGGCGAGGCTGAGGACATCTCGATCCAGTTCACGGTCACGGCGATATTCACGGCGTTTTTCCTGTCGCGCACGGTCTCCGATCTGTGGCGCATGGTGCTGTCGCCCTACCTGAGCCAATACCGCCTGCCGCCCTTTTCCGACCGGGATGCAAAAAGGCTGTATTTCTGGGCCTCGGCGCTGGCGACCTATGACATTTCGGTGGTGCTGTTTGCGACTTGGGTGGCGGATTTCGGGTTGAACTACAACGTTTACGCCATGGTTTATGGCGGGCTGACCATGTTTGGGGCGTTGGGCAACGTGCTGATGATCCTGTTCAATGCCCGCGCCATTTCCAACGCCATCCGTGGAGGGCGGGCAGCGGATGCGGTCTCGTGGATAGTGCGGTTTATTTCCTTTGCCTGGGCGCCCGTTCTGATCGTCTACATCGTCTTCAGCTGGTTCAAGCTGGCGGTCGATCTGGTGCTGGAGAATGAGAACTCGCTGCCGATCGTGGCCAGCAGCTATGCGATTTTCATGTCGGTGGTCGTGGCCTACGGGGCCATGAATTACTTGCTTGAGCGTTACTTCGACCGCAATCGCCAGATGGAGGAGATGAACACTGATGACGCTTTGGGCGATGTTGAGGAACCGGTGGAAACCGTAGAGGCCGAAGTGCGCAAGCACAGCATGCTGACCTATGAGGACTTGGCCCGTCGCGTGGCTGGCATTCTGGCCTTTGTGGTCGGGCTCTATGCACTGGTCGTGATCTGGAACCCCGACGCCAGTTGGAGCGAGGACCTGCCGATTGACCGGGCTTTGGACGTGATGGTTATCCTGTTTATCGGGTACATCCTGTTCCACTTTTTCCGCATCTGGATCGACACGAAAATAGCAGAAGAGATCGACGATGGTGGTGAAGAGGCGGAACTGGGCGACGAAGGCGGTGAAGGTGGGCAAAGCCGTCTGGCTACGTTGCTGCCGCTGTTTCGCGGGGCGATCCTGGCCGTCGTCGTTGTCACCATCGTTCTGATCGTTCTGATGGAGTTGGGCATCAATGTCAGCCCACTGTTCGCAGGTGCGGGCGTAGTGGGTCTGGCCGTTGGCTTCGGTTCGCAAACTCTGGTCCGCGATATCTTTTCGGGCGCGTTCTTCCTGTTGGATGATGCGTTCCGCAAAGGGGAATATATCGATATCGGGGATGTGAAGGGGACGGTCGAGAAAATCTCGGTCCGGTCTTTCCAGTTGCGCCACCATCTTGGCGCTCTGAACACGATCCCGTTTGGCGAGATTAAGGTGCTAACCAACTATTCCCGCGACTGGGTGATCATGAAGCTGCCACTGCGCGTGACTTATGACACGGATGTCGAGAAGGTGCGGAAGCTGATCAAGAAGCTGGGGCAGGAATTGCTGAGCGACCCGGTGATCGGCGAAAACTTTATCCAGCCGCTGAAATCGCAGGGCGTGATCGAGATGCAGGATTCGGCGATGATCATCCGGGTCAAGTTCATGACCAAGCCGGGCGATCAGTGGCTGGTGCGTAAGAAGGTCTATCAGGAAATCCGCGAACTGTTTGCCCGCGAAGGTATCAAGTTCGCGCACCGGGAAGTCACGGTGCGGTTGGCTGAAGGGAAGGACCCGGAAGACTTGTCTCCTAAGCAGCGTGAAGCGGTAACCGGTGCTGTGCAGGCTGCGATTGACGAGGATTATTTGGACGATATCGGCCCCGGCGGGGATGACCGCTAGATGCGGCTCCCGCCCCTTTGAATTGCGTCTCTGACGAGACGCCACCCAAAGCGTTGGGCCAAGCCGCGCGTGCCGCGCGGCGGGTGTGTCAGGTGGACAACGACGGCCATACCGGATGGGAGGTGCCCAGCTTCCCCGCGGGCAAGGACCAGGACATCTGCGCGGCACCAACGGCCAATGCGGGTTTCAGGCGGTGGCCTGTTCCCCAACCTGACTCTTCGGGCAGTTGCTCGTAGTCTGCGGGTGATGGGCCGGTAATATCACCGTCGGGTTCGGATTTCGCCAGTGCAGTCAGTAGTTCTGCCGTACGGGCCAGCGAAAGTTGGGCCAGCATGATCGAGTTGCCGGAGGCGGCCTCGGCCAGTGCGGACAAAACGGCTGCGGCCATCAGATAGCCCGTCGCGTGATCCAGCGCCTGGACTGGCAGTGGTGTCGGTTTGTCAGCCTTGGCCCAAGCGCGCCCGGTATCCGCGATCCCGGCGCTCATCTGCACGAGGCTGTCAAATCCGCGCCGCGCAGACCACGGACCCTGCCAGCCATAGGCGTTCAGGGTGACTTCGACCCGGTTCGGGGCCAGCTCATCGCGTTTGACCTTGCTCAGGCCAAGCGCATCCAGTGCTCCGGGCCGGTAGCCGTGGACGAAGACATCCGCCTGCGCAAGAAGGTCCTGCAGTTTCGTCTGGCCGTCGGGCGATTTCAGGTCCAGATAGGCGCAGTGTTTGCCAAGAGATATATCCGGGATGACACCGGGCTCGTCCCATCCAGGCGGGTCGATGCGCAGGACCTCGGCACCGAAACCCGCCAGCGTTCGGGTGGAGATCGGGCCCGCCAGCACGCGCGTTAGATCCAGAACGCGTAGGCCCGCCAAAGGGCGGCTGGCCGTGGCCTGAGGGCGGTCGCGCAGCGTGATGTGCCTTGGGTTTTGCCAGCCGACCAGCGGATCGCGTGACACAGCACGCCCCTGCGGATGTTCCAGCCACTCGGTACGGCTGCGCATGGCGGCGGCAACGCCGCCCTCAGCCACAATCGCGGTTTCCAGATCAGAGATCGACCACTCTTTAAGCGCTTGTGCCACGGCGTCACGATTGCCCGGAACCGCGAGAACCTGCAACGCCGCCGCCTTGTGGCGCGGCAAGTTGGTGTGCAGCCTGATCCAGCCGTCCGAGGCTTGATAATCTCCGGCTACAGCATCCCAGAGGCTAGGCATCTCCCACCCGTCTGGCTTGAACGAAAACCCGTACCACAGCGAGGCTAGACGGTGATCGACGGAAACCTCGGGCGCTTCGGGGGCAAGGTTCAATGCCGTCACGAGACGCGCCAGTTCCTGACCCACCGCGGCAAAACTAGCAGTGGCCAGTTCCGACACCGCAAACGCGCTGGGCCGCGCGCCTTTTCCGGTTGTCTTATAGCTGTCAGTGGCGGGGAGGGCGGAGAACAGGCTCATTGCTGATAGGGGTCCAGACTGTCCCGCAAACCGTCACCGAGGAAGTTGAAGGCCAGCACCACAACGATGATCGGCAGCATCGGGATCGCCGTCCACGGGTAGATTTCGATCGAGGCGAGGTTCTGCGCATCGTTCAGCATCACACCCCAACTGACGGCTGGTGCCCGCAGGCCTAGACCGAGGAAGCTGAGCGCCGTTTCCCCAAGGATCATCGCGGGGATCGACAACGTAGCCGACGCGATCAGGTGAGACATGAAGTTGGGTAGCAGATGCTTTCGGATCACCCGGCCTGAACTTGCACCCATCATTTCGGCCGCGCGTACGTATTCCTCTTCGCGCAGCGACAGGAATTTGGCTCGTACGGAGCGGGCAAGGCCGGGCCAGTCGAGAATGCCGAGGATGATCGAGATGATGAAGAACACCGCGACAGGGCTCCAGTTCGATGGCACCGCTGCGGACAAGGCCAGCCACAGGGGCAGTTCCGGCAGTGAACGCAGAACCTCGATCACGCGGTTGATGACCCAGTCGATCCTGCCGCCGAAATACCCGGCCATGGAGCCGAAGAAGATGCCCAGAACGAAGGACACGGTGATGCCGATCAGGCCCACAGTCAGAGACAGCTGTGCGCCGTAGAGGATGCGGCTGAATACGTCCCGGCCCAGGCGATCCGAACCCCACAGGAACAGCGTCGCCCCTTCTGGTGCACAGAATAGATGGGTATCCGACCTGATCAGGCCGGCGAGCTTGTATTCGGCGCCTTCACAGAAGAACTTGATCGGGCGCGGGTCCTCAAGGTCGGGGACGAATTTCCACTGAAAGGTCTCAAGGTCGGCTTCGGCTACGATTGGATAGACGTGGGGGCCGATGAATTCGCCCTCGTGGAACCAACTGATGCTTTGTGGCGGGGCATAGAGGTGCTCTCCGTTACGTTCATTCGGCCCATAGGGCGCGATGAACCCGGCAAAGGGCAGCATCAGGTAACACAACAGCAGGAAGATGCCCGAGATCAGGCCCAGCTTGTGGGTTCTGAACTTGCGCCAGACCAGCACCCAGTTCGGCGCGTCCAGATCGGCACGCTCAAGCTGTTGGAGGGAGACATTCGGGTCATAGGGGGCATCGTCGACATAGCGGTCATCAGGGCGTTGTGTCATGCTTCACGCCCCTCGTACCGGATGCGCGGGTCCAGCATGACCAGCAGAATGTCCGAGATCATGGTTCCGATCAGGGTCAGCAGTGCCACGAACATCAGGATGAAGGCGGACAGGAACTGATCCTGCGTTTTTAGCGCCGTCAGCAGGGTGGGGCCGATGGTCTGCAAGCCCAGCACGACCGAGACCAGAACCGAGCCGGAGACCATCGAGGGCAGCAGGTTGCCAATGTCGGCCACAAATGGGTTGAACGCCACGCGCAGCGGGTATTTCGTCAGCATCCGCGACGGGGCCATGCCCTTGGCGATAGCAGTTTCCACGTAAGGTTTGCCCAGTTCGTCCAGCATATTGGCGCGCAGACGTTGCATCATGGCCGAAGCGCCGGATGTACCGATCACGAAAGTTGGGACGATCAGGTGGACAAGGATGGACTTGAACTTGTCCCAGCTCATCGGCAGGCCTTCGTAGACCGGGTCCATCAGTCCACCAATGGGTAGGTTGAAATAGCGGTGACCATAGTAGAACAGGATCAGCGCCAGCAGAAAGTTCGGCGTAGCCAGTCCCAGATACCCAACAAAGGCCGAGGTATAATCGATCCACGTCCGCGACCGTGCCGCAGCGATGACGCCCAACGGCAGCGCCACGGCGTAGACAAACAGGATCGCGGCTAGATTGACCACTACGGTCAGCCATAGGGTGTCGCCCACGATCTCGGCCACCGGGCGGTCGAATTCGAAGGACCAGCCATAGTTGCCCTGCAGCAGGCCCTCAAAGCCATGCGGACCCGGCCAGAAACCCATCCAGATCAGGTATTGCTCCCAGATGGGCCTATCCAACGCGTATTCCGTGCGCAGGAATTCGGCCTTGGCCACACCCGCCGATTGGCCAGACGCCTGCAACTCCGCAATCTGGTTGCTGAGGTAATCGCCGGGCGGCAGGTTGATGATCACGAAGATCAGAACCGACACCACCAGCAGCGTCAGCAGCATCGTGAAAAAGCGATAGACTGCGTAGCGCAGCATGACCATTTAGCTGCTCCTGATCAGTCGGCGAAGAAGAATTCGTCCGGCCTGTGAATGCCGAAATGCGCGCCGGGTTCCCATGCCCACATGGCTTGTTCAGGTACGTTGCGGAGGCGATTGGAAACCACGACTGGCTGCGGCGCGCCGTTCAGGATACCGATGGCGTACAACTGGTCGGCATGGATGTTCAGCATCTCGGTCCAGATTGCCTTACGCTCATCATCGGACGTAGCGACCTCCCAATCATGGGCCAGCTGCATCAGGCGTTCGGCCTCAGGCATGTCAGGCGCTTCGCCGACATCGCCGCTTGTTTGAAAATACTGGCCCCATTTCGGCCAGGCGAGAAAGACCTGATCGGTTGGCGCCAGATAAGCAGGCGAGGTATGAGCCTGCGGGATGCCGTCGTCCCAACCGAACCAGACCGAGGCCATGGTGTTGCCCGCAAAGACGCGGTTGCGCAGAATATCCCGGTCCAGTGGGCGCATGACAAGATCGACACCGATCTCGCGCCAGGTGTCGGTGACGATCTGCAGGGCGTTCTCGACCTCTTGCCGTTCACCGGCGGTTTCGACGATCAGTTCCATCGGGCGACCATCGGACAGCAGGCGAATGCCGTTTTTGTTGCGCTCGGTCAGACCGGCCTCGTCCAGCAGAGCGTTGGCCTGTTCGACGTCGAACTGTGCCCAGGCCTGCGCGTTATCCTCACTGTAGAACGGAGACGCAGGCAAAACCGACATTGCACCGGGTTGCGCCAGCTTGAAATACAGTGCCTGATTGATTGTCTTGCGATCAATGGCCAGCGACAATGCGCGACGTACACGCACATCGCGCAGAACCTCGCGCCAGCCGTCATCGGCAAAATTCAGGTTCGGATAGATTGCAATTTGCGAGGCCACACCGGTCTTCCACAGGCGGGTCTTGTAGTTCCCGACCTCTTCGCCCTTTTTCAGGATCGAGGCGTCCCTGAACGCCAGCCCACGGCCCTGCAGATCGGTTTCACCGGCGTTGGCCTTGGCGGCGACCAGACCGGGGGCGACGATCTCCATCTCGACCACGTCGATATAAGGCAGTTGCACGCCCTTGCTGTCGATGCGGTGATAATATGGGTTGCGTACAAAATTGTGCCGGATCTTCTTGCCCGAGCTTGCGTTCAGCCAAGGCTGCAGGGTCGGCAGTTCGTGGTTGTCGTATTTGTACAGGTTATCCAGCTTGTTATGCAGTGCCGCCCAGCTTTTGACGCGGGCATCGCTGACCAGAAAAGCAAGCTCTTCAGTATCCGCATATTGCTCGTGGTACTTCTTCAGAAACGCAGAGGGTCGGTAGATGAAGGGCGGGCGTGCCTGAGCCAGAGATTGCAGGAAATCGGGATTCGGGTCTTCCCACTCAAAAACAACGGTCGTCTCGTCGGGAAAGGACACGGTGGGCAGCTTGCCTTCGACGATCAGGAAATCCGGCGGGCCGGAGGGGCTGAGAAGTTCGTTATTCGCCACGTCTTCCCACCAATAGCGGAAATCCTCGGAGGTGAAGGGTGACCCGTCCGACCACTTGTGCCCTTCGCGCAGATGCAGCGTGAACTTGCGATTGCCTTCGCTTTCAAAGGACTCCAGCAGATCGGGCACCAGTTCGTAGTTCTCGTTGAACCCCACCAGCCGGGCGTAGCCATAAACCACCATCTGGCGGATGTCCTTGGACCGGGTGACCATGGTCCGCAGTGTACCGCCAGGAGTTCCGAATTCGCGTCCCTTGGCGGCCAGATCGACCACCAGCGGCTCGTCCGGAAGGCGGTCCTGAACGGGGGGCAGGTTCCCGGCGTTCACTTCGGTGGACCAGAATTCTCCTTCAACAGGGGTGGGGGTGTCCGCCGTGGCGGGCAGCATCCATGCGGCAGCCAGCGTGGCGGCCAGAAACAGGGGGCGAGTGGTCTTAAACATGGCATCTTACCTTATGGCCGGGCTCCATCTCTACCAGTGAAGGTATCACGGAGTCGGTAAATCGGAAGGCGTCATCCCAACTGTCTGGCGAACCTGCGCCCAAAGCAACCAGTTTCAGGTCGATGGGGCGGTTGATGTCAGGTTCTGGCTGAGCGGCAATCAGCGCCTTGGTGTAGGGGTGGCGGGGATTGTAGAAAAGCGTCTCGGGCGGGGCCTGTTCGACCACCAGCCCCCGGCGCATCACGGCGACCTCGTCGGCGATGCGCGCCACGACGGCAAGGTCGTGCGAGATGAAGAAATAGGACAGGTTCAGGCTGTCCTGCAGGTTTTCCAGCAGCGTCAGGATTTGTTCTTGAACCGAGACATCCAACGCCGAGGTCGGCTCGTCGCAGACGATCAGCTGCGGGTCCAGCATCATGGCGCGTGCAATCGACAGGCGCTGACGTTGACCGCCGGAAAAGGCGTGCGGATAGCGTTTCAGCATGTCGGAGTTCAAACCGACCCGTTGCAACATCTCGGCTGCCTTATCCCGCTGTTCCGAGGTCGAGCCGATATTGTGAATTTCCAGCGGTTCGGTCATCGCGTCCTGGATGCGCATTCTGGGGCTGAGCGAGCTGTAGGGGTCCTGAAACACCATCTGCGCTTTGCGTTGAAAGGCAGTGCGCTGGGCGCGGGTCATGTGGTGTACGGTGATCGGATCGGCGTCCGGTGACGTTCGGAACAAGACCTCTCCGCCACGATCAGGCGGCTCGGCGCCCAACGCGATGCGGGCTGCGGTGGTCTTGCCCGAGCCGCTTTCGCCAACAATCGCCAGCGTCTTGCCGCGCGCCAGATTCAGATCAACGCCGCGGCAGGCATGGATCAGCTTATCGCCCTGCCATCCCTTGCTGGAGCGCATGGTGTAAGTTTTCGACACGCCTTTCATCTGCAGGATCAGGTCTTCGTCGGGCATAGGGATGCCAACGGATTCCTCGTCCGGAATTTCGGGCGCGGCGTTGAACAGCTGCTGCGTATAGGGGTGCGCGGGTGCGGTCAGGATGGGGGCGGCGGCACCGGCCTCCATCACGCGGCCCTTATGCATGACGACGACCTGCTCGGCCATATTGGCGACCACACCCAGATCGTGTGTGACGAGGATCAGGGCCATCCCGGTCTCGCGCTGAAGCTCTTTGATCAGGCCCAGCACCTGCGCCTGTGTCGTTACGTCAAGTGCAGTGGTCGGCTCATCCGCGATCAGCAGTTCCGGCTTGGAGACCATCGCCATCGCAATCATGGCGCGCTGACGCATGCCACCGGACAATTCAAACGGGTAAGAATCATAAGCGCGCTGGGGATCGGGAAAGCCCACGCGTTCGAACTGGGTCAGCACCTCTTTGCGGGCCTGCGCCTCGGACGCGCCGCGATGCAGCCACAGAACTTCGCTGACCTGATTGCCGATCTTGTGCAAGGGCGAGAGGGACCGCATCGGCTCCTGAAAGATCATCGAAATCCGGTTGCCGCGAATACCGCGCATCTGCTTTTCGCTGATCCGGGTCAGATCCTCTGTGCCCTTGGAATCGTTCAGCGTAATCGTACCGCTGCGTATCTGGGCAGTGCGCGGCAAAATCCGCAATGCCGCCCGGCACGAGATCGTTTTGCCTGATCCAGATTCACCGACCAAAGCCAGCGTCTGCCCGGCCTCGACATCGAAATTGACGCCTTTGACAACGGGCTCACCCTTGCCAAATCCGATGCTCAGATCGCGGACGGACAACAACGCCGTCATTCAGGTGTTCCACCCGTTGGGCCGTAGCTCGGCATGCGCTTGATCAACTCCCCGTGTTTTTTGTCGCAGTTTCGCGCGGTTGGTGCTGGCTAGTCAAACCCGTTCTTGGGGTGAAATGTCGCGGAATTGTGAAACTGACGCCAATTTGCCTACACAAAGTCTTGAGGATTTGTCATCAAACGTCCTGTCGGCGCCATCTGACAAGTCGACTGGTATCAAGGAGAGATTTCCCCGTGTCCGACGATCAAAGCCGCCTGGATCTGTTTATTGACCGCATGGTGTCGCAGCGCGCCTGTCTGGATTTCGCCATTGCCGAGACACGTGGCCTAGAAGGGCCGGTGTTCGAACTGGGGCTGGGCAATGGGCGCACCTATCATCACATGGTGCAATACGTGAAAAACCGCCGGGTCTATGTGTTCGAACGTGCGGTGGCGTCTCACCCGGATTCGACACCCCCCGAAGATCGCGTAATATTGGGGGACGTGCGCGAGACATTACCCGCCGCGCTGGAGCGTTTTGGCGCGACCGCCAGCCTGATCCACGCCGATCTTGGCGGACATAACCGGGAAAAGAACGATGCGTTCGCCCGGTTCGTCTCACCCCTGATCGAGCCGCTGCTGGCGACCGGCGGGCTGATGGTGTCCAGCGATCGGATGTATTTTGATAAGCTAACCGAACTGCCTTTGCCGCCAGACGCCGTCGAGGGACGGTGTTTCATCTATCGCAGATAAGGGGAAAGCGATGCTGTTCTATGATTGCTCGACCGCACCGAACCCGCGTCGCGCTCGCATGTTCATCGCCGAAAAAGGGCTGGAAATCGAAACTCGCGAAGTATCAATCGCCAAGGGCGAACAACTGAGCGATGCGTTCAAAGCAGTCAATCCTAACGCGACCCTTCCGGTTCTGGTCACCGATGAAGACACGGTGCTGTCCGAGAATCTTGGCATCGCGGCGTATCTTGAGGCGCAATTTCCCGAGCCTCCACTGATGGGGCGCACCGCTGACGAGAAGGGGTTGGTTCTGATGTGGAACAGCATTGTCGAGCAACAGGGCGGTCTGCCGATTGCCGAGGTGCTGCGCAATACCCACCCGGCCTTTGCCAACCGGGCGATTCCGGGCCCCGAGAATCACGCCCAGATTCCCGAACTGGCGCAACGGGGTGAGACGCGGGTCGGGTATTTCTTCGATCTGCTGGAAACACGGTTGACGGACAGCCCTTATCTGGCCGGGGCGGAATTCACTTTGGCCGATATCACCGCCTTTGTCTTTGTCGACTTTGCCCGCGTGATCAAGCGGCGGATTCCACAGGAAAACCGGGCCACGCTGGCGTGGTTTGAACAAGTCGCTGCCCGGCCCAGCGCTCAACTTTAAAACGGCGATTTGTGTGTGCAGATGTCTTGCGATCCGAACTGTACAGAAATGTCTAGACAGAAATGAACAGTGCGTCTAGCGTCCACTGCAAGCCATGCAGGGGAGAGCAAGATGAAATCTCAGTATCGCGTTGTGGTCATCGGGGGCGGCGTCGTCGGCGCCTCGGTTCTGTATCACCTGGCAAAGTTTGGTTGGTCGGATGTGGTGATGCTGGAGCGGCGCCGGCTGGCGTCGGGCTCGTCATGGCACGCGGCCGGAGGGGTCCACGCGCTGAACGCCGACCCGAACATGGCGGCGTTGCAGTCTTATACCATCGACCTGCTGAGTGAGATCGAAAAGGAATCCGGCCAGAATATCGGCCTGCACATGACCGGAGGCCTGACGCTGGCTGGCACGCCCGAACGGTGGGAATGGCTACAGGCAAACTATCGCATCTTCCAGTCCATTGGCATCGATGATTGCGAGTTGCTCTCCCCGGAAGAGGCGCAAAGACGGTGCCCGATCATGTCTACCGAGGGCGTTCTGGGCGCGATGTGGGCGGATCGTGAGGGCTATATCGACACGACCGGCACTGTGCAGGCCTATGCCACAGCAGCTAAGAAACGCGGCGCCGAGTACTATGAAGAAACCAAGGTCGAGGAACTGATCCAGACTGCCGATGGCTGGCAGGTGGTGACCGACCGAGGCACGATCACGTGCGAGCATGTGGTCAACGCGGCGGGTCTCTGGGCCAAGCAGGTGGGCCGCATGGCCGGGGTGGAATTGCCGGTGTCGCCTTTGAAGCATCACTATTTGATCACCGACACGGTGCCTGAAGTGGCCGAGGCCGATTTTGAGATGCCGATGACCGTGGATCTCGAAGGTTTCACCTATATGCGGCAGGACCAGAAGGGCGTTCTGGTCGGCATCTACGAAGTTGACCACGAACACTGGGCCATGGACGGCGCGCCGTGGAACTATGGCGAGGAACTGTTTCAGGAACAGCTCGACCGGATCGAGAATGAGCTGACGCTGGGCTTTGAACGCTATCCGTCAATCCAAAACGTCGGCATCAAAACATGGGTGAACGGCGCGTTTACGTTTTCGCCGGACGGGAACCCCTTGGTCGGCCCGGTTCCGGGCAAACCCGGCTATTGGTCGGCTTGTGCAGTGATGGCGGGCTTCCTGCAGGGCGGCGGTGTCGGCAAGACGCTGGCTGAATGGATGATCCACGGTGAGCCAGAGGCGGATGCCTGGCCAATGGACGTGGCGCGCTATGGCGATTTCGCCCAGAACAAACGCTACATCCGCGAGACGACGGGCCAGTTTTATTCCCGTCGCTTCGTGATGACTTATCCGAACGAGCAACTGCCTGCAGGTCGTCCGCTAAAAATGGCGCCAGCGCATGATGCGATGACCGAAGCCGGGTGCAAATGGGGTGTCAGTTGGGACCTTGAGGTGCCGCTGTACTTCGCACCCAAAGGGTTCGAGGAAACGCCGACGCTCAAGCGTTCGAACGCGCATGAAATAGTGGCCGATGAATGCAAGGTGATCCGCGAAGGTGTTGGCCTTTTGGATATTTCAGGCTTTTCGCGGTTCGAGGTCACCGGGCCGAACGCCGAGGTCTGGCTGGATAAGGTCATGGCATCGAAACTGCCTGCACCGGGTCGCGCCAAGCTGGCCCCGATGCTGGGCGAGAACGGGCGGCTCAAGGGTGATCTGACCGTGCTTAACTGGGGCGACGGCACCTGGTGGATCATGGGCAGCTACTATCTGCGTGCCTGGCATATGCGCTGGTTCGACGATCACATGATCGACGGCGTAACTATCCGCGATCTGGGTGAGGAATACTGCGGCTTTGCCGTGGTCGGACCGAAGTCGCAGGCGGTGGTCGAGAAGCTGGCGGAACAGGATATCTCGGGCCTGAAATTCATGGGCTGCGGTGATTTCGACATTGGTCTGGTGCGCGCCCGCGTCGCGCGCATGTCAGTAACCGGTGAGAAGGGGTATGAGATCAACTGCCGCTATGGCGATCACATCAAGCTGCGGCGCATGCTGCTTGAGGCCGGAGCGGATGAGGGTATCCGCGAATGTGGCTTCAACGCGATGCTCTCAACGCGGCTTGAAAAGAGTTTTGGCATCTGGTCGGCGGAATTCACGCAGCTTTACACGCCGGGCATGACCGGAATGGACCGTTGGATCGACTGGGACAAGGACTTTGTTGGCAAGGACGCTGCCATGGCTGAACGAGATGGCAACGGCCCCGCACAGGTTCAGGTGACGCTAGAGGTGGACGCTCTGGACGCCGACGCCAGCGGGTACGAGCCGATCTGGTCGGGCCAAGACCGCGTGGGTTTTGTGACCTCGGGCGGTTACGGCCACTATACCGGCAAGTCGCTGGCGATGGCTCTGGTTAACCGCGATAAGGCTGAACCAGGCACCGAACTGATTGTGCACGTGGTCGGTGTCGAACGCCCCGCGCGGGTAATCTCGCCGTCGCCCTACGACCCGCAAGGCAAGGCGATGAGGGGCTGAGGATGATCTCGCAAACATCCGAACGCGGGCGACGACGGCGAGGACGCGGGGTTGAGGCTGCTCCTCCACCCAAGCGCGACGTGAACTATCGTCAGCTCAGGAACCCGTTCCCTCAGATGGAAGTGTTCCCGACCGATCAGATCGCCGACATGCACGAAACGTCCCTGCGCATGCTGGAAGAACTGGGCGTTAAGGTCCTGTTGCCCGAAGCCCGCCGGATTTTTGCTGTGGGCGGTGCGCGCGTGGACGAAGACACCGAAATGGTTTTCATCGGGCGCGATATGGTCGAGGCCGCTGTTGCTTCGGCCCCGAAATCGATCGCCTGCCAGGCCGGTGCACGCCATCGCAACTTTACGCTGGAACTCGGCAGTCTTGTGTTTCAGCCGGGTGCAGGGGCGCCAAATGCCACCGATCTAGAACGGGGCCGCCGCCCCGCGACCGGGCAGGACTATTTGGACTTCCTGAAGCTCACGCATCATTTCGACGTGTTCCAGATGATCTCACCTCAGGTCGAGCCGCAAGACGTGCCGACCCATCTGCGCCACTACTTCACCACTCAGGCGCAGATGGAGTTGACGGACAAGTTCCCGTTCTTCTTCTCGCGCGGCACGCCGCAGGTAATGGATTGCTTTGAGATGCTGTCCACCGCGCGGGGCCTGTCGGATGACGAGTTTCGCGGCAATGCGCATTGCTACACGATCATCAATACCAACAGTCCACGGACATTGGATATCCCGATGGCGCAGGGCCTGATCGACTTTGCCCGTCATGGTCAGATGTCGATCATCACGCCCTTTACCCTGATGGGGGCAATGGCGCCGATCACCGTGGCGGGCGCGATTACGCTGTCCCACGCCGAGGCGTTGGCCGCGCTGACACTGACCCAACTGACCAAACCCGGTGCGCCTGTGTGCTATGGCACGTTCACCAGCAATGTGGACATGAAGTCAGGCGCGCCGGCATTTGGCACGCCCTCGCATTTTCAGGCGTCGCTGGCGGCGGGGCAGTTGGCGCGGCATCTGGGGCTGCCGTGGCGATCCGCTGCCGGGTCGGCATCGAACATCAACGACGTACAGGCAGCCAATGAGAACCAGTTCGGTCTTTGGGGCTGTCTGATGGCTGGGGCGACGGTGATCATCCACTCAGCTGGTTGGCTCGAAGGTGGGCTGACCGTATCCTTCGAAAAGCTGGTCTGCGATGCTGAGGTACTGAACATGGTCGCCGAACTGTGCCACGGGGCGCAGGCCGGAACCGCCGAGATCGGCTTCGACACCGCCCTGCGTGAAGTTGAACCCAGCGGTCACTTCTTCGCCACGAGCCAGACGATGGAGCGGTACAATACCGAATTCTATCAACCCCACGTCCACGACTATGCCAATTTCGGCACTTGGACCGAGCGCGGCTCGGTTGATGCAAATCACCGTGCAACCGGTGTATGGAAGGGTATTCTCAACGACTTCAAACCACCCACCGGTGACAGTGACCGACTGGGCGCCTTGCAGGATTTCATCACGCGCCGTACTGCCGAAGGCGGCGCACCGCCGGAGAGTTGAATGAATACTAAACCGATCCTGCACAGGGACGACCCCAAGGCTGAACCTCTGGTCGGCAACATCAAGGTCACGCGTGACGACTGGCTGAATGTGGCGATGGATGTGCTGATCTCGGACGGGGTGGACCAGATCAAGGTTCTGAGCCTGGCCGAGCGGATGGCGGTGTCGCGGTCCTCGTTCTATTGGTACTTCAAGTCGCGGCAAGAATTACTGGACGCTTTGCTGGCCCGCTGGCAGGCCACAAATACGGCGGGACTGGTTGCACAAGCTGAGGCCCCGGCGGAGACCATCACGGCGGCGGTCTGCAACGTGCATCGCTGCGTGGTGAACACGGATCTGTTTGATACGGCACTGGACTTTGCCGTGCGGGACTGGGCGCGCAAATCGGGCAAGGTACGCCGCGCTTTGGATCAATCGGACGCCCGGCGGCTCGAGGCCTTGCACGCCATGTTTGCCCGCTACGGGTATCCTGAGGTCGAGGCCGAAACCCGTGCCCGAGTGCTGTATTACATGCAGATCGGATACGATCTGGCGCAACTGAACGAGCCGATAGAAACACGGATTTCGATGGTGCCGCACTACCTGTACGCGTTCACCGGCGTCGAACCGAAACCTGAAGAAGTTGAGGAATTCAGCGCATATTCCCTGCGCTGCTGGAAAGGAGACCTGTCATGAGCCAACCAGACGCAATCATCATCGGCACTGGTGTCATCGGAGCCGCCATCGCGTTCGAGATGGCAAAAGCCGGGTGGAAAACACTGTCGTTGGATCGAAATTCTCAGGTGGGCCATGGGTCGACCGCAGGGTCCTGTGCGATCATTCGGATGCATTACTCGACCTTCGATGGCACCGCGTTTGCGTGGGAGGGGTATCACTATTGGCGCGACTGGGCCGCGTATCTGGGTCTGCCCGAAGATGCCAATCTGGCGCAGTTCCGCGAGACGGGATGTCTGGTGATGAAAACAGACGCCAATGGGATGTTGGAAAAGCACATTAAGAACAGTGCTGATCTGGATTGTCCGTTCGAGGAATGGTCGTCCGAGCAAATTACCGAGCGCCTGCCGGTCTATTCTCTGGAGAGTTTCGCTCCGCCGCGCCGCATGGATGACCCGGAATTCGGCCAACCGAACGGGCGCAAGATGCAAGGCGCGGTGTATTGGCCGCAAGCGGGTTATGTCACCGACCCGGCCTTGTCGGCCCAGAACCTTATGGATGCTGCCAAGCAGCACGGAGCCGAGGTGCGCACCGGCGCTGAAGTGATGGAGATTCTGACCGACGGCGGGCGCGTGACCGGCGTCAAACTAGCTTCGGGCGAGGAGCTTCGCGCCAAGGTGGTGGTGAATGTGGCCGGACCGGGTTCGGCGATCATCAACAAGATGGCGGGCGTGCTGGACGACATGACCATCGAAACCCGCCCCCTGCGGCAAGAAGTTGTACACGTCCCCGCGCCCGAAGGGTTCGATTTCGAAAACGACGGCACCATCGTGTCGGACAGCGACATCGCATGCTATTGCCGCCCCGAGCATGGCAACCACATCCTGGTCGGCTCGGAAGATCCGGAATGCGATCCGCATCAGTGGTGCGAGGATGACGTGCACTACAATCATGACTTCACCGACCAGTGGACCACACAGGCGATGCGTTATGCGCAACGTGTGCCCAGTCTTGGTATTCCGTCCAAGACACGCGGAGTGGTCGATCTGTATGACGCCTCGACCGACTGGATTCCGATCTATGACAAGTCCAGCCTGCCGGGATTCTACATGGCCTGCGGTACCAGTGGAAACCAATACAAGAACGCGCCGATCGCGGGCAAGATGATGGCCGCTCTGATCGACTATTGCGAAGGCGGGGCGGATCACGATGCGCAGCCGCTGCAGTTCGAACTGCCCTATATCAAGCGCATGATCGATGTCGGCTTCTATTCCCGCAAACGTCCGATCAATGAAGAAAGCAGTTTTTCGGTATTGGGCTAGCCGGTCCAGAAATTCGCCGTAGGCGCAGTGCCGGTCAGGCGGCGAATTTCACCCAAGCCCAGACCATCGCGATATAAGTCAGGTTGTGCATCAACTGATCCAGCCCAGTGGCACGCCAGAAAGCCGCCTGTGCCGGAGACAGTTTTTTCTTGTCCGAATAATTGGCCTTGGCAAAGTCGATATTGAAATGGACGATCCATTCCAGCGCGGAAATGATCAGAATAAATGACCACGGCGCCCCGAAAAGCAGGAAGACGATTATTGACCCGACAACATGCACAGCTGCATGCTGTGCGCGGCCCCAGTGAAAGTATTCACCGCGCCCGGACAACATTTTTGGAGTCTGAAGAAAATAGTCCGCAAACATATGTTTGATCTGCAATAAGCAGAGCATCAATAGCACTGCGCCTATGCTGGCAGTCAAATTGTTCCTCCCGATATCGTCCTGAAGCGAAGCTTACGGGCTAAACCGTTGCGGCGCAAATGAACTTGTTCACACATGGCGGATAATTTCTAACTGGAAACCATTTGCGTCACAGGTCACGATTGCTGTAAATTCAGAGTGTTGGATTTGCGGCACTTTCTTCAGGATCGGATCAGTTATCCACAACAGGGGCAGGTTCCATAGAACGTTCGATTTTCCGGTTTATTTGGAAGTACTCAAAACGCGATCAACTGATCCTGTTGGCCGTGACGTCCACGCTATTTCCATTGTTGTATTTAACGCTGGAACTACCCAAGCGCATCATCAACGATGCGATCGGTGCGGCCAGTCCTGTGGTCGACTTTCTGGGATATGAGCTACCGCAAACGACATTCCTGATCATCCTTTGCTGTGCCTTTCTGGTGGCGGTGCTGGCGCATGGCCTGATGAAGATGCGCATCAACACCATGAAAGGCGTGCTGAGCGAACGGATGTTGCGCCGGTTCCGTTACCAACTGATCAACCGCGCCCTGCGCTTTCCGCAACCCTATTTCGAACGGGTTAGCCAGGGCGAGATGGTGTCGATGATCACCGCCGAAAGCGAGCCGATGGGCGGTTTGATGGGGGATGCGATCAGCCAGCCGGTGCTGCAAGCCGGTCAGATGATCACGATCCTGTCTTTCCTGTTCCTGCAAAGCGTCTGGTTCGGCCTTGCCGCCGTGGCGTTGATCCCGCTGCAGGCGTGGCTGATCCCCAAGCTGCAGCGGCAGATCAACCTACTGAACAAGAAACGCATTCAGGAAGTCCGCATTCTGGCCGCTCAGATCGGCGAGAACGCCGCCGGGGCTTCGACCCTGCGGGGTAATGGCGGTTGGCGCTATCGACGTGCGATGATCTCAGAACAGTTGGGGCGTTTGTTCGGTATCCGGTTCGAGATCTACCAGAAAAAGTTTTTTATGAAGTTCATCAACAACTTCATCTCGCAGTTGACGCCTTTCATGTTCTACCTGGTTGGTGGTCTTCTGGTTCTGCAGGGCTCGGTCTCGCTGGGGGCGCTGGTGGCGGCCTTGGCCGCGTACAAGGATCTGAGCTCGCCGTGGAAGGAACTGCTGACCTATTACAACCAGACGCAGGACATGTCGCTGCGCTGGGATGTGGTGATCGAACGCTTTGCGCCGCCGGGGATGCCGGATGAAAAGCTGTTCGAGGGCGAGCCCGAAACCTGCCCGCGTCTGAATGGCGATATCTTGCTGGATCGGGTTTCGGTCCGGGATATGGACGGCAATCAGGTGCTGGATGATCTGAACCTCACATTTGCCGGCGGGCAAACCATCGGCATCGCTGCCCCCAGCGAAGAGGATCGACGCGCTGTGGCCGAGCTGCTGACGCGGGAAATCCTGCCCAGTTCGGGTCGGGTTGAGGTGGGCGACGAAAATCTGGCGACCCTGCACCAAAGCGTCGTCGCCGCGCGCATCGGCTATGCCTCGTCACGTCCGGTCATGTTTCAGGGCACGCTGGGCGACAATGTCATGATGCCGATGCGACAAAGGCCACTAACAACCCAAACCGACGACCCCGACTTTGCCGAGACGCAGCGCGCAGGCAACAGCCCCGATCCATATCAAGCAGACTGGCTCGATCCATCGCTGGCCGGTTTGGATAGCCCCGAGGCGTTACGGGACTGGTGGCTGCATTTGATTGATGGAATGGGGTCGGGGGCCGCTTTGTTCCAACGTGGATCGGATCAGGTATTCGTCGCCGCCGAACATCCGGAACTTGCGCAGAAACTGGTTGAGCTGCGCCCTGTTGTGCAACAGGCAGTGCAAAAGGCCGGTCTGGATCAACAGGCGTTGGTCTTTGACTGGTGCACGTATAATTCGGCGTTACCTGTCGCGGAAAATCTGCTGTTCGCGACGCCACGGGTTCCGGTTACGCAGGAGCTGTTGGCCCGCCAGACCGTTTTCCTTGGGCAGCTGCGTGAGTTGGGGCTGGACAAAACGCTGGTCAGTCTGACCCGCGACGTGATTGAGATGCTGCGCCAGATCTTTGGTCTGGACGGAACAGACCATCCGTTGTTCCGCAAGCTTGGTCTGGAAGCCAAAACTTACGAGACCGCACTTGAGCTTGTCGAGAAGACCCGGAACGAGGGCGTGTCGGGGCTGGATGACGAAAAGCTGGCGAACCTTCTGGCGGTGCCGTTTGTGATCTCGGCTGAACAGATCGGGCCCGCCTTCACGGATGAGCTTAAGAACCGCATTCTGGAACTGCGTCATAGCCACTCGGAAAAGCTGTTAGAGGGCTTGCAGGATGTCTTTTTGCCACTGCATAAAGACGCTTTCGCGCCCGGTTTGACGGTGATGGAGAATGCTCTGTTCGGCAAGGTCAGCCAAATTGGCGGCGGTCGTTCGGACGAGGCGCGCAAGTTGATTGTCGATGTTCTGGACGCAAACGGTGCGCGTCCGCTGGTGGTTGAGCTGATTTACGACGTGCCGGTCGCAATCGGTGGTCAGAACCTGCCTGCCGTCTTTGCCGAACCGTTGGCCTTTACACGTGCGACGATCAAGAAGCCTGATATTCTGATCCTGGAAAATGCGCTTGCCAGCTATGACATGAGAACTCAGGTCGCGGTCTACAAAAACCTGCGCGAGTTGTTGCCGGATACGACCGTGATCTATCTGAATGACCATTTTGAAAACCCGGACAAGTTCGACAGTTTTGTTGAAATCCGGCAAGGTCGTGTGGTTTCAGATAAAGGGGATACCACGGTGGAAGAGGACAGCGCCGCCTCGGCCGACCTGGCGCGCAAGCTGCGCGCGTTGGAGCAGACACCGCTGTTTTCCGGTCTCGACCGCAGACAGTTGCGTCTGCTGGCCTTTGGTGCGCGCTGGTATGATGCCCAGCCGGGCGAGGTCGTGTTCCTGAAGGACGACCAGCCCACCGACGGCGCCTATGTGGTGTTGGAAGGGAAGGCAGGGCTGTACCTGCCGCAGAAGGAAGGACCCGACCAACTGATCACCAAGGTCGGACCGGGCGCGCTGGTTGGGGAACTGGGGCTGATCCGCAAGGAACCCCGCGCGCTCAGCATGGTTGCCGAGACCGAGCTGTCCTGTCTGCGGATCGGTGAGGAGGAATTCCTGGCTGTGGTTGAAAACGACGCTGCGACCGCCTTCAAGCTGTTGCAGGTGATCGCGGGCTATGTCTCGAACTAACTGTCCGGCTTGCAGAACAGATCATACAGCAGCCCGATGACCTGCGCGGTATTGCCATCCTGCAGCGAGTAATAGATGGTTTTTCCTTCTCTGCGGGTCGAGACCAACCGTTCTTGACGTAGTCGCGCCAACATTTGGCTGACAGCTGCCTGACGGGTTTGAAGCAGGTCCTCAAGCTCGCTCACAGATTTCTCGCCTTCACCCAGATGGCACAGGATCATCAGCCGCCCCTCATGCGCCAGCACTTTCAGAAAGGCCGCAGCCTGGGCGGCGCTTTCTTTCATATCGGCAGGACTATCTGCCTGAGCGCTTTTGGTGTCTTCTGGCTTGGTGGTCACGAGTGGCCTGTTTCGCAACTTGGGGTAGGGCCAATATGACCCAAACCGGGTTTGATTGTCACCCCTCGGTCGCTGGCGCGCCGCCCTGAAAGGCGTTGCCGTTGACATAGTCGCAGGGCACTTCCTGCATTTGCAGGTGCAACCCGTCGCCGGTGTAAGGATGCGCGCGGGCCAGATCTTCGTCCACGTCGATCCCCAAACCGGGCGCGGTCGGGGCGTGTACAAAGCCCTCGTCCACACGAAGCGTGCCTTTGATCAGGGCGTCATGGAACGGGGTTTCGATGGTCTCCAGCAGCAGCAGATTCGGGATCGACGCGGCGAGATGGATGTTGGCGGCCCATTCGACCGGCCCGGCATAAAGGTGGGGGGCCATCTGGGCGTTGAACACCTCGGCCATGGCGGCGACCTTTTTCATCTCCCAAATGCCACCGGCGCGACCCAATGCAGGTTGTAGGATCTCGGCGGCCCCAGCACGCAGGACGGCACCGAATTCGGCCTTGGTGGTCATGCGTTCGCCGGTGGCTACAGGGATGCGGACGTTTCGGGCAACGCGGGCCATGTCCTCGATCATGTCTGGCGGGGTGGGCTCTTCGAACCATAGCGGAGAATACGGCTCCAGCGCTTGGCCCAGCCGGATCGCGCCCGCCGTGTTGAACTGGCCATGTGTGCCGAACAGCAGATCGGCCTTGTCACCCACGGTCTCTCGGATCGCTTTGCAGAAGGCGACCGACATCGAAATATCGGACATCGCCGGCATATGCCCGCCGCGAATGGTGTAAGGGCCGGCGGGATCGAATTTCACCGCCGTGAACCCGCGCCGCACCATCTCGGCCGCGCATTCCCCGGCCTGTTCGGGCGAGGTCCAGAAATCGGTCAGGCTATGCTGGGGTAGGGGGTAGAGGTAGGTATAGGCCCGGATAAGCTTGTTCATCAGCCCGCCCAGCAGGGCATAGACCGGGCGGTCGCGATCCTTGCCCAGAATGTCCCAGCACGCGATCTCAAGCCCCGAGAATGCGCCCATCACGGTCAGGTCCGGGCGCTGGGTGAAACCGCTGGAATAGGCGCGGCGGAACATCAGCTCAATGTTTTCCGGATTTTCACCCAGCATGTGCCTTTCGAAGACGTCGCGAATGACATGCTGCATCGCATCGGGGCCAACCGAGGACGCATAACATTCGCCCCAACCGGTGATCCCGGTATCAGTGGTGACTTTCACCAGTATCCAATAGCGCCCACCCCAGCCCGGCGCGGGCGGGGCGGTGACGATGATGTCGAGGTCCTGCAGTTTCATCCGCCGTTACCCCCTCTCGAACAGGATCACGTTGCGCTTGGCCGATCCGGTTTTGGTGTCCTCAATTGCCTCGTTGATCTGGTCCAGAGACCAACGGCCCGAGATCAGTTCATCCAGCTTCAACCGCCCCTGTTCATAGAGGTCGATCATCCACGGAATATCGCGCTGAATAACCACATCGCCCATCTTCGAGCCGACAAGCCCCTGACCCAGCGCCGCCAGAACAACGGGTTCATAGCTGGACATATCGCCTGAATGCGGCATGCCGATCATGATCGCCTTGCCACCACGGCCCAAATAACGCGGGGCCTGATCATATGCCGGGATCGCGCCAACGGTGATCAGGACCGCATCGGCGCCGCGCCCGCCCAGAGCTTTGTAGGCGGCTTTCCACGGTTGCTTTTGGCTGGCCAGAACGCCGTGGGTGGCGCCGAATTCCCTGGCGATTTCCAGTTTATCTTCGGTCATGTCGACTGCCACAATCCGCCGCGCGCCAGCGAGGCGTGCGCCCTGAATGGCATTCAGCCCGACGCCACCTGCACCGATGACAACCACGTCCTGACCGGGGCGGAGCTTGGCTGCATTCACCGCCGCACCAACCCCGGTGATCACCCCACAAGACAGCAGGCTGGCGACATCCTTGGGCATGGTTTCGGGGATTTTCACGATTTGTCGGTGGCTGACGACGACTTTCTCGGCAAATGCTCCGCAGGCCATTGCCTGATCCAGTGGCCCCCCGTCCGACGTGCGCAGCGGTCCGTTGACCGAGTCATAGGGCGTCTCGCAGATCGTCGGCTGACCACCTGCGCAGGATGGGCAGGACCCGCAGGCGCGAATCAGGGTTACCACGACCGCATCGCCCACCTGAAACCCTCCTGCCGCGTCTCCGGTTGCGGTGATCACGCCTGCGGCTTCGTGCCCGTAGACGGCAGGCAAGTGCCCGCCCCAGGCCCCGGTGGCGTAAGTGATGTCGGAATGGCAGATCGCCACCGCATCCAGCGTCACCTCGACCTCTTCGGTGCCGGGGGGCGCGATCTGGATGTCTTCGATGACCAGAGGCGCGTTGAACGCCCGGCAGACGGCGGCTTTGATAGTTTGCATTCTTGTACCTCACTCCCTTTGGTCCACGGTGGCGCGAGAAACTTTGTGTCGCAAGACGGAAACCGTCATTCAGAGGTCGTTGTTACGCCGCGATAGGGCGCGACCGCAAAAAGAGTGCAAACCCGAAGACCATCAACAGCATCGCCAGTACAAACGGTGCCCCGGGCAGATACAGTGCTGCATCGGGTTTCACGAACTGCGCGAACACACTTGTCATCACCAGTGGAGAGATCACCATCGACAACGCGTGTAAGGAGGTCAGCACCCCCTGCAGTTCACCCTGCTGCGAGTCCGGCGTGGCACGAGACGTCAGGGCCTGCAGAGCCGGAGTGACGACCGCGCCCAGCGCGGTGACTGGGATCAGCATCAGGGCAATGAAACCGTTGGTCAGGAAGGCCAGCAGCAGGAAGCTGGCGATCTCGAACCCCATGCCGAAGATGATCGTGACCCGCTCACCCAGATACCGCGTTGCGGGGCGGATCAGGCCGCCCTGGACGGCTGCCATACCGATGCCGTAGACACCCAGCGACAGGCCGATCATCTGTGGCGACCAGCCGAAACGCTCGGTCGTGAAATAGGCCCAGATCGCGGGGTAGACGTAGATCGACACCGAATACAGGAAATAGACCCACAGCATCGGGCGAATACCGGGCAGTGAGGCGATGGCCCGCAGCGAATTCACCGGATTGGCCCGGCGCAGGCTGAAGGCCCGGCGGGTTTTGTCGGTCACCGTTTCCGGCATCACCAGCAGGCCTGCTAGAAACGCCAGCGCGGATAGGGCGGCGGCGGCCCAGAAAGGCGCGCGGGTGCCGTATTCGCTCAGCAGCCCTCCGATTACCGGGCCCAATACGAACCCAACCCCGAAGGCGGCGCCCAGAAGGCCGAAATTCGCGGCCTTTTCATGCGGTTTCGACACATCGGCCATGAACGCGGCGGCCGTGGCATGGGTGGCGGCGGTGATGCCGCCGATGATGCGCCCCGCCAGCAACAGCCAGATGCTGCCTGCAACGGCCATCACCACGTAGTCCAGCGACATCACGAACAGCGACACCAACAGAACCGCGCGCCGCCCGTAGGCGTCGGAGAGGTTGCCCAGAATCGGACCGAATACGAACTGCATCGCCGCAAAGGCAGTACTCAGAACGCCGCCCCAGATTGCGGCATCGGCTAGGGTACCCCCCTGAACCTCGACAATCAGGTCGGGCATGATTGGCAAAACCAGACCGATGCCCATTGCGTCGATCATGACCGTACCGAGAACGAAGAGAAAAGGCAGACGCATGGCACCCAGTCGCAAGTTTTAACCGGACCCTAGCACGCTTGGTTCACGTGTGAAGCACCCGTTACGCTTGGTTAGGCCGCCGGCAATTTTTGTTCCAGATCGTCCAGAATTTCCGCCAGATGGCGGGGGTGCGAGAAGAACGGAGAATGAGAGCTGTTGATCGTTGCGCGCAACTCTTCGGGCGCGATGTGGCTCATTTCTTCTTCGTACTCTGTCGGAATTGTGTGGTCGTCTGTGGCGCGAATATAGGCCTTGGGGACGCGTGCGAAATTGCCGTACAAAGGAAGAGGGGTTTCCTGCGGGGCAACGGCCTGCCGACAAAGACGCGCGAAGGCATAAGGCACGATTTCCGGTGCGCAATCGTGGTAGAAAAGGTCGCGCACCTTCTCTGGCCTTACTGCGTAAGACAAACCGTCGGTGGATTTTTCGACAGCGTCGACGATCAGTTGACGCGGGGCCCTCCTGCGCATCTCGACCATAGACAGGCCGTCCTGTGGAACATAGGCGCACAGATAGATCAGCGCCCGCATGGCTTTGGGGTTGGCCTCGGCGGCCGCGCTGATCGGATAACCCCCCCAGGAATGGCCGACGATAATCGTCTGCGGGGTTGAGGCCGACAGAACCGCATCCCGGCAGCCGTCCAGCGTGACATCGGCAATCGGCGTCGGGTCCGCGCCGTGGCTCGGCATATCGATGGCGCGTGCCGAATGGCCCAAGGCCTCAAGCGCGGGGATCAGATCGCGCCAACACCAGGCTCCGTGACAGGACCCATGTACCAACAGGAAATCTGCCATTGTCACGCTCCTTCTAAATGTCCGGTTTCGGTCAGGAAACCCCGTAGCAGAGCCGCGTATTCCGCCGGTTGTTCGACGCAGGGCAGGTGACCGGCCCGGCGCATCAGTTCGAATTTCGAGCCGGGGATCAGGTCGACCGTTTCGCGCACCAAATCGGGTGGGGTCGAGCCATCCTCGCTGCCTGCAATTCCCAGCGTGGGCAGGCGCAGGCCGCTGGTGGGGGTGTAGAAATCCGTGCCTGAGATCGCGGCGCAACAGCCCAGATACCCGTCCACGGGCTGTCGCACCATCATGTTGCGCCAGAACAGATGATCGGGCGAGGCACGGTAATTCTTCGAAAACCACCGCTCCATCGTCGCATCGGCCAGTGCTTCGATACCGCCTTGATGCACTGCGTCCATCCGATCCTGCCAGATCGAAGGGATGCCAATCTTGGCGGCCGTGTTCGACAGAACCAGCGCACGGACCTGATCCATCCGCTTCACCGCCAGACCCTGTGCGATCAGCCCGCCGATGGACAGGCCGACAAAAACGCAATCCCGCACGTTCAGATGCTCCAGCAGCGCCTCGGCATCGCGCACCAGCGCACCCATGGAATAGGGAGCCGGGGGCTGCGACGACAACCCATGCCCGCGTTTGTCATAGCGGATGATCCGCAGGCCCGCAGGCAGGTGAGGCAACACAGCGTCCCATAGACGCAGATCGGTGCCCAGTGAGTTGGCAAAAACAATTGGCGCACCATCCGGATCACCATCGACCCGATAGTGCAACTGCACCTCGCCAAGATCCAAGATCTGCATGACTCAATCCCCGTCGCCATACGTTAAGACATCACAGTGACCCAATCATTGATTCATGTCAGGTCAGGAATTCCAGTGCTTTTCCAAATACTTCGGGGTCTGCATTGCCCCCCGATGCCACAACGATCACCGCTTCGCCTTCGATCTCGTCACGACGAAACAGGGCCGAGGCCAGTGACACCGCACCGCCCGGTTCCAACACTAGTTTCAGTCGCAGGAAGGCCTGCGCCATGGCCCGCATCGCTTCTTCTTCGGTGACCGACAGGCCCGGCCCGCACAGGCGGCTCAGGATCGGAAAGGTGATCTGCCCCGGCTGCGGCGTCAGGATCGCGTCACAGATATTTCCCGAAGCAGCATTGTTGTTCTGTATCCGGCCCGTTGCCAGAGAGCGTTTAACATCGTCGAACCCTTCGGGCTCGCACGGGCGGGCGCGCAGGCCGGGCGCATGAGCTTCCAGGGCCAGCGCAATCCCCGAGGTCAGCCCGCCACCCCCGCAGCAGACCAGTACATCGGCCTGCTCGACGCCCATCTCGGCGGCTTGCCGGGCAAGCTCCAACCCGGTGGTGCCTTGGCCAGCAATCACCTGCGGTTCGTCGTAGGGGCGGATCAGGGTCAGGCCACGTTCGGCCGCCAGCGCCTCGCCAATCTCTTCGCGGCTTTCATTGGCACGGTCGTACAGAACCACTTCACCGCCCAGGGCGCGGGTGTTGTTGATCTTCAACTGCGGCGCATCCGAAGGCATAACAATTACCGACGAAATTCCGTGTTGCGTGGCGGCATAAGCCACGCCCTGTGCATGGTTGCCCGAGGAAAAGGCGATTACCCCACGCTGCCGATCCGCCTCGTCCAAAACCGAGATCGCCGACCACGCGCCACGAAACTTGAAGCTGCCGGTATGTTGCAGGCATTCGGGTTTCACCAGCACCCGGCGCCCCGCCAGTTCATCCAGAAATGGCGAAGTCAGAAGGGGCGTTTCCCGAACGTGGCCCTTCAACCGCTCGGCGGCGGCTTCGATCATTTGCAAAGTGCTCATGCGGCGTCCAATACCTTGCGAATAAGGTCCAGCGACTGCGGTTCATCCAGAAACGGAACATGCCCGCGATCCGGAACCTCAACTGAGATAAGACCGGGATGGCGTTTGTGCATTTCGCTCAGCGTTTCTTTGCCGAGAACGTCCGAGTTCGCGCCCCGTATGACGCCGGTCGGGATGTCGCGCAGCGCTTCAAAGAACATCCACATATCCGGGATGGCCCCGGCAGCGGCCTGATCCAGCAAGGCCTTGCGCAAGGCGGGATCATAGCGCAGAGCCAAACCGTCCTCGGTCTGTTCATACTGAACCTCGGCCTGCGCGCGCCACCTGCTAAGCGGGACGCCGGGGAATTGCGGCTCCATCACTTGCTGCAGGGTAGCTGCTGCCTCGTCATATGTCTTCGCCGCCGGCGGTCGCCCGACATAATCCATGATCTTGGCCATACCCGAGGTCTCAATGACCGGCCCCACATCTGTCAGGACTACGGCGGACAGGCGTTCGGGGTGGCTGGCGGCCAGTGCCATCGCAATCAGACCGCCGCGTGATGTGCCCAGAACGGCCACGCGATCCAGCCCCAAATGATCCAGCAATTCGATTGCGTCATGGGATTCACGCAGAACGTTGTAGTTCATGAAGTCCGGGTCGTAGTCCGAGTGCCCGCGGCCCCGGTAATCCATCGTGATCATCCGCAGGTCAGAGATATGCGGCGTGAGGAACGAGAAATCCCGGCTGTTACGGGTCAATCCGGCAAGGCACAGCACCGGGGTTCCGGACCCGGTATCGGAGTAGTAGAGGCGCCTGTCGTCGGAAGTCGTGAAAAATGCCATTAAAGTCCAGCCAGTTGAGGGATTCTTGTCAGGTCGGACAGTACATGCGTTGGTTCCCATGGCAAGCGGTCCATTGGCTCTTTTGCCCTGTTCACCCACGCGGTTTCAAAGCCATAACCACTGGCCCCTGCAGCATCCCAGCCGTTTGAGCTGACAAACAGAACTTCATCACGGGCGCAGCCAAATCTCTGTTGAACCAGATCATAGACGCTGGAATGGGGTTTGAAGACACCCACGGTTTCAACCGACAGAACATCGTCCAAAACATCACCAATCCCAGCCGACTGCACCGCACCATCCAGCATTGGCAGCGACCCGTTCGACAGAATCGCGGTGTTCAGCCCTCCGGCCTTCAGATCAACCAGCATCTGGGGAACCTCGGGGTAGGCCTGCAACTCCCAATACAGATCCAGCAGTCGCTGGCGCATAACCGGGTCGCCGTCCAGCCCGGTGGCCTCAAGTGCCCAGTCCAGCCCGTCTTGGGTCACATCCCAGAAATCGGCATGGGCGTCGGTGATTGCGCGCAGCCAAGTGTATTGCAGCTGCTTCAGCCGCCAGTGATTGGCCAGTTCGGGCCATTTCTGCTGCAGCTTCTCGAAACCAGGCTCGGCTGCCGCCTGCCGCGCGGCGGCGGCGACGTCGAACAGCGTGCCATAGGCGTCGAATACGCATGTGGTTATTGGCATCAGTACCCCTCCCTTAATCGCGCGCAGGTTGGCACAAGAGTTGCAGGCGCAAAAGGGGGGAGGGTTTACAATGCCGTGTCACTCCCTAGGTTTGGTCGCTTAAACCCTTAACGGCCGGAGGCCACCTATGACCGAGATCAAACAAGGCGACACGGTTCGCATCCACTACACAGGGACGCTGTTGGACGGCAATGTGTTCGACAGCTCCGAAGGGCGCGATCCGTTGGAATTTGTGGTCGGGTCAGGCCAGATCATCCCCGGGCTGGATACGGCCATGCCGGGTCTGACCGTGGGTGAGAAAAAGCGGGTTGAGATCGCCTGCGTGGATGCCTATGGCCCGATCAACCCCGCCGCGCGTCAGCAAATTCCGCGTGAAGGCTTCCCGGATGACGTTCCGCTGGACCCCGGCACCCAGTTGCAGATGCAGACACCAGACGGGCAGGCCGTGCCGGTGACGGTGGTCGATTCCGACGAGGCAACTGTTACGCTTGACGCAAACCACCCTCTGGCCGGTCAGGACCTGATTTTCGATATTGAGGTCGTCTCGGTCAACTGACCACGTTGGGCCAGTGAGTTGGATCAGCCTGAAATCAGGCTGGTCCAGGATGCGAAGTCTGCGCGTACATCTGCTTGCGTATAGAACACAAACAGCATTAGCAGCATGGTTAGGGTCAACAAGGCGATCCGCCCACGTTGTCCCAGAAAACCTTGCTTGCGACGGGAGGTCCGAGAGGTGTTTGCGATGATGTGTTCTGCTTTGCTCATGCCGCTATCCGTGCCCGCGAAAGATGGTTAAATCTTGGCGCGGGCAGGGAAAGATCGGGTCACATGTGATCTGGCTGCGGCATACCCAGAACGTGGAAGCCACCGTCGACTTTGATGATCTCGCCCGAGGTGCAGGCACCGGCTTCGGATGCAAGATAAACGGCGGTGCCACCAACGGCCTCAAGAGTTGCGTTCGAACGCATTGGCGCGTTCTGATCGCAGAACTTGTAAGTCTTGCGTGCGCCACCAATGGCCGCGCCCGCCAGCGTCTTCATCGGGCCGGGTGAGATGGCGTTGACGCGAATGCCTTCGGGGCCAAGGTCGTTGGCCAGATAGCGCGTTGCCGACTCCAGCGCTGCTTTTGCTACGCCCATTACGTTGTAGTTCGGCACAACCCGATTCGAGCCCTGATAGGTCAGAGTCAGCAGCGAGCCGCCATTGTCTTTCATCAGCGGATAGGCGCGGCGTGCAACCTCGATAAAGGAATAGGCCGACACGTCCATCGAGTGTTTGAAGTTCGCCCGAGTGGTGTTCAGGAACCGGCCGGTCAGTTCTGACTTGTCCGAATAGGCAATCGCATGGACCACGAAATCAATCGTCGGCCAGCGTTCGCCCAATTCGCTAAACGCGTGGTCCAGCGACTCGTCGTCGGTGACATCCGCATCCACCATGAAATCGCTGCCAAGGCTCTGGGCCAGGGGTTCCAGCCGTTTGCCGAAAGCTTCACCTTGATAGGTGAATGCCAGTTCCGCGCCGGCCTCGTGCATGGCTTTGGCAATGCCCCAAGCAATCGAGCGGTCGTTGGCCACGCCCATTATCAGGCCGCGTTTGCCCTTGAGAAGATCCGACATCATTTTCACCCGTTATATTTTGACAGAACCATGGACCCGTTAGTGCCGCCAAAGCCGAAGCTATTGGTCATGACACTGTCCAGACCAGCGTTTTCAACTACTTGAGTTGCAATTTCACCGGGCAGGATGCCTTCGGCAAGCGTGTCGACGTTGATCGACGGAGTAATAAAGTCATTGTCCAGCATGAGCAGACAGAATATGGCTTCTAGCGCGCCAGCAGCGCCCTGCGCGTGGCCGGTCATCGACTTGGTCGATGAAATCGGCGGCACGTTGCCTTCGCCAAAGATGCGGCGGACGGCTTCGACCTCGCCCACATCGCCAACCGGGGTCGAGGTGCCGTGAGCGTTGATATAATCGACTTTGCGGCCTTCGGGCAGGGTGCCCAGCGCCAGACGCATCGCGCGCTCGCCGCCTTCGCCCGAGGGGGCCACCATGTCGTGACCGTCCGAAGTGGCGGCATAGCCGGTGACTTCGGCGTAAATCTTGGCGCCGCGCGCCAGCGCGTGGTCCAGATCCTCAAGCACGACGATGCCGCCACCGCCCGAAATTACGAAGCCGTCGCGATCCTGATCGAACGCCCGCGAGGCTTTCTCGGGTGCGTCATTGTATTTCGAAGACATCGCACCCATCGCGTCGAACAGGCAAGACAGGGTCCAATCCAATTCCTCGCCGCCGCCAGCAAACATAACGTCCTGCTTGCCCAGCATGATCTGTTCTGCCGCGTTGCCGATGCAATGCAACGATGTCGAGCAAGCCGAGGTGATCGAGTAGTTGATGCCTTTGATCTTGAACGCGGTTGCAAGGTTCGCGGAAATCGTCGAGCACATGCATTTGGGCACCGCAAACGGACCAATCCGCTTAGTCGCACCGGTTTTCAGCACGGTCTGATGTGCGGTCAGCATCGCACTGGTCGAAGGGCCACCGGACCCGGCAACCAGACCGGTGCGCGGGTTCACCACCTGCTCTTCAGTCAAGCCGGCATCGGCGATCGCCTGGCTCATCGCGATATGGGCATAGGCCGCACCGGGGCCCATGAAGCGCAGGGTGCGCTTGTCCACATGCTCGGACACGTCAATCTTCAGCGATCCGGCGATCTGGCTGCGAAAGCCGTGTTCAACCATCTGCTCATTGGCCTCAATGCCGGACTTGCCGGCCTTCAGCGAGGCCAGAACCTCTTCGGCATTGTTCCCGATGGAGGAAACAACCCCCAGACCGGTGACAACTACTCGACGCATGTGCGTGCTCCTTATTTCAGGCCGGTCCGGCTTAGGCTTCGGACAGAACGACTTTCATGTCTTTGACGTCGTAAATCATTTCGCCGTCCGCTTCGACGATACCATCCGCCACACCCATGGTCAGGCGGCGGGTCTGGATCGCCTTTTTGAAATCGATTTTATAGGTCAACATCTTGCGGTCCGGGCGTACCATGCCAGTCAGCTTGACCTCACCCACGCCCACGGCCATGCCGCGGCCCTGCCAGCCGCGCCAGCCCAGATTGAACCCGGTCAACTGCCACAGACCATCCAGCCCAAGACAGCCCGGCATGATCGGGTTGCCGGGGAAATGGCAGTCAAAGAACCACAAGTCCGGGGTGATATCGAACTCGGCCAGAACGTGACCTTTTCCATGCGCGCCGCCATCAGCCGAGATATCGGTGATCCGGTCCATCATCAGCATTGGCGGAGCAGGCAACTGCGCATTGCCGGGGCCGAATAATTCGCCTCGGGCGCATTTCAGCAGATCGTCCTTGTCAAAGCTGCTCGGGAATTGGGCCATTCTGCCGCCTCTCCTGCCAGGGGTCCGTTTCTATAATCTGGCCTCACCTAGCACCCGTATGCAAGGTCCTGCAAGAGCGGTCGCCCACATCATGTTGTGTTCAGGGCAATCTTTGCGAATGAATTTCATTTGAAATTACCTGACATGAGCACTTATATATAAGTCAGCAACAAACGGGTATCGGATTCATGACACCTCAAAGCCAGAGCAGAGCCACAAATTGGTTGGTCGATGCGGGATTGCGCCCGACGCGTCAGCGTATGGCTTTGGCCGAGCTGCTGGTTGGCGACGGCCGTCATCGCCATGTCACGGCGGAAAGCTTGTTTGAATCGGCTAAGAAGAACGGCGATGCCGTTTCTCTTGCAACAGTCTACAACACGCTGCGTGCGTTTTGCGAAGCCGGTGTTTTGCAGGAAATCACGGTGGACGGTTCAAAAAGCTATTTCGATACCAATACCCATGATCACCCCCATTTCTACTGGGAAGATGAAACCCGCCTGAGCGACGCGCCTTCAGATCAGCTGGTGATTCAGCGCCTGCCCGAGGCCCCCGACGGGGTCGAGATCGCCTCGGTCGACGTCGTGATCCGTCTGCGGAAGAAATAACCTCACGTCACCAGTCCTGTCAGTGCCCGCTCGGCGAGCGACGTATGCGCATCGGTGGGGCCTGTGCCATGTCGGGCCAGTACCACGGGTTCGGCTGCAAACGGGTCTGAAATCGGCAGGCTTAGCAGGGGCATCCCGTCATAGCTGACCTCGGCAGGTGGGTTGGCATAGCTGATCGCAACGCCCTCATTGTGGGCCGCGAGGCTGCGTTGAATTTCCAGCGAGGCCGCGCGGTGGGCCACTTTCGGGCTTTCTCCGATCTGCCGAAACAGCCCTAACACGTGTTGTGCGGATAGGCCTTCTTCGGACAGGATCAACGGATGGGTGGCTAGGTCGCGCATGGAAACCTGGCTATTCGAGGCCAAAGGGTGATCCGGCGAAAAAAGCGCGCGCGGAGAGCTGGTGTACAGCGTGTGCCGGGTGAACGTCGCGTCCATGCTCAGCCCGTAGGTCAGCGCGAGGTCGATCCGCCCGTCGATCAGGCCGGAAATCAACCCTTCGAAACTGTCCACCCTGTAGGATACCACCACATCCGGCATCTCGGCGCGCAATTGCCGCAGCGCACGGGCCAGCAGAAACGGAGCCAGATCGACGAAACACCCCAGCCGTAACCGGGCCTTGCCCGTGCCGGTATCGGTGGCGTTTTCCAGCCGGGCGGCGCTGGCCAGCAAGGCCTCGGCTTCTTCGATGAAACTGCGGCCCTGTGGGGTAAGAGCCATTGCCGCACCGCGCCTGCGGGCAAACAGGGGATAGCCCAGTTGTTCTTCGACCCGGGTTAGTGCGTTGGACAGTGCTGGTTGCGAAACGTTCAGGTGCTGCGCGGCGGCGGACAGGCTGCCATGCCGTCCGATGGCGCAGACATATTCATATTGGCGCAGTGAAATATATAACATGAAGTTAAGTGTATCTTTGAAAGATATGACTTGAACAGAGGGCATCCCCATGTGCAGATCACAGCACCCAAAGGCACGGAGACAGACATGACGCACCCTCTGGTCACGCAAGAGATGATCGACACCTACCAACAGGACGGTGTTGTCCTGATCAAAGGGCTGTTTGCCGATCACGTCGAGGCTCTGCGCGACGGCGTCGCCGCGAACATGGCCGACCCCGGGCCTTATGCGTCGGACAACAAGAAACAGGGCGAGACCGGCCTGTTTTTTGACGATTACTGCAACTGGTCGCGGATTGATCAGTTTCGTGAGGCGATCGAAACCTCTCCGGCGGCTGAGGTTGCGGCGGATCTGATGAAATCGCAGACCGTGCAGATGTTCCACGACCACGTTTTGGTCAAGGAGCCGGGCACCTCAATGGCGACGCCATGGCATCAGGACGGGCCGTACTACTTTGTCGAAGGGCAGCAAACCATCAGCTTCTGGTCCCCACTAGACCAGGTGAAACAGGCAACGCTGCGTTGTGTGGCGGGCTCGCACCGGTGGGAGAAAGAGGTTTTGCCGACCCGCTGGGTCTCGGAAGAGGGGTTTTTCCCCGACGAAGGCCAGTACATCCCCGTCCCGGACCCTGATGCCGAAGGGATGAAGGTCGTGGAATTCGAGATGGAGCCGGGTGACGCGGTGGCCTTCAACTACCGAACGCTGCACGGTGCGCGTGGCAACCAATCCGACAGCCGCCGCCGGGCGTTTTCGCTGCGTCTGGTTGGAGATGATGCGCGCTATGTGGAACGTCCGGGCCGGACCTCACCGCCGTTTCCGGGCCATGAAATGACCCCCGGCCAGCGCCTGCGCGAGGATTGGTTCCCGATTCTGCTGCAGCGCTAGGCTCAGAACCACTGGCCCGATTCGATCAGCCCCAGATCGAGTAATTGACCGGACGTCCACTGGAACGGCACCGAGTTGTGCCAGCAAAAGCTGGGGATGTCGAAGGTAGACCCGGCATTGCTTTTCAACGCCTTTGCGGCGCGGAATGAGCAGACGGCGGCCGTCATATTGTGGTGCCATGGGCAGGAATAGGTGTTGTATTCCGGCTCGTTGAAGGTGTGATCGAGACGCAGCTCCAGACCCTTGCGGGATTTGAAAAGGGCGATCCGGTCAATGCCGCGGCGCTCGTATGGAATGTGATCCTCGAACCGCCAGCGCAGGCCACCGGACATGTCCAACTGCCGCTCGACCGGGTGGCCTTCGGCGTTGTGGCGGGTATGGGCATAATAGCCGGTGCTGTCCAGCATCGCGCGGTCCGGTGCGACTCCGTTCGGATAAGCGTTCAGGTCGTCGGCATAGAGGTCGATCACATGGCTCAGCATCGCGTCGCGGCGTTCTTCGGCGTGAAAGGCCAGCAATTCGCCCACCGTTCGGGTCTCGCAAAACGGAAAGAACAGGTATTCGGCGTTGTAGCAGTAATACATCCAGATGCCGGGGGCGGCGTGGATGATTCTGTTGATGGTGTCGAAGACAACGGCGCTGGGTACACAGGTCAGGGCGACGCGGTGGATGCGCTCGGACAGCTCGGGGTCCAACGCGAAATCCTGCGGCATGAAGGCGATCACGGATTTGAACCCCAGATGCAGATGGTGCCGGATGGTGCTGTCGATCTCGACCATGTCCTCGGCAAAGATCAGGGCGACCGGGCCTTTGGCCAGCGCCGATTTGCCTGAATTCAGGAAAACGTCGAGTGAGTCGTATTGCATTGCCTGTCCGGTTCCACTTTGCTGGAATCTTCGGCCAAAATCGGGTATCCGCCCCGGCATTGCAAGCGGCGTTCGTAAGGTATAGATGACGCCGATCCCGCGAACGCAAAGGCCATATCCATGTCAGAACCCAAAAAGCTGTACATCAAAACCTATGGTTGCCAGATGAACGTCTATGACAGCGAGCGCATGTCCGAGACGCTGGGCGGGCAGGGCTATGTGGAAACCCAAAGCCCCGATGATGCGGATATGATTCTGTTGAACACTTGCCACATCCGGGAAAAGGCCGCCGAAAAAGTCTATTCCGAGTTGGGCCGGTTCAAGGGGCTGAAAGCGGAAAAGCCTGATCTGAAGATCGGTGTGGCGGGTTGCGTGGCGCAGGCCGAGGGCGAGGAAATCATGCGCCGTCAGCCGCTGGTCGATCTGGTGGTTGGGCCGCAAAGCTATCACCGCCTGCCCGAGATGGAGGCCAAGACCCGCACCGGTGCCAAGGCGCTGGACACGGATTTCCCCGAGGAGGACAAGTTCGAAAAGCTGAAGAACCGCCCCAAGGCCAAGCGTGGCCCGACGGCGTTTCTGACCGTGCAGGAAGGCTGCGACAAGTTCTGCGCCTTCTGCGTGGTGCCTTATACCCGCGGTGCCGAGGTCAGCCGCCCGGCGGATCGCATCATTCGTGAGGCGCATGATCTGGTCGAACGCGGCGTGCGCGAGATCACTCTGCTGGGTCAGAACGTCAACGCCTATCATGGCACGGGTCCAAACGGAGACATGACGCTGGCCGGTCTGATCTGGGAGTTGAACAAGGTCGACGGGCTGGAGCGTATCCGCTTTACCACCTCGCACCCCAATGACATGGCGGAGGATCTGATCGAGGCGCATGGAACCTGCGAAAAGCTGATGCCCTATCTACACCTGCCGGTACAGTCGGGATCAGACCGCATCCTCAAGCGCATGAACCGCAGCCACACGGCTGAGAGCTACCTTCGTCTGATCGAGCGTATTCGTGCCGCACGCCCAGATATTGTTATGTCCGGTGACTTTATCGTCGGCTTCCCTGAAGAAACCGAAGAGGATTTTCAGGCCACGCTGGATTTGGTCGAAGAGGTTAAATACGGCTATGCCTATTCCTTCAAATACTCGACACGCCCCGGGACCCCAGCGGCCGAACGACCTCAGGTCGATCCTGCGGCGGCGGATGACCGCCTACAGCGCCTGCAGGAAATGATCACCTGGCATCAACGGGAAATTCAGGACTCGATGGTTGGCCGCAAGGTCCGCGTTCTGTTTGAGAAAACTGGTCGTTTGCCGGGGCAAATGGTTGGAAAGTCTGAGTATTTGCATTCGGTTCATGTGTCTGATGCAAATGTCGATGTGGGTGACTTGCGAGAAGTTTTGATCACCGACTCTGGGGCCAATTCGTTAGCAGGGGCGCTGGTTTGATCCTGTGGGCAAGTGCTGTTTGAAAACCATAGTCAGCATTTGTTTCCGTTTTTAACCCTTGATTTATCACTGGTAACTATGGTCCGAGAAAGCTCAGGTTTTTTGGGCGCTAAGTTTACGCGTCCCTTAAGGCCCAAGTATGTGCTGACCCGAATCGCGGGCTGGGACGATGGAGGTTTCGAGTGCTTTTTCTAACACGTTGCTTTGGATCAAATAGCCGAGTTGCTTTAACTGCGGTTTTGGTCCTTTCACTTTGTTCTAACGCAACGGTTGCGGGCAATCTCGAACAGGGCGTGACTGATCCCCCGGTTGTCAGTTCCAAGCGCCTTGGTAGTGACGTAAGCGCTTTCTATTTGGGCCTCAGTGGCGGTCATGCCTCAAACGGGTCGGATCGATTCGGTCTGCGGACCCCGGCGGGAACATTCCAAGTTGGTGAATTGGACCTGCGCGGAGGGTATTTCGGTATTCGAGGTGGCTGGCGTGGTGTTCTTCCGGCCGCGGGCGGGCGTGACTATGTCTATGGGGTCGAACTGGGTTATGATACTGGAACGATTGATGATTTGGTCTCAACCGAGATTGGCGGCATCACGGCCACCGGAGGTTCGAAGGTCTCGGACGTTCTCTCGATACGGTTACGTAATGGTCTGACCAACAAAAGCGGATCCGTCCTTTATTTTGTTTCAGTCGGGTATGTGCAAGGTGACGTTGAAACCACCAGCAGTTTGGCCCTTGGGCCCGTCCCACAACGCTTTGAAGAAAGTGATACGCGCGGCGGGTACTCGGCCAGTATTGGGGCGGAGCACAAGCTGAATGAAAACTGGTCGATCACAGGCGAGTATGAATACGTGCAGTTCGATTCACGTACCGTTGAGTTTGACAACGGATTTTCGACGAAATCCACACCTCGTTACCGTGGCCTGAGATTTGGATTGAACTATACATTCTGATGGCGCGGGTCTTGCCGATCTGTGTCCCGCGTCGGCGGTTTTACCATCCATTGGTGAAAATTTGAATCTGTGGCTTGCGCCTACCGAGATTTGTTGTCTACGCTCAGGGTGAAACGCCAAGACAGGAGAACGGATTGGCCATCGGTGCCCTTACCCCACCGCAAGATGACATGCCCCAGAGCGAGGCGTTTGTTGAATTCCCTGACAATCGGTTGTTGATTGATTTGTGCGGCGAGTATGACCGCAACCTGACCGAAATCGAACACAAGCTGTCTGTGCAGATCGTGCGACGCGGCAATCAGTTGGTTGTCATGGGCGACGAAGACTCGCAAAAACAGGCCATTGAGGTGCTGCAGGCGCTTTATACCCGTCTTGAGGGCGGTCGCGATGTAGAGGCTGCGGACGTGGACCGCGAGCTACGGATGGGCAGTTCCGAGACAGGAACCGGCAGCCGCGACGGCGACCAGCTTGAGATGTTCAAGGGTGGCACGGTTGAAATCAAAACCCGCAAAAAACTGGTTGAGCCACGCACAGATGCACAAAAGGCCTATGTCCAATCCCTGTTCAACAACGAACTGGCCTTTGGAATCGGCCCTGCGGGCACCGGCAAAACCTATCTGGCGGTGGCTGTCGGCGTGTCGATGTTCATCGGAGGGCATGTGGACCGGATCATTCTCAGCCGTCCCGCCGTCGAGGCTGGTGAAAAGCTGGGCTATCTACCGGGCGACATGAAGGACAAGGTCGATCCTTACATGCAACCGCTCTATGACGCGCTGAACGATTTTCTGCCCGGCAAGCAGTTAGCCAAGTTGATCGAAGAAAAACGAATCGAAATCGCTCCGCTGGCGTTCATGCGCGGTCGGACGCTGGCCAACGCGTTTGTTGTGCTGGACGAGGCGCAGAACGCTACCACCATGCAGATGAAGATGTTCCTGACACGTTTGGGTGAGGGCAGCCGCATGGTCATTACCGGAGACCGGTCGCAGGTGGACCTGCCACGTGGGGTTCAGTCGGGGCTTGCGGATGCCGAACGGTTGCTGAAGACGATCCCGAATATCAGCTTCAACTATTTCACCTCGAAAGACGTGGTCCGCCACCCGCTTGTCGCCGCCATTATCGAAGCGTATGAGGCCGACTCAGGCCGTGAGACGGGGTAATCGTCCAGGGCCGTGGGCTTTGGGCACGGTGACATGAACCTTGAAATAACGATCGAAGACACGCGCTGGCAGCGGCTGGAGCCCTTGGCCACGCGGGCCATACAGGCGGTATTGGATCATTGCGATCTGGACGCTGATCTGTGTGAAATCAGCCTGCTGGCCTGTGACGACACCCGGATCGCCGATCTGAATGCCGAGTTTCGGGAAAAGCCCACTCCAACCAATGTGCTCAGTTGGCCAGCCGAGGATTTGGCTGCTGACCAACCGGGCCAGTCGCCGCTGCAGCCCGAACAAGACTTCACAGGTGAAATCGCGCTGGGGGATATTGCGATTTCCTATGACACCTGCGCGCGCGAGGCGGACGAGGCGGGCAAGCCCATGGATGATCACGTCACGCACCTGATCATTCACGGAACTTTGCATTTATTGGGATACGATCACATCCGTGATGAAGACGCGGATTTGATGGAAGCCGTCGAGGTCGATATACTTGGCAAACTGGGTCTTGATGACCCATATAACGCGTAGACAGGCCTATACGGCCGATTAATTGGAACAGGATTATGGGCGATACAGACGGCAGTTCTATGGCGGCGCAGAGCGCGCAACCAAAGAACGGCGGTGACAATGTCAAAGAGAAACCCGGATTGTTTTCTCGAATAGTGGATGCGTTCTCGCCACCGGACGAGGATGAAGTCCACGTAGCCAATGGGCACGAGGCCGACAAGGCGCAGCCGCGTGGTATGATCAACCTGCGGCGGATGCGGGTCGAGGATGTGGCCATTCCAACGGCCGAGATCATCGCAGTCCCTTCAACGATTTCCAAAGATGAGCTGGCACAACTGTTTCGCGACAGCGGGTTGTCCCGGATACCGGTGTATGAGGGCACGCTGGACACGCCCTTGGGGTTCGTGCACCTCAAGGATTTCGCGCTGACCCATGGATTTAACGGCGGCAGCACCGAGTTTGATCTAGTGTCTATGCTGCGGACATTGTTGTTTGTGCCGCCCTCGATGCCGATAGGTGTGCTGCTGACGAAAATGCAGACAGAACGCCGCCACATGGCGCTGGTTATCGATGAATATGGCGGTGTTGATGGCTTGCTGACCATCGAGGATCTGATCGAACAGGTGGTCGGTGAGATTGCCGACGAACACGACGCTGACGAGGACCAGCTTTGGGTACAGGAAAAGCCCGGTTGCTACATCGTTCAGGCCCGGGTGCCGCTAGAAGAGTTCGAGGCTGAGATCGGGCGCTCGCTGACCAGTCACGAGGACGTGGACGAGGAAGAGATTGATACTCTGGGCGGTCTGGTCTTCATGCTGTCGGGTCGCGTACCCGCACGGGGCGAGGTCGTTCTGCATCCCGAAGGCCCCGAATTCGAGGTGATCGACGCTGACCCGCGCCGGATCAAGCGGTTGCGTGTCATGCTGCCGGATCTTGCTGCATGAACCCATCGCGGGGCTGGCCGTTTTGGTTAAGGTTCGTCCTGTCGGCCCTGTTGGGTTCGCTGGCAGCGTTTGGTCTTGCGCCGTTTGGTATTTGGGTAGCCACTCTGGTTGCACTGGTGCTGTTAGCCCCTTTGTTTCTTTCGATTGAGACACGTGGTCGGGCCGCGTGGTTGGGCTGGGCCTTTGCCACCGGTTACTTTGCCCACGGTCTCAGTTGGATTGTCGAGCCGTTTTTCGTAGACGCCGAGCGCCACGCCTGGATGGCGCCCTTTGCCCTGATCTTCATGGCAGGTGGGTTGGCTCTGTTTTGGGCGCTGGCTTTTTGGGCTGCGAAACGACCGGGTGGACACCCTGTCGGGCAGGCGGTTTTTCTTGCAGTCGCAGTGTCTCTGGCGGAATGCGCCCGAGGCTATGTGTTGACGGGGTTCCCCTGGGCTGGTCTGGCGCAGGTCTGGGTCGACACGCCGGTGGTGCAACTTCTGTCCCTGTTCGGGCCGTATGGTCTGGGGGCGGTGACTCTGCTGGCAACCTTGCCACTAGGCGCGGCGCTGGCGCAACGTAGCGGGTTCGCACTGCCACTGGGACTGACGGTTGGCGCGGCCTGTTTGGCGCTGGGCTATGCTGTAACGCGCCCGCCTGTCATAGAAACCGACCACATCGTGCGCCTGATCCAGCCTAACGCGCCACAGCATCAGAAATGGGACCCGGATTATGCGCCCTTGTTCTTTGCGCGCCAGATCGAGTTCACTGCCGCACACCCCCGGCCAGATCTGATCGTTTGGCCGGAAACCTCAATCCCCGCTTGGCTGGGCAGCGCGCAGCCGTATTTGACTGCCGTTACCGATGCAGCGCAGGGCGTGCCTGTGTTTCTGGGGATTCAACGGGGTGATGGGCCGCGCATCTACAACTCGATGATCTATCTGGATGAGCAGGGCCAGCAGCAGGGCCTGTATGACAAGCACCATCTTGCACCGTTCGGAGAATACGTGCCGTTCGGAAACCTGATGGCAAGGTTCGGCATCCACGGGATGGCCACCACCGCTGGTCACGGGTTCAGTTCGGGACCGGGCGCTGTACTGATGGACGCGGGAAAGCTGGGTAAGGCCCTGCCGTTGATCTGCTATGAGGCGGTTTTCACGCAGGATGTTTTGGCCGCGCCTGCCCGCGCTGATTTCCTGCTGCAAATCACCAATGACGCCTGGTTCGGCACGCGGTCCGGACCGTACCAGCATCTGGCACAGGCGCAGATGCGCGCGATTGAGCAGGGCCTGCCTATGATGCGTTCGGCCAACACCGGGGTGTCGGCGATGATAGATCCGTTGGGGCGCGTCACTGTCTCACTGGCTTTGGGGCAGGCGGGCTTTGTGGACGCAAAATTACCGGCATCGCTGCCCCGGACATTATTTGCCCGGATCGGGGATATTCCGGTCTTCGCACTGCTGGCGGTACTGTATGCGCTGCTTTGGCGCAACGCTCGACGGGAACGGGTTTAATTACCGATTGACCCCGTGTTGCTGTGGGCGTATCCACTCGCATGCCTGTCACAACGGCTTCCTGGCGTGATGGGGAAATCTTAATGGAGCACTTTTATGTCCCGACAGAACTATGTTTTTACTTCGGAATCCGTTTCCGAAGGGCACCCGGACAAGGTTTGCGACCGGATATCCGATGCCGTACTTGACGCTTTTCTTAACGAAGAACCCGAAGCGCGCGTGGCGTGCGAAACCTTTGCCACGACCGACCGTGTGGTGATTGGTGGAGAGGTAGGTCTTTCTGATCAGGAAAAGCTGCACGATTATATGGGTCGAATCGACGAAATCGCGCGGGCCTGTATCAAGGATATCGGATACGAGCAGGACAAGTTTCACCATGAGACCGTCGAGGTGACGAACCTGTTGCACGAACAGTCCGCCCATATCGCGCAGGGTGTGGACGCGTCGGAAGACAAGGACGAGGGTGCAGGCGATCAGGGTATCATGTTCGGTTATGCAACGACCGAAACGCCCGCTTTGATGCCGGCTCCGATCCAGTATTCGCACGCGATTCTGCGTCGTTTGGCTGAGGTGCGCAAGAACGGGACCGAGCCCGCATTGGGGCCGGACGCAAAGTCGCAATTGTCGGTCGTGTACAGAGACGGCAAGCCGGTCGGTGTTAGCTCAATCGTGCTGTCGACCCAGCATCTGGAGGAGACGCTGACCTCGAAGGACATCCGCGCCATCGTCGAACCCTACATCACCGAAACCTTGCCCGAGGGCTGGCTGACCGCAGAAACTGAATGGCACGTAAACCCCACCGGCAAGTTCGTGATTGGCGGACCGGATGGCGATGCGGGTCTGACAGGGCGCAAGATCATTGTCGATACCTACGGCGGTGCCGCGCCGCACGGCGGTGGCGCGTTTTCGGGCAAAGACCCGACCAAGGTGGACCGTTCAGCCGCATATGCCGCGCGCTATCTGGCCAAGAATGTGGTCGCTGCGGGTATGGCCGAGCGCTGCACCATTCAGTTGAGCTATGCGATCGGTGTGTCCAAACCTCTGTCGATTTATGCGGACACGCACGGTACGGGTCAGATTGCGGACGCGGTGATCGAGAAAGCCGTCGGTCAGGTGATGGACCTGACACCGCGCGGCATTCGTCAGCATCTGGAGTTGAACAAACCGATCTATCAGCGCACTGCAGCCTATGGTCATTTCGGTCGCGAGCCGAATGCCGATGGCGGCTTCAGTTGGGAACGCACCGATCTGGCCGACGCCCTGAAAGCGGCGGTTTGATCTGAAACCAAGGAAAGCGCGCCGAGGTTGGCGCGCTTTTCGGTTCTGCGCCGGGGTTGCAACGTGGCGACCCGCGCAGTATGGGCACCGCCATGAGCACCCAGACACCACAACGCCCCCGCAGAAACTTCTATGGTCGCTTCAAGGGCAAGACCCTCAAGCCCAGCCAAAAGACGTATCTGAACGAAGACCTCGACGCCCTGTCGCCGGGCGCTGTCGATTGGGAGGCCAACCCAGAACGCCATCCTTTGGACCTGAAGGCGCTGTTCGGAGGCAAGGAGGTCTGGCTGGAGGTCGGCTTTGGCGGCGGTGAGCATCTGGTCCATCAAGCCGCCAGTAACCCTGATATCGGGATCATCGGCGCCGAGCCCTATATCAACGGTGTTGCCATGCTGTTGGGCAAGATACGTCAGGCGGGGGTCGAGAACCTTGCTGTCTATCCCGGTGATGCACGCGATCTGTTTGACGTGCTGCCCGAAGCCAGTATCTCGCGCGCGTTCCTGCTGTATCCTGATCCCTGGCCCAAAACCCGGCACCATCGCCGCCGCTTTGTGACACAGGAACATCTGGAGCCTCTGGCACGGGCGCTGAAACCCGGCTCGATCTTCCGCGTGGCCACTGACATCCCCGACTATGTTCGCCAAACGTTGGAAGAGGTGCCGCGTGCCGGCTTCGAATGGCTGGCCGAGCGCCCAATTGATTGGCGCGAGCCTTGGGAGGATTGGATTTCCACCCGCTATGAACAAAAGGCCCTGCGCGAAGGGCGGACGCCGCATTATTTGACCTTCCGGCGGACCGGGGTCTGATCCGTTTCAAATTTCTGTAATCCTGAACGCTGTGCTAGGCTGAGTGTGTTTCTTAGCTTAGCGTTTTTCCAGGATTGCCATGTCTGATATTCGGATCACGAACTGTCACACGCACTTGTTCCATTCGCGTCACGTGCCGGCGGCTTACCCGTACCCGGCGCTCAAACCGTTCAGGAAGATGCCGTGGCTGATAAAGGCTTTGTCATTTGGCGCACACCTGATCGGCCAACAATCTGTCTCTGAAAAACTGGCTCGACTGTACCGCTTTCAGAAGGAAGCGGACGAGGCCAGCCAACGCGACATTTTGGACAACCTCAGACGACACTATCCGAACAATACCCGGTTCGTAGCGCTACCAATGGAAATGTCGGCGTTTGGGTTTGGTGCGCCAGAGGTCCCACTGAGCGCGCAGCATGACGAGTTGGCAAAGCTGTCCGGTGATCCAGAGGTTGGTCGGTCAGTGATCCCGTTTGCAACGATTGACCCGCGTTCCGATCCTCAGGCGCAGGAACTTTGGCGCGCAATTGACGGTTTGAAGTTCCGTGGCCTCAAACTCTATCCGCGATTGGGGTTTGCGCCTGACGATCCGGTCCTGATGCAGAAAGTGTACCCCCGGTTGGAGGAAAAGAACCTGCCCGTAATGTCGCATTGCTCGCGCGGTGGCGTACAGGGGCGATATCTTTCAGACCATTGGGCAGATCGATACACGGAGCCAGAGGCCTTTATTCCGGTTATGCGTGCGCATCCAAAACTTCGGATTTGCCTGGCGCATTTTGGTGGGCAGCGTGATTGGGATGCTTACATCAATCCCGACCTTGAGGATCCTCTGGACGACGCTTTTGGCCGAAACTGGCAGGTCGCGATTCGGCGCATGATCGGCAGCGGAGATTATCCGGGTCTGTGGACCGACATTTCCTACACGCTGTTTCAGTTCGAGGAATACGCCCCGTTTCTGAGGATGTTCCTGACCGGCGATGATGACGAAAGCGAAAGGCTCAGGTCCCGGGTTCTGTTCGGGTCGGATTACTACATGACCCGGCTGGAGGCGCTGTCGGAAAAGGCGGTCTGTATCCGGTTGCGGAATGTACTGGGGGAAGAGATTTTCAGGCAGATTGCAGAAGAAAACCCCGCGAAATGGCTGGGTGAGGCCTGATAGACGCTTTCGCACCCAAGCGGCGCGTCATTGCGGCTGGACCAACCGGCGCCAATTCGCTAATCGGCTTGGGCACTGATAGCGAAAACAGGAGCCCCCATGTCCGGACACGGCACGCCCATCCCGATGACCTCGCATCCCTGCGGCCCGCTGACCGGCACGGCAGAGGTGCCCGGTGACAAATCGATCTCGCACCGGTCGCTGATTCTGGGTGCTATGGCGGTAGGGGAGACCAAAATCTCGGGCCTGCTTGAAGGTGAAGACGTTCTGGATACCGCCAAGGCGATGCGCGCCTTTGGCGCCGAGGTGACGGATCACGGCGGCGGTGAATGGACCGTGCATGGTGTTGGCGTCGGTGGCTTTGCCGAGCCCGATCAGGTGATCGATTGCGGCAACTCGGGCACTGGGGTGCGGCTGATCATGGGCGCGATGGCGACCTGCCCTATCACGGCGACATTCACCGGCGACGCGAGCCTGAACAAACGCCCGATGGCGCGGGTGACCGATCCGCTGGAGCTGTTTGGCACGCAATCCGTGGGCCGTTCCGGTGGGCGCTTGCCGATGACCATCGTGGGCGCGGCGGAACCCGTTCCGGTCCGCTATGAAGTTCCAGTGCCGTCTGCGCAGGTGAAATCCGCCGTTCTGCTGGCCGGATTGAACGCACCCGGCAAGACTGTGGTGATCGAGAAAGAGGCCACCCGCGACCATTCGGAACGAATGCTGGCCGGTTTCGGTGCTGAAATCACCGTTGAAGACAAGGATGAGGGCCGGGTGATCACTCTGACCGGGCGCCCCGAGCTGAAACCGCAGGTCATTGCCGTACCGCGCGATCCGTCCAGCGCGGCCTTTCCGGTCTGTGCGGCGCTGATCACGCCCGGCTCGGACGTTCTGGTGCCGGGTATCGGCCTGAACCCGACCCGCGCGGGTCTGTTTACCACGTTGCGTGAAATGGGGGCCGATCTGACCTATGAAAATGAACGCGAAGAGGGTGGCGAGCCAGTTGCCGATCTGCGCGCGAAATACTCTCCCAATATGAAGGGCATCAATGTGCCACCGGAGCGGGCGGCCTCGATGATCGACGAATATCCCGTTCTGTCCGTGGTCGCGGCGAATGCCACGGGTACGACGATGATGGGCGGCGTTAAAGAGCTGCGCGTCAAGGAAAGCGACCGGATCGACGCGATGGCACGCGGGCTGCGCGCCAACGGCGTGACCGTTGAAGAGGGCGAGGAATGGTGGTCGGTCGACGGGCTGGGCATCGGTAACGTCCCCGGCGGCGGCACCTGCGAGAGCTTTCTGGACCACCGTATCGCCATGTCGTTCATGGTGATGGGGATGGGCGCGAAGACTGCGGTTTCCGTGGATGACGGCGGCCCGATCGCAACCTCGTTCCCGATTTTCGAACCGCTGATGGCGTCTTTGGGTGCCAAGGTCGAACGCACGTGAGCTTTACGGTCGCCATTGACGGTCCCGCGGCGGCGGGCAAGGGCACGATCTCGAAAGGCGTAGCTGCGCATTTCGGGTTCGCGCATCTGGATACCGGATTGCTCTACCGCGCGGTTGGACGTCGGACGCTGGACGGCAGCGATCCTGTCGAGGCGGCGCAGGCGTTGACCGCTGAGGAGCTGGAACAGGGTGATCTGCGCACAGCCGAGATTGCACAGGCGGCGTCGAAAGTGGCGGTGATCCCCGAGGTCCGCGCGGCGTTGGTCGATTTCCAGCGCGCTTTTGCCCGACGTGCCGGGGGTGCAGTCTTGGACGGACGCGATATTGGGACAGTGATCTGCCCCGAAGCTGAGGTGAAGCTGTTCGTCACCGCAAGCGCTGAGGTGCGGGCCGAAAGACGTTTTCTGGAACTGAGCGCCAAAGGCTCGGACGTCACCCGCGAACACGTGCTGGCCGATGTGCGCGAACGTGATGCGCGGGATGCCCAACGCAGTACCGCCCCGATGAAACCCGCTGACGATGCCGTTCTTCTGGACACCTCTGAACTGAGTATCGAGGCGGCATTGTCTCAGGCCGTGGCCTTCATCGAACAGAAAAAAACCGCGACGCCATAACGCCGCGGGCTTTCGCGATTACAACTCGCCGACGGCGACGCTTTTGATATTCGCCCACTGATCGTCAGCGGTTTTTGCCGTGGCTCCTACGTCCTTCAGGAAGGCTGCACGGGTTTCAGCGTTTAGGAACAGGTACAGCTTGCCATCCGCGACCAGATACTGATCCGGGTCGCCATCGAACTTCTTGCCCACGGATACGCCGAACGAACAGAACCCGCCATGCTGCGGCAGATAGGCGGCGGGGTTGGCCTCGAACGCTTCTCGGTTTGCGGCGTTGGTAAAGTAGTAGGACGCGCCGTCATAGGTGGCGGAATGGGTGGCAAAGCCCTCGACGGGGTTGCCGTCATTCACCAGCGCGACCAGATCGACACCATGCGCGGCCAGCGGCGCTCCTGCGGCCGAGATACCGTTAGAGACGTTGATTTCGTCTGCGGCAAAGGCCGGGGCCGCGACCAGCGGCAGAGCGGCGATGAGGGTGGTCAGAACCAGAGACTTCATTGGAATTTCCTTTCCTTTTCAAGTTTCGGTTAACCGGCTGGCCAACCGCTGAAACATAGGTAGAGGGGCAGTTCTGAACGGGCTATCGCAGCAAGCCCATCAAACCTTGCAGATCGTTCAAACTTGCGGTCGGACGGAGTAAGCTCTTCACCAAGCTTTGTTTGGTCAGCCTGTCAGGCGGCCCCTATGGTTGGGGCATAGCCTGCAGGAGAGATGCGATGATCCGACTAGCCCTAACGCTGATTTTTCTGGCCGGAAGCCTGGCCGCTCAGGAAGCCGAGCCGCCAATGGACTATGAACGTCTGGGCAAGATCATCTTCGCGCTCGACCCCGAGGCACAGCCGCGTGGGCCGGGATTCCAGTTGACAGTGTCAGACGTTCCGGTGCTGGTCATCACCGACAGCAATGCCGACCGGATGCGCGCGATGGTTCCGATCCGCAGCGCCGAAGGACTAACTGCCGACGACATGCAGCGCATGATGCAAGCCAATTTCGACAGCGCCTTGGACGCGCGCTATGCGATTGCCAATGGGATGCTGTGGGCGGCGTTTATTCATCCGTTGTCACCGCTGGAAAAGGACCAACTGATCTCGGGGTTGGCGCAGACGGTGAACATCGCCAAAACCTATGGCTCGCTCTATTCCGGTGGGGCGCAGCAATTCGGCGGGGGCGACAGTGGCAATCTTCAGCGGGAACTGATCGAAGAGTTGTTGAAGAAGGGCGAGGAAATCTAAGCTGCCTTAAGCTTCAATCCTAGGGGCAAAATCGCGTTGCGATCCATTTGAAGTAGATGTAATAACATCTCACTTAGAGGATCGTATGCCCCACTTTCTGCTTTCCAACATTTCAACCCAGTTTGTCTGGATGTGGTGGGCCTGATGGCAAAGCGCCGTACGGGCAGAAACCTACGTAGCGGCCTCAAGCGCCGCAGACGTCAGAGGCCATCCATGCAAGCTTATGACGCGCTGCCCCCGCAATTGCGGCAATGGTTGGCAAACGCATGCCTGCCCTGGAGTCCTGACTCGGCCTTTCGGATTTGGCGGGGCGCGGGTGGTGGCGCTGACCCTTCGGCTGCACTGGGCCGGCTGGAAGAAGTCGAGCAGGCTATGTTGCGTCGGGATGCGAAAATATGGGACGCGCATCCTTTGGCGGCGCGGGCGGGCGAGAATTCTGCCTGACAGCGCGAAAATTGGCTTTCTGCTTGCACATCATGGGGAATCCGCCTATACGCGCGCTGTCTGAACAAGGGCGGTTAACGTCTGGATGACGTATCTGAGCAGGGCCGGGTCACCTCGGCCCTTTGTGTTTGTGTAATCAGATGCGCCCCGGATCACGCGATCAGGCATCACGAAACAAGACCGGCGGAGACAACCGCTCGGCCAGCAAAAACGTACTGTAAAGGAAAACAACGCCACATGGCTAACGCATCCATGGAGGAATTCGAAGCCCTCCTGAATGAAAGCTTCGAAATGGACACACCCGAAGAGGGTTCTGTTGTCAAAGGCAAGGTTCTGGCGATCGAAGCCGGCCAAGCCATCATCGACGTAGGCTACAAAATGGAAGGCCGCGTTGATCTGAAAGAATTCGCAAATCCCGGCGAAGCCCCTGAAATCGCTGTAGGCGACGAGGTCGAAGTTTACCTGCGTGCCGCAGAAAACGCCCGTGGCGAAGCCGTCATCTCGCGCGAGATGGCCCGCCGTGAAGAGGCATGGGACCGTCTGGAAAAAGCATATGCCGACGACCAGCGCGTCGAAGGTGCAATCTTTGGCCGCGTCAAAGGTGGCTTCACCGTCGATCTGGGTGGCGCAGTTGCGTTCCTGCCCGGCTCGCAGGTTGACGTTCGCCCCGTGCGCGACGCTGGCCCGCTGATGGGTCTGAAGCAGCCGTTCCAGATTCTGAAAATGGACCGCCGCCGTGGCAACATCGTTGTGTCGCGTCGCGCAATCCTGGAAGAATCGCGTGCCGAACAGCGTGCCGAAGTCATCGGCAACCTGTCCGAAGGTCAAACCGTCGAGGGTGTTGTCAAAAACATCACCGAATACGGTGCATTTGTTGACCTGGGCGGCGTAGACGGCCTGCTGCACGTCACCGACATGGCATGGCGCCGTGTGAACCACCCGTCCGAGATCCTGACGATCGGCGAAACCATCAAGGTTCAGGTCATCAAGATCAACAAAGAAACCCACCGCATCAGCCTTGGCATGAAGCAGCTGCAGGAAGATCCGTGGGATCTGGTTGCTGCGAAATACCCGCTTGGCTCGGTTCATCAGGGTCGCGTCACCAACATCACCGACTACGGCGCGTTCGTCGAACTGGAAGCCGGTGTCGAAGGTCTGGTGCACGTGTCCGAGATGTCCTGGACCAAGAAAAACGTCCACCCCGGCAAGATCGTTTCGACCAGCCAGGAAGTCGACGTCATGGTTCTGGAAATCGACGGCGCCAAACGTCGCGTGTCTCTGGGCCTGAAGCAGACTCAGCGCAACCCGTGGGAAGTGTTTGCAGAAACGCACCCCGAGGGCACCGAAGTCGAAGGCGAAGTCAAGAACATCACCGAATTCGGTCTGTTCATTGGCCTCGAAGGCGACATCGACGGCATGGTTCACCTGTCGGACCTGTCCTGGGACGAGCGTGGCGAGGACGCGATCCAGAACTACCGCAAAGGCGATATGGTTTCGGCTGTTGTCTCGGAAGTTGACGTTGAGAAAGAGCGTATCTCGCTGTCGATCAAAGCCCTGGGCGGTGACAAGTTCGCCGAAGCCGTGGGCGGCGTGAAACGTGGTTCTGTTATCACCGTCGAAGTGACCGCGATCGAAGATGGCGGCATCGAGGTCGAGTACGAAGGCATGAAGTCCTTCATCCGTCGTTCGGACCTGTCGCGTGACCGTGCTGAGCAGCGCCCCGAGCGTTTCTCGGTCGGTGACAAGGTCGACGTCCGCGTCACCAACGTCGACAGCAAGACCCGCCGCCTGGGCCTGTCGATCAAGGCACGCGAAATCGCCGAAGAGAAAGAGGCCGTGGAACAGTACGGTTCCTCCGACTCGGGCGCATCGCTGGGCGATATCCTGGGTGCAGCGCTGAAGTCGGGCGACTAAGCCCGGGCCTCAGCCTTAGCCGAATTTACGGCCTCGCGCAGACGCGCGGGGCCGTTTTTGTTGCGAATCAATATGTTCCGATTTTCGGGCTTATTCCGGGTGTGGTTTGCGCTTTACGCGCGGAATTCGCGTGAACAAGCAAAAAATCGCGCGGTTTAGCAGCAAAATTAAGGCTTTGCACAAAGAGTTTACGTTCCCCCGATCCGACTTTTTTCCTATACTGTTCAGAACAATAGAGATGGTTAACCGGTCGCCTGGGAGGGTAGCGCTCATGATCCGTTCAGAACTGATTCAGAAAATTGCCGACGAGAACCCGCATCTGTACCAACGCGACGTCGAGCGGATCGTGAATACAGTGTTCGAAGAAGTGACGGATGCCATGGCACGAGGTGATCGTGTGGAGTTACGCGGTTTCGGTGCGTTTTCGGTGAAACAGCGTGACGCGCGGGTGGGTCGCAATCCTCGCACCGGTGAGACCGTTCAAGTCGAAGAAAAATGTGTGCCGTTTTTCAAAACTGGCAAGTTGCTTAGGGATCGATTGAACGGTAAAGCCTAAGCTATGATGCGTTACCTTCGATATGCTTTTCTGGCGATCCTCGGGATCGTGCTTATTTCCGTTTCGCTTGCCAATCGTGAGACGGTTGAACTGTCGCTGATGCCGGAGCCTTTTGCCGAGGTTGTGGGCTTTAACTTCAGCACGTCGCTGCCACTGTTCGTGGTGGTGTTGGGTGGTGTGGTTGCGGGCCTGATCATCGGTTTCCTCTGGGAATGGCTGCGCGAGCACAAGCACCGCCGGGATGCGTCCGCCAAGAAAAGCGAAGTGCGCAAGCTTGAGCGCGAAGTCAAAAAGCTCAAGAAAAAGCAGAACGAAGGTCAGGACGAAGTTCTGGCCCTGCTGGACGAGGCCAGCTGAGGCAAACCAATGCCCCAAGATACAAGTGTTAAAATCTGCGGTCTGACCGCCCCTGATCACGTGCGCGTGGCTACTGAGGCTGGCGCGCGCTACGTCGGGTTTGTGTTCTTTCCGAAATCGCCGCGGCATCTGGAAATTGAGACCGCTGCCGAACTGGCACATCTGGTGCCTGCCGGGATCGCCAAGGTCGCGCTAACCGTCAACGCGTCGGATGAGGAACTGGACCGTATTGTAGCCAGCGTGCCGCTGGACATGTTGCAGCTGCACGGAAAGGAAAGCCCGGATCGCGTGGCCAAGGTTCGCGAACGGTTTGGTCTGCCCGTGATGAAAGCCATCGGCGTGGCCGAGGCCGAGGATCTTGCGGCAATCGACCAGTACTCCGAGGTCGCAGACCAACTTCTGATCGACGCCAAACCGCCGCGCAACGCCAAGCTGCCGGGCGGAAACGGGCTGGCTTTTGACTGGCGTCTGCTGGCGGGACGCAAGTACTGGCGCCGTCCGTGGATGCTGGCCGGAGGGCTGACGCCTGACAATGTGGCCGAAGCCATGCGCATGACCGGCGCGCGTCAGGTCGATGTGTCTTCGGGTGTGGAAAGCGCGCCCGGCGTGAAGGACGCAGTCCTGATCCGCGCCTTTATTGACGCCGCCCGGTGATCTGAACACCGGGTGCCTGCGTACCTCCGATAGGGGAGGACGCGGCAATGCTGGCAGCGATTGGCGGAGTTTCATTGAAACGGTGGTACTATGGGCCGGAGTTTTTCTGGCGTGCCCGTCAGGCAATGCTGCAGGCGCGGGGTGACCCGCTGTGCGTGAAAGTAGAGGTCTTCCCGCATCAGGGGCTCTATTTCTCGCTGAGTGTCTGGCACGACGCCGAGGCGATGCTGACCTTTGCCCATTCCGGACCGCACCGCCGCGTCGTGCAGGCGGCCACGCGTCTGGCCGAGGTGAACGAGTTTCATCACTTTCCCTGTATTGCAGTGCCCAGCAGAGATCAGGCGTTACAGGTTTGGGCACAGCGCGTTCAGGCGGCGGAATGATACGTTTTGCCATGGCAAATCCCGCCGCTACCTCCTATGAACGTCGCGTACGACGATGGAGACACCCATGGCCAACGATCTTTTCAATTCCTTCATGTCCGGTCCCGACGAACAGGGCCGCTTTGGCATCTTCGGCGGGCGGTTTGTTAGCGAAACGCTGATGCCCCTGATCCTGTCGCTGGAAGAAGAATATGAAAAGGCCAAGGACGATCCCACCTTCTGGGCCGAGATGGACGATCTGTGGGCGAACTATGTGGGTCGCCCCTCGCCGCTGTATTACGCGGAGCGCCTGACCGAGCATCTGGGCGGTGCCAAGATCTACCTGAAGCGCGATGAGCTGAATCACACCGGCGCGCACAAGATCAACAACGTGCTGGGTCAGATCATTCTGGCGCGTCGCATGGGCAAGACCCGGATCATTGCTGAAACCGGTGCCGGTCAGCACGGCGTGGCCACCGCCACCGTCTGCGCCAAGTTCGGCCTGAAATGCGTGGTTTATATGGGCGCGCATGATGTGCAGCGTCAGGCGCCGAACGTGTTCCGTATGCGCCTGCTAGGGGCCGAAGTGATCCCGGTGACCTCGGGCCGTGGCACGCTGAAAGACGCGATGAACGACGCGCTGCGCGATTGGGTGACCAACGTGCGCGACACGTTCTACTGCATCGGTACCGTTGCCGGTCCGCACCCCTATCCAGCAATGGTGCGTGACTTCCAGTCGATAATCGGCAAGGAAGCCAAAGAGCAGATGATGAAGGCCGAAGGCCGCCTGCCGGATACGCTTATTGCGGCCATTGGTGGTGGCTCGAACGCAATGGGCCTGTTCTACCCGTTCCTCGACGACAAAGACGTTAACATCATCGGCGTTGAGGCTGGTGGTAAGGGCGTGAACGAAAAGATGGAGCATTGTGCCTCGCTGACGGGTGGTCGTCCGGGCGTACTGCATGGAAACCGCACCTACTTGCTGCAGGACGATGACGGCCAGATTCTCGAAGGTTATTCGATCTCGGCCGGTCTGGATTATCCAGGTATCGGGCCTGAGCATTCCTGGCTGCACGACATTGGCCGCGCCAACTATGTCTCGATCACTGACAAAGAAGCGCTTGAGGCGTTCCAGCTGTGCTGCGCGACCGAAGGCATCATCCCGGCGCTGGAGCCCTCCCATGCGCTGGCCCATGTGATGAAAATCGCGCCCGAACTGCCCAAAGACCACCTGATCTGCATGAACATGTGCGGACGCGGCGACAAAGACGTTCAGACCGTGGCCAAATATCTGAACTTCGACATGTCGGATACCGAAGGCCGAACGGCCGATTGACCAAGCGGTAAATTTTGAAATTTCAGAAAAGAGCGGCGTGCCTTTGACGGGTGCGCCGATTTGTTTTTGGCGTGCCGCCTTTTCGAATATTGCGCAACTGGGTAATTTTGTTGCGTGCTCGCCACAGGTTCTTTTTTGGGGCGCAAGAAATTATTGAGCGAATCCAGCGCCTTCGCCTAAACCCGCCGTTACCGGTCACAACGGGCCGGACCCTAGCGGGCAGAGGTGATCACTCTCCCGGTGCGGACGGCGCTGCCGAAACCGTATGCCAGGGCCGAAACCGGGGATTGGTGCGCTTTGTAGCTCAGGTGGATAGAGCGGCAGACTCAACTCTGCAGGCGAAGGTTCGATTCCTTCAAAAGCACCAAATGTAGCTCATTCTGGTTAGAGCAATCGACTGCAAATCGAAGGGTAGCGGGTTCGATTCCCGCCATTTGACATAGCTGTTCAGTCAGCACTGGCCTTCCACGCCGGCCCGTGAAAACGGTCCAAAACATATGGGTCCGGGTGTTCCCCAGCAGGGGCGGCACCGCGCAACGTCAGGCTTTGGCCGGGCGGGGCAGGGGCCTTCGCTGCTCTGGCCTTGGGCCGGAGGGCAGATGACGGTGCCGCCGGATCGGTGTCCCGTATGACCCTTGGGTCACACGGCGCATGGGTCCCGCGCCCCTCTCTATGACCCTCCCGCACAGGGGCATGGCGCGGGGGATGTCCGGATCTTTCCCGCCTTTATCCGAAGGCTTCACAACTGTCACCCGTTCGGGGTGCAACCCACTGAAAACATGAAAAGGAGTTCGCATTTGCGACGACGATAGAGCGAGACGAAAAGGAGAAATGATATGACACTGTTCCAAGATCTGATTGACCGGCTGACCGGCCACCGGCGGCTGACCCTGACCGAGACCCAGCGGATGCTGGTCCTGCGCAATGGGGTGTTCGATGCAATCCTCGGCCCCGGGAAACACCGGCTGCCGCGCAAGGATGTGCTGACCGAACTGCACGATCTGGAGAAGCTCTTTTTCGTGTCGCCCTATGAGCGAGCGCTGATGCAGAACCGGCCTGAACTGGCCGCCAAGCATCTGACCGAGTTCCGGGCCGGACCTGAAGAAATTCTGGTTCTGCTGCGGGATGGGGTACCTGTTCGGGTGCTGAACCCCGAAGCGCGAGCGCTGGTCTGGAAAACAGCAGGTCCGTGGGAGGTCGAGCATCACGCGCTGACTGAAACCATGGCCGTTCCCAAAGCAGTCGCGCAGCGGCTGGTTCGGGCCGGGCTGCGGCTGAACCTGACGCAGGTCGAGGTTGCCGAAGGGCATACCGGGCTGCTGACGGTGGACGGAGTGCTGGTGGATCAACTGAACCCCGGTGCGCACGCCTTCTGGAAAGTCGGGCGGAACGTCGAGGTCAAGCAGATCGACCTGCGGCAACGCACCCATGAGGTGACCGGGCAAGAGATCCTGACCAAGGACCGGGTGACCATCCGGGTCAACCTCAGCGCCGACTACCGGGTCGTTGATCCGGTCACGGCGGTGGGGACGGTCAAGGACTTCGATCAGGCTCTGCATCGGGCGCTGCAACTGGCGTTCCGGAAAACCTTGGGGGCGATGACACTGGACCGGCTGCTGGCCGAGAAAGTGACCGTCGACACCGAGGCTGCGGATCGGGTGCGGGCACAGATGGCCGGGATCGGTATCGAAGTGGGTGAGATCGCGTTGAAAGACGTCATCCTGCCCGGGGAGATGCGCGAGATCCTGACCGCCGTGGTCGCCGCCGAGAAACAGGCCGAGGCCAACGTCATCCGGCGGCGGGAAGAAACCAACGCCACGCGGTCCCTGCTGAACACCGCCAAGGTGATGGCGGAAAACCCGGTGATGCTGCGGCTGAAAGAGCTGGAGGCGCTGGAAACCATCGCCGGAAAGGTCGAGCGGCTGACGGTCCACAACGGGACCGAAGGTCTGATGTCCGACCTTGTCAAACTGCGGGAGTGATCCCGAATAAGGGCCGGTCCGGGGTATCCCGGGCCGGCCTGTTTATTCCGTTGCCGCGTGTTCGGCCAGCAGGCGCAGCGGCACCACGTCCAGCGCGCGCTGATGGGTGGCCTCAAGATGCACCTTGGGCGCACAGCCTTCGTCATGGGCCTGCAGAAAGCGCCCGGCGCACAGGCACCAGCTGTCACCGGGTTTCAGGCCGGGAAAGTTGAACTCGGGGCGTGGGGTGCTCAGATCGTTTCCGACATATTTCGAAAAAGCCAGAAATTCGGCTGTCATCACAGCGCAAACTGTATGGCTGCCTTGATCCTCGGGGCAGGTGTTGCACGCGCCGTCCCGAAAAAATCCGGTCAGCGGATCGCGGGAACACGGGGCGAGCACACCGCCCAACACATTGATACTGTCCTGTTTTTCCATAGGCCTACCTTACAGGCTTTGGGCGATCTTGCGGAACATTTCTATGTTTGCTTCGTTCACGCCGTCATCGCGGAATTTCCGATCCGCCCCGGTTGTCACGATCAGAACCCCACGCGGCTGGTCGAAATAGATGTACTGACCATAAACGCCACGTGCGAGGAACTCACCCTCATGCGCTCCGACCGGAATCCACCATTGATAGCCGTACCCGATTTTGCCCGTCTCGGTCGGCGCGTTGGGCAGGACGGATTCAGCAATCCAGTCTGCAGGCACCAATTGTTGACCATCAATCTCTCCGTTTTGCAGGATCATCTGACCAAAGCGGGCGAAATCGCGTGTTGTGAAGTTCAACCCACCCAGCACAAAGGCAACCCCGGCACCATCGGTCACGTAGTAGCCATCATACTCCAAACCCAGCGGCTGAATGATCTTTTCGGTCAACAACTCGGTCACACTGCGCCCGGTTGCGCCACGGATCACCATGCCGATGACGTGGGTGTCGATCGAGACGTACTGCCAGGTCTCGCCCGGGGTAGCGAAAGTGTCCTGTAGCGAAGCCGCGAAGTCATCCAACTCTCCGCCCAATGCCACCACGCGGCCCATCCGATTAATGTCTGAGTTGGGGTCGAAATAGTCCTCGTCAAAGGTAACGCCACTGGCCATGTTTAGCACATTGCGGATTGTCGCGCTGTCATAGGCGCTGCCCTTCAGCTTGGGCGCGTATTTCACTACCGGATCATCCAGCGAGTCGATGGCACCTTCGGCCAGCAGAATACCGAACAGGGCTGAGAGATAGCTTTTTGCAACCGACCATGAGATTCGGCGATCCTCGGGGGCGGTGCCCAGATAGTACTCTTCGAACCGGATTTGTCCGTCCTGCATCACCAGCAGAGAGGTTACGGCCCGATCCTCGATCCATTGATCCGTCCCTTCGGGCAAATCAAAGCCAGGGCCATAGGGCAGTTCCCATGTTGGCCTGTTGCCGCGCGGAAGATCGGTCGTCAGGAACGCCTCATTCATGTGAGAGAAATTGTGGACGATCTTCTCTTCGGAAAACAAAGAGTTCACAGCCATCAGCCGTTGAATCTCTTCGCGTTTCCAAAAACCTACGACAACTGCGGCCAGCACCAACATAAGCAGGATGCGCAGCACCCACTTCAACAGAGCTTTCATCTATCGCCTCCCGTATCCCCGCAACATTGGAACCCGTCCGACGCAGTTCCGCAATTGGGACGTTACGGCAAGGTCAGCAGCCTTACTTGAACTTGTCCAGCAGCTTTTGCATGGCCGAGCGTTCATCGACCTCGGGTTCCGGTGCAGGAGCGGCAGCGGGTGTCGTTTCTTTGGCCGGAGATTTCGAAGATCGCGGCGGCGCGGTGCGCAGAGCGACCGCATTCATGAACTTGCCGCTTTCCCTATCGGCCAGAAATCCAGCGCCGCCTGACACACCGCGTAGAACTTCATCAAGCCAGTCGGCATCGGCTTTGGCAAAATCGCTCAGGACATACGGCGAAACTAGCTCTTTCCGTCCCGGATGCCCGATACCCAGCCGCACCCGGTCATAGGCGGGGCTGATATGTTCGTGGATTGATCGCAATCCGTTGTGGCCAGCATGACCACCACCCGCCTTGACGCGTACTTTACCGGGGGCAAGGTCCAACTCGTCATGAAAGACGGTTACATCGGTCGAATCCAGTTTGTAGAACCGCATCGCTTCGCCCACCGACTGACCAGAGCGGTTCATGAAGGTCTGCGGCTTGATCAGCAGGACCTTCTCGCGGCCTAGACGCCCCTCGGCAATCTCGGATTGAAACTTGGATTTCCATGGGCCGAAACCGTGATCTTCAGCGATCCGGTCCACGGCCATGAAGCCGATATTGTGCCGGTTGCGGGCGTATTTCGATCCCGGGTTCCCCAATCCGACAAACAGTTTCATAGTCTCGTCCTTGTGCGATGCACGTGGTTGATGGCACGGAATGCCACCCGTTTTCCAGCCTAGGTGTCAAAAGAAAACGGGGCCTGCTAGAGGCCCCGTCTCAATATCCGGATAGTTGGGTCCGGACTTATTCTTCTGCTTCTTCCTGGCCGACGACTTCAACTTCGTCTGCGGCCACTTCTTCACCTTCCTCATCGTCGCTGGACGACAGGCCGGTCGGTGCCGAGATGTTCGCGATCACGAAATCGCGGTCGATGGTCGGTTTAGTGCCTGTGGGCAGATCAACGGACGAGATGGTCACAACGTCGTTGATGTTCAGACCGGTCAGATCAACAGTGATCTTCTCAGGAATGTCACCGGCGGTGCACATCAGTTCGACTTCCGGACGAACAACGGTCAGAACGCCGCCCTTCTTGATGCCGGGTGCTTCTTCTTCGTTGATGAACTCAACCGGGATGTACAGCGCGATCTTGGTGGTCCGGCGCAGGCGCATCAGGTCCAGGTGGGTCGGCAGGTCTTTGACGACGTCACGCTGAACGTCGCGGCAGATGACGCGAACGTCTTCGTGGCCTTCGACCTTCAGGTTCCACAGGGTGGACTTGAACCGGCCTGCTTTCAGGCTCTTGAACAGGACGTTGAACGGGATCTGGATCGGCAGCGGCTCTTTGTCACCACCAAAAACAATGCCCGGAACCATGCCGTCGCGGCGTGCTTGACGAGCGGCGCCCTTGCCTGTCCCCGTCCGTTCCAGAGCTACGAGATCAGGAATCTCACCAGCCATGATATATCTCCAAATGTTAGGGCGGGCATCCTCCAAGGCTGTATGCCCGCGTGAAGCCGCGTCCTTAGCTTGATTCATTGGGTTTGGAAAGGGTTTTTTGACCTTTTATTTCAAAGGTCAAATCACTCCTGCCAGCGGCCACCGAAATCTGCGGGGATAAGCAGATTGTGCCGTCCCAGATCGCCAACGTTGCGCTCGCCGCACAGGGCCATCGTGGTGTCCAGTTCCTTCTGGATGACTTCCAGCGCCGTTGTGACACCTTTCTGCCCCATCGCACCCAGCCCATAGACAAAAGCGCGGCCGATATAGGTGCCTTTGGCCCCGAGAGCGACGGCTTTCAGAATGTCCTGACCAGACCGGATGCCGCTATCCAGATGAACCTCGATATCCCCGCCGACCGCGTCCATGATCTGCGGCAGCATACGGATCGAGCTAAGCGCACCGTCCAACTGCCGCCCGCCATGGTTCGACACGACGATGGCATCAGCCCCCAGCTTTGCGGCCATCTTGGCGTCTTCGACATCCAGAATGCCTTTGAGGATGACCTTGCCGCCCCATTGTTCCATCAGCTTTTCGACCTTGCTCCAGTCGAGGCTGGGATCAAATTGCTCAGCAGTCCACGCGCCCAGAGAGGAAGCGTCCGAGATGCCCTCGACATGACCAACGATGTTTCCGAATTCGCGGCGCTTTGCGCTCAGCATTTCGATGCCCCACGCCCATTTGGTCGCAAGGTTTGCGATGGTTTTTGCCGTCAGTTTTGGAGGTGCGGACAGGCCGTTTTTCAGGTCCTTGTGGCGTTGGCCCAGAATCTGCAGGTCCAGCGTGATCACAAGGGCCGAACATTTTGCATCCTTGGCGCGTTGGATCAGCCGGCTGACATAGTCCTGATCCTTCATCGTATAAAGCTGAAACCAGAAGGGCTTCGTGGTGTGCTCGGCCACATCCTCGATCGAGTTGATCGACATGGTCGACAGGGTAAAGGGCACCCCAAACTCTTCGGCAGCTTTGGCGGCCTTCATCTCTCCATCCGCGTGCTGCATGCCCGTCAGCCCGACCGGGGCCAACGCGACCGGCATCGCGACGTCCTCTCCGATCATCTGCGAAGCAGTCGAGCGCCCGTCCATGTCCACCGCAACACGCTGGCGCAGGCGGATATCCGAGAAATCCGAGCTGTTGTCGCGGAAGGTCTGTTCGGTCCAACTGCCGCTTTCGGCATAGTCGTAGAACATCCGCGGCACCCGGCGTTCATAGATGCGTCGCAGGTCTTCGATAGTGGTGATTACGGGCATGGGGCCGTGCCTTTGGTTGAGTGGTCAGATATTTCTACTGGGGCAATCGGGTTGGCGCAATTGGTTGCGAACAAGAAAAAACCGCAGCAGGCCAGTCGCTTGCTGCGGTTTTTTTGGATGGATAGCGCGCTGAACGATCAGGCAGAATGCGCGCCGTCAGCCAGCGTTTTCACAAAGTCCAAAACCTCGGCCACGGGTTTGCCCTCCGCGATCTGGCTGACAATGGCCGAACCGACCACGGCACCATCGGCGACGCTGGCGATGCCTTTGGATTTCTCGGGCGTATTGATGCCAAAGCCCACGATCACCGGCAGGTCAGTTGCGGATTTGATCCGGGCGACTTCCGGGCCGACATTCGTGGCCTGCGCCTCGGCCGCGCCGGTGATGCCGGTGATCGAGACATAATACACAAAGCCCGAAGTGTTCTGCAGCACGCGGGGCAGGCGTTTGTCGTCGGTGGTTGGGGTCGCCAGACGGATGAAGTTCAGACCGGCCGCCTGAGCGGGCAGGCACAGCTCTTCGTCTTCTTCCGGCGGCAGGTCCACGACGATCAGGCCGTCGATACCCGCGGCTTGGGCATCAGCCAGAAACTTGTCCACGCCCCGGCTGTAGATTGGGTTGTAGTAGCCCATCAGCACAATGGGCGTCGTGTCGTCGGTTTCGCGGAACGCACGCGCCAGATCCAGCGTGCGCTGCAGGGTCATGCCCCCGTCCAGCGCCCGTTGACCCGCGGCCTGAATGGTCGGGCCATCCGCCATGGGATCGGTAAAGGGCAGACCCAGTTCGATCACGTCGACTCCGGCTCCGGGCAGGCCTTTCACAATCTCAAGCGACGTGTCGAAATCGGGGTCGCCTGCCATGATATATGCGACAAAGGCCTTTTTCCCTTCGGCCTTCAGGGCGGCGAACTTGGCGTCAATACGGGTCATCTGCAGTCCTTGCATTCAGAGTTGAACCTGATGTGCAGAAACTTTGCCCGGAAATCAATCCCGCCGGGTCAGATTGCCTCAAAACTGGTAGTGGTATCGCAGCAGGGCCGAGTTGACGCCGGGGTTATCGTCATGCGTGCTGGCGTTGGACTTGTGGGTGATGGCAAAGGATATCTTGTTACCACTTTCCAGAGTGTACCCCACACCCAAAAGGCTCCGGATCTGGAATTCGCCGCCAAGATCGTTCAGGTCGTCACCTTCGGAAAAGTATCCCGGCATGACACTACCTTCGACAAACCAGCGGTCGGCGAAGGTGTAGAAGCCGATCAAGCCGATGCCGATATGAACGTCGCTTGCCGTATCCACGGTCAGGGCACCGCCCCACGTGGCGGAAAAGCGTGTTGCTTCGTAAAACGGGCGGTGCTGGTATTCGAGCGCGAATACGGCTTCGTCATCTGCTGCGCTGTCGGAGAAATCTGAGTACCCGGCGCCAAATACAAGGGATTGGGCTTGCGCTGTCTGGGTGGCCAGCAGCAGCGCAAATGCTGTAATAAGACTCTTCATACCTACTATTCACTTATTGTTTGTTCGCATCGTTCTATTTGCCGATCTTAGAGTGGTGTTTCGAATTCGGGCAAGCTGGCAAGGGGTGAACATTTCCGTGATGTTGCAATTTGGACTTGGCCGGGCTTGACGCGGTCTGACTTGCGCATTGACCCGGACCTGCATAGAAGCACCCCTCGAATGACATCAGGAGACCGTCATGGGCTTTAAAATGGGAATCGTGGGTTTGCCGAACGTGGGCAAGTCGACCCTCTTCAATGCGTTGACCAAGACCGCAGCCGCGCAGGCGGCGAATTTCCCGTTCTGCACGATTGAACCCAACGTGGGCGATGTTGCCGTTCCTGATGATCGCCTGGACAAACTGGCGGCAATTGCCAGTTCGAAACAGATCATCCCCACGCGGATGACCTTCGTGGATATCGCCGGTCTGGTGAAGGGGGCTTCGAAAGGTGAGGGGCTGGGCAACCAGTTTCTGGCCAACATTCGCGAGACCGACGCCATCGCCCATGTGCTGCGCTGTTTCGAAGATGGCGACGTGACCCATGTGGATGGCCGTGTCGATCCGGTGGCTGATGCCGACACCATCGAAACCGAACTGATGCTGGCCGATCTGGAAAGCATCGAAAAGCGCCGCGCCAATCTGGTGCGCAAGCTGAAGGGCAACGACAAGGAAGCCCAGCAGCAGGATCGCCTGCTGGCCGAAGCGCAAGCGATGCTGGAAAATGGCAAACCCGCGCGTCTGGTTGACGTGTCCGATGAGGATGCGAAAGCGTGGAAGATGCTGCAACTGCTGACCACCAAGCCGGTGCTCTATGTCTGCAACGTGTCCGAGGAAGAAGCCGCCGAGGGCAACGAATATTCAGCCAAGGTTGCCGAGATGGCCGCAGCGCAAGGCAATGCGCATGTCATCATCAGCGCCAAGATCGAAGAAGAGATTAGCCTGCTTGAAGACGAAGAGGCACAGATGTTCCTTGAGGAAATGGGTCTGGAAGAACCCGGCCTCGACCGCCTGATCCGCGCCGGTTATGACCTGCTCAAGTTGGAAACCTATTTCACCGTTGGCCCGAAAGAGGCCCGTGCTTGGACCATCCGTACGGGTACCGCCGCGCCGCAGGCGGCTGGCGTGATCCACGGTGATTTCGAAAAAGGCTTCATCCGCGCCGAAACCATCGCTTATGACGACTATGTATCCGCCAATGGTGAACAGGGTGCCAAAGAGGCGGGCAAGATGCGGGCTGAGGGCAAGGGCTACATCGTCAAGGACGGCGATGTGATGCACTTCTTGTTTAATACCTGATTGTTTGGGGCTTTTCCTGCGGGATGAGCAGGTTATCCTGTCTTATCCGCAGCCCCGAGGCCCCAAATGATCGAAATCCGCGACCTTCAACTGCTCAGCGCGTTGGCGCGGCATCGGCACTTTGCCAAGGCGGCTGAGGAATGCGGGATTTCGCAGCCTGCGTTCTCTATGCGCATCCGCAACCTCGAGGATCGGCTGGGTGTTTCCATTGTCCGCCGTGCCAATCGGTTTCAAGGTCTTACAGAAGAGGGTGAAATGATCGTCCAGCGGGCGCGGCGTATCCTCGATGATGCCAAGGCGCTGGAACAACAGGTGCTGGCCATCAAGGGCGAGATCATCGGCACGCTGATACTGGGCGTGATTCCAACGGCGATTGCGTTCACCGGGCGTCTGACCAAACGCCTTCGGCAAGCGCACCCTCGCATTGTCACACGGATTGAAACCATGTCGGCCACCGCGATCCAGCACCGGTTGGACGAAGGCAGTCTGGATGCGGGTATCACCTATGGCGACAGTATCGGCACCGATCTGCGGCAGGTGCAGCCTTTGTACGAAGAGACCTATGTGCTGCTGGTCCCGTCGCACATGACCAATGAGACCGGCCCGATCCCATGGGCGCAGGTGGCCGAATTCCCGCTCAGCCTGTTAGAGCCACAGATGCAAAACCGGCGCATTTTGGAACGGATTTTTGCAGACCAGGGACTGCACCCGCAGGTTGTTGCAGAAACCAGCGGTTTCACTGCCTCAATGGTCATGGCGCGCGAAGGGCTGGCGGCCACCGTGGTTCCGCGCGTTTTGGTCCGCGCGCTGGGTGATTTGAAGGGAACAAAGGTGCTGCCACTGGTCGATCCCGTTGTCAGTAAACCGATTTGTCTGGCGACCCTATCCCGTGATCCGGAACTGCCCACGGTCGAGGCGTTGCGGGCGGTGGTGACGTCTTTGCGGTGATAAGGTGTCGTTATCGTGCGATTGCGATAAGCGATTTGACGATATGTTATTCTGATGAGACACGGAGCCTCAATCGGAGGGCATCATGGCACCATTAGACACCAAGCCATCAGGCGCGCCAAAGGGCGTCTGGAAGTCAGGTAAAGGCAAAGGGCGGCACACGCCCAAAGGCCGTCAGTTCACGGACGAAGCGCAGGCTGAGATTCATCGCCTGCTGGGCGACCGCCCGCGCCGCCGCGATCTGCTGATCGAATTCCTGCATTTGATTCAGGACGAACACGGCCATATCAGCGCTGATCACATCGCCGCGCTGGCGGTCGAGATGCGGATCGGTCAGGCTGAGATTTACGAAACCGCAACCTTCTACGCACATTTCGATGTGGTGAAAGAAGGCGAGACGCCTCCTCCGGCGTTGACTATCCGGGTTTGTGATTCTCTGTCCTGTGAAATGGCCGGTGCCCAGCAGCTGCAAAAAGCGCTGGAAGATGGTTTGGACCCTGCTGAGGTTCGTGTTGTTCGCGCGCCGTGCATGGGCCGCTGCGATACCTCTCCTGTGCTTGAGATTGGTCACAACCATATCGACCATGCGACCCCCGAAATGGTGCAGGCCGCGATTGCTGCCAATGACACCCACGCCCATCTGCCCGACTACGAAGCCTTTGCCGCTTATGAGGCAAATGGCGGTTACGCCAAGCTGAAAGAGCTGCGCGAAAGCGGTGATTGGGAGAAGGTTCAGGAAGACGTTCTGTCCTCGGGCCTGCGCGGTCTGGGTGGTGCTGGCTTCCCGTCCGGCAAGAAATGGGGCTTTGTTCGTATGAACGAAGGTCCGCGCTATCTGGCCGTGAACGGGGATGAAGGCGAGCCCGGCACATTCAAAGACCGTTACTATCTGGAGCGCACGCCGCATGTGTTCCTCGAAGGCATGTTGATCGCGGGCTGGGCTGTCGAGGCCGAGACCTGCTTTATCTACATGCGTGACGAATACCCGGCGGTTCTGGAGATTCTGCGCCGCGAGATCGCCGCGCTGGAAGAGGCCGGGATTGTTGAGCCGGGTTACATCGACTTGCGCCGGGGTGCTGGTGCTTACATCTGCGGTGAAGAATCCGCGATGATCGAGTCGATCGAAGGCAAGAAAGGCCTGCCGCGTCACCGTCCTCCGTTCGTGGCGCAGGTTGGGGTCTTTAACCGTCCGACCTTGGTGCACAATGTCGAGACGCTGTATTGGGTCACTAAAGTTTGCCGCGAGGGGCCAGAGTGCCTGAACAGCACTGAAAAGAACGGTCGTAAGGGCCTGCGCAGCTATTCGGTCTCGGGCCGAGTTGCGAAGCCGGGTGTATATCTGTTGCCCGCCGGTTCGACCATTCTGGATGTGATTGAGGCCGCTGGTGGTATGGCCGAAGGCCAGACCTTCAAGGCCTATCAACCGGGTGGCCCGTCCTCGGGCCTGCTGCCCGCGTCGATGGATGATATCCCGCTGGACTTCGACACCTTGCAACCGCATGGAACTTTCATCGGCTCTGCCGCGGTTGTGGTTCTGTCCGATCAGGATACTGCCCGCGATGCGGCACTGAACATGCTGCGCTTCTTCGAGGATGAAAGCTGCGGCCAGTGTACGCCATGCCGGGCGGGCTGCGAAAAGGCGGTGAAGCTGATGCAGGCCGACAAGTGGGACACTGATCTGCTGGAAGATCTGTGTCAGGTCATGGGCGACGCCTCGATCTGCGGTCTGGGGCAGGCTGCTCCGAACCCGATCCGCCTTGTCATAAAACATTTCGCTGACGAAATCTGAGGGAGACAGAGCCATGCTTGATGCAAGCCCAAACAAGACCGTCACCTTCAACCTGAACGGCGAAGATGTCACCGTGCCCGAGGGCTGGACCATCTGGGAAGCCGCCAAGGGGCAGGGGTTCACCATTCCGCACCTGTGCCACAAGCCGCAGCCGGGCTATCGCCCCGACGGCAATTGCCGCGCCTGTATGGTTGAGGTGGAAGGCGAGCGCACGCTGGTCGCCTCGTGCATTCGTCCCGCGGCGGACGGTATGGTCGTCAAGACCGACAGTGACCGTGCCGAGAAATCGCGCGCCATGGTCATGGAACTGTTGGTTGCTGATCAGCCCGAAGAGGCGCACGACACCTCCAGCCACTTCTGGGATATGGCCAAGCTGAACGATGTCAGCGACAGCCGTTTCCCGGCGAAAGAGGTCGAGAAAATCCCGCTACTGGATGACAGCCACGTTGCGATGCGCGTCAACCTGGATGCATGCATCAACTGCAACCTGTGCGTCCGTGCTTGCCGTGAAGTGCAGGTGAATGACGTGATCGGCATGGCCGGTCGTGGCCATACTGCGCAGGTGGTGTTCGATCAGAACGACCCGATGGGTGACTCAACCTGTGTCGCCTGTGGCGAATGCGTTCAGGCCTGCCCGACCGGTGCCCTGATGCCTGCCACCGTGCTGGACGATCAGCAGAAGGGCGACAGCAAGGACTACGATTCTGAGACCGAAAGCGTCTGCCCGTTCTGCGGTGTGGGCTGTAAAGTCTCGCTGAAGGTCAAGGACGGCAAGGTCAAATATGTCGAGGGCATCAATGGCCCCGCAAACGAAGGCCGTCTGTGCGTCAAAGGCCGGTTCGGTTTTGACTATATCCATCACCCACACCGTTTGACCAAACCGCTGATCCGGCGCGAGGATGCGCCTGCCAAGGGCCTGAACGTCGATCCGGGCAACCTGTCGACCCATTTCCGCGAAGCGACGTGGGAAGAGGCGATGGATCTGGCCGCCACCAAGCTGAAAACCCTGCGCGAAGAAGATCCGCGCAGCGTTGCAGGCTTTGGTTCGGCCAAGTGCACCAACGAAGAAGCGTATCTGTTCCAGAAGTTCATCCGTCAGGGCTTTAGGCACAACAACGTCGACCACTGCACCCGTCTGTGCCACGCGTCGTCCGTTGCTGCTCTGATCGAGAACGTGGGATCGGGCGCTGTGACCGCGACCTTCAACGAGATCGAAAACGCGGACGTGGCGATCATCATCGGCTCGAACCCGATCGAGAACCACCCGGTTGCGGCGACTTATTTCAAGCAGTTCGCCAAGCGCGGCGGCAAGCTGATCGTGATGGATCCGCGCGGCGTTGGGATGCGCAAGTTTGCGGATGAGATGCTGCAGTTCCGTCCGGGTGCCGATGTCTCGATGCTCAACGCGATCATGAACGTGATCGTCGAAGAAGAGCTCTATGACAGCCAGTACATTCACCGCTGGACCGAGAACTGGGAGGCCGAGAAAGAGCACCTACGCCAGTTCACGCCCGAGGCAATGTCGCCGATCTGTGGCATCGAACCGGATCAGTTGCGCCGCGTCGCGCGTACCTTTGCGCAGGCCAAGGCTGGTCTGATCTTCTGGGGCATGGGCGTCAGCCAGCACATTCACGGCACCGACAACTCGCGCTGCCTGATCTCGCTGGCTCTGATGACCGGCAACGTTGGTAAACCTGGCGCGGGTCTGCACCCGCTGCGCGGTCAGAACAACGTGCAGGGTGCCTCGGACGCCGGTCTGATCCCGATGTTCCTGCCGGACTACCAGACTGTGACCGACGATGGCATTCGCGCCAAGTTCAACGATGTCTGGAACTCGGACGACTTCTCGAACGAGAAGGGTCTGACAGTGACCGAGATCATCGATCAGGCTTATGCGGGCAACATCAAGGGTATGTACATCATGGGTGAAAACCCGGCCATGTCCGACCCCGATGTGAACCATGCACGCGACGCGCTGGCCAAGCTGGACCTGATGATCGTGCAGGACATCTTCCTGACCGAGACGGCGAACTATGCCGACATCATCCTGCCTGCCTCGGCGCTGTATGAGAAGAACGGCACCGTGTCGAACACCAACCGTCAGGTACAGCGTGTGCGTCCGGCTGTGACCCCTCCGGGTGAGGCGCGTGAGGATTGGAAGATCACCGTCGAACTGGCGCAGCGCATCGGCCTGAACTGGGATTACACCGATGTGTCACAGGTCTTTGCCGAGATGAAGTTGACGATGAACTCGCTCAACAACATCACGTGGGAGCGGCTGGAGACCGAGACCATCACCTATCCGTCGCTGTCCGAGACAGACCCGGGGCAGGCGATTGTGTTCGGTGACGGTTTCCCGCGCGCGGACGGCAAGGCACGGTTCACCCCGGCCAGCGTCATTCCGCCGGATGAGGCTCCGGATGAGGAATATCCGATGATCGCCACCACCGGCCGTCAGTTGGAGCATTGGCACACCGGATCGATGACCCGCCGGTCCAACGTTCTGGATGCGGTGGAGCCCGAGGCGAACTGTTCGCTGAACCCCCGTACGCTGAAACTGATGGGGATTGAGCCGGGCGAGATGATCCGTCTGACCACCCGTCGTGGCTCGATCGAGATCATGGCGCGGGCCGACCGGGCGATTGCCGAGGATATGGTGTTCATCCCGTTTGCTTATGTCGAGGCGGCGGCGAACATCCTGACCAACTCGGCCGTCGACCCTTATGGCAAAATCCCCGAGTTCAAGTTCTCGGCGATCCGGGTCGAAAAGATCGAAGACGCCATCGCGGCGGAATAAGACCACCATTTATAAATGTGAAAAGGCGGCCCCTTGGGTCGCCTTTTTTCTTTCCTTGACAGAGTGTTGCTTGCGGCCAAACCTGTCATCACCTTGGTGATGGAGGAGCATATGGCCCGCCGTTTTGTCGATCTGTCCGTGCCGCTGGAAACCGGAATTGTCTCCGACCCGCCGATCATGCTGCCCGAGATCGAGTATCTGACCCACGATCAGACCGCTGAACAGGTCATGGCGTTTTTCCCAGGACTGCAGAAAGACGACCTGCCGGGCGGCGAGGGTTGGGCCATTGAGCGGCTGCGGCTTGCCACCCATAACGGCACTCATCTGGATGCGCCGTATCACCATCATTCAACCATGAATAACGGCGAACGGGCGATCACCATCGACGAGGTGCCGCTGGAATGGTGCATGAACCCCGGCGTGAAACTGGATTTCCGCCATTTTGACGATGGCTATGTGGCGACAGCGGCTGATGTCGAGGCCGAGCTAAAACGGATCGGGCATGACCTACAGCCTTTGGACATCGTGATCGTAAACACATCGGCGGGTACGCGGTACGGCCAACCGGATTATCTGATGAAGGGCTGCGGCATAGGGCGCGAGGCGACCTTGTATCTGACCGAACGCGGCGTGCGCGTGACCGGTACGGATGCCTGGAGCTGGGACGCGCCTTTTCCCCTGACCGCACAGGAATATGCCGAGACCAAGGACGCCTCGATCATCTGGGAAGGTCATCGCGCCTCGATCGAGATCGGCTATTGCCATATCGAAAAGCTGACCAACCTCGAAGACCTGCCGCCCACCGGGTTTGAAATCTCTTGCTTTCCGTTCAAGATCAAAGGGGCCTCGGCAGGTTTTGTACGGGCTGTTGCGATCTTTGAGGAGGACGGAGATGAATAGGCCTCTCAGCGGACATGACGGCCCTTATGACGCGCCGGTTGAAATCCGGGGGTTCTCGGTTCTGCCAGACTGGGTCGACTATAACGGCCACATGAACGTGGGTTTTTACAGCGTGGCCTTCGATATGGCGCTGGAAAAGCTGATGGTCGATCACCTTGGGCTGGGCGAGGTGCAGGTCAAGGCGCTGGGGCAGGGACCGTATGTCCTTCAATCCCATATGAATTTCCTGCGCGAGGTTCGGCCGGACGAGCCGTTCTATTTTCGCTTTCGGATGCTGGATTCAGACCAAAAACGCGGCCACTATTTTGCGCAGATGCTGTCAGAAAAAGACGATGCTGTCTGCGCCACGCAGGAAGCGCTGTTCATGAATGTCAGCCACACTACCGGCCGGTCAGAGCCCTACCCGGATTGGGCGGCTGCCCGGCTGGTCCGCATGGTCGGGGATCACGCCAAGCTGCTTGCCGCTCCACAGGTTGGACAACCAATTGGTATCCGGCGGAACAGTTAATAATCCCGCTGGAAGAACACACCAAGCCCGGTTTCACCGCGCCCGTCCACAGTGCCGCGCACGGTGAAGCTTTCGGTAACGTCCAGATTCAGGTTCACTTCGGTGTCGCCCTCAGTGTTGACGCTGAAGTCAGTGTAAAGGTTGTCGCTGAGGTAAGCGCCGCCACCCAATACTCCGCCTCCACCTTCTGCTGTTCCGACGTCGATTGTATCCAGGCCAGTTGCTTCACGGACACCTTTTGTCGCATCTCCCCCGGCACCGCTGAGCTGGGCAAGCGAAGCCGCCATTTGCGCGACGACGAACGGCGACAGTTCCGAGAAACGGTTGCCGAACAACAGCATTGCCAGCGCCTCTTCGGCAGGGCGCTCGGGGTCTGAATAGACATCGACTTCGGGCGCATCCAGCGGACCGGCGATTTCGATTGTGGCGGTGCCTTCAGAGGTGCTGGTCGATGAGGCGAACTCAATATACGGTTTCAAATCCCCCTGCAGCGTGACGATTCCCTTGGTCAGCGCCAGCCTGCGGCCCAGAATGTCGAAATTACCTCGGATCAGCTGAATTTGCCCGGATGGTACGACCGAGTTTGTTGTACCACGGATGAACAGGCTCCCCCCCAGTTCGGCATTCACGCCGCGTCCACGCACGAAAACCGCTTTGGGGGCCAGCAAGCTAATGTCCAAAGCGATGCGTGAGTCGCTTTGGGTTGCATTCTCTTCCACAACCAGCCGTGCTCTTTCACGGGTGATAAAACCTGCCTGGCTCTCGTTGATATGCTGGATTTCGGGGATCGGAGCAGCTCCGACTGCACCGGTCGCGGCTGCGAGGTTGATGTTGGTCTCTTCGAACGTAATCTGACCGGAAATGGTGCTGCTACCCGCCAACGCCCCGGTTATGGCGATCTCACCGTCTAGCGTGGTTTCATAAAGCAGCTTGTCGGTGAGCACGAGCTGGTTGAGGCGTGTGACGATGTTCGCGTTGAGCGGCGGCGTCAAATCCACGGGACCCGAGACAGTAAAATTACCGCCCGCGCGCATACCACCATTCAGCGAGATCGTAGCCCGGCTTTGTGCCAACTCGACCGATCCGCTGATGCCGGTGACTGTCTGCCCGATATCGGGGATCGCAAACGACGTGCCGGATGTGGTGATAGAGCCGCTGAGCGATTCCAGTGCGGGCTTACCCTTAAGTCGCAAGTTATGCCGGGCTGTTCCGTCGATCTTGTTGGGCGAGATAAACAGGTTGGCAATACCCAGATTTACGCTGCCCTGCGCCTGCAGATCGGCTTCGCCGCTGTTTTCGTCAAAGGTGCCTTTGACAATACTGCTGATTTCGGCAGGGCCATTGGCCGAGCCATCGATGGTCCAGACGCCGCTGTTGCGTTTGGCGTTTCCGGTTGCCGCGATGGTGCCGGGAAATTCGGGCGCGAAACGCTCGATCTTGTTCAGTTTGGCGTCGAAATCCACATCCGCCGAACCATCGGTATCGACGGTGCCTGTCAGTGATGCGTAAGAGCTGTCCGGCCCGTTCAGCCGCATGGTGCCCTCAAGCCCCAATCTGGTTGGGGCGACATTTCCATCCAATGTCAGCGGGCCAGACATTGTGGTCAGGACACGGGACAGATCATCAAGCTGAGCAGTGAAATCCAGCCCTCCGGCTTCACGGTCCAGTTTGCCAGACGCGCTGGCGGACAGGGCAGTGCCCTTCAGGCGGAAGGTGCGAATATCCACCCCTTCCTCGCCCTTTTCGGCATCGACATCCAGGGTTGTGCGACCCTGGATCAGTTTGTCGACCATTTCTATGCCGGTTTGAATGTCGTCCGCATCCACGTCGCCCTGAATGTCAAAAGCTTTGCTGGCAAGGGCAGCATTACCTTGTAGGTTTGCCGAAATCGAACCAGCCAGATCGCGTTTGGCCAGACCCGAAAACAACGAAAGGTCAGGGGCATTTACGCGGGCGTTTCCATCCACTGCCAAATCGCCAGTCGGGTCATCAACGGTCGCGGCGACCTGCGCGGTCAGGGCGGTACCATTTACTGTCGCCTCGCGAATTTCGATCCGTTCGGTCGTGCGCGCGCCGTCCCAAGTGATAGCGGTTTTTCCGGTCAGCAACGGATCAATCTCGGCCATCCCGGTCTTGATGTCCTGCCCGGTCACGTTGGCCGTGCCGTCGAATTCCAGCGTCTGCACCGTACCTTTGCCGTCCAGTTCAGCCTGCAGGGCGCCGCTGAGCTCGCGTTTGGCCAGACCAGAGAAAACCGACAGGTCAGGTGCGTTTACGCTGGCTTGCCCGTCAATGGTCACGTTTCCGTCGGGTGTCGTGACGTCACCGCTGGCCTGTGCTTGTGCGGCTTGGCTGTTCAGGTCGAACTCGCGGATGGTGATGCCGTCGCTGCCGCGGCTGGCATCCAGCGTGATCGTCGTCTCGCCCTTGATGACAGGGTCGATATCGTCGCGTCCGGTGACCAGATCGCGGCCTTCGACCACTACCTTGCCGTCAAAGCTGCGCTCCAAAGGAGAGCCTTTGCCCTCGACCCGCGCCGTAGCTGTACCACCCAGATCCATCTGCGCCAGCTCTGAAAACCGTGACAGGTCCGACGCCCTGAGCGTGGCTGATCCATCAACCGTCAACCCGCTGTCCAACCCGTCAATCAGCGCGTCCAGTGCCAATGTATAGTCGGTCCCGACCAACTCGAATCCCGAGAGGTTCACGGATTGGTCGCTGCCATAGTCGAACTGACCGTCCAGCGTAACGCGGTCTCCTAAAGCGGTGTTCAATGCCTGATCGTTCAGATCGATACCGTCAACGATGGCCTGAAGATCACCGGCGATTGAAAACGCCTCACCCTGTTCCAATGTGCCCTGAGCGGTGATCCGGGCGTTGTCCAGTTTCGCCTGCGGTGACTGAAACGCGTCTGCCGTAAGGCTCAGATCCCACAGGTTGCCGTTTTTCTGATCGAACAGGGCAGAAATCTGTGCGGCTTCGATCGAGGTATCTCCACCCGCAATCGGCAGCACCACGGTATCTCCGTCCGGCGGGGTGATCCGGCCCTGCAAAGCCGCAAGCTGCAGGGTGCCGCCTTCGGCCAGTTGCAGTTCACCCTTCAGGTCTAGTGCCTGCGTGGTCAACTCCAGATCGGGGATGTCCAACGCGCCTTCGGGTTTGGTTTGTCCGTCCACGAACAGTCGTGTTCTCGGCCCAAAGAATGGGTCCAGATCCTCGGCCATGAAGGGCGTCAGGTCACCGCCAAGATCTGCGGTAAAGGCGATGCCGTCTGCTGCGCCGCTTTCTGCCGCGCGCAGTTGGACCTGACCGGTTACGCGCGGCTGCTTGTCACTGCTCAGCACAATGTCGGCGGTGAAATCTGTTAGCGGCCCGGCGCCTTTGGCCGAAAAGCCAATCGGGGGGCTGTCAGGGATTTTCAATGCGGTGGAAATTAGGCCGCCTTCGGCCTCATTCACATCTAAATCCAGATTGATTTCTCGCGATGAGTTCTGGAACCCGGCGGCAATCTTTATCCTGTCACCTGCCCGGTCCAGTCGAGTGATGTCCAGATTGGTGTCCAGCGCTCCATCGGCCAGCGACAGGTTGCCGGTCACGGACAGGGCAGCTGAAACTCCGATCAGAGGCTCACCCAGCAACAGCTCATCCACCCGGATTTCACCAATTTCAATGGAAACAGGCAGTTCGGGCAGTTGAAAGGGTTGCGTTTCGGCCGAGGCGGGCGGCTCTTCTTTCGTAGTCGTGCCAGGAGTGCGGGCGATGTCGATTTCCTGCGCGGTCAACGCGTTTACCGAGAACCGCCCCCGGATCAGGGCCAACCGGTTCCAGTCCAGTTCAGCGTCCTTGATGGTCAGCCAGACGCCTTCATCGTCCGAGATGGTGATCTCTTGAATAGTGGCGCGTGCGCTCAGCGCCCCCTGTAGGCCCTTGACGGTGACGTTCTGGTCATCGCCCGACAGCGTGTCCTGAAGGAACCGCTCAAGCATGCTGCCGCCGCCATCATCCTCCTGCGCGATGACAGGCGGTGCAGTCAGGATCAGCACCGTAGTCACAACAGGATATGAATAACGCCGTATCAAAATGCCTGCCCGATCCCGATATAAAACTGCAATCCATCGCCAGTATCGCCCTGAACAGGCAAGGCCAGGTCCAGACGCAGCGGGCCGAACCCGCCCAGATCATACCTGACCCCAAGCCCGGCACCTGAATGATACTCGGCATCGCTGCCGATAAAGGACGATGTGTCCACGGTACCGAAATCGTAGAACCCGACAAGGGATATTGCCTCGGTGACTTTTCCACGAACTTCGCCGGATAGTCCCAGAAAGGACTTACCCCCCGCGACACCGCCGTTGACCGGGATGCCAAGGCTTTCATAGGGCTGCCCGCGTACGGTTCCTGCACCACCCGAGAAGAACAGGAAGTCCGGCGTCACACCGCTTGCAGAAGGGCCGATGACAGACCCCAACTGGACTCGGCCCGCCAGAACCAGCCGCCCACCTGTATTCAGGCTGGTATAGCCGCGCCCGTCAAAGAACAGCCGAATGCCATTCTGTGTGCCGGACAGTCCGGCAAATGGCATGGCCTGAGAATCCAGATAAAACCCGCGTGTCGCGCTGACTTTGCTGTCACGTTCATCCCATTCCGACCGGAACGGGATGATGAAATAGCGGAACTTGCGGCCATCGCCATATGCATCATCCGCGTCAGACCATTGGAACCCGGCTGCGGCTTCTGCATAGAGCCTGTCTGAAAAGGTGCGCCGCGCACCATAAGCCAGCGAAGCGACGGTCACATTGTAGTTCTCGGTGTTGCGCCGCTCGAGCAAAGCGCTCCAAAACGTGTTGTCATCCGGACCCAAACGGTCGGGTTGATCCAGGCGCAGGCCTATACGACCATCCAGATCTTCGGTTCCGCCGATGTTTCGCAGCGCGGCTTCGAACCTCAGTCGTTCGGCGCGGCGGAATACGTTGCGGTGCGTCCACGTCGCGGTTACGTCCAGCCCGGCGTTGGATGCCGCTTCGATCCCAAAGGTCAGGCGGCGTTTGGGCATGTCTTCAAACGTGGCATCGAAATCCAGCGTGCCATCCGGATTGGGCGTCTCATGTTCCTCGATCGAAACGACGCTAAACGTTCCGGTGCGGCGTAAACGCGTGCCGACCTTCTGTATCTTTGCCGGTGAAAACACCTCGCCCGAGGGGAATCCGGCAATCTTTTCAATCGACCGGTGACGTACATCCGTGTCGCCTTTGATGATCATCTTGCCAAAGGTCAGACGCGGACCCGGTGCAAGGTCGATCTCGGCGTCCAGACGCCTCTGCGCGTGGCGGGCGATAACCTTTTGACCTTCAACCTCGGCCTTGGCGTGGCCGATATCGCGCCAGCCCTGCACCCCGGCCGAGGCCGCCTGTTGAATAGCCCCGGTCGTGGCCAGCTTGCCGGGGGCAAACTCTTCGGGCAGAACGGTGCCCTGCGCGACGGGGTCAACAACGGCGGTGCCAAAGGTGAAGGTGGGGCCGGGGTTCACTGTGATGACGGCGCGGTTGATTGCGTTGGGCACAGTAAGCGAGCTCATGTCAGCAGCTTCCTGCCCGTCCAGCTTAATGCTGACGACCGGGCTGAAATAACCCTCGTCATACAGAATCTGAACAATGGTGCGGTAATCGGACAAGGCTGCGGACAGGATTTCGAGCGGCGTGTCCAGTCCCCTGTCTTCGGCGGTGGCGACCGAGGACGTCTCCTCAATGCGTTCGATCAAAGCTTTCGGGGCGCCGGGTGCGGAAACCGTGGTTTCAAGCGCGGCCAAAGAAGAGGGCAAGGCGGCAATCGCACCAATAAGGCAATATTTCACAAAGCCCTTTGGCTTTTTTCCCCGCATCGAATGGCTCCAACTGCCCCAAGTCGAAATCAATTTCACCGTCTTATGCAAAGCAACGGTTGATTACATTCATGTTAGAGCATCAGTTTCCACGCAGGGAAAGAGATTTCGAAGGGTCGACCGATTTAACGGGATATGTTGTGGTCAGGACCCGGCATTACGGAACCTGCGAATGACCGCCTCGTAGTCTTCGGGTTCCCTGCGCGGGCGTGGCGGGTGTTGAAATAGTGCCGAATGGTGACACCCATCAGGAAGACCAGTGCGGCGATGATCCAATTGAATTCGGTTGCAAAGGCCAGCGGGTAGTGGTTCGACAGCATCAGGAACACAACCGGCAAGGTCAGGTAATTGTTATGGGTCGACCGCAGCTTGGCGATCTTGCCGCAATTCGGGTCCGGCGTGCGGCCGTTTTTCAGGTCATCGACCACGATCCGTTGGTTCGGCATGATAGTGAAGAACACGTTTGCCGTTATGATCGTGGCGGTGAACGCCCCCAGATGCAGCATCATCGCGCTGCCAGTGAAGATCTGAACATAACCCCAGCCCATTGCCACCAGCAGGACAAAAAGCAGCACCATAAGAAGGGTGGGGCGCTCTCCCAGCCCGGACTTGCACAGGAAGTCATAGATCAGCCAGCCCACGGTCAGTGATGGGGCCGAGATCAGAATTCCCTGCCAAAGCGCCGGATCGGCCTTTTCCGCGTAGATCAGATACAGTTCGCCCCCGACCCAATAGATGATCATCAACAGCGCGGCACCGCTGAGCCACTTCGCATAGCTTTCCCATTTGAACCAGGTCAGGTGGTCCGGCATCCGCTCGGGTGCGACCAGGTATTTCTGGATGTGATAGAAACCGCCGCCATGAACCTGCCATTCCTCGCCATCCGCCGGGCCGGGGATATTGCGGTTTAGGCCAAGATCCAGCGCGATGAAGTAAAAGGACAATCCGATCCAGGCGATCGCAGTGATGACGTGCAGCCAGCGCACGGCAAATGCTATCCAATCCAGAACACGGCGAATTCGAACATGAGAGGTCTCTCCGGTAAGTTATCGCCACACTAGGCAAACGGGTTTTTTTCGGTATTTCCGTACATTGTCAAAACGTATCAAGAAAAACGATAAGATGCCCTGCCTCGACAATATCCGCACTTTTGTTCGTGTCTACGAACTGGGCAGCATGTCCGCTGCCAGCCGCGATTTGCGGATTTCGCCTGCGGTGACTTCGGCGCGGTCGCGCTTGAGTGTGCGATACGGGAAAGTGAAACTGGGACCGCGGAACGCCCGAAAGGCGTGGCGCTTTGCCCAACGGGAGGCGCCCTTCAGGGGCAGGCGACGGGCGGGAGCCTTATGCGGAGTGTTCAGCTACCCCGATAAGTCGAGTAACCGTAAGGCGATAGCAACAAGGGTACGTGGTAATGTGCATCTGCGTCAGACATGCCGAAGCGGATCGGCACTTGATCCAGAAACAGTGGTTCCTCGGCGGTTTGACCTGTGGCGCTCAGGTAGTCTCCGGCAAAGAAAACCAGCTCATAAGAACCTGTTTTGAAGACTTCTTGCGGCAGGATCGGGCTGTCGGTGCGGCCGTCGGAATTGGTCTCAGACTCCGCCAGTTTGCGGCGGGTTTCCCCGGTGATCTCAAACAGGGCGATCCGCAGCCCCTCGGCTGGGTAGCCGCGTGCCGTGTCCAAAACGTGGGTTGTCAGATAGCCAGCCACGGGGATCTCCTTTGATTTGCCTTTAGGTTTGTCGCAGTGTGGCGCAAAGTTCGAAACAGTGGAAATGCCGAAAGAACCGGAAACAGCGTTCGGGTTAGTTTGATAATCAATCGCGCGTTTCTGGGCTAAGGCTGACGAAACGCACAAGAACGGAAGATGCCATGCAGCCGCCTCGATACCCTCGTGACATGATCGGATACGGAGCCAACCCACCCGACGCCAAATGGCCCGGCGGGGCCAAGCTGGCCGTGCAGATCGTGTTGAATTACGAAGAGGGCGGCGAGAACAACATTCTGCACGGTGATGCCGCGTCCGAGGCCTTTCTGTCAGAGACCGTGGGTGCTGCAGCATGGCCCGGGCAGCGCCACTGGAATATGGAAACGATCTATGAATACGGGTCGCGTGCGGGGTTCTGGCGTCTGCACCGCTTGATGCAGGACGTGCCGATCACAGTTTATGGCGTGGCGACGGCCTTGGCCCGGTCGCCGGATCAGGTGGCGGCGATGAAGTCGGCGGGGTGGGAGATAGCCAGCCATGGTCTGAAATGGATCGAGCATAAGGACATGCCCGAGGATGAGGAACGTGCGCAGATCGACGAGGCCATCCGGCTGCATACAGAAGTCGTAGGTGAACGCCCGCGTGGTTGGTATACCGGGCGCTGTTCCGAGAATACCGTTCGGCTGGTGGCTGAAGAGGGCGGCTTTGACTATGTCGCCGATACCTATGCCGATGATCTTCCCTATTGGTTGCAGACCGGCGGGCGGGATCAGTTGATCGTTCCCTACACACTGGATTGCAACGATATGCGCTTTGCCACGCCGCAGGGGTTCAACTCGGGCGATCAGTTCTACACCTATCTGAAAGACAGCTTCGATGCGTTTTACGCCGAGGGCGAGGCGGGTGCGCCGAAAATGCTGTCGATCGGGCTGCATTGCCGCCTGATCGGGCGGCCCGGGCGGGTGATGGCGTTGAAGCGATTTCTGGACTATGCGCGCGGGTTCTCGGATGTGTGGTTTGCGACGCGGTTGCAGATTGCTGAACACTGGGTGGCGCAACATCCTGCCGTGAAGCACCCGAAGCCATCGCAGATGGAACGGGATGCGTTTGTCGCGGCTTATGGGGGCATTTTCGAACATTCCGCATGGATCGCGGAACGCGCCTTTGATCTGGAACTTGGACCGGCCCATGATACGGCGGGGGGATTGCACAACGCGTTGGCGCGGATGTTCCGCTCGGCCTCGGATGAGGAGCGGCTGGGTGTGCTGACCGCGCATCCGGATCTGGCGGGCAAGCTGGCGCAGGCCAAGCGGTTGACGCAGGAAAGCACGTCCGAGCAGGCCTCGGCGGGGTTGGATGCTTTGACGGATGAAGAGCGTGCGACCTTCACCGACTTGAACCAGCGTTACATCGAGAAGTTCGGTTTTCCGTTCATAATTGCTGTGCGCGATCACGATAAGGCCTCGATCCTACAGGCGTTTCAGCGGCGGATCGAACAGGATCGGGATGCGGAACTTGCCGAGGCCTGCCGTCAGGTCGAACGGATCGCAGAGTTCCGTTTGCAGGACGTTTTGCCCGCATGAGCCGCCGGATCGTTTCCGCGCCGTTGACCGCAGAAGCCTTTGCGCCCTTTGGGGATGCGCTGGACGTTGCAGGCGAGCCGGACAAGATCATCAATCAGGGGCAGTGTGGCCGGTACCATGACCGCGCGGGGCTGGATTTTTCTAACGGGCGCGCGGGGATCAGCCTGTTCAATGCCAATCCGCGCAGCTTTCCGTATCGGCTGGATATGGTCGAGCGACACCCCGAGGGCAGTCAGGCCTTCATCCCGATGACGCAGCAACCGTTTCTGGTCATCGTCGCGCCGGATGTGGACGGGCATCCGGGTGCGCCTTTGGCTTTTGTTACCGCGCCCGGACAGGCGGTGAATTACCATCGGGGCACGTGGCATGGTGTACTGACACCGTTGCACGCTCCGGGCCTGTTCGCCGTTGTCGACCGGATCGGAGAGGGCGCAAACTTGGAAGAGGTCTGGTTTGACGAACCCTATGATGTGGTGTCTGTGTAGAGGCGCTCTCCCGCCCGGTCCCGGGCGCATCTAAGATGCTTGGGACCCGTTGGGCCGGGCAGCGCGCGGGCAAGCCCGCCCGCTGAAGTCTCGCAGGGGTCAGGGTTCTGCCATCAGGCGGGCGACGTCGAGCATTCGTGCCGAAAAGCCCCATTCGTTGTCATACCAACCGAAGATACGCACCTGACGATCTCCGACCATGCGGGTTTCGGGGCCCGCGATGACCAGCGATTCCGGCCGGGTTCGCAAATCTGAGGACACCAGCGGGTGGTCGGTCCAGCCCAGAACGGAAGAGTGGGCGACGGCTTTGCGCAGTTCGGTTTCAAACTCGGCGGCGGACATGCCACGATCAAGGGTCGTGACCAGATCAACGGCGGAGACGCTGGCGGTTGGAACGCGGACAGCTGCGCCTGAGATGCGACCTGCGAGGTGGGGCATGACCTCGTCGATCAGATGCGTTGCACTGGTGGTGGTGGGGACCATGGACAGGGCCCCGGCGCGGGAACGGGCGAGATCACCGCGCGGCGCGTCTACCATCGGCTGGCTGTTGGTATAGCAGTGGATCGTCGTCATATGAGCCGAGGCGATGCCTGCGATTCCGTCCACTACTTTTACCAGCGGGGCCAGCCCGTTGGTGGTGCAAGATGCGTTCGACACGATCCGGGCATTGCCCAACTGCCCTTCATTCGCGCCCAGAACGATGGTCACCTCGGTCGCCGGCGAGGGGCCGGAGATCAGCACTTTGCCTGCCCCTGCGGTTAGACCCTGACCGGCTACGTCGGAAGTGCGCGCAACGCCGGTACAATCCATCAGAACATCGACCCCGGTCAGATCAACGCGCGACAGGTCTGGGCTGTGGGTGACCGGGATGTTGTGGCCGTCCACCACGAGGGCCTCGTTACCGGCCTCGACCGCGCCAGGAAAAGGGCCGAAAGTGCTGTCATATTTGAACAGATAGGCACAGGTTTCCAGCGGCGCGATATCGTTGACCAGCACCAGTTCCACATCACTGTCCTGCGGCAAAGCCAGCAGCTGCCGAAGAATCGTGCGGCCGATCCGGCCGAATCCGTTGATCGCAAGTTTCATGCGCAAGCTATGGCAGCGGGTTGCGTTGACCTCAATGCCCGTTTCGACCTGAGGTTAGTTGCAGCTGACCTGCGAGAAGAACTGGCCTGAGATGTTCTGATACATGCTGGTCCTGATCGCCTTGCACCCGGTTGCCGCTTGAATGGCCGCCATCGCTTGAATGGTGCGCAAGCGCGGCGGTGGGCCAAACGGGTTCAGATTGTTGTTGTCACGGGTTGCGCGATAGACGACCGGAGCGTCAGAGACCTGCGTTACAGCCCAGGTGCGGCTCATGACGAATACCGATTTGGTTTCCTCTTTGGCGGCAACGGGGGTCGCCTCTAGGGCCGTCAGGCCAACTACAGTTGCCAGTGCCAGCATCGATCCGCGCAGTACCATTGAACAATCTCCAGTGCTAAAAACCTGTGTTATTTCACCAGATTAAAGCGCTTCTGTGAACCCCCGCGTCGGAAAAAGCCGATTTGGCGTCAGCGTTTGGGCAACGACAGCGGCATGTGCCGGTTCACGTCCTTGTAGAGCAGATAGCGAAATCGCCCCGGACCGCCTGCGTAACACGCCTGCGGGCAGAAGGCGCGCAGCCACATGTAATCGCCGGCCTCGACCTCGACCCAATCCTGATTGAGCCGGTAGACGGCCTTGCCTTCAAGCACATAGAGGCCATGCTCCATCACATGCGTTTCGGCAAAGGGGATCACGCCACCGGGTTCGAAATTGACGATGTTCACATGCATATCGTGGCGCAGGTCCTGCGGATCGGCGAAACGGGTGGTGGACCAGCGACCTTCGGTGCCTGGCATCTCGACAGGGGTCACGTCGCGTTCATTGGTGATGATCGGATCGGGGGCGGGCAGGCCGGGGACGGCGTCATAGGCCTTGCGGACCCAATGGAAGCGGGCGGTTTCTTCGGTGTTGTTGTGCAGGGTCCACTCGGAACCGGCTGGAATATACGCGTATCCGCCTGTGTCCAATTGGTGCACCGCGCCGCCCAGTGTCAGCGTCACCGCGCCTTCGACAACGAAAAGCACGCCCTGCGCCTGCGGGTCGGTCTCGGGTCGATTGCTGCCGCCGCCGGGCTGAACCTCCATAATGTATTGAGAAAAAGTCTCGGCAAATCCGCTGAGGGGACGGGACAGCACCCAAAGCCGGGTCTTTTCCCAGAACGGCAGTGCACTGGTGACGATGTCGCGCATCGTGCCTTTGGGGATGACCGCATAGGCCTCGGTGAACATGGCGCGGTCGGTCAAAAGCTGATCCTGACCGGGGTGGCCGCCTGTGGGCGCGTAGTAGGTGGGATGTGCCATCGGGTGCCTCTGCTTGGTGGTTTAGGCACTATGCGGGGATTGCCTCACCGGTCCTAGCGGCAGAGTTGCGATAGGTTTGTTCGGGATAATTTGAAGGTCGTCCAACAGGGCTTGGCCCCGGTTCGCGGGCGGTATAGTCTTGAATGCAAATCTTTTTCAGCAAGGCGAGGCGATCATGAAAGCCTGGATTTCTTCTACACTGGCAGCGGTTATTGTTCTTGGCGCGGTTACCGTCGCGCAGGCAAAGCCATTGTCGCGAATCATCTCGGAAATGGGCCTGACCCCTGCGGATTTTGAGGTCGTGAATGCGACAGCCGATGCAATGTTGGCGGGCGCGACCCCCCGTATTGGTGAGGAGCGCAACTGGGCGAACGACGCGACCGGATCAAAAGGCACGATCCGTGTCCGGGATGTCCGTGACAATTGCGTTCATCTGCAACACTTTATCCAGCCCGAAGGATCGGATCAGACCCGAGAGGTCAGGACCCGCCGCTGCCGCGATGCAGGCGGCAACTGGATCCTGACGCCGTAATCCGGGATCAGTAGCCGCGCGCTCTGTCGACCTCGTGCAGCAGGGCTTGCCCGGCGGTTAGCCTCTGATAGTTTTCACCCACATCTGCCAGAGCTTCGCCCAGATGCCAGCCGGAGACATGCGGCGTGATGGTGACGCCCGAATGCACCCAGAGTGGGTTGTCAGAGGGCAGGGGTTCTTTCGAGGTCACATCCAGAACCGCATGACCCGGCGCACCGCTGTCCAGCGCAGCGATTAGTGCGGTTTCATCAATCAAATCACCTCGACCGGCGTTCAACAATTGGCTGCCGGGCTTCATCGCGGCCAGCATCCGGGCATCGAATAACCCGACGGTCTGAGGGGTCGAGGGCAGGATCGCGCAAACGTGGTCGCACTGGCCCAGCAGTTCCGGTAGGGCGGCATCACCGTGCAGACAGGTCACGCCGTCGATCTGTTTGGGGGAGCGGCTCCAGCCCATCACCTGAAATCCGACTGCCCGCAGCATTCGGGCACTGCGAGCGCCGATATGGCCCAACCCGAGAACTCCGACCACAGTTTCGGGTGCGTAAAGGGGGGCTTTGGGCAGCCATTCCGCGCGGCGCTGGGCAGCCTCGTGAAAGGTCATGTGACGTTGATGGCGCAGGACATAGGCCACGAACCACTCGGCGATTTCCTGAGCAGGCGCATCCGGTTTTAACCGCGCCACGCGCACATTATCTGGCAGGTTGGGATTGCTGACGATGGTTTCGACCCCGGCGCCCAGTTTTTGCACCAGTTGCAGGTTGGGCAGGCGCTCGGGGTGGTCGTTTTTCAAGCCGACCACGGCAACCATCGTGATGTCTGCGGGGTCGCCCAAAGTGGCCGGCGTCCGCACATCAGCTTCGGGGTATTGCCGCAGGATATCACGGGCAATATCGCTGTCGCTGATCCAATCAGACAACCCGGTTTCGATCAACAACGCCATGTCGCACCTCCCACTGCTTAAATTTGCGCTATGCCCCGTTACCGAACTGGACATTTTCCCCGCAGCTAAGTCATTCTCGGGCCGAAGGTAAAGCCCGGTCTTGGCACCGGGTACGCAGAAAACGTTTGAGGCAGTCCATGAGCGGGACATCAGAGCAGAGCCGTCCGGCCTATTTCCACTTGCGCGATGACGGCGCGTTTGTCGGTAATGATCCGGCGCGCGGGCCGTGGTCTGCCGATCACTGCCACGCAGGGCCGGTCAGCGGCCTGATCGTGCGCGCGGCAGAAACCGAGGTCGGTCCCGAGAAGATGCTGACCCGCCTGACGGTTGACCTGCTGCGGCCGCAACCTTTGGCAGGTCTGCGGGTGGCGGCGGAAACCACGCGCCACACCAAGACGCTGGCGACCACACGGGTTACGGTGCATGATCTGGACGACAGACTCTGCGCCACCGCCACAACCATGCACTTGGCACGACGCGATCTGGGGCCCGTTCCGAATGTGTCGATTGCTGCGCCCCGGTTGGAGGACGCGGTGTCCGGCCCGTTTCCGATCGGCGAGGTGCGCCATGATCTGCCCGGCTTCGCCAATCATTCCGACGTGCTGTATCCGGAAGACGGCAATCAGGGGGCGGGCCCCAAGACGGTCTGGATGCGAGTCCCAGCCTTGTTAGAGGGAGAGGTTCCGTCGCCGATCCAGGCCCTGTGCCCGCTGGCCGATTGCGGCAACGGCATTTCATGGAACGCACCAACAAGTGAAATGGGGTTCATGAACACCGACCTGACCGTCCAGATCCATCGTGAGCCAGTGTCGGATTGGCTGGCCTCAGAATCGGTCAGTCATTGGCGGCCCTCGGGGATCGGGATGTCTCAATCGGTGCTGTATGACACCGAAGGGCCGGTGGGCACGGCCTTGCAAACCATTATTCTGTTCCCACCATCCTGATCCTTTGGCCGGATTCTGCACGTCACCCGTGAATCGCATTGCCGGACGTGAGGCGAACCCCTATCTTTCGCCTATGCGCTGGATTGTGACCCTTTTGACCTGCTGCCTGCCGATCCCGGCGATGACCCACCCGCATGTCTTCATCGACACCGGGCTGGAATTCATAGTGGACGACACTGGCCAACTCACGCACGTGCGCGTGACTTGGGCGTATGATGAGTTCTACTCGTTGCTGATTCTGGAAGACATGAAACTGGATCAGGATGCGGACGGCGTTCTTACAGACGGCGAGAAAGGCCTTCTGGCTGGTTTCGATGCGCAATGGGTAGAAGGGTATAACGGCGATCTGGTCGTGTTTGCGGACAGTGCTCCGGTCACCTTGTCCGGCCCGCTGGAGCCGCAGGCCACCACCGAGGACGGGCGCATTGTCTCGTCCCATCTGCGCGCCGTCGAAGGTGGCGCGGTGCCAGCCTCTTCGCTGACGGCAAAAGCCTATGACGAAACCTACTACACTGCATACGAAGTGACCCGCCCGGTGACGGTGACAGGTCCTGCGTCTTGCCAGATCAATCGAATTGATCCCGACATTGACGGCCAGTTAGCGCAAATGCAGGCTTTCCTTTTGACGCTGGATGCCGACTACGATCTTGAGGAAAACGATATCCCGCTGGTCGGGGAAAGCTTTGCGACCGAGATATTCGTTTCATGTCCAAATACCTGATTGTTCCGGTTGCCATCGCCATTGCCTTGCTGCTGTGGTTCTGGGGAATTGGCGGCTTTGACAGTCTGGCCGCCTGGGCTGCTGGTGAGCAGCGCGAGTTTCAGAACCAGATTGCCCGCGCCCTGCGCGCCGCCCGCGCCGAACAGCCCGAGGCGGTCGCGACCCTGCTGACGGTCTGTTTCGCCTATGGATTTTTTCACGCCATCGGCCCCGGCCACGGCAAGGTGCTGATCGGAGGCTACGGGCTGGGTCGCCGCGTCGCCTTCTGGCGCCTGTCCGCGATCAGCGTGCTGTCCAGTCTGGGACAGGCAGTAACGGCGGTTGTGCTGGTTTACGCGGGGGTCCTGGTCTTTCAGATGTCACGTGAAAGCCTTGTGGGCACGACCGAGCAGGTCATGGCCCCGATCAGCTATGCAGCCATTGCGGCAATTGGTCTTTGGCTGGTGGTCCGGTCTGTTCGCAGTTTTGCGCGGCGGCATCGCACCCATACTGCGCATCACCACCATGATCACCACCATCACGACCATGCTCACCACCATCATGACCACGACCACCATCATGATCACGATGATGGCGTCTGTTCCGATTGTGGTCATCGTCACGGCCCGACGGCCGAAGAAGTGGCTCAGGTTGGCAGCCTGCGCGAGGCCCTGCTGCTGATCGCGGGCATTGCGGCGCGTCCCTGTACCGGTGCTCTGTTCGTTCTGATCCTGACATGGCAGATGGGTATCGCAATGGTCGGCATCGCGGGTGCCTTTGCGATGGCTTTGGGCACCGCGTTGGTGACGACTTTGGTCGGGTGGACCTCGTTCGGGTTGCGCGGAGGTTTGCTGGCCTCTGCCTCGGCCACGCGGTTTGCCTCGGTACTTGCGCCGACGATCGAGTTGGTGGCGGGGCTGATAATCGTGGTGATCGCCAGCGGCTTGCTGATGCGCGCGATCTAGCCGAACACAGGTTCCGGATAGCCAACCCGCGCCAGATACAGGCCCTGTGGCGGGCAGACCGGCCCGCAGGCAGCACGATCTGCAGCTTCCAATGCTTCGCGCACATCCTCGGGTGACCATGCACCCGCGCCGACACGTTCCAGCGTTCCAACAAAACTGCGCACCTGATTGTGCAGGAACGAGCGCGCACGGACATGGAAATGGACCTCGGGGCCGGAGAACCCCTGAACCTGTTCGACCCGCAACTCATCCAGCGTTTTCACCGGGCTGGCGGCCTGACAGATCGAGGACCGGAAGGTGGTGAAGTCATGCCGCCCAATCAGCATATCCGCCCCAGCCTGCATCGCATCGACGTCCAGCCGGTGGTTGATCCGCCAGACCTGCCCAGCGTCATGGGTCGCTGGCGCACGGCGCATCAGGATGCGGAACAGGTACTGACGCTCCAGCGCCGAAAACCGCGCGTGCCAATCGTCATCCACCCGCGCGGCCTTGACGATGGCCACCGGTTGCGGCTTGAGGTGATAGTTCAGCGCCTCGGAAAGGCGAAACGGATCCCAGTCCTTGACCAGATCGCAATGGGCCACTTGACCCAGCGCATGAACCCCCGCATCCGTGCGACCGGCGGCGGCGATGGTGTGCTCTCCGGGTTGAATGCGCGACAGCGCTTGTTCGATTGCCCCCTGCACAGACGGCAATTCCTTTTGCCGCTGCCACCCGGCAAACGGTTCCCCTTGGTATTCAACTTTCAGAGCGTATCTGGGCATGGGCCGCTGGTAACGTGCCGCGCGAAAAGGGGCAAGGGCGGGAAAGCTCTGGCAAGTACGACAACCTCTACCTATCTTGAGCGAAACGATAAAAGCGGGGCGACAGTTTGGTCATCTCATCCCTGGCAGACAGTCTTGTACGCGGTGTCGAAACCGTGGGCGACCGTATGTCCGAGACATTGTTCGAGCCGGTCATACGTCTGGGTGTCACCGGTTTGGCGCGGTCGGGCAAGACGGTGTTCATCACTTCCCTGGTTGCAAACCTGCTGGACCGGGGGCGGATGCCCGGACTGGTCGCACAGCAGGAGGGGCGGATTAATACCGCCTATCTGCAGCCACAGCCCGACGATACTGTGCCCCGGTTCGACTATGAAAACCATCTGGCCGCGCTGACCGGCCCGCAACCACATTGGCCCGACAGCACCCGTGCCGTGTCCGAACTGCGCCTGTCGTTCAAGGCCCGCCCTGCGGGTTTGCTGTCCGGCCTACAGGGGCCGCGCACCATCCATTTGGATATCGTGGACTATCCCGGCGAATGGCTGCTGGATCTGGCCTTGCTGGACAAATCCTACGAGGTCTGGTCGGCCGAAACCTTGGAGCGCATCGCGCGGCGATCCGAGGCCGAGGCATTTCTTACGCAGGCCAAAGCAGCCGACCCAGCTGCAGCGCATGATGAACCGACGGCGCAGGCACTGTCCAAAGCATTTGCGGCTTATCTGGCTGGCGCACGAGATGCCGGGTTCTACGATTGCACGCCGGGCCGATTCCTGTTGCCGGGCGATCTTGAGGGCTCACCGGTGCTGACCTTTGCTCCCCTGCCGGTGGAAGGACACGCCCCGCGCCGTAGCCTGCACCGGGAAATGGCGCGGCGCTACGAGGCCTATAAGGCACAAGTCGTAAAGCCGTTCTTCCGCGATCATTTCTCTCGGATCGACCGGCAGGTGGTTCTGGTCGACGCCCTGGGCGCGATCCACAAGGGGCCACAGGCGGTCGAGGATATGCGCCGAGCGATGGCTGAAATACTTGCGGCCTTCCGTCCGGGGCGCAACGCTTGGCTCAGTCAGTTGCTGTTGGGCAAACGGGTCGAGCGCATCCTGTTCGCAGCCACCAAGGCCGATCACCTGCACCACACGCAACATCCCCGCCTGACCCATATCATGGAGGCCCTGACCCGCGACGCCCGCGACCGGGCCAGTTTTGCCGGTGCGGAAACGTCAGCGCTGTCGCTGGCGGCCCTGCGGGCGACGACTGAGGAAATTCGCACTCATAATGGGGTCGAACTGCCCTGCGTGCGCGGCACTTTGCTGGACGGAAAACAGGCGGCCTTTTATCCTGGTGATCTGCCTGAAGACCCGGCGCATCTGTTGGGTCCGGCTCGCAACGGGGCCGAAAGCTGGTTGGGTGAGGAATTTGGCTTCATGGCCTTTGCACCCGCGCATCTAACCCTGCGCCCCGGTGATGGCCCGCCGCATATCCGGCTGGACCGCGCCGCGCAGTTCCTGATCGGAGACCGCCTGTGACTGTCACTCTCCGTCCAGCTCGCAGCACGGATGCCGGTGCGACCGGAGAGATCCTGCACGGGTTCGCCCTCGAAAACGACTGGATGCCCGAACTGCATTCCTGCGCCGAAACCATCGCCTTTTGTGGCCGGATGATCGATCAGGGCTGGGTCACGGTGGCCGAGGCGGATGATGGTGTCATAGGGTTCCTGGCGTTGAACGGGGATGACATCCACTCGCTGTACCTGACATCTGCGGCGCGCGGGCAGGGGGTCGGGCAGCGTCTATTGCAACATGCCAAATCCCGTCGGGCGCAGCTGTCTCTTTTTGCGTTTCAGGCCAATTTGGGTGCGCAGCGGTTCTATGAGCGCAATGGGTTTGCCGAGGTTGCCCGCAGCGACGGCGCCGGCAATGATGAGAACCTGCCGGACATCAAATATGTCTGGCGCAGGGAAGGAGTGGCGGATGGCTAAAGGTCCGGTGCTGATCGATCTGGATGCAGAAGAGCCCGCAGCCGATGTGTCGCAGGCTCCGCCGGTGCCCGACATTGCTCCACCGCAGGGGCAGGCGATGCAGACGGCGGCTCGGCTGGCGGCGCGAAAACCTTCGGCCCTGTCGCGGTGGTTCTGGGGGCTGGCGCTGGCGGTGATTGGTACGGTGGTCTCGGTCGCTGCATGGGATTTCGTTAATTCGCTGCTGCTGCGCGCGCCGATTTTGGGCTGGGTCGTGACCGGCTTGATGGTCGCGTTTGTACTGGTCGCCCTGATCATCGCGATTCGGGAATTGGCGGCCATCGGGCGATTGTCCCGCGTGGACGGGATGCGCCACGCCGCAGATGTCGCATTGGCCGAGGGTGATCTGGTGCAAGCCCGTGCAGTCACCGACCGCCTGATTGCGTTCTACAAGGGGCGCGACGAAACCCAGTGGGGCCGCGACCGGCTGGCCGAGCGGATGGGTGAGCAGTTCGACGCCTCCACCCTGCTGACTCTGGCCGAAGATGAACTTCTGGCCCCCTTGGATGCTGCCGCCAGCCGCGAAGTCGAAGCGGCGGCTCGACAAGTTGCGACCGTGACCGCGCTGGTGCCTCTGGCGCTGGCGGATGTGGTGACGGCCCTAGCGGCGTCGCTGCGGATGATCCGTCGGGTGGCTGAAATCTACGGCGGTCGCGCAGGGTTTCTGGGCAGTTGGCGACTAACCCGCGCGGTGTTCGTACATCTGGTCGCGACCGGGGCCGTCGCCGTGGGCGACGACCTGCTGGAGCCGGTTCTGGGCGGATCGGTTCTCAGCAAACTCTCTCGCAGGTTTGGTGAGGGGCTGGTGAACGGTGCCCTCAGCGCGCGGGTCGGGGTGGCCGCGATGGAGGTCTGCCGTCCGCTGCCGTTCTCCGACCGGCACCAACCTTCGACGCGCGGGATGATCAAACGGGCCCTCAGCGGGTTGTTTACGAAAACTTGACCTGACGCAAAGTCATCCGGTCTGCTGGTGCGCAAAATAAAGCCGGAGCCAGCCATGACCGATCACGGACACAGCCAGCAGGAAATCGTCGCAAGGATCAATGCGCCACCGGGGCGGGGGGTGCTGCGCGATGTCGTCTACGGAGGCATTGATGGCTCGGTGACCACCTTTGCCATCGTGGCCGGGGTTGCCGGGGCCGGCCTGTCACCCTTTATCATTGTCGCGTTGGGGTTGGCCAATGTGCTGGCGGATGGGTTTTCCATGGCCGCCGGGAACTACTCGGGCACCAAGGCCGAGTTGGACAACATACGCCGTATCCGTGCCATTGAAGAACGCCACATCGACCTCTACCCCGACGGTGAGCGCCGCGAAGTGCGCGAGATTCTGGCGCAGAAGGGCCTGTCCGGTCGCGTGTTGAACGAGGCGACAGATGCAATCACCGCCAACCATGAAAACTGGATCGACCTGATGGTCGAGGGCGAATACGGGCTGGGCAGTGTCGATCCCCATCCGTTCAAGGCTGCGATGGCAACCTTCATAGCGTTCCTCGTTGCCGGTATGGTGCCGTTGTTGCCGTTCCTTCTGGGGCTTGATCAGGCTTTTGTCATCTCGGCCTGCATGACCATGGGGGTTTTCTTCGCCATCGGCGCGTTCAAGAGCCGCTGGTCTCTTGCCCCGTGGTGGAGATCGGGGTTCGAGACTTTTGCGATCGGCGGGGCCGCCGCGTTGATCGCCTATCTTGTTGGATCGCTGTTCCACCCGTGACGGCCAAGATTGTCGCAGAGTGGCGCATATGGCTGGTCAATCCCGGGTCAGCAGTTAGGCTGCTGAAAACAAGTTCAGGTGTTTGAGGCCCAGTGCAGCTTGCGAATAAAAACGTTCTGGTTTTAGGGGCTTATGGCTTTATCGGCGCTGCTGTTACGCGGTCGTTGCGGGCTGAGGGCGCGCGTGTTTCGGCCTTTGTGCGCAGCGGGAAATCGGCCGCGCAGGTTCTCGGCGACGTTCCGCAGATACAGGGCGACTTGCGGGCCTGTTTGCAGTCCGAGGATTGGGACAGTCACCTGCAGCGCATTGATTGCGTCGTAAACTGTGCGGGCGCTTTGCAGGATGGGCCTGCCGATGATCTTGAGGCCGTGCATCATACCGCCATTGCCGCTTTGGGCCGTGCATGCGCCGACAAAGCCATCCCCATTGTCCAAATATCCGCCATCGGAGCCGAACCCGACGCCGACACCGATTTCATGCGCACCAAGGCGGCAGGTGACGCTGCGCTGCGTGCCTGCGGTGCTCCGTTGTGGATCCTCAAGCCCGGGCTGGTGATCGGGCAGTCGGATTATGGTGGCACCGCGCTGTTGCGGATGCTGGCGGCAGTGCCTTTGGTTCAGCCCATCGCATTTCCCGATACTCCCGTTCAATGCGTCGGGATGCCGGATTTGTGCCGCGCCGTTGTGCAGGGTGTAGCGCAGGACTTGCCGCAGGGGGCCTATGATCTGGTCGAAGATTCACCCTCGACTTTGTCCGACGTGCTTGACGAAACCCGCAAATGGATGGGGTTCCCGGCTGCGGGGGTCACGGTGGCTGTGCCGGGTTTGGTGACCGGCCTGATCTCGGCCTTTGCGGATGGGTTGGGGCATTTGGGTTGGCGCTCGCCCTTGCGCAGCAATGCGATGACGGTGATGGCCGACGGCGTGGTGGGTGACCCTAAACCCTACCGTGCGGTCACCGGCCAATCGCTGGCCAGCTTGCCGCTGATCTACGCCGGTCTGACTTGTTCGCGCGAGCATCGGCTGGCCGCGCGTATGTCGCTGCTGATGCCTCTGGTCGTCACCGTGCTGAGCCTGTTCTGGCTGCTGTCTGGTCTGTTTGGCTTGATCAGCCTGCCAACGGCCGCGGCCACTCTGACCGATGCCGGCTGGAGCATGGCCATGGCTGTTGCAAGTGTCCTGTTCTGGTCCTTTGTCGATATCGCGCTGGGCCTTGCCGTTCTGTGGCGCCCTTGGGCGGCGCGCGCCTGTCTGGCGCAGGTCGCCGTTGCCATGGTTTATCTTTTGTCCGCCAGTTTCACCGTCCCCGGCCTGTGGCTCGACCCACTCGGCTCGCTGATCAAAATCCTGCCTGCGATGACGTTGTCGTTGATCGCCTGGCCCCTGTTGCAGAGCCGCTGATGGACCCGGACCTGATCCTGCGCTGGTTGCACGTCATCGGAGCCTGCGTTCTGCTGGGCACCGGCGCGGGGATCGCGTTTTTCATGCTGATCGCGCACCGATCGGGCGATGCCCGGTTTATCGCGCAGACCGCTGGGATTGTGGTTCTGGCCGACCTGTTGTTCACGACAACAGCCGTTATCGCCCAGCCCATAACCAGAGGTCTGCTGGCCTGGTGGCTGGGCTGGCCCCTGACCGAGGGGTGGATACTGGCCTCGCTGGTGTTATACGCAATGGCCGGGGTGTTCTGGCTGCCGGTCGTGTGGATACAGGTGCGGATGCGGGGGCTGGCACAGACGGCGGCTGATCGCGCAGTTCCCCTGCCACAAGCCTATTACCGCCTGTTCCGCATCTGGTTCGCCTGTGGGTTTCCGGCATTTGCGGCGGTGTTGATTATCCTCTGGCTGATGATCGCACGCCCATCGATTGGGTGGGGTTAGCCCACGGGCCAACGCGCAAATCACCGGGATTTCTGACTGTTGCCCGTCGCGTGCCTCGGATAACCTGCGGTTGAAACCACCCGGAGAGCGCCTTGGAATCCCTGCTTGTTCTTGTCGGATTGATCGTGCTGGCCATTCCGGTGGCCATCATTGTTCTACTTGTCGGCCACACGCGCCTGCGCCGTCGGGTCGAACAACTGGAACAGCAACTGCGCGCGTTGGGCGGAGACGTAACTAAGGCACGCCCGGTTTCCGCCCAGTCAGAGCCGCGTAAACCGACCGAAGAGCCGGATAAGACGCCAAAGCCCGCCCCGTGGTCCAAGCCTCAAACGTCCGAACCTGCCTCAGAGCAGTACCCACCGGCCGCTGTTGTGTTTCGCGAAGACCGCCTTTCGGCGCTTACAGTCTGGTTGCGGGAGAACTGGTTTTATGCGGTGTCTGCCTTGTCGCTGGCACTGGCTGGAATTTTTCTGGTGCAATACGGCGTCGAAAACGGGTTGTTACCTCCGTCCGCCCGCGTAATTGCAGCGTTGCTTTTCGGTGCGGCAATGATCGTTGCGGGGGAGGTGATCCGGCGCAGGTATGGCGATGAGGAAACCTCAGCCACCGCGTATTTGCCTTCGGTCTTCTCCGGCGCTGGTCTGGTCACCTTGTTCGGAGGCATTTTGGCCGCAAGGCAGCTTTATGACCTGATTGGCCCCGAGGCCGCGTTGGCCGCGATGGTTGTGATCGCGGTGCTGGGATTGGTCTTGGGCTGGTTCCATGGCCCCTTGCTGGCTGCCGTCGGTTTGATCGGAGCCTTTTCAGCCCCCTTCGTCGTTGGCGGAACCTCTGAGGACCCAAGCTGGCTGTATGCCTATTTCTTCGTGATCGCCGTGTTGGGTTTGGGGATCGATACGGTGCGGCGCTGGGCGTGGATATCGGTCCTCACGTTGTTCGGCGCGTACACCACTTGCCTGCTGTTGGTGTTGTCCTCACCGTTGACCGAGCCAGCCTATCTGATCTGCGTCACGGCGCTGGCGGTAATTGCCATTGCCATCCCGGTTCGGCGCCTGTGGCCCGATCATGGCGGCGCGATGATCAGCCAGATTATAGGGCGTAAAAAGGGGGATGCGTGGCCTGAATTTCCAACCCGGATTGGCTTTGCCGCAGTTGCCGTGAGTTCAGCGATTTTGTCGGTGCACTGGGCCGATAGCTCGGCAGAGTTTTGGCTGGGGGTTGCATTGCTGGCGGGGCTGACGCTTGGATTGATGCTGTGGGGCAGAAGGGCAGAGGCCTTGCAAGACGCGACTGCGTTGCCCGCGATTGGCCTTGTCTGGTTTGTTCTGGTGCATGGCTGGGACAATAGCGTTGTCCTGCGCCAATTTGCTGATACCTATGCAGAAACTGCCGAGGCGGATTACCCTTGGGTAATCACGATCCTGATCATTCTGGGCGCGGTGATTTCCGTCACCGCAACGTGGCGTTCGATACAGGCCCGCAGATTTGCCGCCGTTTGGGCCGGTGCGGCTGCCGTTTTCGCGCCTGCCTTGGCTATCGCGCTTGAGATCGGCTGGCACCCTGCAAATGTCATCGGAGCCTATCCGTGGGCGCTGCATGGCATCGCCTTGGGCGTTCTGATGGTAGTTTTTGCCGAGCGCTTTGCGCGCGTTGACGGCGACCAACGGATGCGCGCCTCTTTGGCGACGCTTTCGGCGCTGTCCTGTTTGACCTTTGCCTGTGTCATCGTCCTCAGTTCGGCAGCGCTGACCATAGCTCTGGTCGTAATGGTTGTCGTGGCCGCCGCGCTGGATCGCAAATTCACCCTGCCGCCGATGAGTTGGTTCATCTGGGTCGGCGTGTTCACGGTCACGGTGCGGCTGGTCTTGAACCCGGGGTTGGACTGGGCCAGCACAGCGCCAGTGACTGAGATGGCATTGGTCTACAGTGCGGCCACCGTTGGGTTCCTGATTGGGTGGCTGCTGATCCGTCCGTTGGACCGCCCCGTGGCAACGCTGCTGTTGGAGAGCGCGGCTTGGGCGACAGGGGGCATTCTGTTGTCGCTTCTTCTGGAGCGCTGGTTGCAGAGCTTTGGTGAAGGAAACGCCACCAACAGCCATTGGGGGCTGGGTCTGCTCGCGATCATCTGGCTACTGTTGGCCTTTGCACAGGTGCAGCGGTTCGAACTGGGCGGCAAGCTGAACTATGCCCGTTATTTGCTGGCTGCGTTCTTTGCCGGTCATGGCCTCTTTCGGATGGCTCAGGCGTTGGCTGATGCGAACCCGTTGCTCAGTACGGTTGCGCCACCGGTTCTGGGGCCGCCGGTGTTGAACACGCTGGCGGTCGCCTATTTGCTACCTGCTCTGGCCATCGGGTTCTCGGTTTGGCGCATCTACGCGACGCCGCTTTGGCTCAAGCGCGCCAGTTGGGGGCTCAGCGGCCTTTTGGCGGCGGTTTGGCTGGGCCTGATGATCCGTCACGTCTGGCAGGGGGCTGGTGGCATGTATGAAGGCAACGGCGTGACCCAGCCCGAGCTTTACACCTATACCATGGCCCTGCTGGTGATCGGGGCGGCGCTGTTCTACCAATCATTGGCGCGCCGATCCGACCTGATGCGCAAGGCTGGGCTGGCGGTGATCGGGCTGGCTGTGGCCAAGGTGTTCCTGATCGATATCGCCGGGCTTGGCGGGTTGATCCGGGTGTTCTCGCTGCTGGCACTGGGCCTTGCGCTGGCCGGTCTCGCGTGGCTCAACCGCTGGGCCAAGCTGCGCCATTCGCCGCAGGGGGCGGACCCTCTGGACCATTAGGCGTGGGCGTCTTATAAGCGCGGCCATGTATGACCGTTTGGCCATCATTATTCGAATTATATCCCCGGCGCTCTGACCCTCTGAGACGCCGGGCAAAGGTGTTTGAGACTTCGCACCGACCGCTTCGATCCTAGTACGACCAGATCATCCAAAGGACGCCCCCAATGTGCGCCGACACGATCCAGACACCTGATTACAAAGACACGCTGAACCTGCCCAAAACCGAATTCCCCATGCGCGCTGGTCTGCCCAAGCGCGAACCCGCATGGCTGGAACGGTGGGAAACCATCGGCGTCTATGACCGCCTGCGCGAAAAAGAGGGCCGCGCGCCCTTCACGCTGCACGATGGCCCACCCTACGCCAACGGCCACCTGCATATTGGTCACGCGTTAAACAAGACCATCAAGGACATGATCGTGCGCAGCCATCAGATGATGGGCTTCGATGCGCGCTATGTGCCCGGCTGGGACTGCCACGGTCTGCCAATCGAATGGAAGATCGAAGAGCAGTACCGCAAGAAGGGTAAGAATAAGGACGAAGTGAACGTCGTCGATTTCCGTCAGGAATGCCGGAAGTTCGCCGAGGGCTGGATCGACATTCAGCGTGAAGAGTTCAAGCGTCTTGGCATCACTGGTAACTGGGCCGATCCCTATATCACCATGGACTATCACGCCGAAGCCGTGATCGCCGACGAGTTCATGAAGTTCCTGATGAACGGCACGCTCTATCAGGGCTCGAAGCCCGTGATGTGGTCGCCCATCGAAAAGACCGCTTTGGCTGAGGCCGAAGTCGAGTATCACGACAAGGAAAGCTTCACCATCTGGGTGAAGTTCAAGGTCGTGAACGCGGGCGATTTGGATGACGCATTTGTTGTGATCTGGACGACCACCCCGTGGACCATGCCGTCCAACAAGGCGGTCGTTTTTGGCAAGGACATCTCCTACGGTCTGTACGAAGTCACCGGCGCTCCGGAAGAATGCTGGGCTGCGGTGGGCGACAAGTTCCTGCTGGCCGACAATCTGGCCGCCGATGTGCTTGGCCGTGCCCGTCTGAACGACGATCAGTGGACCCGCGTCCGTGACGTGACCACCGATGAACTGGCAGGTGTGCAACTGACCCACCCGCTGGCCGGGGCCGAGGGCGGCAATGGCGAATGGGACGATATCCGCGACTTCCGCGCTGCCGATTTCGTGACCGATACCGAAGGTACCGGTTTCGTCCACTGTGCGCCCTCGCACGGTATGGAAGAATTCGAGCTGTACCGCGATCTGGGTATGCTGGAACAGGTCATCACCTATAACGTGATGGATGATGGCAGCTTCCGCGCCGACCTGCCGTTCTTTGGCGGCGAGTACATCCTGTCCCGCAAGGGCGGCGAGGGTGATGCGAACAAGGCCGTGATCGACAAGCTGGTCGAGGTTGGCGGTCTGCTGGCGCGTGGCAAGATCAAACACAGCTATCCGCATTCGTGGCGCTCGAAAGCTCCGATCATCTATCGCAACACGCCGCAGTGGTTTGCATCCGTTGACCGCAAGCTGAACGATGGCATGGGCGAGATGGGGGATACCATCCGTGAACGCGCCCTGCGCTCGATCGACGAACTGGTGAAGTGGACACCGCAGACAGGCCGCAACCGCCTGTATTCGATGATCGAAGCGCGCCCGGACTGGGTTCTGTCGCGTCAGCGCGCCTGGGGCGTGCCGCTGACCTGCTTCACCAAGAAGGGGGCTCTGCCGACCGACGCCGATTACCTGCTGCACAACGAAGACCTGAACGCCCGCATCAAGGCGGCGTTTGAGAAGGACGGCGCGGATATCTGGTACACTGACGGGTTCAAGGAGCAGGTGTTGGACGGCATCGCCAACCCGGACGAATACGATCAGGTGTTCGACGTGCTGGATGTGTGGTTCGACTCGGGCTCGACCCACGCCTTTGTTCTGCGTGACCGTGAGGACGGCACCGAAGACGGCATCGCTGATGTCTACATGGAAGGCACCGACCAGCACCGCGGTTGGTTCCATTCGTCGATGCTACAAGCCTGTGGCACCAAGGGTCGTGCACCGTATCGCAACGTGGTGACTCACGGCTTTACGCTGGATGCCAAGGGCAACAAGATGTCCAAATCGTTGGGCAATACCATCGTGCCGGAAGAGGTCGTCAAGCAATACGGCGCCGACATTCTGCGCCTCTGGGTGGCTCAAACCGACTATACCGCTGACCAGCGGATCGGGCCGGAGATTCTGAAAGGCACAGCCGACAGCTATCGCCGCTTGCGCAACACCATGCGGTTCATGCTGGGCTCGCTGGCCGATTTCACCGAAGCCGACCGTGTCGCGCCCGAGGAGATGCCGCGCCTGGAACGATGGGTCCTGAGCCGTCTGGCCGATCTGGATAAGCAGGTGCGCAAAGGTTACGCCGCGTTCGATTTCCAGGGTGTGTTCAGTGCGGTCTTCACCTTTGCCACGGTCGATCTGTCGTCTTTCTACTTCGACGTCCGCAAGGATGCGCTGTATTGCGACGGAGACAGCCTGCGCCGCCGCGCGGCCCGCACCGTTCTGGACATCCTGTTCCACCGCCTGACCACATGGTTGGCCCCGGTGCTGGTGTTCACCATGGAAGAGGTCTGGTTGGAACGCTTCCCGGGCGATGACAGCTCGGTCCATCTGGTGGATTTCCCGGAGACGCCCGCCGATTGGCGCAACGAGGTGATGGAAACCTACATGGCTAAGGTGCGCCGCGTACGCCGCGCCGTGACCGCCGCGTTGGAGGTTCAGCGTCAGGACAAGGTGATCGGCTCCAGCCTTGAGGCCGCGCCGATCGTACATGTCGAGGATCAGGAAACACGCGATCTGCTGGCAACCTTCGACGTGGATGACATGTGCATCACGTCCGGTTTGACGGTTACCGGCGATCCAGCCCCGGCCGAGGCGTTCCGCGTGCCGGAAATCGAAGGCGTCGCAGTGGTGTTCGAAAAGGCCGAGGGCGAGAAATGCCAACGGTGTTGGAAAATCCTGCCCGATGTGGGCCGTCACGCCCACGTAGGTGTCTGCGGACGCTGCGACGAGGCGCTGAGCTAAGATCAAACCCCCGGCCCAACCGCCGGGGGTTTTTCGTTGCGCCGGGACGGGCGATCTGAAACGTTGCCCTCATGCCGATGATCGCCGTTGAAACTCAGTTTGGTTGCCTTGGTGTCGAAGAGACCGACGGAGCCATCACGCGCCTTGTGTGGAATGGCCGGAACCAAGGGCCTGAGACGCCGTTGTTGCAGGAAGCCGCCGCGCAGTTGGCGGCCTATGATCAGGGGCGGCTGGAGCGGTTTGATCTGCCCTACCGCGTGCAAGGATCGACGTTTCAACAGCAGGTCTGTGATCTGATGTACGCAATCCCTTTGGGCGAAACCCGCACCTATGGTGATATCGCCAAAGAGCTGGGGCAGCCGCCACAACCCGTGGGGCAAGCCTGCGGAGCAAACCCGATCCCGGTCATCATTCCCTGTCACCGGGTGCTTGCGGCCAACGGTCTTGGCGGTTTTTCCGGGGATGGAGGGGTTGAGACCAAGGTGGCCCTGTTGCGCCACGAACGAGCGGCAGGCCTGCTGATTTGACGGTCGGAATTCTGTTGCAATCCGGCGGTTTGAGGCCCAACTTGTATCAGACAGAGAATTCAAAGGACCGCATTGCATGACCGCCCAAACAGATACGGCCACCCGCAAAAAGGCTATTATTGACAGATTGATGTCACTGGAGGAGCAGGAGCTGGCCACCGCCCAGGCGCATTATGATGCCTTTCTGAAGGATTCCCAGCTGGATGACCGGGAAGGGCACGACAAGGACGACATCGCGGCCTCGCGCGAGAACGCGGATCTTGCAGCGGCCTTTGATGCCCCGGTCCACGCCCATCACGCCAAGATCGACGTGATCGAAAATACTGATTTCAGTGTGACGGATACGGTGCAGCCCGGCGCGGTGGTCAAATTCAACAACCGCCGCTTTGTGGTCTGCGTCTCGACCACGCGGTTTGATGTGGACGGCAAGACCTACATGGGGATCTCAACCCAAAGCCCGATCTACCTGTCGATGGTCGGCCTGCAAGAGGGTGACGTCTTTACCCATAACGGCACCGAGTTCGAGGTTCAGGAAGTCCTGTAATCCGCGCTTTTGCGCTGCGGTATGATCTGCTGCGCAATCCCCGCCGAAACCAGATAAAGGCTGGTGATCACCAGACCCCAATGCGCCCAGCTTTCGGGATGGAAATCGACCCAAGCGGCCCAGCCAGCAAAAAAGGTCCAGGCAAAGGCCATGGGCAATGATACGGTACGCCAGCGCTCGGTTCGGACCGGGTGGATGAACTTCAGCGGCAAGAACATCGCCAGTGACAGCAGCGACACCAGCAGCAGGATGACCCAAAAATTGGGCTCCAGCGCGAAGATCACGATGACGAACATGTTCCAGCAGCCGGGAAAGCCGGAAAAGGAGTTGTCCTTTGTTTTCATGCGCGTATCTGCGAAATACATGGCGCTTGCAAATGTGATGACGATGATCGCAAACCAGCCGGTCCACCCGTCCATCAACCCGGATTTGAACAACGCATAGGCTGGGATGAACACATAGGTCAGGTAGTCGATGATTAGATCCAGCAGCACGCCATCAAATTCAGGCGCGTTCTTCTTGACGTGGTAGTGGCGGGCCAGAGGGCCGTCGATACCGTCCACGATGAACGAGACCACCAGCCACAGATACATCAGGCTCCATTTCTCTTCGACAGCGGCCAGCATGGCCAGCATCGCGAAAACGGCGCCGGTGGCGGTGAACAGATGGACGAAAAGCGCTTTGAATCTAAGGGTCATGCAGGTGTCATGACTGATGCGTTCGCCAGATGCAAACCAAAAGCCGGGTTAAGATGAATGGCTGACGCCACGATGCCAAGACATCACGCTTTGGGGTGGGAGCGGTTGTAGACTTCCATCAACCTTGCCGTATCGACGGCTGTATAGGTTTGGGTGGTCGAGAGCGACGCGTGGCCCAGCAGTTCCTGAATGGCGCGCAGGTCGCCGCCGGCGGACAGAAGATGGGTCGCAAAGCTGTGCCGAAGGGCGTGCGGCGTGGCCGTCGCAGGCAGGCCAAGTTGCATCCGCGCCTTGGCCATCACCCCCTGAATGGCCCGCGGGTTCAGCGGCCCGCCACGTACGCCGCGGAACAGCGCCTTGTCCTTGTCTTGCGGGTGCGGGCATAGCTGAAGGTAGTGATCCACTGCTGCGCGGGCGGCAGGCAGGACCGGCACGATCCGTTCTTTGTTACCTTTGCCGACGATTCGCAGGGTCTCGGGCAGGGGGGCATCGGCGCCGGTCAGTGAGAGCGCCTCAGAGATCCGCAATCCGCAGCCGTAAAGCAGCGTGACCACGGCCACGTCACGGGCCGAGACCCAATCGTTGGTCGATTGCAGTTCGACCGTTTCGATCATGGCGCGGGCGGCGTCTTCGGCCAGTGGGCGGGGCAGCTTCTTGGTGAATTTGGGTGCGCGGGTGGACAGAACGGCGGTGGGTTCGAACCCCTCACGCTCGGCCAGCCAGCGGTAGAAGCTTTTGACCGCTGAGAGTTTGCGCGCAAGTGACCGCGCACCGACACCCGAGGCGCGTTGGTCCGCCATCCACGCACGCATGTCGGACACGGTGATCCGCGCCAGCGCCGCCAGCCCCTGACGTTCGCTGTGGTGCAGGGTCATAAACGACAGGAAATCGGTGACATCCCCGCGATAGGCGGTTTTCGTGTTCTCGGACCGTCCGGCCAGCGCCCCCAAACTGTCCAGCCAATGCTGTAGCGCATCGCGGCAGGCTGGGGAGATCAGGTTCACGACAGCCAGTGGCGCATCGAGCGTTCGAACACGCCAGCGAAGAAGGACAGAAGATCGGTGCCCAGTTGCGGGGTGAAGTGGTTTGCGTCCTTGGCGCCCATGACGATCATGCCGGGCAGGCGGCCTTCACCCAGGTTCAGCCTCAGGCAGGCCTCAGAGCGGAACTGGTTGGCCTTGGCGCCGAAAATCCGGGGATTGGCCTGTGCAATCGGGCGCAGGACAACTTGCCGGGCCGGACCACCACGATCCTGACTGAGATAGGCATCGATGGCCCCTGGCTCGACCACGGTGAGAACACCGCCCAGATTTTCGATGGCCGGGTCTTCCTGACGGACAGTGGTTTCCAGAACCAGTGTGATGTGGTCCACCCGCAGGATATCGGTAATTTCATTGCCGAGCGTGCGTAGGAAATCCTCGAATTCCACGGGTTCCAGCAAGCCAAGAATGGCACGGTGCACCTGATTGGTGCCAGCGAGATTTTCATAGGCCGCTGCGATGACCGAGCGGTGCGTATCCTCGAGCCGGTCCAGCCGGGCCTCAAGCCGTTGCATTGCGATGCCGCGCAGGTCGATGACATTGTCACCGCGCGCCTGTTCGTTGGCGGCCACCAGCGCCTGCATCAGATCCTTGTCATCCAGCACTGCGTCTGGTTCGGCCAGAATCGCGGCGCGGAGATTATCCTTGAGTTTGGTGTTGCTGCTCATGTCCCGTCCGGTCTTTTTTTGTTGGCGGGCTTATAACACGGAATGCGACAATTGCCTTGGGAAAAATGCAGGTAAAAGTGGATTTCATGTGGGGATGTGTCGGAAAGGCTCCAGCCTGCAACATCCTGATCCAAGATCAGGTTTTGCAGTTAGGCCGGGCGCGGCGCCTGACGGCGCCGCGCGGTCGGGTATAAGATCAGAGGATTTTCTGACCGGTCTTGGCCCAGTCGGCCAGGAAGGTCTCAAGGCCTTTGTCGGTCAGCGGGTGGTCGGCCAGTTTCTTGATCACTCCCGGAGGCGCGGTGATTACATCGGCACCGATGCGGGCGCTGTCGGTCACGTGGTTCACGGTGCGGATCGAAGCGGCGAGGATTTCGGTTTCGAACCCGTAGTTGTCGTAGATCTGACGGATATCCGCGATCAGGTCCATGCCGTCGAGGTTGATGTCGTCCAGACGGCCAATAAAGGGTGAGATGAAGGTTGCGCCCGCTTTGGCAGCCAAAAGCGCCTGATTGGCCGAGAAGCACAGGGTTACGTTTACCATTTGGCCTTCGTCACTGAGTGTTTTGCAGGTTTTGAGGCCGGCCCAAGTCAGTGGCACTTTAACCGCGATGTTCGGCGCGATCTTGGCCAGCTTGCGGCCTTCGGCGATCATGTCGTCAGCCTCGGTGGCGACGACCTCGGCTGACACGGGGCCGTCGACCAGATCACAGATCTCTTTGGTCACTTCCAGAATGTCGCGGCCCGATTTCAGGATCAGCGAGGGGTTGGTGGTCACGCCGTCCACCATGCCGAGATCGTTCAGTTCGGCGATGGCGTCGATCTCGGCGGTGTCTACGAAGAATTTCATGAGGGCAGTCCTTTGATGGGTTGGCCTTGGTCGCGGATGCCTTTACCTCAAAGAGACCCATGCTTAAACCCCCCGGCCCAAGGATATGCGGTGAGCACTCAGGAGTATTTCGACCACGGTGAGTTGGTGGCAGTGCTGACCACGCAGCCGCTGGACCGGACGCTGGATTACAAGGCGCCCGAGGGCGGGTGTTTTCTGGGTGCGTTTGTCGAGGTGCCTTTGGGGCCGCGCAAGGTTTTGGGTGTGGTGTGGGGGCCGGGGCAGGGCGGCTTTGACTTGGCCAAGGCACGGTCAGTGATCCGCGTGCTTGAGGTCGCGCCGATGCGTGAGGAGATGCGGGTGTTTTTGGGCCGTGTCGCTGATTACACGCTGACCCCGATGCCTGCGATGTTGCGGTTGGCGACGCGCGCGCCCGGGCTGGGTGATCCGCCGTCGATGCGCAAGATATACCGCCTTGGCGATGGTGAGCCGGATCGGATGACCGATGCGCGGACGCGCGTGCTGGAGGTGCTACGGGATTATGGTGGGCTGGCCTTTACGTTGAAAGAGTTGGCCGAGCAGGCAGGCGTGACCTCGTCGGTTGTGAAGGGGCTGGTGAAACAGGGCGCTGTGCGCGAAGAGGACAGCCCTCGCGATCTGCCCTATCCGCATCTGGACCCTGACCTGCCGGGAAAAGAACTGACCGAGGATCAGGCGGCTGCAGTTGCCAAGTTGCAGGCTGGTCAGCGCACCGGTGATTACGGCACCACATTGCTGAAAGGTGTGACCGGATCGGGCAAGACCGAGGTTTATCTGGAAGCGGTGGCCGAGGCGCTGCGGATGGGGCGGCAGGCGTTGGTGTTATTGCCCGAGATCGCGCTGACAGCCGAATTCCTGACGCGTGTCGAGGCGCGGTTTGGAGCGCGTCCCGCCGAGTGGCATTCCGGTGCAACCATGACGGAACGCCGCCGGGTTTGGCGGATGGTCGGGCAAGGGGATGCGCAGTTGGTCGTGGGCGCGCGGTCAGCGCTGTTCCTTCCGTTCCGCGATCTGGGGCTGGTCGTGGTCGATGAGGAACATGACACCTCCTACAAACAAGAGGACGGCGTGCATTACAGCGCCCGCGACATGGCGGTTCTGCGCTCGGCCATTTGTGGCGCGCGGGTGGTACTTGCCAGCGCGACACCCTCGCTGGAAAGCTGGGCAAATGCCGAGGCGGGCAAGTATGAACGCCTCGACCTGACGTCGCGGTTTGGGGCGGCCGTGCTGCCCGAGATGAAGCCGATCGATATGCGGGCCGAGCAGATGCAGCCGGGAACGTGGATTTCTCCGTCTCTGCGTCAGGCAGTGCGGCAGCGGATCGAACGGGGCGAACAGTCGCTCTTGTTCATCAACCGCCGCGGTTATGCGCCAGTGACTTTGTGCCGGGCCTGTGGTGAACAGATAGCGTGTGACCATTGCGATGCGCGGATGGTTGAACACCGGTTCCTGAAACGCCTGATGTGCCACCAATGCGGTGAGACCAAGCCAATGCCCGAGGCTTGCCCGTCTTGCGGGGTCGAGGGCAAGTTGGCGCCTGTCGGGCCGGGGATCGAACGTCTGGCGGAGGAGGCCGAGGCGACATTCCCCGAGGCGAAGATTGCGATGCTCAGTTCCGATCTGTTTGGTTCGGCGCGGGCACTGAAGGCCAAGATCGAAGAGATAGCCGAGGGTGACGCGGATATTGTCATCGGCACGCAACTGGTGGCCAAAGGGCATAACTTCCCCAAGCTGACTTTGGTGGGGGTGATCGACGCCGATCTCAGCCTGCACGGCGCCGACCTGCGGGCTGCTGAGCGGACGTTTCAATTGATGCGTCAGGTCGCGGGCCGAGCGGGTCGGGCGGACAAGCCGGGGCAAGCGCTGTTACAGACCTTTCAGCCGGAACACCCGGTGATCCTGGCCATTCTGTCGGGCGATGAAGAGGGGTTCTGGAAGGCCGAGGCTGCTGGGCGGCAGGCCGCCGGAGTGCCGCCCTATGGGCGCATGGCCGGGATCGTGCTGTCGGGGCCAGAGGTCGGGCCGGTTTTCGATATCGGCAATGCCATGGCCCGAAACGATGCGCCTTTGCGGGATATCGGTGCGCAGGTCTTCGGTCCCGCCCCGGCACCAATTGCGCGTATCCGGGGACGTCACCGCGTGCGTCTGCTGGTCAAGGCCCCCAAGGGCGCGCCCATTCAGGATGCTATCGCCCGCTGGATCGCTCCTCTGCGCCTGAAAGGGGATATCCGCCTGACCGTCGATATCGATCCGCAGAACTTTTACTGACCCTGCGTCAGCGCAGGGCTAATGTGCACCGCGTCCTTGCCTCTCGCCAAACCGCAAAAATGGGCGTAGAGGGAGTCCCATGCTGAAACCCATGCCGCTTTCCGAGGCGCAGAGCCTGCCTTTCTGGCGTCGTCCCATCACGCTCTTGTTCGTGATGGCGCTGACCATGCCTATCGCCTTCAACGCCTGGAGCGCGCTGCTCAATAACTTCGTCATCGAAGTGGCCAATTTCGACGGGGCGGATATCGGTCTGCTGCACACGGTGCGCGAGATTCCTGGTTTTCTGGCTGTCGGTGTGATCGCAGTGATCATCTTCGTGCGCGAACAGGTTCTGGCGATGATCTCGCTGATGATGCTGGGTGTGGCCACGGCGGTGACGGCGTGGTTCCCCAGTCTGGGCGGGTTGCTGTTCGTGACCTTGTTCAGTTCGATTGGATTTCACTACTACGAAACGGTAAACCAGTCGCTGCAACTTCAATGGCTGCCCAAGGACCGTGCGCCACAGGTGCTGGGCTGGCTGGTAGCAATAGGCTCGGCGTCCACTGCGGTGGTTTATGGGCTAATCGTGCTGACCTGGGATCGGCTGGATCTGTCCTACAATTTCGTGTTCATGGCCGCAGGCGGGGTGACGGCACTGCTGGCGCTGTTCTGTCTGTTTGCATATCCCCAATTCGATGCGCCCACGCCGCAGACCAAAAAGCTGGTCCTGCGCAAACGGTATTGGCTGTATTACGCGCTGCAATTCATGGCCGGTGCCCGGCGGCAGATTTTCGTCGTCTTTGCGGGTTTCATGATGGTCGAGAAGTTCGGCTTTGAAGTGCATGAGCTGACCAGCCTGTATCTGATCAACCTTGTGATCAACATGGCAGCAGCCCCGATGCTGGGCAAAGCCGTGTCGATGTTTGGTGAGCGGCGCACGCTGATCTTCGAATACGCTGGGCTGGCGATAGTCTTCGCAGCATATGGCGGCATCTACTGGTTCGGCTGGGGCGTATTACTGGCGGCGATACTCTACGTGATTGACCACGTGCTGTTTGCTTTGGCGCTGGCGCTGAAAACCTACTTCCAGAAAATCGCTGACCCGGCCGATATCGCGCCAACCGCAGCAGTGGCCTTTACCATCAACCACATCGCGGCCGTGTTTCTACCCGCGCTGTTGGGCTTGCTCTGGGTGGTATCACCCGGCGCGGTCTTTGGTCTGGCCGCCGCAATGGCACTGGTGTCGCTTGCCCTGTCGCTGCTGATCCCGCGCCACCCCGAGCCGGGCAATGAAACCATTCTGTCGAAATACGCCCCGGCCCCTGCGGAATAGGTGCCAACGCTTGACCTTGCCCACTTGTGGCCCTAGGCGCTGTCTCAACTGAGACAGGAGGCCCCCATGCCCACATTTACCGCGCTGACGACTTTGACCGGCAAGAAGGCCGCCGAAGGTCTGGGCGAAGCTATGGAGCGCCTTGACCCGGAACCCACCGGCGTCGGCGTGTTCGAGGTCGAGGACGGCTCGGGCCTGTGGGAGGTTGGCGGCTATTTCACCGAAGCGCCCGACGAAACCGCTCTGGCGGTTCTGTCGGTCGCGTTCGAGGCCAAGCCGTTTGTCGTCTCGGAATTGCCGGAAACCGATTGGGTGGCCCATGTGCGCCGTGAACTGGCCCCGGTCGAGGCCGGGCGGTTCTTTGTTTATGGCAGCCACGACGCAGACAAGCTGCCTGAGGGGCGTATCCCGCTGCTGATTGAGGCCGCGATGGCCTTTGGCACTGGTCACCACGGTACAACGCTGGGCTGCCTCAAGGCACTGGATCATCTGTTGGATGACGGGTTTGCAGCGACCAAAGTGGCCGATATCGGTTGCGGTACCGCCGTGCTTGCAATGGCCGCCGCGCGGATTTGGGATGGTGATATCATCGCCAGCGACATCGATCAGGTTGCGGTGGACGTAGCCGAGGCCAATTTGAAGGCTAACGGCATGTCCGGACAGGTGGTTTGCGTCGAGGCCGCCGGGTTCGACCACCCGGACTTGCAGTCGCACGCTCCTTATGACCTGGTTTTTGCCAATATCCTAAAAGGTCCGCTGGTGGCTTTGTCTCCTGAAATCGCCGCGAATCTGCGGGATGGTGGGTATGCGATCCTGTCGGGAATCCTCAATGAACAAGCCGACGATGTGGTCTCGGTTTATTCTCAGAATGAATTCAATTTGGTCAAAAGAGACGAAATTGGTGAGTGGACGACGCTAATCTTAAGCAAACAGGGCGCAAATTAGGCCATTTGCAGGAGTTTCGTGGATTCCCGCCTCTTTTTTGTCGCAATCTGTGGCTACCGTCATGACGTGGTTACGGGGGGCGGTTTTTTTGGAGGCTGCCATGACGGGAAAACAACTGGAATTCGATCAGCGCGTTCATCGCCTGAACAAAAAGCACGCCAAGCTGAGCCGGGGTTATCGCGCCACGATGCGCAAGGATGGCCTTGTGGTTATGAAACCGCAACGGGTCAAATCCGCAGTACCGTTAAAGGCGCTTATGGGGTGTTTCCTGGGCCTGTTCGCGTTCAAGGTCTTTCTGCTGACAAGCCTCGGTGCGTCGGCCTATCAGTACCGCGTCGATAGTTTGGCCGAAGGCACCTCTGTTGAAAAGGCGGGGGCATGGGTGATGCAGGTCGACCCTGTCTCTAAGTTTCTTGCGGCGCAAGTTAGCAGCTATCTCCGCTGAACCAGTCAATATGAACGAGAAACGCCGCACATTGTGAAATGCGCGGCGTTCTGTTGTGCCCAAAGGGCGCGTGAGTGGTGGGTGTCTCTTAGAGACGACCTTCTGCCACGAGGTCAATATCACCGCGGCACATACCGATATCGTCCAGTTCGCGATCCGTCAGACCGTTCAGCACGTTGCGTGTTACGCGAGCGTCGTTCCATTCAACAACGGCGTTAACAACCGATGCGAAAGTTACGCCGATACGGCCGACGAGGCCGAACGAGCCAGTGGTGGTGCGGGTGGTGTCCAGTGCAGCCATATCCTGTTTCCTTCTGGTTAGTGTTTAATTTTTAATCATCTGATGTACGCGCCATCTAGTCCTGTCGATCTGGCCGTGCAAGTGCGGAAATTGCATGTGTCCTATGCGTTTTTTGCAAGGGTTCTAAATCCTTAAAAACCGTTAATTTATAGACCATTAGGTGTTCATATAACGTGTCGAATTCAGACTTTCTGCAGTCGCAAACAGGCCGTTTTGTCGCCCTTGGGACAGGCGTGTCGTTTTCAGGCGCGGGGTCAATTCGCTTGGAAAATGTTCACGCTTCGTGCTAATCCGAAAGAAAGACCACAAAAACCCGAGCAGGCTGAGGCAAAAAATGCGAATTCTGGGCATTGATCCGGGGCTCAGGACCCTGGGATGGGGCGTCATCGAATCGCATGGCAGCCGCCTGAGCCATGTTGCGAATGGTTTGTGCAAATCCGATGGCGATGATTTGGGCGAACGGTTGTTGTCGCTGCACAACCAGATCGTTGAGGTCATTGCCGAACATCAGCCCGACCAAGCTGCCATCGAGCAGACCTTCGTCAACAAGGACGGGGCCGGGACGTTGAAGCTGGGTCAGGCCCGCGGCGTGGCGTTGCTGACCTTGGCGCAGGCCGGGTTGCCGGTGGGGGAATATGCGCCCAACCGGGTCAAGAAAACTGTCGTGGGTGTCGGTCATGCCGAGAAAGAGCAAGTTCTGCACATGGTGAAACTGCAATTGCCGGGCTGTCAGCCCAAGGGCGCGGACGCGGCGGATGCTCTGGCGATTGCCATCTGTCACTCGTATTACGGCGCAGCGCCACAGGCGCGGATGAAAGAGGTGCAGGCATGATCGGAAAACTGACAGGGCGGCTGGATTATCGCGCGGCGGATCACGTGCTGATCGACGTGCGCGGGGTTGGGTACATCGTTTATTGCTCGGAACGGACCATGGCGGTGTTGCCGGGTGTGGGTGAGGCGGTTTCGATCTACACCGATATGGTTGTGCGCGAAGACCTGATGCAGCTTTATGGTTTCCTGTCGCTGGTCGAGAAGGAATGGCACCGCCTTCTGTGCTCGGTTCAGGGGGTTGGTGCCAAGGTCTCGCTGGCCATTCTGTCTGCGCTGGGACCGGATGGGGTCAGCCGGGCAATTGCTCTGGGTGACTGGGGTGCGGTCAAGGCGGCCAAGGGCGTGGGGCCGAAAACGGCGCAACGGATCGTGCTGGACCTCAAGGACAAGGCGCCGGGTGTGATGGCGATGGGTGGAACCGTGACCGAGGCGATGGACGGACCCGCCTTGGAGGTCGTCGAGTCGTCCGAACCCGCACCGACGCCAAAGCGGGCGGCGCAACCGGCCTCGGGGTCGGCTGCGGCGTCGGCAGGCGCATTGTCGGCCCTGTCCAATCTGGGGTATGGACCATCCGACGCCGCCTCTGCCGTGGCCGAAGCAGCGGCGAGCCTGCCAGATGCGGGTGAGGCCGATCTGATCCGCGCGGCGCTGAAACTGCTTGCACCGAAAGGGTGACTGAATGGTAGATGCCGATCCCGCCCTGCGCCCGGACCCGCTGCCCGAGGACAATGACCGCGCCCTGCGTCCGCAGGGGTTGGACGAATTCATAGGTCAGGCCGAGGCACGCGCCAACCTGCGTATATTTATCCAATCCGCCCGACAGCGGGGCGAGGCGATGGACCATACGCTGTTCCATGGCCCTCCGGGGTTGGGTAAGACCACGCTGGCTCAGATCATGGCGCGCGAGTTGGGGGTGAATTTTCGCATGACCTCGGGGCCGGTGCTGGCCAAGGCAGGGGACCTGGCGGCGATCCTGACCAATCTGGAATCGCGGGATGTTCTGTTCATCGACGAAATTCACCGTCTGAATCCGGCGGTCGAAGAGGTTCTGTATCCGGCGATGGAGGATTTCGAGCTGGATCTGGTGATCGGCGAAGGCCCCGCCGCACGCACGGTTCGGATCGAGTTGCAGCCCTTTACGCTGGTTGGTGCGACCACGCGAATGGGCCTGCTGACCACGCCTCTGCGCGACCGGTTCGGTATTCCGACGCGCCTGCAGTTCTACACGGTCGATGAGTTGCACGAGATCGTCACCCGCAACGCCCGCAAGCTGGGAGCGCCCGCTGACGATGAGGGTGCACGTGAGATCGCCCGCCGGTCTCGTGGAACCCCACGGATTGCAGGGCGGCTGCTGCGGCGTGTGGTGGATTTTGCCATCGTCGAAGGCGATGGTCGGATCACTCGTGAACTGGCAGACGGGGCGTTGACTCGGTTGGGCGTCGACAATCTGGGTCTGGATGGTGCGGACCGGCGATATCTGAAGCTGATCGCCGAGAACTATGCAGGTGGTCCGGTGGGGATTGAGACCTTGTCCGCGGCCCTGTCGGAAAGCCGGGATTCGCTGGAAGAGGTGATTGAGCCCTATCTGTTGCAACAGGGTTTGATTCAGCGCACGCCGCGCGGTCGGATGCTGGCGCAAAAGGCATGGACGCATCTCGGAATGGCTGCCCCTAGGGGGCAAAGCGATCTGTTTGGTTGAAGCCGGGCGTCAGAGATTTTATGCCTTTGGCGAGAGTTTTTTCGAAAAGATGAAGGATTGGGCGTGACCCCCGAAGACATCCAGGCTTTGTTCACCCGCGAAAGTGGTGAATTTCTGTTTGCCCGCTGGGGGCGACCTATCGTGCCCATCGTCTTTGGCGTTGAGGATGAAACTCTGGCCACCGTCAAGGGCGCGTTCGAGGCGGTGGTGGCGCTGGCCGGGCACAAGATGGCCGAGACCGATCTCGAACTTGGCGCCAATAGCATGGTCTTTTTCTTCCGCGAATGGCAGGAGCTGCTGGAGGTTCCCGATTTGGACCGGTTGATCCCTGATCTTGCGCCTTTGGTGGAGCGGTTGGTTGCTGCGGATGCCAACCAGTACCGGGTCTTCCGGTTCGAGGAAGATGGCACGATTCGTGCGGCCTTTGTCTTTCTGCGGATGGACAAAGAGATGTCCAAGGTTCCTGCTGAGACACTGGCGCTGAGCCAGGTGGTGCAGACGGTTTTGCTGTGGTCGGATACTGCGTTTCGGTCTCAGTCCCCTCTGGCCGTGGCCGGAGGCACAACCGTCCTGCGCCCTGATATCGCCGAACTTATCCGGGCCTCCTATGATCCGGTCCTGCCGGGAGCGGCACAGGACGCATCTCATGCGTTGCGGCTGTTTGCGCGGATGAAACAGGTTCAGTAGGCCTTAGGCAGGTGGTTTGTTCGCCTGATGAAACGCCTCGACCAAGGCGTTCCCTGTTTCGAAGTAAGCGTCTACCCCGACCATATCGGTGATTCCGTAGCGATCGAGTTCCTTCCGGACATTGGGTTCGACGAGCAAAAAGACCAGTTTGATGTTTCTGGGCTTTAGCAGGTCGTGGATGCTGCGCAGCGTGTAACCTGCAGTAAAGTCGATATCATCAATGGCAGAGGCTTCGATACAAAACCAGCGCAGCGGTGGGTCGGATTGGTCCACGATCATTGCGACCTCATCCGACAGGCGTTGCGTGTTGGCGTAATACAGGCTGTGAGAGAACCGATAGATTACCAGTCCGGGTTCGAACTGGTTCGGCGTTTTAATGGGTTGAGTGTGCCAGCCACCATCAGTGCTTTTGACGATCACCGCGTTTTTAGGGCGATAGCCCCGACGCGTGTGGTCGATCAGCGACAAGACCATTGCAAAGAGAATCCCTTGTTCGACGCCAACCAGAACGACCACGGCGGCGGTGGCGATTGCGATCCAGAATTCGGATCGGGCCTGCCGGTATATGGCGGCGAGCCCTTTGAGGTCGATCAGCTTGACGCCAATCAGGAACACCACGGCCGACAGCGCGGCGTTCGGCAAAAACGCGAGAGGGCCGGTCAGAAACAGAATCACCACAAGGACAATCGCAACCGTGGTAAGTTGTGCGATCTGGCTGCGCCCCCCGGCGCTGGCCACCATCTCGGTCTTGGTGGGGCTGCCGTTGACCACGAAAGTTCCGGTGAAGGCCGCGCCCAGATTGGCCAGCCCCAGCCCGACAAGATCTGTATTCTCGCTGAACTTGTCTTCATATCGCGCAGCGTAAGCGCGCGAGGTAGCAGCACTTTGGGCAAGGATCACAACAAAGATGGACAACGCGGTGGGGAGCAGTTGTTTGAACAGAGACCAACTCCAATCCACATCCGGGATCGACAGGGCAGGCAGGCCGCTGGGAACCGTGCCAAGAACGCCAATTCCGGATCCGCTGAACTGAAAGGCCCAACTGCACAGAATGACACCCAATATTGCGAACAGGGGGCCGGGAAGTTTGGGTGACAGGCGTTTGCTCCCGATGACAACCGCCAGCACTGCTATGGATACGGCAACGGTTGGCCAGTGTGTTTGACCGAAATGCTGGGCGACGTCCCTAAGCTTGGCGATGGTGCCGTGGCCTGCGCCGTCGATGCCCAGCATTCCCGGTATTTCTCCGGTGGCCACTTGAATGCCCACGCCCGTCAAAAAGCCGACCAACACCGTGCGCGACAGGAAATCCGCTAGAAACCCAAGACCGACAAGCCGCGCGGCAATCAACAGAGCCGCCGCCATCAGCGCCAACAGTGAAGCCAGTGCCAGATACTCGGACGACCCGGAGACTGCCATGCCTGCTAGCGCCGATGCCGTGATTGCCGCTGTAGCCGAGTCCGCCCCCACCACAAGGTGCCTCGATGATCCGAACAAGGCGAACAAGGCCATCGGGATCAGTATCGTGTAAAGCCCCGTTACCACTGGGGTGCCGGCGATTTTAGTGTAGCCCATGACCTCGGGGATCGCGAGGCAGGCGAAGGTCAACCCGGCCAGAACTTCGGTTGGAAGCATAGCGCGATTGATTGGCAGGACGCCCTGCAGGATGGGAAGCGAAAGTTTGCCCTTTTTTCTCTGATTTCCGGCCATTCAATCACCTGTTACGTTCGCATCCCAATTTGGGCAGGTTAGTCGGCAATCTTTGGGATTTCGATACCGAGTACCGTGTGGCGTGAAAATTGTAGTCCCGCAGGGATTGCAGGACCGTTGACGCGCGTGCATCTGTTGAGGGTGCGGCTCGTCCCGAGCCAGACGATTAAAGATGATTGAATGATCGGATTCGTGACCATGGCCGAAAGCACCTCAGCTGAGCACACGCATATCTACCGGGTTCGGGTTTATTATGAAGATACCGACATGGGCGGCGTGGTCTATCACGCGAATTATCTGAAATATATCGAACGGGCCCGGTCGGATTACGTACGCCGTTTGGGTAATGACCAGAATGCCATGCGCGATGATGGGGTTGTCTGGGTCATTCGGCGGATCGAGGCGGATTATCTGGCAACCGCCAAGTTCGAGGACGAACTGACCATCGAAACCCGCTTTCTGTCCCGTTCGGGCGTGCGGCTGACCATGGGGCAGTTGATAAAGCGGGGCGAGACCGAGGTTTTTCGCGCCACAGTCACCGCTGTTTGCATGAATGCGCAGGGCAAACCGGTGCGGCTTCCGGCAGAGATTCGCGCATTATTGTAACAAATTGCGGCGTTGGGGTGGTTCTGTTGGCTTTTCAGGACCATCTGGGTTAGCGTTTGGCAAAACAAAGCCAAACCAACGGCTATCAGGCAAAAAAGAGCAGGTTCATGGAAGCTGAAACGCTGGCGCTGGCGCAGGAGATCGACTTCTCCCTGTGGGGGCTTTATGCCCGCGCAACCTTTATCGTCAAACTGGTGATGCTTATGCTGGTTGGCGCATCGATCTGGTCCTGGGCGATTATCATTCAAAAGCTCATTAACTACCGCGCTGCCCGTCGTGAGGCGCAGGTGTTTGACGAAAGCTTCTGGTCGGGAAATCCTCTTGATGAGTTGTTCGAACAGATCGGTACTCAGCCAGACGGTAGTTCCGAGAAAATATTTGCGTCAGGCATGATTGAATGGCGGCGGTCTCATCGCACCGATGGCGGGCTGATTGCAGGGGCCACGGCGCGGATCGACCGCTCGATGGACGTGGCCATCGCGAAAGAAGCTGAGGGGTTGCAAAAGGGTCTGTCCATTTTGGCAACTGTTGGCTCAACTGCGCCGTTTATCGGTCTGTTCGGTACCGTTTGGGGTATCATGAACGCCTTCATCGAGATCGCCGAGCAGCAGAACACCAATTTGGCCGTCGTCGCGCCGGGTATTGCCGAGGCGCTGCTGGCCACCGGGCTCGGCCTGCTGGCCGCGATTCCGGCGGTGATTTTCTACAACAAGCTCAGCGCGGACAGTGACCGGATCGTCGGCGGCTATGAGGCCTTCGCTGACGAATTCGCCACTATTCTGTCGCGGCAATTGGATAGCTGACATGGGCGCGGCGGTTCAGCAAAACAGCGGCGGGAACGGGCGTAGACGCGGGCGACGTCGCGGTCGCGCTCAGCCGATGGCCGAGATCAACGTGACGCCGTTTGTCGACGTCATGCTGGTGTTGCTGATCATCTTCATGGTGGCGGCCCCACTGCTGACCGTCGGAGTGCCGGTTGATCTGCCGAAAACAGCGGCCAGTGCCTTGCCCGGCGACAACGAAGAACCCTTGACCGTGACGCTGACCGCAGATGGCCGGGTGCAGATTCAGACCACGGATGTTGTGCGTGAAGAACTTATTGGCAAGCTGCGCGCCATCGCGTCCGAACGCAGCAGTGACCGCGTGTTCCTACGGGCCGACGGGGCGATCCCGTATGCACAGGTGATGCAGATCATGGGTGCGCTAAACGCGGGCGGGTTTTCCAATGTGGGCCTGGTGACGGACACCGGCGGGCCAGCGCTGGACGAAGGTGGAGAGTGAGGCCGCGCGGTGGATACCGGCACCAAGATCTCGGCATTTGCCCACGTCGCTTTGATTGGATGGGCCTTTTTCGGCGGTACGTTCCGGTCCGAACCTTTGCCTATGGCGGTGCAGGAGGTGTCGGTGATCACGGGTGAACAATTCGCGGCGATGACAGCACAACGTGACGCGCCCGACGTGCCAACCCCTACTGCTTTGCAGCAACCCGAAACGCCCGAGGACGAGGTGGTCCCACCTGAGACGGTGGAAGAGGAACTGACCCCGCCCGAAGTCGTGACGCCCCCTGAACCGGAACCCGATCCGGTACCCGATCCAGTGGAAGTACCGCCTGAACCAGAAGTGGTCGAAGAACCCCCGACGCTTGAGCAGCCCGAGCCTGTGACCGAAGTGCTGCCGGTGCCGCCGGGGCCCGAGGCGCAGCCGCGCCCTGCCGACAAGGTCGCACCGGAACCCATCGCCCCGCCACCGCCCGAGGCGCAGCCGGATGAGGTTGAGACGCCCGCCGTGTCGCTGGACGAAGGGGCCGAAACCCAAGAGGAACAGCAGGATCAGACCGCCCCGGAAGAGGCGACCGATGAGATCGTGACCGAGGCTGAAGAAACAAAAGAGAACGCTCCGCGCACCTCTCCGCGGCCTCGGGTGCGGCCGAACCGGCCTGCACCTCCGGCGCAACCCGAAGTGGCTGAGGAACAGGAGCAGACGCCGCCCGAGCCTGCGCAGAGCGACACCGCAATTGACGATGCCTTAGCCGAAGCGTTGGGGCAGGGCGGTGAACCCTCAGGCCCGCCGCTGACCAGCGGTGAGAAAGACGCCATGCGTCTGGCTGTTTCGAAGTGCTGGAATGTGGGGTCCTTGTCCACGGATGCACTTCAAACCGTTGTGGTTGTAGGGTTTTCGCTGACTCAGGACGGCAAGATCGTCGGCGGTAGCCTGCGCATGATCGATAGCTCTGGCGAGTCTGCCGGAGCGGCGAAACAAGCCTATGAGGCTGCCAGACGAGCAATTTTGCGCTGCGGCGCCAAAGGATACACCCTGCCCGCTGACAAATATGATCAATGGCGGGATATTGAGATTACATTCAATCCCGAGAGGATGCGGATAAAATGATGAGATTTCTGACCAGCCTGTTGCTTGGCCTGACGATTTTGGCGGCACCGGTATACGCCCAGAGCGGACCGCTGCGTCTGGAACTGGATCAGGGGATCATCGAACCCTTGCCCTTTGCCGTGCCGAACTTTGTGCCCGATGGGCCAGCGGCGACGCAATACGCCAATGACATCTCTCGGGTCGTTGCGGCCGATCTGACCGGTACTGGGCTGTTCCGAGAAATCTCGCCCGAGGCTTTCATCAGCCGGGTCAGCAGTTTCGAGGCCCCGGTTCAGTTTGCCGACTGGAAAGCCATCAATGCCGAGGCACTGGTGACAGGCGCCGTGAGCGTCTCGGGCAACCGCCTGACGGTACGGTTCCGGGTGTGGGATGTGTTCTCGGGTCAGGAACTGGGCAATGGTCTGCAATTTGCAGGCACCACCGACGGCTGGCGGCGCATGGCGCACAAGGTGGCTGATCAGGTCTACAGCCGGATCACCGGTGAGGGTGCCTATTTCGATAGCCGTGTGGCATTTGTGTCGGAAAGCGGACCCAAGGATCAGCGTCAGAAACGTTTGGCGATCATGGATTACGACGGCGCAAACGTGCAGTACCTGACCGATAGTGCCGCCATTGTTCTCGCCCCGCGCTTTTCGCCGACGGGCGACCGGCTGCTTTATACAAGCTATGAAACCGGCCAGCCGCGCATTTATGTTCTGGACGTGGACCGCGTCCGCCGGACTGAGTTGGCAACGCAAGACGGCACGATGAGCTTTTCTCCGCGTTTCTCACCTGACGGACGCTCGATCGTTTATTCGCTGATTCAGGGCGGCAATACCGATCTGTGGAAGATGGATATCGCCTCGGGCCAGAGCGTTCGCCTGACCAACACGCCAGCGATTGAAACCGCGCCCAGCTATTCGCCGGACGGCTCTCAGATCGTGTTCGAAAGCGACCGGTCCGGTACGCCGCAGCTGTATATCATGCCCGCAAATGGTGGCGAGGCGACCCGGATCAGTTTCGGACAAGGCCGCTATGGCACGCCGGTCTGGTCGCCGCGCGGGGACCTGATTGCGTTCACCAAGCAGAACAAGGGCCGGTTCCATATCGGCGTTATGCGCACCGATGGCAGTGAAGAGCGTCTTCTGACCTCGTCGTTCCTTGACGAAGGGCCCACGTGGTCGCCCAACGGCCGGGTCATCATGTTCACCCGCGAAACGCAGGGGGCCAGCGGCCGTGCGACGCTGTATTCGGTGGATATCTCGGGCCGGAACCTGCGCCCGGTGCGCACCCCGGATGGTGGCAGCGATCCGTCATGGGGGCCATTGCAGAATTGATCGGGGCAGGGGCTTGGAAAAGTTCACAAAAAACCTGCACTATGCTACAGAGACGGCAATAAACCGATAAAACAACGAGGCACTTGAAATGAACGTATTGGGCAAACTCCTGGCCTTGGGCACGCTGAGCGTGATGGCCGCTTGTACAAACAACGATCCATCCGCACTGGGCGGTGGCGCTGGCGGTGGCGCGAATGGTGCGATTGCACCGGGTTCGCCCAGCGATCCGCGCTCACCAGCCTATTTCCAGCAAACCATCGGCGACCGGGTGTTGTTCGCGGTGGATCAGTCGACTCTGACGCCACAGGCGCAGCAAGTCCTGCAGGGGCAAGCAGATTGGCTGATGGCGAATCCGGACTATGTGGCTACCATCGAAGGTCATGCGGATGAGCAGGGCACGCGGGAATATAACCTCGGGCTTGGTGCCAAGCGTGCAAATGCGGCGCGTGAGTTTCTGATTTCGCGCGGGGTGGCAGGCAACCGTCTGACAACGGTCAGCTATGGTAAAGAACGCCCGATCGAGATTTGCAGCACCGAGGATTGCTATTCCAAGAACCGCCGCGCGGTGACGGTGCTGACCGGTTCAACCTTGGGGTAAGACGATGAAAGTTGCAGGATGGGTTCTGGCCGCGGTTGTTGCGACCGCCGGTATGGCACAAGCACAGGATCAGCAGACCCTGGCGGATATCCGTCAGGAATTGACGGTTTTGCATGTGGAGATTCAGCGCCTGAAGCGTGAGTTTTCGACCACCGGTTCACCGGCCCCGAACCTGTCCGGTAGTTCCGTTTTGGAGCGTGTGGACGCCATCGAGGCCGAACTGCAGCGACTGACAAGCCAGACCGAACAGCTGAACCAGCGGGTGCAGAACATCGTGACCGATGGCACCAACAGGATAGGTGACCTGGAATTCCGTCTGGTCGAACTGGAAGGCGGTGATCTGAGCACATTGGGTGAAACTTCGACCCTTGGTGGTGAAACCGAGATCACCGCAGCTGCACCTGCTGCCCCAATCGCTCCAGCTATCGCCGAGCAGGGAGAGCTGGCCGTAGGTGAACAGGCAGATTTCGACGCAGCCGCGCAGGCCTTGGCCGAGGGGAACTTTCAGGCTGCTGCTGATCAGTTCGCGCAGTTCGAAACCTCATACCCCGGCAGCCCCCTTGCACCCGAAGCCAACCTGAAACGCGGGCAGGCGTTGGAAGGTCTGGGTGACACGCGCGAAGCCGCGCGGGCGTTCCTTGCCAGCTTTACAGGTGACTCCGAGGGGGCATTGGCACCCCAAGCGTTGTTTGAGCTGGGTGCTGCGCTGGGACGTTTGGGTCAGACCGATCAGGCCTGCATTACCCTGTCCGAGGTTGGTGTGCGCTTTCCGGCGTCGGAAACTGTACCCGCCGCCACGCAGGAAATGGCGTCGCTGGGCTGTTCTTGACCGATCAGAGCGATACTCTTCGATCCGAACTCCGCGCGCGGCTGCCTGACCGGTTGCCGCCGCGTTTGGGAGTCGCCGTCTCAGGCGGTGGAGATTCGGTCGCTTTGCTGCACCTGCTGCACGAAATTACTCAGGATGAACAAACCAAATTGTTTGCCGCGACGGTGAATCACGGTTTGCGCCCGGAAGCTGCCGCCGAGGCCGATCAGGTGGCTGAACTGGCCGCGCGTCTGGGCATCCCCCACGAAACGCTGCTGTGGCAGGGTTGGGATGGTTCGGGAAACCTGCAAGATCAGGCACGGCAGGCGCGATACCGTTTACTAACCGATTGGGCGCGGCGCAGTGACATTCCGGCGGTCGCTCTGGGCCATACAGCAGATGATCAGGCCGAAACGGTCCTGATGCGTCTGGGCCGGGCATCCGGGGTTAATGGCCTTTCGGGTATGCCGTACGCGCGGGATCAAAACGGCATCACGCTTTTGCGCCCGATGTTGGGGATTACGCGCAAAAGCCTGCGGGACTACCTGTCACAGCTTGGCGAGAGCTGGATCGAAGACCCGTCGAATCACGACCAGAAATTTGACCGGATCAAGGCGCGCGAGGCGTTGACGGAACTTGGTCCGCTTGGGATTTCTGCTCAATCTTTGGCCCGGGTCGCTGAAAATCTTGCACAAGCGCGTGAGGCACTGGCGCTTTATACGCAGGAAACCGCGCGCAAGATTGCGAAAGTGGACGGCGGGGATGTCTGTATCGACCGTAACGGTTTTGGACTGCTTCCAGTGGAAATCCAAAGGCGGTTGGTTGTCGGAGCCATCGCCTGGATTGCGGGGCAGGGCTATCCGCCGCGCGGGGCAACCGTTGATCAGGCCGTGACTGCCGTTGGTGAGGGGCGGACGCTGACCCTAGCGGGCTGCTTGCTGATCTCGCATCAGGATAAAACGTGGTTTTGCAGGGAGCTAAACGCAGTGGCGACGGAAACCGCCGCGCCGTTAGAGGTGTGGGACAAACGCTTTGTTTTGTCCGGCCCGCAGACCGCAGGCGCTGAGGTCCGTGCGTTGGGAGAGGCCGGTTTGCCGCAGGTGCCCGATTGGCGCGCCTTGGGCAAACCGCGTCAGGCGTTGTTGTCTTCGCCCGCGGTTTGGAGTGGGGAAAACCTGCTGGCTGCACCTCTGGCAGACTATTCAAACGGTTGGACCGCTGAATTCGCCCCGCAAAAGCCAGAGTTTTACTCTTCGCTTTTATCGCATTGAACATGCTTGAATCATCTCTATTTTATAGAGCAACCCGGCAGGTCCCCATCTGCCGAAATCTTTTGGGAGATTTTCCTTGGGCAACGCTCGTAACATCGCCTTCTGGGTCGTTCTGTTTCTGCTGATCCTTGCACTGTTCAATTTTTTCAGCGGTCAGGGCGGAACACTTCAGAGCAATGAAAAAACCTATTCCGATTTCGTTACCGCAGTCGAAAGCGGCGAAGTCAAGAATGTGACGCTGGATGGTGAGCAGATTCGCTATACCACGCAAAGCGGCGCAACCTATGTCACCATCAAGCCTGATGATGCCGAGATCACCCAACTGCTGATCAAGGAAGACATTCCTGTTCAGGCGGTGAAACAGCAACAATCCGGGTTCCAGTCCTTCCTGATCACACTGCTGCCCTTCCTGCTGCTGATCGGTGTGTGGATTTACTTCATGAACCGGATGCAGGGTGGCGGCAAAGGTGGCGCGATGGGCTTTGGCAAATCCAAAGCCAAGATGCTGACCGAAAAGCATGGCCGCGTGACCTTTGATGACGTTGCAGGCATCGACGAGGCCAAGGAAGAGCTGGAAGAGATCGTCGAATTTCTGCGCAACCCGCAGAAATTCTCGCGCCTCGGCGGTAAGATCCCGAAGGGCGCTCTGCTGGTCGGCCCTCCGGGTACCGGTAAAACGCTGCTGGCCCGTGCCATCGCAGGCGAGGCGGGTGTACCGTTCTTCACCATTTCGGGTTCGGATTTCGTTGAGATGTTCGTCGGTGTCGGTGCATCGCGTGTGCGCGATATGTTCGAACAGGCCAAGAAGAACGCGCCTTGTATCGTCTTTATCGACGAGATCGATGCTGTGGGTCGCCACCGCGGCGCAGGTTACGGCGGCGGAAACGACGAACGTGAACAAACGCTTAACCAGCTGCTGGTCGAGATGGACGGGTTCGAAGCCAACGAAGGCGTGATCATTCTGGCCGCGACCAACCGTAAAGATGTTTTGGACCCTGCGCTACTGCGTCCGGGTCGCTTTGACCGTAACGTGACCGTCGGCAACCCCGATATCAAAGGCCGTGAGAAGATTCTGGGCGTGCACGCACGCAAGACACCTCTGGGTCCTGATGTTGATCTGCGTATCATTGCGCGTGGTACACCGGGTTTCTCGGGTGCTGATCTGGCAAACCTCGTGAACGAGGCCGCGCTGATGGCGGCGCGTGTGGGCCGTCGCTTTGTCACCATGGAAGATTTCGAGAACGCCAAGGACAAGGTGATGATGGGGGCCGAGCGCCGCTCGATGGTGCTGACCCAGGACCAGAAGGAAAAGACCGCCTATCACGAGGCCGGCCACGCCGTGGTTGGTCTGGAACTGCCGCTGTGCGATCCGGTCTACAAGGCAACGATCATTCCGCGCGGTGGTGCGCTGGGTATGGTTGTGTCGCTGCCGGAAATGGATCGCCTGAACTATCACCGCGATGAGTGTGAGCAGAAGCTGGCCATGACCATGGCTGGTAAAGCGGCTGAGGTGATCAAATACGGTGAAGACCACGTCTCGAACGGCCCGGCGGGCGACATTATGCAGGCCAGCCAGTTGGCACGCGCCATGGTGATGCGCTGGGGTATGTCGGACAAGGTCGGTAACATCGACTATGCTGAAGCCCATGAAGGCTATCAGGGCAACACCGCCGGCTTCTCGGTTTCGGCTCATACCAAAGAGCTGATTGAAGAAGAGGTGAAGCGCCTGATCCAGCAAGGTTACGAACGTGCCCACCAGATTCTGACGGACAAGAACGAGGAATGGGAGCGTCTGGCTCAAGGTCTGCTGGAATACGAGACCCTGACCGGGGACGAGATCAAGCGCGTCATGAATGGGGAATCGCCCAGCGAAGGTGATGACGAGGGCGACAAGCCGGATGAAGGCAGCGCGCCCAGCGTGACGGCGATCCCGAAGACAAAGGTCAAGAAGTCTCCGCCCGATGGCGGGATGGAGCCGGAACCTTCGGCGTAACGACATCAGACCCGGGCAAAGTCCCGGGTCTTTTTTCTTTCCAATCCGGATCGACTGCCCTCTATTGCCAGGCGAAGGAACGCCAGGGAAAGGGGCAATAATGCCGGTGATGCGCGAGACTGAATATCAGGGCGAAGTGGTCTGGCTGGGCCATGTGCCTGCAGGCGGCTCGATCCGCGCCAGTGCGGTCAAGGCGCTGGACCTTGGCTTTGCCGGGGATCGCGGAGCCCGGCATGAAGGGGTGAACCGGGCCTCATGCGTGAGGATGAAGAACCTTTACCCGCAAGGCACGGAAATCCGCAATGTGCGGCAACTGTCGGTGCTGTCGGCGGAAGAGATCGAGGTAACCGCGCAAGAAATGGCGCTGGATCAACTGGACCCGTCCTTTCTGGGTGCCAGCATCGTGTTGCGCGGTATCCCGGACTTTACCCACATCCCACCCTCTTCGCGGCTGCAGGTCGCGGGCGGCGTCACCATCACGGTTGATATGGAAAATCGTCCCTGCGTGATCCCCGGGCGCGAGATTGAGGCGGATCTGCCCGGACATGGAGTTGCATTCAAACCGGCTGCAAAGGGGCGGCGCGGGGTCACCGCATGGGTCGAGCGGCCGGGTGAATTGAGGCTGGGCGACCGGATGACCTTGTTTGTGCCGGACCAAAGGGCGTGGGCACCATAAGGGGCACTCGTTTCCGATCTGAAACCGCTGAAATGTCACTACGCCGTTTCGCGGCACAATTATGTCGGAATCCACGGCCATCTGTTTGGTGCACGACGGTATGGATTGCGCAGCGCCGACGCTCCGCGCCGGTTTTGCACGGCATTCAATCAGGGACCCTGCCCAATGAGCTATAAATCCGACATCGAAATCGCCCGCGAAGCGAACAAGAAGCCGATTCAGGAAATCGGTGCCAAGATCGGCATCGATTCCGCCGATCTGCTGCCCTATGGCCACGACAAGGCCAAAGTCAGCCAGGACTTCATCAACTCGGTTCAGGACCGTGAAGACGGCAAGCTGATCCTGGTCACTGCGATCAACCCGACCCCGGCGGGTGAAGGTAAGACCACCACCACCGTTGGTTTGGGTGACGGTCTGAACCGCATCGGTAAAAACGCGATGATCTGCATCCGCGAAGCCTCGCTTGGCCCGAACTTCGGCATGAAGGGCGGCGCTGCAGGTGGCGGTTATGCGCAGGTTGTTCCGATGGAAGAGATGAACCTGCACTTCACAGGTGACTTCCACGCGATCACCTCGGCCCACTCGCTGCTGTCGGCCATGATCGACAACCACATCTACTGGGGCAACGAAGCTGAAATCGACGTACGCCGTGTCGCATGGCGCCGTGTGGTCGACATGAACGACCGCGCTCTGCGTCAGATCACTGCGTCGCTGGGTGGTGTGTCGAACGGCTTCCCGCGTGAAACCGGCTTTGACATTACGGTGGCGTCCGAAGTCATGGCGATCCTGTGTCTGGCGACCGACCTGAAAGACCTGGAAAAGCGCCTGGGCGACATCATCGTGGCCTACCGCCGCGACAAGACTGCGGTTTACTGCCGCGACATCAAAGCCGAAGGCGCAATGACCGTTCTGCTGAAAGACGCCATGCAGCCGAACCTGGTTCAGACGCTGGAAAACAACCCGGCCTTCGTCCACGGCGGCCCCTTCGCGAACATCGCGCACGGTTGTAACTCGGTCATCGCGACCAAGACCGCTCTGAAAGTCGCTGATTACGTTGTGACCGAAGCTGGTTTCGGTGCCGATCTGGGTGCCGAGAAGTTCATGAACATCAAGTGCCGCAAAGCAGGCATCGCACCGTCGGCCGTTGTTCTGGTTGCCACCGTGCGCGCGATGAAAATGAACGGCGGCGTTGCCAAGGCCGATCTGGGTGCCGAGAACGTCGACGCCGTGGTCAACGGTTGCGCCAACCTGGGCCGCCACATCGAGAACGTGAAGTCCTTTGGTGTTCCGGTGGTTGTCGCCATCAACCACTTTGTCACCGACACTGATGACGAAGTTGAAGCGGTCAAGAGCTACTGCGCCGAACACGGTGTAGAAGCGGTTCTGTCGCGTCACTGGGAGCTGGGTTCGGACGGCTCGGCGCCGCTGGCTGAGAAAGTTGTCGAAATTGTCGAAGGTGGCACCGCGAACTTCGCACCGATCTACCCCGACGAAATGCCGCTGTTCGAGAAGATCGAAACCATCGCCAAGCGCATCTACCGTGCTGACGAGGTTCTGGCAGACAACAAGATCCGCAACCAACTGCGCGAGTGGGAAGAAGCAGGCTATGGCAACCTGCCGGTCTGCATGGCGAAGACCCAGTACTCGTTCTCGACCGATCCGACCCTGCGCGGTGCGCCCACCGGCCACTCGGTTCCGGTGCGTGAGGTTCGCCTGTCCGCGGGTGCTGGCTTTATCGTGGTTGTCTGCGGTGAGATCATGACCATGCCCGGTCTGCCCCGCAAACCGGCCGCTGAGACAATCCGTCTCAACGAAGAAGGCCAGATCGAGGGCTTGTTCTAAGCCGCCGAATAGGACATCTCGTGGTCCGGGGATATCCCCGGGCCATGAGGAGATCGCAATGCCCACTCTGACACCGCCGCAAGACTGCCAATCGATGCAGGAATTGCGGGCTCAGATCGACAAGCTGGATCGCCAACTGATCGAGATGTTGGTGACGCGCGCTGGTTACATTGACCGCGCTTCGCTGTTGAAACCCGGCGAGGGCCTGCCGGCCCGCATTCCGGAGCGCGTCGAAGAAGTGGTGCAGCGCGTGCGCGCAAGTTCAGGTGAGCTAGGGATGGACCCCGATCTTGCCGAGCGGCTTTGGCGCATTCTGATTGACTGGTCGATTGCCCGCGAAGAACGCGTGCTCGGCCCTGACTGAATGACCGGGCGCCCCATGCGCCCGTTCCGTTTTTGATAGAAGGGATCAAAGGATGGTAGCGCAGGTTATCGATGGGAAGGCCTTTGCCGCCAAAGTGCGGGGGCAGGTTGCCGATCAGGTTGCAAGGCTGAAAGAAGAAAACGGCATCACCCCCGGTCTGGCGGTGGTTCTGGTGGGCGAGGATCCGGCGAGCCAGGTCTATGTCCGCTCCAAGGGCAAGATGACCGTCGAGGTCGGTATGAACTCGTACGAGCACAAACTGGACGCCGAGACCTCGGAAGAGGACCTGCTGGCGCTGATCGATAAGCTGAACAACGATCCCGCTGTCCACGGCATTCTGGTGCAGCTGCCGCTTCCCAAGCACCTGAACGAAGATCTAGTGATCAACTCGATCGATCCCGCTAAGGACGTCGATGGCTTCCATATCTCAAACGTGGGCCTGCTGGGCACCGGTCAGAAGTCGATGGTGCCTTGCACCCCGCTGGGCTGCCTGATGATGCTGCGCGACTATCACGGCTCGCTGTCGGGCATGGACGCCGTTGTCATTGGCCGTTCAAACATCGTGGGCAAACCGATGGCGCAACTGCTGTTAGGCGACAGCTGCACCGTGACCATCGCGCATTCGCGCACCAAGGACCTGCCGGACGTCGTCCGTCGCGCCGACATCGTTGTTGCCGCTGTTGGCCGCCCCGAGATGGTGCCGGGCGACTGGATCAAGGAAGGCGCTACCGTGATTGACGTGGGCATCAACCGTATCGAGCGTGACGGTAAGAACAAGCTGGTCGGCGACGTCGACTATGCCAGCGCTGCCGAGCGCGCGGGCGCAATCACCCCGGTTCCGGGTGGTGTTGGGCCGATGACCATCGCCTGCCTGCTCGCCAACACGCTGACCGCCTGCTGCCGCGCAAACGGCCTGCCAGAGCCCGAAGGCCTGACCGCCTGATCTTTAGCGTACCTTTACCGTTTTAAGGGCCGAGGGGTGGAAAACTCCTCGGCCCACTTGTTTCATTAAGCTCGCATTAAGTTTTAAATCTCGGGCTTTGAATGTAACAGGTTCAGTGATAAACACGTAAATCCAACCGGTTATATAGTGAAGGTGTAAGCCGTCGGGGATTAGCTGGCCCCGCAGGTATTTTTAAGTAGGTATGAGAGTAACACTAAGCCCAATTCACGCCGAGATCACATTGCGCAGAGTGATTGCGGCTTTAGCTTTCCCTCCTTTGCTTGCGTCTGCTTTTCAGCCGTTTCCAGCCATCGACCTGAGTTTTGCCCAACGCCTTGTGTTCTGGATCGGGGTACTGTCGCTAGCCCTGTGTGTCGCACGGATTGCCAGAAAGGTGACGCATACCTACTTTGCAGACGCCCATTTTTCCTGGCGTGATACTGCGCTGGTTCTGGTCATACTGGGGCTCTTCGTTCCGTCTCTGTGGTTGCTGTCATACTTGTTAATCACCGTCACTGGGCAGCAAGCACCGGGTTTCTTGTCAGTTGCTCCGTATGGGGCGCTGTTTGCGACCGGGCTGGTTTTAGTGCGGGAGCATAGCCAGACTGAGCCGTCGGAGGAAGAGGTCGCATCTGTGGCGCCGAGGCTTGCGAAACGGTTGCCGGATACGTTTAAGGGCCAGATTTACCGCCTGACTGTCCGGGATCATGCCGTGGAAGTCGTGACGTCCGAGGGGATATTCACCATCCGGTCACGCTTTACCGATGCGATTGCCGAGATGGAGCCGGTCCCGGGTCATTGTACGCATCGCTCGCACTGGGTAGTGGATGCGGCCATCGCGGGGACCGAACGGCAGTCTGGGAAGACCTTTGTGCGGTTGAAGAACGGCGATCTGGTTCCCGTCAGCCGAAAATACAAACCGATGCTGGAACAGGATGGGATCCTCTGAGCCAGTTCACCTTGGCATGGGAATGATCTGCGGCTTGGGACCGGTCAGGATGGCCAAAGCCTTATCATCCATCAATGAGTTCAACACCTGATCCGAACTGCACAACCCGCCTGTATAGGTGCCGTAGGCGGGCAGAATCAGCCGTGTCTGATCGACCAGAAAAGCCGGGCGGGTGATCGCGCGCCCGCGTGTGCGCAGCCGGGCTTTGGGGTGGTAATGGCCGGACACCTCGGCCCGAGCCTCTGCCTGCGCGATATGTCGAAAGGTCAGCGGACCAACACTGCATTCAGACAGATGCGCTCCGCCCAGATCAATCGGGCCGGGATCGTGGTTGCCTTCGATCCAGATCCAGCGGCGACCGGCCTGCAAGGCGGTGATATCCCGTTTCTCATCCGGACCCATCGCCATGGACGCATCCAGATCGTCAAAGCTGTCGCCCAGGCAGATCACAGTGCCCGGATTGGTTTGCGTGACGTCGGCAGTTAGACGGGTCAGCGTTTCCTGACTGTCATAAGGCGGCAGGGTGGGGCCGCCGCGTCGGGCGATACGCTCGGATTTTCCCAGATGCAGGTCCGAGACACAGAGCAGGTTTTGCTCGGGCCACCACAATGCCCCGGACCTCAGCGCGCAGAGTCCCTGCCCGGCAAAAGAAAACGCAATGCTGTTCATGGTCCGTTCTTTGCGCGTTTCGGTCCGGGGCGCAAGCGGTATCAGCCGGGATCCAGCCCTGCGGCCTGCAACAGACGGGCGCTTTCCTCGGCCAACAGGCGTTCCTCGGCCGCGCCCTTGACCGGAACCTTGCCGACCTCAAGGAACAGCGGTGCCGCGAGGGGCGAGACGCGATCCAGTCGCAGCAAATCAATCCGGTCGCCGATACGTTCAACCATCGCCTCGATCCGCCCGAAATCCACCAGTCCGCGCATGGCCTCTTCGCGGGTGATCTGCATCAACAGGTGGTCGGGATCATATTTCAGCAAGGTGTCATACAGGATATCCGATGAGAACGTTGCCTGACGTCCGCTTTTGCGCTGCCCGCCGGTGTTGCGTTCGATCAGACCGGCAATCGTGGCCGAAGCGCGAAAGGTGCGCTTCATCACCGCGTTCCCGGCCAACCAAGTTTCTAGCCCCTCGCGTAGAGCGTCCAATTGGAATAGGGGGCGGGGGTCCGTGACGGCATCCAGCCCCCAGATCAGTGTGGCATAGTCGGTGGCCACGAAACCCAGCGGGGCAAGGCCTGTTTCCTCCATGCGTTTGGTCAGCAACAAGCCCAGCGTCTGTTGTGCGTTGCGTCCGGCGAAACCGTAGACACACAGGTTCTCGCGCCCGTCATTGGGAAAGCTCTCGATCAGCAGACGGTCGCGTTGGGGCAGGCGAGACATATCGCGCTGTAGGGCAAGCCAGTCGGCCGTGTGCTTAGGCAGTTGCGGCCAGTCGGGCTGCGCGAACATCTGCAGGATGCGGTCGCTCAGCTGCGTTGAGGTGGCGAATTTTGTGCCGGAGAAGACTGCCACCTTGGGCTTGCGATCCGCACGGCGGCTGACCTCGACAACCATTTCGCGCAGGCCCTCATAACGCACGATCTGACCGCCGATTAGAAATGTGTCACCTTGAGTGAGCGAGGCAGCAAAGGCTTCTTCAACCTCACCCAGTGGCTTACCGCCACGATTGCGTTTCAGGCGCACCTTGAGCGTGTCTGTGTCCTGAATGGTGCCGAGGTTCATGCGGATGCGCTGCGCCGCGCGTGGGTCTCGCAACTGCCATAGGCCATCTGCAAGTTGTTGTAGTCGCTGCCAGCGGTCGTAGGCGCGCAGGGCGTAGCCTCCGGTGGCACAGAACTCCAGACAGGCGTCGAACTCTGCGCGATTCAGTTCCGCATAAGGCCCGGCAGCAGTCATTTCGGCGAACAGCGTATCCGCGTCGAAGGGCCCGGCTGCTGCTGCGATCAGGATATGCTGGCACAGGACGTCGCGGGGACCCGTGCCGCGAGGTTCTCCGTCCAGATCATGTGCTTTCGCGGCCTCAAGCGCAGCGACACATTCCACCACCTCGAACCGGTTTGCAGGCACCAGAAGGGCCTTGGAGGGCGCGTTATAGCGGTGGTTCGCCCGCCCAATCCGCTGCACCAGACGTTTTACGTTCTTGGGGGCACCGATCTGGATCACCAGATCCACATCGCCCCAGTCGATACCTAAATCCAAACTGCCGGTGCAAACGATGGCGCGTAGGTCTCCGCGGACCATCGCGGCCTCAACCCGCTCGCGTTGTTGTCGGTCCAGACTGCCGTGGTGGATGCCGATGGGCAGGCTGTCTTCATTGGCGAGCCAGAGGTTGTGAAAAAAAATCTCGGCCTGTGCGCGGGTGTTGTGAAAGATCAGTGTCGTCTTGTGTTGCTTGATTTGATCCAGCACCGCAGGGATCGCATAGGCCGCACCTCCGCCTGACCACGGGGGCATTTCCTGCGTTTCCAGCATTCGGATGTCAGGGTCCGGACCGGGATCGGCCTGAATGATCTGGCAGGGGTCGGGGTGCCGGGCCAGAAACCGCGCGATCGCATCGGAGTCTTCGACCGTGGCCGACAGACCGACCCGGCGCAGGTCGGGGCACAGCGATTGCAGCCGCGCCAAAGCCAGCATCAGTTGATCGCCGCGTTTGCTTTCGGCCAAGGCGTGGATTTCGTCTACGATCACCCGTTGCACGCCTGCAAACATCCGTGGCGCGTCTTCGTATGACGTTAAAAGAGCCAGGCTTTCTGGTGTGGTCAGCAGGATATGCGGTGGGTCCACACGCTGGCGTTTCTTCTGCGTGGCCGAGGTGTCTCCGGTACGGTCTTCAATCCGGATGGGCAAGCCGATCTCATCTGCAGGTCCGCGCAGATTGCGACGGATATCGGCGGCCAATGCCTTGAGGGGCGAAACATATATCGTGTGCAACCCAACATGTTCTCGCTCGGCCAACTCGGCCAGGGTGGGCAGGAACCCCGCCATGGTCTTTCCGCCACCGGTCGGCGCAATCAGCAAAGTGGCCGGGTCCGATGCCCGGTTGAACATATCCTGCTGATGGGGGTGGATGGACCAGCCTTTGGCGGTGAACCAATCGGTGATCCGGGCGGGAATCTGCGTCATGCGGGCAGACTACCCGGCTCATCACCGAATTGGCACGGCGTTATTTGACGATTTTCTCGTCTTTGACGAACATGTTGGACCACGCGCGGTCGATCAGGTCAGGGCTCATCTGGTAAGGGATGCCCTCGAATTCACAAATCGAGATCATCTGGTCGATCAGGAAGATTGGCTGATAGTTCGCGTAGACATTGTTGATGGTTGGGTATTTGACCTTCAACAGGTGCACCAGTGCAGCCTCATCCAGCGGCATACCGCGTTTGCGGGCGACCATAGCGAAGATCTTCAGGAAGTTCTCCTGGTTCGGGCCGTCAATCTTGATCTTGAAGAAGATCCGGCGCAGGGCCGCTTGGTCGAAGATCTCGTTCGGGTGGAAGTTGGTCGAGAAGATGACCAACGTGTCGAAAGGCACTTCGAACTTTTCACCCGACTGCAGGCCGAGGATGTCCTTGTTCTCTTCCAGTGGAACAATCCAGCGGTTGATCAGCGCCTGCGGCGGTTCCTGCTGACGGCCAAGGTCGTCCACGATGAAGATGCCGCCGGTTGATTTTAGCTGCAATGGCGCCTGATAGGTCCGGGCCGTTGGGTTGTAGACCAAGTCCAACATGCTCAGTGACAATTCACCACCGGTCACAACAGTTGGGCGTTCGCACTGGACATAACGCGAGTCGAACCGTTTGCGGCGGCGGAGGCTGTTTGGGTCATCGGGTTCCTGCTCGATCGCGGTGTGCACGATCGGGTCGTAAACAGTGATCACCTGACCGGCGTATTCAATGGCATAGGGCACGTAGACATTGTCACCCAGTGCATCCCTGATCCCGTTCGAGATCGAGGATTTACCATTGCCCGGAGGGCCGTACATCAGAACCGAACGTCCAGCGCTGACCGCCGGGCCAAGCTGGTCCAGCAGGGTGTCGGGCAGAACCAGATGGCCCATGGCGCCAACCAGTTGATCGCGGGTTACCTGAATGTTGCGGATCGACTGACGCTTGACCTGCTCGCGGTAGACATCCAGCGGCACGGGCATGGCACCGAAGTATTCCGACTGGCTCAGCGCGTCCAGCGCGCGGGCCTTGCCGGCATCGGTTAACTGATAGCCCATCTCGTTTCCGCTATTGGCGTTCAGGGTACCGGTGGCCTCGACCAGCTTCTGCTCTCGAGCCATGTCGATCAGTTCCTGTGTGACGGAACCCGGTAGACAAATCGCTTCGGCGATCTCGGAAACGGTGTTAACGTTCTTGCGGAAGATCGTCTTCAACAAGATGTCTCGCATCATGACGATGGGCAGTTGCATTTCGCCCAGACCCTTGGGGGCAGGGGGAGCCATTACCGAGGTGGTCTGCATATTCATGAGCGTCGCCCGTCTATCCAGTTTTCACGCCAAAGGCCCCGAAAAGGGCCACTTGGGAAAATCTGTCCCGGCTTTGTGTCAGCACCAAGGCAGGGAAAAGGCGGCTTGGTGATAGTTCACGAGCCGTAAACAATTCCGAGGATCAGGTAGACAACGAGGCTGCCGCTCAGAGAGAGCCCCATCGGTATGTGTCTGGTCTTTTCCCAGCTTTCCCAATCGGGCGCGAAGTTACGCAGTGCCGTTGCGCGGGCCAATCTGTGAGCGACCAAGGCGGCTACGTTCATCGTTGTCAGAATGAGTAGGACCAAAAGATAGTCACCGGGCCAGACAAAGGGCGAGGCTGCGGCCAGAAACTTGGCGTCTCCGCCCCCCAATGCGCCGATTGCGTTGAACAATATCCCAATAATCAGAACTGGCACGGCATGCAGCAAATGCCAGAGGTAGGGTGGCAGCGAGATCGTCCACGACCCCACCGTGGCGGTTGTCCATTCCGTTGACCACGGTGGCAGTGCGAAAAGGCCGCCGACAACGAACACTGCAAACAGTGTTATCACAGCGTGGTTCTTGATCAACATATGACGCAGATCCACCAATACCACATACAGGCAAATCGGCAGAACGAAGGGCAAAAACCACAACGCTACATGCGCGGGAATGTTCATCAATCAGGCATCCTCGAGCGCGCGGAGCGAACGGACAGCCTCATCATAGTGCTGAGGATGGGTGGCGATGGCTTCACGGAAAAGGTTCTTGGCGGTTGCCACATCACCTTGCTTGACCGCAGAAATCCCCATTGTGTTCAACAGCACGGCGCGCTCGACCTGAGTCATTGGAACAACCGGCATATTGTAGTTGCCCTGAGCGGCGCGGGCCAGAACCAGATTGTTCTTGGCGGTGAACAGGGACTTGTCCTGCCGGATCGCCTCGGTGAACAAACGCTCGGCTTCCTCGTACTGGCCACGTGAGAGCTTGGAATAACCCCAATTGTTCATCACCCCGCCTGGCCGTGTGGTTAGACCGATCGCGGTTTCGTAAAAGTGATCCGCACGTTTCCAGTCTTTTTTGGAGTCGGCCACAACCGCCTCTAGGCGATAGCGTTTAAAGGTCTCGTAAGTGGGCGGCACAGAATCCAGAACGGTTTTGGCTTGTCCCCAGTTGCCGGCACGAACAAGGGCGTCGGCATACTCGACTTTGTCGACATTACCAGATCCCTTCATGGTCGTTACTTTTTTCCAAGCGGCGACGGCCTCGGTCGAGCGCTTCGCGCGGGAAAGAGAGATTGCCAGACCTCGTTGCAGGTCGATCCTGTCCGGGTTCTTAGCTGCAGCACCTTGGAAGTAAGTGACCGCCTCATTCGGGTCAGCAGCAGTCAGAAGTACCTCGCTCAGGTTCGTCTCTTCGATGACGTTGACCTCTTGGTAGGTACGCTCGACTTTTTCTTCCTCGGTTTCTTTTTCGCAGGCAGACAATATCAACCCGCACATCATCATCGGCGCAATCAAGAATTGTTGGCGCATTTTTGCGTCCTTTACTGCCCTTGCCTGTTTTATGGGAGCTTGCGCAGCGTATATTGCCCGTCGCCTTGCCGCTCCAGCGTGTATTCTTGTTCTTCCGCCGTAGTATTAACAGGATTTTCCATTTTTGCGAGTGCTAAGCGCAGATTGTCCCGGATTGCGTCACTTTCGCCATTGTTCAACGCGTAGGCGCGTTTAAAGACTTGAGTAGCCTCTGGGTATTCGCCAGTCTCGATCAGCAACACGCCAAGGTTGTTCCATGCAACCGACCATTCGGGGGCATTTTTTACAGCACGACGCAACAGCGGTTCGGCCTGTCCCAGACGACCAAGGCCCAGATTGGCTGTGCCCATCGACGTCAAAATCTCTGCTGTCATTCCTTGGTCCAGTGCAGCACGAGAAAAGGAATTCAGCGCCAGTTCGTATTCACCGGCGGCCATCAAACGGTTGCCGACTGCTATTTCGTCCGCATTTTGGCCTTTTGGGTCTATCCCGGGGGCATCCAGATCATCTGACAGGCCCGTATCCGTACAAGAGGCCACCATGGCGATCACCAAGGCGGCCTGCATAGCGTGGCGTATCGTGGATAGGATACGCACGAAGTTGGATGTCATGGAGGTATCAGCCACCACCTGCAAAATCTGCAATCCCTTTTGCCGAAGGCCCAACCAGAATTACCAGCAAAGGCGGCACCGTCAGCGTCATTGTGGCAAGTGTCATCTTGGTTGGCAACTTGTTCGCGGCTTCTTCGGCCCGCATCACGCGTTTGTCACGCATCTCGCCGGCATAAACGCGCAGTGCGTCTGCGATCGATGTACCGAAAGTAGCCGATTGGATCATCACGGTCACGAAGGCGTTGACATCCTGAACGCCACAGCGAGTTCCGAAGTCACGCAGCACCGAGTCCTTGTCCTTACCGGCCTTCAACTCGTAAGCAACAATCTGGAATTCCTGAGCGATGTCGGGGTAGGAGGATTTCATCTCGTTAGCAACCCGAACAATGGCCTGATCCAGAGACTGTCCTGCTTCGACACAGACAAGCATAAGATCTAGCGTATCGGGAAATCCGGCGGTAATCGATTCCTTCCGTTCTTCGACGCGCCGGGTGATCCAATATCGCGGCAGAAAATACCCTGCAGCGGCTGGGATCAGAACGCGGATCGCTATTTGGTTGCCGGTGAATTCCTGCCCGCCGGACAGTACTGTAATCAGCATTACGCCTACAAAAATACCGACAATGCCCAGCGCAAACTGTGCAAAGTGAAAGAACCGTACCGCATCTTTGGAGTGATATCCGGCCTGCCGCAGCTTGAGTTGCATAGCCGAAAGTTCGTCTTCGTTCTTCGGCTCAAGGAAGGTGGCAAACTTTTCAAGTTGCTCGTTGCGGCTGGCAGTGCGGAGCTTGTCTTTCTTGGACTTTTTGTTTGGCTTAGGCGCCGAATTTGATTTCTGCAGCTTTTTAAGCGGGTCTTCTGGCTGGCTTAGTATCAGAGATACGGCAATCAGGATCATGAATAACCCCAGAACGCCGATTATGATCAGAGGCCCGAATTCACCTAGGTGCTGTTTGGTCAGGTCGTTGATTTGGCTCAGAAATTCCATTGAGATATCCTCAGACCTTAATGTTAGTAAGAATGCGCATCACGATCAGGTTCAGTGTCAGCATGATACCGACAAAGAAACAGAGCGGGATAAACAAGGAGTGATCTACCACTTCGTCATAGTACGTGGGGTCGTTTACCAAAATGAAAACCAGGCAAAAAAGAGGAAAACCGGAAAGGAATTTGCCGGACCATTGCGCCTCGGCAGTGATCGCTTTTACGCGCCGGAACAGACGGAAACGGGCACGGATCACCTTTGCCAGACCAGCCAGGATTTCGGCCAGGTTGCCACCTGACTGCTGCTGGATACCGACGGCAACAGCCAAGAATCGAAGGTCTTGCATATCCAGACGCTCCGCCATCTCTTTGAGCGCCTCGCCCACGTCGCGGCCGTAAGCGCATTCGTCCGCGATGATGCCAAATTCCGTGCCCAGTGGATCCTGCACTTCGTTCGCGACGATCTGGACAGAGGATACAAACGGGTTGCCCACGTGCAGCGAGCGTACCATCAACTCAACCGCATCCGGCAGTTGCTCTTCCATCAGGGCCATGCGTTTTTTTGCCTTGTTGTTTACCCAGGCATAGACACCCCCCACACCGATAAATACCGACAAGGCCACTCGTAGAACCATATCTGTCGCGGTGCCGATGCTTAGGCCAACAAAGGCAAAGCAAGACAGCAAAGCCATGACAACGATCAATTGTCGCGGAGTGAAGGCAATGGCAGCCTTTTGTGCTTTGTCCGCCAGCAACGAATAGAGCGGAATGCTCTGCGTCTTCATATGCTGCCGCATTTCCTTGCGCAGCTGTTCCAATACCTGTTCACGACCGACACCTTTGTCGAGCATATCCAACCGGCGGTTAACGCGGCTGTTCAGGCTGATGGATTTTCCGAACGCGACAAGGTAGATACCTTCCACCAAGGCGAATACCGCGGCGAAGATCACGACATATATGAGCGCCTCAATAGGCAGTTGCATATTCAGATCTCCTACATTTTCGTTGGTTCGTAGATCGAAGAGGGCAGGTCAAAGCCCCACAGGCGGAAACGCTCGGAAAAGTGGCTGCGCACGCCGGTGGCGGTGAAGTGACCGATGATCTTATTGTCCGGCGTCAGGCCAACACGCTGAAATTTAAAGATTTCCTGCATCGAAATCACGTCACCTTCCATGCCGGTGATCTCGGTGATCGAGGTCATCCTGCGCGACCCGTCCTGTAGTCGGCTGGCCTGCACGATCAGGTTAACAGCTGATGAGATCTGACTGCGGACCGCTTTGATCGGCATCTCGATCCCGGCCATCGCGATCATGTTTTCCAGACGCGAGATACCATCGCGGGCAGAGTTGGCGTGGATCGTGGTCATCGAGCCGTCGTGGCCGGTGTTCATGGCCTGCAGCATGTCGATCACCTCGGCACCACGCGTTTCGCCCACGATGATGCGGTCTGGGCGCATCCGCAGGGCGTTTTTCAAACAGTCGCGTGGGCTGACCTCACCTTTGCCTTCGACGTTGGGTGGGCGGCTTTCCATCCGGCCCACATGGGTCTGCTGCAGCTGAAGTTCCGCGGTATCCTCGATTGTCAGGATGCGTTCGGCGTCGTCAATGAAGCTGGAGAGTGCGTTCAGCGTTGTTGTTTTACCAGAACCCGTACCGCCCGACACGATGATGTTCAGCCGAGTCGACACGGCGGCCTGCAGATAGGCGGCCATCTCTTCAGTAAAAGCTCCGAAGTTGACCAGGTCGTCGATGCCCAGTTTGTCTTTCTTGAACTTACGAATCGAGACCAGCGAACCGTCCACCGCAATCGGCGGCACCATCGCATTGAAACGTGAACCATCGGCCAGACGGGCGTCAACATAGGGGTTGGATTCGTCAACACGGCGACCCACGGCGGACACGATCTTGTCGATGATCCGCATCAGGTGCTTTTCGTCCTTAAAGGTGATGTCGCTGATTTCCAGCTTGCCGTGTCGTTCCACAAAGATCTGTTGCGGGCCGTTGACCAGAATATCGTTGACTGTGTCGTCCTGTAGCAAGGTTTCAAGCGGGCCAAGGCCAGTTACCTCGTCATACAACTCCTTGGTCAGTTGAGTGCGGTCTTCGCGATTCAATACGATGTTGCGGGATTCAAGAATTTCACCGGAAATAGCGCTGATTTCCGCTCGCAGTTCTGCCTCACCGGCGTTCTCGAGCGCCGCGAGGTTCAGGTTCTCCAACAGTTCCCGATGCAGTTCGATCTTGATTTCGCCAAGACGCTCTTTGCGCTTGCGGTCACGATCAGCGCTGGCTGGTTCGGCAGCTTTTTTCTGGATAGGGCGTCGGGCGACTGCGGTAGCCTTCGGCGCTGTCTCGACAGTAGGTTTGGGCTCTGCAGCTGGGGATTGAACCGGCTGCCCTTCGGGCTGTTTCTTGTATCTTGAAAACACGGCGGTTCTTCCCCTTCAAATTAGTTTTACGCGGCTTCAGCGTCGCTGCTGCCCAGGCTGTGAAGCGATTTTGCAAGTTTCGCGATTTCCCGACGCAAAGGGTTCTTGGCCGCTGCACTGGCCAGCGGCTGTCCATGATCGCCGCTTTGCATGACGGGCTTGCCGCCATCAGGCAGTTGAAGATCGATGGAGATACCCAGGCTTTCCCCCATCCGCTTCACGCGGCTCTTGCCGTTCAGGTCGGTAAACTTCGGGGCGCGATTCAGGGCGAAACGTAACTTGTTGAACGGCAGTTCCTCAGCCTGCAAGGCGCGTTTCAAACGCAGAGCGTTCTGGGCCGAACGCATGTCCAGTTCGATCAGTGCGAAATACACGTGTGCAGCCTGAAGGACGTTTTCCGACCAGTGAACAAGTGTCGAAGGCATATCCACGACAACATAATCAAAGTGGCGGCGGGCCGTGTCGATCACACGTTCGATGTCTTCCGGTGTAATCAGGTCCAACGGCACCATGTCTGACGGTGCTGTTAGAACTTGAAGTTTTTCTTCATAGTTTTGAAGCGCTTGCGAGAACACTTCTTCATCCATCGAGGCTGTGTCCGACAGCATCTCAAAAACGGTCTCGCGGCGCGGCAAATCTAGATAGGTGGATACCGTTCCAAACTGCAGGTCCAGATCCAGCAAGCAGACAGAAGGCGCTTCTTTGTCAGATACCGTGGCCAGTTCCCAGGCCAGATTGACTGCCAGCGTGGTCGAACCTACGCCACCAGCCAAACCATGTACGACGAACAGGGCACCTTCCTTTGATTCGCCTTGTGCCAGAGGTGCGGCCGCCTGCTGAACTGCAACCGGGTCGGGTTGTTTCATCCGGGCAATCGCTTCCTGCAACTCGCCCTCGGGCAGCGGGTAGGGCACGAATTCATCCGCTCCTTTGCGCAGCAGTTGATGCAGAGAGGCCGGAGAGACGTCTTCGGCGATCAGAACGATCTTGATTTTCTTTTCTTTCGCGCGGGCGATGATTTCACCCATCAAGGACAGGTTGTCTTCGTCCTCGCCATCAATCGCCAACGCGACAAATTCTAGATGGTCTGCATCGGGTTGGCTAAAAAATGCCAGAGCTTCGGCAAAGCCCAGATCCCCCCACCGCTCTCCAAGTGCGGCCTCCATGTCTTCGATCAATAGATCGAAGTTTTGGACATCACGGCTGATGGTACAGGCCAGAATGGCATTCTTATCGTCTTGTGGCGATGCGCTCGTCATTAACCAATCCTCGTCGCGGAAACAGGCAAACTCAGTCAGCCTGAAGGCTTTGTCTGGTTCGTCCTTGCCCCATTGCGGCCTAGATTGGCCGCAGGTCACCTAATTGTTGAAAATTTGGCTTGGAACTTAGGCAAGATTTGGGCGCAAAAGAACCAATTGTAGGGAAACGGGCGACGATGCCGCCCATTTCCAGTGATTATTTACTCATTACTGCCGGTGCTGGCAGTATCTTCGGTCTGAATGTAGCTTTCGCGCGTCGCGCTTTCGACATACTCGCGATAGACGATTTCGGCGTACTTGCCATCCAGAACAAGCGGGTTTCGACCCAAGAATCCAGACACTTCGGTCACGGTACGCCGGTTGCGACGATCCCGTTCCGAAGTCGCGATAAGCGGCTGCGTTTTACCTAGCGAAACGACGGCTTCAAGGCGAGAGCGGGAGATTCCCTGTCTCGTCAGGAAAGCGACGGCCGCATTGGCACGTCTTTGACCCAGCGCTTTGTTGTAGGACGCGGAACCGACAGCATCGGTATGTCCATAAACGCGGAAGCGTGCCTCGGGGAACTGTTTGATCCAGTCCGCTTGTCGCAGCAGTATTCGTTGGGCCGATGCATCCAACTGAGCACTGTCAAAGGCAAAGTTAATCTGCGTCGGTACTTCGGCCGCGAATCGCTGACCCAGAATTTGAGCGTAGGTCAATTCTCCATTCATGACCTGGATGTTGTTCAGGGTTGCATTCCCGAACGCGCCTGCGTCGACTTCGTATCCGGCCTCACGCGTACACGCAGTGACAGCGACCGAAAGACCCAGTGCGATGATCCACTTTTGCATTGGTCCTATCCTCCGTATCATTCCAGGACGTAGCCGTACGAGCCACCAAAGTCCTGCTTAGCGACTTCAGATGCCCCACCAGAGCCCACAGGGATGGTGCGTGCGGTCTTACCATTGATAAACAGATCGAATTCGCTGGGCGGCTTGACGCGGTCGGTTGGCAATGCCAGCGCTTCGCCACGGGTCGGCGAAACCAGATGCGCGGTTACAATAACGACAAGTTCGGTTTGTTGGCGCTGATATTGCGCGCTCCGGAACAGGGCGCCAAGTACCGGAACATCGCCAAGCCAAGGCACCTGATTACTCAGGTCTGCAAAGTCGTCCTGAATAAGCCCTGCAATTGCAAAGCTCTCACCGTCCCGCAGCTCAACCGTTGTTTTGGTACGGCGCGTAATGAAGGAAGGAACGGTGGTACCTGCAATCGAGAAATCCGAGTTCGGATCGATGCTGGAAACGGATGTGCCCATTTCGAGGTTGATCACGTCACCATCCACGACGCGTGGAGTAAACAGAACCTCTACACCAAACGCCCTGTATTCGATAGCGATGTTGCCGTCATCCGATGGAACAGGAATCGGGACCTCGCCGCCAGCAAGGAATTCGGCTTCCTGCCCCGAAAGTGCGGACAGGTTGGGTTCCGCGAGGCTGCGCGCAAGACCTTTGTTCTCCAGTGCTTCCAAGAGTAGACGCACCTGCGTTGATCCGGCACCAAACCCAAACAGGATTGCACCTGTATTTGTTTGAACAGCGGGGATGTTGTTGTTCAATGCGTTATTCAGCGCAGGCAGGTTGTTCAGAGTGTTGAAACCACCGGTTACGTCACTCCCACCGAAACCAAGCGAGGCCGTCAGGCTTTTCGCTATCGAGCGGTTCATTTCAGCAAAGCGTACTTTCAACATCACCTGCTGTACGCCACCGACGGACATCAGATTCGAGACACGCTCGGGCGCATAACGCTCCGCAAGCTCCAGTGCTCGTGCCAGTTTTGCGCTGCTTGATACCGTACCCGAAAGCACAATGCCGTCATTGGCGGTACGCACCTCGATTGGTTCAGCTGGCAGAATCTGCCGCAACCGTTCTTTGAATTCGGAAACATCCGGCGATACACGAACCCGAACGTTCGCCAGCAGATTACCGGCGCCGTCAAACAGAGTCAGCGTTGTCAGGCCGGGAGCCTTGCCCAACACATAAATCGTGCGATCCGAAAGCGATGAGATATCTGCGATGCCCGCATTCGCGATGCTAAGCTCGGCGAAGGGTTCTTCGCTTTCTACGACTATTGCGCGGTTCATCGGAACGTCCAGCGTTTCCGCTGTCCCATTCTTCACTACGCGTAAAGTTTCAGCCCAGGCCGTCTGCCCGACCGGACCAACTGTAAGCGCTAACCCAAGCAGGGTTGCGCTGATCCAAGAACGTATTGTCATGTGACCTGCCTCTCCGATCACGCTTCGTTTTTTCGGGTCTATTGCCCTATGCCGGTTAACACTGCGCGAATTGATAATTTATTGCAATAATCAAGGGTTTCCGGAATTTTCCTTATGTGGACAATGCGCAACATCCAAAACGGAACAAGCCGCGCACAGGGCGCGGCTTGCGGTTGTAAACATATGATTTAACGTCAGTTTGTGCAGGGAATCGGGGTTTGGACAATTTCCCCACCACGCCGAATGTTAGTGAAGCATTCTCTTTTCTCGACTTTGACCGGAGCGACAGCCTTTTCGATTGAAAGAAGTTTCTGCTGATCCACTTCAACCGCCGCAGCGACGGTGTCGTCCTGAGCGCCAACCAGGGCCAACGACATGCGTCCGGTATTCTGCGCCTGAGCCAGAGCTGCGATATGTTCCGGTGTTGCAGCTACTGTCACTGTGCGCGCGATGGTTGTATCTGACACGTCCGACGTTGCAAGCTGATCGACCGCAATCAACTGGACATTTGTTAGAATCAAGCGCGTAATTTGGCGATTACCACCTTCGAGATCGGCGCTGACGGAACCAGTCCAGTAGACGTCGACATTATCGCCGGGACGCAGAAAACCCGACACGCCGGACGCGACATCGACCCGGATAGCAAAAGCGCGCATGCCTTTTTCGATGCGCGATATCAAGCCAGCCGGCTCACCGGGGTTGGTGACTTTGACTTCCATCAATGCCTCGTCCTTCTCCATCACTCTTCTGATGAAGCGATCCCCGTCGGCATCTTCCGGGAACAAGGCAGCCAAATCCAAAAAGGTGCCCTCCGGGACTGCATCTTCAGGCCAGTTTACAATTCGGACATCATCTTCAGACAGCCGCTCACCATATTTCATAGTGCGGTTCGCGACAATAACACCAACTAAAGGCACGATTTTGGCGCTTGCCAGCGCGTCCTGTGTTGCCTGGCGTTCTCGGTCAAGCTGGGCCTGATATTCCGAGATGTAATCGCGCGCCAAGTATACTGCGCCTCCGGCCAATGCGACGCCGACAATAAGGACAAGTCCAAAAACCAAACGCATGCGTGTCCCCTCTTATTACTTTGTTCTGGTTGGTTCGGCGTACAATCTACGACGACAATCGTTTTTGAATAAAAGTAGATTGTGTCGAAAAGGGGGATAAACTTGGTTTGATTTTTGGTTTTTGCGCTATTTGTGGCGAATGTTCAACAAAGCCGAGATTGCTCTTATTCAGCTACTTGGTAGCTGAGATGACACGATCGCTGGCCGTTGTTGCGACATTCCCAGTCCCGCCATGAATTGCAGTAATTGCGACTCCAGCAAGGGCAACGACGGCAGCGGTCAGAACAACCCAGTCAACGGTGACAGCACCGTCTTCGTCGCGGATGAAACTTTTGCGGGTTTCACTCATCATTTCTCTCCGGTACGGCATGCTTCAACAGAAAAAGGCCGCGCCCCACTTGTCAGGCGCGGCCTTTATCAGATTCCTCGGCTCCCGCGTAGGCCCTACAACTGATTCAACCTTGCGGGTTATTTGTAGCCGGCGCGTTATTACTTGGTGGCGGTGGCCATTTTGCTCGAAACGTTCCCTGCAGCAGTTGAGGTGCCGGTCGAGATCTGGCCGTAGGCGACAGCGGCCAGGGCAACGACGGCTGCGGTCAGAACAACCCAGTCAACAGTTACGGCGCCGTCTTCATCTTTGCGGAAGTTCTTGAAGAACTTGATCATGTTACGTCCCTCCTAAAGGATCAAAAAAGTTACTTTAACCTCGGCGTCTAACAGAGCTTTCTCTCTCAGTCCGCTCCCGTCCGTCTCGGTATGGCATTATGTTTGCCTGTCCGGCATGGCAGGAATTGGGCCAAACACCGTTTTTTTCCTTCAGGGCTTAACTTTTTCTCAGGGATTTTGATAACTAATTGAAAAATAACATTTAAAAAACGTATATTGAGGGCGGCGACTAATGTGGGCGATGCAAAATTACGGCAAATGAGGCAAAACCGCCCCAATTCATCGTGTTTTTCTGGCTTTTCAAAGGGATTCGCGGTTCAAACTACGAAAAAGAAAAAGCACGAGGCAGGCAAAATGAAACTCCGGGACGCAATAACCTGCGCCGGTATCTTGGCGTTGATGGGTGCAGCGCCAATGCCAATTGGCGCAGCTGAGACTGAACCCAGAGGCGTATACAAGAGAGTAAAAGCGCCAAAACCAGGGGTGCGTCCAAAGGTGACTGTTCAGATATCGCCCGAAGAACATGCAGCGGCGCCGTTCGCGCCGAGCACCGGGGCAGAAATCGAAGTTCCCGAGATTATCTCGCGCACGAAGGTAGTACCCCCTAGCGTTCCTGGTGCCGGACCTAAGGGCAAGCCGGTTGGGTCCTATAAGGCCTTTTGGGACAAAGTATCCCCCGCACTCTCCGCGTCGGGCGCGGGGCGTTTGACGAACGCCATAAATGCTTTGGCTGCGACTAATGTTGCATCACCACGGCTGAAGACACTTCAGAGTATTGCGCAACAACAGGGGATCGAAATCCTTCGGTCTACGGTAGGGACGGAAGTTTCGCCCGCTCTGGTGCTGGCTGTGATCTCTGTCGAGTCGGCGGGTCGCGCGGATGCAGTCAGTTCAGCAGGTGCACAGGGATTGATGCAGCTGATGCCGGCCACTGCCAAGCGGTTTGGTGTAAAAGACAGCTTTCAGCCTTCTCAAAACATCTCGGGCGGTGTGAAGTACCTAAGCTGGTTGATGGAAGAATTCGGCAATGACCCGATTATGGTGCTGGCTGGATACAACGCAGGAGAAGGGGCTGTACGCAAACACGGTGGCGTGCCGCCTTATGCCGAGACGCGGGACTATGTGCCCAAGGTGTTGGCAGCCTTCCAGATTGCCAAGGCTTTGTGTTCAACTCCACCCGAGTTGATTTCAGACGGGTGTGTGTTCCAAACACTGAACTGAAAAAGGCCCGCCAGTTCCGGCGGGCCATTCCGTTGGTTTGCGAAGATCAGTTGACGATCTTGGCTTCGGTCGCAGCGCGGATTTCGTCCTCGGTCACGCCTTCGGCGATTTCGACGATCTTCAATCCGCCTTCGACTACGTCTAGAACGCCCAGATTGGTGATGATCCGGTCCACCACCTTTTTACCGGTCAGCGGCAGGGTGCATTTCTTCAGCAGTTTGGATTTGCCGTGTTTGTTGGTGTGATCCATCACAACGATCACACGGCCAACACCGGCCACAAGGTCCATCGCACCGCCCATGCCTTTGACCAGCACGCCGGGAATCATCCAGTTGGCCAGGTCGCCTTCCTCATCCACTTCCATCGCACCCAGAACCGCCGCAGCAATCTTACCGCCCCGAATCATGGCAAAGGATGTGGCACTGTCGAAATACGAAGTGCGCGACAGTTCAGTGATCGTCTGCTTGCCAGCGTTGATCAGGTCGGCGTCCTCTTCTCCCTCGAACGGGAAGGGGCCCATGCCCAGCATGCCGTTCTCGGATTGCAGGGTGATGTCCTTGTCACCCACATAGTTCGCCACCAGCGTCGGTATGCCGATGCCGAGGTTCACATACATGCCGTCTTCCAGCTCTTGAGCTGCGCGAGCGGCCATTTGATTGCGGTCCCAGGGCATTATGCTTCCTCCTTCTTACGGGTGGTACGCTGTTCGATGCGTTTTTCGTGATCGCCCTGAATCAGACGGTGCACATAAATGCCGGGCAGGTGGATGCAGTCCGGATCCAGCGAGCCGCGCGGGACGATCTCTTCGACCTCAGCGATGCAGATCTTGCCGCAGGTCGCGGCGGGGACGTTGAAGTTCCGCGCTGTCTTGCGGAAGATCAGGTTGCCGGTGTCATCGGCTTTCCAGGCTTTGACAATCGAAAGATCGGCAAAGATACCTTCTTCCATGATGTAGGTTTCGCCGTTGAAGTCCTTGTGCTCTTTGCCTTCGGCGATCACGGTGCCCACACCGGTCTTGGTGTAGAAACCGGGGATACCGGCGCCACCGGCGCGCATACGCTCGGCCAGAGTACCTTGCGGATTGAATTCCAGCTCAAGCTCTCCGGCCAGGTACTGGCGCATGAATTCCGCGTTTTCGCCGACATACGAGCTGATCATTTTCTTGACCTGCTTGGTCTGCAGCAGGATGCCGATGCCGAAATCATCGACGCCGGCGTTGTTCGAGGCAAAGGTCAGGTCCTGCGCGCCCGAGTCCTTGATTGCCTCCAGCAGCAGTTCAGGAATGCCGCACAGGCCAAAACCGCCGGCAGCAATCAGCATGCCATCCGTCAGCACTCCATCAAGCGCTTCGGTGGCATTGGCATAGATTTTCTTCATGGAAAACTCCCCCAATGACATGGTGATGGGCAGGTTTTGCCGCCACGTCACGGGGAAGTCAACGAATCCAAGGGGCTGGTGGTATTTCTACCTATCCCTTAGCTAGCCGCCTTTTTGGTGGTTTTCTTGGCGGCCGCTTTTTTCTTCGGTGCGGCCTTTTTCTTGGTGCCTTTTTTGGCCGCGCGCTCATTGACCAATTCGATAGCCATTTCCTGCGTGACGTCCTCGGGCTTGATGTCCTTGGGAATCGTCGCGTTGACCTTTTCCCATTTTACATATGGTCCATACCGTCCGTCCAGAACCTGCATCGCCCCGCCATCGGGATGTTCGCCAAGTTCTTTCAACGGCTTCGCGGCTGCCCGCCGCCCGCGCCCCGGATTGGCGCGTTTTTCGGCCAGCATCTCAACCGCGCGGTTCATGCCGATCTCAAACACGTCATTGGGGTCTTTGACATTGACGTAGACGGGTTTGGCCTCTTCCGGCAACTGATGCATGATGTAAGGCCCAAAACGCCCGAAATTCGAACTGATCATGCCACCTTCGGGGTGCTCACCGATCTGACGGGGCAGGGACAGCAGGGTCAGCGCCTTGTCCATATCCATGTCATCCTTGCTCCACCCGCGGGGCAGGGAGGCACGTGGGGGTTTCTTGTTTTCCGGTGTGGGCTCGCCGCGCTGAACGTATGGTCCGAACCGGCCGGATTTCAACCAGATCTCATCACCCGCGTCTTCGCCCAGCAAACGTTCGTCGCCCTCGGCGCCTTCACCGGCAATGGGGCGGGTATAGGTGCATTCAGGATAGTTACCACAGCCTACGAACCCACCGGTACGTGAGGTTTTCAGATGCAGCTGGCCCGTTCCGCATTTCGGGCAGATACGCGGGTCGGAGCCATCTTCACGCGGGGGATAGAGCTGTGGCGCCAGTACTTCGTCCAGCTTGTCCAACACCTCGGAAATACGCAACTCAGACGTTTCGCCGATGGCCGCCGAGAAATCGCGCCAGAACTTGCCCAGCAAGTCCTTGTAGTCGCGGTCTCCGGCGCTGACGTCGTCCAACTGTTCTTCCAGATTTGCGGTAAACTCATAACCCACATATTGCCGGAAGAAATTTAGCAGGAAGATAGTGACGATCCGGCCCTTTTCTTCGGGGATCAGCCGGTTCTTGTCCTTGCGCACATATTCCCGGTCCTGAATCGTGGTCACGACCGAGGCATATGTCGAAGGGCGCCCGATCCCCAGTTCTTCCATCCGCTTGACCAGAGTTGCCTCGGTATAGCGAGGTGGCGGCTGGGTGTGGTGTTGCAGCGCCAGCACGGCTTCGTTGTCGGACAGAATGGCGGCTTTGTCCTCCGCCTTTTCGAATTGATCCTTCAGCGATGTTTTGGCAAACGGCGCGGGATCGCCTTGCATGATCTGCGGCAGACGCTTTTCGTCGTCATCAGAGACGTCGTCGCGGCCCTCTTCATAGACGCGCATGAATCCGTCGAACAGAACCACCTGACCGGTGGCACGCAAACCGACCTGACCATCCGCGCTGCCGATTTCAACCGTTGTCCGCTCCAGCCGGGCTGCCGCCATCTGACAGGCGATGGTGCGTTTCCAGATCAGGTCATACAGCTTGCGCTGATCCTCGTCCGTGACTTTCAGCGCCTTGGCGTCGCGCGCCATATCTGTGGGGCGGATACACTCGTGCGCTTCCTGCGCGTTCTTGGCCTTGTTCTTGTACATCCGGGGGCTGTCCGGCACGTATTCGTCGCCATAACGATCCGCGATCGCATCGCGAGTGGCGGCCACGGCCTCGGGCGCCATGTCGATACCGTCGGTCCGCATATAGGTAATGTAACCCGCCTCATAGAGACGCTGCGCCACCTGCATCGCGTGACGCGCGCCCATACCGAATTTGCGGCTGGCCTCTTGCTGCAGGGTAGAGGTCATGAACGGCGCGCTGGGGTTGCGGGCGGCGGGCTTGGCCTCGACCGAGGTGACGTTCAGCGCGCGGCTGGTGATGGCCTGCACGGCCAGCTCGGCCTGTGTGGCGTTGGCCAGATCGTGTTTGTCCAGTTTCTTACCGGCCAGCGTGACTAGACGCGCCTCATACGTCTGGCCGCGCGGCGTTTCGAACAGCGCACGTACCGACCAGTATTCGACCGGATTGAATGCCTCAATCTCCATCTCGCGTTCGACGATAAGACGCAGACAGACCGACTGCACCCGACCTGCCGATTTCGCACCGGGCAGTTTGCGCCACAGAACCGGAGACAGGTTGAACCCCACCAGATAGTCCAGCGCACGCCGCGCCAGGTAGGCCTCGACCAAGGGCATATCGACCTCACGCGGGTTCTGCATCGCCTCGGTCACGGCGTCCTTGGTTATCGCGTTAAAGGTCACGCGGCTGACCGGTGTGTCCTTTTTGATCGAGCGGCGCTTGGTCAGCGCCTCCTGCAGGTGCCAGCTGATCGCCTCACCTTCGCGATCGGGGTCGGTGGCGAGGATCAGGGCGTTGTCTTCTTTCAGCGCGTCGGCGATGGCTTTGACATGTTTGCGGCTGTCATTGCCAACCTCCCATTTCATCGCAAATTCATGCTCGGGGTCGACGGATCCGTCCTTGGGGGGCAGGTCTCTTACATGGCCATAAGACGCCAAAACCGTGTAGTCGGGGCCAAGATACTTATTGATTGTCTTGGCTTTTGCCGGGGATTCTACAACAACTACAGGCATTTAAGGGAAAACCTCGCTCGACGAATTGGACGCCTTCTATGATCGTGCAAAATGTGTAGGGCAAGAGCGAATTGTCAATGCGTTCCTTCAAAAACCGGAATTTAACGGTGATTTCAGCGTTGTAGACGTGGAAATTTCAGCGTGCCCCCGCCGTATCAGGCGGTCAGGGACAACAACCCGCCGGGTTGGCGCTGAATGCGCCCGTCTAACTCCAGATCGACCAGAGCCGGGCCGATCTCGCCCGCAGTAGCAGCGATGTCGCGGATCAACTGGTCTTCGGCAATTGGCGACGGTCCTAGCCGAGCCAGAATCTCACTGTGAAGCGCTGCACCCGTTGGGGCTGGTTCTGCTTGCGCTACGGGCGTTGGAGCTTCGAACAAGTCTGCCTGCTGCTGCGGCAGTGCTTCGACCACGTCTTCTGCAGACCGCACCAGGGTGGCCCCGTCACGGATCAGCAGGTTGCACCCGGCGGCGCGGGCATCAAAGGGATGGCCGGGCACGGCCAGAACCTCGCGCCCTTGATCCAAGGCATCGCGTGCGGTGATCAGGCTGCCGGATTTGGCAGCCGCCTCGACAACCACAACAGCCCGCGCCAGACCCGAAATGATCCGGTTGCGGCGCGGAAAGTGCCGGGCCTGCGGGGTCACGCCCATCGGTTGCTCGGACACGCGCAGTCCTGATTGGGTGATGTCTCTGGCCAGATCGGTATTCTCAGCCGGATAGATCACGTCTACACCGCCAGCCATGACCGCCACGGTGCCCGTATCCAGTGCCGCCATATGTGCCGAAGTGTCGATGCCACGCGCCAACCCGGACACAACGACATATCCCTGTTTTCCCAGATCGGTAGCTAGTCCACGGGCCATCCGCGCACCCAGCGACGAACAGTTTCGTGCGCCGACCATCGCAATGCAGGGTTTGTGCAGCAAGGACACGTCGCCAATCGCCCACAGCATCGGAGGGGCGTCGGACAGATCATTCAAAGCATCAGGAAAATCAGCGGACCCAAGGCACAAAAGTCGCGCGTTGGCGGCTTTTGCGGCCTTGAGTTCCGCCTCAATCACGCCGGGCGGGCAAACTTCATACCCTTCAATTCCGGCAGCGCGTGCCATTTCAGGCAGCGCGGCCAGCGCATTCTGCGCCGAGCCATGCTCCCGCAACAGCCGACGAAATGTCGCCGGGCCGACCTTGCGCGAGCGCAACAGACGAAGCCAGGAAAACCGATCCTCTTCCGTGGTGGGTGGGAGTGTGGGGTGATAGGAAGAAAGCTGCTCTTCGGTCATCCGTTGCTCCGCCTGATTGCAAAACTGGTTTACGGCTGCAGGGGTTAACAGCTTGTGAATCCCTTCAAATTATTCGGATAATTTTCGTGACTTGAGTTGTGAAATAATTCAAGTATTTGATTTCAAATCATAAAATAAATGCGCCCGCTTGGGGTGATTGCCAAACGGACGCAGGAAAACGGAATTACCGAAAGCGCGACGTTAACCGTGTCGGGGACCGATTCTCTCTCAGGCCACTGATCCGCCGACCGTCAGGCCGTCCATCAGAACTGTGGGCTGACCCACGCCCACCGGCACCCATTGACCGTCCTTGCCGCACGTCCCCATGCCTGGATCAAGCGCCATATCGTTGCCCAGCCCGCGAATACGGTTCAGCGCCGACGGACCGTCGCCGATCAGCGTCGCGCCTTTGACCGGACCGCCGATCTTGCCGTTTTCGACGCGATAAGCCTCGGTGCAGGAGAACACGAATTTGCCGTTGGTGATATCGACCTGACCGCCGCCAAAACCAACGGCCCAGATGCCGTCTTTAATATCTGCAACCAAAGACGCAGGATCAGCGTCCCCGCCTAACATCACGGTATTTGTCATGCGCGGCATCGGTTTGTGCGCATAGCTCTGCCGCCGCCCGTTGCCGGTGGGCGCAACCCCCATCAGGCGGGCGTTCTGACGGTCCTGCATGTAACCGGTCAGGACGCCATCCTCGATCAACACGGTCCGCGAACTGGGTGTGCCTTCGTCATCCACCGTGATCGAGCCGCGCCGGTCCGCGATTGTGCCGTCATCCACGACGGTCACGCCTTTGGACGCGATCTGCTGACCCATCAGCCCAGCAAAGGCCGAACTGCCCTTGCGGTTGAAATCGCCTTCAAGCCCGTGTCCGATGGCTTCGTGCAGCAGGATACCGGGCCAGCCGGGGCCAAGGGCAACCTCCATCACTCCGGCCGGGGCAGGGACGGCGTCCAGATTGACCAGCGCGATACGCAGTGCCTCGCGGGCTTTGTCCTGCCAATCCGACGGGTCAATCAGCCCGTCCAGACCAACTCGACCGCCTCCGCCCGCCGAGCCGCTTTCGCGGCGGCCGTTCTGTTCCACAATCACGGAAACATTCAGACGGGTCATAGGCCGCACATCGCGGACAAGAACGCCATCGGGGCGCAAAATCTCGACCTCCTGCACGGATGCCATGAGTGAGGCGCTGACCTGCACGACGCGGGGGTCCAAATCGCGGGCGAAGGCGTCGATCTCACGCAGAGTTTCGATCTTCACCGGAAAACTGGCGGATTCGATCGGGTCTTCATCCGTATAAAGCCGTGTGTTGGTGGCACGCGGTGCCTCGGCCAGCGTGCCGCCGCCGTCACCCACGGCCAGCCGCGCGGTTTCCGCCGCGCGTTTCAGCGCGGGAATCGAAACGTCGGTGGAATGGGCATAACCTGCCACCTCTCCCTGCACCGCTCGCAGGCCGAACCCTTCGGACGCATCAAAGGACGCCGTCTTCAAACGCCCGTCATCAAAGATCAGAGACTCGGATTTACGGCGTTCGACGAATAGTTCTCCGTCCTCGGCCCCGGTAGTGGCAGATTGCAGAACCGCAAGTGCTTCGTCCTGTGGAAGAGCGCTTTCAAAAGGGCGAAACGGGTCGTTGGGCATCACTTGGGACCTTTCGGGTTTGATCCAGATCAAAAATAGCGTCTGTTTGACGCAAGCATTTTGCTTTATCTAACATCCGGAATATGGTTTTTAACTTTGCCAAAGACAACGGGAGAGGTGCGACCGATTCACACCTTTTCGCCAGGGACGCAAAGATCAAACGATCAGGACAGAAAATGAAGAATGCTTTGATGCTTTCGGGGCTTGTGACAGCCCTCTCCAGCCTTCCCGCCATGGCTCAGGAGCTTGAGATTATTGGCAAACCGGTTGACGGCGGCATGGGTTTCCAGCCCGCGGCCACCAGCCTTGCCGACGGTATTCAACGGCTGGACAGCATGATTCTGGTGATTATCACCGTGATCTGCGTGTTCGTTGCTGCTCTGCTGGTTTACTGCATCGTGCGTTACAACCAGCGTGTGAACCCAACGCCGGCGCGTTTCTCGCACTATACCCCGGTTGAGATTGCCTGGACCTTGGGGCCGATCCTGATTCTGGTCTTTATCGGTGCGTTCTCTCTGCCGGTGCTGTTCAAGCAGCAGGAGATCCCTGAGGGCGACGTCGTGATCAAGGTTGTGGGCAACCAGTGGTACTGGACCTACGAATATGTCGATCACGATTTTGCATTCGACAGCTATCTGCTGGGCCATCCGGCGACGCTGGACGAAGGTGCCCGCCCTGCTGATGCCGACGTAACGCCGTTTGTTCTGGATGACGCGATGCGCGCCAAACTGGCTGATGCAGGTTACAGCGATGATGAATGGCTGTTGGCCACCGATACCGCGGTTGTTGTCCCGGTTGGCAAGATCGTCGTTATGCAGGTCACCGCGTCCGACGTGATCCACTCCTGGACGATCCCATCCTTCGGCGTAAAGCAGGACGGTGTGCCGGGACGTCTGGCCGAATTGTGGTTCCGTGCGGACAAAGAAGGCGTGTATTTCGGCCAGTGTTCGGAACTGTGCGGCAAGGACCACGCCTATATGCCGATCACCGTCAAAGTGGTCAGCGAAGAGGCGTATGAACAATGGCTGCAGGGCGCTCTGGAAGAGTATGCGGGTCAGCCTGCTTCCTTTCAGGTTGCCTCGAACTAAGCCCGTATAGGCCTAGGTGAACACACGCAGGCTGCGCGGTGACCGCGCAGCTTTCGCCTCCAGAAGGACCGGAAATGAGCGACGCAAGCATCAACGCCAGCACAGTGACCGCCACGGCGCACGCGGACGAGGCCAGCTTTGGCGACTATTTCGCCCTGCTGAAGCCCCGCGTGATGTCTCTGGTCGTGTTTACGGCTCTGGTCGGTCTGCTGGCCGCACCAGTTCCGGTGCATCCGTTTGTAGGCTTCTGTGCCATCCTGTTCATCGCCATTGGCGGCGGCGCGTCTGGCGCGCTGAACATGTGGTGGGATGCGGATATCGACAAAGTGATGAAACGCACCAAGGGCCGCCCAATCCCATCCGGCAAGGTGCAAGAGGGCGAGGCGCTGGCGCTTGGCCTGGCTCTGTCGGGCTTGTCGGTCATCATGCTGGGGCTGGCGACGAATTGGTTTGCGGGTGCGTTTCTGGCGTTCACCATTTTCTTTTACGTCGTTGTCTACACGATGTGGCTGAAGCGCTCGACGCCCCAGAACATCGTAATCGGCGGCGCAGCAGGGGCTTTCCCGCCGGTGATCGGCTGGGTGGCGGCCACCGGGTCGATGACGCTTGAGCCGTGGCTGATGTTCGCCCTGACTTTCATGTGGACTCCGCCGCATTTCTGGGCGTTGGCGCTGTTCATGCGCTCGGATTACGACGATGCGGGCGTGCCGATGCTGACCGTGACCCATGGTCGCCGCGCAACCCGGTGGCATATCCTGATCTATACAGCGCTGCTGGCGGCGCTGGCGGTTGGCACCGCGTTCTCGGGCATTGGTGGCCCGATTTATCTGACCGTTGCGGTGGTGATGAACGCGCTGTTTCTGCGCGGCGCGTGGCAGATCTCGCGCCGGACCGAGGACGATGCAGAGGCAGATAATTTCAAGGTCGAGCGCTCTTTCTTCAAGTTGTCGCTGCTCTACCTTTTCCTGCACTTCGGTGCGATTCTGGCCGAAGCGCTGCTGAAACCCTATGGCTTGGGAGGTTGGTCATGAGCCTGCGCAAAAGCCACGAGCTGCACGAACGCCGCTTTAGCCGTAATCTGGGAGTTGGCCTGACATTGGCGGCCTTTATCGTGATCATCTTCGGCCTGACCATCGTCAAGGTTTCGGGCACCAGCATGGGTGTTCCGGCGCAGGAGGCGCAGAACTGATGGCATTGACCGGTCCGCAGAAAACGGTGGCGCAGACGGTGGGTGTGGTTGTCCTGATGGGCAGCCTGGCCTGGGCCGCGGTGCCGTTCTACGACTGGTTTTGCCGTGTCACCGGTTTTGGTGGCACCACCGGCGTGGCTGCGACCGCGCCCGAGGAAATTCTGGACCGCATCGTGACCGTCCGGTTCGATGCCTCGAAAGCCAAAGGTATGGCTTGGGAGTTCAAGCCGGTCGAGCGCGAAATGGACGTGCGCATCGGTGAAACCGGGCTGGCCTTCTATGAGGCCTATAACCCGACTGACCGCCCGATTGCTGGGCAGGCGTCCTACAACGTCGCGCCCTATTCAGCCGGTGGGTATTTTCAGAAAATAGCCTGCTTCTGCTTTGAAGAGCAGGTGCTGCAACCCGGCGAACGGGTTCAAATGCCGGTAAGTTTCTTTGTCGATCCTGAAATGGTCGACGATCTAGAAGCAAAGTATGTTCATACGATCACTCTGTCGTATACATTCTACGAAATTGACCTGCCAGAGGGCTATGCTGCCCTTGAAGCGCAGGCAGATACAAACACGAACTAACGCCTGTAGGTGAGGGACGCTGATGGCACACGCAAAAAACCATGATTATCACATTCTGGCCCCGTCGATCTGGCCTCTAATCGGCGCGCTTGGCGGCTTCGTGATGCTGTTCGGAGCTGTCCTGTGGATGCACGGCATCACCTCGTTCATGTTCTGGATGGGGCTGGTTGCGGTTCTGTACACCATGTTTGCCTGGTGGTCCGAAGTGGTGACCGAAAGCCGCGCCGGGGATCATACGCCAGTTGTGCGCATCGGCCTGCGCTATGGCTTTATCCTGTTCGTGATGTCCGAGGTGATGTTCTTCTTCGCTTGGTTCTGGTCGTTCTTCAAACATCGCATGTACCCGATGTACGACTATGCTGGCACCGAGTATATTCAGCCCGATATCCACGCGGTTGATCCGTTCCACCTGCCGCTGATCAACACTTTGGTTCTGCTGCTGTCGGGTTGTGCGATCACTTGGGCACACCACGCTCTGGTTCACAACAATGACCGCAAGGCGCTGGTGCAGGGTCTGGCCATTGGTATCGTTCTGGGTATCGCATTTACCTTCTTGCAGGCATTCGAATACTACGAGCTGCTGGCTCACGAAGGCTGGGAATTCGGTGGCGACCAGTTCTATTCGAACTTCTTTATGGCAACCGGGTTCCACGGTGCCCACGTGATCATCGGGACGATCTTCCTGTCTGTGTGCCTGATCCGGGCGCTACGGGGTGACTTTACCCCCGAGAAACATGTCGGCTTTGAAGCAGCGGCCTGGTACTGGCACTTCGTGGACGTTGTCTGGCTGTTCCTGTTCTTCGCCGTCTACATCTGGGGTCAGGCGCCTTTGATGTAACGCCGATCAGGCTGTTTAATTGCAAAAGCCGCCCCTAGGGGCGGCTTTTTCTCGATAAGGGCGCAAGATTGCGCCCGATACAATTGCGTGGTTGCAATTCGACCTGCGCCCCCCTTAACAAGACGCCGGTTTCTGTAACAAGGTTTAGCCCCGACATGCGCCGTATTCTGTTCCTGCTGATCTTCGGACTCGCCGGTTTAGGCGTGCTGATCTGGCTGGGTGTCTGGCAGGTGCAGCGGCTGGCGTGGAAGCAGGGTGTTCTGGCCGAGATCGAAGCGCGTATTGCGGCTGATCCGATTGGTCTGCCCAAGGCCGTTTCCGAAGAAGACGACAAATTTCTTCCCGTTACGGTGGTCGGAGACATGGAGCCGGGGGAAATCCACGTTCTGGTTTCGGTCAAACAGGTCGGGGCAGGGTATCGGATCATTCAGTCCTTTAGTACCGAAGATCGGACCATTCTTGTAGACCGGGGTTTTGTGCCGACGACCGCCAAGCAGGTTGATCGCCTGACCGGCCCGATGGAAGTCACCGGGAATCTGCACTGGCCGGACGAGATCGACAGCTACACGCCCGAGGCGGATATCGACGACAACATCTGGTTTGCCCGCGACGTCCCCAATCTGGCGGCGGCTCTGGGGGCCGAGCCGGTGCTGCTGATCGCGCGCTCGGAAACTGACCCGAACATCACACCTCTGCCGGTGGATACGGCGGGCATTCCCAACGATCATCTGCAATATGCAATCACATGGTTTGGTCTGGCTCTGGTCTGGGCCGCGATGACCGGTTATTTCCTGTGGCGCAACCGCGCCCCTTCTGAAAGTGAAGAGCAATGAAATACATCTCGACCCGTGGCCAAGCGCCCGAACTGACCTTTGAAGAGGCGATGCTGACCGGATTGGCCCGCGACGGCGGCCTGTACCTGCCTGCAGAGATTCCGGTGATGTCGCAGGATGAAATCGCAGCGCTTGCCGGTCTGCCCTATGAGGAAATCGCGTTTCGGGTGATGTGGCCCTATGTCAGCGGCTCGTTCGCCGAGGAGGAGTTCAAGGCCATCATCGCCCGGGCCTATGAAGCGTTCGGCCATGATGCGCGTGCGCCGCTGAAGCAACTGAACGAAAACCACTTCCTGCTGGAACTGTTCCATGGGCCGACGCTGGCCTTCAAGGACTTCGCGATGCAGTTGATCGGCCAGCTGTTCCAGGTGGCTCTGAAACGGCGCGGCGACCGGGTGACTATCGTCGGCGCGACCAGTGGTGATACGGGCTCAGCGGCCATTGAGGCGTTCCGGGGGCTGGACGCGGTGGATGTGTTCATCCTGTTCCCGCATGGCCGCGTGTCCGAAGTTCAGCGCCGTCAGATGACGACGCCTGCGGACAGCAACGTGCATGCGCTGGCCGTGGATGGCGATTTCGACGATTGCCAGGCCGCGCTGAAGGATATGTTCAACGATTTCGACTTCCGCGATGGAGTTAAACTGGCAGGCGTGAACTCGATCAACTTTGCCCGCGTTCTGGCGCAGATCGTGTACTACTTCTCGGCGGCGGTCAGCCTTGGCGCGCCGCATCGCAAGGTCAGCTTCACTGTGCCCACCGGTAACTTCGGCGACATCTTCGCGGGTTTTCTGGCCAAGCGTATGGGCCTGCCGATCGACCGTCTGGTCGTGGCAACCAACCAGAACGACATCCTGCATCGCTGCCTGTCGGGCGAGGGGTATTTCAAGGGCGACACTATCCCCTCGATCAGCCCGTCGATGGATATTCAGGTCAGCTCGAATTTTGAACGTGCACTGTACTACGCCTATGGTGAGGATGGCAGCGCCGTTTCTCAGTTGATGGATGAACTGAAGAATGGTGGCTTCAACGTCAGCCAGGGCACAATGGAAGCGCTGCGCGAGAGTTTCGACTCGGGCCGTGTGTCCGAAGACGAAACGCTGGCGACGATCAAGCACACGCAGGACCACAGCGCCGAACTGGTCTGCCCTCACACGGCCGTTGGCATCAAGGTCGCCGAAGAGCATCGCGCGACGGACGTTCCGATGATCACTCTGGCCACCGCACATCCCGCGAAATTCCCGGCAGCGGTCGAGAAGGCCAGCGGCGAACATCCGCCTCTTCCATCCCGCATGTCTGATCTGTATGAACGTCCGGAACGGGTGACCCGCATTGCCAACGATCTGGGTGCCCTCGAGGATCATATCAGAAGGCACATCGCTGAGTGACAGTCAGACAAGACCAACTGAAGAACGGGTTTCGTATCGTCAGTGAACATATGCCGGGGCTGCAATCTGCGGCCATCGGCATCTGGGTGACCGCCGGCGGGCGGCATGAACGGATCGAGCAGAACGGTATCGCGCATTTCCTTGAGCATATGGCCTTCAAGGGAACCGAGCGGCGTTCTGCGCTGCAAATTGCCGAAGCGATCGAGGATGTGGGCGGGTATATCAACGCCTACACCTCGCGCGAGGTGACGGCCTACTACGCGCGCGTTTTGAAAGATGACGTGGCGCTGGCGATGGATGTGATTGGTGACATCGTACTGAACCCGATCTTTGATCCGCGCGAGATCGAAGTCGAGCGCGGCGTGATCCTACAAGAGATCGGTCAGGCTTATGACACGCCGGACGATGTGATCTTTGATTGGCTGCAGGAGCAGAGCTATCACGATCAGCCTCTGGGCCGCACCATTCTTGGTCCCACCGAGCGGGTGAGTTCCTTCTCGCGAGAGGACCTGTCGGGATTCGTGGCCGAGCATTACGGCCCCGAGCAGATGATCCTGTCTGCGGCTGGGGCCGTGGATCATGACGCGTTGATGAAAATGGCCGAAGAGATGTTTGGCCACCTGCAACCGCGCAAGGGCTTGATCCCCGAAACGGCTCGATTTACAGGCGGTGAAGCGCGGCAGGAGAAAGAGCTGGAACAGGCGCATTTCGCGCTCGCACTGGAAAGCCCCGGATACCGCGACGATGCGATCTACACCGCGCAGATTTATTCGACTGCTTTGGGCGGCGGCATGTCCTCGCGCCTGTTTCAGGAAGTGCGGGAAACGCGCGGGCTGTGTTACACGATCTTTGCCCAGACCGGCGCCTATGCCGATACCGGAACAACCACGATCTATGCCGGGACCTCGGCCGAACAGGTCGCGGAACTGGCCAGCATCACCATTGACGAAATGAAACGCGCCGCCGATGACATGAGCCCCGAAGAGGTCGCCCGTGCGCGCGCGCAGATGAAGGCCGGGATGCTGATGGGGCTTGAAAGCCCGTCGAACCGTGCGGAACGTCTGGCGCGGCTCGTGCAGATCTGGGGCCGGGTGCCCTCGCTTGAGGATACGGTCGCCAAGATTAATGCGGTCAGCACCGAAGACGTGCGTGCCTTTGCCGAAGACATGGCCGTCAAGGCGCCGGCGGCGCTGGCGCTTTATGGTCCGGTGTCAGGCGCACCCAGCTTGGCGGAACTGCAGGAGAGGCGTGCGGCGTGATGCTTCTGGGCAGACGCAAGCTGAAACTCGAAACCGAGCGCCTGAGCTTGCGCCCGCCCGTGCATTCCGACTTCAACGACTGGGCGGCGCTGCGGCGCGCATCTAGGGAATTCCTGACCCCGTGGGAGCCGGTCTGGGCCAAGGATCATCTGAGCCGGAAATCCTTCACCAATCGGGTCTATTGGGCACAACGCTCGGTTTCTAGCGGCACGGCGATCCCTCTGTTCCTGTTCCGCCGCTCGGACGACGTGCTGGTGGGGGCGATTACATTGGACAACGTCCGCCGCGGCCCGGCACAGGCTGGAACGCTTGGGTATTGGACCGGCGAAGCCTTTGCCCGCAACGGCTATATGCACGAGGCGATTGGGGCCGTGGTGCACCACGCCTTTACCCGTCTGGACCTGAGCCGGATCGAGGCCGCATGCCTGCCCGAGAACAAACCCTCACGTGGATTGCTGGAAAGCTCGGGCTTCAAATACGAGGGTGTGGCGCAATCATACCTGCAGATCAACGGGCGTTGGCGGACGCATGTCCTGTATTCCAGCCTGCGGTCGGACCGGCGCGGGAAGACCGACGCGGGGTAGTGGGCTCTGCCCCCGCCGCGGTGGGCCGCGACTCCCCCGGGATGTTTATGGCCAGATGAACAAGGGGCATGACTTGGGGGTTTTCTGCGCTACACTTCCCACATGCGCTGGGTGTTTGCGGCATTGATGGTGATTTCGAGCGGAGCTGCGGCGCAGGAGCGGCGGCCGAGCCATTGTATCGCCATCGCGGATGCCGCGCCTGGGATTGAGTACATTCACAAAGCCGCGTGGCAAGACCCGATCCCTGAGTATTCAGTTCGGATCAGTTATATCGCCCATGCCTCGTTCCTGATCCAGACGCAGGGCGGGTTGAACGCGGTGACAGATTTCACCGGCTTCATCGGCAGCGCCGACCTGATCCCGGATGTGGTAACCATGAACCACGCGCACAGCACCCATTGGACCGCCCATCCCGATCCGGCCATTCCGCATGTGCTGCCCGGTTGGGGAGAGTTCGGGCAGGGGATCAAGCATCACCTTGATCTAGGTGAGATGTTGGTGCGCAATGTCTCGACCGATATCCGGTCCCCCTATGGTGGGGTGGAAGAGCACGGCAATTCGATCTTTGTGTTCGAGATTGAGGGGCTGTGCATCGGTCATCTCGGCCACCTGCACCACGTCCCTTCGGACGAGCAATTCGCGGCATTGGGTCGGTTGGATGTGGTGATGGCTGCGGTTGATGGTGGCACGACCATGCCTCTGCCCGACATGATCTCGGTCTTGAAGCGGCTGAAAAGCTCGGTGATCATCCCGATGCACTGGTTTTCAGGCTTTTCGTTGGACCGGTTCCTTGTCGATATCCGCAATGACTTTCCGGTTGAACGTAACGGGGTGTCGGAACTGGTTGTTTCGTTGAAGACGCTGCCGGATCGGCCTACGGTGGTGGTGCTTGAGCCGCGCTATCTGATTGAATTGGAATAGGGCTTGTCGCGACCGCACCGCTTGGGCAAGGAATAGGTATGACACTGAATCCTGCCGATGAGACCCTTGCAAAGCTTATCCGGGCCGACCTGGGTGACGATATTCTGCGACCTGTTTCCGAGCGATACCTGGAGGAACCGCGCCGCCGGTTTGCTGGGCACGCGGGGCTACTTGCTCTGCCGCGAACGGTCGAGGACGTTTCCGCGCTGGTCCGGCTGGCCTCGGACGCGCGGGTGCCGGTGGTGCCCTATGGCGGTGGCACCGGGCTGGTGGGCGGACAGGTTGTGCCTGATGGGCCTGCGCCGCTGTTGATCTCATTGGAGCGGATGACGGCGATCCGGGCGGTGTATCCGACCGAGAGTATCCTGATCGCCGAGGCGGGTGCGATTCTGGCTGATGTGCAGGCCGCTGCCGAGGATGCTAACCGGCTATTCCCCCTCGCGTTGGCGGCGCAGGGGTCTTGCAGGATTGGAGGCAACCTTGCCACCAACGCGGGCGGGGTGAACGTGCTGCGCTATGGCAATGCGCGTGATCTGTGTCTGGGGTTGGAGGCAGTTCTGCCCAGCGGTGAGATTTGGCACGGGCTCAGCCGGTTGCGCAAGGACAACACCGGCTATGACCTTCGGAACCTGTTGATCGGGTCCGAGGGCACGCTGGGGATTATCACGGCGGCCTCGTTGCATCTGTTTCCGCGCCCCGAAGCGGTGGGGACTGCGATGCTACAGGTCACTTCGCCCGAGTCAGCGATTGAGTTGCTGGCGCTGGCGCGGGATCAATTGGGTGACGCGGTCAGCACGTTTGAACTGATTCACCAGCAGGGACTGCAGTTCCTGACCGAGGTGCTGCCGGAGGTACGACAACCCTTTGCGACCCAGCCCGAATGGTGCGTACTGATCGAATTGGGGATGTTTGCCGGGCAATCGCCGTCTGAAGCATTGGAAACGCTCTACGCCGCTGCGGACAAGGCTGGCCTTGTCGGCGATGCGGTCATCGCACAGAGCGAGGCGCAGCGCATGGACCTGTGGGCCGTGCGCGAACGTATCCCCGAGGCGAACCGGTTGATTGGGTCGGTGTCGAGCCATGATATCTCGGTCCCGATCTCGCGGATTCCCGAGTTTATTGTTCGCGGCGCCGAGGTGGTGTCGGCGCTTGGTCCGTTCCGTATTAACTGCTTTGGGCATCTGGGGGACGGCAATCTACACTACAACGTTTTCCCACCGCTGGGATATGAACGGTCGGAGTTCGATGGGAAAAGGCAGGCTGTAAAAACCGCCGTGCATGACCTTGTGAACGAATTCCACGGGTCCGTCAGTGCCGAGCACGGTGTCGGGCGGCTCAAAACCGGCGATCTTGAGAAATACGGGGATGCGACAAAGCTGGCTGCCATGCACGCCATCAAAACTGCGCTGGACCCGTTGGGAATCATGAACCCAGGCGCGGTTTTGCGGTCGTAGAAACGGCCCGGGATAACCGGGCCGGTTCGTTTTATTGAGGCAGGATGACTTTATCGATGACGTGGATGACGCCATTTGAGGTCTCGATATCAGCCTGAACCACATTGGCGTCATTCACCATCACGCCATTGTCCAGATCGATAGTGATGTCTCCGCCCTGAACCGTGGCTGCGGTCATGTCGTCGGACAGATCGCTCGACATCACTTTGCCGGGCACCACGTGATAGGTTAGCACTGCGACCAGTTGATCCTTGTTCTCGGGCAGCAGGAGCGTCTCCACCGTGCCTTCGGGCAGAGCGGCGAACGCGTCATCTGTTGGGGCGAATACGGTGAACGGGCCTTCGCCTTTCAGCGTATCCACCAAATCGGCCGCCTGTACGGCAGCCACGAGGGTTTCAAAGCTGCCAGCGCCGACGGCAGTGTCGACGATATCTTTCGAATGGCCATCTGCGAAAGCGGATGTGCCGACTAACAGGCTGGTCACGCCAGCAATAGCGAGGTTGCGGAACATGATACAAATCCCTTGTTGAAATGCCTCAGGTGGCATCAACAGGGGTACGGGTGATCCTCGCAACAAGATCACCGGATGTGTCTGTGGGACCGGGTTGAAATCGCGACACGCCGCGCTAAGCCTGCGCAGGCCCTGATTTCCACTCACAGTCTTGTGAACGAAGGGTGCCTACAGCCCCTCGAATTCGCACAGAATATGCACGTCCATACCCATCTCTTCCAGCACCTTGCGGCCACCCAGTTCCGGCAGGTCGATGATGAAGGAACATGAGACGATCTCACCTCCCAGCCGTTCGATCAGTTTAATCCCGGCGGCGGCGGTGCCGCCGGTGGCCAGCAGGTCATCGACCACAAGGATTTTCTCGCCCGGCTGAATGGCGTCATCATGGATTTCGACGATGGCCTCGCCATATTCCAGTTTATAATCTTGGCTGATTGTGGTGCCAGGCAGCTTGCCCTTTTTGCGGATCGGGACAAAGCCGACGCTCAATTGGTGCGCGATTGCGCCGCCGAGGATGAAACCGCGCGCCTCAAGGCCCACAACCTTGTCGATCCGCTCGCCCGCATATGGGTGCAGCATCTGGTCGATTGCCATCCGAAACCCGCGTGGGTCGGCAAACAGGGTGGTGACATCCCGGAACATGATCCCTTCGTGCGGGAAATCAACGATGGTTCGGATGTAATCCTTGACCGACTTGTTTCTGGACATGGCCAACCCCTTTGGCGTCAAAACACGCGGGCGTGTTTGGCCCATTGGGGTCAGCCTTGCAAGGAAAGATTACCGTCGTCTTACTTGCGACGTTGCGAAATAGCGTTCGGCAGGCTTTTGTACCGGTAAAGCGCGGCAGGCAGCCACGACAGATGCGGTTTGCGCCAGTTGCGCTGGTCTCGCAAAAGAAATGCCTGAGCAGCATGAAGGTTCATTGCCATAATCCCATTTTTTTGTTAGGTGCTCGATAACTACAACTTCTATGCTATGTATATACATTGCATCTCGATTGGAATCAAGAGCTGAACGGGGAAAAGGCGCGTGGCTAAGAAAGACGGTAAAAGTTCTACCAAGAAAAACAGTCAGTTGGTCTTGCGTCTGGACAAGGATGAGCGCGACGCTTTTGTTGAACTGTGCAAGGAACTGGATACCTCAGCCGCGCGGGAAATCCGGCGGTTTATCCGCGGGTTCATGAAGGAACACGCCGAGGAGTGATCCTCAGGCCGGGCGGCGCAGGACGGCGGTCGCAACCCCCATACCGATCAGAGTCAGCCCTCCGAACCGGGTCATCGCGGTAATGACGCCGGCCCTCCCGATCATCAGGCGCAGCCTGTCGGCCAGCAGTGCATAGGCCAGCGCGTTCAGCCAAGCGAGGCCGACAAAGGTTGCAATCAGGATGGCGAATTGCGGGCCCAAAGGGTCTGCCGGGCGCAGGAATTGCGGCACGAACGCAATGAAGAACGCAATGGATTTCGGATTCAGCGCAGTGACGGCGGCCGCGTGGCCAAAGACGCTGCGGGCGTTGACGTCGCGCCCGGTCTCCACTGTCTGCAACCCACCCGCAGGCGCGCTGCGCAGCAATTTGATGCCCAGCCATACCAGATAAGCAGCGCCTACCCATTTCAGCACGGAAAACAGCGTGGCCGAGGCCAGTACCAGCGCCCCTAAGCCCAGCAGCGACGCAGTCATGGCTACCAGATCCCCCACCGCGACCCCGGTGGCCGAGGCCACGGCGACGCTGCGCCCTTTCGACAGGGCATAGCTGAGCACGAGCAGAACGGTCGGCCCAGGGATCAGAAGCAAAGCGGTCGATGCGGCCACAAAGGCCAACCAGAGGTCGAGGGACATGCGGGTTCCTGTTTTGATGTTGCCCTCACCAAGCCCCGACGCGGCGGCAAGGTCAAGCCTTTCGTGAATTGCGCAGCTGTTCTGTTTCCGGGTGCCAATCGAAGGGGCGCGTGCCAGATAAAGATATTGTTAAGGCTTCTACATCTTCCTTGAAACAAACGTCTGACCTTCCAAACTTGGATTAAGTGAGGATTGGAGGCTATCGTGTCGCAGACGCATCCCGACTATTCGAAAGTGTTCGAAGATATGTCTCGGTCGAAAACCGGACGGTTGAGGCGTGTGCTGGTCCTTTTGCTTCTGATCGGTGGCGTATTTTACGCCGGAATCGTGGGGTACATGTACGCAAATCAGAACGCGCTGCTGTACAAGCCTTCTGGAGAGCTGCCCGACCCTAGAACAGTCGGGCTAGCCGACGTGGATGTAATCAAGGTCCCCATGCCCGACGGCGTGGTATTGACCACATGGACCGCACCTCCGGCAATCGAGGGCGCGCCGACGGTTCTGTTTTTCCATGGTCAAAGCGGCAATCTGGGCGACCGGGCGGACCGTATGCGCGAAATCCTCAACAGCGGTTATGGCCTTCTTGCGCCCAGCTATCGCGGTTTCCCGGGCAGTGGGGGTGAGCCTTCGGAACTGGCCCTGATCTCGGACGGGATTCAGTTGTTTGACCGGCTGGATGCTGAGGGTGCGGAAATTGTTCTGCACGGCCAGAGCCTTGGAACTGGCGTGGCGGCTGCGGTGGCCGAAGAGCGCCCGAATGCGCAACTGTTGGTGCTTGAGGCGCCGTTTACCGCCACCGTGGATGTGGCGGCCGAGCGCTATCCGTTTCTGCCGGTCTCGGTCCTGATGAAGGATCAATTCGCCACCCGGGACTTGATCGACAGTATCACTGTGCCAACCCTGATCTTCCACGGCACCGAGGACGAAACCATTCCGCTGCATCATGGCGAGGCGCTGGCGGCGATCTCAGGGGACACCGCGCAATTGCACGTTATCCCCGGCGGTACCCATAACGACCTCTGGTCGCATGGGCTGTGGGCCGAGGTACAAAGCGCACTGGGGCAACAGACCGATTAAAGTATCCGACCGGCAACCGCATCCAGCTTGGCCAACAGCGCCGGGTCGCGTTTTTCCGGCGCCGTCAGGATGGCGTATTCCAGCGCCCGGTCGCAGCCATGTGGGCAGGGTGCGCGTTCGGCCCCCAGCAGATCGGGCAGGCCTTTGACCAGCGCCCGGCCTTTTTCGGCATTGCCTGTCAGGGTCGCGATGATGGCCGACACGTCAACTTCACCGTGGTCGGGGTGCCAGCTGTCATAATCGGTAACCATGGCGATTGAGGCGTAACAAAGCTCGGCCTCGCGGGCGAGTTTCGCTTCGGGCATATTGGTCATGCCGATCACGTCGCAGCCCCATTGTTCGCGGTACATCTTGGATTCCGCCAGGGACGAAAACTGCGGCCCTTCCATTGCCAGATAGGTGCCGCCACGGTGGATGGTGATACCCGCAGCCTTGCCCGCGGTTTCGCAGGCATCGGACAGGCGCGGGCAGGTGGGGTGGGCGACGCTGACATGGGCAACGCATCCGGTGCCGAAAAAGCTTTTCTCGCGGGCAAAAGTCCGGTCGATGAACTGATCGACGATCACGAAGTCGCCTGGCGCCAAGTGTTCGCGAAACGACCCGCAGGCCGAGACCGAGATCACATCCGTCACCCCCAGTCGTTTCAGCGCATCGATATTGGCGCGATAGGGCACTTCGGTCGGCGAATGCACATGACCGCGTCCGTGGCGGGGCAGGAAGGCCATGCCAACACCATTCAGCGTTCCGGTCAGGATCTGATCCGAAGGATCGCCCCATGGGGTTTCGACAGTCACCCATTCTGCATTCTCCAGCCCGTCGATCTCGTAAATACCTGATCCACCGATGATGGCGATTTTGGTCTGGGTCATGGCCGTGCTCCGCATGAAAAAAATCCGTTGGGGAATTTCTGCGGGGCGGTAGAGGATTTGGCAAGTGGCTTCAACGGTTTGTGTTGGTTACAGGTCCGGTATGCGCCTGGTGCATATCAGGGTCCCGCCTGACGCGGTATCTAAGGTGGGTTTTGACCGCTAAAAGGCCCCTTTCGCGAGAACAAAACAGACCGACAGGACCGCCCCATGCCCCGAGCCATGCTGGCAAGCTTTGCCAATCGTATAGCCAAACCCGATTTGCGTTGGGTGCCGGACGAAGGGCTGACCGCTTCGCGCCTGCGGATTGAACTGCTGTCCGGTCTGACCGTGGCACTGGCACTGGTGCCTGAGGCCGTGGCTTTTGCCTTTGTTGCCGGGGTGCATCCTCTGGTTGGTCTCTATGCAGCTTTCATGGTCGGTCTGATCACGGCGCTGATCGGTGGCCGTCCAGGCATGATCTCGGGCGCAACCGGGGCGCTGGCCGTGGTGATGGTCGCGTTGGTGGCTGAGCACGGCGTCGAATACTTGTTCGCGACCGTTGTGCTGATGGGCATCCTGCAGGTGATTGCCGGGGCCATGCACTGGGGGCGGTTCATCCGTCTGGTGCCGCATCCGGTGATGCTGGGCTTTGTGAACGGTCTGGCGATTGTGATCTTCCTGGCGCAATTGGGCCAGTTCAAGGTGCCAGGCACCATGGAAAACACTGGCCACGGTGTTGGTGGGGGCGAGTGGCTCTCAGGTCTGCAGCTTTATACAATGCTGGGTCTTGTGGCGCTGACCATGGCGGTGATCTGGGTCATGCCGCGTATCACGCGCATCGTTCCTGCGCCTCTGGCTGGTATTCTGGTTGTGGCTGCGCTGGTGATCGGCTTTGGACTGGATGTGCCGCGCGTTGGCGACCTGGCCTCGATCGAGGGCGGACTGCCCGCGTTCCACATCCCGATGGTGCCGCTGAACTGGGAAACCTTTGAGATCATCCTGCCCTACGCCGTCATTCTGGCCGCCATCGGCCTGATTGAATCGCTGCTGACCCTGAACCTTGTTGGTGAAATCACCGGTAAGCGTGGCGGAGCCTCGCAAGAGTGTATCGCGCAGGGCGTCGCAAACGTGGCCACAGGTTTCTTTGGTGGCATGGGCGGTTGTGCGATGATCGGGCAGTCGATGATCAACGTGAAATCCGGCGGTCGTACCCGTATCGCCGGTATCGCGGCGGCGCTGTTCCTGCTGGTGTTCATCCTCTTCGCCTCGCCCCTGATCGAGCAGATCCCGCTGGCCGCACTAGTCGGGGTGATGTTCATGGTGGTGATTGGAACTTTCGCCTGGAACTCGTTCAAGATCCTGCGCAAAGTACCGCTGACGGACGCCTTCGTGATCGTTCTGGTAACCGTTGTGACCGTGATGGAAGACTTGGCAGTTGCCGTGGTCGTCGGTGTTATCGTCTCGGCACTGGCCTATGCCTGGAATAATGCCAAACGAATTCACGCCGTAACTCGCGAATCCTCCACCGAAAGGGGTGCCAAGGTTTATGAAATCCAAGGCCCGCTTTTCTTTGGCTCATCCGAAGGTTTTGTCGAACTGTTCGACGTGCCAAATGATCCAGAAACGGTGATCGTGGATTTTGCCGAGAGCCGCGTTGTGGACCAGTCGGCGCTGCAGGCCATCGAGAACATCGCCGCCAAATATGAGGCCGCAGGTAAGCGCGTGATGCTGCGCCATCTCAGCCGTGACTGTCACAAGCTTCTTACCAAAGCCGGTCACCTGATGGTCGATAGTGATGACGACCCGGATTACGAACTGGCGGTGGATTATTCAGTTCGCACCGGTATCCTGGGCGGCCACTGAGGCCGCACGGCTCTGCCTTAGCGACGTTGATTAAAAAATAGCGGGGATAACATCCCCGCTTTTTTAGTCGTCCGGGCGGCTAAGGGAAAACAGCTCGGTGACAACCGAATAATCCCGGTATCCCAATCGGGCCAACGGCTGGAAAGCCGTGACATCAAAAATGCCATCCTTCAGGCAGTCGTCGCGCAGGTGAACACCAGTGACTTCGCCAAACACGACCCGGTTTGACTCTCCTGGCAGGGTAACGATTTTCGTCAATTTGCATTCCAGCGCGGCCGGAGCACCCTCGACCCGTGCACAGGGGATAGTCTCGCATTCAACGGATGTCAGACCGGCGTGATCGAATTCGTCGTGGTGTTTGGGCAATCCTGCGGAACTGGCATTCATCGCGTCCCGGTGCGCATGGGCGACGACGTTGACGCAGAACACACCAGTTGCCTCGATATTGGCGACACTGTCCTTACCGTTTTCCTGATCGTGCTTGGTGCCAGTTGACGCGAACATCACCTGCGGTGGGGTATAGGCAACTCCGTTGAAGAACGAATAGGGGGCCAGATTGTTGATCCCCTCCGGGCTGCGGGTGGAAATCCAGCCGATCGGGCGGGGCGTGATGACGGCGTTGAACGGGTTGTGCGGCAGGCCATGGCCGTCTTCGGGGCGGTAGAACATATGAACTCCAAGCGTTTGCCCAAGGCGTACCGAAGTGCTAGGGCGAATGCCAGCAAGGAAAAGAGGGCCGGGGTGCAGCAGTTCGGGATCAGGCCGGAAGAGCCGGATGATTGGTGGGAGGTCGAGGCCCTCTATGACCTGTGCTTTGCGCCCGGGCGTGAGGCGCTGTCCTCGTATCGTCTGCGCGATGATGTGCCGCCTGTGGCCGGGATGTCTCTGGTGGCGCGGGACGGGCAGGGCATTCTGGCCGGAGCCATCCGGTTCTGGCCGGTGCATGTGGGTGACCACGATGCGCTGCTACTGGGGCCGGTGGCTGTGCACCCCACCCACCAAGGCGAAGGGCTGGGCGGTTTTCTGATCCACGAAGGCCTTGAGGCCGGTCGCTCATTGGGCTGGGATCGTGTCATGTTGGTTGGTGATGCGCCGTATTATGCCCGGTTCGGATTTACGCGTCTGAGCGGGGTCGAGATGCCGCCCCCCACCAACCCGGACCGTGTTCTGGGAGTGGAGTTGTCGCCCGGCGTTTGGGAGGGCATTCGTGGTCCGGTGACCCGCTGGAGGCTCTGAGCTATTGAAACGCTTGCCGTAAGCCCCGATGTCTAAAGGACAGGAGGGTACTTATGCAGGACGTGGTTCTTGTCGAAAAACTGGATGCCGAGGCCGAATTGGACCGTTTGGCCGGGTATTACAGATCTGCGGGCGGTCCGGGCGTCAAGCTGCTGAACAGTCTGGGCGGGTCGGCAGAATCCTTGCTCGAGCAATTGCCCGAGCCGATCAGGCAGGGTTTGACAGGAGCGACGGAACAGGCCCTGTGGCTGGCAATGCACGCGGCAGAAGGCTCGCGCCGCGCGGTTCCCGACCAACACCCTTGGGTCAACACTGCAGTGACCACCGCCATGGGCGCAGCCGGAGGAATGGGTGGAATATCTACTGCCCTAATGGAACTACCTGCGACCACTGCGATGTTGTTGCGTGCCATACAAGGGGCCGCAGCCCGCGAGGGTTTCGACCCATCGGAAGAGGGGGTGAAGTTCGACTGCGTCCGTGTACTGTCGGCTGCAGGGCCCTTGTCCAGCGACGATGGTGCCGATCTCGGGTTCTTTTCCGTCAGGCTGACGCTGACCGGTCCGGCCATGCAAAAGCTGATCGCGACGGTTGCTCCGCGTCTGTCGGTCGTACTGGGGCAAAAACTGGCTGCGCAGTCCGTGCCGGTACTGGGGGCGATTGCCGGGGGCGGCACCAACTATGTCTATACACGCTATTACCAGCAGATCGCCCGCGTGCATTTTGGCCTGCGGCGATTGGCGATTGATGCCGATATTCCGCATGATGATTTGGTGCGAAAACTGGCGACGCGCATGTGACCCAAAGCCAAGGGCTTGGAGGAAAACGCTTCATATGGTATCAGTGGTCTGAGGTCCCGCTAAATAGGCAAAAAAATCGCGGGAAAACAGGCAAGGATTCCATTTGAAAGGCGGCTAGCGTGATTGACGCCAAATTTGCGCCCTATGTTTCGCGAAAGACCAGGCACCTCCCGGTGCTGCAGCAATCGGCTGCACTGTGCTATCGCATCGAGCAGGGGCGCCCTGAGGTGTTGCTGATAACGACACGTAAATCCCGTCGTTGGATCATTCCCAAAGGATGGCTGATCAACGGGTTGAGCCCGTCCGAAACAGCCTGCCAGGAAGCTTGGGAAGAGGCCGGAATTCGCGGACTGTGCGAAGCCCAGGCGGTGGGGCGGTTTTATTACCAGAAGAATCGCAACAAAAAGGGGCCGGTATTGTGCGCGGTTGATGTATTCCCCTTGCTGGTGCAATCGGTCGCATCTCGTTTTCCTGAGTGCAGGCAACGGGATCGAAAGTGGTTTTCGCCAAAAAAAGCCGCCTCAAAGGTCAATTCACACGAACTGGCACTATTGTTACGAAAGCTTGAGCCTGTTAGGCACTGAGTTGCCCCTGGAGGGGCTTGATATTGTCTTGTGCCCCGGTATCTATTTGGCAACCGACATTTTGGACGGAACATGATTCAATACGCATTGAAATGCAGCAACGGCCATACATTTGACAGTTGGTTTAAATCGGCCGCCGCTTACGACAAATTGGCATCCGCAGGCATGGTGACATGCGCGGTGTGTGGGTGCGCGCATGTCGAAAAGGCCATAATGACGCCGCGTGTGCGCCCAGCTCGCAATGCCGAAGCGCGGACCTTGGTTCCGACGCCTGAGGCCGACACGATAGAGGTGGCGGCGCCAGCACCCGACGTCGAAAAGGTGTTGGCAGAACTGCGTCGCAAGGTTGAAGAAAATTCCGATTATGTCGGCAAGGATTTTGCCAGCGAAGCGCGCAAGATTCATTTGGGAGACGCCCCCGAACGGGCAATTTATGGCGAAGCCAGGCCGGAAGACGCGCAGGCCCTGATTGATGACGGGGTACCGGTGGCTCCGCTGCCATTTGTTCCCAGCAGAAAGACCAACTGATTCATGCATGTTGTGATCACCGGTGCGGGTCGGGGAATCGGTCGAACGCTGGCGGATCGCTTTCGCGCGCGGGGTGATACGTTGACCGGTACCGCGCGAGACGGTTCTGAGCAAGTTGTGTTGGATGTCGCCGACCCGTCGCAGCACGCGGACATGGCGGCGCAACTGGAAGGCCAGCCGGTTGATCTGCTGATCTGCAATGCAGGTGTTTATCTGGACAAAGGGCAGGGCATCGAGGGCTATCCGGCAGAGATGTGGGCGCAGAGCTTTGCCATCAATGTCACTGGCGTGTTCCTGACCGTTCAGGCCTTGCTGCCCAACCTGCGCGCGGCGCGCGGCAAGGTTGCCATTCTGTCCTCGCAAATGGCGTCGCACTCGCGCGCACCGGGCGGTAGCTACATTTATCGCGCCTCAAAGGCCGCAGCACTGAATCTGGGGCGGAATCTGGCGACCGATCTGCGCGCGGACGGCATCGCCGTAGGCATCTATCATCCGGGTTGGGTAAAAACGGATATGGGCGGACCTGATGCCGAAATCACTTCGGATCAGGCCACAGAGGGCCTGATCGAGCAGTTTGATGCGTTGTCACTGGACAATACGGGTTGTTTCGAAACCTGGGATGGTCGTCCGCACGCTTATTGACGGATCAGCGCCGCTGAGGGAATTTCGTAAACTTCATCCGGATCGATGAATACCACCGTCAGGTCACCGCGGGTTTCGTGGCTGATCCGGGCGGGTGAACTGCTGGAATTCGGGACGCCATCTGTGAAATAGATGCTGCGTACCTCACCACCACCCAACGAGACAGCCAATGTCGTGGTGCCATCGTCATGGTGGCGCAATTCGGCACGGCAGCTGCTCAGCGGTTCGCCGCCCGAGGCGCAGGGCACCGTGCCCAGGGCGTTCTTGCCATCGGTTGCGGCCAGTGTGGCCACTTGCGCTAATGCGGGTGAAGACAGCAGGACAACGGCGATGGCAAGGCGGAGCATGGAAAACCTCTTGGAAAATGCGTCGTCTAAGGCTGACACCCCCTCAACCGGATGTAAAGCGGCCCCGTGCGGCGCGCAGTGCGGTTTTGAACCCTTGCCCTTGCGGCCCCCCTCGCATAAGACGCACGGAACCTGAAGTCCAAGGCGCGGAGAGACCACCCCCATGCCCTTACTCGTTATGAAATTCGGTGGCACATCGGTTGCCAATCTTGACCGCATCCGCCGCGCGGCCAAACGCATCGGCGTCGAAGTGGCCAAGGGTTATGACGTGATCGTCATCGTTTCGGCCATGTCCGGCAAGACCAATGAATTGGTGGGTTGGGTTGACGAGACCTCGCCGCTGTACGACGCACGCGAATATGACGCCGTGGTGTCTTCGGGTGAAAACGTGACCGCTGGTCTGATGGCGCTGACGCTGCAGGAAATGGATATTCCAGCCCGCAGCTGGCAGGGCTGGCAGGTGCCGCTGAAAACCACCAGCGCCCACAGCCAAGCCCGGATCGAGGAAATTCCCACCGAAAACCTGAACCAGAAATTTGGCGAAGGTATGAAGGTTGCCGTTGTGGCAGGCTTTCAGGGCATCAGCCCCGAGGGCCGCATTACCACGCTGGGACGCGGTGGTTCGGACACAACTGCTGTGGCTTTTGCAGCTGCGTTTGGTGCCGAGCGCTGCGACATCTATACTGATGTGGACGGCGTCTATACGACCGACCCGCGCATCTGTGAAAAGGCGCGCAAGCTGGACCGCATTTCGTTCGAGGAAATGCTCGAACTGGCCTCGCTGGGGGCCAAGGTGCTGCAGACTCGCTCGGTCGAGCTGGCGATGCGTTATAAGGTGAAACTGCGCGTTCTTTCTAGTTTCGAAGAACAATCCGACGAGGCCGGTACACTGGTCTGCGACGAGGAGGATATCATGGAATCCAATGTTGTGGCCGGTGTGGCCTATTCCCGTGACGAGGCCAAGATGACCGTCGTATCGGTAGCGGACCGCCCCGGTATCGCCTCGACCATCTTTACCGCGCTCAGCGATGAGGGCGTGAATGTGGACATGATCGTGCAGAACATCTCGGACGAGGGGCGCACGGATATGACCTTTTCCTGCCCGACTGATCAGGTTGCCCGCGCGGAAAAGGCGCTGCTGGCGATCAAGGATGCGGGTGAGCTGAACTACGCCGAACTGGTCGCAGATGAAGATGTCTGCAAGGTCTCTGTTGTCGGGATCGGGATGCGCTCTCAGTCTGGTGTTGCGGCCAAAATGTTCAAGGTGCTCTCGGATGAGGGGATCAACATCAAGGTCATTACAACCTCTGAGATTAAAATTTCCGTCCTTGTCGACAGGAAATACATGGAACTTGCGGTTCAGGCACTGCATGATGCTTTTGAACTGGACAAGGCGGCCTGAGCATTCAGCCAAGGGTTTAGCCTGACACCTTAATTTGGTTGGGCCATGGCGGACGGCACTGAAACAGAATCACGCAAGCTGCTAGGGCGGCTGCGCGAGGAGATGGCGAGCGAGGCCGCCGGTCAGGAACGTCTTGACCGGATTACCAGTCTGATCGCAGACAGCATCAGTGCTGAGGTGTGCTCGGTCTATCTGTTCCGCGATGAAGATACGCTGGAGCTTTGTGCCACCGAGGGCCTGTCGCCCGAAGCGGTTCACAAGACCCGTATGCGCATGGGCGAGGGGCTGGTGGGGCGCGTTGCCCAATCCGGCAAGGTGATGAACACCGCTGATGCGCCGTCAGCCAAAGGTTTCCGTTACATGCCGGAAACCGGGGAAGAGCGATTTTCGTCTTTCCTTGGGGTGCCCATTCAGCGTCTGGGTGAGAAGCTTGGCGTGCTGGTGGTCCAATCCCGCGAAGCACGAGAGCTTTCGGCGGATGAGGTATATGCACTGGAAGTCGTCGCCATGGTTCTGGCTGAAATGGCCGAACTGGGTGCATTCGTTGGTGAAGGCGCAGCTTTGTCGCCGTTGCACCAGCAATCCGTGCAATTAAGTGGCGGGCCTGCGCAAGAGGGTTCGGCCGAGGGGCATGTCTGGCTGCACGAGCCGCGCGTTGTGGTGACCAACCCCATTGCTGAAGATCCGCATCGTGAGCTTGAACGGCTAAACGAAGCCGTAGAAGAACTGCGTGTAGGCGTAGATAAGATGCTGGAAATCTCGCAGGGGGCTGACAAGGAACAGCTACAGGTTCTCGAAGCCTACCGCATGTTCGCCAACTCCAAGGGTTGGATGCGGCGGATGGAAGAGGACATTGCGCGTGGCCTTAGCGCCGAAGCTGCAGTCGAGAAAGAGCAGTCACAGGCCCGCGCCCGGATGGGGCAGGTAACCGATCTCTATTTGCGTGAGCGGTTGGCCGATCTGGACGACCTGTCCAACCGGTTGCTTCGAATCCTGACCGGGCAGGGCAAAACTGATGGGGCCGACCTGCCGCCCGATCCGATCCTGATCGCCCGCAATATCGGCCCAGGCGATCTGCTGGAATACGGCCGGTCGTTGAAGGGCATCGTGCTCGAAGAAGGCTCGGTTGGCAGCCATGCCACCATTGTCGCCCGTGCGCTGGCGATTCCGCTGGTTGTCCACGTCGGTCGCATCACCACCGAAGCGTTGAACGGTGACCATATACTGGTCGATGGCGATCAGGGCGTAGTACACCTACGCCCCGAAGATACTGTGGTCAGCGCCTTCCGCGACAAGATTGCGATGCAGGCCAAGGCGCAGGAGCGCTACGCCTCGATCCGCGAAACCCCAACCGTGACGCGGGATGGGGAAAGGATCAATCTGGTGATGAACGCAGGCTTGATGGCCGACCTGCCCTCCCTGAACAACTCGGGAGCCGAGGGCGTTGGTTTATTCCGGACTGAGCTACAGTTCCTGATCCGCAACCAGATGCCGAAGCGGTCCGAGCTTGTGACGCAATATCAGCGGGTTCTGGATGCAGCCGGTGATAAGCGCGTCGTGTTCAGGACGTTGGATATCGGGTCGGACAAGGTTCTGCCGTACATGAAACACGTGGCAGAGCCGAACCCGGCACTGGGCTGGCGCGCTATTCGTGTGGGTCTGGATAAGCGCGGTGTAATGCGGATGCAGCTGCAGGCGCTATTGCGCGCCGCCAATGGCCGTCCGTTGACGATCATGTTCCCCTTCGTGGCGCAGGCGGACGAATTCCGCGAAGCCAAGTGGGAGGTCAACAAGACCATCGAGCGAGAAAAACGCCTTGGCCATGTTCTGCCCGAAACACTCGAAGTCGGTGCGATGCTGGAAACCCCGTCGCTCGCGTTTGCGCCGCAAAAGTTCTTTGATGAGGTGGATTTCGTCTCAATCGGCGGCAACGACTTGAAGCAGTTCTTCTTTGCTGCTGACCGCGAGAACGAATTGGTGCGCCGCCGCTATGACACGCTGAATGTCAGCTTCCTCACCTTCATTGAGCGGATCGTCGAGCGGTGCAATATCTCGGATACGCCGCTTTCCTTCTGTGGTGAAGATGCCGGTCGCCCGGTCGAGGCATTGTGTCTTGCCGCGATGGGCATTCGCTCACTGTCGATGCGACCGGCCTCGATCGGCCCGGTAAAAAGCGTCCTGCTGCGCGCCGATCTGCAAGCCGTGCGCAAAATCATTGCTGACGCGCGCCATCGCGGAGAGCAATCCGTGCGGCCCGCCGTTATGGAATGGCTACGCAATCAGAGTTGATTTCCAATTCCGGGCTTGCTTTCTGCAGCTGCATTGCCTATTCAGATCGCAAATGTTAGCGATAACATGACCCATGTCGCAGGTGCCGAGGAAGAGTGGTGCTATGGTGGCGCAGGTGAAAACTGAAGGAGCCCGTCGATGGTTTCACGCGTAATTCCGGTCAATCCGTTTGACCTTGTCTTATTCGGCGCCACGGGCGATTTGGCACAGCGCAAGATATTGCCGGGCTTGTATCACCGTTTCGAAGTGGGCCAGATGCCCGAGGACGCCCGGATTATCGGCACTGCCCGGTCGGACATCGACAGCGATGCGTTTCGCGACCAGATCCGCACCTCGATGAAGGAATTTGCACCAAAATTTCAAAAGGACGTACTGGATCAGTTTCTGAGCCATGTTGAATATGTCCAGGTTGATGCGATGGGCGAATCTGGCTGGCCCGATCTGGCCAAATCCCTGCGTCCTGACGTGGTGCGCGCATTCTACCTTTCGGTTGGTCCAAGCCTGTTCTCGGGGATCGCGCAGCGTCTGCATGATCACGGTATGGCCACGCCAGACAGTCGCATCGTGGTAGAGAAACCTTTCGGACACGACCTGCCTTCTGCCAAGGCGCTGAACGAAGGTTTGCGCGCCTGTTTCGAAGAGCATCAGATTTACCGGATCGACCACTATCTGGGCAAAGAAACGGTGCAGAACTTGATGGCCTTGCGCTTTGCCAACTCGCTTTTCGAACCGCTGTGGAACTCGACTCACATCGACCACGTACAGATCACCGTTGCCGAAACGGTTAGCGTCGAGGGCCGCGGCGGGTATTACGACCAATCCGGCGCGATGCGGGACATGATCCAGAACCACTTGGTGCAACTTTTGTGTCTGACGGCGATGGAGCCGCCCTCGAAATTCGCGCCGAACGCTGTGCGGGACGAAAAGGTCAAAGTGATTGAGGCGCTGGAACCCGTTGAACCTAAAGACATCGCGCGCGGCCAGTATCGCGCTAAAGACGGGGAGGGTGGCTACGTTGATCACGTCGGCAATCCTGCCAGCCGGACCGAGAGTTTCATTGCCCTGAAGGTTCATTTGGGCAACTGGCGCTGGGCCGGGGTGCCGTTCTATCTTCGCACCGGCAAGCGTCTGCGGGCGCGGGAATCCGAGATTGCCGTGTTCTTCCGCGACCCGCCGCATACGATCTTTCCGAATGTTGGCCCACTGCATGGCAACGTGCTGGTGATCCGATTGCAACCGGATGAGGGCATTACTCTGCGCACCACAATCAAAGACCCCGGCCCGGGCGGCTTCCGTCTGTCCGACGTGGCGCTGGACATGAGCTTTGCCGATGCGTTGGGCGCTGAGGCCAGTGCGCCCGATGCTTACGAACGGCTGGTGATGGATGTGATCCGCGGCGATCAGACCCTGTTCATGCGCGGGGATGAGGCCGAGGCCGCTTGGGCCTGGGTCGATCCAATCATTCAGGGTTGGGAAGATCGCGGTGACCGTCCTGCACGGTACGATCAGGGCAGTTCAGGCCCCGAAGAAGCATTGATGCTGATGCATCGCGACGGGCGCCGCTGGCGCCAGATCGGAGGCTAAAGTGGTTCATTCTGTTATCACAGACGTCACCCAGCGGATCATTGACCGCAGCGTCGACCTGCGCGGGCCGCATGTAAAGCGGATGGAGCAGGCCCGGTCAAAGGGCCCAGCGCGCGCGCACCTGTCCTGCAGTGGTCAGGCGCATGCCTATGCCGGTGCGGGGCAGGATCAGCAGTCGATGGCGACGGGTACTGCCGGAAACTTGGGCATCGTCACCTCATATAACGACATGCTCTCGGCCCACCAGCCTTTCGAACGTTACCCTGGCCTGATCCGCGACGCGATCCGCGCGGCCGGTGGCACTGCACAGGTCGCGGGCGGCGTGCCTGCTATGTGTGATGGGGTCACGCAGGGTGAGGCGGGGATGGAACTGTCGCTGTTTTCACGCGACGTGATTGCGCTGGCAACCGGCGTGGCGCTCAGCCACAATACCTATGACGCGGCTGTGTTCCTCGGTGTCTGTGACAAGATCGTCCCCGGTTTGATCATCGGTGCGCAGGCGTTCGGGCATCTGCCTGCGGTCTTCCTGCCTGCGGGCCCAATGACCAGCGGCCTGCCAAATGACGAAAAGGCCAAAATCCGCCAGCAATTCGCCGCCGGAGAGGTTGGTCGCGACGAGCTGATGAAGGCTGAAATGGCAGCCTATCACGGCCCGGGCACTTGTACCTTCTATGGCACCGCTAACACCAACCAGATGCTGATGGAGTTCATGGGCCTGCACCTGCCGGGGTCGAGCTTCGTCAATCCCAACACACCGATGCGTGATGCCCTGACCAAGGAAGGTGCTCGCCGGGCCCTGTCTCTCAGCGCGTTGGGGAATGACTATACGCCGGTCTATCAGATACTGGACGAGCGCGCCTTTGTGAATGGCATCGTCGGGTTGATGGCGACAGGTGGTTCGACCAACTTGCTGATCCATCTGATCGCGATGGCACGCGCAGGGGGTATTGTGCTGGATTGGGAGGACTTTTCCGACATCTCCGCCGTGGTACCCCTGATCGCGCGGGTCTATCCCAACGGCTTGGCCGATGTGAACCATTTCCACGCGGCTGGCGGTCTGGGCTTTGCTATCGGAACGCTGCTCGAAGACGGGCTGCTGCATCCCGACACGCTGACTGTGGCAGGGCAGGGTCTGCACAACTACACCAAAGAGCCCAAGTTGAAGGGTGATGAGCTGACTTGGGAAGAGGGCGCAGGCCACAGCCTGAATGAAAAGATCGTCCGCCCCGCCAAGGACCCCTTCCAGCCCACGGGTGGTCTGTCGCGCCTGACCGGCAATCTGGGAACCTCCGTTATGAAAGTTTCGGCCGTTGCCGCTGAACATCAGGTCGTCGAAGCGCCAGTGCGTGTCTTCCACGATCAGGATGAGGTCAAAGCTGCCTTCAAGGCCGGAGAATTCACTGGCGACGTCATTGTTGTCGTCCGCTTTCAGGGCCCCAAAGCCAACGGTATGCCCGAACTGCACTCGCTGACGCCGATGCTGTCGATCCTGCAGGGCCGGGGGCAGAAGGTGGCGCTGGTCACCGATGGCCGTATGTCCGGGGCTTCGGGCAAGGTTCCCGCCGCGATCCATGTCTGTCCCGAGGCGCTTGAAGGTGGTCCTATCGCCTATCTGCAGGATGGCGACCTGCTGCGAGTAGACGCTGTGAAAGGCGATCTGGAAATCCTCACCCCCGGTGTGTTGGATCGCACCCCAGTCACCGCCGATCTGTCCGCCAATCAACATGGCACCGGGCGCGATCTGTTCGCCGCCTTCCGCAACAATGTCGGTTCCGCCGACGTCGGTGCTAGTATTTTCGGAGCGTAACCAATGTCGAAAACCCAACTTACCCGCGAAATCTGTGCTCTGGCACCGATTGTGCCCGTTCTGGTCGTTGACGATGCCGCACACGCTCGCCCTCTGGCCGAGGCTTTGGTTGCCGGTGGCCTGCCCGCGTTGGAGGTCACCTTGCGCACACCTGCGGCGCTGGACGTGATCCGCGAGATGGCACAAGTCGCCGGTGGCGTCGTTGGAGCAGGCACGCTGGTTACCCCTGATGACGTCCGCGCCGCCAAAGAGGCAGGCGCGCAGTTTGGTGTTTCACCCGGCGCGACCGACGCGTTGATCGCTACCTGTGAAGCAGAAGGCCTGCCATTGCTGCCGGGTGCCGCCACTGCCAGCGAGGCAATGCGCCTTTTGGAGCAAGGCTATGATATGCTGAAATTCTTCCCAGCCGAGGCATCGGGCGGTGCGCCTGCACTGAAAGCCATTGGCGCGCCGCTGCCGCAGATCAGCTTCTGTCCGACCGGTGGGGTGTCGCCTACGAATGCGAAAGACTACCTGTCTTTGTCGAATGTCGTTTGCGCTGGTGGCAGCTGGGTTGCGCCCAAGCAGATGGTTCTGGACGGCGATTGGGTCGGGATCGAAGCACTTGCGCGTGAGGCCGCGAAGCTGACGGATTGACGCCACTTTTTGCTGCGCTAGGGTGGGCGTCAATTCACACAGGTTGACCCCATGACAAACCCAATCTCTCTCGCGCAGGGGCGCGAGTATCTGGCTATTCCCGGCCCGTCGGTCATGCCCGATGCGGTGCTGCAGGCCATGCATCGCCCGTCTCCCAATATATATGACGGCGAACTGATCGAGATGATGCCGGCCCTGACCCGCGATCTGCGTCGTGTAGCCCGGACTGAACACAACGTCGCCATCTACATCGCCAACGGTCATGGCACGTGGGAGGCCGCGCTGTCCAACGTGATCGCGCCGGGGGAAACCGTGCTGGCACCGGCCTCGGGCCGGTTCACCCATGGATGGGCCGAGATGGCCGAGGCAATCGGTGCCAAGGTTGAACTGATCGATTTCGGCACGTCCTCACCTTGGGATATGGAGCGCATCGCGGATGCTCTGCGCGCTGACACTGGTCACCGGATCAAGGCGGTTCTGGCAGTGCATGTGGATACCTCAAGTTCGATCCGTAACGACATCCCGGCGCTGAGGGCGCTGCTGGACGAGGTGAACCACCCGGCGCTGTTGATGGCGGATTGCATCGCCTCGCTGGGTTGCGACCGGTTCCAGATGGATGCCTGGGGTGTCGATGTCATGGTCACCGCCTGCCAAAAGGGGCTGATGACGCCAGCGGGTGTTGGGTTTGTCTTCTTCAATGACAAAGCACAAGCCAAGCGGGCCGAGATGCCGCGAGTCTCGCAATACTGGGACTGGCAACCGCGGGTGAAACCTGAGCTATTCTACCAGTATTTCAACGGTACCGCGCCTACGCACCACCTGTATGGCCTGCGCGCGGCGTTGAACTTGATCCACGCAGAAGGCATCGAGAATGTCTGGGCCCGCCACGAACGCCTTGCCACTGCAATCTGGACAGCCTGCGAAACTTGGGCTGAAGGAGACGCGCTGCATTTGAACGTGGCTGATCGCGGTCACCGCAGCCACGCTGTCACCACTTTGCGTCTGACGGATCAGCGCGGTACGCCATTGCGCCGGTTTACCGAGACGCAGATCGGCTTGACGCTGGGCATCGGCCTTGGGATGGAGGATTGGAACGGCTTTTTCCGTCTGGGCCATATGGGCCATGTGAACGGTCAGATGGTGATGGCGATATTGGGGGGCATGGAGACCGCAATGGCCGCCCAGAATATCCCGCGCGGTAAAGGCGCGCTTGAGGCCGCAGCCGCAGTTCTATCCCAATAAGCACGGCCTATTCAGTCCGCGCTGCCGCCAAGGCTTGTGGCAGCGCGGTCGCGAAGGCGTCCAGATCCGCGGCCTCTCCGCAGCTGACCCGGATGCAGCGATTCTGAGGTGCGGCGAAGGGCATTCGCACAAAGATGCCCTGTGCCACCAGTGCCTCCAGTACTGTCTTGGCAAAGGCACCGTCCCGCCCGCAATCAATGGCCACAAAATTCGTGGCCGAGGGCAGGGGCTCAAGCCCGTTATCCCGTGCGATCTGGCTGATCCGGTCCCGAGCCGTGCTGATCTGCGCCTGCACATGGGCCAGCCATTCGGCATCCTGTAACGCCGCCAGTGCACCTGCCTGTGCGGCCCGGTTCATGCCGAAATGATTGCGCACTTTATTGAAGGCCGCGATCAGCCCCGGTGCGCCGATCGCATAGCCAACCCGCGCTCCGGCCATGCCGTAGACCTTGGAGAACGTGCGCATCCGGATCACGCGTGGGTCATCCGCCCCGATCGGTGTCGCTGTCCCTTCGGGGGCGCACTCCACATAGGCCTCATCCAGCACCAAAAGGCACCCTTCGGGCAGGACTTCCATCGCCTTTACGATATCTGCACCGCTGTGCCAGCTGCCCATCGGATTGTCGGGGTTGGCCAGATAGACCAGCTTTGCACCCACTTCCGCTGCTTTGGCGAACAGCGTTGCGGGGTCCTCGTGGTCATTCCGGTATGGCACTTTGTGCAACACGCCGCCAAACCCGGCCACGTGATAGTTGAAAGTCGGATAGGCTCCGTCCGACGTCACGACCGCGTCACCCGGCCCGACCAGCAATCGAACGAGGTACCCCAGCAGTCCATCAATCCCTTCGCCAACCACGATGTTTTCAGGCTGCAACCCGTGATGATCCGCCAGAGCGTGGCGCAGATCATAGTTCTCTGGATCGCCATACATCCAGATTTCTGTGGCCACCATCGCCTCGACCGCACGCGGCGAGGGGCCGAAGACGCTCTCATTCGCGCCCAGCCGGGCCACAAAGGGCGCACCGCGTTGGCGCTCTTGCGTCTCGGGCCCGACAAAGGGCACGGTTGCGGGCAAAGACAGGGCAAGCGGGGTATAGCGTGGGTCAGTCATGATGCGAGATAACCTCATGGTCCGCTGTCAGGCAACCACCTGTAATCGCGCCGCCAGACGTGCCCCGACGTTGCGGTGGAACTTGGCAACCCTTCCGGGCATGGTTGGGACAACGGAAATTGGGAGGTCCGCATGACACGCGTATCCGTCGAGTACAAAGATCACATCGCCCATGTCACGCTGACGCGCGGCGACAAGATGAACGCGCTGGATGACGCAATGGTCAAGGCGCTGCTGTCCGCCGGGCAGGAGGTTGCGGCCTCAGACGCCCGCGCCGTGGTATTGTCGGGTGAGGGTAAAAGCTTTTGCGCCGGGCTTGATATGGCGAGCTTTGCCAAGATGGCCCATATGGACCCAACCGAGTGGCTGATGACCCGCAGTCATAAAGACGCCAACGAGATGCAGGAACTGGCCTTGGTCTGGCGGCGCGTACCGGTGCCGGTGATCTGCGCCATTCAAGGCGTGGCTTACGGGGGTGGCCTGCAAATCGCGCTGGGCGCCGATATCCGCATCGCACATCCCGAGGCCAAACTGGCGGTGATGGAGATGAAATGGGGCATCATCCCCGATATGGGCGGAATGGTTCTGCTGCCGCAGCTTGTGCGCTCGGACGTGCTGCGGGTGTTGACTTACACCGCACGCCCCATCGGCGCGCAGCAGGCAGCGGAGTGGGGGCTGGTGACGAAACTCTCGGACGATCCGCTGACCGAAGCGCTGGCGTTGGCCGAAGATATCGCAGGCCAAAGCCCTTCGGCCATTCGCGCCGCCAAACGCCTGATTGAAGTGGCCGAGACCAAAACCCGCGCCGAAGTTTTGCTGGAGGAATCCGCTGAACAGGTCGAACTGATCGGCAAAACCGATCAGATGGAGGTCGTGATGGCGCAGATGCAGGGCCGTAAGCCCGAGTTCAAGTAACTAGCGCATAAAGGCGCGGCGGGCGTCGCGTGCCATGTTGTAGCGCATCTCAAGATCAGCGATCCGGGCCATGGCCAATTTGCGTTCGTCCGGATCTGTCAGACCTGCAAACTCTTTGCGTGCCGCATCAAGTTTTTTTCTAATCTCGAACTCTTCCGGCAGCACCCCAGCCTGAGCCATGATCCTATGGCCCGCTGCCAGGGCTGCGTCGCTCTGGGCCTCACCGGAACGGTCTGGCAGAGGGCGGCCCTCGCCTTCCAATCCCTGTAATTGACCCTCGGCTTGGGCCTTTTTGATCTGACGCTCGATCAGTTTTCCAAGCGATCCAAACATAGCGAGAGGATATCCCAGCCTTTAAGGCTTTGAAAGCAACTACCGGGCTCGATTCGTGACCAGATAAGCGACGCCTCCCGCCAGCAGCCCCCAAACCGCAGCGCCCAGACCAAAGACCGAGATTCCGGAGGCTGTGATGGCAAAGGTCAGAATAGCGGCCTCCCGTTCGGCGGGCACTTCCAGAGCTGCATGGGTCGCATTTGCCAGCACTCCGATCAGGGCGATCCCCGTCAATGTTCCCATCAGCAGAGGGTCGGCATGTACGGCAAAACCTGTGATAGCCACCGCAAAGATGCCGAAAAGGCAATAGAATACGCCTGCCATCACGGCAGACCAATATCGTTGGGCTGGATCAGGGTGGCTGTCCTCGTTGGAGCACATCGCGGCGGTTATGGCGGCGAGACAGGTAGCCGGAGCGCCGAAGGGGGCCGACAGGATGCTGGCTGCTCCGACCGAGGAAAACAGTTTGCCCGAAGCGGGCGAGTAGCCAAAACTGCGCATCACAGCGATGCCAGGGATGTTCTGTGTAGCCATGGTGACGATGAAAAGCGGGATGCCAATGCCAATGATCGATGCCAAAGAGAATGTCGGCATGATCCAGACCGGTGCCGCCATCAGGTGAGACGGCGCAACGGATGCATCGCCTGCGTTCAGAACCACAACTATTGCGGCTGCAACCACCGCCGCCGGAACAGCGAACAGTCGGTTTACCCGTCCAGCGATGAACCATGTCAGGATCACCGGCAAGGCTTGCCATGGCAGGTCAACGGCGGCCTTGAAGGGGAGGATGCACAGGGGCAGCAGAACGCCTCCGAGCATCGCCTGCGCCAGGGTTGTTGGGATTGCCGAGGCCAGTCGCCCCAAAGGACGCCAAAGACCGGCGAGCACAGTCAGCGCGCCTGCGTAGAGGAACGCGCCAACGGCTTCAGCGAAGCCCGCCGCTGGCATTGCGGAGACCGCCAATAACGCGGCACCCGGCGTTGACCATGCCACGCTGATAGGTTGCCGATACCACAGGCTTAGGCCAATGGCTGTCAGACCCATCGCAATGGCGGCCATCATAAGGCCCGAGGCGGACTCGGACGCCGAGGCGCCCATCGCCGCCAGCCCCTGCAACACAATGGGGAATGAGCTGAAGAACCCGACGATGGCGACCACAAGCCCCGTTGAGACCGTTTGAATAGGAGGAATTGCGCGCGCCATATCGACCTCTGGAACTGAACCCTCACTTGCTAACAAGGGTTAAGCAGCGGGGACAAGCACTATGAGCGGTAAAGAAAATCCCCACCACCGGATTGGGTGATGGGGATTGGATTCGAGTATTTTTGAAAAGATGAAGATCAGGCGATTTCGGCCAAACGCGCTAGGGCCTCGTTTAGCTTGGCCTCTTCTTCTTCGCGGGCGGCGAGGTTGGCTTTGGCTTCAGCGACAACCTCTTCCGGGGCCGAGGCCACGAATTTCGGGTTGTTCAGACGCCCGCGCAGACCGCCCAGTTCCTTGGCCAGTTTGCCCATGGCTTTTTCCAGCCGTTCCTTTTCGGCGCCGATGTCGATGATATCTGCCAGCGGCAGGCCAAAGGCCGCGCCGGGGGCGGCGATCGAGATGGTGCCTTTGGGCAGTTCATCGGCCTTGGTCAGGCTGTCGATCCGTGCAAGGCGCTTGATCAGCGCCTCGTTGCGGTCCCAAGCGGCCTGACCGTGGTCGTCAATTTCGGTCACCAGCATCGGTACATAGAGGCCTGCCGGAACGCGCATTTGCGCACGGGCCGAACGGGTGTTTTCGATGACCGAAATCACCCAGTTCATCTCACGATCCGCCTCCGCGTCGATCAAGTCGGCAGCGGCGTAGGTCGGCCAGTCGGCGTGAACGATCATCTTGGAACGGTCGCCGGTCAGGCCCCACAACTCTTCGGTGACGAAAGGCATGATCGGATGCAGCAGGACCATGCACTGATCCAGAACCCAACGCATGGTGGCGCGGGTTTCGGCCTGCGCCTCGGCGTCATCGCCCTGCAACAACGGTTTGGACAGTTCCACATACCAATCGCAGACCTTACCCCAGACAAAGGCATAAAGCCCGTTGGCGGCATCATTGAAGCGATAGCTTTCCAACGCCGCGTCAACTTCTTCGCGCACGCGGGCGGTTTCACCGATGATCCAGCGGTTCACGGCGGCCTTGGGCTTCAGGTCGGCCACGTTCAGTTGCGGAACGGCGTCGGTGAATACCTCGTTCATCTCGGCAAAGCGGACGGCGTTCCACAGCTTGGTGCCGAAGTTGCGATAGCCGGTGATACGTTCCTTGGACAGCTTCAACACACCGCCGATGGCGGCCATCGAGGCGTTGGTAAAGCGCAACGCATCGGCACCGAATTCGTCCACAATTTCAAGCGGGTCGATGACGTTGCCGGTGGTCTTGGACATCTTCTTGCCCTTCTCGTCGCGGACGAGCTGGTGCAGGTAGACGGTGTGGAAGGGGATTTCTTTCACCACGGCCAGTTGCATCATCATCATCCGGGCGACCCAGAAGAACAGGATGTCAAAGCCGGTGATCAGAACGTCCGTGGGGAAGTAGCGTTCCAGTTCCTCAGTCTGCTCGGGCCAGCCCAGAGTGCCGATGGGCCAGAGGCCTGACGAGAACCAAGTATCGAGGACGTCAGGGTCGCGCCAGACCGGATAGACCAGTTTGGTCGGATCCTGCTCCAACGCATACTGGGCAAGGCTTTCAGCAAACTTGTGGATCGCTTCTTGTTTGTCGGCGACTTCGACAACGGTCGCGTGGCTCAGCGGGCTGGGAATGTTGGCGTTGTCGTCGAGGAATTTCTCGGTAACGGCATCAAGGTTCGCAGCACATTCCATGACATTGCCACGGTGCAGCATGCCGCCTTCGTTCAGCAAACGGCCCAATTCGACCAGATCAAGATCACCGTCGTTCTCGTCGTCTTTGAACCCCTCAGCGGACAGGTCGAGCCCATACCAAACCGGAATTTGGTGTCCCCACCACAGCTGGCGCGAGATACACCAGGGCTCGATGTTTTCCAGCCAGTGGTAATAGGTCTTCTCGCCCGACTCGGGGATGATCTTGACCGCGCCGTCCTTGACCGCGTCCAGTGCGGGGCCAACGACCTTTGCGGCGTCAACGAACCACTGATCGGTGAACATCGGCTCGATCACAACTTTCGAGCGGTCGCCGAAGGGCTGCATGATCGGCTTGCTCTCGACCAGTGGCACCAGTTTGTCGGCACCTTCGTGCCCGGACTTCAGGGCCGTCGAACCCAGACGCGTGTCATCGGCACGGCACATGACGGCCAGACCGTCATTGGTAATCTCTTCGACGACCTTCGCACGCGCCTCAAACCGGTCCAACCCGCGCAGGTGATCGGGGACGAGGTTGATCGCGTCGATCTCGTTTTCGGTGAACTCACGTCCACGCGCGTATTCCTGTGCCTTGCCCGCCTCGTCGGCATAGGGCGCACCATCGGCCCGCATCGCGCCCTTGGTGTCCATCAGGCGGTACATCGGAATGCCGCCGCGCTTGGCTACCATGTTGTCGTTGAAATCATGCGCGCCGGTGATCTTCACCGCGCCCGAGCCGAAATCGGGATCGGGGTAATCATCGGTGATGATCGGAATCTGGCGGCGATGCTCCTTCGGGCCAACCGGAATTTCGCATAGTTTTCCAACGATTGGCGCGTAACGTTCATCCGATGGGTAAACCGCTACCGCGCCGTCGCCCAGCATGGTTTCGGGGCGGGTTGTGGCGATCGAGATATAGTCGCGTTCTTCCTCAAGCACGATGTTCCCGTCTTCGTCTTTCTCGACGTAGGTATAGGTCTCGCCCCCGGCCAGCGGGTATTTAAAGTGCCACATATGGCCCGCGACTTCGATGTTCTCGACCTCAAGGTCCGAGATCGCGGTCTCGAAATGCGGGTCCCAGTTGACCAGTCGCTTGCCGCGATAGATCAGGCCCTTTTCGTACATATCGACGAAGACCTTGATGACCGCATCATGGAAATTGGCCGAATTCTCGTGCCCCGTGCGCGGGTCACCCGCAGCACCGGCCATGGTGAAGGCATTGCGCGACCAGTCGCAGGAGGACCCCAGACGCTTGAGCTGCTCGATGATCGTGCCGCCGTATTCGCCTTTCCACTCCCAGACTTTCTCAAGGAATTTTTCGCGCCCCAGCTCGCGCCGACCGGGCTGCTGAGTGGCGGCCAGCATCTTTTCGACCTGCATCTGGGTGGCGATGCCCGCGTGGTCTTGACCGGGTTGCCACAGCGTGTCGAAACCGCGCATCCGGTGCCAGCGGATCAGGATGTCCTGCAGCGTGTTGTTGAAGGCGTGGCCCACGTGCAGCGCGCCTGTCACGTTGGGCGGCGGGATCATGATGGTAAAGCTTTCGTCGCGCGATTTGTTCGCGCCTGCCTTGAAGGCTCCGGCCTGTTCCCAGGCCTCGTAGATGCGGGCCTCGGCCTCGGCCGCGTTGAATGTCTTTTCCATCGCCATGGGGTGCGTCCTGCGTCATCAATCTTGGGTCAGCGCCTGCAATAACGAAACGCGGCGCGAAGTGGAAGGGTTTGCGGACGCTCTGGACAATGAACCGGGGCAGCCTAATGTCGCCTGCACGGCAGCGACAGGAGCACGCAATGGAAAAGTTCGGGAAAAGCCAGCCGGTCAAGCGGACCGAAGATCAGCGCTTTTTGACCGGGCAGGGGCGGTACATGGATGATGATGTGCCGAGTGACGCGCTGTTTGCGGCCTTCTTCCGCAGCCCCGTTGCCCATGGCCGGATCACCGCGCTGGATCTTGACGCGGCGTGTCAGGCGGACGGCGTTCGGCTGGTCATGGCGTTGGATGATCTGGCTAAAGCTGGGATCGACACGGTTTTGAACGCGGCGACGGTGACCAACCGGGATGGCTCCAAAGCGGCGGCACCGGACCGGCATATGCTGGCCAAGGATCGGGTGCGGTTTGTTGGTGAGCCCGTGGCTGTCGTCATCGCCGAAACCCCAATGCAAGCCCGCGACGCGGTTGAGATGATCTGGATGGAGACCGACGATCTGCCCGCCAAGCTGGATATCGATGCCGGAGGGGAAGTGCTGCATCCCGAAGCCCCCGACAACCGCGCTTTTGACTGGGGGCTGGGCGACGAGGCCGCAACCGAGGCTGCGTTTCAGCAGGCCGCTCATACCGTTTCGCTGAACGTGGCTGACAATCGGGTGATTATAACCTCGCTGGAACCGCGCGGCTGTCAGGCGCATTGGACCGACGAGCGGCTGCAGTTTGCCTATGGTGGGCAGGGTGTCTGGGCCATGCGTGCGCAATTGGCGCAGAAGCTGAAGCTCGAGCCTGACACTATCCGCGTCACCACCCCTGACGTGGGCGGTGGGTTCGGGATGAAGGTGATGCCGTACCCGGAGTATTTCTGTGTCGCCGTGGCGGCAATGAAGCTGGGCCAACCCGTTCACTGGATGTCGGACCGGTCCGAGGCGATGCTGTCCGATCATCATGGTCGCGATTTAACCTCTCTGGCCGAGCTGGCCTTTGACGCCGATCACCAGATCACCGCCTACCGGGTGCACAGCAAGGTCAACCTCGGCGCCTATAACAGCCATTTCGGGCAGGCGATTCAGACCGACCTGTTCAGCAAGGTTTTGATGGGGGTCTATGACGTTCAAACCACCTATCTGCGGGTCGATGGGTTCTATACCAACACCACACAGGTTGATGCCTATCGCGGCGCAGGACGCCCCGAGGCGATTTATGTCCTTGAACGGTTGATGGATCGTGCCGCGCGTGAATTGGGGGTCGATCCGTGGGTGCTACGCCGGAAAAACTTCATCCAGCCCGAGAGGTTTCCCTACACGTCTGCGACAGGGGAAACCTATGATGTCGGCGATTTCAACATGGTCCTGACCCGCGCTGGCGAACAGACGCAGGGCTTTGCCGAACGCAAGGCCGCCGATGCCGAGCGTGGCCTGATCCGGGGGCAGGGGCTGTGTTATTATATCGAAAGCATTCTGGGTGCCCCTTCTGAGAACGCAAAAATTGCCTTTTGTGAGGACGGGACCGTGAACCTTTACGTGGGCACTCAGTCAAACGGGCAAGGGCATGAGACGGCCTATACCCAGTTTCTATCGGATCAGACGGGTGTTCCCATGGACCGGATCACCGTCATTCAGGGCGACAGCGATCAACTGCCCCACGGGGGTGGTACGGGCGGATCACGCTCGGTCACGGTGCAAAGCACGGCAACGCTGGCCACAATCGACGTCATGATCGCCGCATTCACGCCTTATCTGGCCGATAAGATGGGTGTCGAGGAGGCTGACGTGAGCTTTGATCACGAAACATTCCGAGCGCCCGGATCCAACCTGACGCCCACCCTGACCGAGGCGGCCGAGATGGCTCGCGCCGATGGTCGCACCGATCTGCTGCAGCACGAAGCACGCGCCAACCTGGATGCCCGCAGTTACCCCAACGGAGCACATGTTGCCGAAATCGTTATCGATTCTTACACCGGTGAAACATGGGTGGACCGCTATACAGTTGTTGATGATTTTGGTAACCTTATCAACCCAATGCTGGCCGAAGGGCAGGTGCATGGCGGCGTGGTTCAGGGTATCGGACAGGCCCTGACCGAGCATGTTGTGCATGATGCGCAAGGGCAACTGCTCACGGCTTCGTTGATGGACTACGCCTTGCCCCGCGCGGCCGAGATACCCATGATAAAGTTTACCTCGGCGCCGGTTCCGTCAACTTCCAACCCGATGGGGATGAAAGGCTGCGGAGAGGCCGGTACCGTGGGCGCGCTGGCCGCTGTGGCAAACGCGGTTCAGGACGCGCTTTGGGATCACGGGGTGCGACAGGCGGATATGCCGTTCACACCCCTCAGAGTTTGGGAATTGTTGACACATGGTTCTGTCGCGGCTGAGTAGAAAGGTACTGGGATGGCTCGGACGGCCTCTGCGGTCCGAACACTCGGCCGAGACGCCTCATCGCGAACCTGTCAGCCATGTCATCATCCTCGACGGCACCATGTCGACGCTGGAGCCGGGATTTGAAACCCATGCCGGTCAGACGTTCCGCCTGTGTCAGGAGATGGGCGGCAAGGTCTCGGTGTTCTATGAGGCGGGCGTTCAGTGGGAAAGCTGGAAAACCTCGCTGGATGTGATGATGGGGCGGGGGATCAACCGTCAGATCCGCCGCGCCTATGGCTATCTGACATCACGCTACAAACCCGGTGACCGGATCTTCTTTATCGGTTACTCGCGTGGGGCTTACGGGGTGCGCAGCTTGGCCGGGGTAATCGACATGATTGGCCTGCTAAAGGCCGAGCACGCCACGGTGCGAAATATCAAACAGGCCTACCGCCACTATGAATGCAATCCCGACGGCACCGCAGCCCGGGATTTCCGCCGCAAGTTCTGTCACGAAGAAATCGCCATTGAAATGATCGGCGTCTGGGACACGGTTAAGGCGCTGGGCTTGCGTCTGCCGTTGCTGTGGCGCCGGGCCGAAGAAAAACACGCGTTCCACAACCACCAACTGGGGCCTTCCACCCGGCACGGCTATCACGCCATGGCACTGGACGAAACACGCGAGGTTTATGAGCCGGTTTTGTGGGAGTGCACCTCTGATTTCGACGGCCATGTCGAACAGGTCTGGTTCCGCGGCACCCATGGCGATGTCGGCGGCCAGTTAAACGGGTTTGAAGAGGCGCGACCGCTCAGCAACATCCCTCTGATCTGGATGCTGGACAAGGCCGAGCTGCATGGCTTGCCGCTGCCTGACGGCTGGCGCGACCGGTTCCCGACCGCGACCACTGCGCCTTCGGTCGGCACCTGGCGTGGGTGGGGCAAGATTTTCCTGCTGCGCAAACACCGGAAGGTCGGGCGTGATCCGTCAGAACGCTTGCATGTTTCGGTCGCGCCGGATGAGTTGCCCGGCTGGGTGCCGATGCCGGATTTGCCGTCGCATCCGGCACAGTAGATCAATCGAACAGAGTTGCAGACTGATCCTGTGCAAAGGCGCGAAACGCCGCCAATATGTCCGCGTGAATGTTTCTGGTCAATGAAAGTTCGGGAATTGCATCCGGAGCAAAAAAGGCGGCTTCACTGGTTTCAGCCCCCGGCTTAGGGGCATCTGAGCCGACCTCATCGCACAGGAAAAACAGCTTGTAGAAATCCCGCGTGTCTGGTGGGTATGGGTGCCGCGCTTTGTGACGCAAGGCATAAAGTTGCCTTGCCCGAACCTGCAGTCCGGCCTCTTCCAAGACCTCACGTTCGATGTTTTCCGCCGGAGAACTGCCGATATCCGCGAACCCGCCCGGCATGGCCCAATTGCCATCGCTGTGTTCGCGTACAAGCAGTATACGGCCATCACGAATGACGGCACCTCGGATGTCGATGCTGGGCGTGGCATAGCCGCCTGCATGTGTTGGGAACAACCCGGTGATTTGAGAAATGGGAACGTTGCCAAGATCGGCCAGCATGGCCTGCGCCATCTCGGCGATCTCGTCAAAACGTTCGCGGTCAAACGGGTCTTTGGTAAAGTGCTGGCCGGTTTCGGCCAGCGCCAACAGACGTTTTGCCCGGGTTAGCCAGGTATCCTCCATCGCGGTCGGATCCTGGCGCACGGCCTTTACCGCCGACGGTCGCGACGCGAGCTCATGGGCTGGAACGCCACGCCAACATGCGCCTCGCAATAGGGTTTTCCAGCTTCAACGGGCAGGCCGCAGAACCAGAAATCTTCGGTCGCAGGGTCGCCCACGGGCCATTTGCAGGTCTTCTCGGTCAGTTCCATCAGCGTCAGCTTTTTGGCCTTTTTCTCAACCTCATTGACCTTGGCCAGCGCCTCAGGGCTGATCTCGTTGGCCGAAGGCTGCGGCGGCAGCGGCTGGCCTGCCGGGATGATCTGGCGGCGGGCCGGCACAGCAGGTTTCGCTTCGGCCGCAGGGGCAGGGGCTGGGCGTGCAGGCTCGGTCTTGGGTGCGGGTTTCGGCTTGGCCTCGGCCTTGGGCGCGGGTGCCGGTTTTTCCTTGGGCTCGGCCTTGGCAGGCGCAGCACCGGTTGCGCGGTTCGACAGGCCCAGACGGTGCACTTTGCCGATCACGGCGTTGCGGGTCACGCCGCCCAGTTCCTTGGCGATCTGGCTGGCCGACTGGCCCTCGCCCCACATTTTCTTCAGCAGTTCTACGCGCTCGTCAGTCCAGGACATCGGTTGCCTTTCAAAAGCGGAAAGCGGCCCCGGATTCGGGCCGCCTTGGGAATTCGTCTCAGCCCCCTATTTTAATCACTGCGGGCCGAGTTACAAGCGGTCTTCGAATCAGCTATGGGGCAGACATGCAGAATCTTATCGATCAGGACGCGCGCCGGTTTGGGGCGGTCAATTGGATGGGCCTCTATACGCTGGCCAAACGCGAAACCCTGCGGTTTCTGGCCGTCTGGACACAGACTCTGATGGCACCGCTGGTGACGGCTGGTTTGTTCCTGCTGATCTTCACCATCGCCATTGGGCCGGGGCGGCCCGACGTGATGGGGGTTCCGTTTCTGGTCTTTCTGGCACCGGGCATCATGATGATGACGGTGATCCAGAATTCATTTGCCAATACGTCGTCCTCGATCATTATCGCCAAGATTCAGGGGAACATCGTCGACACGTTGATGCCTCCGTTGTCGCCACTGGAGATTCTGCTGGGCTATTTGGCCGGAGGCATCGCCCGCGGCGTCCTGATCGCCTTTGTCGTCGCGGCCGCGTTTCTGGTATTTCTGTCCATCGCGCCGCAGAACCCGCTGATCACTCTGATTTTCGTGATCCTCGGAGGCGCTTTCATGGGCGCGTTGGGCCTGTTTGCCGGCATCTTTGCCAACAAATTCGATCAGATGGCAGCGATCACCAACTTCATCGTCACGCCGTTGGCCTTTCTGTCGGGCACGTTTTACTCGGTCGAGGCGCTGCCGCCGCTGCTGAACAAGCTGAGCCACCTGAACCCGGTGTTCTATCTGATTGACGGGTTGCGCTATGGGATGATCGGCGTGTCCGACAGTTCTCCGTGGTTGGGAATGGTTGTCTGCACCGGCGCGACGCTGGTGGTTGGCGCGGTCACCTGGCAGATGCTGCGCACGGGTTACCGGCTCAAGGCCTGACGCTGCCGCGTTTCGCGCCACACTAGAATCAGCCCGCCGGTCAGGATGATGGCCGAGCCGATTTGGCTGATCGCATCCGGGATCACGCCGAACACCGCGAAATCGTAAAGGGCGGCAAAGATCAGCGTCGCATAGCTGATAGGCGCTACAAAGGACGCATCCGCGCGGGCCATACCGTTGACGAAACTGGCCTGCGCACAGGCCATCAGTACGCCAATGCCCGCCAGCGCCGCCCATTGCGCGGGTGTCGGCATCTGGAACACAAAACTGACCGCGACCGAGGCAATCGTCAGCCCCATCGCATTATTGACCAACAGGATCTGGATCGGAATTTCCCGGCCCGAGAGCTTTTTGATGAAAATCAACTCCATACCAATTGACGCCGCAGCGGCCAGCGCCAGCAATGCAGCCGGCTGAAAGCTGTCGGGAGTCGGGCGCAGCAGGATCAGCGCACCGGCCAATGCCACGGCTGCGGCTAACCAGCGCCATGGGCCGACACCCTCTTTCAGCAGCGGGACAGCCAACACCATCGCGAAGACCGGGTTCAGGAAGGAAATCGCCGTGGCGTCTGCGATTGGGATGAACGCGACCGAGGCGAACATCAAAGTGATCCCGACCCACCCGAAACTGGTCCGCCCGATATGCAGCCCCCAATGCGGGCGACGTAGTTTTGGGCGCAGGATCCCCACCGCGCTGACGATCACCAGAAAGGCGAACAGAAACCGCCCGTGGCTGATCTGCATCGGATGCAGCGCGGGGCCCAGCGTATCTGTCCCCAGCGCTTTGGCCAGCAGCGTGGTGCCCGCAATAAACGCGCTAGCGGTCACGATCAGCAAGGCCGCAAGGGCAGGGTTCTGGCGCGCGGGTGTCATGCCCCTAGCGGTGGGCCAGCATCGGAAAAATAGCAAGCAGGAAACATTCGTCTCAGAACGAAATTTCGGAGGTCGCGATTTTCAGGGTTTTCACAACGCCTGCGCCTCGCTATACGGCGCGGCATGATCAAACACGCACATATCCTGCGACTCCGACGCCGACGCATTGCCGCGTAACCGGCCCGTTTGATCCATTGCGCGCTGTAAATCCGCGCAAACCCCACCAAATCTGTTGACGAACCCTGCCTTCGTGTATCACTCACGGGGCTCAACATATCGAAAAGGATGATCCGATGATCCCGTCCGTTCTGCCGACCTATAATCGTGCGCCCCTGACCTTTGTGAAGGGCGAAGGCGCTTGGCTGACCGAGGCGGATGGCCGACGTTTTCTGGACCTCGGTGCAGGGATCGCGGTGAACGCGCTGGGCCATGCGCATCCGGCGCTGGTCAACGCACTAACTGAACAGGCACACGCGCTGTGGCATGTCTCGAACCTGTACAACATCCCGCAACAGCAGGCGCTGGCCGACAAGCTGGTCGAGCATACCTTTGCCGACACGGTGTTCTTCACCAATTCGGGTACCGAGTCCTGCGAGTTGGCCGTGAAGATGGCCCGCAAGTATTTCTATGACAAAGGTCAACCCGAAAAGGTCGAGATCATCACCTTCAGCGGCTCGTTCCATGGACGGTCCTCGGCCGGAATCGCGGCGGCCGGGTCTGAGAAGATGACCAAAGGTTTCGGCCCGCTGCTGCCGGGTTTTGTGCATGTCACGTTCGGCGACCTGGACGGTGTCACCGACGCGATCACCGATAACACCGCTGCCATCATGATCGAGCCGGTGCAGGGCGAAGGTGGCATTCGACCGGTGCCCGATGCCGAGATGAAGGCCCTGCGCCAGATCTGCGACGAAAACGGCCTGTTGCTGATCCTGGACGAAGTGCAATGCGGTGTTGGTCGGACCGGTAAGCTGTTCGCGCATGAATGGGCGGGGATTACCCCCGATATCATGATGGTTGCCAAAGGCATCGGCGGAGGTTTCCCTCTGGGTGCGGTACTTGCCAGCGAAGACGCCGCCAGCGGCATGACCGCAGGCACTCATGGCTCGACCTATGGCGGCAACCCGTTGGGCTGCGCCGTTGGCTGCGCGGTGATCGATCTGGTCGCTACCCCCGCCTTTCTGGAGGGTGTGAACCGCAAGGCCGGCCTGCTGCGCCAAAAGTTGGAAGGTCTGGTTGCCGATCACCCGGATGTGTTCGAGGACGTGCGCGGCTCTGGGCTGATGCTGGGCATCAAATGCAAGGCGACCAACACGGATGTTGTGAATGCGGGTTATGACAACGAGGTCATCACCGTTCCCGCCGCCGACAACGTGATCCGCCTGCTGCCGCCGCTGACCCTGACCGAGGATGACATTGCCCAGGCCATGATCCGCCTCGACAAAGCCGCCGCTCAGATCGAGAGCAATCTGGCTACGGCCTGATCTTATACCACATTCTGCGAGGGCGGTGCCCTCAGCAACTGACAGTCAAAAGCGAAACGAAATGAACCATTTTCTCGATATCCACAAAACTGACGCACACGAATTGCGGGCGATGATCAATCAGGCCAGTGAGATGAAGCAAGCCCGTTTGGGCCAGCCCAAGGCCGCGCTGGATGACGAACAGCCGCTCAAGGACCGCATGGTTGCACTGATCTTCGAAAAACCCTCGACCCGGACCCGCGTGTCCTTTGATGTGGGCGTGCGCCAGATGGGCGGGCAGACGATGGTGCTGTCCGGCAAGGATATGCAGTTGGGCCATGGTGAGACCATCGCGGACACCGCCCGCGTGCTGTCGCGCTATGTCGACATGATCATGATCCGGACCTTTGATGAGACGATCCTTACCGAGATGGCCGAATATTCCGACGTGCCGGTGATCAACGGCCTGACCGACCGCACCCATCCCTGCCAGATCATGGCCGATGTGCTGACCTTCGAAGAACACCGCGGCCCCATCGCAGGCAAAAAGGTTGTCTGGACAGGTGATGGCAACAACGTCTGCGCCTCGTTCCTGCATGCGGCAGGCCAGTTCGGGTTTGACCTGACCTTCACCGGCCCGGCGCAGTTCGACCCTGAGGATGAATTCATGGGCTTCGCTCGCCAGAAGGGGTCAAAAATCGTGGTCGAGCGTGATCCGTTCAAGGCTGTCGAGGGCGCCGATCTGGTTGTCGCAGACACCTGGGTCTCGATGCACGATAGCCAATCGGCCAAGGAGCGTCGCCACAACCTGCTGCGGCCGTACCAGGTGAATACGGAGTTGATGTCCCACGCCAAGCCCGACGCACTGTTCATGCACTGCCTGCCCGCGCACCGCGAGGAAGAAGCGACCTCCGAAGTGATGGACGGCCTGAACTCGGTGATCTTTGACGAGGCAGAGAACCGTCTGCACGCGCAGAAGGCCGTAATGCGCTGGTGTCTGGGCGTTTAACGTCTGCGCACATCCCAAACGCGCAGTTTGGCGAGCGTTCGGACGCTCGCCATCAAAACCAAAGCGCAGAGGGCGGATTTGGTCATGATCTCCATTGTGCCTTCGATCAGCATCGCGTGCACCACGCTGCCGACGATGGTCACAGCAGCCAGCAATGTGTGACCCAACCTCCAGACCCGGAACCGAAGCTTCAGACGTTGCCGATATACGCCTAGGATGGCGGCTGCAAAACTCGACCACATTGCAATGACACCCCAAGCTGAAAACGGGGTGGGTGAGACGAACAGCAAAGCGTCCACGACATCAGGCGGGCTGGTGATCCACAGGCCGCCAACGTGGATCAGGATGGCCGCGATCAGGCTGACGCCAACCCACCGGTGCCACTTGCGGCTGGCCAGTGGTGAAAGCCCGGGCAGGTATCGCCCGGCCAGAAGGGGCTGCATCAAGAGCAACCCCATACCGACCACACCCGCAATCCCGGCGATGATGTAGACAGGATCACGCCACGCCAAAAGCGGACTTTTCGCTGCTGCAACCAAGGGTACCGCCAGGACGAGGGCCAGAACTGTCCAGATCAGCAGCGCGCGAGTCACGAATGGTCAGAGGGGTTGAAGGACGAAATGCGCGGCGAGCGTCTTGTCCTTCGAACTCGCCATGATCGGCCGCAGGAACACGGTCTCGAATTCACCGCTGTCATAGGCCAGATGGCCATGCGGCTGGCCGAACGCAGGCACGATCTGCGGCATCTCCAGCCGAAACTCTCCATTCGCGTCGGTCAGTGTTGCCCCGTGGCTCTGCGGGTCGCGTTCGTGGCCTTCGGTCGTGTGCGCCCAAATCTGGATGCGCTGGTTGGGAAGCGGGGCTCCGTCACCCGCGCGGCGCACCGTGCCGGTCATCCAGAAGCCGCCGTCACCGATTTGAGTAACAATGGGCGCACCGGGGCGGTAGTTGTTGGACCCGCCGCGCATGGACGGTGTCGGGGCCAGCCCAGCCGCACGCGCAGGCAGTAGCAAGCCGGTTGTGCCGGTCGCCAGAACGGCACCGCCGAGGGCAATCATGGAACGGCGGGAAAAGCCTGTCTTTGTCATGTCGGGACCTCCTGCAAGGTGTCATCCAATTGGATCGCAACGCGCCACGGCGCTAAGATAGCACGGTTCGCGCCTTTTCCGAGGCAGGTTTCACGGCCCTGTGAACATCCAACGCGAATTTCTTTGACCCCAAGTGAACTGGGGTGCCATCCTCGCGATACCGATCCGAAAGGCCTCCCGATGGACAATATGCAAACAGTGTCACCCGACGAAATCGCCGCCTTCAAGCGCGACGGGGCCGTCGTCTTGCGCTCGAAATTCTCGGAGCATTGGCTATCGCTGCTGCGCGAGGGGATCGATGCGGACCTAGCCAACCCAAGCGAAAACTTCACCCGCCACACCAAAGACCCCAGCGCCCCGGCCTATTTCGAGGATTACTGGGCTTGGGACAAAATCCCTCAATTCACCGATTTTGTACGCAAATCCCCCTGTGCCGCGCTGGCGGGGCAACTGTTATGCGCACCGTCGATCAACCTTGTCATGGACAACTGGTTCCTGCGCGAAGCCGGGTCGACCTCACGCCCACCATTCCATCAGGACCTGTCCTATTTCGACTTCGCGGGCACGATGTGCGTCCTCTGGCTACCGCTGGAGCCGGTGACCAAGGAGAACGGTATCGCCTTTGTGAAAGGCTCGCACCTGTGGGACAAGCTGTTCATGCGGGTCCGGTTCGCGGACGGGCATCCCAGTTACGAACCGACCGAGGTTGCAGGCCTGACCTATCATCCGCCGCCCGATATCAACGCCGACCCGGATGCCTATGACCTGCTGCAATGGGACATGCAGTTGGGCGATTGCATCTTTTTCGACATGCGTACGTTACATGGAGGTCTGTCCTCGGTGACGCCCAGCGAAACGGTCCGACGCTTTACCCTGCGGATGACGGCACCGGACGGGATCATCCGGTATCGCGGCGACTGGGCAAAAGATGAACGCGCGCAGTTCGAGGCGGCAGGCTATCGTGAAGGCGACCGCATCGACGGGCCGTTCTTTCCCCGGCTGTGGCCCTAGACATCGGCAAATTTCCTGCACTCTGACTGTGCAAAATTGCAAGTTTTCCAGCGTAAATTCGCCCTATATCCTTCTTTTGTGAACCTTATACCTCTGATCACAGGAGAGCTGGAATGAGTTGGAACCCGACCCACACCCCCGAATGCCTGTCGGAAAATGCGGCACTTGAGACCTTGATCATCCCGCGCGCCCGCGATTTGGGCGGGTTCGAAGTGCGCCGCGCGCTGCCCTCCCTCAAACGTCAACTTGTGGGACCATTCATCTTCTTTGACCAGATGGGCCCTGCCGAGTTCATCACTGACGGCGGCATCGACGTGCGCCCGCATCCGCATATCGGTCTGGGTACCGTCACCTACCTGTATCAGGGTGAGTTCGAACATCGCGACAGTCTTGGTACGCATCAAATGATTTACCCCGGCGAAGTCAATTGGATGGTCGCCGGCCGCGGCGTTACTCATTCCGAGCGCACCAGCGCAGAAACGCGCGGCAAGAAACACAGCCTGTTCGGCATCCAGACCTGGATCGCTCTGCCTGAGGCTCATGAGGATATGGCCCCAGATTTCGAGCACCACAAACAAGCGTCCTTGCCGCATATTGAGGATAACGGGGTCAGCGCCCGCCTGATCCTCGGATCGGCCTATGGTGAAACTAGCCCGGTCACGATGCTGTCCGAGACCTTTTATCTGGACGTCCAGCTTGAACCGGGTGCTGCGTTTCCCCTGCCGGACGATCATGAGGATCGGGGCGTTTATGTCACTCAAGGCTCAGTCGAGATTGCCGGTGACAAGTTCGACGAGGGCCGCATGATGGTGTTCCGCCCGGGCGATCATCTTTCGGTCAAGGCCGGGCCACTGGGCGCACGGTTGATGCTGCTTGGGGGCGCGACGCTGAACGAGGATCGTTATATCTGGTGGAATTTCGTGTCGTCCTCGAAGGAAAAGATCGAGGCCGCCACCCGCGAATGGAAAACCGCCGACTGGGCGCATGGCGCGTTCCACCTGCCGCCGGGGGATGATCAGGAATTCATTCCGATCTCGGAAGAGTTGGAGCGTACCCGCCCGCGGCTGGCGCGCTGACCAAACGTAAGGGGGTCTTGCCCGACTTATTGATCCCGGCGATCCTTTGCCCCGAGGAGGCGCACCATGAAGATCGTGATCGCAGGGGCGGGCAGTATCGGCTGTTATTGCGGGGCCTTGCTGACCCATTCAGGCCACGACGTAACCTTATTGGGCCGGTCGCGCATTCTGGACCCGATCCGTGATAGGGGGCTGATTGTCACTGATTTCTCGGGCCTGAACCGACACGTGGCTGCGCAGGATTTGACCCTGACCGAGAACGCAAGCTGTCTGACCACCGCAGAAGCCGTGATCGTGTCCGTCAAGACCGGCGCAACGGCTGAAATAGCCGCCCGGATCGCCCAGTATGTGTCGAAGTCTGCCCCGGTTCTGTCGTGGCAGAACGGGATGGACAACGCCCGTATTTTGCGAGCCGCTCTGCCGGACCACGACGTGCGTGCCGGGATGGTGCCATTCAACGTAGTGCCGACCGAACCTGCGTGTTTTCATCGGGCGACTTCGGGTGAGATTGTCATTCAAAGTGGTGTTGGCGCGCTGGGTGAAAAGCTCAGCAGCCCCGATTTGCCGGTTGTTGAGAGCGACGACATCGACGCTGTGCAATGGGGCAAGCTGGTGATCAATCTCAACAACGCGCTGAATGCGTTGTCTGGTCTGACGCTGAAAGAGCAACTGTTGGACCGCAACTGGCGGAGGGTGATGGCGGACCAGATGGCTGAAGCTCTGGCGGTGCTCAAGGCGGCAGGTCACCCTGTGGCCTCGACCACACCTCTGCCTGCGTGGATGACGCCGCATATCCTGCGCCTGCCGACGCCGGTCTTTACCCGGATCGCGGCACGTATGCTTACCATCGACCCCAGCGCGCGGACCTCGATGGCCTATGATCTGATGGCGGGCCGCCCGACCGAGATTGACAGCCTGCAAGGCGAGATCATTCGTCTCGGTAAGCAGTTTGGGGTGGCGACTCCGATCTGTGCCAACGTGCGGGTGTTGATCGAACAAGCGCCCGAGATCGCTCTGTCACCGGATCAGGTTAAGCCTTAGGCAGGGTCAGATAAATGCCGTCAGGAAAACGAAAATCGCCGCCGACATGGCCGCAGCCGCAGGAACGGTAATGATCCAGGCCGCCACAATTGTCATGAAATGCGAGCGACGCACCAGCTTGCGGCGTTGGTGCTCTTCGCGGGCCAGCCGCTGTTCGGCGGGACGCTGGCGGTTCGATTGCTTCCAGCGGCGGTCCGAGTGCCATTCGCGATAGAACCCAACTCCGAACACGGCCCCCACGGCGATGTGGGTGGAACTTACCGGCAGACCCAGCCAGCTGGCAACGATCACTGTGATTGCCGCCGACAGCGCCACGCAGAACGCGCGCATCGGGTTCAGCTTGGTGATCTGGCTGCCCACCATCCGGATCAGTTTGGGGCCGAACAGAAACAGACCGAAGGAAATCCCGAAGGCACCGATCACCATCACCCAGCTTGGGATCGCCACTTTCGAAGCGAAATCGCCGAATTCTGCCGCATGCACGATCGCCGCAAGAGGGCCAACCGCATTAGCCACGTCATTGGCGCCGTGGGCGAAGCTGAGGAACGTGGCCGAGATGACCAGAGGCAGGCCAAACAGCGTTTTCAGAGATTTCGTACGGTTTTCCATCCCCTCGGATTTTCGTCGTACCCAAGGCACTGTCACCGACCAGACCAGCAGGCCCGAGGCCAGACCGATCAGAAGGGCCATCTCAAGCTCGATCTTAACGATCCGCTTCAGGCCTTTGACGGCCAGATAGGTGGAAAACGCCGCTGCCATGACGGCCACGAGGATCGGAACCCAGCGCCGAGCGGCAGCAATCTTGTCGTCCTGATACTGGATCTTGGCCTTGATCAGCGCCAGAAACCCTGCCGCGATCACTCCGCCCAAAACCGGTGAGATCACCCAGCTTGCGGCGATGGCGCTCATTGTGCCCCAGCTCACGGCGCTCAGACCTGCTGCGGCAATACCAGCGCCCATCACACCACCAACGACCGAGTGTGTGGTTGAGACCGGTGCACCGACCCAAGTGGCGAGGTTGACCCACATCGCCGAGGAAATCAGTGCGGCCATCATCGCCCAGATAAACACATTGCTGTTCTGGACCGAGGCCGGGTCGATAATCCCCTTTGAAATGGTCGAGACCACATCCCCACCCGCCAGCAGCGCACCTGCGCTTTCGGCGACGGCCGCGATGACGATCGCGCCGCCCATGGTCAGAGCATTGGCTCCGACCGCCGGACCCATGTTGTTGGCCACGTCGTTGGCGCCGATATTGACCGCCATATAGGCCCCGAAAACCGCTGCCGCGACAACGATCAGCCCGCCATCGGCCTGTCCGAAAAACACGGCTGCCGACAAACCGGCCAGCGCGATAAAGGCCAGCGCGATGCCGGGCGCCAGCATCGGGCGCGCCACATGGACATTCGCGGTTTCGACACGCGAGATGCGGTGCAGGTCGCTATCCAGCGCCTGCCAACGGGTTTTTGTAGTCATGTTCGACATGGGAATTTGCGGCTTATTTGAGTTGACACACGCGGCTAGACGGTTTCACCCGCGCGGGCAACCGCTTTGTCATCAAATTTTTGCGAAACTGTTACAATCGGAGCAGTATGTCGCGCAGTTCCGGTTCATTGACGCGTTCGGCTGCAATTGCAGGAGCTAACCAGACCCTCTTACGTTCGTCTGCTTCGGGAAAGCTGTCCGCAAGATCCTGCACTTCGATCCGGTAGACACTGGTCAGAACGGGCAGGGCCGAGCCGTCTTTCAGGATTTTGTCGTAGGTAAAATAGCCTATCGGCTCTTTAGCAGGGCTGGGCGCACGTACGCCGGCCTCTTCCCAAGCCTCCTGCAGTGCGGTTTCGGCACCGTCCTTGCCATCCATCGGCCAGCCTTTGGGGATAATCCAGCGCCCGGTGTCGCGGCTGGTGATCAGCAGGACCTCTGGCCCGCTTTCTTTTTCACGCGTGCATAACGCTGCGAACTGCACCCGCTTGGGGCGCAGGAAAATGGGTCGTGCGACCTCCTCCCAGATGTTTCGCAACCATTTGGTCATAAACTGATCTTTTGTACGCGCGTTAATGTCAAGCTGAAGAGATATAGCAACAACGCGCGATGTCTTCAATGAGACCCTCTGAATTTCCTGCGCTTTCATCGGCTTGGAGTCTTCGTCGAAAACTCTGAACAAATGGTCAATCGCGGTTTTGTCCCCGCCGCTTGGCGCGCAGGGTGGGATCGGCCTGGGTCGGATCCTCGGGCCAGGGGTGTTTGGGATATTGCGCGCGCATATCCTTGCGGACGTCGGCATAAGACCCCGCCCAGAAACCGGGCAGGTCGCGGGTGATCTGGATTGGTCGCTGCGCCGGGGACAGCAGAGTGATTTTCAGCGCCTCACCCCCTACGACAGGGTGCCGTGTGACACCGAACAGCTCTTGCAGACGCACCGATATTTCAGGCACCGCGCCGCCGTAATCAATCGGCACCTTTCGCCCCAGCGGTGTCTCAAATGATCCCGGCGCACGGCGGTCCAACTCTTGCGTCTGGTTCCAGTCCAGCCGGGCACGCAGGGCGGGCAACAGGTCGAACCGCTTCCACTCCTCGGCATTGCGCACGTTTGAGAGCGTCGGCAGCAACCAGTCTTCTAGGGTATCTGTCAGTCCCTCGATGGTGAAATCGGGCAGGTCCGCGCCCTCGGCCCGTACCAATTCTACGCGGGCGGCAAAACGTGCCGCAGCGTCGCCCAGCCGCAGACTAAGATCGCGCACACCGTCCAGCATGGCTTGCGCTACCGCATCGTCAGGGACGTCTTTCCAGATGCGGTCGCTCAGAGTGATTGCGCCGAGCCGCTCTTGTTGGCGCGCCACCACCCTCCGGTTACGTTTTGACCACTCACAACTGTCGACCCAGTCGATCTGATCCGCAAACAGGTCACGAATTTCGCGTTCCGAGATCTGGGCAGCCATTCGCACGCGCGCCTCACGCGGGTTGCCGTCGGTATCCGTGACCACCAGATAGGGCGCGGCGGCCAGAGTATCGCCAGCAACCAGCACGACCCCTTTGCCGCCGGACAGGACATAGCGTGGCACGTCACCCTTGCGGCGTTGCCCGATCCGGTCGGGATAGGCCAGCGCGGCCACCGAGGCAGGGCTCAGATCGGTGGCGTTGCCTTTGGTACGCAGCCGTTTGGCCTCAGCCTTGATCCGATCTAAGGCACCCGCGTTTACCTGCCAGACTCGATTGCGCTGAAACGCGCGTACGTCGCGCAGCGCTTCCAGCCGTAGCAGCATATCTGCCGGGGCACCTTTAAGCGGATCGCGTTCGGCCATCAGCGCGGCTAATGGCGCAGCGTCCCGCCCGACGCGTTCCAGCATATGCCCCAGACGCGGGTGCAGAGGCAGCGCGGCCAGCGCGCGCCCGTGTTCGGTGATCCGCCCTTTGGTATCCAGCGCGCCGAGCATGTTCAGCAGGGCTTTAGCCTCAGCCATGGTGCCTTCAGGGGGCGGTGTCAGGAAGGCCAGATCGCTCGGTTCTGCGCCCCACAGCGCCAGTTCCAGCGCCAGTCCGGTCAGGTCGGCGGCTTCGATCTCGGCCGGGGGATAGGCGGCCAAAGCACCCTCTTCGCCCTTGGACCACAGCCGATAGCAGACCCCTTCGGCGACACGTCCGGCGCGGCCCGCGCGCTGGGTGGCCTCGGCCCGTGTTACGCGCTCGGTCACCAACCGCGACATGCCCGAGCCCGGATCGAACCGCGCCCGCCGTGCTTGGCCCATGTCGACCACTACGCGGATGTCGGGAATGGTCAGCGAGGTCTCGGCGATCGACGTAGCGAGCACCACTTTGCGGCCTGATTCAACAGGCGCAATTGCGGCGCGCTGGGCGGCGAAGGGCATCGCGCCGAACAGGGGCCTTACTACGCAATCGCCGGATAAACGCCCGGACAAGGCGGCCTCGGCCCGCCGGATTTCGCCTTCACCGGGCAGGAACACTAGTATCCCTCCGCCGGTTTTGCGCGTATCCCGCTCGGCCTGAATCACCAGATCGACCAGAGCGTCCAGCCGCCTTGCCTGCGCCCCCAAAAGACGGTTCAGCCAACGCGTTTCAACCGGATAACTGCGCCCTTCGGAGGTCACCAGAGGCGCCTCCATCAGCCGGCCCACCGGTTCAGCATCCAGCGTTGCGGACATAGCCAGCAGGATCAGATCATCGCGCAGAGCGCCGGTGACCTCTAGGCACAACGCCAGTCCCAGATCGGCGTTCAGGGACCGTTCGTGGAATTCGTCAAAGATCACCGCACCAACGCCCGGCAGGTCGGGCTCGGATTGCAGCATCCGGGTCAGAATGCCCTCGGTGACAACTTCGATCCGCGTGGATTTTGAAACCTTGGCGTCGCCGCGTACGCGGTAACCGACCGTCTCGCCCGCGCGTTGGCCCAGTGTTTCCGCCATCCGTTCTGCGGCGGCGCGCGCGGCCAACCGGCGCGGTTCCAGCATCACGATCTTGCCGTCGCACACGCCCGCTTCAAGCATCGCCAGCGGCACCCGTGTTGTCTTGCCCGCACCCGGAGGCGCCTGCAGCACAGCGCGGCCCGAGGCTTTGAGGGCTGCGAGCAGGTCGGGGATGGCGTCGTCGATGGGCAGGCGTGTCATGCGGGCTTTATCCGCCAACCGTCCGGCAAGGTCCAGTTCCGACAGGCTGCGGCAATTCTCATGGTGCTTGGCACTGGACAAACCCCGTTCCGCTACGCCATCAAGGCGAAAATCGGGTAAGGGACGCGCATGAATACCGCTGAGCTGGGCGACAGGATTTTGAATGGCGAGCGCCGCGCGCTGGCACGGGCGATCACTCTGGTCGAAAGCGGCCGCGATGATCACCGGGCGCAGGCAACCGAGCTGTTGACCCATGTTGCCAAGTCCCAACGACAATCCTTGCGCATTGGTCTGTCGGGGACGCCGGGAGTGGGCAAGTCCACCTTTATCGAAAGCTTCGGCATGATGTTGATCGGGGAAGGGCTGCGCGTTGCGGTTCTGGCGGTCGATCCCAGTTCTGCCCGGTCGGGAGGTTCGATTCTGGGAGACAAAACCCGGATGGAGCGTCTGAGCCGCGAGAAAAATGCCTTTATCCGCCCGTCGCCCAGCCAATCGCATCTGGGTGGTGTCGCCCGCCGCACGCGCGAGGCGATTGCCCTGTGTGAAGCAGCGGCCTTTGACGTGGTTCTGATCGAAACCGTGGGCGTGGGTCAGTCGGAGACCGTGGTGTCCGAAATGTCGGACCTGTTCCTGCTGCTGCTTGCCCCGGCGGGTGGCGATGAGCTGCAGGGCGTCAAACGCGGCATCATGGAGATGGCCGACATGATTCTGGTCAACAAGGCGGACGGAGACCTGAAGGCCACCGCCACTCGCACCTGTGCCGACTACGCGGGTGCTCTGCGCCTGCTGCGCAAACGCCCGCAAGACCCAGAGGGGTTCCCCAAGGCGATGACAGTCTCGGCGGTCGAGGAGCACGGGCTGGAGGGCGCGTGGGCCGAGATGCAGTCCCTCACCCAATCTCGCCGGGATCTGGGTCACTGGGAAACGAACCGGGCGACCCAGGCGCAGTACTGGTTTGAGCAGGAGGTGCGTGCTGCCCTGCTGGCGCAATTGTCCACCGCTCAGGCGCGGGCCGATATGGAACAATTGGGTGCGCAAGTGAGAGCAGGCGGGCTGAGCCCCTCGGCGGCTGCTGAAACCATGCTGTCCTCACTCATTCCCCGTTCAGCGCACTGACTGGCTAAGGCTTGACAGGATCTCTGCCTAAAGTTGTGTTGTGGACTGACGTTGGCGTGGAAACGTGATATTCTGGTGCCCCTGATGTACCGGACCGGTCCAAATGCCCAGAATAACTGGAACAAATAGCGACGACGATATCGACGTTACAGGCAATAGCGGGTCTCTGAATGGAAGTCCGCAAGGGTCTCCGATTGACAATATTCGGGGGCGGGGCGGTGACGACGACATAAACGTCACCAATAGCGTTATCGCCGAAAACGTGATCGGCAACGCCGGAAGTGACACCATAACTGTCACCAATAGCACTGTCGGCGGTCGCATTGCGTCGGGTTCGGATGCAGACACCGTTGACATAAGCGGTTCGACTGTCGGCTCTATTCGGCTGGGCGGCGGCAATGACACCCTGAATTTCAGAAGTACTTCCGTTGGCGGCGATATTCGTGGTGGCAGCGGAACGGATACACTGAACCTGCCGGTGGGGACAGTCATCAACGACAGCACTTTCGGCACCATTACTGTCGAGGATGGTGTCGGCTATTCGGTGTCCAGTGGGACATTTACCCTGCCATCCGGCATTGTGGTGACCTATTCGGCGTTTGAGAACGGCTCGGGAGTTCCGTGTTTCACCCGCGATACCTTGATCCTGACACAGGATAGAGAGCGTTTGATTCAGGCGCTGCGGATAGGGGACATGATCCCCACGATGGAGCACGGATCACAACGTATTCGGTGGATCGGCCGCCGCAGATTTGACCGGTCTGAATTGCTGAAGAATCCGCGCCTTTGGCCGGTACGCATTCTAGCCGGTGCGCTGGGCAACGGGTTACCCAGTCGGGACTTGTTGGTTTCGCGTCAACACCGGATGCTGGTCCAGTCAAAGATCGCAGAACGTATGTTCGGTACGCCCGAAGTGTTAGTCCCGGCGATCAAATTGATCGTTTTGCCTGGGATTTTCGTTGATGAGACTGTGAAAGAGGTTGAGTATTTTCACCTGTTGTTTGATTGTCATCAGGTGATCTTCGCCGAAAATGCCCCGACCGAAAGCCTGTTTACTGGGATTGAGGCCTTAAAATCCCTTGGCGCGGACGCAAGGCGCGAGATTTTTGAGATTTTTCCTGAACTGATCGAAATGAGACTAATACCGAGGCCTGCGCGTCTTATTCCACGCGGACGGCAGCAGGCGCACCTGTTGGAGCGGCACAGAAAGAACAACAAACCGCTGTTGCGGACGAAGATTCACCCTGTCAGTGACGTCGGTTTAAAGAATTCGCGCGATCCGTCTTGACCCTTCCGGCGATTCCCACTACACGCATCCAACCAGTTTTCGGGCGCGACTTCGGGTTGCGCCCCTTGTGATTTGGCCGCGGGTATCACACCGGGCCTCCAGAAACAAAGGAAGAAACCATGTCGCGCCGTTGCGAACTGACCGGAAAAGGCCCGATGACTGGCAACAATGTCAGCCACGCCAAAAACAGAACTCGTCGTCGTTTTCTGCCCAACCTGAACGACGTTACCCTGCAGTCCGAAGCTCTGGGCCGTGGCGTCAAGCTGCGCATCTCGGCGGCTGCTTTGCGTTCGGTTGATCACCGCGGTGGTCTGGACGCGTTCCTGGCAAAAGCTAAGGACGAAGAACTGTCCTCGAACGCGCTGAAAGTGAAAAAGGAAATTGCCAAGGCACAAGCCTCGGCCTAAGCCCTTTTTACTTGCAAAGAATTCAACCCTGTACCGCAAGGTGCAGGGTTTTTTCTTGCGTAAGCTGTTCGTGAAGTGGAACTAAAATTCCTCTTTTGGTGACATTGTTCACATACTATTTGCTCTGCCTGTTTTATGTTTATTCATATTCATCTGACGGAGTTCTATTTCATGTCTTTCAAACTATCTGAAAATCTCTCCCTGTTGGCTGCCTTTGTTGGCAAATCGTTTGGGACATGCTTTCGGATGCAACGACAGGTGAACAGGTTGCATACGAGCCTGACCAAAGGGTCTGTCAAACGTCCCGGCGTGGATAGCTGACACTAAACTCTTCATTGCGGGCTTCAAGCGTATTCGAATGCACTTGAAGCCCGCTTTGCGTCCGGCCTATATCTGGCGCAGCATGAAAGCCGCTCTGAACAGATTTCTGCCTATAGCACTGTCGCTGCTCGTTTTTCTGACGGGGCAGGGGGTGGCCGCATCGCGCGGGATGGACAGAGCGGTGGGGCAGATGGTGCTGTGCACCGGTTCCGGTCCGGCGGTGGTCTATATGGACGCCGAGGGCCAACCAACGCATCCCCCGCATTTCTGTCCCGATTATGCGCTGACACTGCTGGGGGCGATTGCAGTCGCATCACCTGGTTTGCCCGAGGCACCGGAGACAGGACGGCCCGCGCCCCTGCGTAAGGTCGAGAACTTAATCGCTCTTCCGGTTCCTAACAGGCCAGCGCGTGCGCCTCCCGACCATTTCTAAGAACTTTCTTTTTCCTATCAGATATCTAAGCAAGGAGAGGCGCAATGTCCCTCAAATCCAAACTGTTGGCCACATTGGCTGCTGCAACTCTGGCCACAACTGCATTTGCACAGGATGCAATTTCCGTTGATGACGCTTATGCCCGATCGTCGGGTAAATCGGCCAAGGCAGGCGCGGCCTTCATGAATATCCAGAACACCGGGGAAGCTGACGATCGGTTGATCGGTGCGGAATCGGACGCGGCTGCTCGGGTCGAACTGCATACTCACCAAGTCGATGACAATGGCGTGGCCAAGATGGTGCATGTTGAGGAAGGCTTTGTTATTCCGGCCGGCGAAACCCACATGCTAAAACGAGGTGGCGACCATGTGATGTTCATGGGCCTGACCGCTCCGTTCGAGCAGGGTGCGACGGTTCCCGTGACCCTGATCTTTGAGAAGGCGGGCGAGATCGAGATCGAGGTTCCTGTCGATCTGGAGCGTCAGGACAAAGGTGGCCACGGATCGCATTCGCATTCGAACTGAGGCTACGCCTGTCTTCGAGCCGCTCTGCGGCCGTCATCCATGTGTCAGGTCGGGCTTTGCCCGGCCTGTTTGCGTTCGGGTGGATGGATCAGCGATTGACCACCCGCATCGCCACGCGGTCATGGGCGCGCTTGAACCGAGCGGTCAGCCAGAACATCACGGCTGAGACGGCCAGTGCTCCGAAGGCGATCGCCCAGCCAAGCGCCACCATGCCGCCACCGGGCCAGAAGATAAGCACCAGCCCGATTATCAGCGCTACAACCCCTGAATTGCGGACCGAAGCGGCATCGGGGTGTTGATTCGACATCTGTCGCCAGGCCATCAGAGAACCGATCCCCATGATCAGTGCCCACGCACCCAGAAGGAAAAAGGCCAGCCGGGCCACGCCCTCGGGCCAGATCAACAGCACCAGTCCGATTAGCAGGGCGCCGATACCCACACCGCCGATCAATCCGCGCCGGCCGAAGCCCAGCAGAGTCAGGCCGCCGTCGAAAATCAGTAACAGCCCGACAAGCCGCAGCAAGAGTGAGATGCTGCCCGTTGGCCAAAACAGCGCTGCAATGCCCAACGCCCCGGCCAGAATGCCGCGCAGAAGAAACGTCCACCACAGCCCTGCTAATTGGTCTCCCAACGAATCGCGGCCGTCCAGGCTGCCGTCGTCCAGGATTTCTTCGCGTGGAAACTGGGGGTCTGTCATGATGCTCTCCCGGCGTGTTAGGCTTTCATTATAAACAGGAAAATCCGTTGCTGTCTGCGGAGATTACGATCAGGGCTACCCCAGTAATCCCTCTACCCAGCTCGGGACGGTTTCTGACGCGGGGCCGAGGATGACTTGATCAAAACTGGACGCCCCATCCGAGGGGGCGAGGTTTAGCTCGACGGTTTGTGCGCCGCTCATACGGGCCTCGTGCACGAAGGCGGCGGCGGGATAAACCTGGCCGGAGGTGCCGATCGCCGCGAACAGAGTCGCACTGGCCAAATGGTCGTAGATTGCGTCCATGTGATACGGCATCTCGCCAAACCAAACTACATCCGGTCGCGCCGAAGGAATGTTGCACGCCGGACAACGCTCACCCACTACCATTTCGGGGGGCGAGGTCCAACGATGCCCACATGCCGCACAGAGCGCCCCGGCCAGCGTGCCATGCATGTGGATCAAGTTTTGAGCGCCGCCGGCCTCGTGCAGGCTGTCAACATTTTGGGTGACGATCACCACTTCTCCACGAAAATCTCGTTGCAGACGGGCTAGCGCCTTGTGCGCCTCGTTCGGTGGGGCCTCGGCAGCCTGCACCCGGCGGGCATTGTAAAACCCGTGAACCAATGCCGGGTCGCGGGCAAAGCCTTCGGGCGTGGCGACATCTTCGATGCGGTGTTTGGCCCAAAGACCGTCTTCGTCGCGGAATGTACCCAGCCCGCTTTCGGCGGAGATTCCGGCCCCTGTCAGAATGACGATCTTTTCCATCTTGGCCTCACGCGTTACACCTTTGCCCATGACCCACCGTATCCTCTTTGTCTGTCTGGGCAATATCTGCCGTTCTCCCGCCGCCGAGGGCGTGTTTCGCGCCCGGGTGCCTGATTGTCAGACCGACAGTGCCGGGACCTCGGGCTGGCATATCGGCGAGCCGCCTTATGGGCCGATGCAGGCGGCGGCGCGAGCGCGGGGTATCGACCTGAGCGATCTGCGGGCGCGGCAATTCGAGGCCGAGGATTTTAACCGGTTCGACCTGATCGTCGGTATGGACGCTGAGAACATCAAAAACATCGAAGCCTTGCGACCCGCAGGAAACGATACTCCGGTGCGCATGCTGACCGATTTCGCGCCTCAGACAGGGGCTGATCATGTGCCTGACCCCTATTATACGCGGGATTTCGACGGGGCGTTGGACCTGATTGAGGCCGCGGTCGCAGGGCTCGGCGCGTACTTGCGGGCTTAACCCATCACCTTCAGGCGGTCGGTGAGCCATGGCAACTGCGCCAGTGCCGGATCGACGATCTGGTTGCGCATCAGGCGACGCATCATGCCCGCGACTTCTTGAGGAACCTGATCGGACCAGTCGGTGCGAGTGAACAGGGAAATCGTGCGCGCAAAGTCTCCGAAAGGGGCGGGGTGGGCTTCGAGCGCGTCATGGAAACGAGTGGCTCGCATATAACCCAACGGAGTTGTGATGGCCCAGCCAAGGCCGCGCGCGACCATCGCCATCAGGGCCAGATGCGAGCCGATTTCGAACCGCTCTTCGTATTCCAGTCGCTGCCGGGCCAGATGAGCCTCGATCTGGCGGCTGATCAGTTGTTCGCGGGCATAGCGGAGAAAGGGCAGGTCCTGAACGGCGTTCTCAACGCCTTTGGGCGTCACCAGAATGAACGGATCCTGCACCAATGGGTATTCGACCACGCCCTCCAGCACCTCACCGGAATGAGCCGACACCATCAGATGCAGGCGCTGGGCCTCAAGCTCTTCGAACAAATCCAGGCTGGGCAGGGTGAGCAGCTTGAAGTTCGAACGGGTCAAACTGTCGGCCAGAAGAGTTGCCAGCCGTGGGGTCAGGTCATTGTCGAAATCGTCGATCAACCCAATCGACAGGGTGGTCAGGTGCCCCAAATCCATCACGGTCAACTCGCTCTGGGCCATCTGCAACTCGGCCAGCACCGCCTCGGTCCGGGCCAGAAAGCTGCGCCCCGCCTGCGTCAGCCGCATCGGGCGGCGTCCGTGATCGACCAATTCGGTCCCCAGAGCGTTTTCCAGATTGCGCAATTGCTGAGACACCGAAGGCTGGCTGAGCCCCGTGATCTCGGCGGCTTGCGCCACCGATCCCGTCCGCGCTAAGGCCTCGAACACTTCGAGCCCGCGCAGGGTCAGCCCTTTCATAACCATCAGATATCCCTTTCGCTGCGCCTTTTCTGGGGCGCAGTGCGGATCAGGTCAAGGATTGAGATTAGCTTAGCTGCAGATCGCCTGCGCCATCTGGCCGAAGTTCCGATACCGATCCCACAGCGCATCATCGTGTGCGGTTTGCGACATCTTCAATTCTTGCGCCTGATGGGGGTCGGTAAACCACTTGGCGACCGTTTTTTGATCGCTGCGGGTAAGCGCCTGATTGGCGACACGCTGGATGCAGCTGCACCGGTCACGTGTTGCTGCCGTACGGTCGGACGCCAGACATGCGCGTTTGATTTGTGCCGCCTCGACAGCCTGCGGTACCACGGTCGAGATCGACGTGGCACAGAGTGCGATTAGGAGGAACTGTTTCATGCTCGAGCCTCGTTTTTGCCTGCCCGGAGAAATCTATCGTCTCTCTCGGTCTGGGCGGGAGTATGAATCAAACGGCCCCTTGGATCAATGGACAAGATTTTCTGCAGTAAAAACGTGGCGTCGCGACGTCTCAGGGCCAGCCTGGCAGTCTGCGTCGCGTGTGAGTTTTGCACGGCGAGATCGGGGAAAAAGAGAGCGTCAGGGTCATCACTCGCGCCCAAGGGCGTCGCAAGGAGGCTTTCAGAAGCCGCGCCGTTGGCTTTGATTACCGAGTGCTGATCCAACAGAAGGTGATGATAGCAGGTCGTTTTTTCGCCCGACAGCCCGGCGAGGCCGACGTCCACAAAACTGATGGCCGGAACAAAAACCTCGGACATGCCAAAATGCAGTTCGGCAAGGGAATGGGTGAAAAGCAGCCTGTGCTGTTGCGACACGAAAAGCGGTGCAAAGTTCGAAAGCACACCGCCGGGGATTTCAACCATTCTGAAGCGCCCCGTCGCGATCACGCTCTGCGATCCGATCCACCGTACAGGGGCATACCCATCGTCCTGTGTCCAAACCCTATCGCCAGGGTTTATCTTCTCAATCGGAATGTCCCCCTGATCAGTGCGTATCAGTGTCCCGCGGCTGTAACAAATGGGTGTGACATAATCAGCGGCCTCAAAACTAGGTCCTTCCTGCGTGCCAACGACGATCAGTTCCACACCGGCCGGTGGAAACGCACCCGGGCCACCGATGAAGGCCAGGCCCTCCACCGTTCCATAGGCCGGGGATGAGTTGTTCACATTGAACGCAACGGCTTGATAGTTGTTCTCACCGTCCGTCAGCGTGATGCCATATTCGGCTTCGACCCGAGTGCCATCAGTGAACAATACCCCGTCAATCGTTTGATCCCCATCCAATCTCTGATCGCCGTCATTATCGGAAAAACTGGCGTCGCTTCCTGCATCGGTGATGAACACTTCGGTGGCCGAGCGCGAGTCGATCGTGATGGTTTGACTAATAAGGTGCGAGCCATCACCTTGAGTTATGCCGTCAAGCCCCTGCGCCAACGAGATCGACAGCTGACTTTCACCAAGCACAAAGATGGAATAGTCTGCCATGTTCTATACTGCTCTTTAGTCGTGTTTGGGTTTGTTGGTAGCAAAATTGCCCTCAGACCTCAATTTACTGTAAATACGGTTGGCCAATAACGCGCTCTGTGTGTGTTTTCAGCGCGCTTCCCGGCTTGACGAGGGGCCAATCTACGGACATATCCCGATCCATGACAGACCTCGCTCATATCCGCAATTTCTCCATCGTCGCGCATATCGACCATGGCAAATCCACCCTTGCTGACCGGCTCATCCAAGAGACCGGAACGGTTAAGGATCGCGACATGAAGGAACAGCTGCTCGACAGCATGGATATCGAGCGTGAGCGTGGCATCACCATCAAGGCCAACACGGTTCGCATCGACTATACCGCCGACAATGGCGAGCAATATGTGCTGAACCTGATCGACACCCCCGGCCACGTGGACTTTGCCTATGAGGTCAGCCGCTCCATGCGCGCGGTCGAAGGCTCGCTGTTGGTCGTGGACTCGACCCAAGGGGTCGAGGCGCAGACGCTGGCGAACGTGTACCAAGCCATCGACGCCGACCATGAAATCGTGCCGGTGCTCAACAAAATCGACTTGCCCGCGTCCGATTGTGACCGTGTGGCCGAACAGATTGAGGATGTGATCGGCATAGACGCGACCGACGCCATTCAGGTCAGCGCCAAGACAGGGCAGGGCATCCACGAAACGCTTGAGGCCATCGTTACCCATCTGCCCGCTCCGCAGGGTACTCTGGACGCGCCGCTCAAGGCGATGCTGGTGGATTCGTGGTACGACGCCTATCTCGGCGTTATCGTTCTGGTCCGCATCATGGATGGCACGCTGAAAAAGGGCATGCGGGTCAAGTTCATGTCGAACGGCACCCTGCACCATGTGGACCGGGTCGGCGTTTTCCGTCCCGAGATGGAGATGGTCGACAACCTTGGCCCCGGTGAGATCGGCTTCCTGACAGCCTCGATCAAACAGGTCCGCGACACCCGCGTCGGTGACACCATCACCAATGACCGTAACGGAACTAAGGTTGCTCTGCCGGGCTTCAAACCCGCGCAGCCGGTGGTGTTCTGTGGCCTCTTCCCGGTGGACAGCGCCGAATTCGAAGACCTGCGCGACGCGATCGAAAAACTGGCCCTGAACGACGCCTCATTCTCGTACGAAATGGAAACCTCGGCCGCGCTGGGCTTTGGCTTCCGCTGCGGATTCCTCGGCCTGCTGCACCTTGAGGTCATCCGCGACCGCATCGAACGCGAATATGATATCGAGCTGATCACCACCGCGCCGTCGGTGATCTACCACGTCTTCATGAAAGACGGTGAGATGATCGAGCTGCACAACCCCGCCGACATGCCGGATCTGTCGAAGGTCGACCACCTTGAGGAACCGCGCATCAAGGCGACCATTCTGGTGCCCGACGAATACCTGGGCGACGTACTGAAACTGTGTCAGGACCGCCGCGGCATCCAGATGGACCTGACCTATGCGGGCAGCCGCGCCATGGTCGTCTATGACCTGCCGCTGAACGAGGTCGTCTTCGACTTCTACGACCGCCTGAAATCGGTGACCAAGGGCTATGCCTCGTTCGACTATCAGATGACCGGGTATCGTGAGGACGCGCTGGTCAAGATGTCGATCCTTGTGAATGACGAGCCTGTGGATGCGCTGTCGACCATGGTTCACCGCGACCGGGCCGAGATGCGGGGGCGGGCGATGTGCGAAAAGCTCAAGGACCTGATCCCGCGCCACATGTTCAAAATCCCGATCCAGGCCGCCATCGGAGGCAAGGTCATCGCGCGCGAGACCCTCTCGGCGCTGCGCAAGGACGTGACCGCGAAGTGTTACGGCGGCGACGCCACGCGGAAACGCAAACTGCTGGACAAGCAGAAGGCCGGTAAGAAAAAGATGCGCCAGTTCGGGAAGGTGGATATCCCGCAGGAGGCGTTTATTTCAGCTTTGAAGATGGACAGCTAAGGCTGTCCTTCCTCTCCGTTGATCGGTTCTATACGGCCTCAGGATCAGCGTCACTCTGACCAAGTTCCGCGAGTTCACTCCAAACCGCTCTTGGGATATCCCAATCCGCCCATTCGAGTGTTTGTCTAACATGCTGTGGCCAAGTCACTCCACACACCGTTGACGCTATTTTTGCGTCCTGCATCGAGAATTGCAGCGCTAAGGCGCCTAGGGGCACGTCATAGCGGGCACAGATTTCCTCAACCGCGCGCACAGGTGCGAGCGTTTCTTCTGTTGCTGGCCGATAGACGTAGAAATGATGGATTGCGCTGCCTCTGGCCAAGATTCCGCCGGAGTAAGGCGCTGCGTTTAACACCGTAATGTCCTTCGAGTTGGCCAGTTCGATCAACGGCGCCGCATTCATGTTTACAAGCGTGTGCCGGTTGTGAGTCATCACCACGTCGAAATCCCGTTCGCGCAGCATTGGCATCAACACATCCAACTGCCCGCCCGCCAGACCAACTGCAGTTGCCAATCCTTCCTCTTTAATTTTAAATAATTCGTCCAGCGCACCTCCGCTGCGGGTAATCTCAGTTACGTCACCAGCGTATTCCGGGTCGTGCAGATGAAGGATGTCCACGCGATCTACCTCAAGAGCCTTGAGGCTTTGTTCAAAGGACCGCCGCGCTTGGGCGGCGTCGAAAACACTCGTTTCCATGTCACGGTCTACTTTTGTGGACAGAACGCGGCCTTTCGGCCAGCCACCGAGTTCACGGATGACACTCCCGATGCGCTCCTCGCTACGCCCCAACGCATAGCCTCGGGCGGTGTCGATAAACCCGTCGGGCCGGGCAAGTATGGCACGTATGGTCTCGCGCGCCCTATTCTCATCAACTTCGTAACCGTAAATCTGTGGAATGTTGCCTATACCGGTTGATCCAAAGCCAATTCGTGGGATTCGCACTCCGGTTTGACCTATTTCGCAAAGTGTTGTCATTGCACCTCTCCCCAGTCGTATATGAATAATTGAATTTTGAACAGGTCGACCCATCACTGCAAGTTCGGGGGCAAAAAAACACAAGAAGAAAAGCGAGAATGGAACCTGAAACTGTGACCCACCTCACAGCCGTAAATCAGCCCATCTGTTACAGTTGACCTAACGGCAACCTGTGCAGGAGGCCCCTATGTCCACATCGCTCGTTCCCCTTATCGCTTTTGGATCAGCAGGCCTTTATTCCGTTGCCATGATCGCGATGAAGTTCTGGTGGAAAATCCCCGGTGTTGGCCTCAGCCTGCTGATCGTCGCGACCCTGCTGGCCGCCGCAACGCTAGAACTCGCCGCCCTGCGCGAGGAGCGGCTGGGCATCATCTATACCGGCATTCTGGGGGCCGAAGTCATCCTGATCGCCATCGCCTCGTACTTTCTGTTTGGCGAAAACTTCTCTTATCGCGAAGCCGTGGGGATTGCCCTTGTCCTGGTTGGCACGGCGCTGGCATGGGCCTGATTGCGCCGCGCTATTTTGCCTGAAATCAACCGGCAGTCTGACCCAGATCAAGGACCGCTTTCAGCCTCGGTACTAGCGTCCCCGGAAACACACTGAAAAACACGAGGCCCCCATGTCGCCCCTGACGCTGATCCTTCACATCTTCCTTGGTTCCACCCTTGCCGGGTGCGCGGTTATTGCGGTGCTGGTCATGGGGCACGCCGCGTGGACAACTCTGCTGATCGCGGCGGTTGTTGGCTTTGTGGCGGCGTTCCCTGTCTCGTTTCTGGTGGCTCGCAAGCTCGAAGGCTGAGCGCCCAGTTTAGACGCAAAGAACGGAATGTGTTATCCTCCGCGCGGGGGACCGCGTTCAGGCGGTTTTATTTTTCAAATGCTTGCAACGCCTGCCCCTCAGAAATGAGAGGTTATTATGCACAAGTTCTTAATTGCGACCGCAACCACAGCCCTGACGCTCGGCTTGTCCGGAGGTCTGGCCGTAGCCGAGACCCATGACGCCGCAGGCAAGGGCATGGGGATGAATGCGAATGAGGTCTACGGTATCGCGGACGGGCATGCGGTGGTGAAAACGCAGACCAATTATGACAGTTTCGAGGTCGCAGCCGGCCACCCTCTGGAGGGGGCGTCAGGCGCGTGTTTCGGCGCGCTGCTGGTCAATGGGGCCGGGGTCTCGGGCACCGGAAATTGTGTGTTCGACACTGCCGCAGGGGAAAAGGCGGTGATGACATGGGTTGCCTCGGGGTTCGGTGCGGATGGCGCTTTGACCGGGGACTGGACCGTCTCGGGCGGCTCGGGCAATTGGGCGAGCGCAACGGGCGGAGGGACATTCTCATCCCTGACCGACCCGGACACCAAGAAATTTGTGAACACGATCACTGGCAGTTTAACGGTGGAATAGGCTAAACCTCACAATGGGTTAAGGCGGGGTTTGTGGCCCCGCCTGTTGTAGCCGTCTTAGGGTTCAGTGAACCAATCATGAAGTTTCCCTTAGGTAAGTTGTAACCGGCTTTCTCGCTCCCAATCTGATCAGCAGGCCAAGGACGGCCACAGCTTTGGAGGAGAGAGCCAATGACCAGATACATGACTGCCGGAGCAGCCGCTCTGGCCGCGACCCTCACCCTAGGAACAGCCGCTTTGGCCGACGCACCGGACCTGCGCGGCACATGGCTGGGGTCGTACACGACCGTTTCGCCAACCCATGCCCATCGTGGTGAAGAGCCGCGTTTCAACCAAGCTGAGTGGATGCTGGATATCCAGATTCAGGAGGAAAACGTTTTTTGGGGCCCCAGCAAGTGGCGGCGTGACGGCGATACTGAATGGAACGTGAATGAGGCCACCGGGACCATCAGCCTCGATGGGTCGGGTAGCATCGGGATCGTCGAAACCTCACCGCTGGTCATTGGCGCGAATGCGTTGATCGATGCCCGGTACGAAGAGGGTAAAATCTATGCGGATTTCCGTAGCCTGCGTAACGGAACGACCTACAGCACCGTTCTGGAACGTCAGGTGAACTGAAGCGTATCTGGCCTGGTCGGTCTGTAGGGGGTGCTGGCGGCAGTCTGCCGCAGCGTGTAAACGGTAATCCCGGCCGGGCCAGAACGTTTCTCAGGAAGCGGAAACAAAGTCTCCAACGGGAGGGAGACGGGTCGGACGCGCTTCGTCCTGCCTGCGACAAGGTTTGGATCGGCCTGTGCCGGTTTACGGCGTAAACTGGCGTTGGCCGCCCGAACCTCGCGAGCCTTCAGCGCTACGTCTCAGATGAGGAGGAGGCGCGTCCGACCCGGGTTCCGTTTCTAAATTTCTCGATGGCAAAATGCGGGGTGTGATACGAATCGCGAAGTGGGGATTTAAGAACCGGGATCCTCAGATATTGTGGTCAGCAACCAGATTGGGCCCAATGCAGTTGCAGAAACGTGATGTCGTTGGGTGTTTTGCGCCAATTCAGAGTTTTCCTGCCTCAAGCTGACGCTGCAGCGAGAATTCCTGAGTTATCCCCAAATCCCTCCCAAAGGATATCAACATGTTATCCCCGCCTATTTTTTATGCTGCAGTGCTATTTTCTTGTCGGATCACAGGCGCCAATGCGACAGTCTCTGTACCACAACAGTTCTCAGGAACGGGGTGGGGCGCAAAGGCTAGGGGGTCTGCGCGGTGAGGGCAGGTTTTAGGATCTGACTTGTTGCGCCGAGACTTACCGGTGGATGTTTGGTGATCGGGGTGTCGTATCCGGATCAGTGGTCATCCTCTCAGAAGGCCGTCGCAAACTGTGTGGTGCCTTCGGGTGCTGTACAGCGGCCGTGGCTCTTTCAGGGGCTGCGGAAACTGGCTCGGGACGTCTGCGGACGTGTCGACCCGGCAAGGCGTCAGGAGTATCCGCAAGGGTACATGCATAGACCGTGTCTGCGCACCTGACGCCTTTTCCTTTAACCGTATTCCGGTTCGAAACAGGCTGCCACTTTCCCCTTGTAGGAAAACCAAACGGGGATCTTGTGTGTTCACAAGATCCCCGCCGTCGTGTCAGATGTGCAATACCGCGTCTATGTACCTCTAACCCAAAGCCAAATGTGGCCTGAGTTGAGGATCAATTATACGTTGCTTATGCGCAAATTTCTGCAAAATACTTACGTTACAGGTTTTGCTGAACGTCTGTTGCTGCGTCCTGAATCGCGTCGCCCGCTTTCTCGATGTCTTTGCCAGCACCCTTTGCGGTCTCGCATGCGGTGAGAGTGAACAGGGTAAGTCCTACTAAGATTGCACGGATCATGAGTGTCTCCATTTGTGTCAGTCTCATGTTGCGTATCAGTTTTCCTTGAGTGCAACCAGCGCTTTAAGGTTTTTCAGACTTTGCGGATCGACGGCAAAATAAACTTTGATGCACCAATAAAAGCGGTCTTTCAGGTGGTGCTAGTCCAACCGGGCCTTCGGTTAGTACAGAACCACCTAACCTGCCTACGAAATTGTAGCCAGCAGCAACGATCACCAATGCAATTTCGTTGACAATTGATTTCGCCTCAACCTCTCAGAGAGGTCCGCAGTCGTCGGTTCCGAGAAGGCTCAAGAGTAATGCGACAACGCGTAGGGACATGACGTAAAAGCGTCTGATGGGCAGTCAAACTGCGTCGGATTTGAGCGGATTGCACTTGTGTATTGCCGTGTTCCGAACCGCTGCGCGGTATTGGGTAACGGGGGTCAAAGCTGCCTAATCGAACACGAACTGATCGGTCTCTTAGTCTTTTTCGTCGCCGCAGAACATGTCGTAGACCAGTTCCAGCATGCGGCGCGGACGGTCATCGGCCAAACGGTAATAGATGGCCTTTCCCTCGCGGCGAGGAGTGACCAAACCTTCAAGACGCAAACGTGACAGTTGTTGGGATACAGCCGCTTGGCGAGCGGACAGCAGTTCTTCCAATTCGGTCACGGATTTTTCACCTGACACCAAATGGCACAAGATCATCAAGCGCCCCTCATGGCTGATGGCTTTCAGGAAATTCGACGCGCGCGTCGCGTTTTCCAGCATATTGTCGAACGATTTCGGGGGTGTTCCTTGCGAAAGCTGGGGAAGGGCCATCGTGTGTTTCCTTTTTATACCTAGAGGCCGGGAAAAAGTTGGGGTGGGCGGCACTACAGGATTATGATCCTTGGGTACATATTTTGATCATGAATTTCCATATGCATGGATCAAAATAATGTGATGTAATCTCATATAGGTTTGGTGGGTGGTTGCCGCAGTGCCCTCGAGACAGCAGGAGCGACCCGCAAAATACCGCGCCGATGCATGAAGTACTCTGTCCCCCTTGCAGCCCCCCTGTGGCGACACTAAGACTCGGGTAACGTTTCTTCGGGTAATGTCCCGATCCTTAGCAAAGCAGGCAGGTTCAGAATGTTCGATCCAGTTGATACCTATATGAATACGCTCGTCCCGATGGTGGTCGAACAGACCAGCCGGGGCGAACGTGCCTACGATATTTTCTCGCGCCTTCTAAAAGAGCGGATCATCTTCATCAACGGCCCAATCCATGACGGGATGAGCCATCTGGTCGTCGCCCAGCTGCTGCACCTGGAGGCAGAAAACCCCAGCAAAGAGATCTCGATCTACATCAATTCGCCTGGCGGTGTTGTGACCAGCGGTTTGTCGATTTACGACACAATGCAGTATATCAAGCCGAAATGTTCGACATTGGTGATCGGTCAGGCGGCCTCGATGGGGTCGGTTCTGCTGGCCGGTGGTGAGAATGGGATGCGGTTCTCGTTGCCCAATAGCCGCATCATGGTGCACCAGCCCAGCGGCGGATATCAGGGTCAGGCCAGCGACATCATGATTCACGCGGCCGAAACGCAGAAACTGAAAGATCGCCTTTATGACATCTACGTACGTCATACCGGCCAGACCAAAAAGGCGGTTGAAAAAGCGTTGGATCGTGACAATTTCATGAGCCCGGAAGAGGCAAAAGATTGGGGCCACATCGACGAAATCGTCGAAAATCGCGCCAAAATGGACGGCGAAGAGGCCTGACGTTAAGCCTCCGTGCGTGTAGCGCGGAGGCGCATTTTGAGATTGTAGCCGTCTCGGTGCTGGCCTAAGCTGCACCAACAGGCGGCAAGCGGTCCGAGGGGGACCGCAGGGACGAAGCCCGAAAGGTAGAACATGGCGACGAATTCAGGCGGTGACGGCAAGAACACGCTCTACTGTAGCTTCTGCGGCAAGAGTCAGCACGAGGTACGCAAGCTGATTGCCGGCCCGACAGTATTTATCTGCGATGAATGCGTCGAATTGTGCATGGACATCATCCGCGAGGAAACCAAGGCAAGTGGCCTGAAATCCTCGGACGGTGTGCCGACGCCCAAGGACATCTGCGAAGTTCTGGACGACTACGTGATCGGGCAGGCTACGGCCAAGCGAGTTCTCTCGGTCGCGGTGCACAACCATTACAAGCGCCTGAACCATGCTCAGAAAGCGGGCAGCGATATTGAGCTGGCGAAATCCAACATCCTGCTGATCGGCCCGACCGGCTGCGGTAAAACACTGCTGGCACAGACGCTGGCGCGGATTTTGGACGTGCCGTTCACCATGGCCGATGCCACCACGCTGACCGAAGCCGGTTATGTGGGTGAGGATGTTGAAAACATCATTCTGAAACTGCTGCAGGCCAGCGAATACAACGTCGAACGTGCGCAGCGTGGCATCGTCTATATAGACGAGGTCGATAAGATCACGCGCAAATCCGAAAACCCTTCGATCACCCGTGACGTATCGGGCGAGGGCGTGCAACAAGCGCTGCTGAAGCTGATGGAAGGCACCGTTGCCAGCGTGCCGCCGCAGGGTGGGCGCAAGCACCCGCAGCAGGAATTCCTACAGGTGGATACGACTAACATTCTGTTCATCTGTGGTGGTGCCTTTGCCGGTCTGGACAAGATCATCGCGCAGCGCGGTAAGGGCTCGGCCATGGGCTTTGGCGCCGATGTGCGGGATAACGACGAACGCGGCGTGGGCGAGATCTTTAAGGATCTGGAGCCCGAAGACCTGCTGAAATTCGGCCTGATCCCGGAATTTGTTGGCCGTCTGCCGGTTCTGGCAACGCTGGAAGATTTGGATGAGGACGCTCTGGTTACCATCCTGACCAAGCCCAAGAACGCTCTGGTCAAGCAATACCAGCGCCTGTTCGAACTGGAAGATGCTGAACTGGCCTTTACCGACGATGCGCTGAAGGCGATTGCCAAGAAGGCCATCGAACGGAAAACCGGTGCACGTGGTCTGCGTTCGATCCTCGAAGATATCCTGCTGGACACGATGTTCGAACTCCCGGGCATGAAGAACGTGACCGAGGTTGTGGTCAACGAAGAGGCGGTGTCGTCCGACAAGCAGCCGTTGATCATCTACGCGGATGCGGCGGAATCGGCATCTGCCGGTTAAGCTCAAAACGATTTAACAAACACGGCGCGGCACTGACCGCGCCGTTTTCTTGTGGGGGTCACTATGACGATCAGACGCATTTCCTCGGGTGGAGAATTTGAGGCCAAAATCGGATATTGCCGCGCCGTGGTTGCCGGTGGTTGGGTTCATGTCGCCGGAACGGTCGGGCAGGGCGATGATGTGACCGCGCAGTGCCGGTCGGCCCTTGAAACGATCGGCAAGGCGCTGACCGAAGCCGGGGCCAGTTTCGCAGACGTCGTACGCGTGACCTATATGCTGCCGGACCGGTCCGAGTTCGAACCCTGCTGGCCCATCTTGCGGGAATATTTCGGCGACAATCCACCGGCTACAACGATGATTGAGTGCGGTTTGATCGACCCGAAGTACCGGATCGAAATCGAAGTCACGGCATATCTGCCGGAATAGCAGGTGCGGCCCTAGTGGCACTGGACCTTGGCGGGGCTTTGGTCCATATCTGCGGGAACAGAAATGTCGGAGGCAACCGATGGGTATCCTGAACAGTCTTTTGCGGGCCGTAACCTGGTGGAACGGGGCCACTCTGAACACTCAGTTCTATACCGCGCGCAAAGGCGTCAAGGTCGGTGAGGATAACGAGGGCAATGTGTTCTATCGCAATGCCGATGACAGCAAGCGCTGGGTGATTTTCAACGGTGAGGCCGAGGCCAGCCGGATCGACCCCGACTGGCACGGCTGGCTGCACCGCACCTGGGATGAGCCGCCGACCGACAAGCCGTTGCAGCACAAGTCCTGGGAAAAACCGCATCAGGAGAACCTGACGGGGACGGCTCTGGCCTATACCCCCGCGGGGTCGCTGCGCCGTGTCGACCCGGTCGAGCGTACGGACTACGAGGCCTGGAGCCCGGAATAAACGAGGCGAGCAATGTCGAGTTACAACGTTACCGAAGTTCTTGTCGGTGGGGCCGTTCTAGCCTGCGCCGTTGCTTTTGGCGTTTATGCCAGCCAATCCACCGGCCTGTCGCAAGGTAGTGCGGGATATAAGCTTGAGGCGTCGTTCCGTTCACTCGAAGGCGTGGGCGTAGGCACGGATGTGCGGTTGGCCGGGGTCAAGATCGGCACGGTGACGGGCGTTGACCTGAACCCGGACACCTATCGCGCTGACACCACATTTTCGATTGCGGACGGCATTCTGGTGCCGGATGACAGCGCCATCGTGATTTCGTCTGAAGGCCTGCTGGGCGGCAATTTTGTCGAGGTAATGCCCGGCGGTTCACCTTTCTATTTTGAACCCGGCGATCAGGTTGAAGACACGCAAGGCGCGGTCAGCCTGATTTCGCTACTGGTCAAATTCGTGGCCGGAGACGGCGGAGAATGAGGCGTTTTGCCCTGATTGCGGCGCTACTGGCCGCCTCGGGTGCAACGGCGCAGCAAAAGGCGCAGTCAGGCCCCGGAGCGATTCTGCGGGGCCTCGACAAGGTCAGCGGTCAGACCGTCGATGTGGAATTGCAGAACGGTGAGACCACGGCAGTTTTTGGTCTGGACGTAGCGCTCGGCGATTGCCGTTACCCGGCCGAGAACCCGACCGGTGATGCCTTTGCCTATCTGACGATCTGGGAAAAAGGTAAGCCGGACGAATTGTTCGACGGCTGGATGATTGCCACATCTCCGGCGCTGAACGCGCTGGACCATGCGCGTTACGACGTCTGGGTGATCCGCTGTATGACACCTTCGGGTGACTGAGCCAGCGGCGCGGTGAAATCCGCGCTGGCATTTATCGCCTCGTCCAATTCCCGTCGGTATTGTGTTCGCGGAATTTCAATCGCGCCCAATGAGGCCAGATGCGCGGTCAGAAACTGCGTATCGAACAGTTGAAAGCCGGTTTGCCGCAGGCGGTCCACCAGATAGGCCAGCGCGATTTTTGATGCGTCCGTTCGGCGCGAGAACATGCTCTCTCCGAAAAACGCCGCGCCCAGTGCGATACCATAGACGCCTCCAACCAGATGATCCGCCTCCCAGATCTCTAAAGAATGCGCGTGGCCCAGGTGGTGAATCTGTTGGTAGAGATCTCGCAATTCGGCGTTGATCCATGTGTCCGCGCGATCTGCACAGCCATCAACGACACCGGCAAAATCCTGATTGATCGTCACTGAAAACCCGCTTTTGCGGATACGTCGCGCAAGGCTTCGCGACACGTGAAATCCATCCAGCGGAAAGACACCGCGAAATTTGGGATCAACCCAGAACAGCTCTGGCGCGTCACGGTGTTCGGCCATCGGAAAAATGCCGATGGAATAGCTGTGGAGTAAGAGTTCCGGGGAAAGGCTCATTGGGAATGCCCGAAGGTCGAAGGGCTGGTGCCCTTCGACCCTGATGATTTAATCGGCCATATGCTCCGCAAGCCAGCGCTCCAGCCAGTGGATGTTATAGTCGCCGCTGTGGATGTCGGGTTCCTGCAACAACGCATGAAACAGCGGAACGGTGGTGTCGATGCCGTCCACGATCAGTTCCCCCAAGGCTCGCTCCAGACGCGCCAGCGCCTCGGCCCGGTCACGGCCCTGAACGATCAGCTTGGCGATCAGCGAGTCGTAATACGGCGGGATCGAATAACCGTTATACAGCGCCGAATCCATCCGCACACCCAGACCGCCCGGCGCGTGATAGGCCGTGATTTTGCCCGGGCAGGGCGAGAAGTTGGGCAGCTTTTCAGCGTTGATCCGAACCTCGATGGCGTGGCCATTGATCTCTAGATCGTCCTGACCGAACGACATGTCCTCACCAGCGGCGACAAGGATTTGCTCGCGCACCAGATCGACGCCAAAGATGCCTTCGGTCACCGGGTGTTCCACCTGCAGGCGGGTGTTCATCTCGATGAAATAGAACTCGCCGTTTTCATATAGGAACTCGATGGTGCCCGCGCCGATATAGTTGATCTTGGCCACGGCGTCGGCACAGATCTTACCGATCTTGTCGCGTTCTTCCGGGCTGATCGCGGGGCCGGGGGCCTCTTCGAACACTTTCTGGTGGCGGCGTTGCAGCGAGCAATCACGCTCACCCAGATGCACCGCCTTGCCCTTACCGTCGCCAAAGACCTGAATCTCGATATGGCGCGGCGTGGTCAGGTATTTCTCGATATAAACCTCGTCGTTGCCAAAGGCGGCTTTGCCCTCGGCACGAGCGGTCATGAAGGCGCTCTCCATCTCAGCGGCACTGTTTGCAACTTTCATGCCGCGACCGCCGCCACCGGCGGTGGCCTTGATGATGACGGGATAGCCGAATTCCTCACCGATCTTCTTGGCGGTGGCCAGATCGGGCACGCCACCGTCCGAGCCCGGAACACAAGGCACACCCAGCGCCTTCATCGTGTCCTTGGCGGTGATCTTGTCACCCATGACGCGGATGTGTTCTGCGGTGGGGCCAATGAAAGTGATGCCGTGATCTTCGACGATCTGAACGAACTCGGCATTCTCGGACAAAAAGCCATAGCCGGGGTGGATCGCCTGCGCGCCGGTGATCTCACAGGCTGAGATGATCGCGGGTACGGACAGATAGCTTTGCGGGCTGGGCGGTGGGCCGATGCACACCGATTCGTCCGCCATGCGCACATGCATCGCGTCGCTGTCGGCGGTGGAGTGGACGGCGACCGTCTTAATCCCCATCTCGCGCGCTGCGCGGATCACGCGCAGGGCGATCTCGCCTCGGTTGGCAATCAGGATCTTGTCGAACATGGGCCCGCCTTACTCAACAATGACCAGAGGGGTGCCGAATTCCACCGCGTCGCCGTCACCGACCAGAATGCGCTTGATGGTGCCCGACTTGGGCGCGTGGATGTGGTTCATGGTTTTCATCGCTTCGACGATCAGCAGCGTGTCGCCTTCGGACACCGATGCACCAACCGAGATGAACGCAGGCGCGCCTGGCTCGGGTTGCATGTAAACCGTTCCAACCATGGGCGACGTCACTGCACCGGGGTGGCTGGCTGGATCTTCCAGCGCGGCGGGGGCTTCGGCAGCGGCAGGAGCGGCAACCGGGGCTGCGGCGGGTGCTGCCGCCGGAACTGCGACCTGAACCGGAGCGGCTGCGGCCGGAGACATGCGGCTGACGCGCACGTTCAGGCTGTCTTCCTCGCCATATTCGCGTTTGACCTGCAGCTCAGTCAGGTCGTTTTCGCGCAGCAATTCGGCCAGTGCCTTGATGAATGCCACATCCGCTTCGTGTTTGGTGTCTGTCATGAGTGTCCTCGACGGTTCCCCTTTGGCCCGTCTGTTCCATGCGGGCTTTGGTCTGATTACGCAGCGTTATAAGGCATGCGCCCGGCCATGAAAAGCGCGTCCGGGCCTGTCAGATGGGGGTTTTAATGAAGTTTTTGAAGGGCAGGAGGGGTTATAGTGGCATTCCCGAAAGTTTCGCCACCAGTTCGGGCAGTTTGCGGGCCCCGAATTTTTCCAAAAGACGGGCGCGATAGGCCTCGATTGTGCGATAGCTGAGCTCCAGTTCAGCCCCGATTTCCTTGGCGGACAGGCCCCGGCAAGACAAGATCGCAACCTCGCGTTCACGCGTGGTCAGTTCGACCAGGGGGCGTTCTTCCGAGATGTCGGAAAAGCTCCAGATACCGTGGCGGAACGGGTCATCCGGGGTCAGCGACCGCCCGCGTGCACGGCACCAGAACAGATCGCTGTTGCGCCGCCGCATGACACGTTCATCGGTGTAGTAGCCGGTGTCGCGCATCACCTGCAGGCTGCGCGCGCCGATACGTTCCCAGTCGGCCACCGAGGGGTAAAGGTGCAAAAGGGGCATGTTTCGATAATCTGCGGCCTCACCGCCAAAGGTGCGGGCGAACTGCAAATTGCAGCGCCGGATGATCCGGTTTTCCAATTCGACAAGTCCGATTGGCGCATATTCAAACGCGGGGTCGCTCATCCGGCTATCGTGCCGGGATTTCAGGGAAATTAGAAGGGGGCCCACGCAGATTCTGCGTGCCCTTTACGGGCGCTCGGTGATCCTATTTTGTCAAACTTGTAAAGGACCTATGAAAACTCTGACTTAACCACTAGAAATACAGTAAGAGTTCTGAAAATAAGCCGAGATCAGGTTCGGATGGTTTCGCTTTGGGAGGGGTGAGAACATGCGCGACACGCTGACAGGCAGCCGCATTCGTGAAAGGCGCCAGATCGCGGGCCTGCGGCAAGCGGAACTGGCGCGTCAGGTCGGGATTTCAGCGTCATATCTGAACCTTATCGAACATAATCGACGGCGGATTGGCGGTAAGCTGTTGGTCGATATCGCCGGGGCGCTGACTGTAGAGCCGTCGGTGCTGACGCAAGGGATCGAGGCTACGCTGATCTCGGCCCTGCGCGAAGCCGCCGCCGATGCCGTTGGTCAGCAGGCGGAACTGGACGGGCTTGAGGAGTTTGCCGGCCGGTTCCCCGGATGGGCAGGTGTGCTATCGCAGATGCACCGCCGGGTCGTGTCGCTGGAACGCACTGTGGAAACGCTGTCGGACCGTCTGACTCACGACCCGCATCTGGCGGCCTCGATGCATGAGGTTCTGTCAACCGCCGCTGCGATTCGGTCAACCGCCGCGATTCTGGCGGATACACAGGATATCGAACCCGAATGGCAGGACCGCTTTCATACAAACCTGCATCAGGACGCCGAACGTCTGGCGGAAAGCTCCAAGTCGCTGGTTACTTATCTGGATGAAAGCGATTCTGATGGTGATCATCGCGGCGTTCCGATGGAAGATGTCGAAGCGTTTTTCGAAGCCCACGGGCACCATTTCCCCGAGATTGAAGAGGTCGGCGAGGAGGCGGAAATAGACCTTAGCGATCTTGAATCCGCCGCTGCAAGAACCGTGACACGCGAGTTCCTGAAGGTCTATGCCGCAGATGCCAAGGCGATGCCGTTGGACAGGCTGCAGGCCGCACTGGCCGAGGCTCCGTTGGACCCGTTGCAGTTGGCGGCGCGGTTCTCGGTGAATGTCGCGACGGTGCTGCGGCGCCTGGCTGCTTTGCCAGGCGGGTATTTGGGGCGGCCGACGGGGCTGGTCATATGTGATGCCTCTGGCAGTATACTGTTCAGCAAATCCGTGCCCGGATTCGCCATGCCTCGCTTTGGTGAGGCTTGCCCCCTGTGGCCTCTGTTTCAGGCGCTGAATCGGCCGTTGGTGCCGATCCGCAAACGCGTCGTACAGCTTGGGCGGACGGCGGCGGTATTCGATTGTTTTGCCTATGCGTGGCCGCAGCACATATCCGATTTTGACGACGGGCCAATCTATCGTTCGGTAATGCTGGTGCGGTCGGTAGAGGACGTTGCCCAGGATGAACAAGCGGTTGCAAGGGTTGGTCCCAGTTGCAGGGTTTGCCCAAGCAGCGATTGCGCATCCCGCCGCGAACCTTCTATTTTGAGCGAAGGTTTTTGACAGTCTCCTGACACTGCGCGTAAGCTGGCAGAGATGGGTCGATCAGTTTAAGACCCGTCACGGGGAGGACAGAAAATCATGAGCCGTAAGGTTCTGCTAATTGAGGATGAGCCTAACATCGCCGAGGCCATTAGGTTCTTGCTGACCCGCGAGGGTTGGCAAGTTGAGACGCACGCCGAAGGCAGCGACGCATTACAGGTCATTCAGGGTGCAGACCCCGATCTAGTGATTCTCGACGTGATGCTGCCGGGAAAAAGCGGGATGGAGATCCTGCGCGATCTGCGCGAGTTGGAACACATGCAAGGCCTGCCGGTTCTGATGCTGACCGCCCGCGGGCAGTCTCGTGATCGGGAAATGGCCGAAAACGCAGGTGTCAGTCGTTTCATGACTAAACCGTTTTCAAATACCGAGATGTTGACTGCTGTGCGGGACCTGCACGCGCAGGCAACGCAGTCATGAGTTCGGACGAAGACCGTAAGCCATCGGGCGTCCGGCCTTCACTGTTTCTCGAACGGCAGAGCTATCGTCGCCGCCGATTGTCGGATGCCGCGCGCCTGCTGCCCTTTCTGGGGGCGGCTCTGTTGGCCATACCGTTACTATGGCCGGATGGTCAGGGCGCGCAGGAGGGTGTGTCTCTGTCCTCGGCCATCTTTTATATCTTCACGTGCTGGGTGGCGATGATCGGGGCCAGCCTGGTGTTTGGATTTGCCGCCAGACGCATGAGGGCTCATGAGGATTCCGAACCCGAGACGGACCGATGGCAACGCTGAACGTTCTGATTCTGGTATGTCTGGGCTACGTGGTGCTGCTGTTTGGTGTCGCCTTTGCCGCTGACAGGCTTGCCGCAGCGGGAAGGGGGGCGTGGCTACGGTCGCCACTGGTCTACACGCTGTCACTGTCGATCTATTGCACGGCCTGGACGTTTTATGGCGCCGTCGGGAATGCTGCGCGGTCGGGGTTAGAATTCGTCACGATCTACCTTGGCCCAACGCTGGTCATGGTCAGCTGGTGGTGGGGGCTGCGCAAACTGGTGCGGGTCGGGCGTAGTCAGCGGGTGACGTCGATCGCAGACTTGATCTCATCCCGATATGGCAAATCCAACACGCTGGCGATCTGTGTGACCATTCTGGCGGTGTTGGGCGGCACCCCCTATATCGCGTTGCAACTGCAATCCATCACACTGTCGTTTTCAATCTTTGCCGAAGCTGATCCCACTGGCTTGTATCGCGAAGGCTCCAGCGTCTTTTGGGTAGCGGCTGGGTTGGCCGTGTTCGCAATCCTGTTCGGTACGCGCAATCTGGACGTCAACGAACGCCATCACGGGGTCGTCACCGCCATTGCACTGGAATCGGTGGTTAAATTGTTCGCCCTGCTTGCGGTGGGCGCGTTTGTGGTCTGGGGTGTTGCAGGCGGTGTCGGGCCGATGATGGACCGCATCGACGCGTCCGAGATTGGGCAATGGAACGTGGACGCCGGACGCTGGACCACTTTCATCTTTCTGTCTGCAGCGGCCTTCATCTGCCTGCCGCGCATGTTTCAAGTCATGGTGGTCGAGAACGCGGACGAAGGGCATCTGAGAACCGCCGCCTGGGCTTTCCCGCTGTATCTGCTTTTGATGAGCCTCTTTGTCGTGCCCATCGCAGTTGTTGGTCTGGACCTGCTGCCTGAAGGCTCGAACCCCGATTTGTTCGTGCTGACCGTGCCGTTGTCGCAGGGAAATGACTGGTTGGCGATGCTGTCCTTTATCGGCGGGTTTTCCTCGGCCACGTCCATGGTCATCGTCACTGCCATGGCGCTGTCGACGATGGTATCGAACCACGTTGTCATGCCAATCTGGCTGAGCATGCAAGAAGGGTCCGGTTCCGTATCCGGTGACGTCAGAAACGTGGTGCTGGTGGCGCGGCGGGTGTCAATCGCGGTGATCATGGCGCTGGGTTACTATTACTATCGCCTGTCCGGCGGCGGCGCAGCTCTGGCCTCAATCGGTTTGATTGCCTTTGCCGGGATTTCCCAGATTCTGCCCGCATTGGTTGGCGGCCTGTTCTGGCGCGGAGCGACGCGGACCGGCGCCTTGGTGGGGCTGTCGGTAGGCTTCCTCTTGTGGATCTACACCCTGCTGCTGCCGGGGATGGAAGGGGCGCTGATGTCTGAGACGGTGCTGCAATACGGACCGTTCGGTTTGGGTTGGCTGCGCCCGCAGGCCCTGTTCGGGATCGAAGGGATGGATCCGATAGTGCATACCGTGATGTGGTCGCTGTCCCTGAATACCATTGCGTTCTGCGTGGCATCTCTACTGAGTTTCCCCAGCCCCTTGGAACGCCTTCAGGGCGCGCAATTCGTCAACGTTTTCGATCATTCTGTCGCGCCGCGTGGTTGGTCCGGGTCGGTCGCACAGAGCGAAGACCTGATGATCATGACCCAGCGGATATTGGGCGCAGGCCCCGCGCAGGAGTTCTTTCAGGCCGAGGTGGACTTGCAGGGCGGGCGTTCCAACCTGCCGGAGCCCACCCCGGCCTTTCTGGAACGGCTTGAGCGCGAACTGAGCGGTTCCGTCGGTGCTGCCACGGCCCACGCAATGATTGGTCAAATCGTCGGTGGTTCGTCTGTGTCGGTTGAAGACCTGCTGGCCGTGGCCGACGAATCCGCGCAGATGCTGGAGTATTCCAGTCAGTTGGAGTTGAAATCCGCCGAACTGACCCGAACCGCGCGGCAATTGCGTGAGGCAAACACCAAGCTGACGCAAATCTCGGAGCAGAAGGACAGTTTCCTCAGTCAGGTCAGTCACGAGCTGCGCACGCCGATGACCTCGATCCGCGCGTTTTCCGAGATCATGCGCGACACCGAGGGGCTGAGCGGGGAAGAACAGACGCGCTATGCCGCGATCATCCACGACGAGGCTCTGCGCCTGACCCGCTTGTTGGACGATCTTCTGGACCTAAGCGTGTTGGAAAGCGGTCGGGTCAATCTGAACGTCGGTGATGACACGTTGCGCTCGGTGCTGGATCGGGCTGTGCCCAGCGCGCTGGCGGGTTCGAACCGGACCCTCACGGTTCGGCGTACAAAGACAACAGAGCGCATTCCGCTACACACCGATCTGGATCGGTTGGGGCAGGTCTTTATCAACCTGATATCCAACGCACAAAAATACTGTGACGCCGAAGAGCCGGTGCTAACGATCGCAGCCCATGATGTCGGCGGGCAGGTGGTGATTGATTTCGCCGACAATGGCAGCGGCATCCCGCCCGAGGCCCGTTCGATGGTGTTCGAGAAATTCGCTCGCGTGGGTGTCGACAAGGCGGGCGGGGCCGGGCTGGGGCTGGCGATCTGCCGCGAGATCATGCAGCGACTGGGCGGAGAGATTACCTATCTGCCGGGGCAGGGCGGGGCAGCGTTTCGTGTCAGGCTGCCAATGGCCTATCAACAGGCGGCGCAGTGATGCGGGTGTAAAGACATTCGTAACCTGAACCGGGTTAGACCAGATGTCGGATACAGCAGTCTACAGCGGTTTTGGGCATGACGCAGACGATCAGCGCAGCTTTGGCGCGCAAGCTTTCAGTGGGACAGGAAGAGCAGGGCGACAAGCCGCGCTCGGTCCTGCGCGCGCTGCGGCTGGCTTTTGCTCGGGCTGCCGGGGATCGGTTGCAGTTGCCCATGGTTGTTATTGGGGCCAAGCAATCCCACCGAACACCGGACATGTTGGCAGATCAGGTCGGGGAAGATTGGCTGCTGTTGCAGTTTGTCGATGGCGACGGGGCGTTGGCCGCCATCTGCATGGATATTGGTGCGGTATCGGCCATCGTTCAGGTGCAAACCATTGGCGAGGTGATGGCGGGTGAATCTTCGCCCCGGGCGTTTACACCTACCGACGGGGCAATGGTGGTGCCTCTGATCGAAGACGCCATGGCGCGCGCGGTCGATCTGGTAGAGGCTCCGGGGGATCAATCCAGCTTGTCGGGGTTTGAATTTGCCACACGTCTTGCAGATCTGCGCACGTTGTCGCTGGCGATGGTCGAAGACGCGTATCGGGTGTTTGACCTGACTGTGGAACTCGGCGGCGGTCTGCGACAAGGGCAGATTTCGGTGTTCCTGCCAGACCGGACCGCCGAGGATGCCGACGAGCTGACGCAAGAGGACACAGGCCCAAATCTAGAGCAAGCATCGGGGGTATTGCGGGCCGAGCTGAATACGGTGATCTGCCGCATGTCGCTGCCTCTGGCATCTCTGTCTCGCCTCAAGACTGGGGATGTTCTTCCCCTGACGGGTTCAAGGCTGGACCGCGCCGAGGTTCTGACGATTGACCGCAGCCGCGCCGCGATTGGCCGGTTGGGGCAGTGTGGTGGGATGCGCGCGGTCCGGCTGAACGAATACACGCCGCTGACAGCGCTGACCCAATCCGAAACTGCCGAGTTTCTTGAGGCCCGCACGATCGCAGCGCCGCAACCCGATCCGGATATGCCCGCGCCGACGGAGCTATCGCAGATGCCGGTCGCGTTCGATCCAGGTGCAACAAGCGAAACCGAGCCCAACCTGAATTTCGCCGATTCAGATCAGATGGTGGCCGAAATTTCGCAATTGGCGGGTCTGAAATTTTCAGACACGGATCCGGGGGCGCTGAGTTAAGTCAGTCGGCACCGCCGCGGATCTGATCAAGGGTCGGGCGCAGGTTTTCCAGCGCGTAACCCGCTTTGGTGGTGGCATTCAGGATGTCGTCCGTGCTCATCCGGTCGCACTGACCCAGCGCCCAAATCACGGAGCAGCGCGTGCCCGAGGCGCAATAGGCCAGAACCGGCCCGCTGCAGCTTTCGGCCAGCTCGCGTTGCAGGGCCACATTCTCGGGCGTCATGGTCTGGTGTGTCAGTTCCAGTACTTCGTATTCCAGTCCCGCCGCGCGCACCGCTTCACCTATGGCATCCGATTGCATTACGGCCGGAACTTCGACATTTGGCCGGTTGCAGATGACTTTGACAAAACCAGCCTCGGCAATGGCGGGAACGTCCTCGACCGTGATTTGCGGCGAGACGGCGTAGCGGGGGGTAATCGGGCGAATCTCCATGGCAATTGATTAGGCCGCGTTTGCGACTCTGTCCAGTTGCGCGCCCATCGTCGGTGCCGCGTACATCCCCGCGATCATAGCCAGCAGAAAGACAACCCCGCCAACCCCGCCATAGCTGAGCGAGGCAAGCGCAGGTCCGGGGCACAATCCGGCCAGCGCCCAGCCCATCCCGAACAGCACAGACCCCAGGATCAGGCGGCGGTCCAACTCGGGCGCGGCCGGTTTTGGAAACTGCCCACCGGTCAGGGGGCGCCGATGGGGCGTCAAACGCCAGGCTATCAGCATTGGCAGGATCGCACCGCCCATCACAAAGGCCAACGTCGGGTCCCATTGGCCGAAGAAATCCAGCCAGCCCTGTACCTTGGTGGTGTTGGTCATACCGGACAACAGCAGGCCCGCACCGAACAGAGACCCCGCCAGTAGCGAAACAAGCGCACGCATCAGATCACTCCCCAGACATGGCGGAACAAGGTGATCGTAACAACGCCAGCCCCGATATAAATCAAGGTGGCGACGATGCCACGCAGCGAGAACCGCGAAATCCCGCAGACACCGTGACCGGATGTGCACCCGTTGGCGATGCGCGTTCCGGCCCCCACCAGCAGACCGGCGATGATTACTACGGCGATATTGCTGGTCAGATGTGTCTCGGGCGCCGGAGAGAGCAGGGGCCGCAGCAACAGGGGCATCCCGATTACACCCGCCAGAAAGCTTAGTCGTTCCAGCGACCGATCACTGTTGTCGATCAACCCGCCCAGAATGCCGCTGGCCCCCATGATGCGCCCGTTGCCCAACAAGTAGACGGCGGCGCCAAGGCCAATCAGAAGACCTCCGCCAAGGCCCCATATCCAGTCTAAGTGCATTTTGTGTCCTTTGCCGTTTGCGGCCAGATTGTCAGAGTTTGTTCAGGGGTAGCTTCAGAAACACGTCACCATGTTCATCCGCCGGAGGCATTTGCCCCGCGCGCATGTTGACCTGCAGGGACGGCAGGATCAGCCGCGGCATACCCAGCGTCGCATCCCGGGCGTCGCGCATCTCGACAAATTCCTCGATCGAGCGACCCTGACCAATGTGAACATTCAGCGCCTTCTGCTCACCAACCGTTGTTTCCCAGGCGTACTCATCGCGTCCCGGGGCTTTGTAATCATGGCCGACAAAAATCCGCGTCTCATCCGGAAGCGACAGGATTTTCTGGATCGAGTCATACAGTATCGCAGAAGACCCACCCGGAAAGTCGCAGCGCGCTGTGCCGAAATCCGGCATGAAAAGGGTGTCGCCGACAAAAGCCGCATCCCCGATTACGTAAGTCAGGCAGGCAGGCGTATGTCCGGGCGTATGCAGCACGTCTCCACGCATCTGCCCGACGTGAAAACTGTCACCTTCGCGGAATAGGGCGTCGAACTGGCTGCCATCGCGCTGAAACTCGGTGCCTTCGTTGAAGATTTTTCCAAAGGTTTCCTGAACGGTGACGATCTGATCGCCGATGCCGATCTTACCACCCAATTCCTGCTGCAAATAAGGCGCCGCAGACAGGTGATCGGCATGAACATGGCTTTCCAGTATCCATTCGACCCGCAGATCATTCTTGCGCACATGGTCGATGATCTGATCCGCCGAGCTTGTGCTGGTGCGGCCAGAGGCGTGGTCGAAATCCAGAACACTGTCGATGACCGCACAGGCAAGGCCTTCGGGCTCTTGCGCCACGTAGGAAACCGTAAAGGTCTCGGGGTCGAAAAACGCTTTCACTATGGGTGTCATGTGGCTCTCCGTCAGTGTTGCCATGTCACATATTAATTACGGAATATGTCATAATCAACATGTGTAATTTGATGCTGGTCAAGGCAGGGAAGTCTCATTATGAGTAAAATTTAGTCAATTCGCTTTAGGACAACCGGAACGGCAGGGCCAACAGGCGGATTCCCGCGCGATTTATGCGTAATCTGGGCGGGTCTTAAAAAGGTCACATATATCGGAGTAAATGAAGACATTTGGGAGGATGGAAATGTCATCAATCAATTTATACTCGGAAGCTGAAGAACTTGAAAAAAAGCTCAACGGTGCGGGTCTTGATACGCGACTTGCCCTTCAGCCCAGCCTGTCCAAAGTGATCGATAGGATGCGTCAGGAGGGTATGCACGTACCGTCGCGCCTGCGACAGCTGGATGCAGCCCTGTGCGAAGATGCCATGGAGGCGCGCTTCGACAATCTGCCGGTCTAGTCCGTCAGGCTAGCTAAAAGAAATCCCTAAGATTACCACCATCAAGCCAATCACCGACAAAAACAACGAAGCCAGATTCCACGGCAGAATACCCTGAACAACAGCGCGCAATTCTTCGTCCGAGAGGCCGGATTTGCGCGCCTTCATCACGTGTGCAATGCACCAGACCAGGCCCACAAGCCCGGCAAGAGACAGGGCGGCACCGCCCCAAGTGATGAATTCGAACATGGTTCCCCACATTTGCGTGTCACGTTCCTCTGCGATTAGCCGAGAACCCATGCGCACACAAGCCCGCTGGTGATTGGGCGCTTGCGGCGCGGGCGGTGGCAATGTATCCGGCATATTGCCCGTTGCCAAAGCAACAGCAATCCACCTCTGGGAGAGACATAAATGGATGACATGGCCGAAGATCAGGCCACTGCCAATTATCGCGTAACCGCAGGCGAGCTACGCCAATTCATCGAACGGTTCGAAGGTCTGGACGCTGAAAAGAAAGATCTGGCTTAACAGCAGAAAGAGGTCATGACTGAGGCTAAAGCCCACAGTTATTTTTACCACCAATAAACTGTTGTCTAGTTTTAAAGGCAATGAGTAATGAGAGATACACGCATCCCAAGATGTGTTCTCTGTACCCGGATAAACGCAGCGAAAACTAATGAGGTAAATGATGGAACAGGATTCGGTCCAAGATAGCTACAAGGTCACCGCCGGAGAATTGCGCCAATTTGTCGAGCGTATTGAGCGTTTGGAAATGGAAAAGAAGGATATCGCGGATCAAATAAAAGAAGTGTATTCAGAGAGTAAAGCACGTGGTTACGACGTGAAGGCCATGCGCAGCATCATTTCTCTCAGAAAAAGAGATAAAGACGACATTGCCGAACAAGAGGCTGTAATTGAAATGTACAAAGAAGCATTGGGCATGAACTAAAGCTCGCGATCCGGGAAGCTAATATTTGGTTTCCTGATCTCCTGAACTTCCCGACCGCGGGGCCTGTCCGATCTTCAGGACCCGAAGTTGATCGGCGCCTTGACGTCGGTTTCGATCCCAGGGTTGCGCGCTCGCCGTTTTCAAATCGACGTATCTGGACGAAGGCGTGCAACTCCAAAACCTCTCGCAAGAATATCCCGAGAGAAAGATCTCATTACCGTCGCGGACTGGCAGCGGTGGCGCGTGCGTCGGCGGAGCTTACATTCAGGGGCAATCTTCACCCGAAGATCCTGGTCACCGTTGCGAAAACAAAAGTTGGGATTTGTACTTGCAGCGAATGGCTGCAATGAGGAATGCGACCACAGCATTGATATGCCATGGCCAATTACAGCGCTAATTTTTTTCTCGGAGTCGTTTGATCCACGAGACGACGCGTTCGATCTCTTCGATCAGGCAATCTTGAAAATCCCTGTCGATCTGTGAAGCGTTGATGCCAATCGGCTCGACGACTGCGAACCGGTAGAGAGGAAGGTCTTCGACGATCCGCGGCTGCCCCTTGTTCCCCTTCCACCAATGACAAGCCGTAAAAGCATCTACGACAGGTAGCCCACCACAAGTTTTGCAGAGAGTGAGTGCAGCTAAAGATGTTTCGACAGTCACTGGCGGGTGCTCACCTACTGGTAAATCGCTAAGCGACAATGCACTCTCAACCTCGTTGCGAAGCCCGATAATCTGATAGGGCGCCATCTGATCCAGTTTCAGCGCCCCCTGATCTGCGGACAAGGGATGACCTTCGGGAACAAAACAAACATGCGGCAAGCTCCCTTCGTATAAGATGTTCATTTCCTTCAACGAACGGGACACATAGGCGAAACCTGTTCTCATCGCTCCGAAACGGGCATAGTCCAGTATCCAGTTCGAAGATCGCACCCGCCAATCGATCCGAATGTTCTTTTCCGCTATGTTCAGCCGCTTCAAAGCCTGAGGCACGATATCCAAAGAGGCGGCGGTTATTGTAGCGATGGATAAAGATCCGCGATCCTTTCGAGCGATCTGAGTTGCGACCTCGTCCAGGTTCGCAAGGGCCAGAAAGTTGCGTTCAACCTCTTGATAGAATTCCTCGGCTTCGGGGAGCGGCGTCACACCCTTACTTCGGCGACGAAACAAGGGCACGCCGAATTCCCGCTCCAGATCTGACAATAGCCGACTGACGCTGGGTTGTGACAGGTTCAACCTGCGACCAGCAGCGGAAACCGACCCGGTTTGCATGATTGCAGAAAAGACTTTGAGTTGGTTGTGGGTGAACATAGATATTTGGTTAACAAATATCATATAAAACAGATAGTATTATTTCAAATGTAAGGTCCGTGATACTGTCCCGTTGTTTTGGGGTGCAGTGCTAAAAATGAAGAAGAATGTCATTTTGATTATGACGGACCAGCAACGCGCAAACAGTCTGGGTTGCACTGGAAACGAGCATGTCAGGACACCGAATATAGATGCGTTGGCCCAGCGGGGCGCTGTCTTTACCAAGCATTTCACACCGCACCAAATCTGCTCTCCAAGCCGGTCCACGTTGTTCAGCGGTCAATATGCAAGGTCGCACGGTCTTACGCGCAATGGGGTTGCCTTGCCTGAAGACCTGCAACTGATAACCCATGATTTTCAGGCCGTGGGGTACAAGACCCATGGGATAGGGAAGTTTCATTTCCAACCCATTCTGGCCGGGCCAGAGCATCTGATGCCGGACTCGAACGCCTTTTGGGACTTACCGGAAAGTGAGGGATGGCGCGGCCCCTTTTACGGGTTTGACACGGTCGACATGCTGATTGGAGAATCCGTTAGCGCAACGGAAGGTGGGCATTATGCCCGGTGGCTGGAGACCGTTGCCCCGGGGGCAGCTGACCTCTATCTGCCTGAAAACGCGCTTGAACCGCAATCCGGGGATATCGACGAAGTTTGGAAATCGGCCATCCCTTTCGATTTGCATTACAACTCTTGGATCACAGATCGGGCTTGCGAATTTCTGTCTGAAAATGATGGGTCAGACCCGTTCTTTCTGTTTGTCTCATTCCCTGACCCGCACCACCCATTCTCGCCCCCTGCGCCATGGTGCGACATGTATGATCCGGCAGACATGCCGATGCCCGCGCACATACCGGATGAGTTGGCAGCGATGCCGTCTTTCCTGCGCGACGGTGACAATGATGAAAAAGACAAAAGCTACGTCGACTTTCTGCGCGATCCGGGACCACCGCGCGAGCAAGGATTTCTGCAAACCACATCGAAGTTCTCGGATGACTCCATTCGCCGTGCGATCGCCTATACCAATGGAATGATCTCGATGATTGACGATTGCGTCGGGCGGATCATGGCACAGGCAGAGCAGCAGGGTCGTCTTGAAGATACGGTTGTCATTTTCACCTCGGATCATGGGGAACTCCTGGGCGACCATGGGCTGATCCGAAAAGGCCCCAGCCCTTACAGATCCCTCTTGCAGGTACCGCTGATCGTCGCAGGTCCGGGCATCGAACCTGGTGAACGTAATGGAACGACAAGTCATCTGGATTTGCGCGCGACCCTGCAGGATTATCTGGAACTGAAATACCAGCCGACTGAAGGGGTCTCGTTCGCTCACCTGATGACGCATTCAGACGGGTCAGGACGGCAAGAATTTTTTGCCGAGTATCATCCACGCACGCGCATGGACACTTACAATCAAACGGTAATGACAGATGAATGGCGCGTCACAATCTACCCTCAGAACCCAAATTGGGGAGAGATGTTCGATCTGCGCAACGATCCGGGTGAGCACGTCAATCTCTACTTCAAAGAAGAGTATCGCGGCAAACGTGACGAGATCATCGAAAAACTGTCACAGCGCTTTCCGCCAGCCGCAGATGCAGGCGGTGTGTCACTTGCAACCTATTAGTCAAATCTAAGCTCTCAAACGACAACGGGGAAACCACCATGAACGAACACATCAAGTATCTGGCAAAACAGGCGGCCATGGGCAAAATGCCCCGCCGTGAATTTCTTGGGAAGGCGTCTGCCTTGGGGCTGGCAGCGGCAACGGCCAATCTGGCGATGTCGTCAGCGGTCAAAGCCGCTGGTCCGCAGAAAGGCGGTACCATTCGCGTTGGTATCCAGGGCGGCGGCACGACCGACAGCCTTGATCCTGCGACTGCCGCAAACTCGACTGCCAATATGGTCGCCCGCCTGTGGGGTGAGACGCTTTTGGCGCTTGCACCTGACGGCGGTCTTGAGCCCAAAGTTGCTGAAAGCTTCGAGGCTTCTGCCGACGCAAAAACATGGACGTTCAAGATCCGCGACGGCATTACATTCTCTAACGGCCAGCCCGTCACCGCCGAGGATGTTCTGCAGACCATCGACCGACACTCGAACGAAGAGACCAAATCCGGGGCGTTAGGTTTGTTGCGTGGTATCGCCGGCATGCGGACGGATGGCGACCTGTTCATCGTTGAGTTGGAGGCGCCCAATGCAGACCTCCCATATCTGCTTTCGGACTATCACCTGGTAATCCAGCCCGGTGGCGGCAAGGAGGACCCTGCCGCCGTAATTGGCACTGGCCCCTATATTTTGAAAGCCGCCGATATGGGTGTGCGTTTCGTGGCCGAACAGAACCCCAATCATTGGGATGACAATATTGGCCATGCCGGCACAATCGAAGCGATTGTCATCAACGACAACACCGCACGTGTCGCGGCGCTTCAATCCGGTCAGGTCGACATGATTGACCGGGTGCCACCCCGTACCGCGCGCCTTGTTGACCGTGCACCCGGAGTTACCGTCCGCTCGACTTCTGGCGCAGGCCATTACGTTTTCATCATGCACCTTAATACGGCGCCGTTCGACAATCACGATCTGCGGATGGCTTTGAAATATGCTATCAATCGTCAGGAAATGGTAGACAAGATCCTCTTTGGCTATGGCTCTGTGGGGAATGACACACCCATCAACGGCTCTTATCCAATCGCGACCGAGTTCGAACAGCGGGATTACGACCCGGACAAAGCGGCGTTCCACTTCAAGAAATCGGGTCATAGCGGGCCAGTCACGCTTCGGTCGTCTGAGAACTCGTTCCCCGGCGCATTGGATGCGGCCGCGTTGTTTCAGCAGTCCGCAGTTGCCGCGGGTATAACACTGGACGTAAAGCGCGAGCCCAATGACGGCTACTGGTCCGAAGTTTGGAACAAGCAACCCTTCTGCACCAGCTACTGGGGTGGCCGTCCGGTTCAGGACCAAATGCTGTCCACAGCCTATTTGTCTACAGCGGATTGGAACGACACCCGGTTCTTCAACGAGCGTTTTGACCAAATCGTCATCGCGGCGCGCGCAGAGCTTGATGAAGCGAAGCGCAAGGAAATGTACGCGGAAGCCTCTGCTTTGATCCGTGATGACGGTGGTCTGATCTGTCCGATGTTCAACGACTTTGTCGGTGCGACTTCGGATCGGATCGACGGTTGGGTCGACGATCACAAAGGCTTTGACCTGATGGATTTCCGGGCACCATTGAAAATGTGGGTCGCCGCTTAAACGCGCGATTACCGGGCTTGCCCATGAACAAGAGCAGCTCTTCTCGCGAACTGCTCCTGTTCAAAAGGCGACACTAACCAACGATTTAAACAGAAATGGCGTGTTGGTCAATGATTGGCATCAAGAGTCCTGACGAGATGAATAAAGTCAGCATCCATCCTGGTTCTCAGTTTCCAAAGCCAGATGTCTCATCGCTCAATGGTCAACTTCGATCCACTCTGTGAAATCTTGTGCCGGATGCGTCCGAGGCAGTCACAGGACTCACTGCAGTTGAATAAGCTTCAGATTCGAAGAAACTCTTCGGCGAGGGCAGTATAATTGGCTCCGCCATACAGGAGCCGGCTTCCAGAAACGCGTTCAGGGTTTAAGAACACGAACCCCAGGAATGGAACCAAGCCGTTCAAGATCCTGTTCATACAATTCGGTAAACGCGTCTACGACTTCGATACTCCAACCGGGCAGATCCAGTTCTTCTTCGATTTCACCCGGCTTTGCGTGGTTTTCGAAAATACGAGCCATGTTTTCGTGCAGGCTTGCCTCACTTGGTTCGGCATCCTGATGGGACAACTCCAAGACTTCCTTCTGACCCGTTTCGTCCAGCAAAGACAGCAGCAGATCGTGTTCGTCTACTAGTGGGGTGTCTTCGCTCAGGTCACCCAGAGCACGAATGATGTCTCCCCAGATAAAGGGGGTGTCTTCGTTGCCCCATAATGTAATTTGAACTCCGGGCGCGAGATCTCGGATGTCTTCGATCATGCCAATCCAACTCAGACAGCTCAGATCTGTATTCCGAATAGCGTCGGCGCGTTCCTGTTCCGGCAATGACATCAGCAGTTTCGGGATGAAACTACCCGGGTTTCTGAGCCCCATGAAAAGTTCGATCTGATGGTCGCGGAAGTTTTGCTCCAAAAAGGCCATTCTGCGGCCTGCAAGAGGGTACAGGTGCCCTTCCTTTAGAGCCGATACCGTTTCTCCCACGAAGCTGCCGCAGGAGTATAAAACCCGCGGGGTATTTGCACCGACCGGCAAAGTCTCATCAGGGTTCTGTTGCGAGTTTAAGTCGTTAGATGCGGCCTCAAACTTGTCAAAAGCCGGTTTGAACACGCGTCTGTAACGTCGCGGACCAAAAACCGTCACCCCGTTTGCCGCCAGTGTGGAGGCATTTTTTGTCAATGAAGCCAGCACCCGACCTTCGTCGGTAAACGCCGCGCCTGCGTGGATAGCAACCTGCATCTTCGGTTCGTGCCCTTGCTTGTGCCCCGTTCGTCGAGTTACAGGCTGCGACAGGAGCAGTCAAACCCACGCCATTCTGAGTGATGGGGCATTGCCAAGTGATGAACACCGCAAATCCCCGAGTTACATTATTTATATAGGCTTGCGGTCCACTACAAGTGAAAGTAATTGACGCCAAGTGCCCCTTTAGCCAAGTTAATAGAGATACTGATTTGTAATCAGCAGGTCCGCATTTCAAGACTGTGTAGGCAAGGCGCCTCCCGGATATCAAATAACTGTTCCGTAAACCTCAGATTATTTAGCGTGACTTACCGTCTCGTACAGGGACGTTTGCGGTGAGGCAGATCTCGGATATGTTCATCTCTCGTTGACGCCCGAGCACCTCGACCGCAAGGCAAGTATGCCTACAATTCTTCGAGTTGCGGAAAACCCTATAGATCAGTGTAAAAAGCCGCAGACAGCCTTTTCAGATGATGCCAACAATCGAACCAGTGTTTTCTGCGATATCTGGGAAATGGAAGTTCACAAACAGGCATAACCAGTGCTTGAGGACAACGTCACGAACTACGAAATTTAGCGGGTTGCGGGTCTGAAATTTTTGCCATATACGCCTGCTCATCCAGTGGGACGGCGTCCGAGGAACAAGGGTTAAAGTGTTCCGAAGTTCGTCCTGACTTTTGACGCTTAGCCGTTTGATTGGCTTGATCCAAGAATGAATTGGGTCTGGTCATGTCGAAGAAGCGAGGCAAAAAGGTGCCCCTATAGCTCAGCTGGTAGAGCAACTGATTTGTAGCGCCGCCTCAAGCTCTAATTCTGAGGCAAAGTTGCAGCCCTTGATGGAAACGTTAAGGTGAACTGGTGTCAAATTCGGGGAAACCTGAGCAGGTAGTGCTGCTGGCAATCCCGAGCGAAGCTTTCCGAGGCAACTCGGATTGAACGTGTAGAGACTTGACGGCACCCACCTAAAGCCCTCCGGGGTCACGGTGAAGAGAAAGTCCAGACCACAAAGCGCTCTGTGCGTGGCGGCGAAAGTCGTAGTGGTATGAATCAGTAGGTCCGCGGTTCGAGTCCGTGTGGGGGCACCACTTCAACATCCAGTTGCGTCCGGTTTCGACTGATAGTAGTTTGTATTAGCAGGATTTCTACTGTCGGATTGTCCGATGTTGTCCTGCTGCGTGCGCTAAAATCTACTCCCCAATTGGGTACGTACCGCACGGTGACTGGAAGGTACCCCCAATGCCTGTTTTGAGCAACGCACGGATTCGGGCTCTGAAACCTAAGGAGAAGCCCTACAAACAGGCCGATTCTGACGGGCTTTATCTGCTGGTGAAGCCGAACGGTTCGAAACTATAACGCTTCAAGTATTGTTGGCTCCAAAAGGAAAAGCTGCTGGCGCTGGGTAAGTATCCTGAAGTGACATTAGCCGATGAGAGACGGAAACGTGATTGTGCCCGCAGCCTGATCGCTAATGGCGAGGACCCTTCCAGAGTTCGCAAAGCCAAAAAAGCAAGAGAAGAGGCAGAAAACAACGCTACCTTTTCCAACTTGGCGGCAGAACTACTGGAAAAGAAGCGCAGCGAAGCCCGTGCCGAAGCAACGCTGGCAAAGACCGCCTGGTTTCACCGGCTGCTTTCCGCAGGCATCGGGCAAATACCGATCACGCAAATAACAGTATGGGATATTCTAACTCCGCTGCAGAAGATGGAGAAAAAGTGTAATCACGAAAGCGCCGTACGGATTGCGATATGCTGCCGGGGCTGTCTTTCGCTATGCCATCGCCCTGGGACTGGCGGACAACGATCCGACCTATGGTTTGAAGGATGCCCTGATCCGGACCCAGGTGCAGCACCGCGCGGCAATCACAGATCCGGCGCAGGTCGGTGCATTGCTCCGGGCTATCGACGGGTTTGCCGGTCAAAGAACTACGCGCCTCGCGTTGCAACTACTCGCATTGACTTACGTTTTAGCGTCCTGAATGATTGCACCTATTAGTAATTTGCTGAAATGTCAGCGGCCGCTTTGTCCGCATAGAAGTCGTTCACGCCTATTATGGCGAACGACTGCATAGAGCCCGAAGCAAACGCTCGCCTTGCGCGCCGTTTCTCAGTATTGCGATTAATCTCTCAGCTTCTAGCGACGGCCTGTGCCGAGTTCGCAAGACAGGTTAAGGAACGTCAACACTGGTTCACCGGTTCGGGCATCCAAGCTGGTACCCGATATCGCAATGCGCTTTCAGCCGTTTGGTGTCAGTAGCAGTCCAGTCCGCAGGGGCCGTGACCTCGACCCAGGGCGAGATGTAATCCTGCGCAAAATAGGCGTGGCCATGTCCTGGTGGCGTGCCAAAAGATAACGCCATGTCGAGGGCCAACTGAAACTGCGTGACTACCGGGATGAAGACAAGATGCTTTGAAACATCTTCAGCTGGAGGCTCGTTCATCCAGGGCGGTGCCCGCCAAAGCGAACTCGGATCGTAGAAGACGATCGGATCGCTGGAATACTGCAGGAATACGATCCGCATCTCCCCCCAGTCTGCGATGGCTTGAGAAGCATCCGAGAAGTGCGACGCAAATCGGACGAACGATCCGTTCCCAATGATAGGGAGCACCCATGGACTGCTAGGTTCGCGCGCGTTCTGCGCTTGCTGCCAGAACCGTGACGGAAACGGCGGACCTGCCCAAAAAGCCCCATCGATCGGGTCGTCGGCAAGTCGGAAGAGGTTTGTGGCGTACATCGACGACCAAGCACCAAGACTCAGACCGTGCACGTAAAATCTTGGGCGGCGATCCTTTGGCAGCGTCCGCCAATAGGAGTGCACCACGTCGAGAAGCGCGGTTGCCTGATCGAGGCCGGTCCGGGTTTCTAGAACTAAAGCCAGAGGCGATTGTAGGTAGGAATACTGGGCGCTAACCGTCGCGATGTCGCCATTGTGCATGTATTCCACCGGATCGTGAGAACCCGGGTCCATCCAACCGGTTCCTGTGGGGCTAGTAACGATCAGAACTTCCCGATCAAAAGCCCTCAGCCGTTTTAGCTCGGCAAGTGCCAGTTCGGCCCGCTCTTGCGGTGACTCGCCGTTTGCCCGGCCGACATAAACCCGTATAGGGTCCAGCGCGGGTTTGCCTGAGAAGGCGGAAATCGCTTGGCGTCCGGGCCACCCAGGACGAAATCTCGGCCGGGCTGACCCATCGCCGCCCAGTCAATCAGAGACGCTTCGGAACCGGCCTGATCCGGTCTTTCGGGCAGGTCAGGCGCGACATCAAATAGCATCTGAGCAGCCTCATAACTTTCATCGAGGCCCGTGACCACCCGGTCGAAAATGCCGTCGCGGGTGACGACGAAGAGCAGCAGGGCGACCGTCACAACGCCCAGAACATTGGCCCGGCGCGGCGGCATGAAGCGATAGAAGCGGCCCCTGACCCATCGGAACAGGGCAGCCACGAGCGCGCCGATCAGAAAAAAAAGCGCAAAGGTTCCGGTCCCTGCCAATAGGATCTGCGCCAGGTGCTTTGCATCTGCAAGCTCCATCCCCATTTTTGCGCGTAGCTCATTCTGCCATTCAAAGCTGAAGGTCAGCGCCCATATTGAAAATCCGGCAACAAGAGCTGCAAAGACAATGTTACCGACAAGCGCTAGACGTCCGCGCATGCGCGGCAGATCAGCGGCCTGCCAAATCAGTTCGAACACACGCCCTAGAAGGTAGCCAAGCGCCACCAAGATCCCGCCTAATAATCCTTGAACCATCGGCTCGCGTGGAATAAGGGAGGGGGTCAGCGAGGCCGCAAAAAACAGAAGACCTAAAAGCAGGCACGGGAGGGATACTCCGTCAATCAGTGGTCTTATCCACCGCACAATCGTTCCTCCACGAACCAGGAAAACTCAGTCAGCTTAGTGAAACGCAGCGCGATGGGCCATGTTTATTGTGCAAGTTCCGGGGTATCGCAAGCGCCGGAGCTTTTGCGGTCCCTCTCCCTGAAGAGGCACATAATGCTTGAAACGGACATGGCCGCTTTGGGCTAACCGCGGTCATTTCCTACTCATGAGGCAATCACCGTTTTGTCCGCTTAGCGGTCACTAAAGCATGCATAAGCGAATGATCAGGTTACTGCATTCAATGTTCAAACCGCTGAAGCTGGCTCGCTGCCAGATTGATCGCAAAGCTCGTATCATACGAACGACTGGTTTTTGAGGGCGTAGTTGTGCTCAAGGTCAAAATTGGCCTCTACTTGGTAACGGTCACGGTAAGTACACTGCAAATGCAGGCGAGGCAATTTCGCTGCAGGGGGTACCATTAGGGGTATCATGCGGCTTGTGCAAAAATTCTTTAATTTAGAAGTATACATTTACCATATTTTTTTACGTGTGGGGCGCCATAAAAATCAATAAATATCAGTACTTTAAAGCTCATTCACTGGATTAGAAGGTGACACACGAGGTGACACTATGCCTCTAGTCATCGCTGAACTTGGAGCCATTGCGATCTCAGCGAAATACGTTAGGCGCGCCCATCTCCGACGCGATTCAAGATGCCTCTGAAGCAATTGAAGCGAACATGAATGAGTATGTTCAATAAAATGCGCGAAGCATGGCGAATCACAGATATGCTGAACAACACTTGAGAACGGTTTTTTCCCTTCAGGACACCGCCACTTGGGACCACGATGCCGCAGCCGACGGCAAGGCTATGCACCCGTTTTGATCGCCTGCCCAACGCCCCCTCCCGAATGGTCGGCCAAGATATGCCCGGCGAGAAGCGCAATTCCTGATCGAACAACGGAGGAAGCACCGCGTCATCAAACGACCGCATAGTGCTCTGGGACATCGCTGACCAGCCCGGGAAGCCTTGGTTGCGATGGCTCAGCCGGTCATGCGCCAAAAATCAATCCGGATCACGTAGATGGGTCCAATCATAATTGTTCGCATCAACGGATTGTGCTTTCGAACGTGAAAGCATCTGGGCTTTCTCCGATGGGAGCCCAGCACGGCCCGGTAGTGGAGCGACTTCTTCCGTGGCATGGCAACTTAGCGGCTTTTCAATCAGTTCGCTTGGCAGTAAGAGTTCCCGAGGTCACCAGCTTCAAGACATCGGTGGCACGCGGATGTGGCGAAACTGGTAAACGCAAGGGACTTAAAATCCCTCGCCCTAGGGCTTGCGGGTTCGATCCCCGCCATCCGCACCACATTTAAAAACAACTGGTTAGGCGGAAATGCTCGGCGGTTTCCAAAAAGGTGTTTTTCTTTACTCACAGTGCCAATTCACACTTTCCCGTACTGGTCTTGTTCTGTTCTCGTTTTAGAATCTGCACGTTTGGGCGGCCTTGGAAAGCATTCGACGGTCAGCCCGCTTGCGATAATAGGCGACCATTTCGGCTCTTTGATTGGTGACGGCCTGAATCTCGGCGTCTGAACACCCCGCCTCTGGCAGACGGACAATCGCCAGTTTTCGTAGCCCGTGCAGAACGGATTGTTTTGCATTGGGCCCCAGATCCTTGCGCCAAGCACGAAACGCTTTCTCTACGGCATGATACCCCAACGGCTGGGTTAGGCTCTTGGCCAGCACATGTTTGCCGCTTTTGGGCAGGGTGGCGAGGACAAGAACGGAACTGGCGATAACTCACAGTTCAGTGTGGATAACTGTATTGCGAAAGAGTTCTTCTAGGAGGGGAGTGCCGGTTCGTTCCAGAGTGTTACAAACTCGATTGAGTTTGGTCCCGCCAATACCGGCGATGCGCTGTTAACAAATACAACCGGCGATTATTCATCATGGCGTGACTTCATCACCCTGGACAACGTGAACAACCGCCAAGGTCAAGCCTACCTCGAAAGTCTGAATGCTTTGTGGAGCGGAGCCCCAGCCCCGACCGGGCGAGCGATTATGCTACCCGGTGGCCAGCCGCTCATTATCAACGGCCAGATTATCTCTGTAGGTTAAACCGTATGTACCCCACCAGACCAAGAAGCGCGGTAAACAGGAGGAAACCCCCGGCAGGAACTGGGACCGGGGCAATAGATACTTCCAGATTGTCGACCTGAAACCCGGCGCACCACTGTGGGCACCAGACTGTGTTTGGACTCGTTGTGGCGGGGAATTCTATGTCGCTATCTTGTCCCATTATCGCACTAGGAATACTTAGGGTCAGGTAAAGTTGATCGATAAGTCGAAAGGTCGCGTCAAAGAGAACAGTTGACCATTCCGAAGGCGCAACGGCCTGAGAAGCGACTACGGCCCCGTCTCTCAGCCCATAAAAATTGAGGAATGGGAGTGGCGCAAGCCCTGAAATCCCCCACTCAGACGCATCAGTTGGCGCGCCGGGTATAGGTCCCGATCCAGTCTTGTACACACGAGAGTAGCCCCGAACATCAATGCTGTGTGCGGAAAAAACAGATCCCTGCTCATGGGCGATTCTGGATGAGGTTATGCCGGAATCGTCGTGAAGGTAGATGTGATCGCCGCTAAGGTAGGTTACATCATAGAGGTACTCGAAACCTTGGCTCGCCCCTAAGAAACCACCAGGAACACTTGGATCAGTTCCTATATCATGGTCAAATGTAACCGTTGCCGCCCCGGCATTGGACGCGAATAAACAGGCTAAAGCCGCAAGAAAAATGCGCATCGTTACCCCCAAAAAGAATCAAATAATATGGACAGGGTAGCACCGTTCATGAAATCGGCAAAATCTACGCGGGCTGGATACTGCCGGTAGACTCAGGCATGAGCTATGAATGCTCGTCCTATACCTCACATGTCCCCAATGCACCTAAACCGGCATGACCCGGAATGAAAAGGCTATCGAAGCCCATAAGACAGTGAAACCATTCCGCTCCAAGTGCAGCAAGTGCGGGCATACCGAATCCTCTGACCAGTTCCAGCGCAGTCTATCGTTTTACAAGGATGTGAACCCGTATCCGCAGTCACAGGGGGGGAGGGGTAGGTTTAAAAGTACCACTCACACTTTCACCTTACGTTCTTGATATGTTTGTGTGAGTAAAAAGCGCTAAGCGGCTGTTTTTCAGCGAAGTCGATTGAACTTAAAATCCCTCGCCCTAGGGCTTGCGGGTTCGATCCCCGCCATCCGCACTATTCAATTGGTCAGACCGGAAATCCCAGTTTGCCGATAAGGTGCCAGATATCGCGGTTCGCTGCAGAAAGCTGTGCCACGATGTCCTCGATTTCCTGAATTGCCTTATCGTCCATGGTGTCTTCACGCCCCACTTTTATGTCGGTCTTTCGATCCGCGATACGCATCAGAATGGTCTTGGGGTTACCGCTGTCGGCATCGAACGAGTAAATACAATGATTGTACCTGTTGCGAATTGAGGACAGCTTGCTCAGTCGTTGAGTATGCTCGAGGATCGTATCGCGTATGTCGGCTGGACGACCGTCCATCTTGGCAAGCCGCTCGACAAGATCGATCCGGGCGCGCGTGGTATTGAGTGTCAGGAAAATGATGACCGCTACATCCTTGTTGGTGCCACTCAGGCCGGCAATCAGATGAATCAACAGGCTTTCGGTATTGGTCCACATGTAATTTAGCCTGCCGACCAGCAGGATCAGGCGGTCAAAGCGAGTTTCGAGCGTCTCAGTCAACGCTTTGCCCGTACGCGTCGTCTGCGGTTACTTTGAAGTAGAACTGCGCGGCTGCGGTTCGGTTGCTTACGCCGATCTTTCCCGCAACATTGTGCATGTGCAGTTTTACTGTGTGTTCGGTAATGCCGAGGTTCGCGGCGATGATCTTGTTGCTTTGACCTTTTGCGACCAGTTTCAGAACCTGTTTTTCCCGCCGTGTTAGCCGCGAATAGACCGGATGAGGCTCTTTCGGCTTTACACTGCTCGTACTCAGCAGACATGGCTTGTTCTGAGATCGGGGTGCGGATACGCAATCGGCAAGGAAGCTTGGCAGATAAAGTTCTTCATGCATCAGTAGCCGAAGAATAGAGCGCCACACGTCCGGTGCGACGTTCATTGGAAGATACCCGATATCTCCGAATTGTGCGCGATCCCAGGCTTCGAACAAGGCCCGCGCGGCGTCTTCTTTGCGGTAGGCTAAAGCCAGGCAGCCCGTCCCGGCTGCTTCGGTATAGACATGCGGGCGGGCAAGCAGATCATCCAGCATCATCTGATCAACGACCACCACTTTGCCTCCCAGCGGGACCTGGGCGCCTGCCGATGACAGGTCAGCGACATCTTCGTACCGATGTGCGGACACGCCGAATTCCGACTGAACACTTCGCAGAGTTTGATTTGAAAAGAAGAGTTCCTTGCCGATGAAATTGATCGAGAAATCTTCGGAACATACATTTATTTGGGCGGCACTATCCTGCAAAGGATTGCTCATTCTTTCCCCCTTTAAACCAACGCCATAAAATTTTTGGCGAAATCGTAAAAATAAACGCGGAGCGCAAAATAGCGGCAATTTTTCAGTTTTTGCCTAACTATTATACCTGAAAGTATATTTTTCTACAACAATCCGTGTTGACTTGACGATTGGGACTAGAACTTTTAGTTAGGTTCGTTGTGGCCAATTCCATAAAAGCAAAGCAATATTATAGATTTAACGGAATGGCCGAATTTCGGCCGTATTTTCGTGTGCGAGCTGATCAGTTTCGAGCACATCGTAAAAAAATAATTTAAAATTAACTAGTTGAACCTGTCTAATGCTTTAGAGCAGCTATTCAGACCTCTTTCCTGCTGCAACGATGATCCGGCTTCAATTTGGGAAGCACTGTTCCTGACGTGTCCGCGAATCGCGAATTAGCGTGAATTTCAATATTGCGGACAGTTCATCGGCTTAGCCGGGAAAGGGAGGTGGGAAACGAATTCACTGAACAACACCGCGTCATGCGCGTTCTGCGCTTGAGGCCAAATTTTTTATTTTAACCGCGCCGGTAGCTGCTTTGTAGATGAATGGTGGCCAGGCGCTCAATGAGTGGAAAATTGTTATGTCATCGAAACGTTATACTCCCTATGCTGAAGCCACAGCTGTTGGCGAAGTAAATATCGACGAGGCGCACATCCCGATTGAAGCCGACATTGATGTCGAAAACGCTGAAGTCGATGCGAACCTCAATGAGCAAGAGCAAACCAACGACAACAGCGTTGATAACGATCAGCAGCAGCAGCAGAAGCAAGATCAGAAGACGAAAGTCGATAACGAGAACGATCAGGATCAAAAACAGAAGCAAGATCAGGATCAGGACCAACATCAGAAGCAACAACAGCAGAACACAAACGGCGGTGACGACAGCAACGACAACTCGAACTCTGTTCACATCGACTTTGGTGGTGGCGAATGGATTCCCCGTGATGATGACCACGTCGACATTGATGTCTATGACGGCGGTTCGGTAGGGGACGTTATTACTGTTGGTGGCGACTACGATCCTGGCGACGACATTAATATCGATGTTTCGCTGGATGGCGCCGGTAACGATATGGCGTCCTTCAATAACCAGCTTGCAAGCTTGGAAGACAATGACGAATTGGGTTCTGCTCAGGTTGGTAATTGGGGCACGTTCGAACAGAACGGCGATGCATCCGGAGGTCATGCTGAAGCGAGTGAAGGCATCAGCGCCAACTCAACCGCCGGCGATTCCGGTAACGGTGGTTCAACAGAAGCTGGCGACGCAGACGCCTATGTAAAAGGTAGCAAAGCCGATGCCACTGGTGGTGATTCTGGCGACGCCAATGGCGACGCAGAAGCCGGCGATGGCGGCGACTCGGGCGACGCAAAAACAGCAAGCCTGGGTGTTGGTAAGTCGGAAGCGTCCGCCGAAGGCGACAGCGACGGCGGAGACAGCGGTGACGCTGACAGCAACTCCGAAGCTGACCAAGACAGCGATTCAGACGTAGATGCCGATGGTGACGGTGGTGATGGCGGAAACGCCGGTTCGATCGGCCTTGGCCTGGGTCTTGGATTGTCGAATGCCGACAATGACGCCGATTCTTCCGGTGGTGAAAACGACACCGACTCTGACGCAGATCAAGACAGCGATGCAGACAACGACACGTCGAATGGCGACGCAGACGGCGGCGACAGCGGCGCCGGTAACATCGGACTGGGTCTTGCTGGTGGGCTAGCGGCCAATCATTCAGACGGAACTGGCGGTGACGGTGACGGCGGTGACGGTGACGGTGGTTACGGTGACGGTGGTTACGGTGACGGTGGTTACGGTGACGGCGGTGACGGCGGCGACGGCGGCGACGGAGAAGGCGGTTACGGTGACGGCGGTTACGGTGATGGCGGCGACGGCGGTGACGGCGGTTACGGCGACGGCGGTGACGGCGGCGACGGCGGCGACGGCGGCGACGGCGGTGACGGCGGTAACAGAGGTCGTGACGAAAGCAGCAACGGCGGTGACGGTGGCGACGGCGGTGACGGCGCTCGCGGTGACGGTGGTGACGGCGGTGACGGCGCTCGCGGTGACGGCGGCGACGGCGGTGACGGAAATGGCGCCGAAGGTACTGCCGGTGATGGTGCTCGCGGTGACGGCGGTGACGGCGGCGACGGTAACGGTGGTGACGGCAATGGCGCCGAAGGTACCGGTGGCGACGGCGGCGGTGGCGACGGCAATGGTGGCCCTGCGGACGCAAGAGTTGATGCTGACGGCGTTGGCGATCAGGACGCAGACTCGACAGCCGGAGCCGGTGGTTTCAACGAAGCTGATGGTGCAGCAGATGCTAACGGAACCAGCACCTCGACGGCAGACGGCGTTGGCGGTGGCGGTGGCGCTGTTGACCAGGATGCAACCTCGGATGGTTCTGGTACAGGCTCTGCTGACGCGACCAACACAGCCGGTGATGGCGGGCTCGCCGAAGTCTTCGCAACGTCTGAAGTTGACGGAACTGCTGACAGCCTGTCCGAAGCTATCTCGGGCTATGGCGGAGCGGCAAACTCCGACAACGATGCAACCTCGACCGGAACGGGTGAGGCCACAGGTATGTCGGAATCGGGCATCGGTGGCGGCGGCGGTGCCGCACAAGCCTGGGGCGGAACCAGCGGTGACGCGAGCGGATTTGCTGAATCTGGCCACACCAATGGTGGCGTGAATACCGGTGGCAACGCATCGGGTGCATACTCGGGCGATGGCGGTGCCGGTGGCAGTGCAGGAAACTGGGGTTCGAACAACGACGGTGACGGCGTTGTAAGCGGTGAATCCTATGCATCTGCTGCTGCAGTGATCGATACGTCGGCCTTCAACCAGGACATCGTCATGGGTGCCAATGTTCTTGGCAACAACGTCGATACCACAATGGTTGGCGGTAACATGTCGTCCAGCTACTCCAGCGACGATACCGACGCGTAACTGAAAACAGAGCCCGCCCTTGAGCGGGCTCTGATTTCATTCAAGAAAACGCCGAGGCCGTATCGGGCGGCCTCGGCCCAACTTAACCTCAACCGGAAATTTTTGGCCGGGGCGGGGAAAGGACATCAATATGTCACTTGACAGTATTTCGGAACAAATTGCCCATTTTATTGGAACTTTTGAGCTAACCACAGAACAGGTTCGGTTACGGGATCAGTATGAAGAATTTGTCGCGCTGAAACGGAAAGCCGAACTGGAAGATTTGGAAGACCCCACTCGTATTGAGATTAAGGCAGACCTGAAGATGAACCCGGGTGAATACGACCCGTTGCCTTACAAATTTTTCGCTCCCCAAGAACAACTCACTTCAACCCCGGCAGATCCCGGACCGTTGAAAGAATCCGAGGTCAACCTCGGGTCAAGCCCAGGGCGCGAATTCACCCTTCCTGAGGGGTTCGAAGGCAGTGGAGCTGCCTTTCAACTAAACACTATTCAAATTGTGCCGGAATTTGTGACCGAGTTGATTGGGTCTGCAGTTACCTATACGTTCCAGACGATCAAATTGAACGACAATGATGTCGTTGGAGAAGGTGATTTCCGCGATTTGGAAACCCTGATCGCACAGGGCGAGGCGATGTTGGCAACAGCCTTGTCGCTGCATGTGATTTCCGGGTTCTCGATTGACGTCAATGAGTATTTGTCTGGCGAGGCGGTAGAGCGACTAATTGATCAGATTAACTCGTTTGTACACATCGAAATTGAAGGTGCCACAGTCGTTCAGTTCTACGGCGAAGATGCACATGGCGTTATCGTGAATGGTGAATATGTCGATGAGGCGCCTGATTTTAATGACTTGCTGCCGGAAAACCTCACGTCAGAGGAAGACGAGGAAACCGAACACGACTTTTCATATGCGATGCCGGATGAGTGGGACCAGCCCATAGACGCCGAATTCGAAGGTGGTCATTCTGTGGTCGCAGGGGGCAACCTTGCGGTTAACGAAGTTTCAATCAGCGTTGGCTGGGTTGACGCACCTAACATCCTGGTTGGTGGGCAATCCATAAACCTCGGCGTTGTCAGTCAGGTTGCAGTTGTAACCGACTTTGACGAGGGTGAACCGGGCGTGCAAAGCACGACCCACGTGGTTCAGTCTTCGGAAATTCTGGTCGAAGGCAACGAGGCGCCATGGCTAGAAGGTAACGTCGGCGAGGCTGGTGAAGACCCGTTTGTTGTCGTCGACTGGATTTCTGGCGATCTGCTGGTAACCAATTTTATCAAACAGATCATCGACGCCACGGATATTGACCACATTCATACCGAGATAACGGCCTCGTCCACGGCATATACGTTGGGTGAGAACATCATGACCAACGTAACCGACATTCTACAGTTGGGCAGTTTCTACGACATGATCATCGTTGGTGGTGACATGCTCTCAATCGATGTCGTGACCCAGACCATTGCGCTTATGGATAGCGATGTGGTTCACGGTGCGCACCCGACCGCGCCAGAAGAAAACCTTGTAATGAACGAGGTTTCTCTGACGACAACCGGCGAGGATACGCATGAAGAGATGAGTGACTCTTTGGCGGACGTCATTCCTATGCAGGAGGTCGACACAGATGCACTGGAAGATGCGCTTATGAACGATCCGATGTTCGCGGGTGCTGAGTTGGTGCGCGTGCTGAAGATTGAAGGTGATTTGCTACAGGTCAACGCCATCGAACAAGTGACCAAGTTGCAGGACGATGACGACATCTATGTTGACGCGAACAACGGGCAAGAGGTTTCTGCCATAGGTGCCGGCAACGCCATTCTGAACAAAGCCAATATCAAAAAAATGGGCGTTGATTCAGTGATTATGGCAAAGGAAGAAGAATACTCGGAGCTGATGCTGCATCAGGCGAGCATGTTCGAGAGCGCGCAAGAGGAAAAGGCCGAAATCGTTGGCGAGGCTGTCGCGCTTATGCTGGAAGAAATGGATGCAGCTGCCAACTCTAAGCACATGCCGGACCATCACAAGCTGACACCTTCGGAACAGGCCACCATCGACGATGGCCTGCAATCTATGCTAGCGTAGTAACCCTGTTTGTTACGAGTGACCTGAAAGTTTTAACATGTCGATTGTTTTTCTGTCGCGCCCGCGTCGATACGCCAGCCCATTGGATCGTAACGGCGGCGGCGTATCAAAACCGTCCAGCGCGGGCCAGTCCAAAAAGAAACCAAAGAAGATCCCCGGATTACGTCTAAGCGAAGATTTACGCATTGGTGATCCGCAAGACGGTAAACGGGAGGCAGTCGCCAAAAGCGATGCGAGCGCCGGCGAAACCGTGAAAGCAGAACCTGTACATCACGACGAAAAAGAGGAATCGCAATTACGCGCCGGACCTCCCCCCCGGTGCGAGCAGCCGCAGCCTGCCGAAGACAATGACCAACAGGGCAGCGGTGCTGGGGTGGCCGACGCCGAGAGCCCCGATCCGGAACCCGTCAATAAAACGAGCGACCGTACACCCCCCGCGTCGCGCTCGAATGGCGGTGATGGCATGGGCACCACTATCGAGGCCAAGGCGAACGAACCATTGCTGCGCAGCAATTCAGGTGGCGGCGATGGGAAAGGGCCACCCCAAACTTTCCATAAACGGACCCCGCCAGAAGATTTCCGGAAGACACTGCGCACTTCTTTGCGCGCGATCTATCGCAATTTGGCATTCGTGTTGGTCCTGACTTGTGCAACGAACCTTCTGATCCTGGCGATCCCGATCTATCTGTTCCAGATCAGTGACCGCGTTCTGACCAGCCGGTCGTTGGATACGCTGATCATGCTGACGGCCATCGTTGGCGGGGCCGTGATTTTCCAATCGGCCTTTGATGCGGTGCGGCGGTTCATGCTGATGCGTACTGCGGTCGAGGTGGCCGCCCGTCTGGGCGCCCCGGTTCTGAGCGCGGCTGCGCATGCCTCTTTGCATGGGAACGGTCGCGAGTATCAGACGCTGGGTGATCTGCAGCAAGTGCGTGGGTTTCTGGTTTCCGGCACGTTGATATCATTCTTGGACGTACCATTCGCGCCATTGTTCATACTGATGATCTTTTTGGTGCATCCGCAGCTTGGGATGATCGTGATCGTCACCGCCTTGCTGTTGGTGACCATCGCGTTCATCAACCAGCGTATGACGGCCAAGCCGTTTGCCGAGGCCAACAAGGCGCAGTCGATGGCAAACATGCATTTGGACTCAATGTCCCGAAACAGTCAAATCATCAACGCTTTGGCCATGATCCCCGAGGCCGTGCGCATCTGGGGCCGTGATACTGCGAAATCCCTGACTTGGCAGGTCCGCGCACAGGACCGAAACGTGATCTTTGCGGCCATTTCCCGAGCGGTGCGTCTGCTGACGCAGATCGCAATTCTGGGCTGGGGCGCGTTTCTTGCGCTGCAGGGCGAGATCACCGGCGGCATGGTCATCGCAGCTTCAATCATCGCAGGTCGTGCTTTTGCGCCGATTGAAGGCTCGATTGAAGGCTGGAATGCTTTCTTGCTGACACGCGCAGCCTATGGACGGATCAACCAATTGCTGTCCAATTCAGCGTTGCAATTTGAAAAGCTACGCCTGCCGCGCCCCGAGGGACGGTTGGATGTAGAGCGGTTGCTTTATGTGCCGGGCGGAACCAAACGGGTCGTGCTGAATGGCATCAGTTTTTCACTGAACCCGGGCGAGACGCTGGCGATCATCGGCAACTCTGGCGCTGGCAAGACCACGCTTGGTAAAACGCTGGTCGGGTCGGTCCTGCCAACTTCGGGCAGTGTACGGTTGGATTTGATGGACATCCGCAACTGGGATCCGCGTCAGTTTGGTGAAAGCATCGGCTATCTGCCGCAGGACGTGCAGCTGTTTCCCGGCACGATCAAGGACAATATCGGACGGATGCGCGAAGATGCGACGGACGAGCAAATCCATGACGCCGCCGTTCTGGCCGATGTCCACAACATGATCGCGACGCTGCCGCAGGGCTATGAAACCGTAGTGGCTGCGGATGGCTCACCCTTGTCCGGCGGTCAGAAACAGCGCATCGCATTGGCACGAGCCTTCTTTGGCAATCCGCGCATGGTGGTTCTGGATGAGCCGAACTCGAACCTAGACGTTGCCGGGGACAAGGCGCTTGCGCGGGCCATTGAACAGGCCCGGGAAAACAAGATTACCGTTGTGGTGATCACGCAGAAACCAACGCTGCTGAACGTGGTCGATAAGATCATGCTGCTGACGGATGGCCGTGTTGCGTTGTTCGGTCACCGCGAACAGGTTCTGCAACAACTGAACGGGCCGCGTAACAATCAGCCCGGCATACAGAAACAATAAGGGGGTGCGACATGAATGAACTGGTACCCGTAAACAACGACCCCAAGGACCCGGCGGTATGGTACGCCGAAGTTCCGCGTTCGATAAACCACTTGATAGTCATCGGGATGATCATGCTGGTTGTCTGCTTTGGCGGGTTCGGCATCTGGTCTTTCCGGGCACCTTTGGCTGCTGCAGTGATCGCGCAGGGCAGTTTTGTCGCTACTGGTCGCAACAAGATCGTCCAGCATCTGGAAGGAGGTATCATTCAGGATATCAAGGTTATCGAAGGCCAGGCTGTCAAAGCCGGGCAGGTTATGATGACGTTGGACCAGACCTCGGCCGAAGCCAATGAGCGTGAGCTGTTCATCCGCAAAATCCGCCTGCAGGCTATGTCGGAACGTCTGAATGCGGAATATGGCGAGCTTCAACGGCTGGAGTTTTCTCCCAACCTGATTGCCGCGTCGGATGATACCGAAGTGCTAAGCATCCTTGATGGGCAAAAGATCACCTTTGACCTGTCCCGCAAGACCTTGCTGAACGACATCGCTTTGCTTGAGCGCAACATGGAGGCGCTGAGAATTCGATCCAGCGGATTTGAGGCGCAGTTGGAAAGCATGGTCCGGCGTGCAGAAATCCTGCAGGAAGAGTTTGAAACCAAAGAAGCGCTTTTCGAAAAGGGCCTTGTACGCAAGGGCGAATTGAACACCATTCGCAGGGTTCAGGCCGAAGCCGAAGGCCAGCAGGCGCGTTTGCAGGCCGAGGCAGCCGAGATCAGCCAGATGCTGTTGAAATACGAGGAGCAGATTTCCCGTACCCGGGCAGCTTATCGCGAGGCTGCGCTGGACGAGTTGGGTGTGATAGAAGCCGATCTGGAAAGTGTCCGTGAAAAAGCGCGTCAGGCCCGCAGCGTTCTGGACCGCGCGGTCGTGAGGGCTCCGGTGACAGGAACAGTTGTGCGGCTGCACTATCACACGCCGGGCGGCGTGATCGAAACCGGTGAACCGATCGCCGAGATTCTACCCGCCGACGCGCCCCTTATCATTGAGGCTCAGATCCCACGCACCGAGATTGACAGCGTGGTGACCGGCCAGGACGCGACGGTGCGTCTGGTTGCCCTGAACCAGCGAACAACGCCGGTTCTGAACGGTCAGGTGTTCTATTTGTCGGCTGACTCGCTGATCGAAGAAACCAATGGTGCGCCGCAAGAGGTATACTTGGCCCGCATCTCGCTGGAACCGGAAGAGATCGAGCGCGTCCGAGGCTTTATTCCAACCCCTGGTATGCCCGCTGAGATCATGATCCAGACCGAAGAGCGCACCTTCGCGGCCTACATCGCAAAACCTGTGACAGACAGCATGTCGCGCGCTTTCCGCGAGCAATAAACAGGCTGGCCCTTGGGCAGGTCTACTCCTTCCGTTTTCTGCATGTTACTTTCCGGTGGGAAACACCGGAGGAATGCGTATGCCCCTGACCGTTAAAGACATGATCGAAGCCGCAAATGCCGTAGTCGAGCGTATCGACATGGGCACCGCGAAAGAACTGTTGGGGCAGGGCGGGTTGTTGCTGGATGTCCGTGATGCCATCGAGGTGCAGAAGTCAGGGCGGGCCAGTGGCGCGCATCATATCCCGCGTGGCGTGCTGGAATTCAGTGCTGACGAAACCCTGCAATCCCATGATCCCGAGCTTAGAAAAGACCGTCCGATTGTTCTGTACTGCGCCGCCGGTGGTCGCGCCGCGCTGGCGGGCAAGCTGCTGAAAGATATGGGGTATGAACGGGTCTATAACATCGGCGGTCTGACCGATTGGGTCAATGGCGGGGGCGAAGTCACCGCCTAAAGTGTCAGGCGTTCAGGAAGGCCCGAACCGCGGCTTCGAACTCGCGCGGTTTCTCGGCGTGTAGCCAGTGGCCTGCGCCGGGAATTTTGGCGAATTTGGCGGCGGGGAACATTCCACGGATCAGATCGCGATGCTCGGGCAGGACATAATCCGACTCGCCGCCCGACAGGAAAAGGGTCGGCCCTCCCCACGATGCATCCAAATCCGGGAAGCCCATGATCTTTGGCATCTCAGCCGCAAGAACATCGAGGTTCAGCAGCCAACGTTTCCCCTTGATATCAAGAGATTGGGTGAAAAAGCTTTGCAGAGTGGGCTCAACGCCCAACGCGGCCAGTTGCTCTGACGCGTCTGAGCGCCGTTCGACCTTTGAGAAATCAACAGCACGCATCGCCTCGATGAATTGAATCTGGCTGTGCGTGTAGGTCACCGGCGCGATGTCGGCGACCACCAGTTTGCGCAACAGATGCCCGTGTTGAAGGGCCAGCGTCATAGCGGCCTTGCCGCCCATCGAATGGCCCACCACGTCAGCTTTACCACCGAAATGTTCGATGACCTCAGCCAAATCATTGGCCAATTCCGGATAGCTGTGCTGATCGGTCCACATGCTGAAGGCGTGGTTGCGCATATCCACGGCCACAACCTGCCGTTCGTCCGCCAGACGCCGGGCAATTACCCCCCAGTTCCGGGCCGAGCCATAAAGCCCGTGCGCAATCAGCAGAGGAGGGTTCGCAGTCGGTTCGCCATGTATGATCGTATTCAGCATGAGGCTGTGATACCCGTCGCGATCAGAAACAACCAGCCCCATTGTCGCCTTCGTCTATGGCGGTTAAGTTGGCAGCTTCGGAGGCCGCGTCATGTCGGAAAATACAGATATCCAAAGCCAGATTGCGCAGACGGTTCAGCTGTTGCGCAAGAAACTGGGTGTAAAGGACAAGACGCTGGCGGAATCGATCCGCAAGGCCAAACGGCTGCTGCCCCGCCGTATATACAAACAGGCCTTGATGCTGGCGCATGCCGAGCCGATGGCAGCCCATCCAAAACTGCGGCTGGTGCTGGATACGCCAAAACTCGCGCGCGCGTCAGAAGAGGTTCAGGCCCATCTGAGCGGGATCAACCGCGCCGACCGGCGGATGGGCTGGTTTCTGGGAATGCTGGGCGGGCTGGCGTTCAATCTGCTGGCGCTGCTTGTGCTGCTGATCATTTTCCTGCGGTGGCAGGGGTTTATCTGACCCGCGTCAAAAAGAACGGCGCCCATCGGGCGCCGCTCAGGTCTTTGATTTTAAACCTGATTACAGGTTAGGATAGATCGGGAATTTGGCGCAGAGGTCTGCGACCTCGGCTTTGACCTTGGCTT
>NZ_WQCA01000079.1 GCF_013032445.1 Ruegeria arenilitoris | reverse complement strand
CGACGTGCACTTCGCAGAAAGCACCGAACTGTTCGATCTCTTCCCGAACCGCGCGGCGGGTGGTGGCATAGGGCGCGATCGGAGCACAGATGGCGATGCCGCCATTCTTGGTGATCTCGCTGGCCACATAGCCGATGCGGCGGATGTTCAGGTCACGGTGCTCTTTCGAGAAGCCCAGTTCAGACGACAGGTTCTTACGCACGATGTCACCATCCAGCAGCGTCACCGGACGGCCACCCATCTCCATCAGCTTGACCATCAACGCGTTGGCGATGGTGGATTTGCCCGAGCCCGAGAAGCCGGTGAAGAAGACGGTAAAGCCCTGCTTGCTGCGCGGCGGTTTGGTCTTGCGCAGCTCGGCCACAACCTCGGGGAAGCTGAACCATTCGGGGATTTCCAGACCTTCGGACAAACGGCGACGCAGTTCGGTGCCCGAGATGTTCAGGATCGTGACGTTTTCCTTGTCTTCGATCTCGTCATTCGGCTCGTATTGGGCGCGTTCCTGCACATAGACCATGTGCTTGAAGTCAACCATCTCGACGCCGATCTCATCCTGGAACTGGCGGAACAGGTCCTGTGCGTCATAGGGGCCGTAGAAATCTTCACCCTGGCTGTTCTTGCCGGGGCCGGCGTGGTCGCGGCCCACGATGAAATGGGTGCAGCCGTGGTTGGCGCGGATCAGGCCGTGCCAGACCGCCTCGCGCGGGCCAGCCATCCGCATCGCCAGATTCAGCAGCGACATCGAGGTGGTCGAGGCCGGGTATTTATCCAGCACCGCCTCATAGCAGCGCACGCGGGTGAAGTGATCGACGTCGCCCGGTTTGGTCATGCCAACGACCGGGTGGATCAATAGGTTGGCCTGCGCTTCCTTGGCGGCGCGGAAGGTCAATTCCTGGTGCGCGCGGTGCAGCGGGTTGCGGGTCTGGAAGGCAACGATGCGGCGCCAGCCCAGCTTGCGGAAATAGGCGCGCAGTTCGTTCGGCGTGTCGCGGCGACCGCGGAAATCATAGTGAACCGGCTGTTGGATGCCGGTCACCGGGCCACCCAGATAGACCTTGCCCGCCACGTTGTGCAGGTAGTTCACCGCCGGGTGTGCGTCGTCATCGGCGCCAAAAACCTTTTCGGCCTCACGTGCCTTATCCGGGGTCCAGCGGTCGGTGACGGTCATGGTGCCGAGGATGACACCTTCCTGATCGCGCAGGGCGATATCCTGACCCAGCTCAATACTGTCAGCAAAGTCTTCGCTGACGTCCAGCGTGATCGGCATCGGCCACAGAGTGCCGTCGGCCAGGCGCATGTTTTCGACGACGTTGTCGTAGTCCGCTTCGGACAGGAATCCCTTGAGCGGGTTGAACCCGCCATTCATCAGAAGCTCCAGGTCGCAGATCTGACGCGGGCTCAGATCCCAACTGGTCAGGTCGGCGGCCTCCACTTTCAGCTTTTGAGCCGAGTCATAAGATACATACAACTCGGAGATCGG
>NZ_WQCA01000078.1 GCF_013032445.1 Ruegeria arenilitoris | reverse complement strand
TCTACAACCACTTCAACCAGGAAAGATCGCTAGCCAGCCGAGACACATTCAAGCTAATGCGCACCGCCGCTCTCGCCGAGTGGCGCGAACTTGGTGCGGCATAAAGGGTAGCTCTACTGGACTAGCTGAGACTGGTTCGAATTTGTCTGACAGCACCGACGCCTGAGTTTAGCACTTATGGGTCAGAGGAGACGGTCTGCGGTTTCATCCGGTGGGGTGATTGTTTGGCTCCCGTATTGACCGGGTACTTCGTTCGATCGGGGAGGCTTAATGTTAGCCTCGATGACCTGCCAGAGACCGGATGGCATTCGTCCTGCAACACGGACTATACAGCAAGGGGAGCTATTCCACCTGCGAACGATGCCAGAATTGGTGCAACGATTGCGAACCCTGTGCGCAAGACTTCACCCACACCTTCTTTCAACCCACGCGAGGCCTTCCAGTCTTCGATATCAAAGCCCTTCTTATTCATTTCAACTTGGCTGACCACACGAGTAAGGTTTTTGACCCTGCTATCCAGTATCAGTGCGACCGGAAGGTAGAAACTTAGCATAAGCAGGCAGAAGTAAGTTCCCGTGAAGAGCGCTGATGCAGTAATGAGCGAGTTATAAGCGGCTTTTTCTGTTTCGGAGATCAAAGGCAGAGGCCAATACATCCAGCTCGACGCAAAAAACATTCCAAAGGTCAGAACCAGGCTGGACAAGTATAGTTGCTGCCGCATCTGGTGAAGGCCTCTGGCCAATTCTGCAGCCGTTTCCTCGACACTTTCATGATTTCCGGTCGCCAGACACAGGATCATGCCAACTATCAGTGCACCGACCGCAAGCCCGGCGAGCGCATTGATAATATCCAATACCCGCATAAACATCGTAAAAACAGGTATCTCTCCGCACGTGCCCAACAGCCAATAATCGTCAGGTTCCAAACACCCTGGCAGGGTTCCACGTGATAACGCCGTTTCAAACACAGCCTTACCGACCTGATGATAAATTCTGGGAGTGGTCGACGTCACATATTGTTGGATCGTAGGAACCACCGCCAGCATGAATATGGCAAGTACCGTGGCAATTGCTGCAATTCTTGTATCGCGCGCCATTGGTCGTGTCAGATTGCGGATAAGCAAAGCTACTGCCAACACAGCAAGAGACGCAAAAAACCAGGACGCCGCAAGAAACCGAAGACGGCCAACGGCTTCCAGCCATGTATTCTCGTCATTCAGAATTTCGAGCGGCACGTTCAAATCTGTTGCAATCAGATGATGGTGGATCAGCTCATGCAATCCAAAAATGAAAACCGGCACCAATGCTATTGAAAAATAACGCAGTTCTACACGACGGTTAGACAAGTCCGACCTCTTGCGTTTCTGAAAACAACAAAGGAAATCATAGCACATATTGCTGCTGTCGGCATCGATCACAGGCACAGTGGTCTTGTCAGATTAACTTTACTTGAGCGGGGCAGGGCGAGTGCGTAGCGTTTGG
>NZ_WQCA01000077.1 GCF_013032445.1 Ruegeria arenilitoris | reverse complement strand
GGCATGGTGAATTCAGCGCCTTTGGAGATGCTCTCGGGCCAGCGTTGCATGATGGACTTCTGCTTGGTGTAGAAGCGGACGCCCTCTTCGCCATAGGCGTGGGTGTCGCCGAACAGGCTCTTTTTCCAGCCGCCAAAGCCGTGCCAGGCCATCGGCACCGGGATCGGAACGTTCACACCAACCATGCCAACCTGAATCTGGCGGCCGAACTCGCGCGCGGCGTTGCCGTCGCGGGTGAAGATGCTGACGCCGTTGCCAAACTCATGGTCGTTGATCAGCTGTACGCCCTCGGCAAAGCTTTCGACGCGGACGCAGGACAGCACCGGGCCGAAAATCTCTTCGCGGTAGATGGTCATGTCCGGGGTGACGTTGTCGAACAGGGTGCCACCCATCCAATATCCGTTCTCGTGGCCTTCCAGCGTGAAATCCCGTCCGTCCACGATCAGGTCCGCGCCTTCTTCAACACCTTTGGCGATGTAACCGGTGATGCGTTCATGCGCGGCTTTGGTGACGATCGGGCCCATCTCGGCATCCATTTCAACACCGTTCTTGACCTTGAGGGACGCAAGGCGTTCCTTGATCATTGGTACGATCTTGTCGGCCACGTCACCGACCAGCGTAGCCACCGAGATCGCCATGCAGCGCTCGCCAGCCGAGCCATAGGCGGCGCCCATCAGCGCATCGACGGCCTTGTCCAGATCAGCGTCGGGCATGACCAGCATGTGGTTCTTGGCGCCACCCAGAGCCTGAACACGTTTACCGTGGCGGGCGCCAGTCTCGTAGATGTAATTGGCAATCGGGGTCGAGCCCACGAAGGAGATCGCCTGCACGTCCGGATGCTCGAGCAGCGCGTCAACGGCCACCTTGTCACCCTGAACCACGTTGAAGACGCCATCAGGGAAACCGGCCTCTTTCATCAGTTCGGCATACATCAGCGACGGGGTCGGATCGGTCGGCGAGGGCTTCAGCACAAAGGTGTTGCCTGCCGCGATGGCGACTGGGAACATCCACATCGGCACCATGACCGGAAAGTTGAACGGGGTCACACCGGCCACCACGCCCAAAGGCTGGCGCAGGGTCCAGTTGTCGATACCGGTCGAAACCTGATCGGTGAAATCACCCTTGAGCAACTGCGGGATGCCGCAGGCGAATTCGACGATATCAATGCCGCGCTCGACCTCGCCGCGGGCGTCGGTGAAGACCTTGCCATGCTCGGCGGTGATGGCGCGGGCCAGTTCGCCCTTATGCTCATTCAGCAGGTTCAGGAACTTGTTCATAAGGCGTGCACGGCGGATCGGCGGCATGTTGGACCACGCCGGGAAGGCAGCCTTGGCGGCGGCCACCGCGCGATCAACGTCCTGCGCAGAGGCCAAATCAACCTTGCCCGTCAACTCACCCGTGGCCGGGTTGAACACGTCCTGCGTGTTGCTGCGGGCCCCAGCAAATACTTCGCCATTGATGTAATGGCCGATATCCGTCGTCGTCATGGATGTCTCCTCCTTGGCTGGCCGCACTCTCCCAAATCCAGCACATAGAAATCCAATGACTAATCGAGTCACCTGATATAAACAAAATTAATATGAAACCCGTCAATGATATCCGTATCCTAAACGC
>NZ_WQCA01000076.1 GCF_013032445.1 Ruegeria arenilitoris | reverse complement strand
CAGATGAAGATGACGACAGAAGAGGCCTTTGTTAAGGTTCTGCAGCTGCACGGGATCGAGCATGCCTTTGGCATTATCGGTTCGGCGATGATGCCGATCTCGGATATTTTCGGGAAAGCCGGCATCACGTTCTGGGATTGCGCGCATGAAGGCTCGGGCGGGATGATGGCCGACGGCTACACCCGCGCCACCGGCAAGATGTCGATGATGATCGCGCAGAACGGCCCCGGCATCACCAACTTTGTCACCGCCGTGAAAACCGCCTACTGGAACCACACCCCGCTGCTGCTGGTCACGCCGCAGGCGGCAAACAAGACCATGGGTCAGGGCGGCTTCCAGGAGATGGAACAGATGCGCATGTTCGCCGACTGCGTCTGCTATCAGGAAGAAGTGCGCGACCCGTCGCGGATGGCCGAAGTTCTGAGCCGAGTGATCACCAAGGCCAAGCGCGCCTCGGCCCCGGCGCAGATCAACGTGCCGCGGGACTTCTTCACCCAGGTGGTCGATATCGAACTGCCTGCCGTGGTTGAATTTGAACTGCCTTCGGGCGGTGCCTCTGCCGTGACCGAAGCCGCCGCGCTGCTGTCGGACGCCAAGAACCCGGTCATCCTGAACGGCGCCGGCACGGTTCTGTCCGCGGGCGGCATCGAAGCCTCGAAAGCCCTGGCCGAGCGCCTGGACGCCCCGGTTTGCGTTGGCTACCAGCACAACGACGCCTTCCCCGGCTCGCACCCGCTGTTTGCCGGCCCGCTGGGCTATAACGGCTCGAAGGCCGCGATGGAGCTGATCAAGGAAGCGGACGTCGTTCTGTGCCTCGGCACCCGTCTGAACCCGTTCTCGACCCTGCCCGGGTATGGCATGGAATACTGGCCCACTGACGCCAAGATCATTCAGGTCGACATCAACCCTGATCGCATCGGCCTGACCAAGAAGGTCTCGGTCGGCATCGTGGGTGATGCGGCCACCGTTGCCACCAACATCCTGGCACAGCTTTCGGACACCGCAGGCGACGAAGGCCGCGACGCGCGCAAGGCGAAAATCGCGGAAACCAAGTCGCGTTGGGCGCAGGAACTGACCTCGATGGATCACGAGCAGGACGATCCGGGCACCACCTGGAACGAACGCGCCCGTGCCGCCAAGCCCGACTGGATGAGCCCGCGCATGGCGTGGCGTGCGATCCAATCCGCGCTGCCGAAAGAGGCGATCATCTCGTCCGACATCGGCAACAACTGCGCCATCGGCAACGCCTATCCGTCCTTTGAAGAAGGCCGCAAATACCTGGCCCCCGGCCTGTTCGGCCCCTGTGGCTATGGTCTGCCGTCGGTGATCGGTGCCAAGATCGGTTGCCCGGACGTGCCAGTCGTCGGTTTCTCGGGTGACGGTGCCTTTGGCATCGCGGTCACCGAACTGACCGCAATCGGTCGCGAGGAATGGCCCGCCGTAACCCAGATCGTCTTCCGCAACTACCAGTGGGGTGCGGAAAAGCGGAACTCGACCCTGTGGTTCGACGACAACTTCGTCGGCACCGAGCTGGACACCAAAGTGTCCTATGCCGGGATCGCACAGGCCTGTGGTCTGAAAGGCGTCGTTGCCCGCACTCAGGACGAGCTGACCGCCGCCCTGAACCAGGCCATCGAGGACCAGAAGAACGGTATCACCACCCTGATCGAAGCCATGATCAACCAGGAACTGGGTGAGCCCTTCCGCCGCGACGCAATGAAAAAGCCCGTCGAAGTCGCAGGCATCAGCGCCGACGACATGAACCAACAGGCCGGGGT
>NZ_WQCA01000075.1 GCF_013032445.1 Ruegeria arenilitoris | reverse complement strand
CTACACCATCACCGACGGCACCGACACAGATACCGCAACCGTGACGGTCACGGTGGCTCCCCCCCCCGGTTCCGGTACTTCGGATGACTTCTCGGCAACAACGCTTGACCCGATCTGGGCATTTGCAGGGCCGGGAGAGGTTAGTTCTGGATTGGGCACTTCCGGCAGCGATGCTTTCCTGATCTTGTCGACCCCTGCGGGTGATTATGACGTTTATGACGAGAACCGTGGGGCGCGGCTGCTGCAGACCGTGGCGGACGAAGATTTTCAGGTCGAGGCGCGGTTCCTGAGCACGCCATCCGAGCGGTACCAGTTGCAGGGCTTCCTGGTTGAACAGGACGCAGACAACTGGCTGCGCTTTGATACCTATTCTGACGGCACCAACCTGCGTGCCTTTGCAGCTACCACCATCAATGGAGACTCTTCGCCGGCCTTCAATGTGACAATCCCTGGTGGCAGTGCCGAATATCTTGATCTGACGCGTTCGGGGGACACCTGGACGTTCCGCTATTCAGCGGATGGGGTGAACTGGACCACGGCGGGCAGTTTTACCCATGCGCTGACCGTCACGGCCGTGGGGCCGATGGCGGGCAGCACTCAGACCAGCGCGGGCTATACCGCACAGGTGGATTACTTTGAATTCGCCAGCGACCCGATAGCGGATGAAGACGGGGGGTTTGTGCCCGCGCCGCTGCCGCCCGAGGCAAGCGATGATACGCTGGTGGCGCTGCCGGATACAGCACTGGCTATTGATGTGGCGGCGGATCTGCTGGCCAATGACAGTGATCCGAACAATGATCCGCTGAGCCTGGACAGCTTCACCCAGCCGGCCAATGGCACGGTGGCGGATAATGGCGACGGCACGCTGACCTACACACCCAATACCGGGTTCACCGGGGCGGACAGCTTTACCTACACCATCACCGACGGCACTAACACAGATACCGCAACCGTGACGGTTACTGTCGCATCGCCACCGGCGGCAGCGGTATCGGATGATTTCGCGGGCGCAACGCTTGACCCGGTCTGGACGGTGATTGGTCCAGCGGGGATTTCCCATGCGCTGGGGTCGACTGCGTCCGATGCCTATCTGGAACTGGTGACGCCGGATGGCGACCATAATATTTGGGATACCAACAAGGGTGCCCGCGCCATGCAGAGCCAGGCGGACGAGGACTTCACCCTTGAGACTCGATTTCTGAGCACGCCAACCGACCAGTATCAGATGCAGGGCTTGCTGGTCGAAGCCGACGCCGATAACTGGCTGCGTTTTGATACCTATTCCGATGGCAATAATCTGCGCGTTTTTGCAGCGACCACCGTCAACGGTGACTCAACGCCAAAGTTCAACGCGGTGATCCCCGGCGGCAGCGCCCCGTATCTTCGGGTTGAGCGCAGCGGTGATTTGTGGACGATGTATTACTCGACCGACGGGGCAAACTGGACCACGGCGGGCAGTTTTACCCGTGCGCTGACGGTCACCTCTGTGGGTGTGTTTGCGGGCAACACCGGCAGTGCTTCGGGCTTTACTGCGCAGGTGGATTATTTCGAGACCTCTGCCGATCCGATCACGAATGAGGACGGCAACAGCACTCCGGGCAACACGGTTCCGGATGCGGCGGATGACGGATTGTCGACGGGTCAGGATGCAGCGTTGGTTGTGAATGTGGCCGCGGATTTGCTGGCCAATGACAGCGATGGCGACGGTGACCTGCTGAGCCTGGACAGCTTCACCCAGCCGACCAATGGCACGGTGGCGGATAATGGCGACGGCACGCTGACCTACACACCCAATGCCGGGTTCACCGGGGCGGACAGCTTTACCTACACCATCACCGACGGCACCGACACAGATACCGCAACCGTGACGGTCACGGTGACCGGCACGCCTCCGGGCAACACGGTTCCGGATGCGGCGGATGACGGATTGTCGACGGGTCAGGA
>NZ_WQCA01000074.1 GCF_013032445.1 Ruegeria arenilitoris | reverse complement strand
AGGCCAGCCAGGCTGATGCGAATGCCTTGTCCGTGCGCGTGGAACTTCAGGCCGACTGCTACTCCGGCGTCTGGGCACGGGCCATGGATCAACGCTTTGGGGTGCTGGAACCCGGCGACATCGAAGAAGCGCTTAACACGGCTGCGGCCATCGGAGACGACGCCTTGCAGCGGGCCCAGCAGGGCGTGGTGGTGCCTGACAGTTTTACGCATGGTACCAGCGAACAAAGGCAAAACTGGTTCTACCGAGGGTACATATCCGGAAACCCCAACAGCTGCGACACCTTCGCAGCAAGAAATCTATGACTTTCAAGGAAAACAAATGAAAGCCAGACTGATAGCAGCCGTCTGCAGGACAATTGCACCTGTCTTGGGATCAATTTCAGCGCTGTCCATTTTCGGCGTGCTGGGGTCCGAGGTTGCAGCCCAACAATGCGGCTCGTCCGGCGAATTGATCTATATTGGACGGACGCGTGGCCAGTCGTCCTCCGTTTGGCTGTCTACAACCGCGCGGGGCGATTTTCGCCTGGAAGCGGCACAGGGAAACACAACCGTCGATACTTGGCGCCAAAATCGCAGCGGGCCTCATCTGTCCTTTTCTCCATTTGTTTCAAACGGGTCGGGCGGCGTGCATCGGCTGTTTGAAGTTGGCGCCGCGCCGAATGGGCGTGATTGTCTTGTTGATACTCAGAACCAGAAACGGAATTGGTCGCTTCCAGGTCGACCACCGGGCGGTGGTGGAGGGAACCCTGGCGGCCCCGGTGGCGGACCAGGTGGTGGCGGTGGCCCAGGTGGACCCGGCAACCCAGGGGGAGGGGGTGGCAACCCCGGCGGTGGTGGAACTGGTGGAAGTCCCGGAGGCAGCATACCAGGAGGTGGATTTGTGGGCGTATTGCCAACGGCAGGGAGCACACGTTTTGACCGTTCTGCTGAAGCCACAGGACAAAGACCGTGCACGACAGATCCCAGTGGCAAACTGGACTCGGCCCTGTGTGACCCGCTTGTGAAGCCTCCACTGACCGAAGGGCGCGATTTTGGCCCGCCGACCCCGTGGAACGTCTGGACAGATTTCACCTTTACGCAAGTCGAGGACACGCGCGGCGTTCGAGATTTAGACGTAAACGACCGCTATTTCGCGGCGGGCATCGACCGCCTTGTGACTCCAACGCTTGTTTTAGGTGTTCAAGCGGAATTTGATAATACGGATGCAAATGCCTATGGTGGCCTGTTCGAACAGGACACAAATGGCTGGGCCGTTGGACCCTATTTTGCATGGAGGATGGCTGAGAACTGGACCTTGAATGGTTTGGCAACCGTTGGACAATTGTCTTCGGAGGTTTCACTTCTTGGCCTGACCGGGGATTTTGATCGGACGCGTTGGCGGGCTAACCTACAGGCAACCGGCGAATATGAGGCCGGAAATTTCCTGATCCGGCCTTCTCTTGCGTTTGACTACTACCACTATGAGGCCAAAGACTTTGACTTGTCTGGGACACTTCTCGGGGTGCAACGCGATATCATCGTTGAACTGGATAACGCGCAATACAGTACTTTGACACCCGAGGTGGAAGTCAGCCGCCCGTTCTTGACGCAGAATGGAGTGGTCGCACCATTCGCCACGTTTGGGGCGACCTACTGGATCGACAACGATCAACTGGGGTTGGTGGCGCCATCGGTGGGGCAAGATCAGGACGATCTGCTCTGGTCGACTCGTCTGGGCGTGCGCGCAAGAATGGGCGAAGCCATTTTTGCCGAAGCCTCCTTTGGCTACCTAAGTTTGTTTGAAGATAATCTGGATGCAACTGACGCATCCATCTTTCTGTCTGTGAGTTTTTAGCCCTGATGCGCAAAGGATATGACACATAGCCGTTTTCTGATCTTGCCCGCGATCCTGATGATCCTTGCAGCGCTTGTGCCTATACCATCACAGGCGCAAGAGCGTTCGGGACCCGTGCCCGTCGCCGCCGCGCTGTGCCCGCCGTTTGTGATTGGAGAGGCGGACAAGCTGGATGGCCTGGCCATCTTCCTGTGGGATCGCGTCGCCCGGGAGCTTGCGCTGGACTACGACATTACACTGATGAATTTCGGAGACATGATCGACAGCGTTGCCGCGGGACAATCGGCTGTCGGGATTTCCTGTCTTTCGATCACACCCGAGCGCGAAGAACGGGTGGATTTCTCGCATTCCTTTTTCGAAACGCACAAAGCCATCGGCATCAAGAAAGCCAGCTATCTCAGTTCCGTTCGCCAGTTCCTTCTGAGCCCGCGCATTCTGACCGCGATCATCATCGTGTTGGGGGCCGCGGCACTGGTGGGCGGAGTGTTCTACCTGCTCGAACACGAGATCAATGCAAAGCTCTATGCGATGAAAACACGCGGCGGGAAGGTGATGGAGGCGCTGGTCATTGGCCTGCTGTTCGTGACCCGCGGTCCCATTCGCTACTACGAGTTCAAAACGCCAACAGCGCGCATTTTGTCCGCCGTATTGGCAGTGGGCAGCACGATCATGGTCGCCAGCATCACAGCCATACTGGCCAGTGCCTTTACCTTGGAGCAAATCCGATCTGAAATACGCTCGCCTGACGATCTGGCAAATGTGCAGGTTGCGACGCTGGCGGATTCAACGTCGGCGGAATATCTGCAACGGTCAGGCATCGCCGCGCGCAGCTTTGCTACTTTGTCAGAAGTGGTGACCAGCCTGGATGCGGACCAGGTCGATGCGGTTGTCATGGATGCACCCGCCCTGAAATATGAAATCCTACGTGGCCGAGAGCAGGGTCGTTTCGAGGACCTCGAAGTGCTGCCCTATGAGTTCGAAGAACAGAACTATGCCTTCGCCTTGCAGGATGAGAGCGAATATGTCGAAGTTCTCAATCGCGCTTTGCTTTCGGTGCGGAAAAGCCCTGCATGGGACACCGAAGTTCTAAGATACATCGGGGGTCTTGTCAGAAGAAATTTGGTTGAGCGGGGCAGGGCGGTTGCGTAGCTTTTTGCCCATGACCAGACCTGCCTCCTTCAAATACTTTAAGACCAGTCCCGAGGTCATCCGTCTTGCGGTGATGTTATACATCCGATTCCCGCTCTCTCTTCGGAACGTCGAAGATTTGCTGCATGAGCGCGGGATCGATGTTAGCCACGAAACCGTCCGATATTGGTGGAACAGGTTCGGGCCGATGTTTGCCGCTGAGATCAGGCGAA
>NZ_WQCA01000073.1 GCF_013032445.1 Ruegeria arenilitoris | reverse complement strand
CGCGCGGTTCGGGAAGAGATCGAACAGTTCGGTGCTTTCTGCGAAGTGCACGTCGTGACCTCGATCGAGGAATGCGAACGCCGCGACCGCAAGGGCCTGATTACGGGCTAAGGATAGACCGAGTGCCCCTATCAGGGTGCTCGATTTTATTTCTGGAGATGAATATGACAAACGAAACCGCAGTAAAAATATAGGCTATGCGGAGACTGGCCATTCTCGCTGGCGGAGAAATTTAGCGAATTTGTGGCCAAGAGGATTATCAGATCGAAAGCAAGGCAGATGACAGCCCGGTCACTGTAGCGGACCAATTGGCGGACAAACTGATTTACGACGGTCTTCGCGACGCCTTTCCTGACGTGCACATCGCAACTGATGAGCAGGCGGAAACACACGATCAGGCCGTGTCGGATTTCTTTATCGTCGACTCTCAGGACAGTACCAAGGAATTCATTCACCGGCGCGACGAATTCACTGTCAACATCGCTTGGGTCGAGCAGGGTGAGCCCAGACTCGGCGTTGTGTTTGCGCCTGCCCGTGAGCGTTTGTTCTATACCAACGAATCCGGCCAAGCCGTCGAAGAACTAGGTGCGCATGACGCCGAAGCAGTTGGTGACCACAAAAAGATGAATGTGTCGAACCCGGACGCGTCGGCCCTTGTTGTCGTCGCCTCAAAATCCCACCGAGACGTAGCGACGGATGAGTATATCAACCGGTATCAAGTGGTGAATACGCGCAGTGCAGGTTCGTCTCTGAAATTCTACCTCTTGGTCTCTCGGGTGAGGCCGATCTTTGTCCGCGCCTTGGGCGAACAATGGACTGGGATACAGCCGCAGGGCAAGCGGTTTTGGAAGGAGCAGGAGGCCGGGTGTCCGAGCAGACGATCTGACACCGCTGAGCTACGGTAAGCCGGGTTTTGAAAACCCGCATTTCATTGCATACGCTCTGAGCATAAACGTTTTGAAAACATAATGCGGTAAAGAAACAGAAGATCGGCCCAGGCAATCCAGGGCTGTCGTTTGTTCAGGGCTTTAGGGCCTGTGCCTTGAGGGCTTGGTAGAATGGTTGGTGATGCTCAAGATATTCCTGCATCCGCGGATGTTCGGCGCACATGGTCGCGAATTTTTGTTTTTGCGCTTCTAACTCTTCCTGCGTGATTGGGCGAATACTCTTCGACGCACTGACATCGCCATGCCACCCTTCGACTTGTTTCCAGTCCTTTGGCTTTTCGTTCTGCCATTCAAACGCATGATCGGCGTCTGACAAACCGATCGCTTTCCAAAGCGCGCCAATGGCCTTTTTGGTGTCGGAACGAATGTCTTCTGCCTGAAGCACGATTGGCTTGTTCGCTGAAGACGCACACAGGGCGTCGTAGTGCCGTGACTGGGCCTCAAGCCCAATTTCCTCGGTTGTAACGTCAGGGTCCAGCTTGAAATAGGACGGGATCGAGGCAATCGGATCGCGAATGAGAAAGCAGTTGACCAGGCGGTCACCGAACTCTGCATCATCCATGATGTGCGGCATGACATAATAGCTCATGTCCTTGATAAAAACCGATGCGGACTCGGCGCTTTCCAGCAGCATGTCGCGCACGTTTTCATAAGTTACCGGGTGACCTTCCTCGGCCTGAAAATGCGGCATGTCACGTACTTTTCGGTTGATGTAATAGTCATACATGAACGGTTCGTGAAAACAGGTCAGATCGCCACGTTCCCGCATGATGCGTTCTGTTGCGGTAGACATGGAACGTGGATGTGACCACAGCGCAATGATAGGGTGCATTTTTACCTCCCTTGATGGTCGTTGTAGAAGGACCTGCCTTCATAAGTACTTCTGGTAATTTGACCGAGGAGATCCGATCAGTCACGGTGTCTTTTAGCACTGCGACCCGCAGTAATGTGTGAAGCAGGTTTGCGGTAGCAGAGGCCGAATTTTGCAAGGTTGATGTAGCCCGTAAAACTGAATGGTGACTTTGGGCACCTATGCAGTGTGCGTTTCCGTTCGCAAGATACTCAAATCATTCAAACGGAGGAACTCAGCAAGTAGCTTCTTTAGCTTCGCGTTCTCAGCTTCAAGCGCACGGAGCTTCTTCGCACCCGACGGCTCCATACCGCCATACTTGCTTTTGTATTTGTAGACGGTGCCTTGGCTGATCCCATAGCGCCCGCATACGTCAGCAGTTTTCTCAACTGCTTCCTGTTTCTTAATCATCTGAATGACATGTTCGTCCGTGAATCTTGTCTTCATTTGTCCGTCCTTAAGTTGGGTGGACTCTACAAAAAAATGGAAGAGATTTAGCGGCTCAGGTCACGTGATTTCACTCATCAACTACATCATCACAAGCACTTGATGGCACACTGCGAGGTTTTCACAGTTTAACGCTTGTGCCTCGATGTGCCGCCACCCACTTATTCAACTTTGAAAGGCCAAAACCCAAATCCCAAGCAAATTATTTGCGAATCAGCCCACTCGTCAGCGCGATCCACACCGTGTCAACGCGAAGTTAGTCCTTTTGTTTCAGTCCCGTACCTCATCTTCTTTGCTGCAACTAATGCTACCAAAGGAGCGGTATCAAACCGCGACAGGTCCAGATCGCTGATTGCGATTTCCGACCGACTTTTGGCTTCGTTAGATCGGAGCGGTTCCGCAATACCTCCGTTGCCTGCTTGCCTCCAGTCCTGATCCGTATTGCTTGAAAAAAGCACGCGACATGGCGGCGCGAGACGAAAATCCCGTTGCAGTGGCGACTTCCATCAACGGCATGTCGGTGTGTTGCAGCAAGCTAATTGCTCTTTCCAGCCGGAGTTCTTTGTAGGTATCCAAGAGTTTGGCACCGGTTTTGCAAAGATATCTTCTCTGAAGTTGCCTGATGGAAGTACCCACCTTTTCCGAAAGCCCGGAAATGCTCAATGGCTCTTCAATGTTTTCCAACATGATCGCCAAAGTGAGAATGACCAACTCATCGCCGTTGGCCTTTCGAATTAATCGGTTTGCGAACTGACTTTCGATCGATTGCTTTGGCTCGATAAGCCCGATATGTCTGCGCAAAGCATCCGCAAGAAACGCGCCGTGATCTATCGAGACAAAGTCACTCAGTAATCTAATCGCGCTGATATGTGCGTTTGCGCTATGCAGACGCCCACTGGTCGACAAAAGCGTTGTGGCTCCGCATCCCTCTATGCCCATTTCCATCGCAGCTGCTTCGAAACTTGAATGTACGGCAGCGACCTTCCGATCCGAATTGTCGATTTGAGCCAATAGCGTCACGGCACCTCCAACAAGAAGTGCCCTTGGTGACAGGCTCAATACCTGAGCGATCCACGTTTTTTGCTCGTCTACCGGACACCAGCTGTGTTCGGAATCCCCCCAAAGAATTGCCGTCCGCCTTGCCCAATAAAGAGGTCCGCCAACATTTCCATCCGCGATAACACGGACATTCACAAGATAGCTTTGTTTGCCGATGAGGCTGTTTAAAGACCGGTAGAAATCAACGATAGCTTCTGCTGACGGGTTGTCTTTCTCACAACGCAAGATGACGTCGATGTGCCGCGTGCGTTCGGGCACCACGTCATCGACATCGTTTGCTTTTCCTTGGCCATTTTTAACACAGTAGTGCTTCATCTAAACTACCAATCGTGTTTTGATTTAGCCCAACAACAAAACTGACTGCTGCTTTAATTTGACCCCCGCCTGAGCGGGGGTTTTTTTTGTTTTGTCGCTGTTCACTCGGCAGCGTC
>NZ_WQCA01000072.1 GCF_013032445.1 Ruegeria arenilitoris | reverse complement strand
ATTAGACAGAAGCGTGTTCAGCAGCTGCGCGCGTTCTCCAAATGGAAATGGCACGTGGATGAGGTTTTTGTGAAGGTAAATGGCAAGCGGCTTTATCTTTGGCGGGCCGTTGATCACGAAGGTGAGGTGCTGGAAGCCGTTGTCACCAAACGCCGAAACAAGCAGGCAGCACTGAAATTCCTCAGGAAATTGATGAAGCGGCACGGTAAAGCGGAAAACGTCGTCACGGATCGCTTCGCCTCATACAGAGCCGCGCTCAGAGAGCTTGGCGCTACCGAAAAACAAAGGACGGGCAGGTGGCTCAACAACCGCGTCGAGAACTCGCACCTGCCGTTTCGACGAAGAGAATGGGCCATGCTGCGTTTCAGGCGTATGCGAAGTTTGCAGAAATTCGCCTCCGTCCATTCCTCCGTTTACAACCACTTCAACCAGGAAAGATCGCTGACCAGCCGAGACACCTTCAAGCTGACGCGCACCGCCGCTCTTACAGGGTGGCGTCAACTTTGTTCCGAATAGGATCACGGTTTCTGCGGCAAACTGAGACTGGTTCGAATTTGTCTGACACCACCTTTCGGAGACACTCGGCAATTGTCGGGGTTCAGTGAAAATCGTTCCTCTGAATAAGTTCGTGAGACGCTTGGCTTGTTCTGCATTTGGTGGGTTCGACGATCTGTCATTCCGGTCTGAACTCTTGATAAATTAGCTGTCGATAGACCATGTTCATCAACAAGGCCAATCTGAAGCATCGAACACGGGGCCCTGAATGCGGCTTATCAGGATTTTTTTGACTGTTGTGGTGGCGATCACACTCGCCATTGTCGGGCTAAAGCTGGTGTTTCCTCTTCCTGAAGAAAACTTTTCTGAGCGAACACTGAAACAAGATGCCAATTGGACCGGGCCTTTAGGTGAGACTATTCAAAATGCTATCGAACGGAACCCCGGCCTTGATGGCGTACGGCCATTGGGCAACGGGCGGGCAGCGTTTGCGGCCAGGGCCATACTGGCAAGGGAAGCGACGTCTTCAATCGACGCTCAGTACTACATTTGGCAGGACGATGTTACGGGTCTGATGTTGCTCGATGAGCTCAGGGCAGCGGCCGAACGCGGCGTTCGGGTCAGATTACTTGTCGACGATAACGGCATCTCAGGGATGGATGACTTGCTTGCCGAACTGAATGCTCTATCCAACGCGCATGTGCGTATTTTCAATCCGTTTACACTGAGAAACCCCAAGCTTCTGTCTTACGCATTTGACTTCAACCGTTTGAACCGTCGGATGCATAACAAGTCGATGACCGTGGACGGGGTCGCCACGATTGTTGGGGGCCGCAATATTGGCGACATCTATTTCGATTACGGGGCGGGAACACACTACCTGGATGTAGATACGATAGCCATAGGCCCGATTGTCGATGAGGTTTCGCAATCATTCGACGCGTATTGGAATAGCGCGTCCTCTTACGACGCAGCCCTGTTTCTGGAACCCTCCTCGGAAAAAAGCCTTCAATCCAAGGCGGATGCCGCTCGGAAAACTGCTGCAGGCGCAGGCTACCAAAAAGCGATTCAAGACAGTGAGCTCGCCGACCGGATAGCGGCGCATGATCTGAAATTCGAGTGGAGCGAAGTCACCCTTTTCGTGGACGACCCGGCGAAAGGTTTGGGCGACGCAGAAAGTGAAGACTTGATCGTCGAGCAACTGATCAAATTCGCTAACGGCTCTCGAACCTCGCTGGACCTTGTTTCAGCGTATTTCATTCCCGGTCAGCGCGGTGCAGAAATTCTGGACGGTTTGGCAAAGGCCGGCGTTAAAGTCCGTGTCTTGACCAACTCTTTGGACGCAACCGACGTGATGCCGGTTCATGCAGCGTACATGCGTTACAGGGACGACCTGCTGAACAGCGGTGTAGAGCTATTGGAGCTTCGAGCTTTGCGACAGGAACATCGCGCGCGAAGTCTGCCGGAGATGCTCGCAGGATCGGCATCGGGTCTGCATGCAAAAGTATTTGGATCAGATGAAAAGCGGATTTTTATTGGCTCATATAACCTAGATCCCAGATCGGCGCGATTGAACACTGAAATGGGGCTCCTGATCGAAAGCCCAACGATTGCAGCATCTCTCGCCCAGGAATTGAACAGACCGGAGTTTTCGTATCGCGTCGAGTTGAACGAAGATGGTGAGATGATCTGGCTGCAAGAAGAACAGGACGGGACGGTCACGGTTCATACGGTGGACCCCGAAACGAACGGCCTACAGCGCGCGCTGACGGCGGTCGTAAGGTGGCTGCCAGTCGAATGGATGCTTTGACCACGCAGCAAGTTCGGTTTTTTGGAACAGCTTATCCCAATCGCGATACAGGCCAATTATTAGCTGGATTTGCCCTAGATCGTAGGTGTTGACGCCGCGAAAAATAAAAGCATCTGAATTTGTGTTAACTTGTTTGGAATTATGCAAAGCAAATTGGGAGGGAAAAATGAAATACAGAGTTAGATCCACAATTGCGGCAGCCATATTTGCTGCGACGGCAACAGCGATTTACGCACAAGATGAGCCCCCAATGAACTTCCTTATCATCTGGGGCGACGACATCGGTTACTGGAATATCAGTGCTTATAATCATGGAATGATGGGTTATCAGACACCCAATATCGACCGCATAGCTAAAGAAGGCGCGCTTTTCACTGATTGGTATGGAGAGCAGTCTTGCACTGCTGGCCGCGCAGCTTTCATCACAGGACAGTCACCCATTCGTACAGGCCTAACCAAAGTTGGCCTGCCGGGTGCGCCAGAGGGTATGCCCGTTGAAGATCCTACAATTGCCGGTCTGTTGAAGAACCACGGTTATATGACCGGCCAGTTCGGAAAGAACCACTTGGGCGACCGGGATGAACACCTTCCCACCAATCACGGTTTTGATGAGTTCTTTGGCAATCTTTATCACTTGAATGCCGAGGAAGAGCCCGAAAACCCGGATTATCCGAAAGATGAAACCTTCAGACAGAATTTCGGCCCAAGAGGGGTCATCAAATCAACGGCCGATGGGTCGATTGAAGACACGGGCCCGCTGACAAAAAAGCGTATGGAAACCGTTGATGAGGAAGTCACCGCCAGTGCGTTGGACTTCATGGATAGAGCCGTTGAGCAGGATAAACCGTTTTTCCTTTGGTGGAATTCCACCCGTATGCACATTTTCACGCATCTCAAAGATGAGTCAGATGGAGTAACCGGCCTTGGGATCTATCCTGACGGCATGGTGGAGCATGATGGGCATGTGGGTGTGCTTCTTGACAAACTTGATGAGCTCGGAATTTCCGAAAACACCGTCGTGATGTACTCGACGGACAACGGTGCTGAAACATTCACTTGGCCAGATGGCGGAACAACACCCTTCCGTGGAGAGAAGAACACACAATGGGAAGGTGGATATCGCGTCCCAACGGTCATTAAGTGGCCTGGCGTCATCGAGCCAGGATCTAAGATTAACGGTGTGGCTTCACACGCTGACATGCTGCCAACAATAATGGCTTCTGTTGGTGAACCCGACATCAAAGAGAAGCTACTTTCAGGCGGCGTTGAAGCCATCGGTCGCCAATACAAGGCGCATCTGGACGGCTACAATCTTCTGCCTTCATTCTCAGGTGAAACCGATGATTGGCCTCGTAGTGAGTTCATCTATTGGACCGATGACGGCAGCGTCGCTGCCTTGCGTTACGAGCAATACAAAGTGACATTCCTGAAGCAGAACGCGCATGGACTCGATGTCTGGCTTTCACCGTTTGAGGTTTTGCGCGCACCAATGCTTTCGAACTTGCGCAGCGATCCTTTTGAGAGAGCCGAGGAAGAAAACGCGATGGGATATCAACGTTGGTTCCTTGAGCATATGTTCGCCATAGCTCCAGCAGCAGCTTATGTTGGGCAGTGGTTGCAAAGTTTTGAAGAATTCCCGCCAAGGCAAAAACCAGGCAGTTTCAACCTCGATAACGTTATGGAAGAACTCACCAGCCGAGCTGGCAATCAATAACTCTAATGGAGGGGAGTTAGGTAAATTCGTCCGTCAAAGGGGAAAAGCGTTTAACTTTCAAGGTAAACCTCGAACAACAATACCCTTGGACTGACGTTAGTTCAGTCCGAGGTATACATTAGTTGCGGCTTCAGTTGCATCTCTGAAAACCCGAAACTTGGTTCTGAATGACTGCTTTGGGGCTGCGACCCGCCAACCATGTAAACCGCTGAGGGTCTTGTCAGATTAACTTTACTTGAGCGGGGCAGGGCGAGTGCGTAGCGTTTGG
>NZ_WQCA01000071.1 GCF_013032445.1 Ruegeria arenilitoris | reverse complement strand
TCAATTCACTGCGGCGTTTATGGGTGTTGTAATGATTGAGGGTGTGATTTGAGAGATAGTTCTGCCCCATTTTGTGACGGGGTTTTCAGCGATGAAGATGATGTCGTTTGATCTGAGTTCGAATTGGGCGGCGAGTGTGAGGTGTGCGGCGTTTGTTGTGTCGAGATGCCATGCGGTGACGGCGCCGAACTCTCGGGGGTCCTGGGCGGCGCGCAGGACGTAGACTTCGGACGCGTCGCCGGTTTCCTTGGCGACCCCGCCGCCGGTGTCGTAAAGCGCATCGGCCAGGGTGGCGGCGTGGTTGAAGGGCAGGGCATAGCGGCCCTGGGTGCGGACCTCGCCAGAGAGATAGGCGTAATCGCGGTCGACGGCGTCCAGCTCGATGGATTGCACGAAGTTGTTGCGGCGTTCATCCAGATCGGCGCGGCGCAGGTTGACGGCGACATTCAGCTCCTGCAGCGCGGTCTGGCGACCTTCCAGCACGGTCTCGCGCAGGGCGATCTGCTGGGCAAAGTAGCGCTCGGCGCGGTCGAGGTCATAGTCGGTGTCGACAAAGACCGAGTCGTCGGCGATCAGGTTGAGGTTCTGCAGCGCGGTGCGGGAATAAAGGTCTTCCAGCGGGATCTGATAGACATTGCCATCGCGGTAGATGCGCACCGAGGAATTGTCGATATCGCTGACCGAGACGGAACCTGCGGCCGAGAGCGCCTCGCCCAATGTCAGCTGGGTCAGGGTGATCGGCTGCACGCCGGGCTGGCCGACCGCGCCACCGACCGAGACGCGGCGGGAATTGAACTCGGCAATTTCCAGGCTGAAGGTGGGGTCGATCTGGTTTTCCACCAGACGCTGGAACAGCAGCGCCTCGGCCTCGTCCACGGTCAGGCCAACGAGGCGCACGCGGCCGACATCGGGGATGTTGATCGAGCCGTCATCCTGCACGGTATAGCCGTTGCGGCTGTTCTGCGCGGCCAGCAGGCCCGACAGCTCGCCCGCGGTGCCTTGGGTCGAGGGCGTGGACAGCACCAGCACGTCGCCGATGCCGATCGTGTAGGGGCCGGGGTTGACCTGCGGCGGCGGATCCAGTTGCAGACCTGCGCGCGACCCGTCCTGGGTCGAGGGCGCCTCGGGCAGGGGGCCGGTGCCGCGCAGGCTGGAGGAGGAGCCCGATCCCGCCGACAGTGCAAACACCGAGGGCAGGGTTTTTGGGGAATAGGGTGAACGGTTGGCGACCAGCACGGTCTCGGGCGTCACCGGCACGACGCGGACCTTGCCGGCATCCGACACGCCCGCAGTCACCGAGGGGCTGCGGTAGATGGTCGAGCATCCGGCGATCAGGCCGGTCACGGCCAGCGCGCTGAGGAAAAGGGAAGTGTGGCGCACGATGCATCCTCTGCTGTTCAAAATCTTACCTATCATCGGGCACAGCCTTTATGAACATGTTGCCCAGAAAATCGCCGGTCCATTGCGAGGACTGGACGATCTGGCCGGTGCTGTCCTGCACCCAGTAAATGTTGGTGAACTGCTGGGCCACCCCATAACAGTCTTCCTGCCGCTTTTGCGTGGCGACGGGGGTGCCGCCCAGCACCACCGTCTCGGGTCCCAGCGCGGAGATCCGGCATTTATAGGCGTGCAGCTCGATCTCGTCATCGCCGTTGAGAAAGCTGTGGAAGCGTTCGACCTGTCCTTTACCCCCATTCAGGATCAGCGCGGCGCTTTGGTGCAGATCCGAGCCGGACAAGCCACCGCCAAATCCGATGGCCGAGGTCAGCATGCCCTGTTCCAGCGTGATGGTGGCGCCATCCGCGGTCAGCCAGGTTTGCACGCCTGCGCGCTCGGTTTCCAGCAGCATGACACCGGCCAGATCGCGGCTGGGGAAGCCGACCTCGAGTCGGGGCGGGATCGGGCGGCGCGCGGCCAGCGCCTCGGCGCGGGGGTGGAAGCGCGGGGCGCTGGGAAACAGCGCGCCTTTCAGCAGGTCGACATCCTCCTGCACGTCGCCGCAGGAGATCAGCAGCAGGGCCATCAGGGCCAGCAGGGCAGGGCGGCGCAGGGCCTTCATCGCCAGAACCTCCCCCAGCCGCGGGACAGGTCCTGGGCGCGGGCCTCGCGGGTCACTTCGTAAAGCCGGTTGCGCACATGCAGCCGCGCGCCGCCGTCGCGCAGGACGGGCCGGATGGTCTGGGCCAGCTTGTTGCGCGACGGGCGGCCGGTTAGCCATGAGATGGGAATCTCCAGCCGGATGCCCTTGTCGAACGAGCCTTCGCCGAACTCCTCGGAGCTGACATTGGTCAGGGTAAAGAAGGCCCCCACCTTGAAGCCGTTGTTGAATTCCCGGTCCAGGGTGAATGTGGCGCCATAGTCGCCTGCCAGATAACGCCCGACATCGACCTGTGCGTGATACTCGCCCGGCAGGTCGTAATAGGCCGAGACATGGCCGGTGGCGACGTTGTAATCCTGAAAGCCGAACAGCACGTCAAAGTCGCGTTGGGCGACGTAGTTGGCCTCGACCCCCAGGGCCAGACGGCTGTCGGTGGGGTACCACAGCAGCTCGGTCGACAGCCCGCCAAACATAGTTTCCAGATAGCCCAGCGTGGTGCGGGCATAGAGGTCTGTGCCCGGCCGCCACATGTACTCGGCGGTCATATGCTCGACGCGCAGGTTGGATTCGCGGGCATAGATCGCCCAGTCCGAGCGCACATGCGGCAGGGTCGAATCCGAGACCCGGGTGCTGTCATCCAGCGTACTGAGGACCGGCTGGCGCAGTTCGGTCGATAGGGTAAAGCCGGGCAAGAGCGTGTAGTCCAGCCCCAGCGCCGCCCCTAGCTCGTATCGCAGCGGATCGTCGGGGTCGAAGAAGGAAAAGTTCAGATAAGGCCCGAACCGGTAGGAAAAATGCGGATAGGCATCGCTGAGGATACCGCCTTGCACCAGCGGGATCGTGTCCGAGATCTGAGCCCGGGCAAAGCTGCGCCAGGCATTGTCGGGGTCGTGCTCCAGCTCATAGAGATCGTCGCGGTTGATCCGCACCGCGCTCAGCGGCACCCCGTTCGACATCAGCGCGATGTCGAACTGTTCCGCCTGCGGCGGTTCTTCGTTGGCCAGCACCCGGGCGGTACGCCCCAGCGCCTGGGCGGCCTGGCCATAGCGATTGTTCTCGACCCCGACCCGGACGGTGTCGCCGGTCTCGGACAGGTAGACCAGCCGCAGCCCTTCCTGCGCCAGCGCGGTCTGCAACTGCGCCCGGATATCGCCGGGCGCGCGGCCCGCAGTGGCGGCGGCGACCTGGGATTCGGGCCGCAGGGGCGGCGGCGCAGCGCCTTGTCCGCCCGGCGTCACCGCTTTGCGCGGGTCGATGAAGTAGCTGTAGGTCAGCCCCAGCGTGGTGCCATAGAGATAGGATGTGGTCAGTTGCGACCCATTTTTGAACCGGTATTGCAGCCCGACATTGATTGGCGATTTGATCCTGAGACTGTCATTGGTGGCTTCCCGGGTATAAAGATCCGGCGAATACTCGGCCAGAAAGGTCAGCCGGTCATTATATTGCCAGCTGGCACCGCCAAACAGGGCCGCGTCGCCGCGAAACCAGTTTCCGAACTCCACTTCACCGCCCTGACCGTTCGAGTTCGAAGCGGGCCGGGTATCGAACCGGCTGCCGAATACGCCCAGCGGGTTCGAGAATGCGCCGCGCCCCGCCATGCGCCCCCAGCCGATGCCGCCGGTCAGCTTGAACCGGTCCTGAAAGGTCTTGGTCGCCACGACATATTCCGCAGCATAGATGCCGGTGCCGCCGAAATCGCGCAGCCCCATCACGATGGCCGGCCCGTGCCTGCTTTCTTCGCGCAGCCGGAAGTGCAGGTCAAAGCTACGGTCATAGCGCGTGGTGTCAGGGCCATCCAGCTTGTCGATCACCGCATAGCGAAAACTGCCATGCACCCAGGGCAGCATCTGAAAGGTCAACGTCGCCCGCCCGGTATTGCGCAGCCCGGCACCGGTGAAGACCAGCGTGCCATCCTCGAACATCTCGGCGGTCGGGGTCTCGAGCAGACCGGGGGTGCCATAGGTCGACACAGACTGCGCCTGCGCCATGCCAGTCGCAACCGCACACACCAAGGCCACCAGACCTTTCCGCCTCGCCGATACCGCTCGAATCTTCACGTCAGATGACCACTTTATTCCGGCGCTTGATTAACGGCTTTTCCAAACAACGTCCCGCGCCAATTCGCCGCCAAATCCTTCCATAAACCCCTCTGACAAACCCAAAATCAATACACTCAAATTAATCAGGGAGTAAG
>NZ_WQCA01000070.1 GCF_013032445.1 Ruegeria arenilitoris | reverse complement strand
CATGGCTGTTTAGAAAAGATCGTGACGGATCGCTTCGTGTCCTACAAGGCTGCGCTCAGAGAACTGGGTGCACTCGAAAAACAACAGACGGGCAGGTGGCTCAACAACCGCGTCGAGAATTCGCACCTGCCGTTTCGACGGCGTGAACGCGCCATGCAACGTTTCAGGCGCATGCGAAGTTTACAGAAATTCGCCGCTGTCCATTCCTCCGTAAACAACCATTTCAACCAGGAGCGATCGCTCACCAGCCGAGACACCTTCAAGCTGACACGCACCGCCGCTCTTAGCGAGTGGCGTCAACTTTGTTCCGGATAGGTTCACGGTTTCTGCGGCAAACAGAGACTGGTTCGAATTTGTCTGACAGCACCCTCGCAGAGTGGCGCGAACTTGGTGCGGCATAAGGGGCAGCTATACTGGCCTGGCTGAGACTGGTTCGAATTTGTCTGACAGCACCCACGGTGCAGCAATTTCGCTACGGAAATGACGACATCGCAAGAATCTCATGGCCTTGCTGGGCTTGACGGAGGAGGGCGCGGTCAACTTGCCACTGCCCAACAAGGTCGCGCGCCCAGCCAAGATAGCTTGAAGAGCAAAAACCTAATAGACTGGAGTCACTTCAACTGTCCAAGAGGCAGTCATGTCTCATAACGTCGGTGAGTGGCTCGAACAATTGGGCCTTGGCGAATACAGTGAATCCTTCGCCAAAAACAGGATCAAATTTGAGCACCTACCATACCTCGGTGAAGATGATTTAATCGAACTAGGTGTTGAAGCCATGGGCGATCGCAAGTCGTTGTCGCGCGCCATCGCTGCTCTTGATGAAAAAAGAGCTGAACCGTCAGAAACCACGAGCTTGGGAATTAGGTCAACGTCCATGCGCACGGCTGATGCCGAGCGACGACAACTGACTGTAATGTTTTGCGATTTGGTTGACTCAACAGCACTCTCACAACAGCTCGATCCAGAAGACCTGCATGAAGTTATGCGACGGTATCAGGACACAGTGGCCGGTTTGGTTGCTCGTTTCGAAGGTCATGTTGCCAAGTTTCTCGGCGATGGAGTGCTCGCTTTCTTTGGCTGGCCGCGCGCATATGAGGACCAAGCGGAGCGTGCTGTTCGCGCAGGAATGGCTGTCACAAAAGCGGTGCAATCTTTAAAAAGTGTTTCCGAGCAATCACTTACGGCCAGAGTCGGAGTGGCCACCGGAAAGGTCGTAATCGGCGACATAGTAGGCGAAACCACGACGGAAAAGGATGCCGTTGTCGGTGAAACTCCTAACCTGGCTGCCCGGGTGCTAAATGTGGCTTTACCAGGCCAAGTAGTGACAGATGCCTTTACCCACAAACTAATCGGGGGTGCGCTGGATTTTGAAGCACTTGGGGCACAACGACTCAAGGGATTTGAAAAACCCGTTGCGACTTGGCGGGTGGTCGGTGAGCCTGCAGCCGAGACCCGGTTTAAGTCAGCACACTCCGGTACTCTCAGTCCATTTGTCGGGCGCAAGCATGAATTAGACCTGTTAAATCGTGCTTGGCAGTTGAGTCGGGAAGGTACAAGTCAGGTTGTTTTGATAAGCGGGGAGCCTGGGATAGGGAAATCCCGATTGTTAGAAGCAATGCGCGAAGAGTTTGGCGAAACGGACTACGCACGGATAACGATCAGCTGCTCACCCCATCATACAACCAGTCCATTTTACCCTCTTATCGTCCACTTGGAGCACGTGTTGCGATTTGCCCGCGAAGATGGAGCCAATGGCAAGTTGGCAAAACTGGAAGGAGCTCTTCGCGGTCTAAACTTACCGTTGATTGAAGTGATACCTTTGCTAGCCTCATTGTTGTCGATTCCGCTTCCTGACGACAGGTATCCGCCAACAAGACTGGCACCGCAGCAGCAAAAATTGCAAACGATGAAGGCAATCGTTGTTTGGCTCTTGGACGAGGCCAGCAAAAGACCGGTCATTTTGGCTTGGGAAGACTTGCATTGGGCGGACCCGTCAACATTGGAGTTGTTGGCGTTCCAACTCGAAAAATCTACAAATGCTCCAATCCTCAATATCCTCACCTTTCGCCCGGAATTTAAACCGCACTGGCCAAGCCGCCGATGCATGCGCCCAATTGTCCTTGATCGTTTGAAGAGGACTGAAGTCGAAAACCTGATAAATTTGCAAACTGGAGGAGATCAACTGCCTCAGGAAATGGTCGAGCATATCGTGGGCAAGACTGACGGAGTGCCACTTTTTGTTGAAGAACTTACCAAAGCGATGTTGGAGGCGAGTTTCGTACAAAAGCGAAATGGACGTCTCGAGTTAAAAGGCCAGCTGTCGGATACAGCTGTCCCAGCAACGTTGCAGGACTCCCTCATGGCAAGATTGGACCAGTCTCCCAAATTACGAATGATAGCGCAATTTGGTGCCGTACTTGGTCGAGAATTCGACTATGAAATGCTGCTTGCTGTTTCTTCAATTGAAGATGAGGAATTGCAACTAGGATTGGCTCGACTCGTGGCCGCCGGGCTGCTTCAACAACGGGGAAAACCGCCTCACGCGAAGTATGAATTTAAGCATGCGCTAGTCCGTGACACTGCGTATGCGTCTTTGCTGAAGGCGAAACGGCGACGATTGCACGCTCTTTCAGCAGAGGTAATCGAAACGATGCGTCCAGAGATTGCGGGCAAAAGGCCTGAAACATTGGCCTACCATCTTTTGGAAGCAGGCAAGCATGATGCCTCGATTAAATTCTGGATCAAAGCCGGTGAGAAAGCGATAGCTCGTTCTTCAAACGTGGAGGCTATAGCGCATTTTAACATTGGGTTGAAATTGGTTCCCGCCATTGATCATCCAACCAGAAAGATGGAGGTTGAGTTAGAGCTACAATCCAAATTGGCTGTCCCTCTGACATTCTCAAAGGGCTGGACAGCGCCGGAAGTGAGGAGGGCGTATCAGCGAGCGCGCAAACTTTGTGACCGCCTTGGCCGAACGGAAGACTTGTTCCCAATTCTGAGGGGGTATTGGAACTATCGCCTCTCCAGAGGAGAACACCGACACGCTTTGAACCTTGCAGAGAAGCTGGGTTCTCTCGCTAAACAAGAGGGCAATGCGCAGCGGCGTGCACTTGGACACAGAGTTCTCGGCACGAGCCTATTCTTCGTAGGCCAATCCAAGGAAGCTGCGAAACACCTTCAAGCGGGTATAGAAATTGACGACACTCTTTGTGAACGGCAACGTCGGGAAGAAGTCGCGATTCATGGCGATAGCGCTGGTGTTATTTGCAGGTTGTACTCAGCCTGGAATTTGTGGTTGAGCGGGTTCCCAGACAGTGCCGTCCATATGGCAGAAGAAGGGCTCTCTTTCAGCCAAGATCTGTCGGTCAGCCATTGTGTCGGTTGGGCGCTGAGCTTCAAGGCTGTTATTCTCAATCACCGCAGGGAGTTCGCGGCTTCTCTGTCCGCATCTGAAGCGGCCGTCACGCATGCCCGGGAACATGGTCTGGCGGCTTGGCTGGCCTTTGGAGGAATGTGCCGGGGCCGCGCTCTATGTGGGTTGGGCGAGTATGAGGAGGGTTTGGATCAGTTGAGAACCGGGCTAAAAAAATGGCACGAAACGGGTGCAGGGCTTGGTGATACTCAATGGCTTGCTTTCCTTTCTGCAAGCTGCATTGACGCATGCCACTTTGACTCGGCATGGGTTGCCATGGAGGAAGCCGAAGCTATTAAATCTTCAAACCAAGAACGCTTTTTCCTTGCTGAGCTGGAGCGGTTAAAAGGCATCCTACACTTAGAATCTGGTGACACTGCTAGCGCGGAACTGCAGTTTCAAAAGGCGATTGACCGAGCGCACGCGCAACATGCAAAATCACTGGAGTTACGAGCAGCTACCAGTCTTGCTTTACTGTGGCGAGACCAAAACTGCGAGTCCCGGGCAAGATCACTACTGACACCAATTTGCAGCTGGTTTTCTGAAGGCTTTGAGACACCTGATTTTTTGGACGCCAATGCTCTACTCAAACAGTAAGGTCTTGTCAGATTAACTTTGCTTGAGCGGGGTAGGGGTGTTGCGTAGCTTTTGCCCATGACCAGACCTGCCTCAATCAAGTACTTCAAAACCAGTCCCGAGATCATCCGCCTTGCGGTGATGCTGTACATCCGTTTCCCATTGTCGCTTAGGAATGTCGAAGGGTCTTGTCAGAAGAACTTTGCTTGAGCGGGGTAGGGGTGTTGCGTAGCTTTTGCCCATGACCAGACCTGCCTCTTTCAAGTACTTCAAAACCAGTCCCGAGATCATCCGCTTGGCGGTGATGCTGTACATCCGATTCCCGCTCTCGCTTCGGAATGTCGAAGATCTGCTGCATGAGCGAGGCATCGACGTGAGCCACGAAACTGTCCGATACTGGTGGAACAGGTTTG
>NZ_WQCA01000007.1 GCF_013032445.1 Ruegeria arenilitoris | reverse complement strand
TCCTACTCCCGCAACCACTTTTACCGAACACAGTGTCGAACAAGCCGCCTCAGGGTGGTGTTTCTATTTGTGCCATCACCGCTGGAAGCACTGTGGAAGCACAAGTATGCAAAACATCCTGTGGTGAACGTACAACTGTTGTGCAAAAAGAATAAGCAACCAAATCTGGGTGTGAAAATCAAGCAACCGTGTGGTGATTTGATACGCCTTTTTTAGCCAAATATGAGGCGACAGCCAAATGGAACTGCTGGGAATAGCCGAAATTTTCTGCGGCACCTCATCGTGCGAATCTGCAGCTCGATACCAATTTCAATGTAAAAGGACTGTTCGGCTTGGTACGCAATTTGATGTTGAGCGATCACCCTGTCCGGGTCCCACTATGACAGTTGGGTCAGGTTTGTGTAACGTTCAACTCGCAGAAAACAACAGCAGTGAGCTCAAAAAACTTCGTGCTACGTTTTTCACCCAGGACTGCTTTCGGTAATAAATCGGACTTGGTAGCGTTATGCGAACGGCCACTTTCCGCAAAACAAGTTTATTAGCCTTTACTGTAATGCTGCCCAGCGAAACCGCGCAGCAAAAAATTCGCTTGCTTGCGTCCGGAACAACTTAACGGCACTCAAATGTCTTGTTCGCCTACATTGGTATACTCTGGAAGCTTGGACAAAGCAGATTTCAACGCGTCGCCCCAACCTTCTGAAACAGTTCGGAAGTAATCGTCATCTGCCTCGAACCGCGAGCGTTTGCCGGCCTCGAAACTGTCTTCGTTGTAAAGCAGCAGATCCAGCGGTGCCCCGACGGACAAATTGGCTTTAATCGTGGAATCGAAGCTGACGAGCAAAAGTTTCACGGTCTCAGGAAAGCTCATCTCGGGATCATAGGCGCGGACCAGGATCGGGCGACCGTATTTTGTCTCTCCGATCTGAAAGAACGGGGTTTCGTCTCCGGCTTCAATAAAGTTGCCTTCTGGGTAGATCAGGAACAGGCGCGACGGTCCGCCTTTGATTTGCCCACCCAACACCATCGTGGCATGAAAGGCGCTGTCGGCTTGTTGGCCGGATTTCGCGTGTTGCTCAATCACACTGTTCAGCGTTTCCGCCACCAATTGGGCAACCTGAAACATCGTGGGGGCTTCGAGGATCGATGGAGTGCGCTCTTCGGGCACTTTGGTACGCTCCTCAAGCAAGCTGATTGTCGCTTGGGTCGTCGCCAGATTTCCAGCGGTCAGCAAGGTGATGGACCGCTCCCCTTCCACTGTCCAGCTGAACATCTTGTTGAAGGTCGAGACGTTGTCGACACCAGCGTTTGTGCGTGTGTCGGACATGAAAACCAGCCCGCGGTTCAGCCGCATGCCCACAGCATAGGTCATTGTCTTCTCCGTTATTGCTGTGCGATCTGCAACTGTACCGTCAACTGCTCGCCCGCTGTCCCAATTCGGCTTCCTATTACCGGGGCAGCCTGCGTATAGTCCAGACCGGTTGCGACGCGAACATAACGATCATCTGGGGAAATCCCGTTCGAGACGTCAAAACCAACCCAGCCGAGCCCCTCCAGATGCACCTCGGCCCAGGCGTGGGTCGCATCCTGCAACTCGGTTTCATTCATCATCAGATAGCCCGAGACATAGCGCGCCGGTAGGCCAATCTTTCGTGCGCAAGTGATAAAAATATGGGCGTGATCCTGACATACGCCGCTACCTGCCTCGATAGCATCTTCCGCGCTCCAATCGGGGTGCGAACTTCCGATCTCATAGGTGACGCAGCCTCGGATTGCTTCAGACAAAGCGTGCATTCGGTCCAACGGTTCATCCTCAGGCAAGGACCGGACCAGTTCAGCGACACCTTTTCCAGGCTTTGTCTGACGCGTGTCGCGTTTAAAAAGCCAAAGCGGCGTCGAGCCCTCATGACGTCCCAAAACACCATGCGTGTCTTCAACCTCGACCACCCCCTCCGAGATCAAGGAAACGCTTTGGGTGTTCACGTCAAAGCTGATCAGCTCCACCGTGTTACGATGATAGTCCTCATAGCTCAGTTCCTTGCGACCACCGATAACCTCAGTGGTCCATCTTTCGATGTGCTGGTTGCGAAAAGACTTAGGAGTCTTTCTCAGTTGCTGAAGACCGAAAGGAACCGGCGCGTCGAAATCGTATCGGGTTTCATGTTTGATGTGCAGTTTCATGGGCTACTCATAGAACCGGTAGTCGACTTCGACTTGGCGACTTAAGTCACTAAGATCTCTAAGAAAATCTTCGATATATTCGTGTAGCCCATAGTCGAAGATATCTGATATCTGTCGGCCAAGGTACTTTTCGGAAAGCAAGTTGGATGCTTCGCATGAGGGGCCCGCAAATCCGTAATCTTTCTTGAGGTAAGACAGGTTCTCTTGAATCTTCCTGCAACAGAAATGAAGGCTGCGGGGCATGCGCTGATCCAGGATCAGGAACTGAGCGATATCCGAAGGTGTCGTTTTTTGCCCGTGAGTCATCCGGTATCCGCCACCAGCCCCGACTGAGCGCAGGATGCTCTCCCACTGGATATTGTCCAGCGACGACCCGACCGAAAACGCAGTGGGCAGCAGGACATAGTATTTAACGTCAAGAATGCGTCCGGTGTTGTCGGCACGTTCGATGAAATTCCCGATACGCATGAAATCAAACATGTCATTGCGCAGCATCGTGCCAAGGATCGCACCACGCACAAGGGCCGCTTGCTGACGGATCAGCTCAAGCGTACCTGGCAGGTCTCGCTCATTCACACGGCGTTTCATTGCCGCGTCTACTTGCATCCATGTGCTGTTTACCGCGCTCCAAACGTCATGGGTCAACGCCGTGCGGACAAGACGCGCGTTGTCTCTGGCCTGTTTGATGACCGATTTTATGGATGAGGGGTTTTCGCCATCCCTCAGCATCCAGTCCACAGCGTTTTCCTTGGTGATCTCTTCATATTTGGCGGAATATCCGCCCAGAACGCCCGCTGTTTTCAGCACCGAGCCCCATTCCTCAACCGAATTTTGGGTTCGGGTTAAAGCCATCCTTTGTCCGGTTTCCAGCAATCTCGCCGTGTTTTCCGCTCGTTCCAGATACCGGGACATCCAGAACAACCCACCAGCCGTTTTTCCCAGCATGTCAGTCCTCCAGAACCCAGGTGTCTTTTGTCCCGCCGCCCTGGCTGGAATTCACAACCAGTGACCCTTTCTTGAGCGCGACGCGGGTTAAACCTCCGGGAGTGATCTTCACACCTTCAGGCGAAACCAAAACAAAAGGCCGCAGATCGACATGTCTGGGAACAAGACCAGATCGCGCAAAAATTGGGACGGTCGACAAAGACAACGTCGGTTGGGCGATGTAGTTCGACGGCCGGGATTTGAGCTTGTGGCGGAAGGCTGCGATTTCTTTCTTGCTGGCTGTCGGCCCGATCAGCATCCCATAACCGCCAGAGCCGTGTACCTCTTTCACGACAAGCTCGGACAGATTGTCCAGCACGTAGGCCAGAGAATCCGGATCGCTGCACCGCCACGTCGGAACGTTCTGGAGCAGTGGCTTTTCGCCCGTGTAGAATTCAACAATTTCCGGCATGTAAGAATAGATCGCCTTATCGTCAGCAATCCCGGTGCCGGGCGCATTGGCAATCGTAATGCCACCAGCGCGATACACGTCCATAATGCCCGGCACCCCCAAAGCGCTGTCCGGGTTGAAGTTCAGAGGATCCAGAAACTCGTCATCAACGCGCCGGTAGAGGACATCGATCGGCTTGTATCCTCGCGTTGTGCGCATGCAAACCCGCCCATCAACGACTCGCAGGTCATGACCTTCGACCAACTCCACAGCCATCTGATCTGCTAGAAAGGCGTGCTCGTAATAGGCCGAGTTGTAGATGCCGGGCGTCAGCACGGCGACAGTTGGCTCTCCTTCCGCACAGCTTGGCGCGCAAGCAGCAAGGGATCGTCGCAGGTTTTTAGGATAGTCAGAAACATTCCGCACATTATTGGCACTGAAGAGTTCGGGGAACATCTTCAACATGGTTTCCCGGTTTTCGAGCATGTAGCTGACGCCTGATGGCGTGCGAGCGTTGTCTTCCAACACATAGAATTCGTCCGGCCCGGTGCGCACCAGATCGATACCAACGATATGCGTGTAAACCTGACCGGGCGGCGCGACGCCCAACATCTGAGGTAGAAACGCCTCGTTGCCAGCAATCATCTCGGCGGGAACACGACCTGCGCGTACAATTTCCTGACGATGGTAGATGTCGTATAGAAAGGCATTGATAGCCCTGACGCGTTGTTCAATGCCACGCTCCAGCCTCTGCCATTCCCTCCCGGATATGACCCGTGGAACTATATCGAACGGGATCAACCGTTCTTCTGCTTCGGCTTTTCCATAAACGTTGAAGGTGATCCCGGTTAGTCTGAATACTTCTTCAGCTTCACGCTGTTTGGCCCTAAGTCTCGAAGCATCTTCGGCATTGAACCAGCGCCCGATTTCTTCGTAAGGACCCCGCAGAGATCCAGTGTCGCTGAACATTTCATCAAAGTAGTTGCTCATGCGAGGAGTGTGACTCAGATGTCTGGAGGTTCAAGTGCTATGGGCTGGATTACTCTAAGCTCTCAGGAAAGTGCCTATTTTTTAGGCAAAGTTATGCGCGGATTTCGAAGGGTCTTTTCCTTCCAAGTACTCTATCGTCCTCTGCCAACCGCAAAAAACAATTGTGAGCGTTTTCCAGTTGGTTTGAAAACTCGCGTAGGGGTTTTTGAGAAATTGAATGCTGCATGGCAAGCCTTTCCAGGGAAAATAGAAAATGGATGCAGCAGCCCAAAAACACTCCCAGATCAATTGTGTTTCGTCCGTTTCTCGCATGATAGCTACCATACGTTGACTCCATACCGGCGTCTGTAAAGAAGGACAATTGTAGGGTTTGGATTCCAACGAGACGACAACCAATTGGTCTCAGCAATCGGAAGGCGGCGACAACAAAGGGCAACTCCGTCCCGTTCCGATTCCGCCAACACCTGCCCGAGCCGTTGCAACTCATGTTGGTTCCGAAACCGTTCCCGTTTCTCTTCATGGTATTTTGGGACTTGGCGACAGGGTTTCGGTCAGTCAGGTCGCATGCCCCAGATTTCCGCAAGATTGAACATCTTGGACAATATGCCCAATGACCGCGACTTGGCGGGCCCTCTTCTGAGTGCTCCGTTGATTTAGCTGCGTTGTTGTCGCCAAGTTCTTCGGTCTGCCCGACCAGAAGGGTGGACTGGTTAGGCCAAACTGAACTACGGCAATGCCGCTCTGGCAAGGGCTACCCTCAGCGGCCGGAGCTGCATGCGTCGGTGCATTGGGTCTGCAATGAACCCTTCACCCTCCTGGGGTGAACCAGATCGGAGAGGAATAGGCGCGTTCCTGATGGGTCAGTTGCGCCTCTTCCGGCAGGTCAACGCCAAAGCGCAACTTGTCGTATAGCACCCAGCGTGGGGTAGGGATTTCAAGAACCCGCACATAGTAGAAGGCTCTTTCATTCGGGTCGAAGTCCGGATCGCTCCAAACGGTGACCAATTCGGATGCGCCGATTGTGTTGCTCCAGCTAGCGGATTCCAAGTCCACAGTATTGCCGACCTCGGGCAAGTTTCCGTCTGCATCCAGCGCCCGGTCATCCGACCAGGCTACGTTGTAGACTTTCTCCTGCAACGCACCGTCAGCATCCAACCAACCCTTTACGACCTGAACCCGGTCAAGATTTGCGCCGATCGGATCGCGCAGAGCGCCAATCAGGAAATTCGGGGCACCATCCCCTTCGCGCGGTCGCAGATCACTGCCCATGGGGACGCCCTTGGTATAGCCAACATCAGCAACCAAACGGGTCAGAAGGTCTTCCTCGGTAAAGTCCCAGCCGCCAAAGAATCTGAGGCCGATCCGTGGACCTGTGGTCGCATAGGTTTCCCGGCGTTTGAACGCATCGAAAATGGCCGCCCGCGTGTTATCAGATGCCCATACAGCGGTGTATCCTGACGCAACCAGCGTATGCCCTTCAAATGCCCCAAGATCGCTTTCCACAAACGGATGCAGCACTCGCCTGGCCGAAGGTTCCGCGCTGACGGATTTGCCAAAGTAGTTTTCCTCTTCCGCTGTGGCCAGCGAAGTATGGCTGTCCGTCGCACCACCCATGCCGAATTTATACGGGTTCACGCCGAACTTCTCTTCCAATGCCAAGCCGCGTTTCAGGGCCTCACGTGCGTACTCACCAGCCAACATGTCATCGGTTTTCAACTCGGTGATATCGAGGTTGCCGACGTCCCAGTTTTCATAATCGGCAAAGGGATCTTCTGGACTGAGGAACGGGTGTGCTTCACCATCGCCCTTGATCTGCGTGACCTCGTAGTGCGGCTCCCACTTGGCGCGGTTTTGCACGTATTCCTCGTCGACCTTGCCGCCGTGATAGGTGTCTTCGGTGGGGAACATCCAACCATTCGACAGGTTCCCATTGTGGGCGAAAGCCACGGCGCGGCCTCCGGTTTTGGACTGATACTCCTCAAGCCAAGCATAAAGCGCCTTTGGGTCGGTGTCCCCGTAGGGTGGTTGTGTTACCGGCGGCACCATCTGCAGAGCCCGGATCGGACCATCCCGCAGCATGACGTTGCGGTGCAGGTTGAATCCCTTTGGAACCGAGGTCCATTCGAACCCGATAAAGGCCGTGAAATTGCCGGGATCGTTATGGCGTTCTGCCGCCATGACGATCTGTTCCCAAGTAAAGGCAAAGGCGTCCGCGCCGGGGCTGTAAGACTCCAGCAGAAGCTCGGGCAGAGTCATCTGCGAGAAGTTGGTGATGATGTCGAACGCCGCTTTGGCAGCATCTTCGCCGCCGGCTTTGTAGCCTTCGTACCACTCCAATCCTTTTGGTTCGGCCAGAACACCGGGTTTGCCCGCCTGCAAATCAGGCGCGAAGCCCATAAGGTCGGTGTGGTCGGTCAATACCATCCAATCCAACGGTCGGGCCAATCTGACCGGTTGGCCAGTTGATGAAATGACCTGTTCGCCCTTGGCAAACCGCCATGCGTCGTCGGGAAGCAGCGTGTTGCCAAACGCGCCAGCATCAAGCGACAGCCCTGTGTGCAAATGGGTGTCCCCCCAAAGCGGGCGTTCCGGGAACGAGCGGTTGGCATAGGGCGAGAAGGGACGCTCGGCAAAAGTCCCCTCGGCGGCTTCCTTGCTGGGGACGGCGTCAGCCAGTGCGATTGCTGGCAGAGATGCCAAACTAAACAAATAGAAAGACAGTCGAAGCATGTGAACTTCCCCCTCACAGACACAACGGTTTCAATTGATGAAAATATATATCTTGTTTTTATGATATCACGTTGTTTCGCGCAGGTGTTAAAAACTTCGACAGACCCGGGCGAGCTGTGCACGACAGCTCAGGACTGTTTGTGAAGGATGGTGATCAGCCGTTCCGCCGCGTCCGAAAGCGTGTCCTCGTCAAAGGCCGCGTATCCAAGCAGCAACCCCTGCAGTTTTTCAGGCAGTACGCAGTGCGTTGACAAAGCGCTGACGCGCAGGCCGTTTTGCTCAGCCCGTTTGCTAATCTCAAGATCGGATATCCGGTCAAGCAGCGGTGTCTTTGGCGATACGCACAAGTGCATTCCGGACGCGTCGGGCTGAAGGTCCAGAAGGTTAGCAACCGGGGCAAGTGCGTTAAGTAGATGGCTCTGACGCCGGGCATAGACCCGCCGCATCCGCCGCAGGTGCATGGCAAATTCACCGCTGTTCATGAAGGCCGCCAAAGCGGGTTGCGGGATCAATGAGGCGCGGGGGCCGACGCGGCGTAGATAGGCCAGAGTGCTGTGCAGCAGGCGCTTGGGAACCACCAGGTACCCGATCCTCAGCGCGGGACTGACCAATTTCGAAAAGCTGCCGAGGTAAATCGTGTTGTTCAAACCGTCCAGCCCCGAAAGCGAGGGTAAGGGTTGGCCTCGATATCGGAACTCGCTGTCATAGTCGTCTTCGATCACCACAGCGCCGGCGCGCCGTGCCCAATCCAGCACGGCAACCCGGCGGGACAGGGGCAGGCTTACACCCGTGGGATAGTGCCGCGAGGGGGTGACGATCGTGGCATGTGTGCCCTGCGGAATTCTGTCCACATCCATCCCGTCCTGATCGATACGAACGGGTTGGGCACTGTTGCCCGTGTCGGCAAGTATTGTGTGCAGTTTGGGCCAACAGGGGTCCTCAACCGCGACCTGTTTGCCCGCGCCAAGCAGGCCGTGGAAAATCACCTCGAATGCTTCGCGCGCGCCAGAGGTGATCACCACCTGAGCGGGATCACAATTCAGGTGACGCCACGCGGCAAGGTGGTCCGAGATCGCCTCGCGGAGTGGGTACCAGCCCAGCGGGTCCGGGCGGGTCAAAAGCGCGGGCGTCGGACTGCGCCATGCGCGTTCAAGATGGCGGGCCCATTGCCGGTGCGGTAGCAGGGTTTGATCGGGCAGCCCGGTTTGAAATGGACGCCATTCCTCGGTCATCGGACCGGCCGGACGGGGGATCGGTTGTGGCTGCGACAGATGGGTGATTTCGCTGGCAACAAAAGTACCGCTGCCTTGCCGGGTGACCAGATACCCCTCACTGATCATCTGATCATAGACCACCTGAACCGTCGTGCGAGAGATCGACAGCTCGGACGCCAGAGCCCGGCTGGCGGGCAGACGCGCGCCGACCAATTCCGGAGACTTTGAGACAATTGTCCGTAACGCATCCAGCAACTGGGCCTGCAATGGTGCCTTCAGCGCCGCATCCAACGAGATCGCAAACAGATCACGGTGCAAATTGGCCTTATAAAAAGTTTCAAAATTGGACATTTGCCAACATCCAATATCCGGGCATTACGGGTATAGCAAGAACAAACCCGAGCTATGACTATGAACGAGACACTGGAAATTACCGACAGAACGCGCTTGCGCAGATCGCACGAGCGGGGGCATTTCGACCGTACCACGATCGACCAAATTCTGGACGCGCAGCCCATGTGCAGCGTTGGGTACGTGATCGATGGCAAACCCTTTGTCACGCCGACATTGCAGTGGCGCGAAGGTAACCATGTCTATTGGCACGGTTCTTCGGCCAGTCGCGCCCTGCGCAACGCGCGCGACGCGCAGGTGTGCCTGTCGGTGGCGATCCTTGATGGCTTTGTCCTAGCCCGGTCCGGGATGCACCATTCGGTCAATTCGCGCTCGGTCACCCTTTTTGGGACGGCCTTGAAGGTCGAAAATCCTGAGGAAAAACTGGAAAAGCTCAGCCGTTTCGTGAACGGGCTTTTCCCTGGGCGTTATGAAAGCCTGCGACCGGATCATGCGCAGGATCTGAAGGCAACCATGGTGTTGGGTATGGAGATATCCGAAGGCAGTGCCAAGATCCGTACCGGTGGACCCAAGGACGAGGAAGAGGATTATGACTTGCCAATCTGGGCCGGGGTCATTCCCGTAAGCACCACAGTCGGAGAACCGGTCCCGGATCCTCGAAACATCGATGGCGTGCCGCTGCCGGAGCACGTTCAATCCTTTCGGTTGTAAGGTGGGACTATGACGGACCTTTCGGTAAATCTGAACGTTGCTGCCTTGCTTCGAAATCGGCGGGAGCACCCGTGGCCGGATATTCTGGATCTGGCCCGTATTGCACTGAACGCGGGCGCTGCGGGTGTGACTGTGCACCCCCGGCCAGACGAACGCCACACTCGGGCTGGCGATGTGCGGGCGCTGCGGGCATTGCTTGACGCAGAGTTTCCGGATCGGGAACTGAATGTCGAAGGCTATCCCGACCCGAGGTTCCTGTCGCTGGTTCACGAGGTTCGTGCCGACCAGGTGACGCTTGTGCCGGATGATCCAGCGCAGGCGACAAGCGATCATGGTTGGGATTTCGAGGCGCAGGGCGTGATGCTCGCCGAGGTGGTTGCCGGGCTCAAGGAACACGGCCATCGCGTGTCGCTGTTCAGCGACCCCGAGGCGGAGCATATGGCTCATGCAGCCCAGACGGGGGCGGACCGGGTCGAGCTTTACACCGGTCCGTTTGGAGGTTCTTACAACGATCCCGGTACCGAAAAACAGGAACTTGACCGTCTGGCTGAAGCGGCGGCCGCAGCCGAGGCGCAGGGTCTGAAGGTCAACGCTGGGCACGACCTTACGGTCAATGGAACGCGCAAGTTGGTCACCCGCATCCCCTCGATAGCGGAAGTGTCCATCGGCCACGCGCTATTCTGCGATGCCCTGACGTTTGGGATTGCTGAAACCACACGGCGCTATCTGGACTCCTGCAATTTGTCCGATGGCTGAAATCAGGCAGATGGTTCTCTTACGTGCTCGTGGTGGCTGAAGATCAGACGGTCAGACTGAAAATCCGATCTGAAATCCGCCACGCGCCCGGACAGCGCGAAGTAGAACCTCAGCAAGCCGGGTTCGATTGACTGTGCCTGTGCAACGCAGTCTTCACAAATTTGTTCAACCCGATCCTGAGGTTGGCGATTTCGGATTGCTTCAATCAGTTTGGTGTGAGTAGCTTCCAACCTTTGAAACGCGGCCGACTCCAACGTATTCGTGCCGCCCACCAGTACATATACGGGCTCCAGATCGGTTCTTCCTTTGAGATGGACATACCCGGCTTCAAGCATGGCCAAGTGGTGCCTTGTTTCCTCGTAGACCGAACAAGAAACCAGGATGTCATAGTCGACATGGCGGCAGCTTTGTTCGATCCGGGCAGCGACGTTCACCACGTCTCCGATCACGGTGTAGTTGAACCGACGTTTGGATCCGATGTTGCCAACGCAGGCCCGGCCGGTGGCACAGCCCGTTGCCAGCGCGATCGGCGGTCGCCCTTGCATGACGTCGGAGGCATTGAAATCAACCAGCGCTTGCCGCATCAACAACGCCGCCTGTGCCGCGCGGCGGGGGTGGTCTTCGACCGGTAGCGGTGCGTTCCAGAAAGCCATGACCGCATCGCCGATAAACTTGTCGATGGTGCCTCTTTCCAACAGAATTTGATCGCCGATCTCGGAAAACAGCTGGTTAAGCAGGGTAACCAAATCTGTGGCCGAAACGGTCTCGGACAATGGGGTGAATCCCCGGATATCGGAGAACATCACGGTGATCTCCTGCGTTTCGCCACCCAGTTGTAGCTGATGACCAGCCCCCTCCATCTCATCCAGAATTTCCGGAGCGACATAGTGGGAAAAGACCTGTCGGATCACCCGTTTTTCACGCTCTGTCGAAATGAAGAGATAGCCTGCGAGCAGGCCGAAATTGGCCATTCCTCCCATCAGTGGAAAAGTGACATCAAACAGGATCAGCTGGTTCTGAAAAGCAAGCCAACTGATGCAAAGGACAACCGCTGCCGACGCACCTCCGGCCACAAAGGACGCGACCGCGCCGAAACGTGCCATGACGGCCGTGACCACAATGCCGAGAGTGACGAAAGACAGCAATTCCAGGGCTGCGGTCACATCCGAACGGCTCAGCATTTCACCCGTCAGGATTTGTTCAAGGATCTGAGCATGGATTGATACGCCCGGAACGGATTCACCCAGCGCTGTCTGGTGCATATCGAACAGCCCGGCGGCCGACGTGCCGACCAGAATGATCCGGCCCTCGATCTCGGCGCGCAGGTCGGGATTGTCGTGCGTCTGCATGATGTTATCTGCCGACAGGTACAAGTCTGGATTGTCTCGCCTGTACCTAACCCAGACTTCTCCGTTTTCGGTGGTCGGCAGCCGAAATTCTCCGATCTCGACCGCCAGCATGATGCCGGCTTCGTCCGGGGTGCCTTCGGCAATAATGATGGGCTCGTCCAACGCGACCCTGAGAGCCTCGATGCCGAGGCTAGGGAGCGCCCCGTCCGGGCCGCCCCAAAGGACGGGAACTCGACGTATGATCCCCATGCCGCCCAGAGGCGAAACATTGACACCACCGATCCCCGCCGCGCCGCGATCCAGCGGGGGCGCGGGGGGCGTCCAATGGGGAACTGAAACCAGTCCTGCGGTTGGTGTTTCACCGATTTCGACAATGCCGACATGGGGGGTGACGGCTCGCCCTTCACCGGATTCCCGTGCTGCCGCGCCCAGAACAACCGGCCAGTTGGCGATTTCCAGCGCGAACAGCACATCATTGTCCAGTTTCGCGGCATTATGATCCACAGATACCACACCGGCAAGAGCGGGATCCTGCAGCAGGCGCGCGGGTGAAAACCTGTCGGGTTCGATGAACAGCATGTCAAATGCGATGGCTGCGGCACCATATTCGCCCAGGTTTTTGACCAGCTGGGCCAGCAATGTCCGGGGCCAAGGCCATTGCCCCCAATTTGCCAGTGACTGTTCGTCAATGTCCACAACGCGCACGGGAAGGTCGGGAATGTATTCGCGCGGCGACACGCGTTGCAGAAGATCAAAGTAGATCAGCCGAGTCATCCGCACCGGGTAAGGATCGAGAATTCGGATAAAGCACCCAAACAGGATCAAGCCGAGCCCCACAAGCTGAAAGGCACGTCGTCGCCCTGTTCGTTCCTTGGGCTTTCCGGTCACGTTTGCCTCCGAATGCCGTGGTCAGCCCCATTTGCGCGGGTGTCACAACGACATCGTTTGAACTGGTGTCAATTGGCGCGGCCGATGTGTCTTCAATTGCCGCTGTTACCGCCGTTACCGCTTGTGTCGCCGCCAGAGGGGGCGCCACTTCCGCCTGTTTCGGTGCCGCCGATTGAGCCGCCGCTACCTGGGCCGCCGCTGCCCGAACCACCGCCGATTGAGCCGCCGCGCCCATTCCCGCTGCCGCTACTGGGCCCGATATTGCCGCCATTGCCGCGGCCACTTCCTGTGGAGCTTCCGATGTTTCCGCCATTGCCCCTGCCGACGTTTTCTCTTGAAGATGCTGCCGCGCTTTCGACTCCACTTCGTTCAGCGCGACTTGGTTCATCTCGGCTTTTGTCACCACGATCGGGGCTGGTTTCACGCGCTTCGGAGCGTTGTGGTTGGGGCGGCACGGTGTCTGTCCCGCACCCCCTTAACTCGATCTGCAAAGGGACTAGCAACTGTTCCTGCGACTGCACAAAGGGAAACCCTTTTTTCAATGCATTGTCATAACTTTCCTGATCGGCGGGGCGCCCCACACTTCCGGCTTGCGTTGTTGCCAGCAGGCTGCATTGTCGTCCGGCCTCGCGACATTTGCCGCCCCTGCCGCACATTTCTACCCTGCCTTGAAGCACCAACATGGCGCTTTGCGTTCCGGGAACGACCCATAGGTCAAAGGTTGTGCCCCGCACAGCCATGGTCGCGTTTGGTGTTTGGATGGAATAGGCGCGCTTTTTGCTCTTGCCGGAAATAAACCGAAAGCTGCCGCCAAGTGCCTGAACCGCGAAGTTCTTGGCTTTCCTGTTTCCGCGTAGCATTTTTACGTCCAGCATCATCCGCGCGTTCGGGCCAATTGCGATCTTGGTTTCGTCAACGAAAACAAGTTGAACGACACCGCTGCGGTCGGTCGAAATGGAGTCGCCAGAGGCAACATCCATACCCGCACGTAAGGGCTGAGACTTTCCCGCGCGTGTAAGCTTTGCGCCTTGTTTGACGCCAATTACTTTTCCGATTTCGGCCAAAACCTGCGATGGCAGTAGTAATACACAGAAAATAACCAATAACGATTTCAACCAAGCCAAAACCAACTTCCTTCCCCCTCAGGTGGTTTCGAACGCATCGCGCTCGCTGCTCGGGTTCTGCCTCAACGAAATCAGATAAATGAATTCGAACTTCTAAAGATCATACAAATATGCCTTAAAACCTGCGTTATTGGCAAGTTCGCTGTGTAAAATGTGACCTAAGATGTCCGAAAGACGTTCTCAATCTGCCAACGTATTCGGTGTCCGAAAAATCTGCCGGTCAATTTCTATCCTGGTTTGCGTTATCCCCACGCGGATCATAAAACCGATGCAGACGCTTTTCGGTCAGTGAAGCTGCATACTCATGGAGTGGCGAGATACGGGCCGGTTTATTATGACTCTGCGGCTTTTATCTTTTCCCTGAGTTGGAATTTTTGGATTTTCCCGGTCGAGGTCTTGGGAAGGTCAGCAAACACCACTGACTTGGGCGCTTTGAACCCGGCCAAGTGTTCCCGGCAAAACGCTATGATCTCGTCGCCGTCTGCTTCGTGGCCCGGCCGTAATTCGACAAACGCGCACGGAACCTCGCCCCATTTGGGATCGGGCTTGGCCACGACCGCAGCAGCCTGAACGGCGGGGTGGCGGTACAGTACGGCCTCGACCTCGACCGATGAGATGTTTTCACCGCCCGAGATGATGACGTCTTTCAATCGGTCCCGGATTTGCATGTAGCCGTTAGGGCTGACCACGGCAGCATCTCCGGACCAGAAGTATCCGTTATCGAAAGCCTCGGCCGTGGCGGCCACGTCCTTGTAGTAGCCCTTCATGACCGTGTTGCCGCGAATGGCGATCTCGCCTTGCGTTTCACCATCTTGGGGAACGGGTTCCTCGCTGTCACGGTCAATGACGGAAACGGATTCGACCATTGGAAAGCCGATACCCTGCTGGGCCTGCAGACGTGCCTGTTCGGCGGGGCTTTCATTGGCCCATTCCTCTTGCCATAGGCACTGAGAGATGTGGCCAAAAGTCTCGGTCAGGCCATAGACCTGCATAACGTCCAGGCCCATCGCTTTGGTCTTTTCGAGCACCGAAGGTGGCGGCGGTGCACCAGCGGTCATCACTTTGATGGCCGGGTCAAACGGGTCGGTGCCGCTGTTGTCCAGTTCGGCCAGCATTTGCAGTACGATTGGGGCCGCGCCCAAATGGGTGACGCCATGTTCGCGGATTGCCGCCATAATCTTGTCGGCGGCTGGCACGCGGGTGAACACCATGGTTCCGCCTTGAAGTGCCATTACCCACGGGTGCCCCCAGCCGTTGCAGTGGAACATTGGCACAACGGATAGATAGACCGGATAGCTAGGCATCTGCCACGCTGCCACCGTGCCGAGCGCCATCAGGTAGGCGCCGCGATGGTGATACACCACACCTTTCGGACGTCCGGACGTGCCCGAAGTGTAGTTCAACGCAATGGCGTCCCATTCGTCGTCGGGCAGAGCTGGACCAACATGTTCGCCTTTGATCAGAAGCTCGGAATAATCGAGACCGTCAAGGCTGTCGCCACCCACTGCATTCGGGTCGGCGATCTCCACAACCGGGATATCACGGCCGAGCAGGGCAAAAGCCTTGGACAAAAGCGGTGCCAACTCACGGTCGACAATCACCAATCTGGTGTCGGCATGGTCCAGAATATAGGCGATCGTCTCGGGTTCCAGCCGTGTGTTCAGCGTGTTCAAAACGGCGCCGGACAATGGCACGGCGAAATGGAGTTCGAACAGTTCGGGAATGTTGGGGCAGAGCACGGACACCGTGTCGCCCTTGGTGATGCCCATTTCAGTCAGCCCGCGTGAAACCGCGCGCGCGCGCCGAACAACTTCGGCCCAATGGCGGCGTACCTTCCCGTAGACAACTGCTGTGCGGCGCCCGTGCAGCGCCGCCGCGCGATTCAGGAATGACAGCGGGGACAGCGGCACGTGGTTTGCCGCTGTCATTTCCAGCGCTTCAAAGTGTTTTTGCATGGTCGACCCTCCCAAACAGACCTGCGTGACTTGGTTCAGGCTTCTCCAAAACCCTTTGGAACCGGTAGGTCCGGCAAGGTTTTAGCCCGTTTTGCCAGACTACGCCCGATCACGACCCGGCTGATCTCGGTTGTGCCGTCAACGATGCGCAGCATCTGGCTAAGCCGGGACAGGCGGTCCAGGCCATAGGGTTTGAGCAATCCCATACCCCCAAGCACTTGCGTGCAGGTGTTGGCCGCCTTGACAGCCGCATCCGGGACAAACCGTTTGGCATGCGCCGCCATCACCGGCCCTTCGGGCGTTCCAAGCGCATTGGCCGCGGCGCGGTAAAGCAGGCGCGAGGCTTCAAGCTCGGTCGCAACATCGCCCAGCATCCACTGAATGCCGTCCAGATCTAGGTTCTTGCCGCCAAACATCTTGCGGTTCTTGGAATAGCTCAGCGCCGTATCCAGCGCAGCTTGCATCAATCCGCAACAGCCCGAGGCGATGGACACACGGGCGATGTCGATCGCCATCAGCGATCCCTGCAAGCCTTGTCCGACCGGAAGGATGATATTGTCCTCCGAAACGACGACATCTTTCATGTACATCTCGGACAAGGGCAGGAAGTTGTAGCTGGGCGTCTCATAGCGCGGCCCAAAGGTCAGGCCCGGAGTGTCGGCCGGAATGGCAATCATTGCCATGTCCTTATGTCCTGGCTGGTCGGTTGTTTTCACAACTGTGAAATAAATATCGGCCTCACCGGCAAGGCTGACCCAGGCCTTGGCGCCATTGATCGTCCAGGTGCCATCCGCGTTGATAACGGCGCGGCTGTACATGTTGGTCGCGTCAGAGCCAGATTGTGGTTCCGTCAGCGCAAAATTTGCAAGCTTTCTGCCGGATGTCAGGTCACGCGCCCACTGATCCTTGAATGCATCTGTGCCATAGCCGCATCCGGCAAAGGTGCAGATATTATGCATCGACAGCGCAAACGCGTAAGCACCGTCAGCTGTTCCCAGTTCTTCATAGACCCGGATGCCGTCTCCAAGGGAAAGTCCCTGACCGCCAAATTCCTCGGGCGCGTAAAGACCAGTCAGACCTGCAGCACCGGCTTTGTCCGAAGCCGCACGAGGCCAAACTCCTGACTGGTTCCAGGAATCCACGTTAGGCGCAACTTCAGTGGCAGCATGTTTGCGCGCCACATTCAAAATTTTTTCGATCTTAGTAGACAAGCGGGGCCTCCCAAACTCCGGCATGAGAATTGTTTTGGCTGTCTAAACAAGATTTTTCAATTACAGTATGTGGAAAATTCTTACGGTGGGATTGATTTTTCTTATGGCTGACGATCTGCCGACACTTAAGGGGCTGCGTGCTTTCGAAGAGGCTTATTGGCATGGCAGTTACACGCTGGCGGCCAAGGCGCTAAACGTGCAGCAACCTGCAATAAGCTATCAGATCAAACAGCTTGAACAGGATCTGGGCATTGTCCTGTTTGAAAAATCCCATGGCCGTTTGGTTCCGACACCGGATGCAACCGAGTTGTATGACACAGTTTCACGGGCCTTTCGAAACATACGAACGATGGCTGCCCGGATTCGGGCTAAGGATGGCGACGGGGTTTTCACAATCGCGACCTACCCGGGGATCGGTACATACTGGCTGTCTTCGCGCCTGCCGGAAATTTCAGAAGCGCTGGGCATTCAAGTCAAAGTAATAACCTTGGTCAAGGACGCGGACCTGTTTTTAGAGCCCGCAGATTGCTGGATTCTCTTTGGTCAGGGTCACTGGCCGGGTTTCGAAGCCCGAAAGCTGATCGACGAAGCCGTCTGCCCCGTTGCATCACCTAGTCTGATCGAACAATACCGGAAACACGATGGCAGAATTGATGTGTCCAGCATCCCGTTGATCGAGCAGGAAGATCCCGAAAAGCGTTGGCTGAGTTGGGAAACTTGGCAAGACCGTTCCCAAGACGACTGGAGCCTTTCCGACAACCGCGTCTTGGTAAATGACCATGGAATGGCACTACATCTTGCCCTGACCGGAACAGGTGTCGCGCTTGGGTGGATGGGGATAATCCAGGACTTGATTGATGGAAAGAGTTTGGTGCCTTTGTCGGCCCATCATGCGCGATCGGAGTTCGGGTACTGGGTTCTTGGTCGCGAAGGGTTTTGGGAAACAGCCCAAGGGCAGCTGATCATTGGTCTTTTGAAGAATTGACGGCGCGAACCGAGACTTCAGGTTCTTTAAGATGTTGGACTGAATTTTTTGCGACCGCAGTGTCAAAACACTTCGTCTGGCGCGTCGTGGTTCCGATCTGGTCTGGCAGTCGGCAGTTTTCGGCGGTGTCTGTAGTGTCCAGCTTAGTTAAGAGCCTTCTTCTTCCAGATACCTTTGCCTTTGCCAGTTAACAAGCATTGGGCTGGTGCAGAGGTGCGCAAGGAATTGTGCTGAAGCACTCAATCCCTAACCTTTCGTCGTTCGCAATGTTTGTCATTTACCTGCTTCACCCGAGAGAATGGAAAAACCAATAGCAACAACGAATGCATATAAACGAACAAAAACGGCCCCATAAGGGGCTAAACAGCATCGAATGCAATTGAATGAAAATGGTTGGTGGCGGAGACGAAGGCCGCCAGGTTCACGTTTCGAACTGTATCAATTCAGCTCATTTTCCATTGAAAACAATACAATTTCTATCGGGCGCTGAAATTTCCCGTTGCTATCTGTAACGCCCAATATCATAATTTATGGCAGGTACAATGGCAGGTTTTAGGGATCGGGAATCGAACTATGCCTAAAAAGGCAAGAGAATTGTCTGCCCTTGAGGTTAAGCGTTTGAGGCACCCCGGTCACGGGAACAATGCAACCTTTGCTGTCGGCGGGGTTGACGGACTGTTGATGCAGATAACTCCTAGCGGCGCGCGTTCGTGGTTGCTGAGATGCGTTGTCGGCAACAAACGGCGAAACATCGGCTTGGGCGGGTTCCCCGATGTTCCTTTGTCAGAGGCGCGAGAACGGGCGCGAGAAGCCCGCCAGATGATCCGCGAGGGCATTGACCCTGTGGAGCAGCGCAAGGCCACTAAGGCGGCCCTTGTGGCGGCACAGAAGCGCGGCTTGACCTTTGCTGACGCGATGGAAAAGTTCCTGATTGGCAAGCTGGAAGAATTCGAGAATCCTAAACACAAGAAGCAATGGCGTTCGACACTGGACAAATACGCCGTTCCTGCGGTGGGTCGAATGCTGGTGTCAGATATCAAAGTGTCTGACGTTCAGCGCATTCTTGAACCGATCTGGCTGACAAAAAACGAAACGGCCACTCGGTTACGTGGCCGCGTGGAAGCTGTTTTGGCGTGGGCAACTGTTGCAGGGCATCGCACTGGCGACAACCCGGCTAGGTGGAAGAACAATCTAGATGCAATTCTGCCGAAACCTTCAAAGGTCGCGAAGGTCGAGCATTACCCCGCCTTAGACCTTGATGATGTTGCCGATTGGTTTCGGGACGTTCAATCGCGTTCCGGCTTCGCAACTCGGGCGCTGGAATTCATGGCTATGACTGCCGCCAGATCCGGCGAGATACGCGGGGCGGTTTGGGCCGAATTCGACTTAGGAAAGGCATTGTGGATCGTACCAGCAGAGCGGATGAAAATGCGCAACGAACACCGGATTCCCTTAACCCGTGAAGCGGTGGATCTACTGCGCAATCTCGACCGAATGGACGCCAGTGAGTTTGTGTTTCCGGCAGCTCGGGGCGGGATGTTGTCAGATGCTGCCCTGTCCGCCTGTATGAAGCGTATACACGCGGCAAAACCTGATCGGTACTTAGATCGACGTTCAGGGCGCGCAGCGGTGCCGCACGGGCTTCGCGGCACGTTCAGGGATTGGGCGGCGGAACGAACCGAATATCCAAGTGACATGGCGGAAATTGCCCTAGCGCATTCCGTCGGATCAGAAGTTGAGCGCGCCTATCGGCGAGGTGACATGATCGAGAAACGGCGTGGCATGATGGCGGCTTGGGGGCGATTTTTGCGCGGTGAGGCGGGCCTTAAATTGTTAAAATGGAGGCACGACAGTGAACAGGAAGCCGATGCATTCTAAGCGCTTAACTTACCGAGAGTCTCTGATTGCTAGTCGTGACGAAGTTGATATCGAAGATGAGCTAATTTCCATCCAAAATAGCTCTGACGAAGACAGGGAGTTTCTTACCAAATTTGCTACGGAGCAACGTAAAGCTCTACACGACATCGCCCGTTTAAAGGTATCCGGTCGGTATGAAGAAGAGCGCGAGAGGCTTTCAAAACTGATTATGGAAGATATGGCCGCTGCTGAGGCGGCTTTCCACGCCGCGAACCCGCATGTTCCAGACTTCCGCGAAATGGAGATAAATCCAAAGTTGGAGAAGGCTCTCCGCAACCTTTTTAAGGGCTTACGAAGCCCAAACCCAGATCAGCGCACTCGATTCCAAGCATTCTACGAGGCGACGGGATTAGCTAACATGTCTCCAATTCAAAGCTTGCCGCTAATAGCCGCCTTGGAACCGGCAGAGGAAAAAAACGGGCGTCCTTCGGTTTCCCCACCTTGGCGCAATGTTGCTTGGGCGCTCGACGAAATGCGTATTTTGGTTGCGAACGGCGCTAGCGTAGCGAGAGCGGCGCAAGATGTAGCCACAAACGAAGGCCACGTAACCCAAGAGAGCCGCGCCAAATATTTTGCAAGGTGCTACGCTCAACGCGAAGGATTGAGGAAATAAAACGTTCGACGTTTTAATGTCTTTGAGAACCGAGGTTTTGAAGCCGTAATTAGTAGGCACCCGTAACAAACAGGTGCCAACATGAATACCACTTACCTTTCTGACATAGACGTAGCGAAACGATACAACATCGCCCGCCCTACTGTCTGGCGCTGGCATCGTGAGCAACCTGACTTTCCCCGTGTTGTACGGCTTACACCCGGTTGCGCACGTTGGAAACTCTGTGAATTGGAAGCCTGGGAACAGTCTCAGGCTGAAGAAACAGCAGCATGAAAAACCCCACCGGCGGCGGTCGCGGGCGGGGTTCGTACTCCAGATGCTTTCTCAGGGCTTCTGATAACGAAAATACCACTCTGCGCCGTCAAAGGCAAACCTTTGAGGCAAGAGAAATGCAGAACCTTCAAGTCAAACTACTTATGCGCCTTCACGGACTTACAGAGGCACAGGCAAGCGCTTTGGCCTTCCTGATTTGGGGAGGTTGAACGATGGGTGAAAAGCGAAAACTAACCCGGCAGGAACGGTGGCGATTGCGCAATCCGAAGAAGGCTTGGGCACATGTCGCCACAGCTTCTGCACTACGGCGCGGCCTAATCCATCGCAAACCCTGTAAGATATGCGGAGAGGAAAAAACAGAAGCCCATCACACAGATTATGAACGGCCCCTTCAGGTGCGATGGCTTTGCCGAAAGCACCACAAGCAGGCCCATAAGAAACCGGGGAAATCATGACCCGGAAACATGAAGGCAACGAACACTGGACCAAGTTGGTCCGGCAACACATGGAGTGTCCCGCCTGGCGGGCGCTCTCCCTCCCTGCGCAAGCGATATACCCTTGGCTTAAGTTGGAGTGGAAAGGTCCGAAGGCCAACAACAACGGCAGGATCCAGCTTTCACTGCGCCAAATCGCGGACCGAACCGGGTGCAATGTCAAAACGGCTATGCGCGCGCTTCACGACCTACAGCGCAAGGGATGGGTGGTGGTTACTCGCCCTGCCCATCTCGGGTTGGCTGGCCATGCTCGGACGCATCAAATTGAGCTGACTGAAATCACCCGCCTGCCTAACGACAGGCCGAGGGCTCTGTACCTGAATTGGTGTGAGGGCGCGGATTATCCCGTTGTTGAGGTCAGGACAAACAACCCAAAGGGCAGGAATGGAATTAAAAACCCTGTGCCCTCTAAGGGCATGAAACGTTCCCTAAAAGGGCACGAACAGAAAGGCCACGTTCCCTCTAAGGGCACAGGACGTTCCCTAAAAGGGCACGAACAGCCCCTAATCGACCCATCCGACGTTCCCTCTAAGGGCACAACCTTAACTACCAGGGGTATGGGGTGAAGGCATGGCTGAACTAAGCGCAGAGCAGACTGGAAGCGCCATGCCCCCAAAAGGCACAAGCGCGCCCCAGACTGCGGGGGGAGGGGCAATCTTCACAGTGGCCAATTCTCCAGACCCGCACCCCAGCTTCATTTTCACAGAGACCAATCCTGAAAGGGGGGTGGGGGTTGCTTCGAAACTTCCAGGAAAAGGAACCAAACAATGACACGTACTGATCAAAAAGACGAAGAGCAGATTTTCGCATGTGGCCAGATCGTTTCCAACACGGCGCACATGATGCAGGACGAAGTTGGTGCGTCCGTTGAGACGATAATTGATCGAATGCTGACCTATGCGGTTGCCCAAATGGTCAGTTTCTCAGGCAGTGTGGAAGCTGCCGCCAAGCAACCGAAAGCGCTGACCCACGGCGACTTTGGCAACGTGACCTAACGGATGGGGGGGGGGTGGTCCAATCTTTAGGGCCTACTCCGGCCAGACCCGCTCCCCCGTCTTTTGCGCATATCCCCGTTTCAGAAATTCCAGGAGGCATTTGATGCCACGTAACAGAACACCAATAGCGAAGGCTAAAATGACCGGCGCAGACAAGAAGCACCCCGAGCGTTTTGGAACCCGCACCGAACCGGATGGCGGCGGTCCTTTGGGTAACCCACCCGAATACTTCAACGATGACCACCGCAAGTTCTGGTTTAAGTTTCAGGCGGAACTGCCCTGGCTGGTGAGGTCGGATCGAGCTATGCTTGAGGTCACATGCATCACTCGGGCCCAGATCGAGGCCGGTGGCGAGAACGTCACCGCTGCTCTGATGCGTGAACATCGCCAGCAGCTTTCCAGCCTAGGGGCGACACCTGTCACCCGGTCCAACGTGGTTCTGCCACCGGCTGATCGGGACGAAGACGACCCGTTCGCTCAATTCATGACAGGACCGAAACATCCTAGTTAGTCGGCGAGTGGTTAAACCCCGACAAGGCGCAGATACCCTTACTCCAAAGCCGTATCGTGGCGCAGCACCGGCACACACTGCGAGCGGTGGGGCCGGTGCAACAAATCCACCAATCGGAGTTGAACACCCATGTATCAGAGGTCAGTCAGCGAAATATTGGCGCAGGCCAGAAAAGCCCGCGCCGAAGAAAAGCGCCGCCAACGCGCGTCTCAGAAAATCATCGTCAAAGAACTGACTCCGGTTGAGAAACAGCGCCGCCTGCATGAAGCTCTCCAGGGTAGCTTTAGGGGCTTAAATGCGGACGAAGTAGACGTGTTACCCCTGCCCAATCCGACGCCACCTAATTGGCACTTGCAGCAGAAGGTTTTCCCAAAGGTTGTGCGTCTCAACACGTGGCTGGAACAGCTGCAAAATACAATCGATCAGTGGGCGGATTATAGGTACGGCACGGGTACGGCGTGTTGCTTTACATTCGCTTGCACCGCCATTGACGCAATGACCGGGTCCAATTTTCTGGACTATCACCGCCAGAATTGGCGGAGCGACCCAAAAAGCCATTTTCTGTATCTTCAGACGCTAGGTGCACGCGATTTTTGGGATGTAGCTGGGGTTAGAACGCGGCTGGAAGACGCTCAACTTGGGGACATCCTGCAGTTTGAGAAACACACCCTAGGTAGAGCCCATTTGCATTGGGCAATAAAAGGTGAGGTGCCGGGTGAAATTATCACTTTCAGCACCCATGGACTGGAAGAAGCAAAACTGCCGAGTGAACTCTTCTCAGGCGCGCGTGTTTGGAGCCCTAGGTTTGCAACTGGTAATTAGTGTTGAGCTTCTAGCCCAAAGCCAAAAGGCCCTGCTCAGCCTATTGCGACCGACGCCTGCGTGCGACCAAGCCAAGCCCTGTCAGGCCGATAAGAAACAGGGGGAGTGAGGCGGGGAGTGGGACGGGTGAAGGTGTAACTTGACGTATGTTGATGTTGGACATCTGAACATTTCTAAAGCCGTCAAATTGAAGGTTCATAAATCTAAATGCGAATTGGCTGAATGCACCAAGAGCAGCTTCTACATCGGTCCCTGAAATTGTGTCGATTGGAGGTGCTCCCCTCGTCTCCCCGAACAAACCGAAATTTCCTACAGCAAAGCCATTCACGGGGGAGCTTGTCGTATATTGGCTTGCATTCGAATACAAGCCAACTCGATCATATACGTCCACGGCGGGGTTTCCATAATCATCGTTGTCGATGACCGAAATAAATGTGGTATCTGCCCCCAAAGAGTAAGAAGCAAAATTGATTAGAAAGTTGCTTACGTTGTAGCCCGACACTTCACCACCAGCGCTTATGGGATGTGTGGCGTAAGGGACTGTTTCAACAGAAAAAGAGCCGGTTACCTGCGATCCTACGGTAAAGGCACCAGTTAAATCTGAATGTACAGAGCCGACTGTCGCAACAATTTCGTAGTTAAGCGTCTTAGCGCTCGCAGGCACTGTAAAAGCGCAAAACGCACAAAGTACAGCCACTTGTATCTTTCTCATAACGTCCCCCCACTAGAAACCAAACTTGAAGAACTTTGTTTTGAATTGTGGCAACGGTATCAGAAAACGCGAGATTCCTCAAATTTCGGGCAGTTGCAGCGTCGAGCGAGCAGTAAGAGCGGTGACTGAGTAGGTCCAGTTGCGCCTACATCTACTCCAAAGACTTATCGTGGCGCAGCACCGGCACACACTGCGAGTGGTGGGGCCGGTGCGCGATAAGTCAAATTTAGTCAGGATCGCCGTACATAGTGGCCATCTCCCGTTGATACCCTTCATTCCAGGCATCTGTCTCCTGCCGTTGATCCAGTTCGTCATACGGACATTCGGGCGCATCACCATCCCGATAATCGCGTGCTGCACGACGCCCTTCTTGCTCTATCAGTGCAAGCTGATCAGTTGATAAGCTCATTTTCTTACCTTGTTCATTAGTTCGTAAAAATTGGCATTCGAGTTTGTCGTCGATCTCGAGTGCCAGTAACATCTCGCCTTGTCACCGGGAGGACAACCCCAGATTGCTGGTTAGAAAAAATTTACCAACCTATTGGATTCATTTTTCAATGAGCTTATCTTGCTTTTTGCTTGGAGGTGGCGGGGCCACATAAGACGATGTCTCGCTCCATGAAGTGCCTAGCGGCGCTTTGGAGAGATCCTATGCGTTTGTTTTTCCGCATTGAAGGCAAGGTGACTTACTCGGACGTTGTTTCGACGCTGTCACTTTTGCTGACCATCATCGCACTAGTGCTGTGACGGCGGGGCGGCTTAGGCCGCCCTCTCGTTTATCCAGCAGCTATTTTTGCCCTTATTGCATCTTCTAAAATGTCTTCCTCTCTTCGAGAATAGAACACTGCTTCTAACTTTGGATACGGCACCGGCTCCGAATCCTTGTCTTCGCTCGTACTCTTAAAAAAACCGCTTTCTTCGATCTCATCGACAACGAATACGTAGACGGCCTTAGTGTCTTGCAATAACTCGTTTATGGAAGTCTTGAAGCTCGAATATGCAGCTATTCCTTGGTAAACCACAAAGACTGCACTCAGGACTAAAGGAAGGTTTACCTTAATGCTTCCGTCACTCAGTTCTTCTATCACGAAGTGAATGTTAGTCGCTTCAAAGCTGATCCCCATGCCCGGAACAATTGAGAGGTTCCGCTCTTTGACTAGATCAATGGGCAGAGGGATTTCACGGTCAACACCAATTTTATCTAGCTCGAAGTTTACTTGGCTAACAAAGCGTTGAGCGGCTTCTATTGCGATCTTGCGGTGGTCTTCTTTCTTAAACTCCAGATCGCGAAAAATTAGCTTACCGTGCGCTATTTCTATAATACTTGGACTGACTTTGGTGTCCGCTTCGTCTGTAAAAGTCATTTCTTCAACCTCACACCTGCCCCGCCGCCGTTCTCAGCAATAAATTCGACCCCGGCTGCTTCGAGGGCTGATTGTATCGTTTCAACGGTAGCGGGCTTCAATTCTTCGCCACGTTCAAGCCGCGAAATGGTGTTTGGCGACACGCCCGCCACTTCAGCCAGTTCGCGCAAGCCAAGACCTGTTGCCACTCTCGCCATTTTACACTGTGTTGCATTCATAATGATAGCACTGCTACTTTTTTATTGACCAAGCGCCATCATTAATGATAGCTGTGCTATCATAATATCACCTTTGGAGGACATAGCAATGACCAATGAACGCGCTAGCGCGAACAGAGACGATGTAACTAACCCCAACAAGGGGTTGACCCGTGATGAGCTTCAGCATGAAGCGGTGACGGTTGAATGTCTTCTTGATGCCGCAGTCGCTTTGATCGGAGCCCGCAATAGTCGAGAGGAATTGGTTGAAGTTACCGCCTATGCGCAGGATCGCGCAAAAAACCTGAACAGCACTATGGACTCTGTGAACAAGCCGGAGTTGGCGTCATGACCGACCAAGAAAAGATCAGGGCCTATGAAAGTCAGATTACTGCCGCTGTAAATCTGGTCGATGCCCTGCAAATCGTGGCTTGGGATTTCGCTTCAACTCAGATTGAGGATCAAAATTTGAACCAGATCCGCAATGCAGTTGTCGGGCTTAGCGACAGCCTTGAGAACGTTTTGGCGAAGGATGTTTGACCTTCAACATATGCAACTTTGGGCGCGGCTTTTACTGCGCCCGTTTTCCTTTGTGAGTTTTGATATGAGTTATTTCAGCATTAATCGGCATTGGTCCGACCAGTTCTTACCTGAGATAAAGAGCATTATTGGCAGTCATATATTGCAGACCGCCCCAGATTCGATGGACCATCTTCAAGCAACTGACTTACTGATGCTGGACGCAAAGGATATGCGTATTGCTGCAAGGGTGAGACGACACGGATATGCAGACAGGTACCCGCACCAGTTCACCATTCGGGCCAAGCTACCAACGGGCGCAGAGACCGAGTTATCAAAGATTGTGAATGGTCATGGGGATTGGATGTTCTACGGTCACGCCTGCCCTGGTGGGCAGAGAATCACGAGTTGGTGGCTGCTGGATCTTAGAGCATTCAGAGCGGCATTGATCCGTCACAGGACAACTGGCGCAAATCTGCATATGGGCGACAAACGCAACGCGGACGGAACGTGCTTTAAATGGTTTGATATCAGGTCGTTCCCACCTGAACCGCCTTTAGTCGTGGCACAAAAGCTAGTCACGTCTTGAGGCTTTCATCTGCGCCAAAACAAGAACTTTAGTTAAAGCAGGTGCTTTGGCAGGTAGGCAAATCGCAGCCAAATTTTCCCATAATAATCAGAAGTTTACAGGAAAAATGGCGGAGACGAAGGGATTCGAACCCTCGAGACGGTTTCCCGCCTACTCCCTTAGCAGGGGAGCGCCTTCGACCACTCGGCCACGTCTCCGCCGACGGGTATATCCGCGCAAGCGCCGGAAATACAAGGTCAATTTCGTCCCGGCCGGATTTTTTTGCGAAACCGCCAGAACCCCTTGAAATAGCTCGAAATAGCGCTGATTGGCACCAGTTTCGGGCAAGATTTGGTCAATTCATTTGGCTCGGTTTCCACCGACGGGGAGTTGAATCAGCGCGGCGTCGCTTCGGCAGAGAAGCTTTAAGCGACGGGATTCGTCAACATTTCCGTCCAACCCAGTTCGGACCACGTTCCTCTCTGAAAGGAGGAGCGGTCATGAACAACAGCACTTCACAACAACAAAACCCGGAGACAGCAGATCAGTAGTCGGGCTCTTCTGTGTTGCCAGGGCGGTCTCTCGCGCCATGGCATCTAGGCCACGGTCCTGTAGGCCTGAAACCAAAACCAAGACATCGGGCCGGCTTCCAAATCACTCGCCTCTGTCCGACCGGCAAACGGCTTTAGAGCAGTGGCGAGATCTTAAGGGTAGCTTGGCGGCAAGAGTTCTTTCTCGACTGTTCCAGTCTCTAAGACCACGCAAATAGGAGTGCTTTCTACTGTTACACCCAATCCAACATAGCAGGTCATGGCCGCCTCTTTTGGCTGTTCAATCACTGCAAATTATGCAGCGGTTCAGCCCGATGATCGCATCTCCGCTGCACGTAGCCCTACGTCCGTCCGGTGGGTGCTGACGTCAGACGGCGGCCCGGCTGATTTGCTCCGTGCTGGGCGATTGTGTCAAACGCATCCCGGGCCGCATCCAGGGCGTCGCTTAGGTCTGTCAGCCTCAGCGCTTCGGCTTCCTGCAGTTTTTTGATCTGCACAATTGCCTCATCCAGCAGTTTTACAGAGTCTGTCAACTCGCGCTCAAAGATCTTCCGTGTCTCGGTTCCGCTGGCCTTTTCGAGCAAGCGCGCACGGCGTAGTTTGGTGGTTTCCTCTCCCAGCTGCAGTGATATGGCGATTTGACCGAGGCGGCTCAGCGCTTCTGCAGCTGGATCGCCTATAGCCTCTCCTGCAGCGGTGGCACGTGCGGTTAGCGCCAATCCATCGACCTGTGGCACGATTATGCGACGACCAGCCTCCAGCCCCTCGGCCTTGCTCAAAGATGGGTTGGCGGCGACCAGAGCGATTTCTGCTCGTTTCATAAGATTCTCGCCCCCCCGGCCCCTGGTGACGCGGTAAAGTGAACGCGCCAAGCTGGCGATGTCGGTCTCAGTGTCGATGCGTGCGATGCGGGTGATCATGTCAAACCTCCTGTCATGCGAGGATGTTGAGTTGGTTGAACGGCGCGGGCAAGTTACCGCCGTTAAGCTGGATCGGCTCGGCGGTGATGTTGCCCAGTGCGGTGGCATCGTTGATGCCGCCAGTGCGCACCCTGATCGAAGGGACGATCCGGCGATGAACCAGAGTGTTGGAGGAAAGGCTCACCCGGTGGCCGCCGAGTACCATCAACGGCGGAAGGTTGTCGAACTCGGGCCCACCCTGAGTAAGTTGGTTGTGGCTTACATCCAGACTTAAGAGGCTGCCGTGAAAAACGGTTACCATTGGGCGTAGTAGGGCCAGATCGGCGGTAACCTGCGTCCCGGTCACGGCGACGGTCGCCTGGCGGTTATCAAAGACGTGGGCAACGCCATTTGCTGAAACCCGTAAGACATCCTCGCTCAGCGTGACAAAGGCGACGGTTTCCTCGTCCGTGGCGCCAAGCGAGGTTAAGTTAACGGCAGCCGGGATCGGCAGTCTGCCCCCATCGTCATCAAGTTCAGGAATGTCTTCGAATGGCATACCGACTTCGATGGCTGACCAGGTCGCAAATTCCACTTGGCCACGGCGCGCCTCGATCCGATTGCCGCGCAGAGCCAGTTCACCAAACGGGTGCCGCAGCATTATGCCGATGGCGCGAACCTCGGGGTTGTCGGGTCCGATACGAGCAATCTCGTTATCGCTGATAGTTACGCGGGCAAGCGCCTCGCCAGCTATGCCGGTATAAAGTTCGCCAGATTGGCCAAGCTCACCCACGCCCATGATCATGTTGCCTGCTACATGCACGTTTTCGGTGCTGGACAGGGCAATGCCTGCAGCGCGATCATTGTTCACCGCTCCTGCGATATCCGCGATGTGGTTGTTGTCGATCGACAGGTGATTGATCTGCGCTTGGGGCGAGACAGCGATCCCGCCAGCGCCGCAGCGGCGGATGATGTTCTGCTTGATCAGAACCGAACCGTGACGCCCGGCCAGGCTGATGCCAGTTCCCCCGAGATCGGCAATGCCGGTGCTGATCACACGCAAATCGGTTGCGGCGTCCGGTGCTAAATTAGAAACCGAGTGAATGCCTACACCTACATCCTGGCCAGCGGTGATCTCACAGTCTTTCACCCGAACGTCGCCTGCGCCCAACACCAGGCCGAACAATCCACCGATCACCGTGGCGCCCTCGATCAATGCGCTTGCAATGGGCAAGTCGACCCAATTGACATGCATGCCGACATTCCCGGCCAAGACCAGGTTTCCGGTAAAGCCCGCGCCTGCAAGATTAAAGGCAACACGATCGAAATGTACGCCGTCACGTGCCCCAAACAGGGTGCAATCACGCACCCTCATCTCAGCGAATGCGACAAAGCTTGGCTCATCAATGTCATTCGTTGTCTCATCAAAAGAAGAGCGAGAGCCAAGCCCGATTGCGGCCAAGGCCACGCAGTTTTCCACCACTGTGCCGATCTGCGCCCCGTCCAGTGCGATCGCATGGTCGGTTCTGCCTGCCGCGTCTGAGACGATAACGCCAATGCTCAGCCGCGACAGCATCAGGGCCGAGGTGTTGACGGCAGTGACGCCGTGGCTGGGTGGCAGATTGCCCAGATTGTCCTCTTCCGGCCGTACGAAAAGCGTGAACCTGTCCAGTATGACATCCGTCGTATCAGCGACACGGATAGCCGCACCGTTGCCGAAATAGGCCAGTGTCGTGCCTATGCCCTGTCCCTTCAGACGAATGCCGTTTCGATCGGCAATCTCAATCGGCGATGAGAGAAAGTAGGCACCTGCCTCAAGACAGACGGTGCCGCCGGGTGGATCAACCTGATTGATGGCAGCTTGAATCGTCAGTTCCCCGGAATTGTGCAACTCGGGTGTGACGCAAACTGTGCAGCCGCAGTGGTCCACCTCTTCACCACCACCCGGTTCGCCCTCGAATGCCGGTGGCCAGAAAATTCGGCAATCGTCGACGAAACCGCTGGCGGGGTCGACCACCGCAAGCCGAGCGTAGTGCCGTTGAGTGCCTTGTGGCGGTGCATTGACCAGTTCTTCGACTTGAGTGCCGGCGGTGCGGGCAAAAAAGCTCCACCGATCCATCGCATGCGGATCGCCGGGGCCGTCGGTGGTCAGGGCAATCGTGATCCCCGCTTCAAGACGAACCGCAGAGCCGTCGGTCGGCATCGGGATCAGACCTTCGGTCTCTGTCTCGTCAAGGTCGATGGGGTCGTCGCCATTGTCGTATTCATAGATTCCTGTTTGATCCCAGCGGATCAGCCGGGTGTGACGCGCGGCCAACGTGTCGCTGCCTAGTCCAGTTGGGATCAGGTCAGATCCGTCTTCGCCCGTGGTGCCCACATCGGGTGAGTCGATCTCACGGTCGAATTCGATTTGCCGGGTCAGTTCCAGTACCCGCACGATGCGAAGCATTCGACCGGAACGGTGGTCAAACTCGCGATGATCGTCGGTCAACTCTACCCAGTCGCCCTCTTTGAAAGACAGTTTTTCGTCTCGTCCGATACTGTCTACGGTGACCATGTTGGCCGGGGTGTCGATGGCTTCCACCGCAGCGATCACCGACCCATTTTCGCGGCTGAACTTTATGCGCGGCACACCGTCGTCCGGGAAGTCATGGATCTGGACGCGGTAGTGCTGGTTTTCACGCCCGACATAGCCGTCCGATGGCGGCACAATACAAGGGTCTTCGGGGGCCTCGATGTCGATTGTATCGACGCTGAGGCGCGCACTTGAGGGCTGAATAAGATCGAACCATTCCTGGATCTGGCCGTCTGGTGTTTCACAGCTTGTGCCTTGCGGGACCTCGAGCAGCCTGATTTGCCAGACAGTTTGCGTGCGCGTTGTCGTGTCGATGCCGACAAGGGCCGGGTCGAGCAGATCGGGGTGCTGTACCGGATGCACTTCGCGATCCCAGCAGACCAGATACGCGATATGAGGGCCTGCGGTATTGCCCGCCGCATCTGGCTCTGGCAAGCCTTCCGCCGTCGGCCAATATGGCTGCGCGTCTAGCGGCACGAAATCTCCGACCTCTTGCGAGATCATTTCGTCCAATACGCCCTCAGGGCCATCATTGCCCGTCCGCGCGCGATCAAAGATTGGTGGGTCAATCCCCACGACCGGCGCGCCGTCGAACTCTGCCTGGCCAGGGCTCTCGCATAAGTAGCCGTCCAGGTAAAAGCGACCGCGCCCGTATTCCAACTCGCCGTCATCGTTGAACCGGATTTCAAAGCCCACTGGTGTCTCGATTGGAACCACCGCGCGGCCAATCGTGTCGACCGTTTCGGTCCGGATACGGCGCATGAACATCTGCACCATTTCATTCCAATCGGCGTCCAGTACGGCACGGCCTTGTTGCAAAAACACGCCGGAGAAATCATTGCGCGGGTCAAATGTATTTCTACTGGTATCGCTGCCCATCTCTATTCCTCCTTACGTTTCGTAAAACAGGCCCGCTTCGAGCCCGAAGCGCAGGTATTCCGGCAAGCGGATGCGCAGATTGGTTTCGCGTTGAGGCGCGTGCAGGTGATGCCACACGCCCATTTCACCACCATCCTCGGCGCCGTGTCGAATTTCGATCGGTGCGGCTTCGCGCAGTTGACCATAAGCCGGATGGGCCGACGTGATGGCAGTGAACGAAGGCACCAGCCAAGTGGCAATGCGTTCGGATATCTCGGCGCTTAGTACGCTGCTAAGTGGGGCACCGCTGGCTTCTTCAGCAGCCTCAATCGCAGCATCGATGGCGAGTTGCGGTTGGCAGCGATAGCGGCGTGGCACGATTGAGCCAAGCGGAACAAAGCTAAAGCGGATGCAACCCTCTTGTCGGTGCAGGACCTGAACCGGAACAGTATCGTCGGCATCGCCTGCGCGTAGGATCGAGTTTGACACCAACGGCATAACTCTCACGAAGATGTGCCCAAATACCGTCGTGCCAGCCATACTGAGGCTGCCTGCAGGGGCTCCGCCGCTGCCCGAGATGGCGAAGCCATTCAAACTATCAAACGGGTCGGCCGCCGCCGCATCAATAAAGCTGTCTGTGATATCGACCGTGGTCGTATCGCCCAGGACCATTGGGCCGCTAATACAGGCAGTCACGTCCAACTCAGTCCCGACGGTGGTGATCTCAATACTCGCGGCACCCGGAGATACCGTACCACCGCTGGCGGTGTAGCTGTGACCGGGGATCAACGTCAGATGTCGCAGCCGGACGTCAGACAGCGACTCGCCGTCGCCGTTCGGTGCGATAACCAACGGCCCGCCATCCAGCACCAGTCCGTTCAGTTCGATCCGCGAATCCGAGCCGCCGCGCAGGGTCACTTGGTCGCCACGCAGGATCGGTCGGCGACCATCCTGAGCCCGCAGGATGATCTCGGCGTCGGCTTCAACTTCAATTGTGAAAGAGTTGGGCAAATCCAAGACTGCATTGCTGTCGATCTCGACGATGCCGCCTTGGCTGGGCAAATTGTTGAGCGCTTGCACCAATTCAGTTGCGTCCCCGGTGACCACCACCGGATCATCGCCGGGGCGCAGCACCACCTCGCGAGAGCGATCGTATTCACCGCCGCCAATCCGGCCGGGGAAGCCACGATGCCAGGTGGCCAGAATGGGCTCGGCCTGATCCTCGGGGAAGCTGAGACGGCCCAATTCGGGATCTACACGGATCAGCGGCTCAGCGCCGCTCGGATGCGGCGTGTGGTTCCAACCCAGACCGTCATCAGAAAGATCGCAGGCAATGATGTCGGTCAATGGGATCGGGTCATCGCCCTGCCAAAGCACAAAGCCGCGGTTCGGTCCGTACCACAGGGCTGGATCGGCATCGAGCATTCGTCGCGTGATCGGCAACGGCATATGTTCGGGTCGTGCCAGCGTGGTGATTGCGTCTTGCGGTAACGGAAACTGGAACAGTTGGCGCGGCGCGCCCAGCGGATCGAAAAGAAACCGGCGGGCATCGCCAGCTTCAGCCGGGCGCAGGGCAACGCGGCTGACGGACAGCGGTAACAACCGATACAGGTGCAATCCAATATTGGGCAGATGGTGGCGCCCGCCGATGCTCTTGCGGCCAGGATTGCGCTCGATTGACCGTACATCGACAGACCGGGTGACTGGGTCAAACGCGGTGCCGAGCTGTTCCATACGCGCAGGGTCGCGCAAGTTCGCGGTGACATGGTGATCAGGCCGTGCAGGTAAATGTTCGGCAATTCCGCGCGGCGACAAACGGATATGGTTCATGTGCTGACACGCCGCAACGAGTTGGAAATACTCGACAACCTTGGCGGGCCAGCCAGTCACGTCGGCGGCAAGCTGTTCCAGAACCGCAGGCGTGCCTTTTCTCCGGCGGTAGGGGATGGTGTTGGCGGCCTCTGCGCGAGTGCCAGCCGCAGCGCCGCCGACGTTGTGTAAGGCGCGATAGCCGATCGTGCCACCGATATAGGGCACTGCCCAAGGCGCGCAGGTTTCGATAAAGGCGTTGTCGAGCAGTTGCTCGATGTTTTCCTCAAGCACTGCGCCTTCTCGCGCCAACAATGCGACGAAGGCCTGCAATGGCCCGCCCATTTCAGCATCACGCACCCGGGTATGCGCCGGCAACAAGGCGTACAGAGCTTCAGGTGTGATCCGGTTCATGGCATCACCTCCAACCAGTCAAAAGGCTCGGTTGACAAAGTCAGGATTTCCGCAGGGAGCAAGCCAAGATCTGGGGCTTTGCGCCCGGGCAAGGCGACCAATCGATCATGCACCTTCTTCTGCGTTTGGTGGCCGGTGTCGCGGTAAAGCCGGTCAATGTCGACGGCGCGCACGCCTGTAACTTTGTGGGCCGAGGCTGCAATCTCGCTTAACGTCAACTCCTGCGCGAAATCGCGGGCTTCAAAGGCAAAGTCATCGCGCAGTTGCGCCTGTACATGGGCAAGAATGGTGTCCGTGTCATGGGCAGGTTCAACCGAGACCTTGAGCGCGACCCGGAAGTAGGTTGGCGCATAGGCGATTAGGTCGAACCCAACCAGCGGATCGCCAAATTCGCGATATGCCCCGAGCAGCGCTTCAAAGGTCGCGCCATCAGTGGGAAGTACAATTCCGTCGTCACCGGCAACGGTCACAACAACGCGGCGATTAACACCGTTCCAAACCCAACGGCTTTCTGCCTTGGCGATACCGGGAAAGCCCAGTGCAAAGTCACGGTAATCCGTGATCGACACGACCCGGCCCAAAGTCAGTGTGTAAAGCGGTACGTTGCGCCGCGCATCCTCGGCAGCTTCGGGATCGGCGCCTCCTGTGGCGGGCAGCGGGTTAAAGGCCTCGCGCAGGCCCAGTGGCCGGTCCAGTGGCATCGCCAGTTGCCCAGCACGAAGATTGCCCGCGCGCCCCAGCCCCCGCGAGAATTGCGCGACGATGTTGTCCTGACCAGGTGATGGTCGGGCGCCGGACACGCCATCGCCAAATTCCACGATGGTTTGGCCGTCATCGGTCAATACTGTTCGAAAAACCTGTGCCTCGGCGCCGCGATCATAAATATCCGGCATCTCCTGCCACTCAACACCGTCGACACGCACGCTCAGCGTGCTGTCTACACCGGTCGAGGTCGATGCCAAACGATGGGTAACTGGTGCCTGACCCAATACGAATTTCTGGAACGGCACTGCCGGGTCGCCTGCGCCAAGAATTTCAGTCGCAGCCTCTCCGTGCGCGGCCTTGGCCACGTTGCCATGAATTGCCAACGCGGCGCGGTCATGGACGTGGGTCAATGCCGCATTGAACACTAGACGAGAGCGTAGCGGACTGACGTCCTCAACCCGCTGAAGAAGGGCGATTTCCGCCACCACCGGGTCGTCCTCATAGGCCGGGACCGTCAAGAAAGCACCGGGAAGCGTTGATACAGTGCCGGTGAAACCATCGGCGTCCTGCAGCGTCCACTGCAACAAGACCGGCAGACCGCCGCCGCTGTCCTCGGCCTCTGGGTTGGCCAGATCACCAAATTCACCGAATGAGCCGGGACCGCCTCCTCCTCCGCCGCTGACATTGGCAAAATTGCCGCCACCGCCCGGACCAATGCCGCCCCCGACTCCGTCTGTGTTGGCGGTAAAAATCTCGCCAAGCTCTGCCAAAATGATGACGAGGAAGAAGGCATTAATTATGAAAGGGATTTCCTGCACGGAAATGACCATCAGTTCATAGCCAGCGGGTATCTGGCGAAGCTCGTCGCTGTCACTGGTCAAGGTGACGGTGCCTGTCGTCAGCCGTACCCGTGCACGTGGCCCGCGCAGGGCCAGGCGGTGGCCCTCGGACATATCCTCAACGCGACGGTCGAGCAAAATCTCGGTACCTGTGACGAAGGTTGGGATGGCGCGTTCAGCAAAGCCCAGCGTTTCACTTGCGCCCCAAACCGAGGTGCTGCGGTAAAAACCCTTGAAGTCCTGACCGCCATTTGGGGCATCCGGTTCAATCGCGGTTGCCTTGCCCGAGATAGCATAGGCCGTCAGACCATCATCCCAGGCATTGAGGATACGGAACGGCGCGACCATGCCTTGCCGCGCACTCAGCACTACCCATCCACCTGACACAAAACTTGGATAAATCGCATCGAGAAGGAACATGCCGTTAAATATGTCGGGCTCTGAAAGCGCGTTGTAATAGGGCATGGCGAAATCCCAGTCACCGATCTGTACAGCCAGATCAGCAGGCTCGCCTGCAGGCACGTCGTCGGTTGCCGCTTCGACGAGCCGGAAAGACTCGCCGTCGGTCACCGCTTCGACGAGCCCGAAATTCTCTAACTGATCTTCGGAGAAAACTCTGGGATCCGGCGCATTGTGCCCAAACAATGAGGCGCGCTCACGCAGTACCAGCAATTGCAGACCCTCGGGCTCGATCCCGCTGAGTGCCGTGTCCCATTCGATACGGGTACGGGCCCCGTCCGCCTCCGCCTCGGCAGATAACAGGCGCCGCACGTTCCAATCAGACGCGGTGTGGTCGTCCTGCCGCCCGATGCCGACAAACAGCAGGACATCGCCCTTCGCCAGAGGCGGAGTACCTTGCACCCAAGCGACGCGATCGCCGTCGCCCGGGATCACCAATTCCGTCTGACGCGGGCGCAATCTGTTCCAAGCGACGCGCGCTTCAAGCTCTTCGATTGTCTCGAACACTTGCGCTGTCTCGCCCGGGCCCGGCTGACTTTGAATACGCGTGCCCTTTGGAACAGTTAACGTCGCCACATCTGGTTCAGCCCCGGGCGGATCGTCCATCAGCAGGATCATGTCGGTTTCTGCCGCCGCACCGGGATGCAGGCGATAACCCACCAGCCGGGCCAATTCCCCTATAGAAAATCGCTCGGTTGCGGTGCCTATATAAGATTCGTTGATCAGGCGTTCTTGATAAAAGCCAAGCACCTCCAGCGCTGAAGCCCACGCGTCGATCAGCGCAATGGAAAAGTCGGAATCGTCTCGCGTACCCAGACCTGCAAGTGGTAGCGCCGTGCTAGAAGACAGTCCTGCCAGCATTGCCGCCTTGTGCCGTGCATGGTCGCCAGACCGGAACACGATCTGTGGAAGGTTCGGGCGGTTGCTGATCTGCAGCGGAGTCAAAGGCCGTATGCCGCCACAACAACCGCAAGTATCAAAGGGCAAGCCAGGATCACGATGAGCGATGCGGAGCGGAAGATCGTTCATTTCCCGCCTCCCATGGTGATTTCCAGTGCGCCGCGCTCCGGGAAGTTGCGGTCATTTTCAAGCTGTGCGATTTCCAGCCGACCGAATGTCAGAACGCCATCCCGCAATCCTATCCTGCTGTTTTGCTCGCCACGACGACGGAACCGGGTCGCCTTGACGGAAGCGACGCCCGGCACCGCCATAACTCGGGCATAAAGTGCAGACAGATACACCGGATCAGCAAAGGTGAAGTTGTCGGGGTGGAAGAACCCTGTGCGCCCATTCGGCAGTCGCGCGGCAGACAGTTCTATTAACACTGCGCGCCGCACTTCACTGGCGAAGTGGTCTGATTCAGCGCATATGAACAGACCGATCTCCAATGCAATGGGGATGGGCCCGTCAATCTCCAGATCATAGCCGGCCATGCGATAGCCATCGAGGAACGTGATCAGCGATGCCTCAAATTCCGGCGTCACGGCACGGCCCCCAAACCGGTCAACGGTGACGAATACCGTGTGGCCGTGTCCGTTCCAGCGAAAGGTCGCAGCAGCGCGTTGCACATCGGGAAACCGACGCGCAATAGCGGCGTAGTCCGAGGGGGTTACTGCGCGTTCCTGTCGACGATAGGCATAGGGCGCAGCCTGTCGCACCTCCTCCATGCTTTCCGGTGCGCGGCCCCCGACCGCGGGCAGTGGATTGCGCACCCAACGAATTGCTGCACCGGTCAGAGCATGGGCCAGCGCGTCGTGGCCTATGTTTCCAACCGGACCATTGCCGATGCGATAGCTGGCGCGAAAAGGGACACCCGAATTGGGCCGCCGCCCGTTGCCGTCATCGCCAAAGCGAAGGGCTGAACTGCCATCGCTGTGGACTTCAAGTACCGCGTGCCGCGCCTCGGGTGGGGAAGAGATCAAATCAGGTCGAAGCTGCCAGTGGTCCGGGCTGGCCAGATCGCCGCCTTGCAATGTGAGCCAAGGCAAGCGGATTGTGTTGGGCGCGTGAAGCTTGGCATAGGCTGAGGCGAAAACCGCTGCAACGTTCGGGCTGGCCGGATTTGGAGGGCGCGCGGCGCTTTGCGTTACAGGTCCCTCATCCATTCGTGGGCGAAAACGGGGTGGAACTGGCTCTGGCTCGGGATGTTGGCAGGGGTCACAGTCTTCACACGCGCTGGGCACAAAATAAAGGTGTGGTTCTGGTACCTCGCCCAAGGGTTCATCCAAAATGGTGGCCCCGTGATCGGCAAGGATAATATTGCCCAAAGCGCGACTGATCCCGCGTTCAACGCCTCCGCCCTGCGACGCATCCAATCGAGCAGACAGGCAAATCGGGAAGGGCAGCGCATCTTCTTCGGCCCAGCGGATCTCGGTAATCGCTTCGTTAGTCAGGTCATCGGTTAGATCGGCCTGGACTTTAGTCAGCATGACCGCGTGGCGCTTGCCAGGATCAGCATCAGCTTCGGAGCCGGTCAGCGGGCCCAGAACCTCCTCGAAGATCAGAACCTGTCCCTCTTCAAGGCTTTCAATGTTGCCCCGCAGCGTGGCCCGGGTCGCACCCTTGGGCAGACAGCATTCGTCGTTGCCCCAATCGAAAAAGCCCATCTCGGTCTGATCATCTTGGATGTCTCGCGTTTCAAGCGCTTCAAATACAAGCGGACCGAAAGCCAACGCTCGCGCCTGTTCGATCGGATCGGAAATTCCGGCATCGAATTCGCCAGTTCGCGTAATAAACCGGGTGCCCGCCGCAATGCTGGTAGAACCGTTCTCTGTCGGTGCGACTTGAACGAATACTCTGGCCGACGCGCCGTCATGCATGGCGTAGTCGACAAGTCGGGCATGGCGCCGGACCGAGGGCCGCTGCCGCGCAGTAGCCAGGTAACTTTCGGTGGCTGCCGCGTCCTGTGCATAGGACAAACGGTCGGCGGCATAGGCCAACATCTCGACGATGGTTACCCCAAGATCTGCTGGGTTGCGTTCCCGCCAATCGGGCAGCAATTGCCGCATTCGGGCCAGCATCATGCGCCTGAAGCTTTGGTAATCCTTGGCGAGGTAACTCAGCGGCGGCGGTGGCGGCAGGTCATCATCGCAATGACAAACCGGCGCGCAGTCAAAGTCGGTTGGGCACTCAACCTTGAAGGAAAAGTCAATCATCGACAGCACGCGGTCAACTCCGGCGGGCGGTTCAAATTCTGCCCCGACCAGCCGGAGCCTATAGGTGGAAAAATCTCCGGAAGACGACGTGCGTAGTACCAGCACCTGTTCAGGTTGCGGCATTGCCAAAAGGAACGTGGCAAGGTCGCCCTCGGTTGCGGGGACATCGGGCGCGTCGGCGCGCGTCACCCATTCAACCGTGATGCCGGTGATGCGCTCGCCACCGTCTATGGCGATTTCCTCGGGCTCCAACACTGGCGCATCGGTCAAGAAGCGAACCAAAATCGTACGTTGACGCGGTGTTGAGAGCGGTGCTTCGAGGTCCAGCACTTCGACAAAGTCGATGCCGTTGATGTCCATCCCGTCGTCAATGGCCTGCAATACAAGTTCTCGTCTTCTGGGGTCGCAGCAATGATAGATCACGGTGCCTCTCCCAATGTCAGGTCAACCCGGTCCGTGACACCTGTGCGCAGCAAGCGGTAGATAACGGTGATCTTCAGCACAGAGTCCTCGGCATTGGCGACTACGTCTTCGACGAGGATCCGTTGACCCAAATAGGTCTGTAGCGCGCCGCGTATCATAAAGCCTGCCGTTGCAGCGGCTTCGGCGCTGGCCGCGGCGAAGACGAGCTGGTTTACCCCGCCGCCAAAGTCGGGTCGGTTCACCCGCTCACCCGGGTTGGTGAGCAAAAGCTGTTCAATCAGGTTGCGAATGTGCTTGGCCTCAGTGGCCTCTGCCGTCCGGTCGCGGCCGTCGAAATGATATGGAAAATCGATTAGCATCGCGCTCAGCTTCCAATCACACGGGTCTGCGCCTGAATCGGGATAAGCGGGGTACCCGTTGGCGCGCAAGTGGTGACAGAGGTTTGCAGCGCCACCGGCACACCCGAAGCAAAAACCCGGGCCGCCGCCACTACAACAGTGCCCGTGACGCAAGGGCCATTGCCGCCCGGCGGCACGAACCCGCACCCTGCCACGGTAAATACTGACGCCTGCGTCACTGCAGGTTTGCCCGACAAAAGCACCCTTGTGTCCACTGGTACCGGCGTCGCCTTGCCGCCATGGCTGCAGGTGACGATCGATCCGAGGTCAAGGATAGGTCCGGGCATGTTTCGTTCCTCTTAGATTACGGTCAAGGCTCCGTTGTTTACTGTGACTGTCGGGCCGATCATCGTGATTGACGCTCCTCGGCCGTTTTGGATGTAGATGCCTGTGTCGTTGACGATGATCGACGCGCCGGTTGCGGATTTTAGTACAATGCCGCCGGTCGGGCCGGGAAGGTCGGTCACGGTAAGCCCGTTTTGCAGAGTGGTCTGCATTGTCATGGCAGAAACACCAGGCGGTGTAAGTTGATGCAAAGCGGGTAGTTCTGCGGCAGATCCGTAGTAGCATCCTGTCCAGATCGGATAGTCGGGATCGCCACGCTCAAATTCCACCCAAACACCGGCGCCGATTGGCGGAACCCCGAGGTTGCCAGTTTGAATGCCCGCAACCGGAAAGCAAGGCATCGCCCAACTGGACAATGCAACGCCAGAGACATCTGGCACCATGACCTGAATTCGCCCTGTCAGCATTGGGTCGACATTGTTCACGACCGTAGCGCGGTATTTTCCATAATATGTCTCTGTCATGCCGGTACCGTCGCTTGTGTGGGCAAAAGCCCGCCGCGTTTCAGTGACAGCGTCTGTTTGTAGCTGCCGCGTTCCAATTGGTGGCGCACGCTGCTGACGTAGTGCAGTCCATCATACGCTCGAGATGCCCCGCGCACACCAATGACTGACCGCGCCCGAACGATGCGGCCATAACGTGTAACGTCGATCTGAGCTGTGCCAGTGACCGGGTCGCTTTTGCGGGCCGCGTGGGCAAATCCCCGGGCGAGCGCCTCGAACGGATTCAGCCGTGCTGTGTCTTTCAGCCGGACAACTTTTGGCGGCAGCGGCGGGATTGCCCCCATCGGTTTGTGAAACGGGATCGCGCCGGGGATCGGAATCGGGACGGTTGCCTTGGTGAACGGCTCTTGAATGTATACGACCGGTAATTCAACGGCGTCCTTGTTGAAACTGAACGACACAGATTCAGCGTTGGTCGGCACACCGCTTTCTATGGTAATCGCTGGTTGCGGTGCGCCAAAGCGCAATTCAGGCCCCCAATAAGCAATGCTGGTTGCAGGCGCCGGTCCGGGTTTTAGGAAAAAGGTATAGCCCGCTTCATCGGCCAGCGTCCGAATATAGTCGAGGTCGTTTCCCTTTTGCCGCGGGATCCGGTCCGTCGGAAGGGGTGGCCCTTCGAGCGACGGTATGACTTGTGGAATGATGCCGAGCCACGCGTATTTCGCCAGTATTAGTGCAACGCGAGCCTCGGGCGGCATGGCTGGGTAGGGGATACCCGCAAGATCGAAATGCGCCATAGGTGCCGTGAGGTCGGTGCCACGCACAGTGAGTGTCGCCGGTTCAGAGCCAGAACCGGGTGAAAGATCGGACGACGTGACAACGCCATTGATCAGCGGAATGGCCTGGCCACTGACCGTCGCCACCAGTGCCACGCGCAGAATAGGCAACGGTTCGATCGCCCCACTAAGCAAAAAGGCGGTTACAAGTGGAGAATCCCGATCCACCGCAAAAGAGAGATCAAAACCGGACGGCGTTTGCCCGGAATTCTCTTCGATGGTCACCGACTGTAGTGCTTCGATCACGCCTGCAGGTGCAGGCACCGGCACGCCGGGACCGAACAGCAGGGTCAGATCGATGCCTTTGATCATTTTGGTTCCACCTCGCTCATTGATCGGGCTCTGTTCCCGGCACACCCGCTGGCAGCGTCAGGCGCAGTTCTCGCCCGACCTCCTCCAAATCCTCAGGCCACAGCACGCCGTTGCCGTCGCAAAGCTGCCAAAACGCTTCTGGGTCACCGATCTCTTGTGCTGCGATATGGTCCAGCCGCTCGGCGTCTTTGACTTGACGGAAAGCGCGGGTATCAAAGGCCTCGGGTGGCGGAACAATGCGGCGGCGCAAATACGCGACCTTGCGACCGTCGGGCAACACGGCTTCGACCCGTGAAATGCCGTGATATCGACTTTGGGGCGGGAAATCGGTGAGTTCGATGACACCCGCCTCGAACATCGCCTGAATCGGATTTGTCATGGCAGCCCTCCTAGTCCAAGCCCGCTGAGGTCCCCGCCAGAGTAGCGGCTGCTAAAGCTTTCCTTCGAGCGCAGATAGGCCATGAACAGCCCGGCTCCGCGATGCGCGAAACCTAGATCGTCAACTGACAGAACGCGCAGCGACAAGCTTACTTTGGCGCGGATCGGGTTCAGAGCGGGGTCAAAGAATTCCTCAGTGATCGACAACTGTGTCAGCCGGACCGGAGCAACGCGGTTGGGCGACCAGACGAACAAGGCTAGCAGGGTTTCCGCTGGCGTGATCTCAAAACTGCCCGAGGCGGCTTGCGCGTTCTGCCGTTCCAGCTGCGCCGTGGTCGGATGCAGCATGGTCTCGAGTGCCGACAGAACCGGGAATAGCCCCAGCTCGGTGGCTTCCGGGTTGTTGTCCGGGAATTCCAGCTGGTCTGTGGCGTCAAGTTCCGCTTCGACGGTGATGGTTTCGACGGCTGGACCTGTAAGGCGCAGCGGCTGCGAGCGGTCCGGCTCATCCGCGATGGCTTGCGCTTCCAGCGATCGCGACAGCGTCTCGGCGGCGTATTGCAGCGTAATGATCCGTTCAACCTGTCCGCTGTCAGGAGAGATCAGCACAAGACCGGCGCGGGTCAGCTTGGGAGAGCGGGGAGAGGTCGTCATAACGAAAGGATTCCATTCTTTCTCGAGAATGCGACCACCAAGTCCACGGCACGCCCTGCAATCGGGTTCGGTGCAGTACTTTGGTAGGTGGCGTCGACCCGGGTGTCGATGTTAGCGCCTTCCAGTATAAGCCGTACTTGCGCTGGAAGACTGAGGTTTTTGTAGGCGCTGTGCAGCGGCACTTTGACAAAAAACTTCGCAGACTTTTTGCTCTTACGTCGGCGGTAGATAACCATTTGGCTATCATCACCACCGTGGAACGTTTCGATGTAAACTTCATTCAGGGCTTTTGCTGCATCAGCGATCGCTTGAGATTGCGTAGACCGTGCATTGCCCGATAGCGTTGACGCCTTGGCAAGTCCGAAACTCGACTGCAGAATCGATATGATCTCCTGAGTGGAATCCGTCCAATTGTTTGCTGGTCCGCCAAACTCTTCCCCGGCACGACCAAGGCTTGTAAAGGTCTCGTGCATCACTGCGCTGGCAAAGTTATAGGCGTTTTTGATCTTGGCGCTATCCAATACCGGGCGGACGGTCAGATGCTTCAATTGTTCGGTATTTCTGGGCGTGCGTAGCTGAAGCTGGTGAAAACCGTACTTTCCAAGGTCCCGTTCCAGTTTGGATTGTTCGTCTGCCTCGCTATCGAATGTGTTGCCGCTTTCCTCCATATCGAGGACAAACATCACGTAACTGTCTGGGTTAATCAGCGCGAATGCGCTGTCGGGCGGTGCGCTTGGTCGTTTGCGCCCAAGATGCTCGAAAAAATCATCATGCATGTATACATCGATCTCTTTACCCTTGATGGCGTCGTGCATCGATTCATGGATAAGAAAGCTCGCGAGTCGCGTTTGTGCGACCAGAATTTCGTTCTGTCCGACTTCCCCTTGCATGCCAGCCGCCTCTCGCCGGAACCTGTTCGGTGCAGTGTCGGCAAACGCGTCGTTTATTGTGTTGGTCCCGTTGGCGGTACTGCCCGATTGCTGGCCGCCACCGATTGCAGAATTCGGGCCAGAAGGGCCGGTTGCGCTTGTCGCGCCGCTCTGCGTCCCCTGTTGGTTGGGAGGTTGATCGGGTACGGCGCTGGTACTGCCTGGTTCTCTACCCTCGGCCCGATCCTTTTCGTCGGATTCTTCTGTTAGTTGTTCTTCTATGCGCGTGACACGCTGTTTTTCCGTCTCGGCTTTGTTAATGCCGAATTGGATAAATGTCTGTATGCTGGAGCTTTTCGTGCAGACGTATATCCGGCCATCTCTGTGATAACCGGCGGCATTTTGGGCACTTCCGCAAGGAGAGTTTGGCAGCCCGTTGTCGCAGATGATGTGATTTTTTGAAAGGTCCTGCTTGGCCAAAAACGCTTCCGCCGCTTGCAGAGTCGCAAGCGCCTTGTCAAAATTGTTCGCTTCGCCTCGGCGTACACCGAGATTGTTCTTGAGCACTCGATCTAGTTTTCGGTCCCGAGAATCACGCCGCTTTGATTTCAATCTCGATTTTCGACGGGACATGGCCTCCAGAGTTCGCCCCAAAGCGGCAACTGCACGATTCTTCGCCAACGAAAGCGCCGCTTGGGTATCAACGTCACATGTCGGTTTCAGAGTTTTGCTGGCGGCTTTGTTCGTATTTTGGCCTCCTTTGGCGCTACTTCCCTTTGCTGTTCCCCCGGCGGTTGCCTTTCTTTGCATCTTGCGAATGCGCCCGCCCCCCTGCTGCACCGTATGCACCAGCTCATGCGCCATCAGCCGCCGTCCTTCGGTCGAGGTGAAATCGCGCGTGCCGGGGGCAAAGGCGATATGGTTTTTCAACGTGTATGCACGCGCGTTGATGCCGCGGGCGGCAGCTCCGGCCCGGGCATTGTCATGGAGGCGTACTCTGGACAAATCATGACCCAGACGAGGTTCGAAATACCCGCGTTCTGTGGTGGAAAGTGGCGCACCTCCGCTTGAGATTGCCGCTGCGGCCTGCGTCACTGCTGTGTTTGTCGGGCTGCCACCCGTCGACTTCAACTGAAGTTCGTCTTCTTCTTCCTCCATACGCTGCAGCCCGGCGGGTTTTGTTTGCAACTCGTCCTCTTCCTCAGTCATACGCTGCAGTCCCGGGCTCGTCATGCCAACCGGAGCGGTAGAACCCGTGGAAACGACCCGATCCGCGATACGATCCGCCTCTTGCTCATAGCGGTCGCCCGGTTGGTTCACCGTCAGTTTCGGCTGCACGCCAAGACGCGTCTTAGCGGCACAGGCAGGGCACTGATCCTCTACGCCTTTTGCTGATCCGCAGTCGCAGCTTCTTTGAAGCGTTGATGTTGTTCCCGCCAAATATGTGTCTGCGGCGTGGTCTGAAATTGAGGCTACACGGCTCATAATGCACACCATTTTATCGGGTCGATATGCAAACCTTGGCGCGCTACTAACCGCTGGCAAAACGCAAGCAGGGTAACGCAGAATTCATGCCAGAAATGTGTGATTTGTCCTCTCATAACACGCCTTAAGCCACATAAAGTCAACTTGAAAACCATAACTTCGTCCCCAAGATCACGACGCCCGGACCAGTGTTAGGGGCCGGGCCAGTTTTTGGCCCGAACGGTCGGGCGTTTTTGAACCCCGCGTCGGAAAATGCCTTAACAGTCCCGTCGAATTTCGAGACGTCTTGGATCCAAACATTCAGTTGTAATATCCCATCCTTTGCCATCACCTTGTAAGCGCCGTCGGCCACCTTTTTCCAATCGACGGTGTGACCCGGGAGCCGATTTGAGAAAATGGATTTGGCCGAGCTGGGCTCGAAGAAACCGCGCGCGGCACGGGTCAGTGGTTGCCCGCCGCGTGAGACCGCCGCCGCAGCTTGTGTCACCGCCGAATTGGTCAGGTGAGTGCTAAGCGTTTTCATCTGCAACTCTCCTTCCTTGGTCATCCGCTGCAGTGTCGCTCGTGACATGCGCACGGGACCGGGAGGTACCCACGAGGCGAAGCGATCCGCCTCTTGCTCAAAACGGTCGCTGGGCTGGTTCTCCGTCAGCTTCGGTTTCACCTTAAGACGCGTTTTGGCGGCGCAGACAGGACACTGATCCTCGAAACCTTTTGCGGTGTCGCAGGAACAAGCGCGTTGTGGCAACGTCGCGGCTTGGGTCCACGCGACCGCTTGCATTGGACTGATTGCCGACTGTTTCATCGCCTAATCCCCCGCAGCGTCGCTTTGGCGATCTGTTCTGTGGCGCTACCTGTACCGCGGTCTGTTCGGACGGTTGCTGAAGAGGGTGCACCAGCAGCACCGATCATTCCGTCTTGCGCCAACCGCGCCCGCACCTCTGCCGTCAAGGCCTTGGTCAAAGCCGTCCGATCAAGCGAAGGGTCATCCGTTACGATCCGGTCAATTGTCAGAGTGATGCGGCGCTGGCTCATCGAAACACCTCCGCCTCGGTTGCGGTAAACGGTTTCTCCAGCTTGGCATATTCTCGTCGCGCCGCGCGCAACAGATGCTCAGGGCGCACCGGTGCATCCTGTGCTGCTGCGAGGAAGGTGGCATTGAGCGCGATTGAGCGGATGCTTCCCCCCGCGATCGTTAGCCGTGCCAAGCGCTGGGGGTCGATGCCATCTAACGGGGTCTCTTTTGGAAAGATCTGCGCCCAGATTTCGGCCCGTGCCGCTGAATCGGGGAAGGGAAACACCACCACCTGGCGCAAGCGGCGAAGGAACGCCCGGTCTACCGCATCGCGCTGGTTTGTCGTCAGGATGGCGAGACCGCGATACGCTTCCATCCGTTGCAGCAAATAGCTCACCTCGACATTGGCGTAGCGGTCGTGACTGTCTTTCACCTCAGAGCGCTTACCAAACAGAGCATCCGCCTCGTCAAACAGCAGGATTGCACCTCCTGCCTCAGCGGCCTCGAAGATGCGCGAAAGGTTCTTCTCGGTTTCTCCTATGTACTTGCTGACCACTCTGCTCAGATCGATTTGATACAGATCGAGCGCCAATTCTCCTGCTATGACCTCGGCCGCCAAAGTCTTGCCTGTACCCGACAGGCCGACAAACAGCGCCGCGGTGCCCAAGCCGCGGTCGCCCTTCTTCGTCCAGCCCCAATCGGACAACACGCGCCATGAATTGCGTTGATGTGCGGCAAGGTCTTGCAGTGCGGCGCGGGTCACTGCAGGGACCACAAGGTCGTCCCAGCCAACGCGCGAAGTGATACGTTCGGCGAGCCCGTCGAGCGGCCCGCGCGAGCGGCGGCGTGCCGCTTGCCACAATGCGGCGTCTATGCGTTCCGGATCGCTGCCATTAATCTCAGCGGCGACGCTGCGAATGGCTTGCGGTGATAACGCGAATTGCGTGGCGAGGTGATCGAGTGTGACGCTAGCGGCCTCAGCTCCAAGAGACTCCTGCCATCCTTTCCGCCGGTCGCCCCGATCCGGTTTGCGCAGGCGGACACGCAAGGCAGGTTCGCGATCAGGTAAGCTGGCCTCAGGTGCGGAAACTGCGACCGCGCTTAACATCTGTTCTATCAAAGCTGGCAGATTGCGGCTCTGGGCTAAGCCTGCTTCGGCTTCGATTATCAGAAGTGCTCTCGACAGCGCCAATTCACGGTCGAGGTAGATCGCGGTTGCGTAGCGTTCGGTCCAGGCAATCGGCAGATCGGCGGCGTCCAGGCGCAGTACCTGAGCGCCTGCCAGAGCTGCCGCGTGCCGAATTAAATTGCACCGCCCCTCGGCATCTCCGCCCTCGACCAGTATGACAGGAGGCGGGCCATCAGCGGTTAGCGCAGTGGCCAGCCGTGCGGCCTCAGCTTCGTGCGTCAAAGGTATTGTCTCGGCGCCCAGTAATGGGCGTATCAATCCCTCAAGTCGTATATCCAGACCGGGGCGGTACAACACGTAGTCCAGCACGCGTGTGTCGATGCGAAGCACCCTTTCGTACAAGGGACCGTTGCCTACAACCTCAATCATTCTCCAGCGCCGCAGCGGGGCAGAGTCGGCAAGCGCTGCCCGCACCCCAGGCCCGATCAGCCGCTCGGCAAGTCCGATGCTCAGGCCGTTTGCGGCTCCCAGACGCAGCATCGATGGGGCGGACTTAGGTTCGGTTTCGCAAGACGTTACACAAAGAACCAGCGCGGTAGAGACGGGGTCGAGCCCAAAAATGTCCGACAGATCGACAAGGCTGGGGGCCGCCGCGAGATCCAGATCCGGCAACGATGCGTCGCTGCTCAGCGCCTCTAGACGGGCAACAACGCTTTGGGTGGCAGCGCCGATAGACGCGACCTGATCCAGGGGAGGACGCGGATCGCGGGTCATGTCACGGTCACAGTCTGCAGCACGGGCGGTGTTGCGCTGCGATCAATCGCCGGGCTGTCGACGCCATCCACTCGCAGCCGAACTACCAAATCTGCACCGACACCCGGACCGTCAAACGTGGCATCAACCTGATCGGTCACAGCGACCGCATTTGGCAAAACCCGCATTTCGGTGCCGGCTAAAATCGCGATCTCTTGCCCAATGCGAATTGGCGGTGAAACATCCACCGTCACCTCTGTACCACCCACACCTGCCACTGCGGTCGCGCTGATCGCTGGCGCCAGTGCAAGCGGTAGACGATTGGTCACCGCGGTGCGCTGGGCGTTATCCGTCACGGTTACGCTGATCTCATAGGCGCCACTGCGCCAAGAAGCCGGGTCTTGAGGCGTGCCTGCCAAAGCGCTGCCGCCAGGCAGGGCCGTCGGCCCAGGCAGTTGTACCAACAACCTGTCCGGTCTTGCGGGGGCCTCGGGTACAAGGCGCAGTTCCGTGTCGTTTCCTGCCTCGCGAAACAGCGCCTGTGCGTCACCGCTATCCAAGCCAGTGCCGGTCAGAATGACACGCCCACCAAGCCGCATAACAGGATGCGCGTCTTCAGACTCAACCGAAAGCAGCGATGGTATATTTGACGCCAGACTCGGCTCGACACTCACACCTGGGTCGCGTCCCGTTTCCGGATCGCGCAAGCCGCCACGGGTTAAAACCGGTAAGGTCGGGCGGACCGGCAAGGCGCGCTCGATCAACACCACCGACACGTCATAGGCAACTGTTGTACGATAACTCGCCTGCAACGCCGTCCACATCTTGGACATGTCGTCCATCGACAAAGTGACGGGCGTGATCTTCAACAACTCAATTTGATCGGCAAGTTCTGCAGGCGACAGCGGCCTGGTTCCGAAATCAGGCAAACCGCCCCCCAGACCCGTCAAGTCCGCAGCGGACAAAGAGGTTCGGATTGTCTCGCGCGGGACGATCTGCATTTCGTGAAACAACTGCATCGCATACCCAAGCAGCACTTCGGCATGCAATTCCTCTCTTGCGACCGAGGTCAGGATGTAGTGCAGGTCCAGCGCCAAGGTTGGGCGCATTCGCAAGTGACCATCGCCCGTCCGCGTAGGCAGATCGGCATTGCGGAGCGCTGCATTTGGAGTAACACGATGCAGAAACAGATTCAGATGCGGTGTTTGGGTGTCAGGCGTGTCAGATACGATGCGGTCGGGTGGCTGCGCCGTCACAATGAAGTCAGTGCCCAAGACTTGTTCAACATTGCCAAAGACAAGGGCGTCATTAAGCATATCCTTCAGGATGCGTGTGACACCAGCGATGGCAAGAACATTGCTCATCCGCCGCGATCCTTCAAATAATCGGACAGAGGCGGACTTGCGCTGGCACGTTTTGGTGACTTCTGGCGCTGGGGTCGGGCTGCGGGTTGCGCTGGTGCAGTGCGGACCTCCAAACGTCCGATATGGATGTGAATGTCCGGCTCGGCAGAAGCTTGCGTTGATTGCGCAACAAGCTTGGCGGGCTCTGATGCCGAGGGAAGGAACGGGCGTGTTTCGCGCCGGTGTGGTTCTTCCGTTGACGTGTGCCGCAACTGAACCTCCCGGATGGACGCCGCTGGCTCGGGCGGTGCTGCTGGCTTGGCAGACAATGCCCTATCGGGTTCGATTGGGGCTGGAATGGGCACCTTTTCTTCAGCGTCTGATGGTTGCTTCTGCACTGACAGATACGGGCGGGGCAAACGCTGTGTTTCCTCCGAAACAGGCGGTTTCACGTGTCCGCGGACCTCGGGCGGGGCTTTGTCTGGCGCCACCGCGTGTTTTTCAGTCACGGGCATAAGTTGTTGTGGTGCCGCCGTGGTATCAGTCTCGTGCTGTCCCTGTTGGCGCGGTAAGGGCGCAGGCGGACTGAGTGGTTGCCCTGTTTTCCGAGGCGATGCGGCAACCTGCTCCGTCTCTATCTCGTTCACCATCGCTGGCTGTGGTGCGGTTTCGTGAGTTGGTTCGAACAGGCTGGGTGCGCGTGGACGCAATCTGCTTTGCACCTCACCCAAGGCTCGGTTCACCAGTCGATTGAGCGGCCCACTCATGACGCTCTCGCCAATTCTAGATAGGTTTGCCGCCGCTCAGGTCCCATGGAAAGAACGGCCTCTTCTGACCAAGAGAATGCAAGTGCCAGATCAGCGACGTCGCGCATTACGCGGCGTGCTGCGATTTCAAGCTCGAACCAGAAAAAACTGGGGATGTCTAATGCCTCGGACCAGTGCGCACCGCACTCGGCGCAGGTTAGTCCCAGCGAAATCTCCGCCGCGTTTACTCGCGCGTCGATCCAAGCCGCCAGCGCCTCTTTGGCAGCTTCGGGCAGGTTGTCCGATCCCAAAAGTCTGCCTTGCAGCGCCGCTGCTGGGTCCGTCGCGTTTGTAACAGCGTCCAGATCGCGGCTTGTTACATCGCGAAGCGCAACGCCCTCCAGCGCTTTGGGCGCCTCTGGTGTTGGCAGATGTAGCATCTGGTCTAGATCAGCCGCAGGCAACTGCAGTTCCAACTGTGCGTCACAATCCGGACAATCGGTAACCAGCCCCAACGACGAGCGAAAAGTCTCTCGGTACAAAGCCAGCAGCGCCCGGTCCCGCTCGGCCAAGGGCATATCCGCGACCTCGGGCCAGCCGCAGCGCTCCAGCACCAGCATCGCGCGCTGATAGGGATAGCGCCGTTGTCCAGCCTCCCACAAATCCAAGACCGCTTTGGCGTCCATTTGGCTTTTCATCTGGCACCCATTTCGTCACCGTGTCACGCCGGGCCCGTTGTGTCGGCTGTTACCCGAACTCGGGTTCCTGCGGTTCCTGCACGTCCGTGTCGCGCAGCCAGCCCTCGTTCTCGAGCTTGATCGATTGGATCGCCACCGCATTGGCATTCGCGTCCAATTCCGGCAGCGCCTGATACTCCGAGACCCAGCAACGAAACACGCGGTAGGCAATCGCAAGCTGTCCGGCCTCGTTGTACATCTCGATCGTGATGTCGCGGCGGAAATTGGCCAGCGACACTTCGGCTCCCAAGCCGGCCTCGACATTCCAAACCCTGTTGGCCCAGGCTTCGAATTCCAGATCATGGGTGACACCGCGTTCCAGCATGATGGCTTCATAGCTTGACCGCCCAGGCGATTTGCGGCTGGTCGAACTGTCACCTCCGACCCTGTGTTCCACGACCTCGGTGGTGCGTTTAAGGGCGCCGACCTTGCTGATCCCGGCGACGAAACGACCATCCCAGCGCACGCGGAACTTGAAGTTTTTATAAGGATCGAAACGGGATGGGTTAACGTTGAATTCAGGCATGGCGGTCTCCTTTCCGCAGCACTGGCGTTAGGACTGGCTTTGACCGGCCAGCTGTTGGATTTGGATGACGACGAACTCCGCAGGCTTCAGCGGAGCAAATCCGACATAGATATTGACGATACCCAGATCGATGTCGGCCTGCGTTGTCGTAGAGCTGTCGCACCGCACCAAATAGGCCTCCTGCGGGGTAGATCCCTGCAGCGCGCCTTGCCGGAACAATTGCTGCATAAAGCTGCCGACGCTTAGTCGGATTTGTGACCACAACGGTTCGTCATTCGGCTCAAACACCACAAATTGTGTGCCGCGATACAGGCTCTCTTCGATGTAAAGGGCTAGTCGGCGGACCGGAACATATTTCCATTCGCTGGCAAAGACGTCGGCACCGACCAAGGTTCGCGACCCCCAACTTACCGTGCCATAAACCGGGAAGGTGCGCAGGCAATTGACGCCCAGCGGGTTTAGCACTCCGTTTTCCGGGTCGGTCATGCGATAGTCCAGCGCTTGCACGCCTCGAAGTCGCGCGTCGATCCCTGCCGGGGCTTTCCAGACGCCCCGCTCGGAATCGGTGCGCGCCCACAATCCGGCAATAACGCCCGAATTGGGGAATGGTCGCAGCCGCCCTCCCTGTACCGGGTCGCCCATCATCAAACGCGGGAAATATATTGCTGAGTTGCGATGTTTCAGCCCCGAATTGGCGGCATTATTCACCCAGTCGCGGGCGTCTTCGATGTCGCGGACATTCTCATCAAGATCAATCAGGATCATCGAGCGCCGCTCTTCTGCGTAGGTGACGGCAGCGGTGAGAATATCGATCTGAGAAATATCGGGCAGGTTCAGGATATTGAACAAATCCGCGTCCTCAAGCGCGAAAATTCCGGTCTTGTTATCCTGGTCACCCAGATACAGGTCGAGACCAGTGACCGTGTTTGGATCAGGCTCTGTCCCGTCGGCACCGGCGTTTACCGCCGATTGTGCCGCAACGAGCGGGGGCGTTCCCATGCGGTAGGTGGCAAGGTTCGTAGTTGCGATGCTCTGGTCTATTCCAAGTGGCGTAGCTGCGTCGCTTCCCGCAATTCCGACAACGCGAAGGCGCATAGTCGGGGTGTCTGGGCTCGCTCTTAATGTGATGCGATCGTCAGACACCGTAGCCGTGGCGGCGCGAAACGCTGGATGATCCGTCGCGCGCAGTTCGGCCTGCAGCATTGCCGCTGCGCCTGACAACGATGCCGGAGCTTCCGGGAACGCATAGTCGCCTGTCTGAGCGACCACTGTATCTGACGCATCCAGCACATCGACGCGAAGTTGCAGGTTGGCGTCGAAACCTGGCCCATCGAAATCGGGGCGTCTTTCTCCGACCGTTCCGGTTGGCATTGGACGTGTGTCGGCAAAAATGTCAGCTTCACGTGCGCCGCTGCCCACTGTGAGACGCAGTGCTGCAGTGCCGCTGTTGATCGAAGCGGGCACGAACCGGATGGATGTGTTGGTCGCGTTTTGCGCGAGAGTTCCCTCGAGCCGACCATTATTCTCGACCATCGTGAAATCGTTGTTGCCCATGATCGTGCGAATTTCTTCCTGAATATCGCCTGCCGCAGTGGCGACGTCAGCAAGCGGGGCGCCTGGATCAAAGAGGTTGAATTCTTCCACCGGACCGCCATTGATCTGCACTCCGATGCGGCGCTGATTGTCCTGTAACCCGCTGACGACGCTGTCGTCGATGGCACCACTGATCACGGTTGCTGTGCCAGTCGTTGCGGCAATATCGTTTGCGATCTCAACCATCCGGGACGCATCATTGACTGCGTCAAACGCATAATTGCTCGAGTCCGGATTCATCGACAAGTTGCGATGAACCTCCGAACGGGCCACTACCAACTGGCCGCCGACTTCGCGCATCTCGTTGACCGTCAGGTTAAAGGTCGAGTCCGGATTCGACGTGTCGTAATCCACCAACAATTGCAGGTTGTTGCCCCAGGCGCCCTCACTGGCGGCCTGAATCTCCAGCGTCGGGTCTGTGCCCGGACTGTCCATTGTTACTGAGGCCGCAGTCGCATCCTCAGCTACACGAACGATCCAGGCGGTCGCGCCGCCATTCAAGAAGAAATGGTTGACCGCGTAGCTCAGTGCGCTCGACGGGTGCAATTCTCCGAAGGTTCGTTCGAAGTCGGCAAAGCTGAAAATCTGCGTCGCTTCATCTGTCGGGCCGCGCCGACTATAGCCGACAAAGGCTGCGACAGAGGTTGGCACACCCGCAATGGCCCGTGAACCGCCAGGAACCTCATCGATGTAGACACCGGGATAGGAAACCGAAACAGGCATTTTCGTCGCTCCTTCAGCTTAGGCCTTGAGGCGGTTTAAGCCCGTATGCGCCAAAGGTGGACGATCAGAATGCGCTGAATAATGCGCCTCGTCGCAGTGGCAAACCGGTAAATACGACGGAGTTAAAGTCTCAAAGCAGGTAACAAGTCTTAACTGCATCAAGTGTCCGCGAGCCTCAGATTCGTGTCAAGGTGCTCAGCCGACTTGTGGCATGTGTTGGCCTAGTCGCATTCGCGCGACATGAGTTTGGCCTCGCATTTGTCCCACAAGAGGGAAACAAACCCAGCATTCTGTCATCAAAAAAAGCGGAGTTTTTGCACCAGACATTGCACTCTCTGGCATCCGGTCACCGGGCAAGCAGTGTGGAAGCCCAAAAAGCCCCCATCGTCTCGGCCAGAACCAATTCTGTAGTGGCCGCGAAAGTAACGGCTTGTACGTTAAGTTGTTGGGTAAACCGATACTACGGTTCTGGCGTTTTGGTGTGTCTTAACATAGCCTAACCAGATGGGAAAAACGCGTCCTTCTGACTAGAGACGCATTTCCACCCGGACTTCGGGGAATGCCGCAGTGACAGCGCCAATTCTTTTCTCCGGTAAGGCGCACAAAGCCGTGGACAGCCCATCGGCGATGGCCGCGCTGGGGGCTGAGACCGAGACGACATGCGCTGGACGTGGGTCGCCTGCAGGGTTCAGGATGTGCCCCTGTTCACCTGTCAGCATGAGGCTGCGTGCGTCCGATGTTGCGACCGCGCGGTCCCGCAGTTCGATGGACTTGTGAACGTTTCCTCCGCGCCCAGCCAATCCGACCTGCCACGCTTGCCCGTCTGCGCGTTGGCCCAGAGCGGCGATTTCTCCCATGTTCACCAGCACGTCCCGCAAGCCATGCGCGGTCAGAAGCGCGCTGATGCGATCGGTGATTGCGCCCTGCGCGATGCCGTTCAGGGTCAGCGCAGACACACCGGGTTGGGGCAGGTGGATCACGTCCGTCCGAACAGTCACGCGAGCCCATCCGACAGAGCGCCGGGCCGCGTCGATTTCCTCTGGGTTCGCACCAGTTGCAATAGCGGACCAAAGCGGTTGAATCGAAGGATCGAAGGCCCCGTCTGAGGCTTCATGTATCGCAGTGCACAGGCTGAGAATGTTCAGCAGTTCGGGCGCGGGGCCGGACAGGTGGCCGTCGCGGTTCAGGCGGCTGAGTTCGGATTGGGGGCGGTACAGGCTGAAGATGTTTTCCAGCCGGTCCATCTCGGCCTCAGCTGCGGCGATGATCGGCGCGGCCTGGGCGTCGGTCAGCCCCTCCAGCCGCAAACTGGCCTCGGCCCCCAGCGCAACCCCGCGCCAATGGGCCGCCGGGGCGGGCTTCGCACCGGCTGGAAAGGTGGCGCAGGCGGCAGACATGGTCAGGAACCGACGGCGGGAGAGGGGGGTCATGCGGGGGTCTCCAGTTTCAGGTCCAGATCGACGGGGCCAAGAACCTCGGCCGCGGGAATGTCGGACAGCGGCATCTGCGCGCCGCCATATTGGGTGATAAAGACATCGGCAGCAGTGGGGTCGGCGAAGGGCACAACTTCGGGCGCGCCCATGCCGCCGGCAACGTTGGAGCCGACCACAAAGGTGGCTCCATCCGCCGCGATCCAGTTGGAAATGCCCGGCTGCCGCCAGTTTGGGGCAGCACCCATGTCACTGACGTAAACGGCGGTGATTTCGGCATCGCGTTCGGGGCTTTTGAGATAGGCCACCATGTCGCGCACTTGCGCAAAAAACAGCGGCGCGGGATACCCTTCCAGATGAATCTGCCCCTTTGGCCCGCCATGTTCGGCGATGTTCATCTGACAGAAAAAGCTGAGCGCTTCCGGGGTCAGATCAACCGGGTCGGGGGCTTCGGCCACTTCTTCCTTGCAGGCGGTCAGAGCGATCAGGGCGATCAGGGCAAGACGTTTCATGGCTCGACCCTCCGGAACGCAAGGCGGGCGAGGGCAAAGCCCAATACCGGCCAGATCAGCAGCGAGGTGGGCGCGGCCCAGACGGGCAGGGCTTGCGCGGCTCCGGTCATGCCGGATGCCATGGCGACACCTTCGGTTGCGGCGATGTTCCACAGACGAAATGCGTCGGCCGGGTTGGCTACCATCACCCATGGAAAGACGGATTGGGTGAAGGTGCCGCCCTTGTCCATGACGACGGCTCCCAACAAGCCCAGATCATAGAGGACGACAAAAACCAGCCAGAGCCCGGCCGACAGGCCTGCCGCCGCCGTAGCGCCCCGTGCCAGGGCGGACAGCAGGTAACCCAGCGCCAGAAACACGGCGCCCAACAGGATGGACGTGAGAATGAGGCGGACCAGAGCCATCAGGCTTTCCGGCCCGGCACCGCCGAAAAAGGCGGCGACTGCACCTGCGGTGCCGAAGCCGACTGTCATGGCGAAAGCCAGCGCGGCCAGGTGGGCGGTGAACTTGCCCAGCAGGATTTCTCCGCGCCCGGCGGGGTAGGACAGCAGCAGTGAAAGGCTGCCCCGGTCGACGTCTCCGGCGATGGCGTCGAAGGAGATCATCAGCGCCAGCAAAGGCGCGAGATAGACCGACAGGGTGGTCATCGAGGCGACCGAGACGGTCAGCATGTCGACGCCCAGTGTGCCAGTCGGTGCACTACCTGCGAAGGTCAGCGCCAGCGCGAACAGCACCATGATCAGCGTGGCGACCAGCAGCCAGCGGTTGCGGCGCAGGATCAGCATTTCGGTGCGGGTAATGGCGAGGAAGCGGGTCATTGCATCTCCTCCTGAGCGTAGTGGCGATAAAGGTCTTCCAGCTTGGGCGGGGTCATCTCAACATCCGCCACGGCATCGCCCAACCCGGCGATGCGGCGCAGGGCCTCCATCTTGTCATCGGGGGCGCAGAGCAGTTCCACAGAAGCACCGTTGATCCGATTGCCACCCAGTTCGGCGGCCAGCGCATCGGGGTTGGCACTAGCGCGGACTTTCAGGCGGATTGGCAGACCGGCCAGCGCGGACAGGTTGCTCAGTGTGTCATCAGCCACCATCCGCCCCTTGCGCATGATTGCGATGCGGTCGGTGCGGGCCTCGACCTCGGTCAGGGCGTGCGAGGCGATCAGGACGGCGGTGCCCTGTGCAGCCAGCTCATCGATGATGGCGTAGAGATCTTGCCGGGAAATCGGGTCCAACCCGCTGGTCGGTTCGTCCAGCAGCGCCACTTTCGGCTGGCCCAGCAGAACCTGTGCCAGACCCAGACGTTGCCGCATCCCCTTGGAATAGGCTCCGATCCGGCGGTCCAGAGCGTCGCTCAGGCCGACGCGGTCCAGCAAGCCGGGCACGTCGGCTTTGGTCCCGGACAGCTTTGCAAACAGGGTCAGTTGCTCGCGCCCGGTCAGGGCTGGATGGAACGAAACCGCTTCAGGCAGATAGGCCGTATTCCGTCGTGCCTGCGCTGTTCCGGGGGTGGTGTCACCAATCCGAATGGTTCCGCCCTGGATTGGCGTCAGGCCGAGGATGGATTTGATCAGGGTCGACTTGCCCGCACCGTTATGGCCCAGCAGCGCCACGCGCTGACCGGGGGCAAGAGACAGGGTGATATCGTCAAGAACGCGAATCTTTCCACGGTCTTTGCTGACATGATCGATAGTCAGGGCCTTATCCGTCATGAGGCACCTTTTTCATTGCTTGGGGTTCAGGGGCTTGCATCAATGGGTTGCTGTCCATCACACCGCCCGGCAGCAGCGCCGGGAAGGCCGATTGCGACCAGCGCACCAGTTGCACGGCTGGGGAGCCGAGCAGAAGTTTGGCGGAGGGTTGGGTCCACAGCACATGGTCCATACTGTCATTGGGGCGATAGGGGGCGTCGGCCACGCCGTTGCCATCCACATCGTAAGCGGCAAAATCGGACCAGTAATTGCCGCGCCCGTCTTCGGACCACTCGACCCATTTGGTCGAGACGTATTTCACCTGCGTCCGATTGCCGACAAAGGCATTGCCGACGATCCGGTTACGCTCGGAGCCTGCCGTAAAGTGGATGCCGATGCCGCATCCCTGGAACCAGTTGTCGGTGAAGTCGTTCTTGTTGGAATTATAAAGGAAGGTGCATTTTTCCCTGGCACCTTTCACCACGTTGCCGGAGATGACGCTCTTGTTGGCGTAGTTCAGCATCACGCCATGTTCCCGGTCACCGATCGAGACATTGTCGGTCACGGCCACATTGGTCGAGAACATCACCGCATAGCCCAGATCGTTGCCGATCGAGATATTGTCGCTGACCACCGAGTCATCGGCATACATGTAATGCACCGCAAAGCGCAGGTCGCGGAACAGGTTGCCGGTGAAGGTGTTCTTTTTTGACGAGTTCACAAAGATCCCGTCGCGGCCAAATCGGATGTCGTTGCCTTCGACAACTGCACCAGGCGCGTTCCAGACATAGACGCCATTGCCGCGGTCATTCATCCGGCGGTCCTGCCGCCCTTCGATCCGGTTGCCACGCACGATGCTGTCCTTGGCGCCGTGAATGTCGATGCCATAGAGATTGCCCAGCAGCACGTTATCTTCGACCACCGGCGCTTTGGCCGTTTTGGTCAGTTGGATACCACTGTCGATCCCGTCATGGCTTGAGCCCGAACCGATCACGGTTAAGCCGCGCACGGTCACGCCGGGCCCTGTCACGGTGATGACACTGCCTGCGCCTTGACCGTCGATGGTGGCCTGTCCCAGCCCGTCGATGGTGACGGGCCGGTCCAGAACCAGCTGTTCGTTATAGGTGCCGGGGCTCAGGCGGAGGGTGTCCCCATCCGCCGCCTGCGCCAGAATTTCAGTGATGGCCCCCGCCCGATTGGGCACGTCCCAGTCCGCCGCCCAAAGGGGCGAGCCAAGCAGGAGCGGTATGAGCAGGGGCCAACGCATGGGTTACGCTCCTGCCGGTTCAACCAGCATACGGCCGCGCATTTCCATGTGCAGCGCGTGGCAGAACCACTGGCAATAGAACCAGTGCACGCCCGGACGGTCTGCGGTGAAGGTGATCGACGCGGTTGCCATTGGTCCGATCTCGAAGGCGATGCCGTAGTTACCCAGGCAGAAGCCGTGGGTCACGTCGTCCACGTCATCCAGGTTGGTGACGTAGATTGTCACCTCGTCGCCCTGTTTGACGGTGAACTTCTCAAGGCTGAAGGTCGGTGCCTGCGAGGTCATGTAGACCCGCACCTTGTTGCCATCCCGGATCGGTTCTTCGGCGCCTTCTTCCAGATCGATGCCATCGGCTTCGGCCTGTTTGCGGGCGTCTTCCCAAGTCACATCGTTGCGGTCCCAGACGTTGACCGGGTTGACGATGTCGGCGCGAACGATGATCGAGTCATGCGGTTCGGCAAAGGTCGGACCGTCATGAACCACCTTCATCTCATCGGATGAGATATCGATCAGCTGCTCGTTCTCGGGCTTCAACGGTCCTGTGTTCAGGAACCGGTCTTTCGAGAATTTGTTCATCGAAATCAGCCATTTGCCGTCGGCATCTTTGGTTTCACCCATCGAGGTCGAGTTATGGCCCGGCTGATAATGCACGTCCACTTTCGAGATGATCGGATCCACATCCTCACCCGCATAGGCGCGGATGGCCTTATCCATGTTCCACTTCACAACCTGGCTGTCCAAGAACAGCGTGGTGAACGCGTTGCCCTGACCATCATAGGCGGTGTGCAGCGGGCCAAGCCCCAGCTGCGGCTCACCCACGATGCACGACCGCGGATCGGCATCGCTTTCGAACAGGGCGTCCAACTTGGTCACGTCCATGATCGAAACGGTCGGCGATAGCTTGCCGTTGATACAGACGTGCTTGCCGTCCGGCGCGGTGTTGATGCCGTGCGGCGAGTTCGGGATCGGGATGTAGCGGGTGTATTTCTTGTTCGATCCCTTGCGGCCGTCCAGAACTTTGACGCCCTTCAGTTCCTGATAGTCGCCCGCTTCGATACCCGCTTCGATTTCAGCAAGGTTGAAGACAACAACGTGGTCCAGCTCATTCTCGGTCATCTCGGCCAGGTTCACACCCATTTCCGAGTTGTACGAGGTCGAGTAGGCGTATTTGCCCTGATAGTCGCAGTCGGTGTTGTCGAGGTTGCCCGACACCATCACCTGCCATGCGACCTCCATCGTGTCACCGTCCAGCGCGGTGAAGATGTTCACGTATTGCGACGGATCGTCCAGCACACTGCCGTCATTGACCAGCGGTGTTTCATCTTCGCCATTGGCAAAGACATAACCGGTGCGCGGGAATTTCTGCGGACGCAGACCGTGGATCGCCTTGGCGTTGGGGATCTCGGTGATCTTGTCGCATTTCATCACGTCGCAGCGCACGCGGGCAACGCGGGTGTTGGCCTTGTCGTTCATGAACAGATAGCGGCCGTCATAGGTGCCGTCTGTGAACGACATATGCGGGTGGTGCAGGTCGCCGTTGTCATAGGTTTTCATGCCACGCTTGGCGAGGAATTCCTTGGTTTCCGGCAACAGACCGTCGGTCATGATTTTCAGCGACTCGTTGGTCTGACCCCAACCGGTGGCCGAGCAGCGGTTGAACACCGGCACCCGCATCAGCTCGCGCATGGACGGGAAGCCCAGAATGCGCAGCTCGCCGGTCTGACCCGAGGACCAAAAACCGTAATACTCGTCCAGCTCACCGGGTTCGAGGTTGTACTTGGCTGCAGCGCTGGCTTCGCGGGCGGTCATCAGGGTCGAGCCCAGACCGGTCCCGGCCAGTACGGCACCGGTGGCGGTGGCCCCCAGCATCCCACGGCGTGTGATGTTCAGTTTGTTTTCGTTGTCCGACATGATCGTCCCTCCTTTTTAGGAAACGGTTTGCGGTTTGGCGTTCGGATGGTTCGCCGGTGGTTGTCCGAGGGGGGTCTTAGGGCTGACCGACCCTGTCTTGGCCCGCCGCTTCAGCTGGCGGATAATGACGGGACATTTGTCCTCGGACTGGTAGAGCACCTGACAATGCAGGCAGGTGACGCACTCGTTCGGGTTGATCTCACCGGTGGGGTGGATGGCCTGAACGGGGCATTCGTTGGCGCAGGTCTGACAGGGGGTGCCGCAATCCTTGTAGCGGCGCAGCCAGTCAAACATGCGGATACGGGCAGGGATCGCCAGCGCTCCGCCCAGCGGGCAGAGGTAGCGGCAGTAGAACCGTTCGATGAACAGCCCGATCCCCAGCAAGAGCAGCGCAAAGACCACAAACGGCCAGTCGCGCATGAATTTCAGGATGATCGCGGTCTTGAAGGGCTCGATCTCGGCATATTTTTCGGCCAGCGGGATCGAGACAAAGCTGATGCCGAAGAGCACGAGGAAGATCATGTATTTCGCCGGCCAAAGCCGTTCGTTCAGACCCCAGGGCAGAGTCCATTGCGGCACCTTCAGCGCACGTGCGATCTTGTTGGTCAATTCCTGCAGAGCGCCGAACGGGCAGAGCCAGCCGCAATAGGCGCCTCGACCCCAGAACAGCAGGGCGGCGGCAACTGCGAACCACTGAATGAAGACCAGCGGATCCAGCAGGAAGGCGTCCCATGAGAACCCAGTGCGCAAGCTGCCTGCCAGCGCCATCAGGTTCACAACGCTCAGCTGTGCATTGGCGTACCAGCCGATGAAGAACAGGGTCATGGTCAGGTAGCCGATGCGGAACCAGTAGAAGACCCGCGCATTCATCGTTGCGTGGAACTGGAAGAAGAAGGTGGCCGTCAGCACCAGCAGCATGACGCCCAGAACGCCGATCTCAACGGTGCGATCTTTCCAGATCCGTTGCCACAGGGCGGCCTTGGCAGCGGCTTCACCGGTGGCGTCATCGACGACCGCAGGGGCTGCGATGGGCAGCAGGTACTGTTCCGGCAGTTTGTAGCCCAGATCGAAGGTCAGGAAGGTTTTCTCGACCGCGCCCACGGCCCGTTGCACCAGCAATTGCAGGCGGAACGGCTCGGTCGGGTCGAATTCTGCGTCAGCAGGGATCTTGAAGATGTCCAACTCGGTGAAGCTGGGCGCATCAGATGCTGCGACCCGCCCCAGACGGCGCTGTTGCTTGTCGAAGAAGCGCACCGAGCTGTCGCCTTGGATCAGTTGAATCCGGTCGAAAATACCACCGCGCACATAGCCCGAGCCCTTAAAGCTGTAGGCCCCGCGCCCCAGCACCAGAATGGCCTGTTCGCCTTCGTCCAGCCATTTGGTCAGGTTCTGGTACTCGGCCTCACCCAACAGGGATTTCCCGATCGATGGCACCGACGCAAGCGCCACGTGCATGTCGATAAAGGTGTCGTCTGGCTCGCCCCGCTCGGGGCGTTCGATGGCGCGCTGATCGCCGGTAGCCTCAAACGCGGCGTTGACCTGACCCACATCCAGCGTCAGCCGCCGGATCGAGCCGTCGCCTGAAAGAGTCGTCCAGTCATGGGTCGCATCCTGCGCCATATCGACTTCGCGTTTCGGACCTTCGGCCTGTAGCGGGGACAACCCGCCCAGACCCAGAGCGCGGGACACTTTTATGCCGCCGCGCACAAGGCTGTCGTCGATCACCATGATTGTGACCGTCGCGCCCGAGATGATGTCGAGGTCATGCCCCTCGCCACCCGTTGCGGCCTCGTGCTTGAGGTCCAGGCCGGTGTAGCCTTCGGTCAGTTCGACCATGCGGGAGTTAGGGATGCCGATCAGAACGATGGGTTCCGAGTGTTTGACCAGTTTCACCCCGGTCAGAACCGCATCGTCGTCGATGGCGGCAACCACGTGGATAGGTTTGCCGGAATAGCCGGTAGTGCCCACGAAGTCGGATGTCAAAAAGGCCCAGGCGATGGTTTCCCCGCCCTTCAACACCGGGGCGACGGGCACGTCATCCCGCACCGGGCCAAAGGCATCGGCACCGGGGGCCAGATCGGCGGGCTCGATTTCAGGCAGGAAGCTGGCGAGGCTGTCTGCATGGGCGCTGATCGCCATCAGGCAGGACAAGGTAAAGGCCAGCAGGAAATGGATTGCGCGACTTACGACCACGGCGCACCTCCGATTAATTGGGTGGACGCCATGGACGCGCGCAGGGCGCGTTCAGTTATTTCTTGGGCCGCGCGCGGGGGCCCCCGGGTTTCGGGCCACAGGCGTTTTACGCTGGTGACATTGACCAGATCGCGGGTTTCGCAATGTGCGGCGTGAGCAAGACCGTCCCGTTGCAACACGGGCAGCTCCGGCACCGGGGCCGCTGAGGTGACCGCGCACAGGGCGCAGTCGGCGCATTTCGGACAGGGCGCGGTTGGGTCAGTGGTGTCCTCTTCAAGGTCCACCTGAACCCAGACCGCCCCTGCCTCCGAGCAGATCTCCACCCACATGCTTTCCCCGGGACTCGCCAGCGCCGGGCCAAGCAGCTGCAACAGCAGAAGGAAAATGCCCGCCACAGCACAAGCCGCGCGGGACGCGCAAACAGCTGACATGTGCAGAGGGTTGAGGGCGGGCATGGAGAATCCAACTCGGCAATCTTTCCTGAGTCGTATTGGATTCTCTCGGGGCGATACTTGACTTCGGTTAGGCCGTTGGGAAATTCATTCTACCCGTCGGCTTCATCCATAAGCCCGCGCACCCAGCGCCCGGCCAGCCATGATGCGGGCACGCCCACAGGGATCGACCACAGGATCGCCGTGACCGGCTCGATTATGCCAAATCCGGCGCTGTTGGCGATCAGTCCTGCCAGAAACAGGTTGATGGCCACGGTCAGCGCCGTGGCCGGATAAAGCAGAATGGCCAGTTTCCAGACCGGCCATTTGCCTTCAGTGGCTGGTGCCTTCTGAGAATGTGATTTTGTTCCAGACATTGTACTTCCCAGATGGTTTGCGCATCGGCAGGCGGCGAACCTCTTCCAGCGTCTGCGCGTCATAGACGATCACTGCGCCGTCATCTTCCCAGATCGACACCAGCGCGTGGTGGCCGTCCTTGGTGAATTCAACGTGTGCCACCGTCTTGCCGGGAGCCGGTCGCAGAGTCTTAACGATCTCCAGACTTTGCTTGTCGATCACATGCATCGCATCCTTGTTCGGCCCAAAGAATACATCGGCCCAGACGTAAGGCGAATTCTCATGGCTGCGCATGAAGAACCCGGGTCCTTCGGTCTTGATCCGCTTGACGGTTTCCCAGGTTTCCATGTCGATCACCGACACAGTACCATCGGTTAGGTGAGGCGTGGCCATCACGGTGGTATCGCCGTGCTGCCACGTGATGCCCGAGCCCAGATGCGGCATCCCCGGCAGGTCCAGATCGGCCACTTTCTGACCGATGACCAAATCGATCACCTGACCGCCCTTACCATCGCGCGATGCGCCCATGACGTATTCATAGCTTTGGTCGAAAAAGAAATCGTCCAGATAGTCGGGCGTGGTGATCTTGCGTACCGGGAAAGGGTCGGGGTTCTTGAACTGACCCTCGATGCGGAAGTCGTGGCCCAAACCTGATTGCGGTGGATTCGCGCCGTAGAAGACCTCCCAGATCTCGGGCACGTCTTTCAGCGCCAGAACAAAGCTTTCGCGCGGCGGAGCCTGATACACGGCCGAGACACGGCTGGGGACGCCCTTCTTGCTCTTAACTTCGACGACTTTGGCAACCGACAGGTCCTCGGTCGACAGCAGGGTCAGGCTGTTGGGCAGGTAATTGGCCACGGCCACCCATTTGCCATCGCCCGACATGGCAATGTTGCGGCTGTTCAGGCCCGCGCGCACGCGGCCAACCTGTTTCAGCGCCCAGATGTCGTACTTCTGCACCCAGCCATCGCGGGACATGATGAACACATAGCGGCCATCGGGGCTAAATTTTGGGCCGCCATGGACGGCAAAGGGGGTCTCGAACCGGTCCAGGACCTCGAACGTGTCACCGTCCAGCACGCTGACATGATGATCGCCGGTCTCAACTGCCAGCGTGATGTTCATCGGGTCGCTATCCCAGGCGGGCGCATCGACCGGGCTGTAATCTTCATCCAGAGTACGGCTAGCCATGATATCGGCCTCGCCCCATTCGGGGTCGGTTTCCAGCGGGGATTTCAGCCACCCGGCCAGTTCCTCGATCTGTAGGGCATCCAGTTCATGCGAGAAGGCAGGCATCTGTGTGGCCGTGCGCCCTTCGGCGATCACGGCGGCCACACGCGGGCCGCGCATCCGTTTCAGCGTTTCGGGGATCAGCGCGGGGCCAACCCCGCCCAGACGGTTTTCGCCGTGGCAGGATGCGCAGTGTTCGGCATAATCGGCTGGGGCGTCGGCCCATGCAGTACCTACCAGCAGCAGCGAACACAAGGTGCCGATTTTCAGAGTGTTAAAAGAACTGATGCGCGGGGTCATGGCTTTTCCCTCGGAACGGCGTGACCTGCAGACGCTCGCCCGCATCCTCGACGCCGATTTCTTGATTAGTCAGATAACAGGCCGGATCTTCGGCCCAGGGATCGCCGGTCAGTTGCAACGCTCGAATACGGGTGTTGCCGCCGCAGACGTCCTTGAGATGACAAGCGCCGCAGCGCCCCTTCAGCGGGCGCGGGCGGGTGCGTAGCATGGCAAGCATCGGATCATCGCTGGTCCAAAGCTCGGAAAACGGTTTGGTCTTCACATTGCCAACCGTGTAGTCGGACCAATAGGTGTCGGGATGGACCCGACCCAGATTGTCGATGTTCGCAACGCCCAATCCGCTGGAATTGCCGCCCCAAGCGGCCAGATGATCACGGACATGGGCGGCTTTTTCGGCATCGAAACGCGTACGGACCCAGTTCAGGAAATACCCGGCATCGGCGTCATTGTTGCCGGTTACGATGTCCAGCGGACGCCCGCCCGAGGCGGCCTCCCACGCCCGTTCAAGCAACAAATCCAGCCCGTTGCGCGTACGCAGATGTTCGGCATCCTCGCCCCGGTTCTTGTCGCCGCGGCCAGCGTAGACAAGGTGAGACAGGTAGAATTTATCGACGCCTTCGTCATCGCACAATTGCAGCAGGTCGGGCAGGTGGTGCTGCGTGCCCTCGGTCAGGCAGAACCGCAGGCCCACCTTGATGCCGCGCTTCTTGCATTCGCGCACGCCGCGCAGGGCGTCGGCAAAGGCGCCTTCAACACCACGGAACCAGTCATTCGTAGCTCCGATCCCATCCAGCGAGATGCCAACATAGTTGAATCCCACATCGGCGATCATATCGGCGGTTTCGTCGTATATCCGTGTGCCATTGGTCGACAGCGCCAGCATCGGCACCAGTTCACGCGCGCGCTTGGCAATATCAAAGAAATCAAACCGGTCCAGCGGCTCCCCACCCGAGAGGATCAGGGCAGGAACGCGAAACTGGCCCAGATCCTCAAGGGTTACCATGGCTTGCTCGTGGTTGAGCTCACCGGGGAACGCCACATCCGCCGAGACGGTGTAGCAATGGCGGCATTTCAGATTGCAGCGACGCGTCAGGTTCCAGATCACCACCGGTTTCACTGGCCCGGGGCGGCGTTTGCGCACCGGGGTCGGAGTGACGAGTTGATGCATGTATTCGGTCAGGCGGAACATGTCTCAGCCTTTCGTTTTCAGGCGCAGCCCGGTCTTTTTCAGGATGCGCGTGGAATAGAGGATATCTTTGGCCCGGCAGGCATCGCCCAGAATGGCGGTGATCTCGGCGCGCTTTTCTTCGACCTCGTCTCGGTCTGTGCCGTGGACCATGGCAAACAGGTTATAGGGCCAGTCGGGTAGGGCGCGTGGGCGTTCATAACAGTGGGTTACAAAGGGCAATAAGCCGATCTGGGTGCCTAGTTCGGTTACGTGGTCGTCTTCGACATCCCACACGGTCATGCCGTTCGAGGTCATGCCCAGTTTGTAGTGATTGGGGGCAGCTGCGATGCGGCGGATCACGCCGCGCGATTTCAGGTCGGCTAGGCGGAACAGCAACGCGTCTTCGTCCATGCTAAGACGCTCGGCCACCTGCGCATAGGGCGCGGGCACCAGCGGTAGGCCGCCTTGCAGCGCTTCGATAATCTCTCTGTCATTCGCGTCGATCATGCCGCCACCCGGAAGCCGATGAAAAATTCCTGCAGTTTGGGGAAACGGAGAACCTCAATCCCCGTTTCCCGTTCGATGGCATCGGCAGTGGCCTCGATCCCCTCGGGTGTTTCGGTGGCCAGCACGAACCACATGTTCAGCCGGTGCGTACGTTCATAATTATGGGCAACCTCGGCGTGCGCATTGACTTTGGTCAGGACGGTTTCGAAATTCTCGGGCGGAACGGCCATTGCACACAGGCAGAACGCGCCTCCCATGGCAGCGGCGTCGAAAAACGGGCCAAAGCGGGTGATGATACGCTCTTCTTTCATGCGGGTCAGACGGCTCAGCAGCTCGTTTTCCGCAATACCGAGTTCGGCGGCAATTGCGGCATAGGGATGGGTGGCCAGCGGCAAGTCATCCTGCATCCGGTTCAGGATTGCGCGGTCAGTTGTATCCAGCGTCATGCCGCAGCCTCCTTTGGTTGGATAAGCGCGCCGGTCTGCTTGAAACAGCGGGTCGAGAACAGCACCTTGTGGCGCGCACCGGCCAGTTCCGGCAGTGCAACGGCGCTAGAAAGTGTTTCCAGTGCTTCGTTGCGCGACCGAGCGTGGATCATGGAATAGAGGCGATAGGGCCAGATGTCTTCGACCGGGTTGCGTTCATAGCACAGGGTCACTCCGGGATGTGCAGCAAGGGCCGGACCGGCTGTGCCGACCTGATCGGCAGGCATGTTCCAGACCACCATTGCATTGGCTGACCAGCCAAGTGCCCGATGTCGTACGATCACGCCCAGACGCGAGATGATGCCCGCATCGTGCAGCGCCTCGACCCGCGTCATCACCTCCGGCGTGGGCCGATTTAGTGTCTGTGCCAATTCCGCAAAGGGATCGGCGACCAGCGGCAGGCCGGAACTCAGCGCCTGCAGCAAGGGGCGATCCCCGTCCCGCATGGCTGAGCAATCCACATTGCGGGGGCCGGGCACGTTGCGGGTTTCGCCTGACATGCGGAAGCCCAGATCAACGTTGAACGGGCGCACCAGCCGCAGGTCCAGCACCCGCAGCCCGGTGCGATGGCTGATCCGCGCTAGCGTGTCATTCACATGCGCACGGTCCGGGCCGGTGGCGACGAACCACAGGTTCCAGTCATCCTCGCGTTGGTAATTGTGGTTCACGCCGGGTTCCGCGTCGATTATTGCGGCGACCTCCTCCAAACGCTCCTCGGGCGCGGCGATGGCGGCCAGAGTGCTGGCCGAAACCGCGCCGGGCGCAATTGTCGCGCCAACGCGGGTAATCCGGCCTGTTGCACGCATTCGGGTCAGGCGGTCGATGACTTCGGCCTCTTCCAGCCCAAGCAGGTAGCCCAGAACCTGAAACGGACGGTCGGTGATGGGGAAATCACGCTGGAACTCATCCAGCAGGCGGCGGTCGATCGGGTCAGTGATATGATCCATCTGTCACAGCCCCGTTCTGTGCGCACGTGCGGTAAAGAAAATGCCCGAGGGGCTGTCCGCATCGATCTCGCGCAGTTTCTCAAAGGTCTGGGTGTCGTAGACCATGACCTTGTTGGCATCGCGCACACTGACCCAAACCTCATGCCCACGGGGCGTGAACTCCATGTGCAGTACCGCTGGACCCGGCTTGAATTCGTGGATGATCTCTTTGGTGACACTGTCGATCACCTGAATCGTGTCGTTCAGCGGGTGGGCGAAATTCACCCAAACCTGACGCCCATCGGGTCGAGCCATGGCAAAGACCGGCTGTCCGTGAGTTTTGGTACGCCCGGTCTCGGTCAGCGTGTCGGCATCGATCCACAGAACTTCGTGATGGCCAACGGCGGGAAGGACAAATTCGCGCCCGGTCAGGGCCCAGCCTTCGAGGTGGGGCATCTTGTAAACGGGCATCTCTTCCTGTCCGCGCCCGTAGTTGGGCAATACGCGGATGGGTTCGGGATTGTCGGCCCAAAGGTCCAGCGCGGTCAGGCCGTCTTCGCCGAACAGGCCAGTGATATAGGTGCGGCCATTTGCGGTGATCAGCGCGTCATAGGGGTTCTTACCCATGTCGGTGATCTTGGTGATCTCAGGCTCGCCCTTGGCGAAATCGGCAATCCAGGTCTCGCCCGTATCCCACATGGTGAACACAAAGCGACGGCCCGGCGCATCGACCAGCCCGATGGTCTTGCTGTCGGTCGGAATGTCGGCAACCATTTCCAGCGTCTCGGCATCAAAAACACGTACGCCGCCGGGTTCATAGTTCGACACGGCGACCAGCTGGCCATCGTCCGAGATCGCGCCGCCGATGGCGTTGCCCGCCTGCACGACGCGGTTAACGATCTGGCGGGTGACGATATCGACTTTGGTCAGGCCGCCGTCACGTCCGAACACATAGCCAAAGCGTTCATCAGGCGAATAGACCAGCGAGGCATGGGACAGATCACCCAGCCCCTCGATCCGGGCCAGCGCGGCCCGATCGGACTGGTCCACCAACAGGACAGAGCCCTTGGCGCGTTCGATCACCAGGCCCAGATCACCGGTTGCGGTGGGTTCGGCGTTTGCCGTGGTCATCATCAGGGTGGCTGCAAGGCCGAGGATGAGGTGTTTCATTGTGCCTCCTGTTCCAGCAGGTAACGGGCGATCCATTCGGCCTCTTCTTCGCTGATCAGGGGCCGCCATGGGGGCATCGCGGTGTCGGGAATGCCATCGAGGATGACTCCGGTCAGGACGTCGGGGTCATAGTGTTCCAGCGTCTCGGACCGCAGATCGGGGCCAAGGCCGCCTTTTAGAGACAGCCCGTGGCACGAACCGCAATCCTGATGGACAAGTCGTTTCAGCGCGTTGGGATCAATCGCATCGGCGGCAAAGGCGGATGTGGCCAGCACCACGGCGGTTGTCAGCACGGCGTGCACCGTCCAACCCGGACGTTTGGCCGTCTTGCGAGGCAACACCCGGCCCACCCCCCGGCAAGGCGTTTGGCCCCCCGCCGGGGCCGGGCGCTGCCCCAGGCTCTTATGACCAAGCTTAGCCATGAGCCTGTTCCAACAGGTCCGCCAGCGGCTGTTCCGCATAAAGCGATACCACCTTACCGATGATGAACAGCGTCGGCGCTTTCAGGTCGGCTTTGCGCACATCGGCCGCCAGTTGATCAAGGCGGGATACCATGCGGCTTTCATCCGGCGTGGTGGCTTTGCCCACGGCCAGAACGGGGGTCGAGCCGGGCAGGTTCTCGGTCATCAGCCCCATGGCGATCTGGCCGATATTGGCGACGCCCATATAGACCACCAGGGTCGTATCCGGATCTGCCAGACGTTTCCAATCCAAATCCAGTACCTTGTCGGCCTGCCGGTGGCCGGTGACATATTGCACCGATGTCGCCAGACCGCGATGGGTTAGCGGTACGCCGGTCGAACAGGACGCCCCTTGTGCTGCTGTGATGCCAGGCGCGTATTCAACGGCGACACCGTGGGCCATCAGGTAGGCGGCCTCTTCCGAACCGCGCCCAAAGATCATCGGATCGCCGCCTTTCAGGCGCGCGACGGTGTGACCGGCTAAGGCCTCTTCTTTCAGGATTTCGTTGATGCGGTCCTGCGGTACAGTGTGGCATTTGGGGGCCTTGCCCACCGGGATCAGCCGCGCACCGTCGGCGTGCAGGGCGAGGATGTCGTCCGAAACCAGCCGGTCATAGACGACCACGTCGGCCTCTTGCAGCATACGCAGGGCGCGCAGGGTCATCAGTTCGGGGTCGCCGGGGCCGGCGCCAATCAGAAAAACCTTACCGCTCATGTGCTAACTCGCTTGATCTGAATGTCTTCGGAACCCGGACCTTCCGGCAGCTTCCACGCGCGAATAGGGGACGTTGCTGGGTGAACCGGGCGTGTCATGACGGCAGGTTGGCGCAATCGAAAACCAACCTCCTTGACATAAGTTAAGGAGCGCGGGATTTGCTCCCGCGCTCCTTTGATCTTGCCTGTATTTTGCCTCGGCTCAGGGTTCGACGGTGACCATGCCGATCATGTTCTGCGTTTCCCAATGCGGGCCGCACAGGTATTCCTGCGGGCCGGGCGTGAGGAAGGTCATGTCCACTGATTCCTCGGGGAACAGCCGGTCGCTTTCGGGCTCGCTGCCGTCTTTCAGAGCAACCGAATGGCTGGTGCGTTTGTCCACGTTCACCCAGCGCACGGTGGTGCCTGCCTTTACCGTCAACTCGCGGGGGCAGAAATTGTATTTGTACATCAGTACAACCTCGGCGTCCTCGACTGTGGAAGAGGGCTGGCCGAACAGCTCGACATAGCGCTCTTCGGCCTCGGCGCAGATATCGGCGGTTTCATCGGCCCAGGCGGGCGCAGCCAAAAGCAGCAGCGCGGGAAGAAGGCGGTGGGGTTTCATCGTCCATGTCTCCTTTCCAAAAGGGGAAGGGGCCGGATCAACCGGCCCCTTCATTTATTGTTTAACCACGTTGATGTTAGCTGTGTCGTCGTCCAGTGCAAGGCTGGTGTTCAGCGTCACATGGTGGAACCGCGCCGCGGCAAAGTCGTCATGGATGGCAAAGCCGACCGTGTAGGTCTTGCCAGCCTCTAGCGGCACATCACCGGGCGCGCCAGAGTTCAGCGGGCGGCTAAAGACCACCGTCCACGTACCGCCGGACAGCTCGGCCGAGGCGGCGATCTCGCCGTCATTGACCACGCGCTGTTCCAGCAGGTAGCCGTTGGTGGCACTGCCGTCCGCATAGACACGCATCAGGTCAAGATAGGTGCCATCGGCCAGATACTGTTCGATCTGCTCGGCGGTGTGCAGTTTATCCCAACCACCCATCGGCTTGCCGCGGCGGCCTTTGGTGTCAACCTCAGTCCGGCTTTCGCTGATGTATTTGGTCACCGTGTCCTGCGTGGCCAGACGACCCGAGACATCACCATTGGCAGCAATCGCCTCGGCACCCGGATCAAAGGGCATGTAGGAGTTGTCCGCGTGGCACGAAGCCCAGCAGCCCACCTGATCGCCCAGTTCGATACCGGTGCCGGTGATCATCATGGCAACCTTGATCTGGTTGTCGGGGTCCATCTTGCCACCTTCGACGAAGGGGGCAGGGCTGTGGCCCGCATCCGGCCATTGCATGCGGATGTACAGGTTCTCGTCGTCATGCGCGGCCTGAACGGTTGCATCGATGACACCACGTTTGCCGGGGATCGGCGTTGGTTCCAGATCACCACCGGCCACAATCTTGTTGCCGATTGTATCCAGTTCCTTGGCGTGACAGGTCGAGCACTGATCGCCGCCTTTGGTCAGCGGGCGGGCACCACCGTGGAACTTGCCGTTCTGCACCCATTCGAACGAAGCCTGACCGGGGTAAAACAGTTTCAGATCCGCGCTGGCCACGGCGTTCCAGTCGACATTGCCTGGGACATCGCCGCCACCGCCGCCTGCGGGCGCTGTGGCCTCTTCTCCGTTTACCTTGGCGCGTTCTTCGGCAACGGCTGCGTCAACAGCGGCTGCGATCTGGGCCTGAACTGCCTCTTGCTGAGCTGCTTTCGCGGCTTTTTCAGCTTCGGCTTCGGCGGCTTCCTGAGCCTCGATTTTGGCAAGGCTTGCAAGGTATTCCGGCGGAATTGGGCGGATGAACGCTGGGTTCGGTGCTTCAAGCTCTTCCAGATACTCCTCGTCGGCCCGGTCGCGGGCATCCGAGTGCGCAATACCCTTGTGGCAGTCGATACAGGTCTGACCGATCTCCATTGCGTTCAGGTGTTGCTGACGCGCGCGGGGTTTCTGGAACTCGGGCATCATCGACTCGAAATCATGGCAGTTGCGGCATTCGCGCGAGTCGGTGGCTTTCATCCGCTCCCATTCGTTCATGGCCAGGTGCACGCGCTTGGCCTCAAACTTCTCGCGGGTGTTGATGGTGCCAACCATCTTGCCATACAGCTCTTTGGACGCCTTGATCTTGCGGATGATCTTGTGAGTCCAGTCCTTGGGAACGTGGCAGTCGGAACAGACCGCGCCCACGCCGGAACGGTTCACGTCATGGATCGTGCCGGTGTATTCCTCATAGACGAAATCGCGCATCTCATGGCACGAGATGCAGAAATCCTTGGTGTTGGTGGCTTCCATGGCGGTGTTGAACCCGCCCCAGAAAATAATGCCGGCGGCAAAGGCCGCGGCAATGCCGGCCACGGGCATCCCCCACAGGAAATACCGGCGCCAGATCGGTGGTTTTTTATCAGGTTCGGAGGTCATATCCGGGCTCCGTTTTGGCTTTCTTGACTGGCCCGGTGTGTCGGGCGGGCGGATTTGGCTGAATTGTCAAACGAAGAAAGGGCGGGCGAGGGGCCCGCCCTTTCCGGTGTCGGTTATGAACCCGTCACGTGACGTGGTTCGAACGGTTGTAGACGTTGAACTTGCCGGTCGGGGCAAACAGCCCGTCGATGCGACCGATTTCTTCCAGCGTCTTGGCGTCGAAGATCACGATCTGACCGTTGGGTTCTTTCGAGTCCGACAGGTTCCATTTGGAGACCCAGACCTCGGTACCATCCGCGTTGAACTCGAAGTGAACGGCAGCGCTGCCTTCGTCTTCGGTGATCTGGATGGTTTTCACGATCTCACCGGTCTCTTTCGAGATGACCTGCACCGATTGCTGAATTTCAGGCTCGGGGTGCTTGGTCTGGTCCGCCCAGATGTAATCTGAGTTCGGGTGGGTCCGTACAAACAGGCCGGGACCGTCGGTTTCGGTCTCGTAGCAGACTTTCCACGCCTGATCCGGGTGACCTTCCGGGTCGTTGCCCCAGACCGTCACGGTGCCCACACCAAGGTGAGTTGTACCGGCCACAGGACCACAGTTCGGGTCGATCCAGTTTGCGCCCGGGCCGGGGTGCGGCAGGGCAGCAGTGTCGATCAAAGCCTCAAGCTTGTGAGTCTCGGTGTCGACAACGACCATTTTGTTCGACGCGTTTGCGGCGATCTGGAAGTACCGGCCGGTCGGGTCAAAGAACCCGTCATGCAGGAACTTGGCGCTGTCGATCTTGTCGATCCGCAGATTGTCCAGATCGGTATAGTCGACCTGCCACAGCTGGCCGAGTTCTTTGACCGCAACGATCCATGTCGGTTCGTTCGGGGTTGTGTAGATGGCGGCCACGCGGGCTTCTTCCACATAGTCCCCGTCGACGTTCACACCGCGTGTGGACACGACTTTGACCGGCTCCATGGTCTGGGCATCGACGATTGCAAAGTGCGGCGGCCAGTAACCGCCACCGATGACGTATTTCCCGTCGCCGGACACGGCAACGTCGCGGGCGTCATAGGCAATCTTGACCTCGGCCACGAGCATGTTCTCGGGGTTTTGCCACAGGTCGATTTTGGTCATTTTGCCGTCGCGGCCCATGGTGTACCAGAAGCGGCCCGGGTTTTCCGGCTCTTCCAGTTTATGGTGCTCCGAGGCTTTCAGAACGTGTACCGCATAACCCGTCGGGATGTGCGCCAGCACTTCTTTGGTGTCGCCGTCGATCACGGCCACCTTGCCTACGTCACGTTCGATGACGACAAAGAAGTTCTCCCAGTTGCGTCCGTGCAGCGGTTCGGTCGGGTAGTCGGCTTCTTCGACATAAACCTTGCGGGTCGCCATCATCTGTTCCAGCGACATTTCTGGCGGTTTCGGCGGCTCCATCATGATGTAAGTCGCCATGTCCTTGATTTCCTGCTCGGTCATAATGTCCGAGAAGTTGTTCATACCGCCTTCGGTACCCCAGGCGATGATCTTTTCAAGGCGTTCCTGCCCAAGTGCAAGGGTGCCGCCTTCGGTTACGGTGCCGTCGGCCGCAGTGTTTTTCCAGTGCGGTTCAAGGTTCTTACCGGTGGCACCTTTACGCAGAACGCCGTGACAGCCTGCGCATTGTTCAAAATAAAGCTGTTTGGATGATTCAAACGCTTCCTCGCTGAGGGTTGGCTCTTCGGCGAAGGCTGGTGCAGCGACGCTGCCCAGCAGCATCGCCAAACCGACCCCAAAGGCGCGGCCAGTTTTGTTGTAGCTGATTCCAAGTGACATGATCACTCTCCATTTGCGTGGTGAGGCAGGTCCAAGGTTGAGATATCGCGCGTGGGTGTTCCTTGACGAAAGTCAACGCAAGGGATGCAATTCGGGTGGGCAACTGGAAAAAATGCCAAAAAAACCTCGGAAAAATCTGAGTCTTAGGGGCATGTTTTTCGCCGTTTTGATTTTGGTTAAGTCGCCGGCCCAGTTGCGCTGCTAGGACTTGGAAAACCGTCAAGGAGAGCAGCCATGCCCGCAATCGTCACCCGTGTTCTTGGTGAGGGTTTCCGTGTTTTCTTTCTGTCCGCTGGCCTCTACGGCTTGTTTGTTGGCCTGGTTTGGGGGCTATGGCTGGCGGTGCCCTACATGGCGCCGGACTATGGCATGACGCCACCGATGTGGCACGCGCATGAGATGATTTTCGGCTATGCCACCGCCGCGCTGGGCGGGTTTTTTCTGACGGCCGTGCCCAACTGGACCGGCGCGCCCGAGGCACGGGCACGCTTTATCACTCTGGCCGCCGGGTTGTGGCTGGCGGGGCGGATGGCCATGTGGTTTTCAGGGATGTTGCCACCGGTATTCGTTGCAGTAGTCGATCTGGCCTTTGTGCCTGTTTTGGCGGCTAAAATCCTGACGCAGCTAATCCGCCGCCCGAAACCGCAGAACATGATTTTTCTGCTGTTGCTCAGCCTGATCTGGGTCGCAGACCTCCTGACTCATCTGGAATGGATGGGGATCACGGCGGACACGTTGCAAACCGGGCTGCGCGCTGGGCTGCTGAGCCTTTGTGCGATGATCGCCATTCTGGGTGGACGCATCACGCCGGCCTTTACTCGCAATGCGATGAAACGCGAGGGCGTGCCCGAGGCGGACTGGCCGGTGTCGGTCGCTGCCTTGGATAAGGCAGGCATGATTCTGGCTCTAATTCTGCCACTGACTGCCTTGGTGTTTGGTGCCGGGCCGGTGGCCGGGGTGGCGGCGCTGGTGTTGGGCGTGGTGCAGGTATTGCGCATGGCCCGCTGGCGCGCGCGCTGGGCGGCGCGGCAGCCGATTCTGCTGGCGCTGCATCTTGGGCTTTGGATGCTGGCGCTGGGGCTGATTCTCTGGGGCCTGTCGGTGCTCGGCCTGGGCAATGAAGTCGCCGCCCTGCACGTTCTGGGCATTGGCTGCGTCGGTGGCATGACCCTGGCGGTCATGAGCCGCGCTGCGCTGGGTCACAGTGGTCGCGCGCTGATCGCGCCTGCACCAATGGTTGTTGCCTATGGGCTGATGGCCGTAGCCGCCCTGTCGCGCTGGGTCGGGGCCGAGCTGAACGCAGGCTATATGGTGGCGATGCTGCTGTCCGATGGCCTTTGGGTGTGCGCCTTTGCTCTGTACCTCATAGCTATGTGGCCTGCTTTGACAGGACCTCGGGCGGCACGGGCAGGATGAATTCTAATTACTTCTGCCAGCCTTGACTTTCGTTAAGGAGACACCATGAGCCAACCGCCATGGTGTTCAGACTAGCTAATCTGCGCAAAGGAGAGCGCAATGCGAGAAGTCATGACCAAGAGCATGGCCCGCAACATATTTTATGGCGGGTCACTGTTCTTTATCCTCATCTTCCTGGCCCTGTCGGCCCATTCCCACTGGTATATCGTGAATTCCGAAAATTCGGCAAAACTCGATGAAAGTGTGGTTCGGGGCAAACATGTCTGGGAAAAACACGCCTGTATCAACTGTCATACGATCATGGGTGAAGGTGCCTACTTTGCGCCCGAAGTCGCGAATGTAATGACCCGCTGGGGCGTCCTCGACGATCCGGAATCGGCCTTTGAGTCCCTTAAAGGCTGGATGGAGGCGCAGCCGACCGGCATTCCCGGTCGTCGGCAGATGCCGCAATTCAACCTCAGCGACGAAGAGCTCCGCGACCTGACCAACTTCCTGATCTGGACGGACAATATCGACGCTCAGGGCTGGCCGCCCAACGAGGCAGGCTGAGAAAGGGAACGGAGCAATGAAATACGAATCCCAAAAAATCGCCTATGCCTACTTTGCGGTGGCAATGGCCCTGTTCGCGATACAGGTGATCGGCGGCCTGCTGGCCGGGCTGATCTATGTATTCCCAAACTTTCTGAGTGAGCTTTTGCCGTTCAACATCGTGCGGATGCTGCATACCAACTCGCTGATCGTCTGGTTGATCCTGGGCTTCTTCGGCGCCGCCTACTTCCTGATCCCGGAAGAGTCCGAACGCGAGATCCACTCGACCAAGCTGGCCTATCTGCAGCTGATCATTCTGGTGGTCGGTACTTTGGGCGTGGTTGTGACCTATGTCTTCAACCTGTTTGAAGGCAACTGGCTGCTGGGCAAAGAAGGGCGCGAGTTCCTTGAACAACCCAAATGGGTCAAGGCGGGCATCGTCGTGGCCGCGCTGATCTTCCTTTACAACGTGTCGATGACCGTTCTGAAGGGCAAGAAGACCGCCATCACCAACATCCTTCTGTTGGGGCTGTGGGGTCTGGCGCTACTGTTCCTGTTTGCCTTCTACAACCCCGGCAACCTGGCCTTGGACAAACAATACTGGTGGTATGTCGTCCACCTGTGGGTTGAAGGCGTGTGGGAACTGATCATGGCCTCGATCCTGGCCTACCTGATGCTGAAGCTGACCGGTGTGGACCGTGAGATCGTCGAAAAATGGCTCTATGTCATCGTCGCCGCCGCGTTGTTCTCGGGCATCCTTGGTACGGGTCACCACTACTACTGGATCGGTACGCCCGCGTACTGGCAGTGGATCGGTTCGATCTTCTCGAGCCTCGAGGTGATCCCGTTCTTCGCAATGATGGCCTTTGCCTTCGTCATGGTCTGGAAAGGCCGTCGTGACCACCCCAACAAGGCCGCGTTGCTGTGGTCGCTGGGCTGTGCCACGCTTGCCTTCTTTGGTGCCGGTGTCTGGGGCTTCCTGCACACGCTGCACGGGGTGAACTACTATACCCACGGCACGCAGATCACCGCGGCGCACGGTCACCTCGCCTTCTACGGTGCCTATGTCTGCCTCAACCTGGCGATTTTCAGCTATGCGATGCCGATCCTGAAGAACCGTGATCCGTACAACCAAGTGCTGAACATGGGTTCGTTCTGGCTGATGACCAGCGGCATGGTCTTCATGACCTTCGTGCTGACCTTCGGCGGAACCGTGCAGACACACATGCAACGTGTGGTCGGTGACTACTTCATGGACGTGCAGGACCAGATCGCGATCTTCTACTGGATGCGTCTTGGTTCGGGTGTCGTCGTTGTCCTCGGCGCGCTGCTGTTCATCTACTCGATCTGGGTTCCCCGGAAAGAGGTCATTGAATCCGGCGCTGCTGAAACCCCTGCGGAGTAATGGATATGGACGGCTCCATAAAACTGAATGAGGGGGCGGCAAACGCCCCCTTCTACCTGCCCCAGAGCGATGAATGCGATGTGTTCACCGCCGCCTACAACAACGATCTGCCGGTTCTGCTGAAAGGGCCGACAGGCTGCGGCAAGACCCGCTTTGTGGCTCATATGGCTGCACGCCTTGGTCGCCCGCTTTATACTGTGGCCTGCCATGATGATCTGGCCGCTGCTGATCTGATCGGACGCTACCTGCTGAAAGGCGGCGAGACCGTCTGGGTCGATGGCCCCCTGACCCGCGCGGTCCGCGAAGGTGCGATTTGCTACCTTGATGAGGTGGTCGAGGCCCGCAAGGACGTGACCGTCGTGCTCCACCCGTTGACAGACGACCGGCGCATCCTGCCGATCGACCGCACCGGCGAAGAACTTGAGGCCGCCCCCGGTTTCATGCTGGTCGCCTCGTACAACCCCGGATACCAGAATATCCTGAAAACCCTGAAACCGTCGACCCGGCAACGCTTTATCTCGCTGGAATTCGACTTCCCGTCGCCCGAGATGGAAGCCGAGGTTGTCGCCCAAGAAAGCGGACTGGCGCTGGAGCGTTGCAAACCGTTGATCCGGTTGGCGAACAAGCTGCGCGGGCTCAAGGGTCAGGATCTTGAGGAAGGCGTTTCCACCCGTCTGGTTGTCTATGCCGCGACACTGATCGCACAGGGCATGTCGACCGATCGCGCCATCCTTGCCGCTATGATCGAACCTCTGACTGATGACGAGGATATCAAACGCGGGCTCCTCGATCTTGTCACGGCTGTCTTTGGGTGAGGCCCGCCGATGGTCAGGATCGATTTTGAGCCATGGGAACCCGAAGAAACGATCGGGAAACTGTGGCACACCCTTGCCAGCCGCCTCGATGCACCTGAGGTGCATGTTGGAGCCGCGGTCGGCCTCTCAGAGGTCGCGGGGCGGTTGGCAGTCCTCTTCAGGGGGCTTGGGGGTAGTCCGGGCGTTGAATTGCGCCCGGTCTCGCCCGAGGTTTCACGCCACCGCCTGAGCTGGCGTCGCCGCCTGGCGACCGAAGTTGAACTGATGCCGCGCGCCTCGTTCGATGGTGAAGTATTGCGCCTGCCGGATCGGTTGGCCGTTTTTCCCGCGCGCGAAGCAAACGGCGCGCTTTATGTCTGGCTGGCTGCGGCGGCAGCGCATGCCGGAACCCGAATTGACGAAGATGATCCGCTGCGCGCTGATCTGCATGCGCTGATTGCAGCGCGGGCGATGGTCGATGCCACGTTGGAAGATGCCCCGGGTCTGCGTCCGTTGTACATCGAGCTGTGCAAGGGGCTGCTGCACCAACGCAGTGTTCCCGACCTGCCGCCGACGGAAGCAGCAGTGGAAGGCATCGTCCGCCATATGCTGGGTGATCCCGATCCGTTGTCGGACCGCGCAAAGGCGTTTCTGGAGATGGAAGCCGAGGTCGCGGCTCCGCGTGGTTATCAGTCGTTCCGCCCGGTGCCCCTGTGGCCTGAGTTGCGCGCCGTTGGCTTTTCTGAACATACCGAGGTTGAAAACCCGGAAACCGAAGGCGACCCCGAAGAATCCGGTGAAAAGACCCACCGCGCCCGTCGCCGCAAGTCCGATCAGGCCGAGCGCAGCGACAGTTTTATCCTGCACAAGTTCGAAGCGATCCTCAGCTGGGCTGAGTTTTTGAATATCAACCGCCGGATTGACGACGATGATCCTGACAACGCCAAAAAGGCTGCGGATGATCAGGAAGAGATTGGGTTGGGTCAGATATCCAAAGCGCCGCCAACCAAGCTGAAACTGCATCTGGACCTTGCGCCCGAGGATGTGAACCGCGAGCGTTTGTCTGGTCGTATCCTCTATCCGGAATGGGATGTTCGCACCGGGCAGTATCTGCCGGACCACGTGAACGTACTGCTGTCGGATGCCGATATCCGCGAAGACGCCGCCGAGTTTGGCAAGGACCCCGCCACCGCCCGCCGTATCCGCGCCGTCAAACGCCAGTTCGAGGCCCTGCGCCCCGGCCGTGTGATGACGCGCGGCCATCTGGATGGAGATCAGCTGGATATCGAAGCCGCCGTACGGGCCGAAACCGACCGGATGGCCAGCGGCGAAGGCAATGAACGCGTTTGGATGCAATCCCGCCCTGTGGCCCGTGACCTGGCGGTGTCTATCGTGCTGGATGTCAGCCGCTCCACCGAAAGCGCCGTCACGGGCCGCGCCGTGATCGACATCGAACGCGAGGCGCTGGCCGCGCTCGCCTGGGGCCTGAACGCCTGCGGTGACGATTTTGCCATCCACGCCTTCAGTTCGCTGAAACGCCAGCGGGTCTATGTGCAGCGCTGCAAGCGGTTTGATGAGCCTATGGGCACAACGGTCGAGCAGCGCATCGCCTCGTTGCGGCCGGGGCATTACACGCGACTGGGGGCGGCGATCCGCCATTGCTCTGCAGATCTGGCCAAGCAATCGCGCAAACGCCGCCTGCTGCTGGTCATCACCGACGGCAAGCCGAACGATCTGGATCACTACGAAGGCCGTCACGGCATCGAAGACACGCGGCAAGCTGTCCTCGAAGCCCGTCGGGCCGGGCAGTCGGTCTTTGGTGTCACCATCGACAAAACCGGCAAAAGCTGGTTCCCGCGCATGTTCGGGCAGGGCGGGTTCGCCGTCATCCCCGACCCGCACCGTCTGACCATGGCGCTGCCGCAGATCTACCGCCAACTGGTCGGCGCATGAGCGATACCTCTCTGATCGACGAGCTTCCGGGCGAGTTGCTGATGTGGGTTCTGATAATCTCGGAGCTGCTGGTCTTCGGCGCCGGGATGATCGCCTTTATGGGTGTGCGGTTGACCGACCCGGCGGGCTTTGCCGAGGCGCAGGCGCATCTGCACCGCACGGGCGCCGCGTTCAACACCGCCGTTCTTGTCACCTCCGGCTATCTGGCCGCGCAAGCCCTGCACTGGCGACAAGCCGCCCGGCGCGGGGCGGCGCGTCTGGCCCTAATTGGAGCAGCCCTGTTGGGCGTGGTGTTCCTGATCATCAAAGGCACGGAATACGCGGACAAAGCGGCGCAGGGGATCAGTTTCGAAACGCACCCATTTTTTCTGTTCTACTACCTGCTGACCGGCTTTCACGCCGCACATGTGCTGGCCGGGGTCGGTATCCTGCTGCTGGTTTCCTGGCGGGATGACGCCCGCAATATCGAAGCGGGTGCCCAGTTCTGGCATATGGTCGATCTGGTCTGGATCATGCTGTTTCCCGTGATCTACTTGCTGGGATAAAAGCGATGCGCGTTACTTCATCTTTTTCCAAGTACTCCCACCGGAGGCTTCCAAGCCCAATCACATGCGCCTGGCTTGCCCTGCTGGCGCTCAGCGTCGCATCCGCCTTTCTGACCATGATGCCCATAGCACCGAAGCTTTTAGGCGGCGGGATTCTGATCCTCGCATTGGCCAAGTCCCGCATAATCCTCGCGAAATATCTGGAACTTGCCCACAGCCCGTCTTGGCTGCGTGGGTTCACCATGGTTCTGACCGCGTTCGCGGTACTGATCTTCGGCCTCTACCTAGTCTGAAAGAAAAAAGCCGCCCTGTGCGGGCGGCAGTTTCCCAAGCTAAGGGGCGCTTTGAGTTACTGGGCTGCCATCGGCATCCGCGCAATCTGGCATCGTTGCCAAAGGGCCGACAGCGCATTGACCAGATGGTCGATATCGGCATCGTTATGTACCGGAGACGGCGTGATCCGCAGGCGTTCGGTTCCTTTTGGAACGGTGGGATAGTTGATCGGCTGGATGTAGATGCCGAATTCTTCAAGCAGCGTGTCCGAGATGAACTTGCACTTCACCGGATCGCCGACCATCACAGGGATGATATGGCTGGGGTTAGGCAGATGTGGAATGCCTTCGGCGTCCAGTCGGGCACGCACCTGCGCCACGCGGGCCTTTTGCAGATCACGTTCGGCGTTTGACTCTTTCAGGTGCCGGATTGAGGCCGCAGCTCCGGCCGCGATTGATGGGGGCAGGGCAGTGGTGAAGATGAACCCGCTGGCAAAGCTGCGCACAAAATCACACAGCGCGGCCGAAGCGGCGATATAGCCTCCGACCACTCCGAAGGCTTTTCCCAAGGTCCCTTCGATCACAGTAAGGCGATCCATCAGGCCTTCGCGTTCGGCGATGCCACCACCGCGCGGACCATAAAGGCCAACGGCGTGGACCTCGTCCAGATAGGTCATGGCACCGTATTTGTCTGCCAGATCGCAAATCTCTTTGATGGGGGCGATGTCGCCGTCCATGGAATAGACCGACTCAAATGCGATCATCTTCGGAGCATCGGGGTCAGCGGCGGCCAGTTTCGCCTCAAGATCCTCGAGATCGTTGTGTTTCCAGATGACCTTCTGAGCGCGTGAGTGGCGGATGCCTTCGATCATCGAGGCGTGGTTCAAGGCATCTGAAAACACGATCAGCCCGGGGATTTTCGATGCAAGAGTACCGAGGGCGGCCCAGTTTGAAACATATCCGGATGTGAAAAGAAGAGCGGCTTCTTTTCCGTGCAGATCGGCCAGTTCGGCCTCGAGCAGCACGTGATCGTGAGTGGTACCTGATATGTTCCGTGTGCCCCCGGCGCCTGCGCCGCAGCGATCCAGCGCATCGTGTATGGCTGAGATTACGGAAGGATGCTGCCCCATGCCCAAATAGTCATTCGAACACCAGATTCGCACATCCCGCTGAACCTGCCCGTCAGTTTGGCGGGCGTTCGGGAAAGACCCACAGCGGCGTTGCAGGTCGATGAAGACGCGATAGTTTCCTTCTTCCCGCAAACTATCGAGGCTCTGACTGAAAAATCGCTCGTAGTCCATCTTTCTGGCTCCCCGGAATACTGGCTTTGGAGTGACGTTATGCGCGTTGAGGCCGCCGCAACATGACAATTGTCAAGTTGACCGGGGAAAAGACTGGTGCGCTGGACGCAGCTTTGGCATAGCCTGAGCTTGAAGGATGTACCGGTCAGAAGATCGACTAGGGAAAAGGGGAACCTTCTTGGCTCACGAAGCGCAAAAAGCAATCGCGCGGCAATCGCTCCTGCTCAAGAGCTTGCCGGATCAGCATATCGATACGTTGCTCAGCCACGCAATCTGGCGCAGCTATGATCGCGGCGAAACGATCTTCCTGCAGGAAGAAGAGGCCAAAGCCGTTCACGTCGTGCTGGCCGGCTGGGTCAAGCTTTTCCGTATGTCGCCGACAGGGGCCGAGGCCGTGGTCAGCGTCTTTACACGTGGTGAAAGCTTTGGCGAGGCCGTTGCGCTGAGGAATGTCCCATACCCCGTCTCTGCCGAAGCTGTGTCACCCTGCGAGATTATGCATATCCCCAGCCCGCTTCTGCTGTCGCTGATGAAAGAAGACCCTGAGATCGGCGTATCTATTTTGGCTTCGACCTTTACCCATCTGCATTCTCTGGTGGCACAGTTGGAACAACTCAAGGCCCAGACCGGCGCGCAGCGGGTGGCTGAATTCCTGCTGAACCTGTGTGAGGCTGAAGCCGATGCCTGCGACGTGGAACTACCCTATGACAAGATGCTGATCGCCGGGCGTCTGGGGATGAAACCGGAAAGCCTGAGCCGCGCCTTTTCGCGCCTCAAGACTGTTGGCGTGAAGATCAACCGCAACCACGCCGAGATTGCCGACGTTGAACGTCTGCGGGACTATGCCGAAAGCGATCCGTCGGACAAGTGATCGTCTCAGATCAGCGTTTCGGGTCTGGTGCGGCACGACTTTGACAGCTTGGCACGGCCAACATCGCCCTTCAGGCTTGCTGGAGTGCACATCCTGACGCAGTAGATTCCGCTTTTTCCCACTTTGATTGCAGTAGGCCTGACTGGGATCAACGTGTAGGAAGCCTGTGCGGGAACCTGCAGGTGCAAGCCATTGTCTTGTCGTAAGTTTTTGATAGTGAACAGGAAATCATGGTGCTGCTGGAGAGAATTGAACTCTCGACCTCTCCCTTACCAAGGGAGTGCTCTACCTCTGAGCTACAGCAGCGCTGTGGGCGGGTGATTAGACTCAAACGAAACGGGGCGCAAGGGTGTCTGGACGGTTTTTTTCACCTCCTGTAGAGAAAGATCATGGCAGATAGAAATACACCCAAAAAACATGGCAAATCCGGGGATGCGCGCGAAGAGCGGCTGAAAGCGGCGCTGAAAGCGAATATGGCGCGGCGCAAGGCGCAGGCCAAGGCGCGCGCGACCCAAACCGACAAAGCCGATAAGGACGAGGGATAAGAGCAGATGGATTCGATTCTGGTGACGGGCAACGGGCCGCTGAACGGTCAGATTCCGATTGCGGGGGCCAAGAACGCGTGTCTGACGCTGATGCCCGCAACCTTGCTGAGCGAAGAACCGCTGACGCTGACCAACGCGCCGCGGCTGAGCGACATCAAGACCATGACCGCCCTGCTGCAATCTCTGGGGGCCGAGGTGTCTTCGCTGCAGGACGGGCAAGTGCTTGCAATGTCCAGTCACGACCTGACCAGCCACACGGCGGACTATGAGATCGTGCGCAAGATGCGCGCCTCGAACCTGGTGCTGGGTCCGTTGCTGGCCCGGTTTGGAGAGGCCGTCGTGTCGTTGCCCGGTGGGTGCGCGATTGGTGCGCGGCCAATGGACCTGCATGTAGAAGGGCTCGAGGCGCTGGGCGCCGAGATTGAACTTGAGGACGGTTACCTGCACGCCAAGGTGCCCGGTGGATTGAAAGGCGCGGTGCACGAGATGCGCTTTGCCTCTGTTGGCGCGACCGAGAATATTGTCATGGCGGCTACGTTGGCCAAGGGGACCACAGTTCTGAAAAACGCCGCGCGCGAGCCCGAGATCGTGGATCTGGTCGAATGTCTGCGCAAAATGGGGGCGCAAATCTCGGGTGAGGGCACCTCGACCATCGAAATTCAGGGCGTTGACCGCCTGCACGGCGCGACTCATCAGGTTGTGACCGACCGGATCGAGTTGGGCACCTATATGCTGGCCCCGGCCATCTGCGGAGGTGAGGTCGAGTTACTGGGTGGTCGGATGTCGCTGGTCAGTTCCTTTGCCGAAAAGCTGGATGCCGCAGGAGTGAGCGTTACAGAAACTGACAAAGGCTTGAAAGTGGCGCGCAAGAATGGGCGTGTCCGGTCTGTGGATGTGGTCACCGAACCCTTCCCCGGTTTCCCGACTGACTTGCAGGCACAGATGATGGCGCTGATGTGTACGGCCGAGGGCACCTCGGTTCTGGAAGAGCGCATCTTTGAGAATCGCTTCATGCACGCCCCCGAACTGGTGCGCATGGGGGCGAATATCGAAGTGCACGGCGGGACGGCCACGGTGACTGGTGTGGATCAGCTCAAGGGCGCGCCGGTAATGGCGACGGACCTGCGGGCCTCAGTCTCGTTGATTCTGGCGGGGTTGGCGGCTGAAGGCGAAACAACGGTCAGCCGGGTCTATCATTTGGATCGCGGATATGAACATGTGGTGCGCAAGCTGGAAGGTGTGGGTGCAAAAATCGAACGGATAAAGGGCCAATGACAGACGCAAGTTTTCACGACGGGCGCGAGGCCCCGCTGAACCTCGGCGCCGAGGATTCAGATGACCTGCAGGTGATTTCGACCCTGACGCAGGACGCCATTTTTCCGGTGACCGAGATGACATGGCAGCCGTCGCAACGCCGGTTTGGCCTGCTGCTGAACCGCTTTCGTTGGGAGGACAAAGACGCCGCTACCCGCCGGGGGCGCGCATTCGAGCGTGTGCAGTCGGTGCTGGTGTTCGATTCGGTACTCGCGGTGGCCAGCCAGGGTGTCGACCGCAGCGAAAAGGACATGGTGATGTCCCTACTGTCGGTTGATTTCGAAGCGGGCGAGGACAGTGCCGGCCAGATCATCCTGACGCTAGCAGGAGATGGCGCGATCCGTTTGTCGGTCGAGGCGATTGACGCCACGCTCAAGGATGTAACCCGCCCCTATCAAGCCCCGTCGGGGCAGGCCCCGCACCATCCGGAATAAGCGTGGCATATCGCAGGCGTTCTCCGGACCTCCGGCGGGTCTGGAGTTCCGTCGTGCGACCGTATTTGACGTGTTCGATCTGAGCCGGGTTCTGATCCGCTCGATCACCCGGCTTTGTCAGGCGGACCACCGGGATGACCCGCAGGCCATCGCGAAATGGACGGCGAACAAGGACCCAGAGACGATCCGGGGCTGGATCAGGGATGGAGCGCAGATTTGGGTAGCCGAACGTGCAGGGCAAGTGGCTGCCGTGGGTGGCTTGCGCGAAGATGTGATCACGCTGCTTTATATCGACCCGGATCACACCGGCCACGGGATCGGGTCGGTCTTGCTGCATCGGCTGGAACGGGAACTGATTGCTTCAGGCTATACCGAAGCCCGGCTTGAGGCGACACAAACGGCGCAGTCGTTTTATCGGCGGCACGGATGGCAGCCCACCGGGCAATGCGGCGCGCGCGGCGACGTTTCCTGTTTCGCCATGCGCAAATCGCTGCACCCGGCCAAGAAGGGTTGAGGCCAGCCCATCCCGGCGATATGTCCCGATCAAACGCCCCGGAGAGCCAGACCATGCCCGTTTTCCTCGATTCCTCGTCGCCCGAGTTCGACACTGCCTTTCAGACGCTGTTGTCGGCCAAGCGAGAAGACAGCCCGGATGTCGATGCGGTTGTAGCGGACATCATCGAGGATGTGCGCACCCGGGGAGATGACGCCGTCATTGAGCTTACAGCCAAATTCGACCGGTTGGAGCTGACGCCTGACACGTTGGCCTTTTCCGCGGATGAGATTGCTGCTGCGGTTGCGCAGGTCTCGGACGCCGACCGTGCCGCGTTGGAGCTGGCCGCCGAGCGCATCCGCGCCTATCACGAAAAACAGATGCCCGAGGATCTCCAATGGACCGACGCCGCCGGAGCGACCCTGGGATGGCGCTGGTCGGCGGTCTCGGCGGCGGGGCTTTATGTGCCGGGTGGTCTGGCCTCTTACCCGTCTTCGGTTCTGATGAATGCAATCCCGGCCAAGGTGGCTGGGGTCGAGCGGCTGGCCATTGCGGTGCCGACACCGGACGGGCAAGCAAACCCTCTGGTCCTACTGGCGGCGCAATTGTCGGGCGTGGATACGATCTATCGCATCGGTGGCGCGCAGGCGATTGCGGCGCTGGCCTATGGCACCGAGTCCGTCGCGCCGGTGGACAAGATCACCGGCCCCGGCAACGCCTTTGTCGCCGCCGCCAAACGCCGGGTTTTTGGCAAGGTGGGCATCGACATGATTGCGGGGCCGTCCGAAATCCTTGTGATCGCGGATAAGGACAACGATCCTGACTGGATCGCGCTGGACCTTCTCAGCCAGGCCGAGCACGACGAAAGCGCGCAGTCGATCCTGATCACCGATGATGCCGGGTTTGGGCAGGCGGTGGCAGAGGCCGTCGAGAAACGTCTGGAAACCCTACAGCGTCGTGCCATCGCCGGGGCCAGCTGGCGCGATTTCGGCGCGGTGATCACCGTGCGCGATCTGGATGAGGCTGCAGCGCTGTCGAACCGCATCGCCCCGGAACACCTCGAGCTTTGCGTTGCGGATCCGGTCGCGCTCAGCCAGAAAACCATCCATGCTGGCGCGATCTTTCTGGGTCAATACACGCCCGAAGCCATCGGAGACTATGTCGGCGGCCCTAACCATGTGCTGCCTACGGCGCGGTCGGCTCGGTTTTCCTCCGGCCTCAGCGTGATGGATTTCCTCAAACGCACCACACTCAGCCAGATGACGCCCGAGGCGCTGCGGGCCATTGGTCCCGCGGCGGAGCAACTGGCGCAGTCCGAAAGCCTCGAGGCGCATGGGTTGTCGGTGACAGCGCGGCTCAAGCGTCTAAACGGCTGATGTGACGTGAAGGCGCATGATTTATGGCGCTTCTGTACGTTGCCGAAAGAAAAACGTTGATATAGGTCTGTGCAGACCCGAAAAACTGTGACCGTTAAGATGACCCGCATTTCGCATATCGAACTGGATGACCGTAACCTGCCTCCTCCGACCCCCGAGATCGAGCAGGAGCGCAAGGTTGCCATCTATGACCTGCTGGAAGACAACAGCTTTGCGCTGCCACAGCGTGAGGATCGGGTGATACCGGACGGACCGTATCACGTTCAGCTGTCGATCCGCGACAAGCGGCTGGTGTTCGACGTCGCCACCGAGGCCGAGGAAAAAGCGGCCGAGTTCCATCTGTCGCTGGGTCCGTTCAAACAGGTGGTCAAAGATTACTTCCAAATCTGCGAAAGCTACTTCAACGCGGTCAAGACCCTGCCGCCCAGCCAGATCGAAACAATCGACATGGCCCGGCGCGGCATCCACAACGAAGGCAGCCGCGTGCTGCAAGAGCGGTTGGAAGGAAAAGCGGATATTGATACCGACACCGCCCGTCGCCTGTTCACGCTGATCTGCGTGCTGCACTTCGGGGGCTGACGGGTGACGCCTCTGCCGCAGTCGGTTCTGTTTTGTTGCGACCACAATTCGGTTCGGTCACCGATGGCCGAAGGCATCATGAAGAAGTTCTATGGCACCGGGACATATGTGCAATCTGCCGGCGTGCGCAACGACTTCGAAATTGACGGGTTCTGCATTTCGGTCTGCCAAGAGATCGATGTCGAACTTTCCCGCCACAGAACGCGCTCGTTTGATGAAATGCAGGAATGGGGCGATGACCTCAGCTCCTTTGACCTGGTGGTTGCCCTGTCGCCCGCCAGCCAGCGAAAAGCGCTGGAACTGACCCGGATTTTTCACCTGGATGTCGATTATTGGCCAATAATGGACCCTACCGGGCTGGGCGAGAATCGCGAAGAAAAGCTACATCACTACCGGCAGACCCGCGATCAGATCATTGGGCATCTGAAAGAACGCTGGGGCGAACCTACGGAGTGACCATGAACCAGACCGTCAAAACATATTTTGAGGCTTTCAACGCAGGCGATGTCAATGGCATGTTGGCCTGCTTATCCGACGACGTGGCCCATCACGTAAACGAAGGGCAGATTCGCGTCGGTAAAAAGAAATTCACCGCCTTCTGCGACCACATGAACCGCTGCTACAGCGAGAACCTCACCGATATCGTGGTGTTTGAAGCCGAAGGCGGCACCCGTGCGGCGGCCGAGTTCATCGTGAATGGGACCTATCTGGAAACCGATGAGGGCCTGCCCGAGGCGCATGGTCAGACCTACCGTCTGCCCGCCGGGTCGTTCTTTGATCTGAAGGACGGCAAGATCACCCGCGTCACCACCTTCTATAACCTCGCCGACTGGACCAAGCAGGTCTCGAATGGCTGAGGTCACCGCCGTCCGCCCTCTGACCGGAGCGGCGCTAGAGGCCGCTCTGGACGATGTGGCGCGGTTGCGGATCGAAGTGTTTCGGGCGTGGCCGTACCTGTATGACGGTGATTTGGACTATGAGCGCAAGTACCTGCAGTCCTATCGCGACAGCGACAAGGCGATTGTCGTCGGCGCCTTTGATGGCGATCGCCTGATCGGGGCCTCAACCGGGGCCCCTCTGACCGATCACGCCGATGATTTCGCTGCCGCCTTTGAAGGAACCGGGCTGGAACTGTCACAGATTTTCTACTGCGCAGAATCAGTTCTGCTGCCAGACTATCGGGGGCAGGGTGTTGGCCACAAATTCTTCGACCTGCGTGAAGCCCACGCCCGTCGCCTCGGTTTTTCCAAATGTGCATTTTGCGGCGTTCAGCGCCCAGCGGATCATCCGATGCGGCCGGAGAGCTACCGACCACTTGATGCCTTTTGGCGCGCGCGAGGGTATGAGCCTCTGTCCGGTGCGGTAGCACAGTTTTCATGGAAGGATATCGGCGAAGAAGGGGAAACGCCCAAGCCGTTGCAATTCTGGATCAGGGATTTGTGAATTTCATTGGTTCGCCCGACGGACAAAACGCCCCTTTTGTTGAGCGCGTTAACCGCGTTCATTCGGATGGCAGCCAAATTCGTGTGACTTCCTGCCAGCTATCTTGCGAGTAAACTGTTCGTCCCCACGTTGGCTTCAAATTGATGAGGCCGATCCATGATTGATGACGAACCACAGCCCGCCGACTACTACGACACGCGCAATATCTGGACGCTTGATCCAACATCGGCTGATAAGCAAGTCCACGACAGGTTTGCCGCAGAAGTAGCCAACCTTGTACAGGTATTGGACGACAACAAGCCGATGTTGTCCCGGGACGTTTACGCGAGGTTTTTTGGTTCATTGTTGGAGATGTCTCGCGTGCTGGGAGAATATGAAGAGGGTTGGAGCCGCAGGTTGTGAGCTCCTAATGCCTCGGGAACTCATGATTGCCCAAGACGTTTCGAATTCCGGGAAATTGGCCTGTACAGTCGGTGAGGTCACCTTCTAATGTCGCGCAAGATTTTCTTGCAGGGACGTAAATATGAAAGTCGCAACCGCTGCATATGATCTCGACTGGCTCGACAGTTGGGCGCAGTACGAGGACAAGTTGGATCGCTGGGTTTCCGGTGCCGCAAGGCAGGGGGCTGAGTTGCTGGTCTTCCCCGAATACGGCGCAATGGAATTGTCCACCTTGGATGGGGCCGAAGTTGCGGGCGATCTGGAGCGTTCCATACGCGCAGTTTCCGACCGGATGGAAGATGCCCAAGCCCTGCATCAGCGTCTTGCGCGGGAATACAAAACCTACATTCTGGGCGCATCGGCTCCGGTCGTGGATGGTCCGGGCCGTCCGGTGAACCGCGCGGCGCTTTATGCGCCGGATGGCGGGCAGGATCATCAGGACAAACAGATCATGACCCGGTTTGAACGCGAGGATTGGGATATCTCGCCCGGGGGTCCACTGAAACTGTTCGACACCGCTCTGGGCAAGATCGGTGTCTTGATCTGTTACGACAGTGAGTTCCCCCTGCTGGGTCGGGCTCTGCAGGAAGCCGACTTGATCCTTGTCCCATCCTGCACCGAGGCATTGGCCGGCTACTGGCGCGTTCGTGTCGGAGCGATGTCGCGCGCATTGGAAAATCAATGTGTTACGGTGATGGCGTCTCTGGTCGGCAACAACGACTGGTCAGAAGCGGTGGATATGAACACCGGTACTGGCGGCGTTTTTGGCCCGCCCGACAAGGGCTTTCCAGCGACCGGAGTGCTGTCAGAGGGCACCCTGAACCAACCCGGCTGGACCTATGCGGATGTCAACCTGTCGGCCATTGCCGAGGTCCGTGCCGACGGAAATGTGCTGAACCGAACCCACTGGGAGGAGCAATCCCCCCGAGTCGATTCAGTCACAATATCCCCCCTTTAGGTGATTCCGCCCTTGAAATAAGCCGAAAATGGGCTCATTTAAGCGCACATCCCCGTAGATTCTGCGGGTGCAACGTAATGATGGAGACAACATGGCCAAGGAAGATACGCTCGAATTTCCCGGTGTCGTGAAGGAACTCCTGCCTAATGCGACGTTTCGGGTCGAGCTGGAAAACGGCCATGAGATCATCGCACATACGGCAGGCAAGATGCGTAAGAACCGCATCCGCGTTCTGGCCGGCGACAAGGTTCAGGTCGAGATGACCCCCTATGATCTGACCAAGGGTCGGATCAACTACCGCTTCAAGTAACGCCTGCCGCAATGGCGTTTATCTTAGGATCGGGCAGCCCAAGGCGGCTGGACCTGCTGGCCCAGCTTGGTGTGCAGCCCGATGCCATCCTCGTCCCTGACATCGACGAAACGCCCCTGAAGGGCGAGCTGCCCGTGCCCTATTGCAGCCGCATAACGCGGGCAAAAGTGCAGGCGGTTCAAGCGGATAGCGACGATGTAACCCTCTGCGCAGATACTACTGTTGCGCTAGGTCGTCGCATTCTGGGCAAGCCCGAAGATGTGGGGCAGGCGGCTGAGTTCCTGCATGTTTTGTCCGGTCGGCGGCACCGTGTGATCACCTCGGTCGCCGTGCGGCGTGGAGATCGAGTGCTGCAGCGCGACGTGGTTTCTCAGGTCAAGGTTAAGCGCCTGTCAGATGTGGAAATCAACGCCTATCTGACCACCGGAGACTGGCAGGGTAAAGCAGGCGCCTATGCGATCCAGGGCCCGGCGGGCGCGTTTATTCCCTGGATTTCGGGTTCGTTCACCGGCATTGTCGGCCTGCCCCTGTCTGAGACCGCCGCCCTTTTGCAAGGCATCGGCTATCCCCTGTATCGTGAGGCATCATGAAGGGTCGCACCATCGTTCTGGACCATATCGACAACCGCGAAGCCGCTGCCTTGATGGTAGATGGCAAGCTGGACGATTTTCTGATCGCCGCAGATGCCCCCGCCCCGGGCACGATCTACCGTGCCCGCGCCGACCGCCCGGTCAAAGGGCAGGGCGGCATGTTCCTGACAACCCCCGACGGTCCGGCCTTTCTGCGGCAGGTCAAGGGGCTGGCCCCCGGTGCGCTGATGCTGGTGCAGGTGACGGGTTACGCCGAGCCGGGCAAGGCGCTGCCGGTGACTGACCGCATCCTGTTCAAAAGCCGCTATGCGATTGTCACGCCTGAAGCGCCGGGTTTGAACATTTCGCGCTCCATCCGTGACGAGGATGAACGCGACCGTCTGCTCGAGATCGCGCATGAGACCATGGATGGCAGCGACTATGGCCTGATCCTGCGCTCATGCTGTGCAGGGGAGGATGCGGGTGAGATTGCCGAAGACATCAGCGCCATGCTTGCCCATGCCGATCAGGTCCTGAACGATCCGGGAACTGAACCTGAACTGCTGCTTGAAGGAGACGGTCCGCACGTATTGGCTTGGCGCGACTGGACTGATCCGGCCGAGGTCGTGACCCAAGCCAGAGGTTTCGAGATGCAGGGTGTGCTCGACGCACTGGACGTGGTGCGCGGGATCTCCGAGCCGCTTCCGGGCGGAGGGCATCTCTTTATCCAGCCCACACGCGCGCTGGTTGCCGTGGATGTGAACACCGGGTCCGATACGTCTCTGGCCGCTGGTACCAAAGCCAACTTCGCCTGTGCCAAGGCGCTGGCCCGCGCGCTGCGCGTGCGCGGCCTGGGCGGGCAAATTACGGTGGATTTGGCCCCCATGCCCAAGAAAGATCGCCGCGGTTTTGAATCGGCCCTGCGCGCCGCGTTTAAGGCGGACGGGATCGAAACCACTCTGGCTGGTTGGACCCCGTTGGGCCACTATGAACTGCAGCGCAAACGTGGCCGCATCCCTTTGGCGGAGGTGCTGAAATGAGCTGCCCGATTTGCGGTGAAGATACGGTCATCAGGTTCCGCCCGTTCTGTTCCAAACGCTGTGCTGACATTGACTTGGCCAAGTGGCTGAACGGGTCCTATGCAGTTCCGTCGCAGCGCGAAGAAAACCTGGACACGGATGTCACCGAGGGCGAAACCGAGCAATCGCGCCCACATTAAAAAAATGTCAAAAAGCCTCTGGACACTGCCTGTGGCAAGTCATAGAAGGCCTCCACCCAACGATGAACATCGTTCCCGTGCCCGGGTAGCTCAGGGGTAGAGCAGTGGATTGAAAATCCTCGTGTCGGTGGTTCGATTCCGCCCCCGGGCACCACTAAATCACTGATTTAACTGGTAAATTTTGAACGTTGAGCGTTCAGATTTTCCGCCGTAAAAGTTATGCACTGTTATGCACTCCTAATTCGGCTCCGACTTGTCCAAAGATTCAAAAAACCAAATCTCCAAGCAAAAACCTCTGCGTCGAGGGCTGGCTATCCTACAGTATGCTCGTAGTCCTTATTGGTACGTTCGCTTTTGGGACCCAATGAAGGGCGGATATGTACTGCGGTCCACAAAGGAAAAATCACGGATCGAGGCCATGGAAGTGGCTTACGAGTTTGCCGACACGTACCGCAGCAAAGCCAACAGCGACCATGCCAAGAAGAAAGCCACCAGCTTTGAGCACTATGCCAAAAAGCTGATGGGAGTGCAGAAGGGTAAGTCGAAATGGTCGGACGGTGACAACAAACTGTTGAACCGCTCCAAGGACGGGCTGATCTGCTACTTCGGAAAGTATGATGTCACGAAGATCAATACAGGGATGGTTCGGGATTATCTGATTCATCTGGACGAGAACCGGCCAAAGCGGTTGGCGGAATCGACCAAGGGCAAGCACGTCGGCATCATTCGTAAGGTCCTGACGTTGGCTGTCGAAGATGGCCTGTTGGATGTCTTACCAGTTTTGCCGAAGCAAAAGACCGTCGATAGCCCTCGTAACGCTTTTACAGATGATGAATACAAACGCTTCATGAAGGCCGCTGGAGAGTGTGTCAAACGCAGAGACAAGGTGCGTGGCGTTGAGATCACCGGTCATCACGCCAAGATGTTCCGGTTTGTGGTCCACACGTTCCTCCGTCCGACCGAAGGTGAACTGTTCGGCCTCAAGCACAAAGATATCCAGATCAAAGGCGAACCTGCGCATCTGGAACTGAATGTGCGGGGCGGCAAGACAGGTGGCCGTGTCAGCGTAACGATGCCTTTGGCGGTGCCGCTTTACCATGCCATCCTGAACCCATTCGATGAGAAGGGGCCAGACAGGAACGGCTATGTCTGGATGCCGGAATACCCAAACCGAACAACGGCGATCAACACGGCTCGGCGTATCTTCAACCACATATTGGAAAAGGCCGATCTGCTGGATGATGACCGTAAGCTGTCACCTTACTCACTTCGGCATTATGCCATTCAGTCCCGGGTGAGGTCGTCGAATGGGAAGGTGAACCCCCACACCCTTGCCAAGAATGCAGGAACGTCAGTGGATCAGTTGGAGCGGTTCTATTTGAAGAACATGGCTCCCACGACAGGGATCATTGAGAACTTGCAGCACAGGGAGTGACGAGTTGTTGTGCCAACCGGCCATCTGCCCTGTTGTCTGCAATCGTGAACCAAGGGACGCCACTGGGGTAGCAAAGGAGATCCCAATGGCACTTGAAAAACAATTCAATCTGGAGGCAGCGGAAAAGCCCAAAACCACGCAGCCGTCCCATCAGCGTCGGCAGAAATTCATCGCAGCCATCGACAAGCAGTTGTCTGGAATGGCGGCAGAGGAGACCAGCAACCCGGCGAAAAGCACTTGGGTCTGGCAGTCGAGGAAAGGGGAATGGTTCATTTCCCCGAGGTATGGAAAAGCGTCTCTTGAACTGGCTCCGGGCCTGTCAGCGATCAAATGCACGGATGCAGATGACGTGGTGCAAAACCTCGAAAAGCTGAAAACCCTCACGAGTGACGGCAAACTGGATGCGGTCCTTGAGACGGCTGCGACAGCAATCCGCAGCCGGTTCGGAAAGTGACATCTGCCAGTTGCTTTGAACACTCAAATGGTCCCGTTGGGTTCGGATGGATCGCAACGGGACTTTTTTGCTTTTCGGTCGGTCCCAACCACGAGCAACAAAACCCAAACCGTGCGAAGCACTTCACGTAGTGAAGTTGATAGCCAAACAGTAGCCGGATGGTGGCGATGGGTGGCAATGATCCGTCCTATTGTCGGCTGTCAGGTCTAATTTGAAACCCAATGGGACTGAGGAAGTTCGATCCAGCCATCAACCGAACCAAGATCACTAGCCACATGCGAAGCACTTCACGAAATGAAGCATTTTGCCATCTGGTGGCTATCTGTTGGCCAATCGCTGGCAATGTTGGATCAATAGCTTGCTTCGCAAGACATTCGTTGCACGAATGTTATTTCTATTGTTCTTTCCATCAGGACTGTCGAAGACCTGACCCCGAAGGGGTCTGTAGTTGGGGTTCAATCAGGTTTCATCTTGCCCTGTTGACGTTCATTGCGGTCCAGTAGTTTCCTGTGACGACCATTTGGTTCCATCGGCATATAAATGAACTCCATGTACTCATGTCCTCGCTACGCTCGTCCATGAGCTTTCAGTGTTCTGGATTATTATTCTCATTCCCATTTTAGCTCCTGAATTCATTTGGGTTGCTTTTATGCATCACCGTACCGATCCGACCCGAACCTGAATTTCTGGCATGCGAAAACTCGGCAGGGCCGAGAGATTGTTTTGCTGATTGTTTGGGGTTTAGATTTTGGGTCCGTGTCAGGAGCAAAGGGTTGATGTTCGTGGTTCAGGAGGCATTCGAGCCTCTTGATCTACCCACTTGCCGGATACCCGGCCAACTCCTGCTGATCTTTGTATTTGGCCCACACATAGCTGAGAACCGCATCATATGTGCAGCCCGCATAGCCCTTCACACGGACGTATGCGGTTGTCACGGTGGTTGGGCTGTAACCAACCTTGATGGCTTTTGTCACTCGCTGCTGCTTGATCCGTAGCGCTTCACGAACACCCTTTACGGTTGCGGCAACCTTGGCCAGCTTGCGAGCCTTGTCTTCGGGGCACAGGTTGAGAATCCAGCCCGACGCAATCCATGCCAGCCGTTGTTTCTGGGTGACGATCTTGAGGGCACGTTCAACGGCTTCCACGGTGTAACCGAACTGAAATGCCTTCATGAAGTAATCCGCAGCAGGACGACCGCCACGGATGTAGGCTTCGACGATACGCATTGCCAGTTTGTGGTTGTCCAGCATCCAGCGGTCAGCTTGCCTGCGGAAATTGCGTTTGGTGAAAACGGAGCGCTCAAGCGCTTCGATGTTTCCGATGTATTGTGTTGTGTTCTGGGTCATTGTCTGCCTCCGCCGATTGGGTGCTTGGTGTGTGGACCCGTGGGGACAATTGAAGGCAACCCATCCACACACCAAGGCTTTTGATCGGATTATTTATAAGGACGGGACCCAGAATATTGGGGGCAAGCTGTGATTAATTTGGGGTCAGCACATATTCGGGAGAATGTCCCACGTTATGCAGGGATTGGGGCAAATTCTCCCACGGCTGTGCAGTCAGGTATCAGAAAAATAGTATTTGTGTCGTATGGGTGTAAGGGATTAACAATTACCACTTTTGCCGTTATGGCAGTGTGGCACGTTCCAGCATTTTGATCTGAACTTGGGGTCCCATGCAAGCCAAACTCACTTTTCGACCTGACCAGTTTTATCCCCCAAACAAGAAGAATTCGAAGCACGTGCGTTACCTCGTGATCGGCTTTGATACCGAGTACCAGCGAGAGGGATTTGAGAATGCGGATGGCTTGGCCGTGGTCCGCAATCAGGTGCTGTCCTATCAGTATAGCTGTCGTGTCATAACGCCGGACAAAGCAGAGGCAGAACAGCATTGGTCGGGCATTGTGCGGCCCGATGGACCATCTGACGACGACCGGCTGACCTTGGCCGAGTTCTTGGAACATGCATTGCGGGATGGTTTTACCAAGCATCCCGATCTGAAACTGCCGGTGGATGTGTATCTGGTGGCCCACTTCACCCGTGCGGACGTGCCGGGGTTCTCCGACTTCAAAGACGAGAAGTCCCGGAAAGCCATGAACTTGGAGAATGTCCGCAGCCTGTTCATGAATGTCAGCGACAAAATAGTGGTCAAGCTGAAGCGGGGTGAAAATCTCAAGCCAATCAGGCTGCATGTCAAAATCCGGGACACGATTGCCCTTGCGCCAGCAGGAGCCAAAAGCCTTGCCAAGCTGGGCGAAATTCTCGGCTTTGAGAAGATGAAGCTGTCCGACGATCCCAAGCAGGAACAATATTACAAAGAAAATATGGGGGAACTGCTGGACACCAATTGGCTGCTGTTCCGGGATTATGCCATTCGGGATGCCGAGGTGTGTGCGCAATACACCGTTCTCATGATCCGGCTCTATTTTGAAAAAACGGGTAAGTTCAAGCTGCCCGTCACACTGACTTCGATTGGAGTTGACCTGATTCAAAAGCATTGGCTGTCCCAAGGGCTCGATCCGCTGGAAATCGTCGGGAAGGAGAAAGTGACTGAGAAGTATTGGAGCAACAAAAGCAGTCGCTATGTGACAAAGACTGAAGCCAAGACTGTTCAGAAGCTTTTCTGGAGCGAAGACTTCTTCACCGAATGCTATCATGGGGGCCGCAATGAGCAGTTCTGGTTTGGTCCCGCACCTGAGGGGGTCTGGTATGATTATGATCTGACTAGCGCCTATCCATCAGCCATGGCCCTTATCGGTGAGCCGGACTGGTCAACAATAACGCATATCACCAGCACCGACGAACTGCTCGGCGGGGAATTGACTGTCGAAGACCTGGCCTTTGCCAACGTGGATTTTGAGTTCCCTGACGATGTGCGATATCCGGTACTGCCAGTGCGCACGGAGAACGGATTGCTGTTCCCCCGTAAAGGCAACAGCACCACCCATATCAGTGAAATCCTGCTTGCCAAGAAACTAGGGGCTAAGATCGAACTGGTAGAAGGGCGGCGGATCGACTCTGACCGTGTTTTCAGCCGCAGAAAAGGTGGCGGCAGGGAATGCGGCCCTGCTGAGAAACCGTTTTTGAAGTTTGCCCGTCACTGCATCGAGGAGCGTGCCAAACATCCGAAGAAGACCTTGCACAATCTGTTCTGGAAAGAACTGGTGAACTCGACCTACGGAAAGACTGCCCAAGGGCTTCGGGAACGCCGTATCTACGATTTGAGGGATGCTGAGACAAAGCCAATGAAACCCAGCAAGATCACCAATCCGGTCTATGCTGCCTTCATCACGGCCTTCTGCCGAGGGGTGCTGAGTGAGATTATGAACGCTCTGCCTCGGGACGTGCAAATCTTCAGTGTCACGACCGATGGCTTTCTGACGACCGCCACGGATGAGCAAATGAAAGAAGCCGCCCAAGGAACGCTGGGCCGGAGATACCTGACTTCCCGTATTGGGTTGGCTGCGCAGTGGAGCATCTATGAAGTCAAGCATATCATCCGTCAGCCTGTTGGCTGGCGTACACGGGGGCAGGCCACATTGGTGTCGTCCGCACCTGAAGACTGGGACGGAACGGGCATGGTGCCCAAAGAGGATGAGACAGTTGTACTGGCCAAGGGCGGTATTAAACTGGACGCCATCCTGTCGAAGGCTGAGCAGAACAACAAAATTGTCGATCTGTTCTTTGACCGCAAACCGACCGACACGGTGTCAGTCACAATGGGCGCTGGCATTCGGGAAATGTACGAGCAGGGTATGGACTTCGTGGACAAGACGATGACCAAACGTCTGTCCATGGAGTTCGACTGGAAGCGACGACCGGAGGCGGCTGGTGATGTCACTGTCACGACTGGTAACGAGCAAAGTCATACGCACTTGGCATTCTCAACACAGCCATGGGACACCGTGGATCAATTCAACACCACTCGGGCGATCTGGGCAGACTACAACAAGCAGGCTGGGCATTGTCTGAAAACTGTGAACGACTACCAAGCATGGGCGGAGTATTTTGAGGGCAAGCTGGCCGCACAGGGTCCGGCTGGGGCTTACATTGCAAAAGAGGATGGTGTCCTAAAACGACTTCGTCGGGACCTGATCATAGCGCACAAGCTGCGGAAAGCGGGCACGCACGAGCTTAAACCGCACGCAATGGGGAACAAGAAGATATTCCCAACCTACAAGCTCAGGGCGCACCAACTGGCGGAAATCCTAAATGATGGTTTTGGCATCCCCTGCGCCAAAACGGATGTGGACAATGCCCGAAAGAAAAAGGCGTTCGTGCCGCATCAGGTGCCCCGGACTGCACAGTCTGTTGCTGTATTAAGAAGCATCAGGCTGAAATTGTTCCCCGAATTGGATGTTGAGCAGTTCCTGACGCCGAAAGCGGCTTTTGATTTGGCAGTGGAAGATGCTGAAAAGCAGCTAAGAACCAATATTTCGGGAGATATGGCAATAGACATCAACGAAAAATCGTGATGAATTCAGCAGCTTAGTGATCCTGAAATCAGCGTGGTAGCAATAGTGAAAAAGTGGTTTAACAAGCTAAAGCTCAAGTTGCTGCAATGGCTCTTGCGGGATTATGTGACTGCCCATCTTGCGGATAAGAATTGGCACGACAAGCAATTTGACTACATCTCTGATGATGAGCTTGCAACGCGTCTTTCCGAAGAATTTATGTCGGCAAGATACATCTACAAAGTTCTTCGGGCCCTTGAAGCAGGCTCTTGGTTGAGGAATGCACAGGTTCGCGTACAAGTTCTGATGTATGCTTCCGTCTACGAAGCGGCGCTCCACCATGTCCTTTTTCAAGAACTGTCGGACAATCCAAGAGTTCAACAGTTGACTGAATACAAGACTTTGAAGCGGATTTCCCTTCCGAAGCACTCAATGCAAGTATTGGAGAAGAATTTATCTCACGATGGAAAAGACATCATACCGAGTTATCAAGATGTTGCTCGGACTGACATTACTAAGGTTCGATTTGATGCCAAGGCACGGTGTGCCGCCGAGTTAGGTATTATCAACTCCACATTGTGTGATGACCTGATTGAAATTTATGAAGCCCGCAATGCTATTCACATTCATGCTGAAATCAAAAAATCCCTGAAATATGAACTGAAACTCGCAGAGAAGGCTTATCGAAGAATGAAGCCGTTCAACGAACAGCTTAGGAAGTTCTGCAATAGTCATTCTACCGTCGGACCTTGTATGGAAGATGTTTTACAGAAGTCGGCGTAGTTCTTTACAGTCTGTGGATACCAGCGGTCACCCTTGTAAGTGGCCACGCCTTGCTCGTTCAAAAGCCTCGCCGCCCCTGAAAACGATCTGGCCTCAGACAACGCTCGTTCAAACTCGGGCCGGATCGTTTCGAAGAATACCCGCTTCTCTGATTGCCGTTTTGCAGCCAAGGTATGTGCATTCCGGCCAAGGACGGTTCCCCGGTTCTTTGCCGCTTTGAGTGCGGCGCTGGTACGCTCAGAAGTCTGTCGGCGCTCCTCCTCGGCAAAGCAGGCCAGCAGGTGCAGGAAGAACGTTGACACGTTCGGATGTTCGCAAACTACCAGTTCAATCCCTTGGTCGATGATACCAGAGATGAATGACACCTCACGTGAAAACCTTTCCAGCTTCGGGATCAACAGCTTCGACCGGGTCTTCTTCACAAGGTTGATGGCATTCCACAACTCGGCCCGATCGTCCCGTTTGCCGGATTGGATTTCCGGGAACTCGGCTATCACAAGATCAGCCAACCTGTTGTACTACCAGTGGTCTGCCAATGAGACTGTTGCAGCAAGGAAAAGTAACTGATGGGACATACACTGCCGTAGACACCGTTGGAGCGCAGTCGAAGTAATATTGCTTCGCTATTGCAAATTAAAGGGCATCACGTAAACTGACGAAATTGAACGAATTTAATTGGAGAAAGCAGATGTCTAACCAGGAATCTGGCGTTGAAGTTATGGCAGTTCGCGGCGATGATGGTGAACTTTATCTGATCCCGAAAGATTGGGTCAATAAATGCCGAGTGAGTGCCGACCAAGAGGAAAAGGTTGCCGAAGGTATCAAGGCTGAGGCATTTTCTTCGCTCAAATTTTCCACCTTGGAGCCTGGATCACCCATATCCGTTGTATTCTGAAAAATTATGCAGAAGACCAATTGTAGCCAAGTGGCAGTAACCCCAGCTGCTTGGCTCTACAGGCCTTATATAGACTTAGCAAAAGTAAATGAATGCCCGCTGCACTCAAAAGGTGTTCTATTTGCGTACACAAGATTGTTTGAGGATCATACGCATCCCAGAATTCAAGCTGTGATGTCACATTCTTTTCGAAAAAGTATCCATAGATATTGCGAAAGTTACGACTACGATGCTGAGTATGTTAGCGATGTCCCTAGAGATTTCCGCTCAAACCGATGGCAATCTGTATGTGAACTGGTCAATGAGTATGGAGGCCTTGAAGTCGAGCAGCAGATTCTCTTGCTTCAATTATTGTCCAAGCTTTGTCTATACAGAAATGTTCTTTCTCTAACATCAAATATAAATCGGGAAACACATTCAGAAATACGTTATCTGCGCACCCTTGCAAAATATATCTTACACTTGGACTATAAAGAGAAATTTTCAGTTTCTGATTTTGAAGAATTGTGCTCTGATACTGATAGGGGATCTCTGGCATCTGTCAATGCGTCATACCAAATGCTGGTATACTGTGCAAAACAACAGAAGAACGTTGACCTCTCAAATTATTGGATGAATGTTCATCGCGATTATTTAGATTGTGCGTCCAGTATTGGTGAAATAGAGCTTCAAGTATATAGAAGTCGTTTTCACCGCGCGGCAGCTTTCATACCCTTTCTAAAGAGCAACGTGAAAGAAACTTATGCTGAACTCGATAGCGCTCTAATCGAAGCAAAAAAGATTTGCACGCATCCGAGCGGCGCTGCCGATGTGAGAAATGAAATTCTGTTACCTGCGTTGGAAAGTTACACAAAAACTGCTATTTGGGCAAATGACTGGGTTAGGGCAAAAGAACTTGCAAAACAGCGAATCGATTTGGATCCAGTCGATATTAGGGGTTATCTTGAAGCTGGAGAAGTTGACTTTCGGCGGGGTGAGTTCTCGGAAGCACTAATCCACTATAAAAATGCGGTTATTGTCGGAGGTCCGGGATCAAATGTTGCCGCCTACATGGCGGGTTTGTGCAGTGAAAGTAATGGTGAGGACCGTGACGCGCTTTTCTGGTATTCGCTTTCGTTAAAATTTGATCCAAAAGGAATTTCTCCCAGGAAAAGAATTGCGACGCTAGGCTCTCCCGTAAATGATTTGTCACTGACGGGATGGGTTTCAACTCTAGGGTAGTAACCCAAGGATCGAGACTGAATTATATTCTGTGGACTGAGAATGTACGGACCAAAGAAAAGAAGACTGTCCAAATTTCAAGTCGAAAAATAGAAATCTCATCCACGCTGATGTAAATAATAGGAAAACAAATTTCCTGCTTATTTTCGTAACAGGCGGTGAAGATACGGAGTCGGTTGGGTGAATTGATGCAATATCTTGTACTTTGTTCCGATCTCACCCCGGCTTCCTAAACCCATCTCATCCCAATATAGGGGGTGTTTGAATTCGTCCTCGATGCTAAAATGCAATACACACTCACTCATATAGCAATTCCCTTCCATATAAAACGCGCTATTTCCAACGGGAAACAATTGCCAGTCTTGAGTTACGTCTGTAACAGCGGTCCGAGAGTATTGATAGAAAACATTGTGTTTCCCTTCAGTCTCTGCTAGATTCATAAATTCATCCACAAATTCTTCAATCAGAGCCCTTACGGATGGTGAATTTACATATTTGTCATCGAGTCCAATCTCTTCTAAGGTGATGCGGTCTTTATTTCCAAAGAAATAATGATAGACAAAACTGCCGGTCCACCAGCTCCGCTCTGGGCGTGTTTTGGAATGGTATTCAATGTTGTTGTCGTTTAAAAAACTGTAATTCCACAGCGGCAACTTGTCTTCAGCGCTTGGCGGTGCGTTGAGAGCGGATGGAGCAGGATGAGAAAATTCAGACCAAATTGGTATTTCATCTGTAGTGTCAAACACTGAACTTTGAGCGTGGCATGTTCCGACAATAATGTTTAATCCTGCTGCAATCCAAATTGTGTTGTACGCATTATGGAGATTTTCTAACATTATTGTACGACTCCTATGGGCTAATACTGTGATTAGAAATCCATGTATCTGAACAAGCTTCCCCCATCGGTAGGATATGTTGGCAGTTTATTCCGTTTACAAAAGTAGAGTCGTAGCCGAGGATTTTCGCATCCGACTCTGAGTGAATAAGTTTCGGGCGCATTGACCAAGAGATAAAGAAATTATCTCGATCAACTTGCTGAACTTCTATGACTGTGCTTTCCACTATTACACCACTCTTTCCCCCCCACGCTGATGAGAATGTTATAGTTTCTCCTACCGTTAACGGGGTGGAAAAGAAGTCCTCGCTAGAGATAAAGGAGCTCCCAATTTTTTTAAACAAAAGTTTCGCGACGCCAACAATTTGACCGCGATTAACGCCATGCCCAACATCCATCGTAATAGAACTAAGTGTTGAGTCTGATGGCTGCTGGATTACTGGCCCAAGTTCATGATACAGAGAGAGACGGCCATAGAAATTGTCAGAAAGGGAGTTATAAGATATTAACTTGGAATGTAATTCGGTAAATGTTTGCCAAACAAGGTTAACCTCATCAAGGCGCCTCCTTGTCTTTGATAATTTGACGCGCCAATTGTTTGCGAAAAGAAAATTCCCTCTGGATGCCGCAAATTTGTTAGCTGAGTTTTCTTGATCGTCAAGAAAACTTTTTAAAGATCCCGACGCCATAAAGGGGCTTTTCTTTGATTTAAGAATTATATTTTCGAGACGTGCTTCGTCGAGTACACGAGAAAAGAAAAAAGCATGATCCCTTATCTGCCTGTTCGTGTCACTGAATAGCGGCTTGACGTCAAAACGAAGTGTAGAGAGTTCAATAGAATAATTGGAGTTGGAGTGTATTAGGGTGTTTCTTGCTACATCGTGTAGAACTTCCCGAGCTTGATTGTTTGTTAAATTTAATGACTCCAAAAGATCGTTGAAAATAGCATAAAAAATTTCTTCCAACTGTCGCAAAGCTGTGTCAGCAGTAGCTAGAATTACTTCGTCGGGTAACGTGCACGGTTTGCTTATACCCAACGTCGCATTTAACTTTTCGCAAAGTTCAATTTGTGGTTTGAGAGCTGCTTTGTAGTGTTGCAATACATCAGTAGAACTCGGAGAGCGTTTTTCTCCTGTTCCACTGGAGGGCTTCCAAAAGATGGCTCTAATGCAGGCTTCATTTGCATGCTCATCCAGTGCACAATGCCCAACATTGGAGGATGAGATGAGGGCCTGTAATGTGATTTCAATAACAACACCGAGATCATGGAGGCCAGCGTCCTCCTTCTGTTTGAGTACAGATTGATCGCAGTCCAAATCTCGTAGAGTATTGTGAAATTCGTCGGAGTTCAGGCCATGTTCTACCGACAAAGATTGCAGAAACTTCCTATCTTCATTGTTTTCAAGATTATTGTCTAAAACTAAATCCCAATAACTTTGAAATGCACGGCAGATGCTCGTTATTTTATTTCCTTCCACTGTTGAGATTTCTTGTCTCCTAAGTAGAGATAAGTCGTTCAATCGTCCGGTTTTTGCGATCTGCCAAGGGAACGGATCCACGTTTAGATGAATTTCTTCTATGCCTAGGGCAGTTCGCTGATTAAAATTTAACTCTTCGTTAATCGCCGACGCCCATGTCTGTTTATCAAATGGATAGTGCATGCTTAATAGCGTCGAAGCCTGCTCGATCTGCAGGGGAGTTGCCTCAACTCCATACAGCTGTGCAACACGCTTCGAGTGATATTTTAAAACTTCTAGTTCGCGACGCAACTCTGAAGATGCAAAGTTAAACCTCTGGAATAAGGGGTCGCGAATTGTAGTTTCTACGTTGAGCCCGTCAAGTAATTGGCGCAGTAGTTGTGTTGTGCGAAGTATCTCATCTCTGGCGTGCTCAAGCCTGTCAATCTCAGCTTCAGAAACAAATCGAAATGTGAAGTTATTATTCTTTTTGCTTGTATACTTGAACGGGAAATTTTCATATTCTTCGACTTCGACGTGTTCCAATAGCACGGTATGGCCGACATTCTTTCTGCTCTCAATAACGCCATCCACTGGTGACACCAGAGTTACAGTGGCCGGTACAACAAATATTTCTGGAATGTTCTGATCGGCCACGATGATTTTTGGGTAGATAATTGTTGCTGAGAACAATATAACTTTGATAACTTTAGCGTAACGCATTTGTTTCCCCAATTGAATTTCATAGAAGCGTGTTCACAATAACTATAATCTGCGACCTGATAAAAGTCGTCTGGATGGCGTGTTTCTAGTGTACGAGGGTTTGGGCTATGTCGGCAAATGGTTTTAATATTAAAACTCTGAATTTGCCATTCGAGAACTGAAGGTTCTTGTGGTGAAAAAAGCAACTGATTAGTCGTAGGTGGTTATTTTTTCTGTGCTTTTCTGTCGGTTATGTAAGTTGCATAATTTTTAACCGTCTGCGGATACCAGTGACCGCCTTTGCACGTCTTCACCCCACGTTCGTTTAGCAGTCTTGCCGCGCCTGAATACGATCCTGCGTCAACAATCGCCTGTTCGAACGAAACTCGGATGGTTTCGAAGAATTTTAGCTTCTCTGACTGCCGTTGGGTGGCCAATACGTGCGCATTCCGGCCAAGGACGGTTCCCCGGTTCTTTGCCTCTTTGAGTGCGGCTCTGGTCCTTTCAGATATTTGTCGGCGCTCTTCTTCAGCAAAGCAGGCCAGCAGGTGCAGGAAGAACGTTGACACGTTCGGGTGTTCACAGACGACCAGTTCAATCCCTTGGTCGATAATCCCTGAGATGAACGACACTTTCCGGGAGAACCTGTCCAGCTTTGGGATCAGCAGTTTAGAACGGGTCTTCTTCACAAGGTTGATGGCGTTCCACAGTTCAGCTCGGTCGTCACGCTTGCCTGATTGGATTTCGGTAAACTCGGCTATGACCTGATCAGTGGGTGTCAGGAATTGCTCGACCATCGCCCGCTGCGCTTTCAGCCCGAGGCCGGATCGTCCCTGCCGTTCGGTCGAAACCCGATAGTAAACTACATACTCGGTCATGCCTTCTCTTCTTCGTAAACGACAAACCAACGTTTGTTGTAGAAGGGGTCAGGTATATTTGTCGGATTGGCAACGGAAGGCTACCTGTGATTTTGTCGATTCAGATTGAGGTTGAAATGCACTCTTGACGCTCCTTGTGCGTCTCGCCATATTGACGTTGGCCTTCCGCACAGGCCGGTGTGCCCGCCACGCAAAGCCATGCAGTGCTTGAATATTTTTTGTCGCTCCCTTCTTAGCGGATCGATTAGTAGCGGGCACCTAGTCAGATCCGAGATTAGGAATGGGTCATGGCTCAAGATTATGAAATCAAAAAACTGAAGACCATCGCAAAGAAGATTGCTCGCTCAAAGCGCATTGAACATCATGAGGCGCTTAATTTGGTCGCTCATGCGCTTGGGTACTCTCATTGGTATGCGGTGTCCGAAGCCAATAAGGAAGGATGGCTTCCAAGCGCTGCGGAACTGGATAAGGCTGCGGAACTTCTGGAACAGATCAACCCTAGCGCCGTGAAGAGTGCTGCGGAGCGGAGTGATACCGAAGAGTTGTTTGGCGATCCGGGTGGTGTCAGCCAAGGGGTGATTGCTTCACATCCTTATCAAATTGAAGTCTCCTTAGATGAAGTCTACATGAGCGGTCGTGGCTGGCTTATCCATGTCCCAGAAGCGCCCTCCAAGAAGCCGTGCGTTAAAGTCACGGACAAGCGCTACAAGGCAAACCCAATCAATGAGCCTGATTTCGTTGTTCAGGCGCTGGCCGTAGCTAACGCCAAAGCTGAACAGGTTCGTGCCCGTATTGCCTCAGACTGGCCTCGGCGTTCGACGAACCCTGATGACAAGGGACGAGTTTCTCACCCGATCAATGGTGGTCTGAGTGATACATGGTTTTGTTTGCACTGCGACGAGAAGTTGGGGGCCAAGGCCGTGGCGGCGAACTTATGGCATTGCCCGTCGTGCAGCGCCTCTCCGATTGACATATTCAACTCTCGATGGTGGCCGGGGGAGCCTTCAAGCGAAGATAGCAACTCGGCCTAGCTTCACTTTTTGCGAAAGTTGTGAGCATGTTGGCTGGTGGAAAGTCGGGTCACCGACCCCAGCAGACTATCGACATCTGTGACGACTATCTCTTGATGATGGCGCAAGGCAATGAAGTTGCCTTGCGCCTTTGTCAGCAGTTTCGACTTAGCCAACCCGTCACCCTATTCAGGATACTGACGTTGCGCTGTGGCGATGCCTAGCTTCTGGCCGCCAGATTTCTTGGTGCGTGCAACGGCTGTCCAATCGTAGGTGTGATCGCCGTTCGGTGGGCAAGGGCTTTTGTATTTGAACGCCCCCGATGGAACTGTGCTATCTGCTGACATCTTCACGACACCGCCGCCGTGATTGTAGGAGCGCACGTCCATCAGCCTCTTACTTGAGGCTTATGCTCGGTGCTGCATCAAGCAGCCACTTTGGCAACTTCTTTATTTCACCCAATGTGATTACCTCCGGCACATCATTCCAGAATTGAACGATGGCGTGTGAGACGATCTCGAATTGTTCTGCGGAAATGCGCAGATTGGTGTGATCTTTCCACGAGAGGACTAACTCCCGATCTACCCCGATTTCTTCTTCGGACACGATCAACTCTGGGTACTGCCTCTTTAAGTCATCAAGTGACTTGCCGTCTCCGTGTTTGTGAACGTTGACCACTAAACGACAGGCATCAAGTGCCTTGTAATAAGGCTTCGCGCGAACGTCCAAACCGAGGTCTTTCAACAGGTTCAGAACCTCAACAAAGCTGGAAGACCAGACGCGGCGAAATGCTGTCTCATCGGGCATCCAGTGCTGCATTTCTCTGACGAGCCAGTCACGAAGCTCTTTTTCCCATCGGTGGAAGATCGAAACCAACATCGCAAAAAGAACCTGGTCCCGCATGTCACAAAGGCTCAAGTAAAGGTTCGTACCCGCTTCGTACGCCTGTTCTGCGTAGTCTCCGGGATCATGTCGATCAGGGTCAAAATGCTGACCCATCGCATCCCATGTTGCATCTGCGTGCGCATCGGCCGCTTTCTTCATTTCCTCGTCATCGAATTGCGCAAACAATCGTTCGCGGGCCTGCGAGACGAAAAAGTTGTGCTCGTCGATCAAATTCTGTCGATGCCCAGACCAGAAGTGAAAGGCAGTGTAAGAGCTATCCATCGTCAGCGCTCTCCTGCTACGTCTGCCAAGGCCGCTTTCAAGACCTGAAAGCAGACTTTGGCGGTGTGCTGATCTGGTGTGAAACCAGTCGCGAGCTGCTGATACGGGTGTATGAAATTGCGAAAGTCGCGAAGGCCGTGCCCGAATTTTTTCACATCGGGTTTGAGCAAGCCGATCTCACACGCAACGTCGATAAACTGCGCAAGGCTCCATTCATGGAACTTCTTCACGCTGCCAGCGCTATTTGTTGGACTGGCCTTCGAATTGTTGAATTTCGCAGGGTGCTTCTGCGCTGCGCCTAGCAACACGGCTTCCAAGACGCTCCCGCAGAGGAAAATCACTGACAGGTTTGCACCGGCCTTCAAGGCAATTCGGGCCTCTATGAGACGCTTCTCGATGACAGGTACGACAGGCGCATCGACAGGCAGCTTCCCAATGTTCGGAATGGTGAACTCAGTGTCGAGAAAGCTGCTCTCGGTAGGCGCATTCGTCGATTTCGCTTTCTTTCCTAGGAGACGATCAACAACGGCGCGGCCTTTCTCAAGGACGGGCTTGTCGATTTCGGTTCCGCCAAGCTCGCAGGTTGCGATATACGAGTCCAACATCTCCGACAGAACCTTTCCGACGATTGGGTCCGGCTCTTGCTCCCAAAAAGCCCTCATCTTCTTAGCCTTCGAGGTGCCGTAGGTTTGGTACTTTTGCCCATGGATATCGATGCGGAACTTGTTAAAAAATGCTCCAAAGGTCGCGTCGGAATAGTCCAAGACATACCCACTTCCCATCTCAAGTAAGCGTTCTAAGTATCGTTTTTCGATGTCTGTAAGGCTGCTCACGATCTGATTCTCTATAATATTTTCGCAAAATGTAAGCGCAGCTTAAGGGCATTGGATGCTTAGCATAAGGTGATTGGGTTTGTTTTCGCAATTGTGTCACTGCGCCATAGCTCAATAGTTGTTTTGATGCGTAGCCGTTAAAACCCACTGGACAAAGCCGTGGCTGAGAAAACTCAGACACGGCTTTGTCATTCAGATTTGAAAAGCGCTTGAGACTTATGATCAGGTCTCGTCAGGTCAGGTCTTCAACCCGTGCATCGGGGGCATTCCGCTTAACAGATTCAATTCCGTTGTCCCGTCCAGATGCGGTGGTGTAGCTTTCGCTGGTGCCGATGACCTGACCGTTGCTGGCCTTCAGGTTGAACATGTGCCCACCGGACTTGGTTTCCTTACGTTCGTACCTGTCGTCATTCGGTGCATTCGTTTTTACCGATGCGACACCGTTTTCAGCACTGGCCTTTTGAACATAACCTTCGCTGGCCAAGATGATTTCGCCATTTCCGGCCTTCAGCCGAAACCGATACTCACCGGCCTTATCTTCGTAGAGTTCAAATTTTCCAGCCATTTGATCTACCTCATTATTGTTGAACGAAAAAATCAGCATGAAGTTGCTACGTTTATCATGTGGTCACAAGACAAAAATTGTGGCCGGGTGAAAGGGTAGAAAAAAAGCCACTCATTGCTGAGTGACTCACACTGCAGTTCATTCAATCGCCGCTAGCCAAGATAGCTGCGAATGCCGTCCGTTACTGGATGTAGGACCCTTCATTGGCTGAGACGTTGGCTGGCGATCATGTTCCGGCTTTCCTTGAGGGCGGTTTGGCACAATGGATGACCGCTGCCCTAAGATTCTTAACAGGCCGAGGCATATGTGGGGAATGAAGTAACCAGTTTGGCGGCCCCGCTACGGTGTCTCGGATGTTTCTCTGACAACTCGGAACAAGGTGTCTGTAAGTTCTGCGGTGGTTGAAAGCAGTCCTGCGGCATCGTTGGGGCCTAGCAGTAGCGAAGAGTCTTTATGGCTTGTTGAGTTCCTGAGGGAGCGTCCAGCATGCCACCTTCCGTGCATACTATCTGTGAGGAGGTCATTGTCGTGCGCCCAATCAATCAGTGGGGCATACTTCATTTTCTGTACTGACTTTAGGGCACCGGTTTCTTTCACCGCTTCGCGCAGTGCACTTTCGGAAAACCGAAAGAGTTCTTCAATGCCAAGTGTGAAGAGCGGGTAGTAGAAGCAACCGTAAACCATGCTGCCCTGTGCTCTGTCGAACATGTCCTGCAAATACGCAGGGAGTGCCTCAGAAGGTTTAATGGATAAAAACATTTGTACCCAAGCATCAGTCGGGTGAGAAAACGCTCCGAGACCGTGAACTGACCAACCGTCAAGTCGGCTATCGCGTTCAAGGTAATTTTCTACAGTCAAATTCGGTTCACCCAATACTCTGGCCTCTGATTAGGAAAAATGATCACAGTGCGGTAATGAGCACGGCTGCTCTATTTTGTCCATTGGCGGTATGATCCGCCACGAATAGCTTGTCTATTTGGCGGGCAGGTAGGTCGGTTTCCTATCCTTCCGGGTGATCCGATTACCAAGCCACTTTGAACCCATTCGATGAAAAGGGACCGGACAGCAACGGCTAGCTGTCTTGTCCCAACCTAAGAGAAAGGGGCACGCTCGTTGTCCATGTGGCAGTCGAGAAAGGTTGAGAGATTGCCATTTACCAAATTAGGTGCACTACAGCAGCGGCTTCCAGTGTCTTCGTGGAAAAGACTTGAAAATTCGTCGGCGGCAGTTTCAGAGTTGGAGTTCGTGACCTTGATGAACTGACGTCGTAACTTAACCAGTGATTTGCCCATTTTTTGTAATGAGGCGTATTTCAAGTCAGCGTATTGTGAGCCGGTGCGATGCGTCTCACTCAGCGAACACGAGAATAAGAAATCTACTTGCTAGTTACCCTAGTGGGGTGTGAATTCCCCGTACAAACTTACTGACGCCTTGGATTGACGACAGATAGATCGCATCGACCCCCTCAACTAACGACATTGAAAGCCCGCTGTTAAAAGCTGAGCCTCGGTTAGGCTCCTCAGGCGCCTTATGGGAGGGCGGAAAAAGACGGTATGACCAACCTCGGATTGTGTAGGTGTCCGTGGGGCAGTTTCTGCCAACAATAACCGCACCATCGTGGATGGACGGGTTCAGCTTTATTGCTGCGTCGATTTGCTTCGGGAAATCGATTGTCAGTCTTGAACCAACAGGTGGTGCTGGCACCCTCGACATAGCAGCACAATGTGGAAGTGGAGCTTCACCAGTAAAAAAACATACTATTAGAGTTGAGTGGGACTGGCGTCCCTTGACGGTAGCCAGCATAAGTTGATCGAGATTGTTCTCTGCACCGTAGTCTTGAGTATCACCCATGCTTCACCTTTTACCTTTCAAAATTCTATTCATTGTCTTGGTTGCAGGCGCGATGTCACTGGTCATGCTGATGGTATATTGGGGCGTCTTCGGCAATAGCGTCGTAAACGATTTCATGTGGATTATGAAGTTGGTGTCTTATGGGACAACTGGTTTGCCATTGGTGCTCTACCTAGCGTGGCGTTGGGTGCCTCAAGTGCAATCATCCATTTTTCCCTATCTGGGGGGCGTCTGGGAGGGGACACTTTCTTACGATGGAAAAAATGGCCAAGGTGAACGTCCGATCACGCTAACCATAAATCAATCTCCGTTTTACGTGAGTTTGATCCTTGATAGTGAAGAGTCAGTCTCGAAGACCCTTTCCGCCCAAGCGGATCGCGATGCCAACGTAAATCGCGACCGAATTTACTACGTGTTTGAGAACGAACGGAAGGAGGGTGCGAAAAACCCCGGAGTCAAGTATCGAGGGCTTGCAATATTGGGGGTGACAGCTGGCAAACAGCTCACTTTGGCTGCGGATTACTTCACGGAGACTAAAAGTACGGGGCAGTTACACCTAAGAAACCATAGTCCACATCCTTGGTGGAGTCTTTGGAAGTGACAGCCAAACATCTTAGTCACTGGCTGCAACCTTCTTCGCAACAATTTTTATATTTTTTTCAATATCTTAAACTCAACCTGCCCTCTGATTTTCAAAAGTTATACACGAAGTGATGAACTTTGTTGTAACCCTTTGAAATCACGTTTGGTAACTTGATTGAAAATCCTCGTGTCGGTGGTTCGATTCCGCCCCCGGGCACCACTAATTCAATGAATCTATTAATTTATTTTGAGTTTTAAGCGTTCGAACTTTCCGCCGCAAAAGTTATGCACAGTTACACACTCCTTTCGCGGGTTGACCTTAGCCAAAGACCCCAAAAACCAAGTCTCCAAACGGAAAACCCTCAGAAGGGGTCTGGCGATCTATCTGACAGGCCGCCTGCGGACGAAAATTGCAGACAGATGCTCAAAGTGACGGGTGTATAAGTTAACCCTCGGCTGGCGGCACGGCCCGCTGGTAGAGATGCCATGTAGCGTGGCCAAGGATCGGCAGGGTAAAGATCAAACCCAGGAACGCCGGAATCATCGACAGCAGCATGGTGACCGAAATGATCGCCGCCCAAGTCAGCATGACCACCGGGTTTTCCGTGACGACACGGATGGACGTCAACATGGCAGAAACGAAATTGGTCTCCCGGTCTAGCAGCATAGGCATGGCGACGACGGTCACCGTGAACAAGACAGCCGAAAGAAATGCACCTACGCAGGTGCCAACAGCCAGGAAGGTCCAACCCTGCGGTGTAAAGAAAACTGTGTTCAAAAACCCATCAAAATTCGAGAAGGATGCATTCTGCAGGATGATCGCCAGCCAAAGGCGAACCTGATAAATCCATACCCAGAAAATGAACAAGGTGACGAAGGCCATCCATCCCATTTCCCGCTTGCGTTGATTGGCCATGACACTGAGGATTTCAGACCACCCGAAACTCTCTCCTTTCTGTAGCCGGCGGGACATTTCATAAAGCCCTGCGGCTGCGAAAGGTGCGACCAATGGAAAGCCAACAATGGCCGGTATGATCATCCAGATCTTGCCGAGCCAGACCAGGCTCCAAACAAACAGGATGCCAAAAACAGCATAAAACAGACCGAAGAAGCCACTCATGAAAGGTCGAGCCAGAAAGTCGGAAAACCCTGCCTTCAACGATGCGGTGATATCACCCGCTGTCACCTTGTTGACCTTGAGTGTTGCCGGTTGCTGCGGTGACAGATTGTCCGGCGGTATCGAACCTGCTGTCTTGGGTGTCATAATACACTTCTCCCAACGCATGGAACAGCGATGTTCCGTTTGCCGACAAACCCAGCGAAGAAACAGACATCCTTCATTCGAATGTAAGTTTGCTTCAGGTGAGGCATAAGGGCAAGGGGCAGAACAACAGCTTTGTCACCGTGATCCTGTAGGGAGGCACATATTTTTACTGTCGTTTAGTGGTGGTCGAGTTCCTTTGGGGACCCGTCGTGTAAAGTAGAAGGGCCCCACTTTTATATGAAAAACGAGCGGCTCTGTTCCCAAGCATGTACTTCGCCCTTGGTTACGGGACGTATCGCTGAAGACGTGCCGTCGTTCTCCAACCTGCCAGTAAAGACCGCGTGTACTCGCCGCGATTAGCTGAGGCCGTGAAGCACACCAGCGACAGGGCAGAAACGAAGCAGTAGGGGTGTGTTTATCAGGTGGCGGTCTTTTTTATCGGCGGAATGCTCAACCCACCAATTTGCGTAAGAAGGGCCACGATGTCGTCGACTCCTTGCCGCTGCCGCAGGGACGAGAACACGAATGGTCGCCCGTTGCGCATCCGGGTGGCGTCTCTGTCCATCACCTCAAGCGAGGCGCCGACATGGGGGGCCAGGTCGGTCTTGTTAATGATCAACACATCAGATTTCGTGATGGCCGGACCGCCCTTGCGAGGGATTTCTTCGCCTGCGGCCACGTCGATCACGTAGAGTGTGACATCCGCCAGTTCCGGGCTGAACGTAGCCGACAAGTTGTCACCGCCGCTTTCGATCAGCACTAACTCTACATCCGGATGGCGGGCCTGCATCTCGGCCACAGCCGCCAGGTTGATCGACGCGTCCTCGCGAATGGCTGTATGCGGGCAGCCACCGGTTTCCACGCCGATGATCCGGTCCTGCGGCAGAATCTGCATTCGCATCAGGGCTTCGGCGTCCTCGCGGGTATAGATGTCATTGGTGATCACGCCGACTGAGACCTTGTCGCGCAGCGCCTCGGACAGGGCGGCGGTCAGAGTGGTTTTGCCTGCGCCTACCGGGCCACCGATGCCCACGCGCAAAGGGCCGTTCATACTGCTCATGTTCGGAACATCCTTGAATATTGAGATTCGTGTTTCATTGACGCGATGTCGGACAGGAATGCAGTTGACCCTAGGTCGTCCAATCCGGTTTCTATCGCTTCGTTTGCGACCCGCTGGCAGAGGGGCGTCAGATCACGGATCAGACGTTGCCCATCAGTCTGGCCCAGCGGCACCAGCCGCGTCGCGCAGGCCACCAGATTGGCCATGAAGGCCTGAAGATACATCTGTGCCGTCAGGCCAAGTGGCAGGTCCCGGACGGCTGCGGCATGGCCGATGGCAACCGGGTAGGTCAGGTTGCCCATCTCCACCGCCCAGACGTCAGAGGTCACGCTGCAAAACGCCTCGCCCAGCAGGCGGGTTTCCATGAGCCGTTCAGCCGAGGCGGAAAACGCCCGTGCATTTCGGTCGATTTCTACCAGAGTATCAGACGTGCCAGCCCGATAGGCCGCGGCCAAAAACACGCAGTCATTGCGCCCTGATCCATGTTGGACCACATCCCTGATCCAATCGCTGGTGTTGGTAATATTGGCGACAGCGCCGCTTTCGATGGACCATTCAAGCCCGTGCGAATAGGCGAAACCGCCCACCGGGTAAGCGGGGGAAAGCCATTGCGTCAGGGTCAGGATATCTGCGTCAGTGGGCGTGGCCATGGGTCCTGCCGTGGCCATATGCGCCCCCTTCGGGGGTGAAGGGTTCGACGGTTTCCCGGATGTCCGCACCGAGCTTCACCAGCATGTCGCGGATGACGTGGTCGTGCTGGATCAGCAGTCGGTTAGCCTCGATCTGGCAGGGGGTGTGGCGGTTGCCGATATGCCAGGCCAGCCGCAGCAAGTTGTCTCCGGTCACTTCCAACAGGTCTTCAGGGGCGGCGACAATCTCGACCGCGCGCCCGTCTTCCAGAACCAGCACGCCGCCATGGTCCAGCGATTTGGTTTGCGCCAGATCGACCAGAAATGCCTCTCCGTCATCGGTCGCCAGCATTTTGCGGCGCAAGAACCGCCCGTCATAGTCCAGCGAAACCTGTGCATGGGCCTGTGAGTGGTGGTGGTCGTGATAGATACGGGCGGTTTTGATCGCGGTCGTCATCGGGGCCTCCTGTAATCTCAGAACATGAAATAGCGTTGCGCCATCGGCAGCACTTCGGCGGGTTGGCAGGTCAGCAATTCACCATCGGCGCGGACTTCATAGGTTTCGGGGTCAACCTCGACATGGGGGGTCGCGTCGTTCAGCAGCAGATCGCGCTTTCCGATGTTGCGTGTGTTTTGTACGGCGACGGTTTGCTTTGCCAACCCGAGTGTATCACCGATCCCTTCAGCTTGGGCGGCCTCGGAAACAAAAGTGATCGCCGAATTCTCGACCGAGCGGCCATAGGCCCCGAACATTGGACGGCTGTAAACCGGCTGAGGTGTCGGGATCGAGGCGTTGGGGTCGCCCATCTGGGCACAGGCAATGGTGCCGCCCAGCAAGACCATCTCGGGCTTCACCCCAAAAAAGGCTGGATTCCATAGCACCAGATCGGCGCGTTTGCCTTCCTCGATACTGCCGATTTGGTGGCTGAGGCCATGCGCAATCGCCGGGTTGATGGTGTATTTAGCAATGTACCGGCGAACCCGCATGTTGTCGTTCTCGCCGGTTTCCTCGGCCAGACGTCCACGTTGTTTCTTCATCTTGTCAGCGGTTTGCCAGGTGCGGATCAGAACTTCTCCGACGCGCCCCATGGCTTGGCTGTCGGATGCGATGATCGAGAATGCGCCCATGTCGTGCAGGATATCCTCGGCTGCAATCGTCTCGCGCCGGATGCGGCTTTCGGCAAAGGCCACATCCTCGGGGATGGACTTGTCGAGGTGGTGGCAGACCATCAGCATATCCAGATGCTCCTCAACCGTGTTCACGGTGAAAGGCCGCGTCGGGTTGGTCGAGGAGGGCAGAACGTGGTTCTCGCCACAAATCTTGATGATGTCTGGGGCGTGGCCGCCGCCTGCGCCTTCGGTGTGGAAGGCGTGAATGGTGCGGCCTTTCATGGCTTCCACGGTGTTTTCCACGAAACCGGATTCGTTCAGCGTGTCGGTGTGAATCATCACCTGCACGTCCATGGCATCCGCGACCGACAGGCAGCAGTCGATGGCGGCGGGGGTTGTCCCCCAATCCTCGTGCAGCTTCAACGCGCAGGCGCCGGCTTTGACCTGTTCCTCCAGCCCGGCTGGCAGAGAGGCATTACCCTTGCCTGCAAACGCGAGGTTCATCGGAAAGGCGTCTGCCGCCTGCAGCATCCGTCCAATATGCCAGGGACCGGGGGTGCAGGTGGTGGCCAGAGTGCCATGTGCCGGGCCGGTTCCGCCGCCCAACATGGTGGTCAGGCCAGAATGCAGAGCATCCTCGATCTGTTGCGGGCAGATGAAGTGGATATGGCTGTCGAACCCACCTGCGGTCAGAATGCGACCTTCGCCCGCGATCACCTCTGTCCCCGGTCCGACGATGATATCAACACCGGATTGAGTGTCCGGGTTTCCGGCCTTGCCAATCTTGGCGATGCGCCCGTCCTTCAGGCCCACATCGGCCTTGTAGATGCCCGAGTGATCGACGATCAACGCATTGGTGATGACCGTATCCACAGCTCCCTCGGCGCGCGTCGATTGAGACTGCCCCATCCCGTCGCGGATTACTTTACCACCGCCGAACTTAACCTCTTCACCATAGGTGGTCAGGTCGCGTTCGACTTCGATGACCAGATCGGTATCAGCCAACCGCAGCTTGTCGCCGGTGGTGGGACCGAACATGGCGGCATAGTCTGCGCGTTTGATTGTTGCTGGCATCAGAGCGCCCCCATGACCTTTTGATTGAACCCGTAAACCTTGCGCGCCCCGCCGACTGGGATCAGCGAGACTTCGCGTTCCTGCCCCGGCTCGAACCGCACTGCGGTGCCGGGTGCGATGTCCAGACGCAACCCGTGGGCGGCAGCGCGGTCAAACTTCAATGCCGGGTTGGTTTCAGCGAAATGATAGTGCGAGCCGACCTGAACCGGACGGTCGCCGGTATTGGCAACCATCAGCGTCACCGCATTGGTGTCGGCGTTCAGGGTAATCTCGCCTTCGGCCGGGAACAGCTCTCCGGGGATCATTTCGGCAGCTTTGAAATCAGGATGGTTGCAGCCAGTGCGATCACTGCCAGGCCAACGCCTAACGCAGCGTAGTCCGTGCCATGGGCGTGAATATGGGTGTCGGTATGCGCGGCGGCGGGGCCAGCGAGGATCAGGGCAGGGAAGAGCATACGGGTCATTTCAATGTTCCTTCTTTAGCGTATGGGGTTGTGGACGGTCACCAGTTTGGTCCCGTCGGGAAAGGTGGCTTCGACCTGAACCTCGTGGATCATCTCGGGCACACCTTCCATGCATTGCTCGCGGGTGATCACCTCGGCCCCGGCCTGCATCATGTCGGCAACAGACCGCCCGTCACGCGCACCTTCGACTACAGCGTCGGTGATCAACGCGATTGCTTCGGGGTGGTTCAGTTTGACACCGCGTGCCAGCCGCTTGCGCGCGACCTCAGCGGCCATGGCGACCAGCAGTTTGTCTTTTTCTCTGGGGGTCAGGTTCATGTCAGATCATCCAGCATCGGGGAAGAGTGTCGTTGTTCAGGTGCCGCAGCACCGGTATCAGCGCGCGCCGCAGGGCAAAGCTGTTTTCGGCCAGCATTCGGATCACCAGCAGATCACTTTGGATCAGCGTCGCGCCAGCGCTGCCGGGCAGCATTCGGCGGACCGGCTCCAACTGCCCCTCTGCCGTGGCCGAGGCAAAGACTACCAGTGCCATTGCGCCTGCGCCGTTTGCAATATGGGCCTTGGCAAGATGTGCGTGCAGATCGCCGGTGAATTGCATTGCATCCAGAAAAACCGGCTGCCCGCCCCGCCGGATTTCGATCCGGTCGCGCAGGCGGATATCGGTCAGCGTCTCACCCATTGCCGCGCGCCCGAAAACCAGAGGTTCAACCATCAATGCAGATGCGTCGGGCTCCATCTCGATCAGCAAGCGACGCTCCAGCGCGCTGCCGTTGAACAGGATGGTTTCTTGCGGCAACCAGTTCAGCCGGGCACCGGTGTCGACAGTCAGGTGATTGGTAACCTGCCCGTAAGGTCCGGGTTGGGCCTTGTAGGCGCGCTCGCAGGCTTGCGTGGTCAGGGAAAGGGTTGTGCCCGTCGCGGCATACCCATGAAAGCGGAACGTGTCTCCTCCGGTGATCCCACCTGCTGTGTTCAACAGGGCGGCGTCCAGTCCGCGCTCGGCTGGGCGAGGGAACAGGCACTTGAAGGATCCCGATTGGCGAAACTCATCCAGAACCGACTGGTTGCCCAATCGCTTGGCACTTAAGCGAACCGCGCCCTTTGCACGTGGTGGTGTTGCGCCCGACTTGAGCATTATGGAGGCATGATGAGTGATGGCGCACCTGCGGATCAAAGATGTCTGCCGCTTGTTTCACCGCTTTGACGTCGGAACTCTATTCTCCGACGCCGCTTTTCGGCAAATTACCTGAGGGGGCGATTAACTTTTAGGCGTGCGCAAAAACATCAGCCTAAAAATTAATCAATTTCGGCCGGTCGCTGGATGCGGCCCGTTAACTAAATTGCTAATTTCTCTGCGATGCAGAATCCGTATGAGTGCCCACCGCGGAGATGACCCGGGGGTGTGTGACGGCTGCGCGAATTGGACCTCGGACACAACCGCCACACGGAACGCAACAACAGTTGCGGGGATCAGGTAGAAGAAGAATGCGCCTATACGCAAGCCTTCTGCCGCGGAACCCGCCAGGAGGATTACATGAAATCTCTCAAAGCCACACTCGCCGGTTCGGCGGTTTTCGCGGCAATGGCGACAGCGGCCCTGTCGGCCGAAGACACCATCAAGGTTGGCGTGCTGCACTCGCTGTCGGGCACCATGGCGATTTCGGAAACCACGCTGAAAGACACCATGCTGATGCTGATCGACCAGCAAAACGCCAAGGGTGGCCTGCTGGGCAAGCAGCTTGAAGCAGTTGTGGTCGATCCTGCATCCGACTGGCCGCTGTTCGCTGAAAAAGCGCGTGAGCTGCTAACCGTGCACGAAGTGGACGTGATCTTCGGCAACTGGACGTCTGTTAGCCGGAAGTCAGTTCTGCCGGTCATCGAAGAGCTGAACGGTCTGCTGTTCTATCCGGTTCAGTATGAGGGCGAGGAATCCTCGAAAAACGTCTTCTACACCGGTGCTGCGCCGAACCAGCAGGCCATCCCAGCGACCGACTACTTCCTGGACGAACTGGGGGTTGAGAAATTCGCGCTGCTGGGTACCGACTATGTCTACCCGCGCACGACCAACAATATTCTGGAAAGCTATCTGAAAGGCAAAGGCATTGCCGATGACGATATCTTTGTGAACTACACGCCGTTCGGCCATTCCGACTGGTCCAAAATCGTGGCGGACGTTGTTGCGCTGGGCGCGGATGGCAAGAAGGTCGGCGTGATCTCGACCATCAACGGTGACGCGAACATCGGCTTCTATAAAGAACTGGCGGCAGCAGGCGTATCGGCGGATGATATTCCGGTTGTGGCCTTCTCGGTTGGAGAAGAAGAACTGTCCGGTCTGGATACCGCCAACCTCGTCGGTCACCTCGCGGCGTGGAACTACTTCCAGTCGGCCGACACCGAGGCCAACGCAGAATTCGTCGAGACTTGGAAAGCCACCATGGGTGACGAGCGCGTAACCAACGACCCGATGGAGGCGCACTATATCGGCTTCAACATGTGGGTGAACGCCGCGACCGAGGCCGGTTCGACCGAGGTCGATGCTGTGCGCGCTGCGATGTACGGGCAGGAATTCCCGAACCTGACCGGCGGTACTGCGGTCATGCTGCCGAACCACCACCTGGCGAAACCGGTTCTGATCGGTGAGATTCAGGAAGACGGTCAGTTTGATATCATCAGCGAAACCGACGTTGTGCCGGGCGATGCCTGGACTGACTTCCTGCCGGAATCGGCGGTTCTGAAATCGGATTGGAAAGATCTGGGTTGCGGTATGTACAATACCGAGACCGAGACCTGCGTTCAGACCCTGTCGAACTACTAATCCTCTCGCAAGGCGGGTGTAAGCGCCCGCCTTGCCCAAGACACTCGGGTTTCTCCACATGTTACGACTTTTCCTTGCGGGCCTCGCAATCCTGTGCGCCTGCCTGACTGCCAACGCGCAAGAGGGTGGTCTGCAACCGATCCTGCAAGAGCATCAGGAGATCATCGCCAAAAGCTCGCGCAAGACGATCAAACCAGCGATTGATGCGATTGCGGCCAGCGGTTTGCCACAGGCGCAGGTGATGCTTGAGACCTGGGCCGCCAAAAACATGTGGATGCGCAAGTCGGATGGCCAGTTCTTTGCGGGCAAGAAGGCCGAAGGGCGGTCGTATGAGCTGACCGATTTCGATACCGGAGAGGTCGTCGGTACGTTCGAGAAATCCGACCTGAAACAGATGAAACCCAACAGCGGCATCCGCGCGATGATCGGCACCGCGCTGGTGCAATTCCAGCTAATGGACCCAAGTCGCGCCAAGCGTTCGGCAGCGCTGCGTTCCATTCAGCGTGATCCCGATGGCGCTTTGCTGGAACCTCTGCGGGCCTCGATCAACGAAGAACCCGACGTCGATCTGAAAGCACAGAAGCAACGACTCGAACGGCTGCTGACCATCGGCTATGACGAAGATACAGCGGCGCGTGTGGCCGCGATTGAGGACATGTCGGATGATCTGGGCGTTGACGTTCGCGCCGCGCTGAATCCTCTAGTCGTGACCAAGCGGCAGGTCGCAGCCGAGGTTCCGACGGACGCCAACATCGCCACCATACTTGAGCCGGGCTCGGATGCGCTGAGCGAGGCCGACGCATACGACCTGCTGGTCGCGCGTGATCTGGCCGCCCCGCACGTTTCGCCTGAAGGTATCCGCGCTGCGTTATCCGCCAATATCGACGGTGGTCGGGTCGGTGGTGTCCCGGTTGCGCAGCTGAACTCGGACGCGTCACGTGCGCAGGCCTATGCCGCACTTGCAGAGGCCGGAGTGGTTCCAGCTCTGGTCACGCAGGCCGATGTCGAGGCCGCGCTGGGCGCACACGTGTTCTTTGAGACATATGTGGAGCCTTCACCCGAAGTAACTGCTGCCGCCGAAAAGGCGCTGGAGCAGATCGAGCTGAAGGTTGGTCTTAACCAGACGCTCGACTTGACGCTGGACGCGATCTCGCTGGCGTCGATCTATTTCCTCGCTGCTATCGGCCTCGCCATCACCTTCGGCGTGATGGGCGTGATAAACATGGCCCATGGCGAGTTCATCATGATGGGCGCCTATACCGGCTATGTGGTGCAGCAGTTCATTCCCGATCATACGCTGTCGATCATTGTAGCGATTCCGATGGCCTTTGCGGTCACCTTCGCCATGGGCGTCGCGATGGAACGTTTGGTGATCCGCTGGCTCTATGCCCGCCCGCTGGAAACACTGCTGGCGACGTTTGGCATCTCAATTGCCCTGCAACAGCTGGCCAAAAACATCTTTGGCACGCAAGCTCGGCCTCTGACCGCACCCAGTTGGCTGGACGGGGCGTGGGTGCTGAACGACGTGGTCTCGATCAGCTATATTCGCATCGCGATCTTCGTGCTGGCGATGATCTTTCTGGGGCTGTTCCTGTATATCATGAAACGCACACGGCTGGGGCTTGAGATGCGCGCGGTGACGCAGAACCCGCGCATGGCTGGGTCGATGGGGATCAATCCGGGGCGCGTTAATATGCTGACCTTTGGTCTTGGCTCCGGCATCGCTGGGATTGCCGGGGTCGCCATCGGCCTTTTCGCCAAGGTCACCTCGGATCTGGGCAGCGACTACATCGTTCAAAGCTTTATGACCGTGGTTGTCGGCGGTGTCGGCAACATCTGGGGTGCTTTGGCGGGCGCCGGTATGATCGGTTTCCTGCAGAAGGGGATCGAGTGGATGAACCCGTCGAACACCCTCGCGGCGCAGACCTACATGATCATCTTCATCATCATTTTCATCCAGTTCCGGCCAAGGGGCATCATCGCCCTCAAAGGCCGCGCGGCGGGGGATTGAGCCATGGAACGCAGCTTTGTAGCCAAGAACCCCTCGGTGCTGGTCTTTCTGGCCATCCTGTCGCTGTTTACCTTGGGCGTGACCGTCCTGTCCGAAGGGTTCGGGATCGGCGTGATCTCGACCAGTTTCGTCAAGACACTGGGCAAGACCCTGTGCCTGTGCCTAATCGCCGTGGCGATGGATCTGGTCTGGGGTTTCACTGGCATCCTGTCACTGGGCCACTTCGCCTTTTTCGGGCTCGGCGGCTACATGATCGGGATGTGGCTGATGTACGAACGTACCCGTCTGATCGTGGTCGAGTCGCTGTCTCAAGCCGATATCCCACCAACATCCGCTGAGGTTGTGGACGCCATCGGCACGCAGATCTTCGGCGTGGTTGGATCGTCGGATTTCCCGCTGATCTGGGTCTTTTCCCACAGCCTAACCCTGCAACTGGTGTTGGTCGTGTTGGTGCCGGGTCTGTTGGCGCTGATCTTCGGCTGGCTTGCCTTCCGCAGCCGGGTGACGGGCGTGTACCTGTCGATCCTGACCCAAGCGATGACATTGGCGCTGGCGCTGTATCTGTTCCAGAACGACAGCGGCTTGCGCGGCAATAATGGCCTGTCGGGCCTGCAGAACCTGCCGGGCGTCTCCGCCTCGCAAGACGTGGTGTCGATCTGGTTCCTCTGGGCCTCGGCGCTGGCCTTGGGGTTGGGATATATGCTGGCCGCGTGGATCGTGTCGGGTAAGTTCGGCTCGGTCATCCGCGGCATCCGCGATAATGAGGCGCGGGTGCGGTTCCTTGGCTACTCGGTCGAAGTATATAAGCTTGCCGTCTTCACCCTGACCGCCTGTATCGCCGCCATCGCAGGTGCGCTGTATTACCCGCAAGCGGGCATCATCAACCCCGAGGAAATGGCCCCGATCGCCTCGATCTATCTGGCCGTCTGGGTCGCCATCGGTGGTCGCGGTCGCCTGTACGGGGCTGTCATCGGCGCGGCGTTTGTCAGCCTTCTCAGCACATGGTTCACCGGCGGGCAGGCCCCGGACATCCCGTTAGGGTTCTACACGATCAAATGGGTCGATTGGTGGCAGGTGCTGCTGGGCGTGTCCTTTGTGCTGGTCACTCTATTCGCACCGCAAGGGATCGGTGGGCTGTTCGACCTGTGGACCAATCGCCGCCATCCTCAACGCCACGGTGCAAACCTTGGGCCGGATGATGGATCACTGCGGGAGAAGGAGGCCACCGAATGAGCACTCTGTTGGAAGTCAGCGGCGTCTCCGTCACCTTCGACGGGTTCCGAGCGATCAACAACCTGTCTTTCCAGATCGGTGAGGCCGAACTGCGTGCGGTGATCGGGCCAAACGGGGCGGGCAAGACCACTTTCATGGACATTGTTACCGGCAAGACCCGACCGGATGAGGGCCGGGTGATCTGGGGCGAGAAATCGGTCTCTTTGCTGCGGATGAGCGAGGCCAAGATCGCGCAGGCGGGTATTGGGCGGAAGTTCCAGAAACCCACCGTGTTTGAGGACCAGACCGTGCAGGAAAACCTGCTGATGGCCCTGAAGAACAAACGCGGTTGGCTGGGGGTTTTGTACTACCGCCCCTCACCGGGTGATCTGGAGAAGGTCGAAGAGCTGGCCACTGAGATCGGGTTGAAGGACGAACTGACCCGCAAGTCGGGAGAGCTCAGCCATGGTCAGAAGCAATGGCTCGAAATCGGAATGCTGCTGGCGCAAGAACCGCGTTTGTTGCTGGTTGACGAACCCGCGGCAGGTATGACCCCGCAAGAGCGTGAACACACCACCGACCTGCTGGTGCAGGCGGCAAAGACCCGCGCCGTTGTGGTTGTTGAACACGACATGGAATTTGTCCGCCGTCTGAGCTGCAAGGTCACTGTGCTGCATGAAGGCGCGGTTCTGGCCGAGGGATCGCTGGACCATGTGACATCAAATCAGGACGTCATCGACGTCTATCTGGGGCGCTAGGCGATGTTGACATTGAACGATCTGACCCTGCATTACGGGCATTCGCAAATCCTCTACGGTATCTCGATGGAGGCCGCGCAGGGCGAGGTGACCTGTGTGATGGGCACCAATGGTGTTGGTAAAACCAGCCTGATCAAAGCCGTCTCCGGCACACATCCACGCTCGGGTGGCGAGGTAGTGTTGAATGGTGAAGAACTGGGTATCCTGCCCGCGCACAAGATGGCGTGGAAAGGCGTGGCATATGTCCCGCAGGGGCGCGAGATTTTCCCGCTGCTGACCGTGCGTGAGAACCTTGAAACCGGCTTTGCCTGTCTGCCCGCCAGTGAACACTTTATCCCAGACGAGATTTTCGAACTGTTTCCGGTGCTCAAGAAAATGCAGAACCGGCGCGGTGGTGACCTGTCCGGAGGTCAGCAGCAGCAGCTGGCGATTGCTCGGGCACTGATCACAAAGCCGCGTCTCTTGTTGCTGGACGAACCGACCGAAGGCATTCAGCCCAATATCATCCAGCAGATCGGAGAGGTGATCCGTCATTTGCGAACCCAAGGTGACATGGCCATCGTTCTGGTCGAACAGTATTTCGATTTTGCCTATGATCTCGCCGATCGGTTCGTTGTTTTACGGCGCGGCGAAATCCTGATGTCGGGTCTCAAATCGGAGCTTTCCCGCGATCAGGTCTTGCAGGGAGTCACGGTTTAAGGTTCAGTCCGGCGGGCAGGAACGGATCATTGTGAAACTTCGGGCTGAGCGTTCGCATTTTGGCACGCTCGGCTGCAGAAATTTAGCAAAGCAATACATTACAAAAAAACACATTTTTCTAAATATCTTACGTATCATTTACCATAGATCATTAACACTTTACAGTGCTCTTTTGTGCATTTGTTTACACAACATTGCTGTATTTTTAATAGGTTATTGGTGATTTTTCAGAACCGCCTCCATACTCAAATTTGCGTGAAACCGCGTTTTCGCCCGCTGGAAGAGGAGCCAGAGAGCGAAAGAAAGGGAAATGGGAGGAATTAATGACTAACAAAACTGTCACACGCCGCGGCGTGCTGAAGTCTGGTGCCGTCGCGGGTGCCGGCGTGGCCTTACCTACAATCTTTACGGCTTCTTCAGCTGCTGCCTACACCAACGAACCGACAGGGTCTTCGGTGGTTCTGGGCTTTAACGTGCCCCAGACCGGGCCTTACGCGGAGGAAGGAAATGACGAACTGCTGGCACAACAGCTGGCGGTCGAGCACCTGAACGGCGAAGGTGACGGCGGCTGCCTGAACACCTTCTCGTCCAAGGCGCTGCAAGGGAACGGTATCCTCGGCAAGAAGGTCGAGTTTGTGACCGGTGATACCCAGACCAAATCGGACGCCGCGCGAGCATCGGCCAAGTCGATGATCGAAAAAGATGGCGCGATCATGATCAACGGTGGTTCGTCCTCGGGCGTAGCCGTTGCAGTACAGGGTCTGTGCCAGGAGGCAGGCGTGATCTTCATGGCGGGTTTGACCCACGCCAACGACACGACAGGCAAGGACAAGAAGGCCAACGGCTTCCGCCATTTCTTTAACGCCTACATGTCGGGTGCCGCTTTGGCTCCGGTGCTGGCGGCCGAGATGGGCAAGGAACGCCGCGCTTACCACCTGACGGCCGACTACAACTGGGGTTGGACCCAGGAAGAGTCGATCGTCGCCTCGACCGAAGCCTTGGGATGGGAAACGGTCAACACAGTAAAGACACCACTCGCGTCAACAGACTTCTCGTCCTATATCGCTCCGGTTCTGAACTCGGGCGCGGATGTGCTGGTTCTGAACCACTACGGCGGCAACATGGTGAACTCGCTGACCAACGCAATTCAATTCGGCCTGCTCGACAAGGTGGCCAACGGCAAGGACTTCAAGATTGTTGTGCCGCTGTATTCCGAATTGATGGCCGCTGGTGCAGGCGAGAACATCAAGGGCGTGCTGGGTTCGATGAACTGGAACTGGCAGCTGCAGGATGAAGGCACCAAAGCCTTCGTGAAGTCCTTCGGTGAGAAGTATGGTAAGCCGCCGTCCAACTCGGCCCAGACCTGCTATGCGCAGACACTGCTGTATGCGGATGCCTGCGAGCGTGCGGGGACCTTCAACCCCTGTGGCGTCGTCGAAGCCCTGGAAGACTTCGAGTTCGACGGGCTGGGCAATGGCCCGACTTGGTATCGCGGTGCCGACCACCAGTGCTTCAAGGATGTGCTGGTCGTGCGGGGCAACGAAAACCCGACCAACGCCTATGACACGCTTGAGATTGTCGAGATCACACCGCGTGCGCAGGTCGAATACGATCCGGAACACCCGATGTTCGCTGGCGGCGATCTCGGCCAGTGTAACCCGGGCGCATAAAGCCTTTGGCTGAAGTCTGACCGCCCATGCGGCGGCCAGACCCCTTGTGGCCGGGCAGTCGGGTCTGGTCACAACCACTCAATACACGCTGACCAACCTTAAGGTGGGGCCAATGGACGCCATCCTACTGCAAATTCTCAACGGGCTGGATAAGGGCTCGGCTTATGCGCTGATCGCGCTGGGCTTGACGCTGATTTTCGGTACGCTCGGGGTCGTGAACTTCGCCCATGGGGCGCTGTTCATGATCGGTGCCTTCTGCGCCGTGACCCTGCAGAAAGTATTCAACCTAAGCTTCCAGACAATCGACGAAACTCAAACGGACTTTCTGGGCAATCCGTTGAAAGTGGAAACGCCTTATGTCGAGGCCTGGTTCGGCCCCGAACTGGGTGCGACAATCATCGACTGGTCGGTGCCGCTGGCCATCCTGTTCGCGATCCCGATCATGTTGCTGGTCGGCTATGTGATGGAGCGCGGGCTGATCAAACATTTCTACAAGCGCCCCCACGCGGATCAGATACTTGTTACCTTTGGCTTGGCCATCGTGCTGCAGGAAATCGTCAAGTATTTCTTCGGTGCCAACCCGATCCAGACCCCGCCGCCCGACGTGCTAAGTGGATCTGTTGATCTTGGCACCATGATCGGTTTCGATCCGAACGCGATCATCTATCCGATCTGGCGATTGGTCTATTTCGGCTTTGCCCTTGCGATTATCGGGGCCGTGTTCTCGTTCCTGCAATTCACCACCTTCGGGATGGTTGTCCGCGCCGGGATGGCGGACCGGGAAACCGTGGGCCTGCTGGGCATTAATATCGACCGCCGGTTTACCATCATGTTCGGCATAGCTGCCGCAGTCGCGGGTCTGGCCGGGGTGATGTACGGGCCGCTCAATCCACCGAATTATCACATGGGGATGGACTTTCTGGTTCTCAGCTTCGTCGTTGTTGTTGTGGGCGGCATGGGCTCATTGCCCGGAGCGGTGCTGGCGGGCTTCCTGCTGGGCATTCTGGAGAGCTTTGCCTCGACCACCTGGGCCACCACCACGATTCCAGGGATCAACCAGATCATCATCTACCTTGTCGCCATCATCGTGCTTCTGACGCGGCCGCGCGGGCTGATGGGGCGCAAAGGCGTGATGGAGGACTAAGCCATGTTGGGACTAAACAAAAAAGACACCAGCCTGCTGATTATTGTCGCGCTTTTAACCCTGCTGGCACCCTTCATCCTGAATCCATTCCCCGAAGGCAGCGCCATGGCGCAGTTCAACGCGGGATATCCGGACCTGATGCAGCGGTTCGTGATTTTTGGCATCTTTGCCATCGGATTCAACATCCTGTTCGGCCTGACCGGGTACCTGTCCTTTGGTCATGCGGCGTTTCTGGGCGTGGGGTCTTATTCGGCCGTTTGGATGTTCAAACTGCTCAGCTATAACGTCATCCCGGCCATCGCGCTGAGTGTCGTAGTCGCTGGGGTTTTCTCGCTGCTCATAGGGTTTGTCAGCTTGCGGCGGTCGGGTATCTATTTCTCGATCCTGACACTGGCGTTCGCGCAGATGAGCTTTGCGCTGGCCTATTCGGTGCTGTCGAACCCCAAGTTTAACCTGACGAATGGGGAAACCGGCCTGCAGGTCTATGCGGATGATCCACAGATCCTGCAGGGCGCCAATGCACCGGACCTGCCGCATCTGTTCGGTTTGCCAATGCGAGCGACCTATACGATGGATGTGGGCGCGTGGAGCTTTGACTTCAACGCAGGTTACTACCTGTGCGCGGTGATAATGATGGTAGTATTCTACCTGGCGATCCGCATCTTCCGCTCTCCCTTCGGCATGATGTTGCGGGCGGTGAAGTCGAACCAGCAGCGGATGAATTATACTGGCCTGAACTCCAAGCCTTATACGCTGGCGGCCTTTGTGATCTCGGGCATGTATGCCGGACTGGCCGGTGGCCTGATGGCTGCGATGGACCCCTTGGCAGGTGCCGAGCGGATGCAGTGGACCGCCTCGGGTGAGGTTGTTCTGATGACCATCCTTGGCGGCACTGGCACATTGATTGGCCCGGTTCTGGGTGCGGGCTTCATCAAGTATTTCGAGAACATCTTCTCAAAGATCAACGACAATGTCCTGCACAGCTGGTTCGCTTTCCTGCCGGACGGTCTGGAGGACGCGGTCGTGTTCCTGATCCACCCGTTCATCGGCAAAGGCTGGCATCTGACGCTGGGCATCCTGTTCATGCTGGTCGTGATCTATCTGCCAGGTGGCCTTGTCGAAGGCGGACAACGTTTGCTGAACCGCTTGAAGCGTAAGAAAACAGACGCCGACGACGCACCGTCGGGCAAAACGGAACCGGCAGAGTAAGGGGCGAGACATGGCAATTCTAAGAGTTAAAGATGTCAGTAAACGCTTCGGTGGCCTCAAGGCACTGACGGATGTGAACCTCAACGTCGAGGAGAACTCGGTCCACGCCATCATCGGCCCCAACGGGGCGGGTAAGTCTACCTTGCTGAACTGTCTGGTGGGCAAGCTGATGCCGGATACCGGGTCGGTGCTGTTCGACAACAACTCGGTGCTGGGGTTGGAGCCGTTCCAGATCAACCAGATGGGAATCAGCCGCGTTTTCCAGACACCCGAGATATTCGGTGAACTAACGGTGATGGAAAACATGCTGATCCCAATCTTCGCAATGCGGGATGGTGCATTCCGGATGCACGCCTACGAAACGATCGCCAATGAAAAGGCCATCGTGGAACAGGCCGAGGTGATGCTGGAAGAGATGAACATGGCCGACAAGCGCGAGATGCACGCCGCGTCCTTATCACGCGGCGATAAACGGCGACTTGAGATCGGTATGTGCCTTAGCCAGAACCCACGTTTGTTGCTGCTTGACGAACCCACTGCGGGCATGGCGCGGGCGGATACCAACAACACCATCGATCTGCTGAAGCAGATCAAAGAAGAGCGGAACATCACCATCGCCATTATCGAGCACGACATGCACGTTGTCTTCAGCCTTGCCGAGCGCATCACCGTTTTGGCGCAAGGCACACCGCTGGTCGAAGACATACCGGAAAACATCCGCGGGAATCCCAAGGTCCGCGAGGCCTACCTTGGCGAGGCTGCGTAAGGAAAAGCTATGAACGAGAAACCTGACTTTTCGAAAAACGCCAACAAGGCCAGCACCGCCCCGGCCTTTCTTTCGGTGTGGGATATGCACTCCTATTACGGTGAAAGCTACATCGTGCAGGGCGTTGGTTTTAACGTGCATGAGGGTGAGATCCTGGCTCTGCTGGGGCGTAACGGGGCGGGTAAGACCTCGACCCTGCGATCCATCGCACGGGTGGGCGATCCTGAGGTGCGCCATGGTGAGATCTGGCTGGATCACCAGCCGCTGCACAAGATGACAAGCTATGAGGCCGCAGCTGCAGGCTTGGGGCTGGTGCCAGAAGATCGGCGGATCATCCCCGGTCTGACGGTCGAGGAAAACCTGCAACTCGCACAGATCGCTCCGCCGGTCGGTTGGTCGCTGGAACGGCTCTATGAACTGTTTCCAAGATTGGGTGAGCGCCGCAAGCAAGAGGGTGTCACCCTTTCGGGTGGCGAGCAGCAGATGTTGGCGATCGCCAGGGCACTGGCGCGGGACATAAAAGTTCTGCTGCTGGATGAACCCTATGAAGGTCTGGCGCCTGTTATTGTCGATGAGATTGAGAAAACGCTGGTTCACGTAAAGCAGCAGGGCATGACCACGATCATCGTCGAGCAGAACGCCGTACGGGCGCTGGAACTAGCGGACCGGGCGATCATTCTGGATACCGGCAGCATCGTGTTCGACGGCTCGGCGGATGAAGTGCTGCAAAATACGCAGTTGAGGGAAGAATACCTGGCGATTTAAGCCGAACAATTTCGATCAGCAGCCCTTGTAGGGGCGAAAGGCGGGGTGGTGTCCACTCCGCCTTTTTCATGCATTGGAGGCCGTCGTCAGGGGCATTTCAGCTCAAAAACGGGTCACACGCAAAAAAACACGAAAAATAAAGCTGTAATTTCAACGGCGTCTGATGACCTAAGGGAAACCCCCAATACCGGAATTGGAATCGATTCGTTATCCATAATGTATCGAACGGGTCATTTCGGACGATACCACTTTTCCCCTGTGAGGGGCTGGCTTCTTACCCCCTCGGCCGGCCCCTCAGTAAACGCCTGTGACCCGTTGCGATCCCCCTGAATTGACTGTTAGGTCTTCTGCCTCAGCGATTGCAGAACCTGGGTGACAAGCGTTGGCAATTCGGCGGAGTCACCATAGCTGGCGGTGTGCGGAATCTCGGCAACAGGAGACTTGCGGTAGCCTTCGGTGAACAGAAGAAACGGCACCTGCGCGCGCTGTGCAGTTTCGGCGTCCACCTCGCTGTCGCCAACAAAAAGTTGCGGACCGGCAGAGTTGACGGCGGCAAAGCTCGCCTTCAGATGGGCCGGGTCGGGCTTGCGTGTGTGCAGGCTGTCCCCACCCAGAACAGCATCGAAGTAATGCGTCAGGTTCATGGCTTTCAGCACGTGTCGTGCCGGGGCTTCGGGTTTGTTGGTGCAGACACCCAAAACGCAACCCATATCCCGCAGCTGTTCCAGCGCCTGCATCACGCCGGGATAAACAACGGTTTTGTCGCTAGCACCGGCGTTGTAATGCGTCAGAGTCTGTCGGGTCAGGTCGACATGGCGGTCCATAGACAGGTCGCAATGCAGAATCACGCGCTCGACCAGTTTGGGCAGACCGTTGCCCACAAATTGTTGCACTTGTTCCAGCGGCAGCGCGGCGACGTTGTTGTCATGCAACATCCTGTTGGTGGCTGCGGCAAGGTCCGCAAGGCTGTCCACCAGCGTTCCGTCCAGGTCGAACATGATTGTCGCGCTCATCGGTAGCCCCCGTCTGTTTGAAGTCCTGCACGAGACCTATCCCGCCTGATTTTGTGGCGCAATCACATTGGTTTGGAGATTCTGTCAGAACTGGCTTGACATACCTGACTAAATTAATCAGATTAACCGTGAAGTGAGAAGCCAACCCCATTTCGGGTCAGCCAGATCAATAAAAACGCGAACAGATCAAGGCATTTCGCCTGAGACCACTTGGAGTTGTCCTGATGAATATGCAGAACCCGAATCCCAGCCAATCCTACGCCGTATCCATGCTGCCCGCGCACAAGGCCGAAGACCTTACCAAAGGCGGCAACCTTGCTCACATCGAGCTGGGCGACCAGCTTTACACCTTGCGCATCACCCGCGCCGGTAAGCTGATCCTGACCAAATGAGCGTGCAATCCCCTCGGGGCGGGGCGGCCGTTGGCCGCCTTGCCGACCTGAGCCCGATCGAAGCTGGCGCCGTGATGTATCTGCGGCTCTGGGGTGATGGCGCACAGGGACGCTCGGACGCTGCCAGTGACTTTCAAATCGCGCTAGGTGCAGAAAGCGGCCGCGCCGCGATGATGACGCTGGACCAGTTGTGTTCGCTGTGCGCGCATCACGGACGGCGTCCGTTGATCCGCCACGGGCTGGGGTGTTCCTGTCTGGGTGCAGACGAGAACTGTTTCGCTCAGATGATCTCAGCCGCCTCTGAAGGCGACCGTGAGGATGCGATGATGATGGCCTCGCTGATTGTGCGGGCCGACTTTGCCCCCGCTTTGGCATCATTGTCCGAAGAACTCGGGCTGGCGCTGCGCCGTATGACGACGTCCGTTCCAATGCCCACAACCGGGCACCGACCCCCGGCAGCCGTGCTGCATTAAAACAGCAGGCAAGCGTAAAACCCCAGCCGCTAGAGCCGGGGCTTTTCTTGTCAGCAGCACCCGCACCCGGCGTGGTGGTGATAATGATCGCAGGTCGGGGCTGGAGTAAAATCACCCACCTCGGCCAGCACGTCCCGCAGTGCCCAGAGGATCATGCCCACGTCCTCGGCTTCGATAGTTAAAGGTGGGCGGATTTTCAGGATATTGTCCTTTGGCCCTTCGCTGCCGATCAGGATGCGGTGATCGCGCATCCGATTTTTGACGTGTTTGCAAATTTCAGTGCCCTCGGACCCGTCGGGGTTGATCAGTTCAACGCCGAGGAACAGGCCCATTCCGCGTACATCACCGACGCAGCCGAAATCATCCTCGATCTGACGAAGACCATTCATCAGGCGCGCACCCATGTCACGAGCATTGTCTTGCAGGCCCTCGTCATCGACGATGTCCAACACCTCTTTGCCGATCCGACAGGACAGGGTGGAGCCGCCAAAGGTCGAGAAGAACTCGATCCCGTTGTCAAAGCTACGGGCGATTTCTTTAGTTGTAACGAGAACGCCCAGCGGCTGCCCATTGCCGATGGGTTTGCCCATGACAACGATGTCGGGCAGCGCGCCCTGATGTTCGAAGCCGAAATAATAGTCGCCCAGACGTCCCAGCCCGGTCTGCACTTCGTCGGCGATGCAAACGCCGCCCGCTGCGCGGATTTTCTCATATACCGCAGGCAGGTAGCCCTTGGGTGGGATGATCTGACCACCGACCGAGGGGAAGGTCTCGGCGATGAAGCCGGCCACGCCCTGACCCTTGTCTTGCAAGGCGGCAATCGCGGCGTCGACTAGGTCAGCGTATTTCTGAGCGCGGTCGGGATCGTCGCGTTTGAACGAGCCGCGATAGTCGTCGGCCACTTCGACCAGTTCGACCCAGTCGGCCTGACCGATTCCGCCGGGCTTGTTGAACTTGTAGGCCGAGATCGCCACCGCCGCGTTGGTGTTCCCGTGATAGCCGTGGTCCGGTGTCACGATCCCCTTGGCCCCGGTATGGGCGCGGGCTAGGCGCAAGGCCAGTTCGTTGGCTTCGGTGCCCGAGTTGACGAAGAAGCAGACCTCGAAATGATCTGGCAGCTTGGACAGCACTTTGTCGGCGAATGCTGTCTGTGCCGGGTGCAGATAGCGGGTATTCGAGTTCATCCGCTTCAACTGATCCGCTGCCACCGCTTGAATGCGTGGATGCGCGTGTCCCACATGGGGAACGTTGTTGTATGCATCCAGATAGGGGCGGCCCCACTCGTCGAACAGGTGGTGTTTCCAACCACGTACCAACATTACCGGATCGTCGTAGGTCAGGCTGAGATTACCTCCGAAATGATCGTGCCGACCCTGCAGGATCGCCTGCTTGTCGGTTGGGTGGTAGAACACCTTGTCATCCGGCAGGTTCAACATCGCCGCCGGGTTGGGGCAGATGGCGTGCCACAGTTCCAACTCATCCGGATCGGCCACACCGGGCCAGTCAGTCTGCATCCCGTCCGTGGACAAGGCCAGCTGGAAATGCACATGCGGGGCCCAGCCGCCATTCTGGTTGGCGTCCCCCAGCCGGGCAAAGGCTGCACCCTGCGCCACCGGGTCGCCCGGTTTCAGGCGGTCGCAAACCTCGGGATCCAGATGGCCGTAGAGTGTGTAGAACGGGTCGCCCTCGGGCGTTTCGTGATGCAGGATCACCACGCCGCCATAGTCCAGATGGGCGTCGCGGTTCTCGACAGCTTCGACGCGACCGCTCATCGGCGCGTGCAGAACAGTACGGGCGGATGCAAACACGTCCACCGCAAGATGCACGGTGCGCCGGTCTGAGGCTTTCCACGGCCCTTTGCGGAAGCCGGGCTCGGCATAGATCAGACGGGGTTCGTTGTAATAGCCCAGCCAAAGGCCCTCGCCAAATTCCTCACCCACGCGAGCGGCTTCTTCCAGCGGCATGTGGAACGGGTTCTGCGGCCAGGTCGAGTTCTCGACGGACAGCGAGCCCATGGGGGCTTCGCTCAGGTCCTGTCCGAACATTTCAGCGAATTGGCCCCGATGCTCGGACAGGTAGGCATGGATGCGCTCGGCACCATCAGTGACAGGCAGGTCACACGCGACGCGCAGGCGGGCCGACATCAGGCCGCCATTCACGTCTGTGTTTTCCAGGAACCTCCAGGCCGGCGCCTGACTGATGGTCACGTATGGATCGTCCGGATTTTCAGCCGCCATCAGGGTTGAGTTCACGACAGACACCGCCAGCCGCATCCGCAACAGCGGCCAGATCAGATCGACCTCATCCGCGCGTAAACGGTTTGCTGCGTGATACCCGCGTACCAGTGCCGCCAAAGCGCGCTCGGGTTTGGGGTGATCCAGAACGATATAGGCGCCCGCAATCGCCAGATCGCAAATACGCGGTGCCGCGCACATGTCGCCCAGATCGATCAGGCCCGAGATACTCTGACGCTGGCCCAACTCTCCTTCGACCAAAATGTTGTAGTCGTTGGCATCATTGTGAATCGCCTGCTTGGGCAGGCCCGACAATTGTTCAGAAATTGCATCAAACGCGCCGCAAATCTCGGACAGCAACGCGCGGCGTTCGGGATCAGAAATCACATCCAACTGATCGGTGACCCAACCCGCCTGCGTCAGGTCCCATTTGAAATCCGACCGGTGCAAACCGTCATGCGAGAAACGCTCCAACGCCTTGTCCGTCGCCCCCAGAACGCGGCCCAGCTTCAGGACCAGCTCGTCGGACTTGGGCGCTATTTTGGCATAACACTGCCCCGGCAGGCATTCGAGTAGCCAGGCCAGCCGTATCTCTCCTTGCTGATCGGCAATCTCGGGCAGCAGCGCCCCGTTCAGGTCTGGAAATACCTGAGGGAAGGGCAGACCGGGTGCCTCGCTTGCGATATGGGCCAGAGCCTTGACCTGAAGGTCCACGAATTGGGCCTTGCAACCCGCGCGCATTACCTTGAGTACGTAATCCTGACCATTCGTCGCCCGGACCATAAAGTTTAGGTCGTACTCGCCGTCCAGACGCTCCAATTTGGCGTCCAGCCCCCAATGCGCGCGCAGGGCAATTGCCCAGAATTCCGTTATGCCGCTCATACGATTTCCAGTCCCTTCATCATCGGGGGTCTCTTCATCTGGCTAAAATACCCTCGGGGGTGAATTGGCCCAACGGGCCAAGAGGGGGCAGACAGTCCCCTGACCCTCAGTCCAAAGCGCGCAACCGTTTGATCAACGAGGACGTATCCCACCGGCTTCCGCCCAGTTTCTGAACGTCCTTGTAGAACTGATCGACCAACGCGGTCACCGGTAGCGATGCCCCGGTCTCGTTGGCCGTCTCAAGGCAAATCCCCAGATCCTTGCGCATCCAGTCCACTGCAAAGCCGTGATCGAAATGATCGTCCAGCATTGTTTCATACCGGTTCGCCATCTGCCAGCTGCCCGCCGCACCCTGACTGATCACCTCAACGACCGAGCGTCCGTCCAGTCCGGCTTTCTCGGCAAAATGCAACGCTTCGCTGAGGCCCTGAACCAGCCCTGCAATGGCTATCTGGTTGCACATCTTGGTCATCTGCCCCGCGCCGCTGTCACCAATCCGGCGGCAGATTTTGGAATAAACCTGCATGATCGGCTCGGCCGCATCATAGGCGGCCTGATCACCGCCACACATGATCGACAGCACGCCATTTTCAGCCCCCGCCTGACCTCCCGAGATTGGAGCGTCCACAAACGCAACCCCCAGAGCCTGACCAGCCTCATATAGCTCTCGGGTCACCTTTGCCGACACGGTGGTGTGGTCGACGAAAACCGCACCCTTAGCCATGCCATGGAACGCGCCATTCTCTCCGGTGCAGACCATCCGCAGGTCGTCATCGTTGCCGACGCAGGCCATCACGAACTCAGCACCTTGCGCGGCCTCTCTTGGTGTGGCCGCCATGGCGCCACCGTGCTGAGCAACCCAGGCTTCGGCCTTTGCAGCGGTGCGATTGTAAACGGTCACCTCATGACCCGCCGCCTGCAGGTGGCCGGCCATTGGATAGCCCATGACGCCTAGGCCCAGAAACGCAACTTTTGCCATTTGGTGATCCTCTCTGCTGTCCGGCCCCATTTTATGCAGCAGGCCGGAGTGTTGGGCAGAGACAAAGCAAAGCTGCGCCTAAAGAGCAACCCCGTGTCAGGCTTTGCCGCCCAAATCCTGCAGGATCGGACAATCGGGGCGGTCATCTCCGGCGCAGGCATCGATCAGGTGACCCAGAGTGTTGCGCATCGCGTTGAGGTCAGCGATCTTGGCCTCGATCTGCACCAGATGCGCCCGGGCGACCTTTTTGACATCGGCACTGGCGCGGGTTTCATCCTCGTACAGCGCCATCAGGGTGCGGCAATCCTCGATCGTGAAGCCCAAGGCGCGAGCACGGCCCAGAAAGTTCAGCTTATGCACGTCCTGTGCGCGGAACCGGCGATAGCCGTTGTCGTCGCGCATCGGTTTGATCAGACCGATATCCTCGTAATACCGGATTGTCTTGGCAGGCAGGCCGGTCTGGGTTGCAACATCTCCGATATTCATGGCGTGACCCCTTGTGTTGCATGGTCCTGCGACGCTTCCGGCAAGCTGGCCCGCACGCGGCGCAGACGCAGCGCGTTGGACACGACAAAGACGCTGGACAAAGCCATTGCCCCGGCGGCGAGGGCAGGGGAGAGAAGGTGCCCGCTGAACGGGTAAAGTACCCCTGCGGCCACCGGGATCAGCAGGATGTTATAGCCAAAGGCCCAACCGAGGTTCTGGCGGATGTTGCGCATGGTGCGGCGACTGATCTCAACCGCATTGGCAACGCCGCGCAGATCACCGGACATCAGCACCACATCTGCGGTTTCGATTGCCACGTCGGTGCCGGTGCCAATGGCCACGCCGATATCTGCAGCTGCCAGCGCAGGGGCGTCGTTGATGCCGTCGCCGACAAAGGCCAGCGTTCCGAACTGATCGCGCAGGGCGGTGATTGCGGCCAGCTTGCCGTCCGGCAGGACCTCGGCCGTGACATGATCGATGCCCAGCCGGTCGGCCAGAGCCTGCGCGGTGCGGGCGTTGTCTCCGGTCACCATCGCCAAGGTCAGGCCCATTGCGTGTAGCCGCTGCAACGCATCCAGTGTACCGGTTTTGACCGGGTCCGAGACCGCAAGCAGCGATGCCGCCTGTCCGTCGATGGCGGCAAACAGGGGCGTTGCGCCTTCGTTGGCACGTTGGTCGGCCTCGGCAATCAGATTAGCCAGATTGATCCCATGCTGTGCCATCAGCCGAGGCGATCCGATTAGGATGTCGCGCCCTTCGACCGTTGCCTGAACGCCCAGTCCGGTCAGAGATTGAAACTCTGACGGCAATGGCAGATCCGACGGGCCAGCCCGGGTGATTGCGGTGGCGATCGGGTGCTCGGATTGTGCTTCAACCGCTGCGGCCAGTCGCAGAACGGTGTCACGGTCAAAGCCGTTCACTGTAGTGATTTCTTCCAGTTCGGGTCGCCCCAGCGTCAACGTTCCGGTCTTGTCCAGCGCGATCACCTTGGCCTGTTGCAACTGCTGGAGCGCATCACCCTTGCGGAACAATACGCCCAGTTCAGCCGCGCGCCCGGTTCCCACCATGATTGACGTCGGCGTCGCCAGACCCATGGCACAGGGGCAGGCGATGATAAGGACCGAAACACCTGTGACCAAGGCCATCGGCAAGGCTGGCGCAGGTCCAAAGATCAGCCAGACCGCGATGGTCAGCAAAGCCACGGCAATGACCACGGGCACGAACCAGGCGGTGATCCGGTCGACCAGCCCCTGAATCGGCAGTTTGGCTCCCTGCGCCTGTTCGACCATGCGGATGACTTGTGCCAGAACGGTGTCAGCCCCAACCCGCGTGGCTCGGATGCGCAACGCTCCGGTGCCGTTGACCGTACCACCAACGACCTGATCTGAAGGTGCTTTGCCGACGGGTACGGGTTCGCCGGTGATCATGCTTTCATCGACGTAAGATGTGCCCTCAAGCACGTTTCCGTCGACCGGAACCCGCTCGCCGGGGCGGATTTGCAGGACATCCCCGACCGTGATCTCGGCAATCGGGCGATCGATGAAAGTGCCGTCCATTTCAACTCGTGCGGTTTTAGGCTGCAGTCCCACCAGCTTGCGGATGGCGGCGCCGGTGCGGCCCTTGGCGCGTGCCTCCATCACCCGTCCCAGCAGGATCAGGACCACGATGACCGAGGCGGCCTCGAAATAAACGTTGGCACTGCCCTGCGGCAGAAGCTGCGGCGCAAAGGTGGCGGTAACCGAAAACAGATAGGCCGCTCCCGTGCCCAAAGCGACCAGCGCGTTCATGTCCGGTGATCCACGCAGCAGCGAGGGGATGCCCTTGGTATAGAAGACCCGCCCCGGACCCAGTAACAGCACCGAGGTCAGCGCGAATTGAATGAGGTGGCTGGTCTGAGTACCGATAGTCGCATGCACCCAGTGGTGAAAGGCGGGGATCATGTGGCCGCCCATCTCGAGCACGAACACGGGCAGGGCCAGCGCGGCGGCAAGCAGCGTGGCACGGATCAGCGCGTGCGCTTCCTCGGTTTTTACCTGGTCTGTCGGAGTTTCGGTGCTTTCTGCTACACGGGCAGGATAGCCAGCATCTTCGGACAGCTTTGCCAGTGCCTGCGGATCGGTCGCGCCGTCAACATAGGTGATCGTGGCGCTTTCCGTGGCCAGGTTGACCTGCGCCTCGACCACGGCCGGATCGGCGGTCAGGGCGCGCTCGATCCGGGACACGCATGAGGCGCAGTTCATGCCGCCGATCTTCAGCGTCGTTTGCCTCGTCGCTGCCGGGTATCCGGCACCACTAAGCGCTTTGGTCAGGGACCCGATCTGACCGTCATAGGTGACCTGCGCGGTTTCGGTTGCAAAACTGACCGAGGCGTCGGACACCCCTGGCACGTCGCGCAGCGCGGTTTCCACCCGCCCGATGCAGGACGCGCATCCCATGCCCGAGATTTTCAGCTGAATTGTCTGTGCCGTGGCCATCCGACTCATCCTGTTGAGAGCTTCTCCCTCCAGATGGGGGTTCCAGTCACCGGAAGGTCAAGGGGGCATGGCAGATTATCGCACAATTTCCTTGGGTGGGTGTCAGCGGTCCAGAAGCTGATTCAACAGCAAGGAATCGTACATCACGGGTGGAGAACTGCGAACAGATTCCGGTGAGGCAAAGAAGGCCAGCATAAGGGCGATGAGCATCAACAGAGCACCGATTAGACAAAGGCTGGCAATATTCAATGCAGACCGCAGCATGTTGGGCTCCTTATGATTGTTGAGACCTGTCCGGTTTCGGGGGTCAGGACAGTTGGGCCAGTTGCTGTTTCAGTTTTTCGTTTTCGGCCTGAAGCTGCGCCAACTGCTGCCCAAGTGCGTTCAGATGCGGGCGCAGTTCAGCTTCGGTAAAGCGCGGCGTGATATGCCTTGGGCAGTTCCAGTCCAAGGCCTCTACCTTAATGATGGCGGCACGTTCGGCAGGGGCGTCGGCGCCCTCGGGATACAGGCTGGCTGCTGCGGCTTCGCCTTCAGTGAATTCCACCCGGCCTAGTATCTTGAGGCGCCGCTGGTTGGCATAATCCATCAGGATCAGCGCGATCCGATCGTTCCCGTCCAGATTCCCGCGCGAGATATACTGTTTGTTGCCGGAAAAATCGGCGTAGCCGATGGTTTGCGGGCCCAATACCTTCAGGAAGCCGACCGGCCCGCCACGATATTGGACGTAAGGCCAGCCAGTCTCGGATACAGTCGATTGATAAAACCCGTCGCGCGTTTGGATAAAGTCCTTTTCGGCCGGTCCGATTTGGTGCCCTTGCTGCGGACCGCCCTCGATAAACTTGGCGTAGGTTTTGGCCGAGCCCATTCTTTCCTGATGAGCCCGAACGGCGGGGGTAAAGGTCAATTCGGAAAAGGCGCGCGGCATGATCTATCCTCTCACAAGCCCAGGTCAGACAGACCGGGATGATCGTCAGGGCGGGGGCCTTGGGGCCAGTGAAACAGGCGCTTAGCCTCGGAAATCGGCAAGTCGTTCAACGAGGCGTGTCGCTTGGCCATTCGACCATCGTCGGCAAATTCCCAGTTTTCGTTGCCATATGACCGGAACCACTGACCGCTTTCGTCCCGCCATTCATAGGCATAGCGGACGGCAATTCTGTTACCGGAAAAAGCCCAGAGCTCTTTGATCAGCCGGTAGTTCAGTTCCTTGTTCCACTTGCGTGTCAGAAAGGCGTGGATGGCTTCGTGACCGTCAAGGAACTCTGACCGGTTCCGCCATTGGCTGTCATCGGTATAGGCCAGCGTGACCATATCAGCATCACGGCTGTTCCACGCGTTTTCAGCCATGCGAACCTTCTGAATGGCGGTTTCCAGCGTGAAAGGCGGCAGAGGCGGGCGGCTCATCACATGGTCTTTCATGTCAACGCGGCCGCAATTAGCGCCAAAGTTAATAGAACGGGAACGTATTGGGAGGCGAAAAGGCTGGCATGGCGTCTCATCTGGGTACTCCATGGTTAACAGATCGGTACATCTTTAACCCAATGTGTACCGATCGGTAAACTTTTGCAAGTCTTATTTTGAAATTTTACAAGGCAGCTCTCGGAGGTTGTTCTTTCACCTTTCGACCATTATGTACTGATCTGTACACTCAGGAGCCCGTATATGCGCCCAAACAAACGTGACGAACTGGTCCGCAAAGCCTTGCAGGTTTTTTATCGCGACGGCTTTCACGCCACGGGGATGGACAAGTTGGTGGTTGAAACGGGTGTCTCCAAAACCTCGATGTACAAGCATTTCCGTACCAAGGAGGATCTGATCCTTGCCGCGCTGCACTTGCGGGACGAGAGTTTTCGAGAGGATTTCCTGAGCCGTATCAGCGAGATATCCGACACCCCGGCCGGTCAGTTGATCGCCAGCTTTGACGCTTTGGGTGAGTGGTTCAGCGAGGAAGACTACCGTGGCTGCATGTTCATCAAGGCTGGGGCGGAATATCAGGAAGAGGATCATCCGATCCACAAACAGTCGGCGGAACACAAGCAGATATTGCTGGATCACTTTACCGATCTGGCCCGCAAAGCTGGCGCGCGCGATCCGGAACACTTGGCCTGTCAGATCGTACTGTTGCAGGAGGGCGCTATCGTTTCGGCAGTATTCCTGAAGTCCTGCGATCCGGCGCAAGATGCCAAGGCGGCGGCGCAAATTCTGCTGGACAACGCGCTGGCGTGAGCTTGGACTGATCATCAAAACGACGTTGCGTTCCAGTGCCTCGGGGCGGATTGGAATGCGAAACTCCTGCGGCTAGGCTTGTCATGAAAAGACGAGGGGGAGGATGTCGTATGCCGCTTTTTACCACGACTGCCGGTTGGGTTGCCGAAGAACACCAGATGTTCGCTGAAATGGCGGACAGGTTCATGAGTGAAGAACTGGCTCCTAATCTCGACCGCTGGAACGAGACCGGTGTTGTCGACCGTGATATGTGGCGCAAGGCGGGTGACATGGGATTGATGGCCGGTGCGATCCCCGAAGCTTATGGCGGAGTTGGGGGCGGCATCGGGTTTGACGCGGTGACGTTGTATGCTCAGGCGTCGCACGGCGATTCCGGTTGGGGATACGCCATTCAGTCCATCGTCGTTCACTACATCAACATCTATGGCAGTGAGGATCAAAAGCGGAAGTGGCTGCCGCGTCTGGCCTCGGGCGAGATGGTTGCTGCGCTGGCCATGACTGAACCCGGAACTGGTTCCGATGTGCAGTCCATTCGCACGACCGCAGACAAGGACGGCAATTCCTATCGGCTGAACGGGTCCAAGATTTTCATCACTAACGGCCAGTCGGCGGACTTGATCCTGGTGGCCTGCAAGACAGATAAGACACAGGGGTCCAAAGGGGTTTCGTTGGTCGCTGTGGAAACCCAGGATGCAGAGGGTTTTCGCAAGGGGCGGAACCTCAAGAAGCTGGGAATGAAGGCCAATGACACGGCCGAGTTGTTCTTTGAAGACGTCAAGGTGCCGATGACCAACCTTCTGGGTTCGGAGGAGGGGCAGGGTTTCTATCAGATGATGAAACAGTTGCCGTGGGAACGTCTGACCATCGGCATCGGAGCGCTGGGCGCGATTGATTTCGCCATCGCAGAAACGGTGAAATACACACAAGAGCGTAAAGCATTTGGCCAACGGGTGATGGATTTCCAGAACACTCGCTTCAAACTGGCCGAGTGCAAGACCAAGGCCGAAGTTCTGCGCAGCTTCGTCAATGACTGTATTGCGCGGCTTGAGGCGGGAACCTTGGATGCCGCCACCGCCTCGATGGTGAAATACTGGGGGTCGGAAGTTCAGAACGAGGTCATGCACGAATGCCTGCAACTGTTTGGCGGCTATGGGTTCATGATGGAATACCCGATCGCCCGCCTCTACGCGGACGCGCGTGTTCAGATGATCTATGGTGGCACCAATGAGATCATGAAGGAACTCATCGCCCGGTCGTTGGACACCTAGTCAAACCGGGGTTTCTCCCGCCCGTCGTCGACGTTTCTGGCGAAACATCTCCTCCCGTTGGGCCAGGCAGACGCGGGCGCAGCCCGCGTCTGCCTGGCCCCCCTGCCGTCCGCAGGACGCAAGGCCAAAGGCCGCGCAGTGTGAGGTCAGTCAATTTTTACAGGCACGGCGCCTGATCAATCTGGCCTTGCAGCCACGCGCGAAACGACTTCAGCGGTTCAGATTCCGCACGGGAATGCGGCCAGACAAGAAAAAAGTCCCCAAGGCTCACCCCTGGTCCGTGCCAAGCTTGTACCAGTCGGCCCGCTTTCAGGTCGGCCTCTACCAGATAGCTGGGCAGCAATGCCACGCCCAACCCGTGGATCGTGGCCTGCCCCATGGTCGAGAATTGGTCGAACAGCATTCCACGAATCCCGGTAACCTCATGCCCCTGCGCGGCGAACCACTTTTCCCAGGCGTCGGGGCGCGTTTCGAGGTGCAGCAAAGGGGCTTCCGTTAGCCACCCTATGTCATCTGTAACATCGGGCAATAAACCGGGTGAGCAAACCGGCAGTACGTCTTCGCGCATGATGGGCAAGTAGTTCACGCCAGCCCAGTCGCGTTGGCCAAAGTGTATGGCAGCATCGAAACGTTCGGTGTCAAAGTCGAACGGTCGCAGCCGGGTATTCAGGTTTACCGTAACTTCCGGATGGCGGCGTGCGAAATCCTGCAAACGTGGGGCTAGCCAGTGCATTCCGAAAGCGGGCAGGATCGACAGGTTCAGCGACCCTCCGGTCGGGTTAGCTTTCAGTTTCAGAGACGCCTGCGCAAGCTGATTCAGCGCAGTGCGCGCGACTTGAACGTATTCTTTCGCCGCAGGTGTCAGGTGCAACCGCATCTGGCTACGTTGGATCAGGTCCACACCCAATTGCTCCTCCATCGACTTGAGCTGTCGGCTGATCGCGCTTTGGGTCAGGGAAAGCTCTTCGGCGGCGGCTGAGGCACTGCCAAGGCGGTCGACGGCTTCAAGCGCAAGCAGAGAGGGGATCGAAGGCAAAAACCGACGCGGGGCTATCATATGACTAATCCTCATACCTTTCGGATGGAATATCACTGGCATTTGGGGCGCGCCAGCCCGATACACATACAGGCTTTTCTTTTGGGTGACCGGGTGAGAACCTGCGTGCTATCCAAGATAAAATCGCCCATCTAAAGAGTTGAAAGACCGGGGAACAGGCCATGGATCGCGCTCAGATCGTTCACGAAAACTTCCTGACCCGGGTTGCCAAAGGTGACTTTCCCGACGGTGCAGCACCGCGGCCAGGTCTCAGCAACACCGACGCGGTGTCGCTGTTTCGGTCTCAGGTTCTAAGCCGCGCGTTGGATCGCACCAGCCGTGCAATGCAGAAGGCGGGGCAGGGGTTCTATACCATCGGCTCATCCGGGCATGAGGGGATGGCGGCTGTCGCGCACGCGTTGCGCCCTAACGATATCGCCTTTCTGCACTATCGTGATGCCGCGTTTCAAATTGCTCGGGCCGAGCAGGTGCCCGGCCAGCAGATCGCCTGGGACATGCTGTTAAGCTTTGCTTGTTCCAAAGAAGACCCGATCTCGGGCGGGCGGCATAAGGTGCTGGGCTCCAAGGCGCTAATGATCCCGCCGCAGACTTCGACCATCGCCAGTCACCTGCCCAAGGCGGTTGGCGCGGCCTATAGTCTGGGCGCGGCACGGCGGCACACCCCCGAGCACCGGGAATTGCCCGAGGATGGGATTGCGATGTGTTCATTCGGGGACGCTTCGGCCAACCATTCCACGGCGCAGGGGGCGATCAACACCGCCGGGTGGACCAGCGTACAATCGACGCCGCTGCCGCTGCTGTTTGTGTGCGAGGACAATGGCATCGGTATCTCGGTCAAAACGCCGAAAGGCTGGATACAGGCGTCGATGGAGCATCGTCCGGGCATCAAGTATTTTCAGGCCAACGGGCTGGACATGTATGAGACCTTCGCCGTTGCGCAAGAGGCCGCAGACTACGTACGCACCCGCCGCAAACCTGCCTTCCTGCACCTGAAAACCGTGCGCCTTTATGGTCATGCCGGGGCGGATGTACCGACCACCTATCTGTCGAAGTCCGAGGTCGAATCGGACGAGGCCAAAGACCCCTTGCTGCACTCTGTGCGTTTGTTGGATCAGGCGGGTGCGTTGTCGCCCGCTGAGGCGCTGAAAGTCTACGAGGACACCTGCGCCCGTACAGACCGAGTCGCATCCGAGGCGGCCAAACGTCCGCATCTGGCCAATGCCGCAGAGGTGATGGCCAGCCTGATCCCACCCAAGCGCCCCTGCAAGCCCACCAACGGTCCCAGTACAGAGACCCGGGCCAAGGCCTTTGGCGGCGACCTGCGCGCGATGGATGATCCGCAGCCCATGAGCCGCCTGATCAATTGGGCGCTTACCGATCTGATGTTGGAACATGGTGAGATCGTCTGCATGGGCGAAGACGTTGGCCGCAAGGGCGGCGTTTATGGCGTGACCCAGAAGCTGCAGCAGCGGTTCGGCCCGGACCGGGTGATCGACACGCTGCTGGACGAACAGTCCATTCTTGGGCTGGCGATTGGTATGGGGCATAACGGGTTCATCCCGATCCCCGAGATCCAGTTCCTCGCCTATCTGCATAATGCCGAGGATCAGATCCGGGGCGAGGCCGCGACCCTGCCGTTTTTTTCGAACGGTCAGTTCACCAACCCGATGGTGCTGCGGATTGCGGGGTTGGGCTATCAGAAAGGGTTCGGCGGGCATTTCCACAACGACAACTCTCTGGCCGTGCTGCGGGACATTCCGGGTGTAATTATTGCCTGCCCCTCCAGCGGAGCGGATGCGGCGCAGATGCTGCGTGAATGCGTGCGATTGGCGCGGGAAGAGCAGCGCGTGGTGGTGTTTCTGGAGCCTATCGCCCTCTATCCAATGCGGGACCTGCGTGAGGCGCAGGATGGCGGGTGGATGACAACCTATCCCTCACCGGATCAACGCATCGCGCTTGGTAAGGTTGGTGTGCACGGGGACGGTACCGATCTGGCTATCGTGACCTATGGCAACGGGCACTATCTGTCCCAGCAGGCCCTGCCCGAATTGCAGGCCGCAGGCGTGAAGACCCGGATCATCGACATGCGCTGGCTCGCGCCGCTGCCGGCCGAGGCACTGCGCGAGGCCACCAAACCCTGCGCGCATGTTCTGGTCGTGGACGAATGCCGTCGCACCGGTAGCCAATCCGAGGCGCTGATGACGTTCTTCAACGAGTATAGCCCCGATACCGCAACCGCCCGCGTTGTGGCCGAAGATTGTTTCATCGCCACCGGCCCGGCCTATGCTGCTCCGCTGCCGTCGAAGGACGGCATCGTTGCCGCCGCGCTCGCTTTGACCGGAGGTCGCCCATGACCCGTACTGCTGTTGTGATCTGCCCCGGGCGGGGCACGTATAACAAGCCCGAGTTGGGCTATCTGCACCGCCATCATGCGCAGCGGATGGACCTGTTTCGCAGTTTCGACGCCATCCGCGCCGAGGCGGGGCAGGAGGCCGTGACCGCGCTGGATGGCGCAAGCCGTTATACGGTCAGCAAGTATTCGCGCGGTGATGTGGCCTCACCCCTGATCTATGCCGCTTCGCTGGCCGACGCGCAGACCATTGCTGAGGATATCGAGGTGGTCGCGGTCACCGGCAACTCGATGGGGTGGTATATCGCCTTGGTCGCAGGTGGTGCCCTGTCACCGCAAGACGGGTTTCGCGTGGTGAACACGATGGGCACGTTGATGCAAGACCAGCTAATCGGTGGCCAATTGGTCTATCCGTTTGTGGGTGAGAACTGGAAAAACAACGCAGCCCGCAAGGCTGAACTGCTGGCCGATGTGACGCGGATCGACGCGTCTGATGGGTGCGATCTGGCGCTGTCCATTGATCTGGGCGGTATGCTGGTTCTTGCGGGAAATGAGGCGGGTCTTAAGGCGTTTGAGGCTGTGCACCCTACAATTCAGGACCGTTTCCCAATGCGGCTTCCCAACCACGCGGCCTTTCACACCGCGTTGCAGGCCCCCGTTGCGGCTGAAGGGCGCGCCCGGTTGGGCGCCGAGATGTTTGGCCAGCCCGAACGCCCCCTGATCGATGGACGTGGCAAAATCTGGTGGCCGGGTGCGACGGATACGCAGGCGCTTTGGGATTATACGCTGGGTCATCAAGTGACCGAGGCCTATGACTTTACCCGCGCGATCCACACCGCAGCACGTGAATTTGCACCCGACCTATTTATCGTGACGGGCCCCGGTGCGACGCTGGGCGGGGCTGTGGCCCAATCCCTGGTTCTGGCCGACTGGCGCGGCATGTCCGACAAGGCGGCGTTCCAGACGCAGCAGGACGCGTGGCCCTTTCTGATCGCCATGGGCCGCGACGATCAAAGGGCGCTTGCAACCGGCTGACCAAGCCCTGATGATCCGCACAAATTCAAGGAGCCCGGCGTGAGCGACCACAACCAGTCACTCTGGCTGAAAACCTGCCGAGAGCATGTCGAAAGCCTTCCCCTGACCAAAGATCTGGCCGTTGATCTGGCTGTGATCGGTGGCGGTTATACGGGCTGTTCCGCTGCGCTGACGGCGGCGCGGGCCGGGGCGTCTGTGTGTCTGCTCGAGGCGCAGGAGATCGGCCATGGTGGCTCGGGCCGCAATGTCGGGTTGGCAAATGCCGGGTTGTGGCTGCCGCCCGACGACATTCGCCAGCATCTTGGTCGCGACGCAGGGGATCGTCTGATTAACCTGCTGGCCGCCGCGCCCGGCGATGTTTTTGATCTGATCGCAAAGCATGACATCAACTGCGAACCGGTGCGGAACGGCACGTTGCACTGCGCGCATTCCACCAAAGGTTTGCGAGACCTGCAGGAAAGGCACGCGCAGCTATCCGCCACGGGCGCGCCGGTTGAACTGCTGTCTGCCAACCAGACTGAGCAGCGCACCGGAAGCGCCGCGTTCCAAGGTGCTCTGTTCGATCCGCGCGCGGGGACGATCCAACCACTCAGCTACGTCCGGGGCCTTGCTCGCGCTGCCGCCGAGGCCGGAGCGCGAATCGCGACCCAAAGCCCGGTCCAATCCATGCAGCACAGCGACGGCGTTTGGATGCTGGAAACCGATCGCGGCACAGTGCGTGCGAAGTCGGTGATACAGGCTACCAACGCCTATCATCAGGGGCTGCAGGCGACCGCTCCGGAATATGTGCCGGTCTATTATTTCCAGTTCGCGACCGCGCCGCTGTCCGACAATCTACGCTCTAGTATCCTGCAGGGCGGAGAGGGCTGCTGGGATACCGGCCTGATCATGACCTCGTTTCGCATAGACGGTGAAGGACGACTGATCATCGGTGCGATGGGCGATCTGGGGCAAGCGGGCCGCATTGCTCACACCGCTTGGATCAAACGCAAACTGGCTGAGCTTTTCCCGCAACTGGCTGACCAGCCACTGATCGAGGGATGGCACGGCCGGATCGCAATGACATCGGACCACATTCCCAAGATCACGCAGGTAGGCCCTAACGCGCTGTCGGTGCACGGGTATTCCGGGCGCGGCATCGGCCCGGGCACGGTGTTTGGTCGCCTTATGGCCGAAAGCCTGCTGCAGGATGATCCGTCGCTATTGTCCGTTCCAGTAGTTTCGGAGTACCACGAACGCTGGACCGGCCTGCGGCGCGCCTATTTCGAAACCGGTGCGGCGTTGACCCATTTCGTCAAGGCGCGGTTCTGATCATGGTAACTCAGTCCTGCAACGCTGCGGCGACGGCCTCGTTCCGGGTGCGCGACCAAGGATGGGTCGGGTTGTTGTGCGCGCAGGTGACAGACCACGTAGATTGAGACCTTTTATGAGGATTGTCAGAAAAGCCCGCAGCGACTCGCCGCCCAGACCGGTGAGATTAGTTTTGCTCGAACTATCTGTGACTGGTCATGTATGGATTTGAAGTCCGGCACGCATTAGGTGACAGTCATCATCAGGAGGTGCGCGATGGGGATCCGCTTTTTCTCGGATAGGAACCGACCGGTCCACATGGGCCGGTATCCTTTGGAGCGGCTGGCGCGGCAGGTTCCGACGCCTGACTTGGCTGTGGTGAAACCGATGCGGACGCTCAGCTTTCACCGCCCGGATCAGCCTGAAAGCATCGTCAACGCGATGGGTGAGTTTCAGGCGATGATGGACACCATCCGCGACGGGTTCGTAAACCCGGTGGTTTCCGAGGTCCCGGACGATCCGGTTGAACGCGCCAATCATTTGAAGGCGTTTGGTTATTTCAACGATGCCTCGATGATCGGTTGTGGCCCGCTGCCGCCCGAGGCGATGCTGGCTGAACCACGGCGCACCCCTGATATCGACCGTTTGGCTCATGCACTGAAGACACGGCAGACCAAGACGCTGGCCTCAGGCATTGACCTGATCATGGCCGATCTAAAGGAAAGCATGGAGGCCGCGCCCAGGCCGATGGACACGCACCGCCATGCCATCGTTTTCCTCTACGAACACAACCGCGAGCCTGATCCAGAAGAGCCCGGCGCGGAATGGATCATCGACGCGCAGGATCACCGAGCTTGCCTGTTGGCGACAGAGAACGCCGTGGTGATCGCCAACTATATCCGCCTACTGGGCTATGACGCGCGAGCGCATACGGCGATGTCCTCCGAGGTTGACCTGAGCAGATTAGCGGTCGCGGCGGGTTTGGCCTCGGTCGAGGATGGCGACATTATTGCCCCATGGCTGGGCAAGCGCTTCGGTCTGGCCGCCGTGACCACCGAGATGGAAATTGCCCATGACCAGCCCCTGCAGCCGATGGCGCAGCAGCCGTGGTTCCGCACTCAGGGGCCCGCGTGGTGGTTGGGCGCTGGTTTTGCCAAGAACGCACTGAACCGTGACCCTTACGCCAAGCGGCGTTATGTGGACGGGGCGCATCCGTTCGAGAATCTTAAGCGGGTTGAGACGCCGACCACCTATATCGACGAAGAAAACGTCGCCCGCGTGCCCAAACGCGCCGATATGTTCGCGCGGGCGCAGTTCGGGGATATGGGCAAGCATCTGCAGGATGCGGCGAAGGGCGGCTACTACGTACGCAAGTCCGCGCCGAGTTTCGCGCAACGCCGCGCGCTGGGCGCGTTTGTTCTTCTGCAGGACGGCGACAGCGCCGATGCGACGCCGCCGACCGACGCCGCCCGCAACGCTGCGAACATAAAGGCCGCGACTTATTTCCTTGGCGTGGATGCGGTGGGCCTCAGCCGGTGCCCGGACTGGGCGTGGTATTCCCATGATGCGACGGGCGAGGAGATCACTCCGCCACACGATCAGGCCATCAGCATGATCATCGATCAGGGCTATGAAACGATGGAGGGCGCCAGCGGCGACGACTGGATCAGCGTGGCCCAGTCGATGCGCGCCTATCTGCGCTTTTCCTTGTTGGGCGGGGTGATCGCGCAGCAGATCCGCAATCTCGGTTACAAGGCCAAGGCGCATACGGTGATGGATGGCGAGGTGTTGCAGCCTCCGCTGTTGTTGCTGTCCGGCCTAGGTGAGGTCAGTCGGATCGGCGAGGTCATCCTGAACCCCTATCTCGGTCCGCGTCTGAAATCCGGTGCGGTGACGACGGATATGCCGGTGGAGCACGACAAGCCGATTGATTTCGGGCTGCAAAGCTTTTGCGAGGCGTGCAACAAATGCGCGCGGGAGTGTCCTTCGGGGGCGATCACCGCCGGGCCGAAGCTGATGTTCAACGGCTATGAAATTTGGAAATCCGACAGCCAGAAATGCGCCACCTACCGGGTGACCACTCCGGGCGGAGCAATGTGCGGGCGGTGTATGAAGACCTGTCCGTGGAACCTTGAAGGGATATTCAAGGAACGCCCCTTCCGCTGGGCCGCGATGAACATTCCGCAGGCCGCACCTGTGTTGGCAAAATTGGACGATGCGGTCGGTAATGGCGGGTTGAACGACACCAAGAAATGGTGGTGGGACATCGAGTTGCAGTCGGATGGCGCGTACCGCCCAACGGAACACCCTCTGAACCGGCGCGACCTGCAAACCGATCTGGACTTGAAATACGAAGATCAGACGCTGGCCGTCTACCCCGCCTATCTGGCCCCGCATCCCTGGCCCTATCCCTTCGCCATGGACCGCGAGGCCGGAATCGCGGCCTATCAGGAAATGGTGACAGCCAAGGAATACCAAGCCCGCAAGGCTGCCGGGGACATGTCGGTCATCCACCGCTATACCATCGCTGGGGACGCACCAGTGATGCGGGTCGAACTGACGAAGGTCGACAAGATGACGGCAGACGTGACCAAATACGAGTTCTCGGCGCTTAACGGTGTTCCACTGCCAGAGTGGACTGCGGGCGCGCATCTGGATGTTCTGGTCGCGCCGGAATTCCTGCGGCAGTATTCCATGTCCGGTAACCCCTCGGACCGGGCGACCTATCAGATCGGCGTGCTGCGCGAGGATGAGGGGCGCGGCGGCTCGGCCCTGCTGCATCGTATCTTTAACGAGGGGCGCAAGGTTTTCATCTCGAAGCCGATCAATCATTTCGAGTTGGAGGAAACGGCGACCAAAACCTTCCTGATGGGCGGCGGCATCGGCATCACCCCGATGATTGCATTTGCCCACCGTTTGCACGCTTTGGGCAAACCGTTCGAGTTGCACTATTCCGCCAGCACCCGCGCCGGTGCGGGGTATCTGGACGATCTGGCTGCGATGCCTTGGGCGGATCACGTGCACTATCACTTTTCGGACGAAGGCACGCGCGCTGATCTGAATGTGATCCTGTCCGGTTATCAGGACGGCTGGCATGTCTACACCTGCGGTCCGGACCGCTATATGGACGGCGTCATGCAGGCGGCGGAATGGCAGGGTTTCCCCGAGGATGCGCGGCATCTGGAGTACTTCTCGGTTCCCGAACAGCCGGAGTATGAAAACCATCCTTTCACGCTGAAGCTGGTTCGGTCGGGGCGTGAGCTGGCGGTCCCTGCGGAAAAGGACGCCGCGCAGGTTTTGAATGAGGCAGGAATTCACGTGGATGTGAAATGCGCCGATGGCATCTGTGGGGTTTGCAAATGCGGTGTGGTTTCCGGCAAAATCGAACATCGCGATTTCGTTCTGTCCAACAAACAACGCGAGAGCGCTATCATACTGTGCCAAAGCCGAGCGGCACATCCCGATGGCGTGATCGAGATTGACCTCTGACATAAGGTCAGGAAACGACATCCGGTAACATAAAAATTGGTCGCTCCTGCCATGGACGCCGGGGGGTTGCTGCACTAACGTCCCCTGCGAACCCCAGTCTACCCTGATCAACAGGTGCGAGGTATTTCATGGATTATCACAGCCCCGCCAGCTTTGCCGAGGCGTCGGCACTGGCCGCAAACGCGACGGGCACCACACGATTTCTGGCAGGCGGCACGGATGTGCTGGTACAGCTGCGTTCGGAACTGGTGACGCCTGATACGCTAATCGACATCAAGAAAATCGACGGCGTGCGTGATATCACGCGCAACGCCGATGGCAGCTGGAGGCTCGGCGTTGCCGCCACCGGTGCCGAAATGAGTGAGCATCCCGAGCTTGGTCGCGACTGGCCCGGTGTGGTTGAAGCCATGGATCTGATCGGCTCGACACAGGTACAAGGGCGCGCGACATTGACGGGCAACCTGTGCAACGGCTCTCCGGCGGCGGATTCGGTTCCGGCGATGGTGGCTGCAGGAGTGACCGTGACGGTGACTGGAACGGACGGAGACCGCGAGGTGGCGGTCGAAGATATCCCCACCGGCCCCGGCAAGACGTCGCTGGCGAAGGGAGAGGTGATATCCTCCGTCAACATCCCCGCGCGCGGCGAGAATGGCGGTGATGCTTACCTGCGATTCATCCCGCGCACCGAGATGGACATCGCCGTGGTCGGCGTCGGCGTGAACCTGCGTCTGGACGGCGATACCATCACCGAGGCCCGGGTGTCTTTGGGCGCGGTGGCTCCTACTGTTCTGCTGGTTGAAGACTGCGCCAAGGCAATCATCGGTAGCAAACTGGATGACGTCGCGCTGGACGCTTTGGCGGCAGCAGCATCAGCTGCCTGCAACCCGATCGACGACAAGCGCGGCACTATCGAATTCCGGACCGAGGTCGCTGGCGTTCTGGCCAAGCGTGCCGCTAAAATCGCCTATGCCCGTGCGAAGGGAGAGCAAGCATGAGCAAGTTCCACGTATCCACCACCGTGAACGGAGACACGGTCGAATACCTTTGCGACCCGCGCGAAACTCTGCTGGATTGTCTGCGCGACAAGCTGAACCTGACCGGCGCGAAAGAGGGCTGCGGCACCGGCGATTGCGGCGCGTGCTCGGTCACCGTTGATGGCCGTCTGGTCTGTTCCTGCCTGATGCTGGGTGTTGAGGCTGACGGTAAGACCATCGAAACCGTCGAGGGTATCGCGGACGGCGACGTTCTGCACCCGCTGCAGAAGAAGTTCATCGAACACGCCGCCCTTCAATGCGGTATCTGCACCCCGGGCATTCTGGTGGCGGCCAAGTCGCTGCTGGAGAAAAACCCCAACCCGACCGAAGAGGAAACCCGATACTGGCTGGCAGGCAATCTCTGCCGCTGCACCGGTTATGACAAGATCATTCGCGCCGTGATGGAAACGGCAGAAGAACTGCGGGAGGCTTCGTAATGGCACTCGACGATCGCAAATCTGAATTCACTTTCGTTGGTACCCGCCCGGATCGCCCGGATGGGATGGACAAGGTGACAGGCCGCGCCAAATTCGGCGCCGATGCCTATGCGCCGGGGATGCTGCACGGTGCCATCCTGCGCTCGCCGCACGCCCATGCGCGGATCGTGAAGATCGACACTTCGAAAGCTGAGGCGCATAAGGACGTCAAAGCTGTTGTGACACGCGCGGACTTCGCCGAAGTGCCGTTCAAGCCGGGTCTGGAAGGCGAATTCTGGAACGTGCTGGAAAACGTCATGGCGGGGGAAAAGGCCTTGTATGACGGGCACGCGGTAGCAGCCGTTGCGGCCACGTCAGCCCTGGCGGCGCGCGATGCGCTCAAGCTGATTGAGGTTGAATACGAGGTTCTGCCCCACGTCACCGACGTGGACAAGGCGATGGCACCCGACGCTCCCGTGATCCGCGAAGGTGCTGCGGATTATTCCGTGCCCGAAGGGATGCACCCGAACGTCGTGCGCTACCATGAAAGTGGTCATGGTGATGTTGAGGCCGGCTTTGCCGAGGCTGATTTGGTGATGGAAGACAGCTTTGTCACCGAGGCGACCCATCAGGGTTACATCGAACCCCACGCCTGTCTGGGGATGCTGGGCAATGACGGCAAAGGTGAGCTTTGGTGCACCACCCAAGGCCACTGGATCGCGCAGAAGACCTGTGCGGCTCTGCTGGGGATCGAGACCTCGCAACTGCGGGTGACCGCATCCGAGATTGGCGGCGGCTTCGGCGGCAAGACCACTGTTTTCATCGAACCCGTGGCACTGGCACTCAGCCGTAAGGCCAACCGCCCGGTCAAACTGGTGATGAGTCGGTCCGAGGTGTTCCGGGCGACTGGCCCGACAGCCTCGGCCTCGATGGACATCAAGATCGGCATGAAGAAGGACGGCACAATCACCGCGGCGCGCGGCGACTTCCGCCTGCAGGGTGGGGCATTCCCCGGCGCTCCGGGCGATATGACGGCCATGTGTGCTTTCGCGGCGTACAACCTGACCAACGTCAAACAGATCGGCTATGACGTCATGGCCAACCGCCCGAAGCAAGCCGCCTATCGCGCGCCCGGCGCGCCGATGGGGGCCTTTGCCGTTGAGTCGATCATCGACGAAATGTGTAAAAAGCTGGGCCTGGACCCCATCGACGTTCGCCTGAAAAACGCCGCGCACGAAGGCACCAAGGCCAGCTACGGCCCGCGTTACGAGCGCATCGGTCTGGTCGAAACGCTCGAGGCTGCCAAGGCGCATCCACATTACTCGGCTCCGTTGAAACCGGGGCAGGGACGTGGGATTTCCTGCGGCTTCTGGTTCAACCATGGTGGTGAAACAAGCGTGTCGCTGGCCTTGTCTGAAGATGGCTCGGCGCAGCTGATGGTCGGCACGCCCGACATTGGCGGTTCGCGGGCATCCATGGCGCTGATGGCGGCTGAAGTGCTGGGCATTCCCTATGAGAATATCCGTGTCACCATCGCCGACACCGCGACGCTGGGCTATAACGACGTCAGCCATGGCTCGCGCGTGACCTATGCCAGCGGTCTGGCGACGATCAAGGCGGCCAGACACGCGGTTGAGAAACTGTGTGAACGCGCGGCGGCCAGCTGGGGAATCCCAACTGACGCAGTGAAATGGGAAAACGGCTGTGCTGTGCCTTCGGGCCCAAATGCAGGTGACTTCGACCCGCGCCCGCTGGCGGACATTACCGCTCATATGGGTTCGACTGGTGGCCCGATCTCAGGCCATTTCGAGGCCACTCCCGAAGGGGCGGGCGTGTCTTTCGGCACCCATATAGTGGATGCCGAGGTCGATCCGGAAACCGGCAAGACTAGCGTCACCCGCTACACGGTCATTCAGGACGCTGGCAAGGCGATCCACCCGACTTACGTGGAAGGCCAGTATCAGGGCGGTGCCGCGCAGGGCATCGGCTGGGCACTGAACGAGGAATACATCTATGGCGACGACGGTCGCCTGCAAAACTCGATCTTCCTTGACTACCGCATCCCGGTTGCCAGTGACCTGCCGATGATCGACACGGTAATCGTCGAAGTGCCCAACCCCGGCCATCCGTTCGGTGTACGTGGTGTTGGGGAAACCGGTATCGTGCCACCCTTGGCCGCTATCGCCAACGCGGTGTCCCATGCGGCGGGCGTTCGGATGAAGCAACTTCCGATGTCGCCGCCCCGTATTCTCGCGGCGCTCAAGGACAATGGTTGAGGTCCACCTCTGGTCCGGTCTCCGGTCTCTGACCGGGGGGCAGCAGGTGGTGGAGGTTCAGGCCAAAACCACCGGCGAACTGTTGCGGGAACTGGTTCGGCAGCACCCGCAGCTTCAGGGACCGATTGATGCGGGCGTGTCCGTCGCTATTGACGGGCGCGTCATCGCCACCGGCTTGACCGAGCCGATCCCAGAAGGCAGCGAGGTTTACCTGATGCAGCGTCTAAGGGGCGGTTAAGCCTTAGGCGACCACGGCTCGCGACCGACCATCCGGTCGGCTTCGGCGGTGATGTCGTTCATATGCTGTTCAAGACTTTGGCGCAGGGCCTCGATCTGTTCTTCCGAAGCCTTACGCGGCACGGTTTCGGTCCATTCACGGCACAGAAACACACCCTTGTTCCGCCAGGGGCGGGGCATCAGTAGCCGGTCCCATGTCCCCGCTTCGCTGCCATGCTGCGCGGAAAAAGTGATCCCAAACACCCGCTTGCCCGAGGTGCGCGCCCAGACCAAAGGCACCGTGGACAGCACTCGCTCGGGCCCGCGCGGGCCATCGGCGGCGATGCCGATGGAAATCCCCTGCTTCATCTTTCCGATCACTTCGCGCGACACTGCAATGTTGTTTGAGTGTTTGCTGGTCATGGCAATTGTGTCCATGCCGAACAGTTTCTGCACCCGACCTACCATGCTGCCTGCCCGTGCGGAGGATGTGATTGAGCAGATGCGCCCCTTGTCCAGCGGAAAGAAATAGGGCGATTGCGCCAACCGTTGATGCCAAAGCACAACGATGACCGGCTCACCCTGTTCGGCCAACTGGTCCAATTCCTCGTATCCGATACGTTGCCATTCGGTGTTGCGATTGACCAACCGGATATAGCTCGCAATCCGTCGCGCAGCCCAGTTCAAAACGGCCTCGCTGTTGGCGATTTTCTTGCGAATACTCACGGATGGGGTCCTTTATGCTGACCAAACCGTGTCTTATAGAACTCAACGCCGCGCGCAACTTGTTTGTCGAATGCATTAGTCGCGCAGAATCTGAAAAAGCCTCTTGAGTCCGCCGCGCGGCTGGCATATCTGAGGCGCACCTTAGGGGTATAGCTCAGTTGGTAGAGCGACGGTCTCCAAAACCGTAGGTCGCGGGTTCGAACCCTGCTGCCCCTGCCATTCCTTCCAATCCCGTTTCCAAGATGTTGCCTTTGCAGCGGCATAGTATTCGCGCATTGTTTAGGCGAGTTGCAGCAGCCAGCCTAACATCTGGGAAGGAGCGGTGCCTGTCTGAGCACCGCATTACCACTTGCAGACGCCGAACCGCCTGGACGTCAGGTCAACAACATCTGGTCTCCGATGTTCGTTTTATGTCGTGTGGGCATTTTCTTCGCATCCTGACCGTCCAGGTTCAGTGCGAGGTCCTTGTAGAAGCCCTTGCTGTCGAACCACCAGCGATGGGATTTGGTCATCGAGCGTTTTCCTTTGGGGACATCGCGCTTGTATTGTTCGTCGCAATGGATGTCCCAATGGCCTTTCGAGGTCAGCTTTGGCATGCCGACTCTGCCGGCGCGTTTCCGACCACCGTTCACTAGGCCGCCGGAGAGTGACAGAACTTTGTCCTTGCCGCTGTAATAGTTCGTGAAACGCTTACTTCGCTTTTTCAGAACAAGATTCCCCCACGCCCCTTTTTCCAACCACGCCGCGTCTACATCGCCCGAAGCAAACATCACCTGGTCCGCTGACCAGATCTTATTGCCCGGACCGGCAGCGTCGCCAAAATCAGAGAAGGCGCGCAGAACAACCAGAGTTCCCATGGAATGCGCGAGTATGTGGACTTTGGGTTTGGAGGGCATACCTAGCAAGGGCAACATACCGTCTCCAACTAGGTGAGGTGCCACCGTTTTGGCATCAGCACGGTCCCGGTCGTAAGCGTGGGGCGATCCGTCGCTGGGCCAGTCAAACGCGACGACTGCGCCCTTGAAACCGTTTGATCTGGCGCCGTTTTCAATTTTTTCCAAACGATCCAACATGTCCGTCTGGCTTGTGTTGAACCCGTGAACGTAAATTAAAACTGCCGAGTCTCCGCCTTGCTGGCGTACGAGGTTCAGCCAATCGGCCTTTTTGACAATGCTTCCCTTGCGGACACTGCCATCGGCGCTTTTCTTGGTGATGTTGACATATCTCGTTTTCGCTGCCGGCTTCAGAGTAAATTTCTTTTTCTGCGAATTGTAAGTTCGTCGTGAAAAAAACAGTGCCATGTCATCTACTCCAACTAATCCAATCCTAGAATTCTGGCACGAATCTCCATTTCTACAAAGTTTCCTGCCTGGAAAGCGCCAGTTCAGAAAATCGCCACCCACGACGCACTAGTTTCTGGCGAAGCTTTCGGCCAATTTCGGTTGGCGTGAACCGGCCAAACCCGGTTTCCTCTGTCTGCAGAATGGCATAAAGTCCGGCCCAATACGAACACGCGGATGAGGACACATGTCGCGCTTTGATGGATACTTCCTGCGGCAATTGCTGATTCTGTTCGGCTTTTTCACCCTGGTACTGGTCGGCGTGTTCTGGATCACTCGATCTGTCAGCCTTTTTGATCGTGTTATTAGCGGCGGGCAATCCGCCATGGTGTTCTTGGAATTTACCGCCTTGACCCTGCCGTCGCTGATCCGGACGGTGATGCCGATGGCTGTTTTTGCGGCCGCCGTCTATGCCACCAACCGCCTGAGCCGCGAAAGCGAGATGACGGTGATGTTGGCTACTGGTTCAAGCCCATGGCGTCTGGCGCGGGCCGTCTTTCTTTTTGGTCTGGTAGCCGGATTAATGATGGCTGCAATCAGTGTCTTCCTGCGCCCGGCCTCGATTGAGCAACTTGAACAGCGTCAGGCTGAGGTTGCTGGGGACGTCACATCGCAACTGCTGAATGAGGGCGAGTTTTTACACCCGACGGACGGTGTTACGGTCTATATCGGCCAGATTGATCTGGATGGCACGCTGTCAGAAGTATTCGTTTCTGACCGGCGCGATGAGTTAAACCCGGTCAGCTATTCGTCAAAAACGGCGTATTTGGTCAGTAATGATACCGGCATCCACCTTGTGATGTTGGACGGGATTGCGCTGCGATTGGATCAGCAGGGCCGAACCTTGTCCTCAACTCTGTTCGAGGATGCCTCTTACGACATATCTGAGCTGACCAGTAGCAATGACATGGCCAAACGCAGTCTGGAAGCCATCCCCACGATCGAGCTTCTAAAGGACCGTGATTCAATCGCTGCCGCGGAGGAATTTACCGAAGGTGAACTGATCGATGAATTGCATCAGCGGTTTTCATGGATAGCCATCTGTGTCGCCGTTGCCTTGGCCGGGTATTCGACCCTCATGCTGGGCAGTTTCTCGCGATTTGGATTGTGGCCTCAGATTTTGGGTGCCTTTACCATTCTGGTCGTGCTTGAAGGCGTGCGGGGTTTTGTGTCGCCCGTTGTAATCGATGATCCGAAGTTGTGGATGCTGCTGTACCTGCCAGCGGTTATTGGGATTGGAGTTTCGTGCCTGTTTCTGTTGGTCGCCGGACGGCCCTTGATGCGAAGGCGCCAAAGGGATACGCCCGCCGCGTTGTCACAGGCTTAGCCTTCTGTTCGTAGCTCGGTCAGGCAAGTCAGGATGTCATCGCTGGTATCACTGCCGCGGCGGGTCACCAGAAAGAGCGGCAGCATCAGGTCCATGGATCCCGCTACCGGGATAAGTTCCCTGGCAGTCAGGTGACTGCGTATGACGTATTCCGGGAAATAACCGGTACCACCCCGTCGAAGAACGTAGCGCAGGGCCATCATGCAATTGCCCAGGAACACCGTTTGCCCTGCTGCCTGGCGTGCTGTTGAACGCACATGATCCTGATAGACTTCGCCTAGTTCCAGATTGACGAAAACCGGATCGCCCTCTGTCGGAGTTTCAACTAGCATCAGACGTTCGGGGTTTAACTCATGTGACTGTATGCGTGGATCGGATGGAGTTTCATGCGTCAACGCCGCATCCAGTACATGGGTGGCAACCGCTTCGACCATATTCAGATCGTGGTCATAGTTCAGTGTCAGCAAAAGCTGTCCGAGGCGTTTTTCAAACCGAATGGCCAGATCAACAAGCAACGGGTCCCAGACACTAAGCTGTGCACCAAATCGCAGAGCAACCCGGTTCTGCGTTTGCACGGGCAGGTCGTGGGACGCGAAGGTCCACAACGACAACATCTGTTCTGCATAGGGCCGAAACTGCCGCCCGAAATCGGTCAGGCTGGTACCTCCGGCGCCGCGGGTGAAAAGCGGCTTTCCAGTTTCTTCTTCTAGCAGCCGAATGCGGGCGCTGACGGCTGTCTGGGTCACGTTCAGCTTGCGTGCGGCGGCGTGGAAACCGCCGGTTTCGGCCACGCATAGAAATGTCTCGATTGCCTTGAGTTGCATATCGAAAGTATTTTTTGATCGCTGCGATAAAATCAATTCATTTTTTTGAGTCAGCGAACTGCGCTAGCCTGACGCTAACAGATTAGCCAAAGGATCGCGCCATGCTGGACAAAAGCCACAAACCCACCTGGACCAGTTTTGAAGAGGCCACAAAAGCCGACTGGGACGCCGTCATGGATTATGAAGAGAGCTTCAATGCCGCCCTGCCAGATCGGATTCTGGATGCAATCCGTTCGTTGGACGAAGAATGGACGCCCTATCCTGTGAACCGCTATCAACACAGTCTTCAGGCTGCGACCCGCGCCTATGAGGACGGCGCAGATGAGGAACTGGTGGTCGCGGCATTGATCCATGACACCGGCGATATCCTGTCGCCCTACAACCACGGTGAGCTGTCAGCGGCGATGATGAAACCCTATGTCAGCGAGAAAACCCACTGGATTCTCAAGCACCACTGCGTGTTTCAGGGATACTACTACAACCACCACCTGGGCGGGGACCGTAACGCGCGCGACAAGTACCGCGACAGCCCCTATTGGGAGGACTGCCGCTATTTCTGTCATGAATACGATCAGAAGGCGTTTGACCCGGACTACCCAACCAAACCGTTGGAGTTCTTTGAGCCCATGCTGCGCCGGATCCTGAATAAGGGTGAAGGGCACATGGAGCTCAATGAAACCGCAAACGATTAACAGGCGGCCATCAGGCGATAGACGATCTGAGCTGCGGTAAAGTCCCAGGCGGCATTGCCGTCCGGGGCCAGTTCAACCACGTCAAAGCCCACGCATTTGCGACCCTTCAAGGCGTGTTCAACCAACCACAGCGCCTGATAGTAGCCCAAGCCCCCCGGAACCGGCGTGCCGGTTGCTGGCATTTGTGACGGGTCTAACCCATCCACATCGAAGCTAACGTAGATCAGCTCGGGGAAATCCTCGGGCAGGTCGACCGCGTGGATATTGCCGGTGACCAGTTCCTCGGCATCCACATAAAAGACATGGTTCCTCAGGCGGCTTTTGGCCTCTTCGGTGGAAAAAGCCCGAACGCCGAATTGTGCCAGTCGGATACCCTCTTCCGCCAACAGATGCATGACCGATGCGTGAGAGTGTTTCTCGCCCTGATAGGCATCGCGCAGGTCGGCATGTGCGTCAATCTGGACGATGCCAATCGGTTGGTTCAGCGCGCGCGCCACACCCATTACCGCGCCGTAACTGAGCGAATGCTCTCCGCCCAATGTCACAGGCACTTTACCTGCACGTACGACGGTCTCGGTGCGCTGGGCCAGACGCTCCATGATTTCGGGAAGCGCCGCGTCGCAATCCAGTGGCGCTTCGGTGTGAATGCCTTCGACGCACGGTTCAGCGTGGCCGATGATTCGTTCCAGCTCGTTGCTGGCTTCAATGATGGCTTCGGGGCCTTTGGCCGTGCCGGACCCGTAGGACACAGTGCGCTCCAGCGGAACAGGGATCACGCGGAACCGGGCGTTTTCGGTACGCTCAAACGCCGTCAATTCGCTGTTGAGGAAAATGCTCATGAAAGTCTCTCTTTGAAGTCGTCATAGCCGAACTGTTTTATGATCTTCAGCTCGTCCGTTTCGCTGTTCCACAGGGCTATGGTGGGCAGGGGGACGCCGTTGAAAGTGTTGGTCTTGACCATCGAGTAATGTGCTTGATCAAGGAAAGCAAAGCGCTGGCCGATTTCCAGCGGCTGGTTCCACGTGTAATCCCCGATCACGTCGCCCGCCAGACAGGAAGGCCCGCCCAGTCGGTAGGTGTGGCCTGCCTCGGCCTCGTCCACCAGGGCAGGGCGATAGGGGGCTTCGATCACGTCCGGCATATGACAGGTGGCCGAGATATCGGTAATCGCGAGGTTCATGCCGTTGGTGGGCAGGTCGAGGATCTCTCCGACCAGAATACCTGCGTCCAATGCGACCGCCTCGCCGGGTTCAAGATAGACATCGATGCCGTATGTCTCGCGGATGGTTTTGATGAAGGCGACCAGCCCGTCGCGGTCGTAGTCGTCGCGCGTAATGTGGTGACCGCCACCGAAGTTCAGCCATTTGAGTTGGCTGAGGAACGGTTTGAGTTTCGGCTCGACAGCGGTCCATGTGCGCTGCAAGGGCTCGAACCCCTGTTCGCAGAGCGTGTGCATGTGCAGGCCGTCCACTCCGGTTAGGGTCTCGGCGGTCAATTGGCTGACCGGCGTGCCCAGGCGCGAGCAGGGGGCGCAGGGATCGTATTTGGGGACCTCTCCTTCGGAATGTTCCGGGTTGATGCGCAGGCCGACCTGAACATTAGCGGATTGGACCTTTGCAAGAAACCGATCCTTTTGCGCCGGAGAGTTGAAGATGATGTGGTCGGACAGCGAAAGGATTTCGTCCATGTCGGCGTCTTTGTAGCCCGCGCAGAAGGTTGCGACCTCACCGCCGTATTCCTCGCGGCCCAGGCGCGCCTCGTAGATGCCGCTGGCGCAGGTGCCGCCGAGATATTGGCGGATCAACGGGGCCAGGGAGAACATCGAAAACGCCTTAAGCGCGCTGAGGACATGTGCGCCGGATCCAGTGCCGATATCGGAGAGGATTGTCAGGTTCCGCTCAACAGCTTTTTCGTCGACCACGAAACACGGGGTGGGCACACGGCTGAGGTCAAAATTGCGGAAGGCTCCGGCATCGCCGGCCTGTGTGGTCATCATGTCGGACATGTCCGGCGTCTCCGATTATGGGAAGGCCGGGGGCTCTGCCCGTCGCCATTGTCGCTCGGACCAATGGCGCGACAATGGCGACCCCCGGAGTATTTGGAAAAGATGAAGTCAGAATTTGACCGGGCCGTCGAGTTCATGGACCTGCCACGGCAGACCATGTTCGTTCAGCATGTCCATAAAGTCATCGGGGTCGAGTTGTTCCATGTTCCACACGCCCGGCTCAGTCCAGTTGCCTTTCAGAACCTGCGCTGCGCCGATCATGGCTGGAACGCCGGTGGTGTAGCTGACGGCCTGAGAACCAACCTCTGCGTAACACTCTTCGTGATCGCAGATGTTGTAGATGTAGTAGGTCTTCTCGCCTGAGCCATCCTTGGCCTGACCCGTGGCGATGTCGCCGATGCAGGCCTTGCCTTTGGTTTCCGCGCCCAGATCGCCGGGATCGGGTAACAGGGTTTTCAGGAACTGGATCGGGATGATTTCCTTGCCGTCGTGCATCACCGGATCGATGCGGGTCATGCCGACATTTTCCAGCACTTTGGCGTGGGTGATATAGGCGTCGCCGAAGGTCATCCAGAAGCGGGCGCGCTCGATCTCGGGGAAGTGGGTCGAGAGCGACTCCAGTTCCTCGTGATACATCAGGTACATGTTCTTGGGACCGATGGCGGGGAAGTCGAACTCGACCTTGTGGGTCATGGCGGGGGAGTGTTTCCACTCGCCACCTTCCCAGTGGCGGACCTCAGCCAGCACTTCGCGCAGGTTGATTTCCGGGTTGAAGTTGGTGGCGAATTCCTGATCGTTCGAGCCGCCGTTGGCGTCCAGAACGTCGATTTGGCGGATAGTGTCCAGCTTGTGCTTCTTCAACCATTTGGCGAAGACGGATGTAACGCCCGGATCGAATCCGGAACCCAGGATGGCGGTCAGGCCGGCCTCTTTGAACTTGTCTTGATATGCCCACTGCCAGTGGTACTCGAACTTGGCCTCATCCTCGGGCTCGTAGTTCGCAGTGTCGAGATAATTAATACCGGCCTCAAGGCACGCATCCATCAGCACCAGATCCTGATAGGGCAGGGCGAGGTTCACGAGAATCTCGGCACCGGTTTCCTTGATCAGCTTGACCGTGTCTTCGACCTTATAGGCGTCCAGTTCTGCGGTTGCGATATCAACGCCCACACGCTCTTTCACAGCGGCGGCGATGGCGTCGCATTTCGATTTCGTGCGGCTGGCCAGCGTGATCTCGGTAAAGATGTCCGAATTCATCGCCATCTTGTGCACTGCGGCGTGCGATACGCCGCCTGCGCCGACAACCAGTGTTTTGCCCATGGGATAGTCTCCTCTCAAGGGGTTATTCGTAATAGGTGTAGCCGTTGATCGAGTCGCGATAGGCGCTCATCAGGGTTTTGCGGTCCTTGGCTTTCAGAGTACCGGTCGAGATCGCCTCGTCCACCATTTTGCGGAAGGCGGCGACGCAATCCTGCGGGTCAAACTCGACATAGGACAGAACCTCGGAAATCGTGTCGCCTTCCTGTTCGTGCAGCAGATCAAAGCCGCCATCGGCGCGCAGGTCGATTGTGACCACGTTTGTATCGCCGAACAGGTTGTGCAAATCGCCCAGCGTTTCCTGATAGGCGCCGACGAAGAAGACGCCCATGTAGTATTCGTCGTCCTCGGGCAGAGAATGCACCGGCAGGCTGGGTGAGACACCGTCGGCCAGAATGAAGCGGTCGATCTTGCCGTCGCTGTCGCAGGTGATGTCGGACAGAACCGCGCGGCGGTCCGGTATCTGGTTCAGGTTTTGCAGCGGCACGATCGGGTGCAGCTGATCAATGGCCCAGACGTCGGGCAGGGATTGAAACAGCGAGAAGTTGCAATGGTAGATGTCAGCTACTTTCTCAAGCTGGTCATCCACATCGGTTTCCATCTCGTCGCTGGCGGCCAAAGACTTGATCCGGGCCATCAGCGACAGATAGATGCGTTCCCCACGGGCCATCTGGCGTAGGTCAACATAGCCGCGGCGGAACAGTGCGCGCAGCTCGTTGCGATAGAAGTTGGCGTCGTTCCAGCATTCCTGCAGCCGGTCGCAGGAAAGATATCCCTGTACTGCTGCCAGGTCCGAAAGGATATGGTGATCGTCGGCCTCAACCGCCGGGGCGGTTGCCGCGTCATAGAGTGTGCTTTCCAGCACGTTGAACACCAGCATGGACGACGTCGCCACCACCGCACGGCCGCTTTCGGTGACCAGCGTCGGGTGCGCGACTTCGGCCTCATCCATGGCATAGGCCACAGTTTCGACCACGTTGGCGCAGTATTCCTCGACCGTGTAATTGATAGAGTTTTCGGCGGCCTTCTTCTCACCGGTATAGTCGACGCCCATGCCGCCGCCGAGGTCCAAATGGGTCAGTGGCACACCCTCACGCGTCAGTTCGGTGTAGTAGCGGCAGGCTTCGCCCACGGCGCGGCGGACGTCGTTGACGTCCTGTACCTGCGAACCAAGATGCGAATGCTGCAGCTTGAGGCAATGCAGCAGACCAGCGTCCTTCAGCTTGTCCACGGTCGCCACCAATTGGTCAGTGTTCATGCCAAAGGCCGAGCGGTCGCCCGAGCTTTCTTCCCATTTGCCGCTGATCTGGTTGGTCAGTTTGACCCGGACGCCGATCAGGGGTTCAATGCCCAGCTCGTTATAGACCTCGATCACCGTGTCGGCCTCTTTCGGGCTTTCCAGAACGATGACCGTGTTGAAACCGATCTTGCGGCTGAGGATTGCCATCTGAATGAACTCGGCATCCTTGACACCGTTACAGACAATCAGGGCCTCGCGCGACAGGCGGTGGGCGAGGGCGATCACCAGTTCCGGTTTCGAACCGGCCTCAAGTCCGTATTCGTATTTCTTGCCAAACTCGACAATCCGGTCGACGACCTGCGCCTGCTGGTTCACTTTGATCGGGAATACGCCGCGATAGGTGCCCTTATACCCGGTGCGGGCGATGGCATCGCGAAAGCTTTCGTTGATATGGGCGATCTCGTTTTCCAGATAGGAACTGATGCGCAAAAGCATCGGCGCTTTGATGCCGCGTTCGTCCAGATCGTGCAGGATGCCGGGTAGGCTGATCGCCGCCGCCTCGGGTGCCATTGGATTGCGCAGACCGATCTCGCCATCCTCCGTCACCTCGATGAGGCCCTTGCCCCATTTTTCAACCCCGTAGATAGAATGCGGTGCGTCGGGCGTCTGTTTCAATCAAGTCGGTCCTTAACGTAGGGGTGCCAGTTTAGCGCCCGCCAATACGGCAGCAGTTTGATTCGTCCAAGTGTAATCTATGCGACGGGATTTGCCGAACTTATCCGGTTGTGCGAATTGGGATCAGGTGATTGTCCCATTGGCAGTCCGATCGGGCGGAAATCTGAACCCCCGAGGATAGTGCGCCGACGAATCCGGTGCCGGTGGTGAAGACAAAGCCCATGGCCCCGGGGCCTAATCCACAGACGTCTTCCAGTGGGTGCGCGGCAACAAGCTGGTCGTCCGCGGTACTATACTGGTGCAGAGCGTTGCCACGCGGGCAGGTGATGGCAACGGTTTCGCCCTCGCCGGAAAAAGCGACGCTGCCGGCATAGCCTTGCAACGAGCTTTGCTCGGCTTCGGGGGCGGACAGAAGGTGTGGGGCTTCGCCGCGACGGTGCAGGCCCAGCAGCGGCGGATGCTGCGTCTTGTCCCCCTGCCATTGCATCGCAAACGCCACCAGACCGTCCTGACGCACGGCCAGATGCCGGATCGAGTTCTTGTGCTGGGCTTGCGGCAGTTCCACCTGCTCAAGAACCGTTCCGTTCAAGTCCAGATAGGACAGGCGCGGTTGCATGGTCGGTAGGTTCAGTTTTGTGCGGCCCATGTCGGGGTGGGTTTCGATGCCGCCATTGGCGATGACCAATGTCTGCCCGTCGGGCATCAGGCGCATGTCGTGCGGGCCTACGCCGCCTGAGGGGAACTCACCCAGACGCTTATAATCGGCAGCGTCCCAGATGCCGATCACGCCCTCTCCGGCCTCATAGTCGTTCTCGGTGGTGAAAAGCCGCGCGCCATCGGGCGAGAATACGCCGTGACCATAGAAATGTCGGCCGTTGGGTGCGGTCAGCCGGCCGAGCTCGGTGCCTGTGGCGCAATCAATGACCAGCGCGAAGGTTCCGGGGCGGCGGGCGAAGGCCACGGCTTGCGCCCGGATGGGATGGGCCGCCGCCGCATGGCCGCGCGCGGGCAAGGGGAGAGAGAACAGGATTTCTCCGCCCGTACTCAGTCCAGCCAAACGATAACGGCCATCCGGGAACAGCGCCGCTGCCAGATAATCCGGCGCGCCGACCGAAGCCCAGCCGCGCAGTGGCGTCACACTACTTGCGGCAAGCCCGGCCAGAAAACTACGGCGGCTTTGCATGGGTCAGTCCCCATCTAATGAGTTGAACCCGGCGCTGATGCCCAGTGTCGGGCCGAGCTCGGTCGAGGCGATTGCACGGATATCGTTGATCGACTGCTGTAATGCCTCGACCCGGAACCGACCCTGCGGATCGGCCACGCCCGCAAGTGTCGGATCGTTCAGTGCCTGCGCGCGGGTGATTGCCTTGTCGAAGGCGCCGTCCAGGTCAAACGCTATCTCGGGGTGGTCCGCCGACAGGTGCGCCGCCAGATCGCGCAGCGCGATCAGGGACAGTTCCACATGGCGCAGAGACCGATCCGAGCGCCGCGCCTCGGCGCGGGTGGGGCGGGGGCGGTCAAAGGTGCCCATTGGGCGGCCAAGGCGGGTGTCGCCGGTGAATTCCAAACCGGTGACCAGAGCCTTATACAGCTCTTGCATCGCTTCATCGCCGGATCGGTAGGGGCTGTTGCCGCCCGGTTGGGTCAGCGCCGTCGCAAAGCTCTCCCAATCCTCGTCCATCGCGCGGGCATTCAGATCGATATCGGTGGCGATCGCCTGTATCAGAGCGCAGCGATAGGTGTCGCTGCCCTGATCCGCAAAACGCGGGTCGTATAGCATCTGTTCCAGTGCAAAGAACCCCCGTCCCGCGATTGAGGTTTCTGCAAAGGCCTCGGGGGTTTCGACGGCACCGTCCTCGGCGGCGATCAGACCGGACAGGGCCTTGGGGGTGAAGCCTTTGGTATCCGGCCAGAAGGCCAGCGCAAAGGCTCGGTCATCGGTTTCTGAGGGACCAAACCGCAGGTGGCTGACCGATATCCAGTTGTCGAACGCCATGTGATACGCGGCCCGCAACTCGGGCGAAGTTGCGGCACAATCAGCCTGTGCCGCCTGCGTAAGCGTTCCGGTCGCGTCGGAAAGCGCGGCGAAGCCCGGTAGGACATGCTCATCGACCATAGCGGTCAGAATTGGCCCGCGATCCTGCGCCAGCGCAGGGAAGGGCAATGTCACGGCAAGGGCAAAAGCAAGGAAACGCATGGGTCAGAGGCTTTCGAGGAAACGGATCAAGGCCTCGCGGTCAGGCTTGGGCATGGCAACAACCGTATCGCGGGCAGCCTGAGCCTCTCCACCGTGCCACAGGATGGCTTCAAGCAGGGATTGCGCGCGGCCGTCATGCAAAAACTGGGTGTGGCCCGAAACTTGCTCGGTTAGTCCGATCCCCCAAAGTGGTGGTGTGCGCCATTCACGGCCAGTTGCACGAGCTTCGGGGCGGTTGTCGGCCAGACCCTCTCCCATGTCATGCAAAAGCAGGTCAGAATAGGGCCAGATCAGCTGAAAACTATGTTCGGGCCGGTCCTCCATGCGATGGGTGACAAAGGCAGGGGTATGGCAGGAAACGCAACCGGTGTCGTGGAACACCTGCTTTCCGCGCAGGACCTCGGGATCATCTACATCCCGCCGCGCGGGAACGCCCAGATTGCGGCTGTAAAACGCCACAAGGTCCATGCCAATATGGTCAACTTCAAAAACACGGTCGTCACCATCGCCATGCGGGGCGTTCACGCAATCCGCCTGCGCGTCGGTGCAGTCGCCATAGCCCGCAGGATAGAGCGGGCTGGAAATGCCGATATCGCCCGCAAAGGCCGTAGCGGACTGCTCCATGATCGTCGGCATCCCCGCCTTGAGGCCGAACCGGCCCATCATTGGTGCATCATATTCCTTCGACCAGACGATGTTCGGACGTCCGGAAATGCCATCTCCGTCGGCGTCATCGGGATCGGCATTTGCCAGCAGGTCCTCGACCGGGATCGCCTCAAGCAGGCCAAGGCCGATCATCTGCGGTGCCACTCGTGGGCTAAGCATGGCTTCGGGGTGCAGAGGGCCATATCCCAGATCCGCCGCTTGATAGGTCGGCTTGCGCAGGGTGACGGTTTCACCATCGGATAGGGTCACAGGGACCTCTTCATAGGTGATATCCATCCGGTATTCCGCCGGATGGCCGGGCAAGGCAAGGTCCTGCATCTGGCCGCCATAGTTCGGGTCAGGCTGCGTGGCGATATAATCCTCAATCTCCTCAAAACCCTCACCGCCCGGGATCGAGACGCGCAGGAACATGGACGTCGCATTGTCGCTGGGTCCGGCGGGCGTATGGCCGCGTCCGTCCTTGATGTGGCAGCGCTGGCAGGAGCGGGCGTTGTAGAGTGGACCTAACCCGTCCGACGCCAGGGTAGAAGCGGGCGAGGACACCCAGATTTTTTTGAACAGCCCGTTGCCGACCTTGAAGTCGAGCTCCTGCTCAAAGCTCAAGTTGCCTGAGGGCTGCGAAAAGGCATCCGCATCGGTTCGGGCGCGGACTGTCGCGGCGCCGGCAGGCAGGTCCTCGAACCGTTGTGGGGCGCTGAAATCTTCCGGAGCCACAATAACATTGGCAATCCGGGCGCGCTCATCCTCGGTTCTGGGTTCGACATTCAGGTGGAGATCCTGCAGCTCTGCTGCGAGGGGTTGGGTGGCCGCAAGGGCGACCACCGACAGGACTGTGAGGCTATTCGCCATCGTCCATTTTCGATGCGTTGAGTTGCGCATAATTGGCTTCGCCAATCCTTTCATACAGATCAAGCTGCGTTTCCAAAAAGTCGATATGCCCTTCTTCATCACGGAGCAATCCTTCGAACAGCGACATAGAGACGTAGTCGCCCGCCTTGCGGCAATACTAGCGCGCCTCGGCGTACAATGCGCGGGCGTCGAGTTCCGCAGCCAGGTCGCATTCCAGCGTTTCCTTAGGGGTCTGGCCGATTCTCAGCGGGTCAAGTTGCTGAAGGTTCGGGTGACCTTCCAGAAAAATGATACGCTCGATCAGCTTGTCCGCGTTCTCCATTTCTTCGATGGATTCTTCGCGGCTTTTCTTGGCCATATGACCAAACCCCCAATCTTCTTGCAGTCGGTAATGCAGCCAGTACTGGCTTACTGCAGTTAATTCATGCCGCAGGGATTTGTTGAGGTATTCTATGACCTTGGGGTTGCCCTCTATCTGGTTTCTCCTGTGTGGCTCCGGCGCGCAGTGCGCGGAGTTGCATGGGTACTTCCAGATTATCGCTCGATCGCATCGTGTCTAGAAAAAGCGGCATACAGCCACCACAATCCGCGGATTTTCCAAGAGCGTGATAGACTTTTCCGGGTGTAATTATCGCTTGTTCGTCTGACGCCCGCATCCAGTCGATGGCGGCACGGATTTCGTGGTCAGTTATGTTCGTGCAGTGACATACGATCATGGCGATTCTATGCTCGGTAGATTTCTTACTTAATTAGTAAGTTATTTTCTTTACGTCCAGTCACAATTTAGCGTGACCAAGTGGCCGGAAGCAGGAGTTCACGAATGCTTCCGGCCAAGAGTAAGTTTACTGGAAAACCGCGTCCGGGTTGTCCAGGCTGTCCGAACCTTCAAATTCGATCTGGTCCAGTTCCAGCGCGTTTACGATGCGCTCGATGGTTTTGGTCTGATCGACCAGGCCGTCAACGCCGCCCATGATCAGCAACTCACCGCCTTCGTTGCCGCGTTCCAGCATCTGGTCATAGGCAAAACCGGCCTCGGCGGTCGATTTCAGACGACCGAGCGCCTGCATGGTGTTGGCCAGTTTGACCTTCATTTCGGCGTCCAGCGACGGATCGGAAGCGATCACCAGATCGGACAGCGACGCGCCGCTGACCGGGGTTCCATCGATACGAGTGTAGCTGCCCAGATAGACGTTCTGAACGCCCAGGCCATCGTAGTAGTGGCTGTTGTGGGTGTTGTCCGAGAAGCAATCATGCTCTTCTTCGGGATCGTTCAGCATCAGGCCCAGACGCATCCGCTCACCAGCTTGCTCGCCATAGGACAGCGAACCCATGCCAGTCAGGATGGCGGTCACACCTGCGGTTTCGTCCGCAGATAGCGCGGCGCGTGCTTCGCCACCTTCCGCCCATTGTGCGGCCATCCATTCCAGATCACTGACCAGCAGCTCTGTCGCCGCATTCAGATACTGAGCGCGGCGATCGCAGTTGCCGCCGGTGCAGTCGTCACCCTGAACATAGTCGGTGTACGGACGGTTGCCCGCACCTGCGCCGTGGCCGTTCATGTCCTGGCCCCACAGCAGGAATTCGATGGCGTGGTAACCGGTAGCGACGTTTGCCTCGATCCCGTCTGCTTCGTGCAGGGTTTCGCCCAGCAGTTCCGGAGTGATTTCGCTGGCGTCGATGGTTTCGCCAGACAACTCAAAGCTGGGGTTGGCGATCACGTTCAGCGCGGCAAACTCGTTTTCGTCGGTCGGACCGCCGTAATTCGCGTCGACATAGTCGATCAGGCCTTCATCCAGCGGCCACGCATTCACCTTGCCTTCCCAGTCATCAACGATTGCGTTGCCGAAACGGTAGACTTCGGTCTGCTGGTAAGGTACGCGCGCGGCAACCCAAGCGGCGCGAGCCGCGTTTAGGGTGGCGTCGGACGGTTCGGCGATCAGGGCGTTAACGGCTTCTTGCAGGGTTTTGGCAGCGATCAGGCTGTCATCGTATTTGGCTTCGGCAATATTTGCATAGGTGTTCAGAACATCCGCCTTCGACGGAGCATCAGCCGCAACGGCTGCGGATGCGATGCCAAGGGTCAGTGCGCTGGTGGCGGCAAAAAATCGGGTCATGAGAGTGACACTTTCCTGTCAGAAACAAATTCACTGGCGTCGCCTTTGCGACGTGTACGGCGAGATAACTGAGTGATTTAGTCACCTATGTCAATCTGAGTTTTATAGTCAGAAAAATTCACCTCGTTCATTTTCCTCCCCATTTTTGGTGTGGCATTACGGTGCGACCCGCGATTGCGCCGATTTTGAAACGCATTAGTATAAACTTCGTGATTCCTTGGTAGGTGGTGCCTGTTTATGAGAAGCGTAGCTCTCGCCCTGACTTTGATCCCCACAGTCGCTTTGTCGCAGACGCAAACCGGGATTGAGCATGAACACGGCACGGGTCGTCTGGATATCGTAGTGTCAGGGGCTGAGTTTTCCTTGTCGTTGGCAGTGCCCGCCGCAGATATCATTGGATTTGAGCGACCAGCGGAAACCGATGAGGATCGGGCCTTGGTCGCTGGTGCTATTTCCGATCTGTCCAAACCGCTGGAATTGTTTCTAATGCCAGAAGAGGCTGCGTGCTTTACGGCGACGGCCAATGTCACTCTGTTGGCGGAAGGGTTTGGTCCGGAATCTGACGCCGCCCAGCCGACAGATCACGACCAGCACACCGAATTTCAGGCGGATTACCAGATACAATGTCAGGCGATTGAGGCGATTGAGGCAGTCCGTTTCGCCTACTTCGAACGTTTTCCAAACGCCCGAAAACTGGTTGTGCAGATCGAACAGTCCGGTGAAACCCAGGCGCACGAAGTCACGCGGTCCATGCCGACTCTTCCCTTTTAGTCAAAAGTTCCAGCGGCACTTTTGCCAGAGCCGGGCAACGCCGACCTGCTTGACGGGTAGGATACTCATCACACCTCCTGAAGTTCAGGAGCTTGAATCAGCTCGGCCCAGCTATTGAAACCAAATCAATGGGTCCAGAGCCTAGCGAACCGGGCCTTCAAATACTGAGCGGCGAATTCCGACGCAGAGCCCATTGCTGACTTCTTACTCAAGGAAGAGTGCGACAGTTATATGGCGGGCCGAGGTCTGACTGGAAGTCAGTAGCGCCGCAGTTCCGATGCTTAAGCCGGTACTTTCTACAACGCCATCAACTTAATCCGACCATTTCCTTTGATGACGGAAATGCAGAGTGCAACAACCAGCTAACCCGGTAAATTCAAAAAATGCTATATTACTATTACTAAATTGTTATGTTGGTGCCATGAACTCGCTCGCCAGAATAACAAGAGGGATAGGCGTCGCCTTTAGGGATGGTAGGGTGAAGGGCCTTCTTGCCTTCACTACAGGTATGATCCTTTGGGCGTCTGTATTCTATCATTATGTTGAAGGATGGAGTTGGCTCGATTCCATCTACTTCTCTGTTGTGACAATTTCGACCGTTGGCTTTGGGGACTTCTCTCCTGAAACGGCGGCAGGGAAGATTTTTACGATGGTATATATCATCGTTGGCCTTGGTATTTTCGTTACTGCAGCGACCACGGTTGCGGATACAATTCTGTCTCAAGACGACGAAAAGGCGGACAAATAGACGATCCGCAGCCGGACGAAAGCCGGATTCCTTCCCGGAAAAAGCCTAAACCAATGGCTCGTGCCACTGCTCGGAAAAGCCCGCCATTACAAGCTTTTATGGGGGTTGTTGATAAATAATATACATATATTGTTTTTTGAGTGTAACATTTGGAAAACAATGGAGGGATGGTATGGAAAAGACACAGGAAGCAAAGATTGTCGATCTCGCAATACGATTGCTTTTTCTTGGATTATTCCTCTACAGCGCTCTGGTCATGGTTGCCCCGCTGGCGAGCGTGGTGATCTGGGCGACGATCCTTTGTGTGGCGCTTTACCCGGTATTTGATTGGCTGCAGTCCAAATTGGGAGGACGAATAAAGCTTGCGGCGACAATCCTGGTTTTGTTGGGCCTTGTGTTGACCTTAGGACCCGTCGCAACGGCAGTGTCTGGTGCCGCTGAACTGGGATCTGATTTTGCAGAGCAAGCTGACAGTGGCGAACTTAAAATTCCTCCGGCTCCGGAAGGTTTAAAGGAGCTGCCTTTGGTCGGAGACAAAATCGCAGATGTCTGGACAATGTTTGAACGCAATCTGGACGGTGCGCTTGCAAAATACGGCGCGCAAATCCTTGAGATCACCAAATCTCTCTTTGGCAAGGTTTTGGGCATTGGAATAGGGTTGTTGGGACTTGCGCTTTCTGTGCTGATTATGGGCGCGCTGTTCAGCCCCGGGCCGGACCTCGTGCAGGGTCTTCAGCGATTTGCTAATCGTGTCTTCGCGCCGCGCGGGGGTGAGTTCGTTACGTTGGCTGGCGCTACGATCCGCAATGTCACCAAAGGAGTAATTGGTGTCGCCGCGATTCAAGCCGTCGTAGTTTGGCTGCTGTTGGTTCTGTTCGGGATTTCTTCGGCCGCCACTTTGGCCTTCATCTGCCTGATCCTCTCTATCATCCAAATTGGACCAGGTTTGGTGCTGTTGCCGGTGATCATTTACGCATGGAGCACAATGTCGGGTGGGACCGCGTTGATCTTTACCATACTGGCTGTGCCAGTGACGATCATGGACAGCTTCCTGCGCCCCGTTTTCATTTCCAAAGGCCTTGAGACACCCATGCTGGTGATCCTCATCGGAGTCCTCGGCGGCATGATGGCTTATGGTTTGATCGGTATTTTCATGGGCCCCGTTCTGTTCGCTGTCTTCTATGAGTTGTTCAAGGTCTGGATCGATGCCCCCGCTGAGGCCAACGACGCTGCTGAAGGAGCAGCGAAATGAAAAAGACGATCTGGACCACACTTGCGATCATTCTCTTTTTCCTGGTCTGGTACCTTGTCGCTGACCGCAAGACCCCGTTTACCGGAAATGCCCGAGTAAAGGCCATCGCCACCCAAATCGTTCCGCAGGTCACCGGTACGGTGACCGAGGTCCTGGTCGAAAACGGTCAGGTCGTTTCGGCAGGAGATGTTCTGGTCCGGATCGACGCCAGACCGTACGAGATTGAACGCGCCAAAGCGCAAGCCGATCTTGAAGCCGCCACACAGGAAGTGGGTGCCTCTTCGGCAGAGGTAAGTGCTGCGCAAGCAAAACTGGCCAGAGCTCAGAGTGATCTCGACACGATGCGCATACAGACCGAACGTGTGTTTGCACTTGAGAAGAAAGGGCTGATTGCCGTCTCAAAGGCCGATGATGCGCGCGGGCAACTGGCAGAGTCCGAGGCCAATTTTGAAAACGCCCAGGCTGACTTGGAAAAAGCCAAGCAAAGGCTTGGCGATGACGGAATTGAAAACCCGAAAATCCAACGCGCGTTGGCTGCCTTGGCGGATGCAGAGCTTAACCTTGAATGGACAGAGTTGCGCGCTCCGGCAACTGGTGTCGTATCCAACCTTTTGATCGCGCCGGGGACATATGCACGGTCCGGCCAAGATCTTTTGACGTTTCTGGACGCAACAGACATTTGGGTCGAGGCATATTTCACCGAAAATAACCTTGGTAGGGCGTCGGTTGGTTCTCCTGTTGATGTGGTGCTGGACATGCATCCGGGCCAAATCGTTTCGGGTGTTATTGAAAGCTTCAGTGCTGCAGTTTCACTGAGTGGTGGGGATGAACCCGGCCAATTGGCAAGCCCACCAAGCACCAAAGGATTTTTGCGCGAACCCGAGCGGTTCCCGGTGCGGATCGTCTTGCCCGGCTACGAGGCAGGCAATGCCGAGGATGATCTTCGCTTTCAACTGAACGGACAGGCGGACGTGATCATGTACCTCAGCGACAGTTCACTGCTAAACACGGTCGGTCGCGCCTACATTCGTTTGGTTTCGATCCTGTCCTATGCGTATTGAGGACAAGCGCTCCGTTACGCGGCTCGCGCTTGGCGTGACAGGTGTGTTTTCGTTGGGATTGTTTCTAGGCTGGCCACTGGCCGTTGTCGGGGCAGTGTTTACTGCGCTGTTCCTTCAGGCACCCGCCGCGCTTCCTTTGGCGGCATTTGGCAAGCTTTTCATCTTCTCGATTGGGCTGATGTTCATTTCCTTCCTGCTTTCATCGGTATTCGCGCCATATCCCGTCGTGTTTCTCATTTTGGTGGCAATCGGAATCATTCTGTCTTTCACTTGGTCGGTTTCGGGCGCGGGAGTTTTGCCTGGTGTCATAGCCCTAATGGGGGCATTGATGATTCCGAACCTGGTGTTGCAGTCTCAAGACCTAGCTTTGGTGCTTGTGTTTTGGATCCCTATGAACCTTCTTTTTGCCGGGTTCGTATCGACACTGATGTTTGTGCTGATACCCGCTGAACCCCAAACACCTGCCGAGAAGAAAGCAGCCGCTTCGCCCGACTTTGATTCATATCGCCGGGTTGTAAGAATGTCGCTTGTCACAGTTCCGTTTGCCATTGCGTTCTTCGTGTCCGGTGCATCGGCACTTTTGGTTCTGTTTTTTGTGGCGCTTCTCAGTCAGCAACTTGCAGCAATGCCAGCGATGGGAAAAACCGTCGCCAAAGCGATGCTGACAGCGAACCTTCTAGGGGCCGCAGTGTCGATCATTTGCTATGAAGTAAATGTGATTGCCCCAGTTTTTTTGACGCCTGTCCTGTTGTGCTTTTTCCTTTGCATAACGCTCGGCGCACTCGGAAAGTCGCAAGTCCCGCTCGCCGCCGCCGCCGGGTCGGCAATCACGACTACTTTGATCGTCTACGGCGGCTCAATAGCACCCTTTTCCGATGAGGCTGACGTGAAAAGCATTACGCGCGTGCTGCAAGTTGCCAGCGCCGCGATCTTTGTAATTGTCGCATATATCGTGGTAGACGAGTTTTGGCCGGAAAAGAAACAACAGGGTTCGTCAGAGGCCTGACGCAAAATGCTCAAACTCAGGTACGCGGCTGCCCCGGAAAAAATCTGGATCTTCCCTACAACACGACCGGGCTAACTTATGGTCAACGCAACCAGGATTCTGGGCTTTGACGGTCGCGATCTGGATGTCACAAACCCGGTAGCACGGGGCGCACTGAGGGCAGGCACGCGCCACTAACGATACCCCTGTAAGGATTCATGGTGTCCCGAAAGGGGCGCCCCAATGCTAAGAAATCCGGATCGAACGAATGCCGAAATTGATGAAGGCGCATCGAATGTCGGCTATGTCCGCGACCTGCGAATTCGTTGAGCGTTGACTTTGCTCGCGCAGCAAACGGCAGGTTCGGCGGGCCGCTGCGCAGCAATCGGATACTCCTTTGGACTGCAGCTAAGGGCCGCCCTCAATGGTCAAGCGAAGTCGGACGGGAAATTTCCGCAATGGCTCCAACTCGCAACGAGCCGATTTTGACGAGCGCTGAGCGACTAACAACAGAAAGTTTTTTGCAACCCGACCGATGTAACACTATCCAGACAAATTTCACCTGGCTGGTCTCAGTTGAGAATATCACCCCAGACTTTATCCCAGCGGCCAGCCTTCATGTCTATTGGGTCAATGAACATACCAAAGCTTGCGACATCGCCAAACATCCAGCCCACAAGTTCACTTGACGGAATCTCCAGAAGAAAGGCGGGATTGCGAGCGCGCGAATAGATAAAGCCGCTATGCACCGGGCCTCCCATCGTGGCGTATTGGTGTTCTTGGTCAAAACGCCAGAGCCTTTCATAGCGAGCCCGCGTTGAATCGGATATGCGCTCGGGGTGTGTGCGCATGGCCTCTTGCAGCTGTATTTCGAAGACATCTCGGCTGACAGAACGCGCCCAAAACTCGTCGATTACAGAGTGTGACATCCATTTAGTCCCATCATCGGTTCTTTGGGGGCGGCGAACTTCAATCTGGTCGAGTTCGGCAATCAAAGCGTCCGTCGCGTCCGTGTCCAGCAAACTGTCCGGTCCCGCTACAAGCCTGCTATAGACGTCCTCCAGCGCAGCGACGGCCGCGTCGCGCGTTGCACGTTCCTGCTGATCGTTCGCAAGGCTTATCCGCAATTTCGCCTGGTCCTCTGCGTTTTCGCTCTTTTGCAGATTGCGCTCTGTGCGTTCGATGTTTCCGGCCAGAATCTTCAATGCTTGATGCTGGCCCGACAGCAGACTGGCAACAAAGCCGCACGCGCTGATGGTGTCGAATGGTCGATATATCAAAGATCGAGGATCATAGTCTTCCTGAATGGCAAAGCGTTGATTGTCATCGGACCCGACCGAGCGTCTTGTCTCCGTCGACCCTTCGTGATGCCGGATGGCCACCGGGAAGCGCGGAGGATGCTGGGCAACAGGGAAGCCCACTGTTGCCAGCGCCTCCCGCGCTTTGTCGCCGCTTGTACCAAAATAGAAAGAATGGGGCACGTCTGGCCAATCACACGCCTCAACAGGGCCGGTCAGGTGAAAGACGCGGGAGTCATCATCTACACGCCCTTCTGACGGCATAAAGAAAGCCAGCCAGCCATCGCGTGGGCCCAATCCGCCCCAGATGCCCTCGGGCAGCTCATCCAACGCGATTTGCGCGACAAACAGCATCGGGAGGCCATTGACCTCAGGCCAAGCCATATCTGCAGGCAGCATTGGGGCACCGCCAATCCAGCTGCGGTTTCGCTCTTTGGCCCCGGGCAGCAGCGGAACCAATTTAGCGGGTGCGGCATGGTGCGCCAAATCACCTGGCTTGTGCGCCAGAACGGCCAGATTTTGTTCTATAACCTCGGCGAGAAAGGCCTTGGCTTCTTTTGCTTCGGGAGTGTCCTCAGGCTTTGCTACTGGCCTGCGAGAGCTGCCCTGCATGCCCATCAGATCGTACATTGGATGACCACGCTGCGGCCGGAAAACAAGCGCTAAAATCACGAGCGGTAGGCTTTGCTGGACCAGCGTCCAGTTCCGCGGAGTTCCTTGAACACCGATTATAATCATTGTGATGCCCGCAAGCCCTACGATTGGTGCAACATATTGGATGAGCTGATAAAGACGCTGCATTTTCCATGCCCGATTTCTGATACAATACGGCACCCTAATTTCAACCAAAGGATGAAATCCAGCGAGCAACTGATCTTCTAAGGATGCCTGTTGTACATATGTCAAAGGAGACGGATTCTTGCCCGGTACTTCGCTACTCAGTACGCAACAATCTCATGTTATGGTCCGCGCAAGATGAGTTCGAGAGGCTTCCGGATTGGCTCATGCTGCGAACGGCAGTAATGTGGATTCAATTGCAGAATTGAAAGGCAGTACGCTAGGTCCGCTTTGGGCCGTCTGCGTGATCAACTGATGGTGGGGCAGGGGGCCGTGCTGCAACGGCACCGAGGTTCGGATTGAGCCATTAGTTACCGATGCAGCGCGCTGCACGAATGCCGGCATGGTAAAGGAAAGCAGACTTTGTAAAGCTCAGCGCCCGGTCAACAGCGGTTATAGCTACGGGTTCAAATACGCCGACGCATCTTCATAAGACCAGACGTTTGTTTCATCCACCAAATCGAGCGGCGGGCGCACTCGTGATATGGGGGCACTTCAGCCAAACGGGTTGTTTCCCAGCAATACCCTTGGGGGTCTAAACTGACCATGAATGGTTTTGCCATGAAAACTAAGTCAACTATTCGGCGCTGTACCAAATCGGTGACGTGTAAGCACGGTCTTGGACTTCTGCTGGGACAGCCTCAGGTAACGGGATGTCATAGAATGCTGCGTCAATAGTCGTCCAACGTGGCTTTGGAATTTCGATCACTCTCACGTAGTAAAATGCGTTGTTGTCCGGATCAAAATCTGGGTCTTGCCAATACGCGGCGAGTTCCACGGAGCCGATAGAGTTGCTGTATGTCGCGTTTTCAATGTCTACCGTCGAGCCCACTGGTTCACGTGCGCGACCATCCTCTCCAATTTCTCTTCCATCGGAGACGGCCACGTCAAAGATCCGCTCATGAGTTTCGCCACTCTCGTCAATCCAGCCTTTGATAACTTGGACGCGGTCTAAGTTAGCACCATCCGGATCGCGCAGCGCACGGATCAGAAAGCTGGGGGACACCCCATCAGGCGCATTCTTCAGGTCCCCGCCCATTGGCACGCCGTTCTGATACCCGTTTGAAACAAAGTCCGACGCGTACAGATCGTCTGCATCGAAACCCCAGCCGCCAAAGATCCGGACCCGCATTCTTGGCCCGGTTGTGGCGTAGGCTTCCTTGCGCTTGATAGCGCCGTGGACTTCTTCACGAGTGTTTTCACGGGCCCATACAGCCGTGAGACCGGCGGCCGACTCTTGAGCCGTAATGATACGCAATGCCGGGTCTTCGGCCGGGATTACATCAAAGTTGTGGCGGTTTGCCGAAGGCTCTGTGTGTTGGTACTTGCCGAAGTAGTTGTCTTCCCGCGTGGTCGGGAGCGCGGTGTGCGTGTCCGTCGTACCGTAGAAGCCGAACTTGAACGGGTTTACGCCCGTCTCTCGCTGAACCTCAAGCCCGACCTTCAAAGCAGAGCGCCCATATTCGTAGCGCAGCATTTCAGGTGTCTTAGCGACGGTGCCAGAAATGTTCGCAACGTCCCAGGTTTCGAAATCCGCGAACTCATCATCAGGTGACAAGTAGGGGTGTGTCTCCTCGTCACCCTTGATCTGGGTTACCTCGTGCATAGGCTCCCAACGAATGCGTTTGGCAGCGTATTCCGCATCCATAGGTGAACCGTCAAACTTGGTAGGTGCGAACATTATCCCGTTGGAAATGTTTCCGTTATGCGGAACGGAAACGGCGCTTCCGCCGGTCTCTTCTTCGTAGGCGGCCAGATAATCCCACAACGGTTCGGGGTCTTCGCTTTCAAAGAAAGTAAATGGACGGGTGCGACTGGTCTTATCGGCGCCATCCCCAAAGATCACGACACGGTGAAGGTTGTCGCCTCGCGGTGTCGATGTCCATTCGTACCCTGCCAGCGAGGTGAAAACACCGGGTTCGTAATAATCGTCGACTGTTTCTACGATCTGTTGCCAGAGGTCGCCGTCCAAACCCAAGCCAGCCGTGGGGTCCCTACCCTCGATTGATGCGATTTCGATAATGTCGGCAAAGGCCTCCATCCGACCTTCCTGCCCGGAATTGAACCTTTCATGGGTCAAGCGGCCCCAGTCGTCGGCCAAAAGTCGAGGGTCTGACGCGCGAATGGCGGTGGCAAGCCCCAACATTTCTGCGTGTTCGGTGATGGCGAGGAAATCGAGGGGCCTAATGAGTTGAACAGGCTGCCCGGTGTTTGAGGTTACTCTCTCCCCTCGCGCCACGCGAAAGGCGTCATGGATGTTCAACGAGGTCCCAACAAGCCCTGCGTCGAACGAGATTTCAGTGTGGAAATGCAAATCGCCGAAGAGAACCTGTTCGGGATAAGAGCGGTCAACAAACGGAGAATAGGTTTGCGACGGCACCACAGTATCCGGTGGGACTTCGCCTTCGAAGCCAACTGCCTGCGTCCCTAGTGAAAGCGCAAAGGCGGTTGTCGCATGCAACAAAATCGTGGGTTCAAAATGAGTTCTCATGACTGCTACCCCAAACAGTAAAAACGAAGCCGCAGTGTAGTAAAAAACATGCAAACAATCAAATATACGGGTGGGTGAGTCGTGCGATACGAGAGCCGTACTAGAGGGTTGGGGTAGAGGATTGCACAGCGGTAGGCAGGGCTTCGTAAGGTCAAAACTCGGGATCAGTAACCTTCCTCAAACTCGCAAAAACAAATCAAAGCTGGTGATCTTTCAAGATTTCGTGGCCTCCAAACTCGCTACATTTCCTTGGCAGAAACGCATCTTTTTATGCGAATGGAATTGAATGTTACAGTGCATTCACAACACGACACCCGCATCATTCAGAAAAGGTGCCAAAAGAATCTCGGGGGAACGTGAAGTGATTGAATTTTACAGATCCATTTGGAGAACAACGGGACAGCGACAGGTGGTCAACATCTTGCTTTCGCTGGCCATTGCCGCTCTGGCGGCGTTTCCTCTGAACTACCAAAAGGAAATCGTGAACGGTCTGACCGAAAAGAACATAAGCCCCGGAGGATTGCTGTGGCTCGGCGTTGCAATGGGTGGAGTGATCACCCTGAGCCTCGCGCTGAAATGGGTGCTGGGTTACCTATCGAGCGCTCTGGGCGAAGACATGATCCGCAAACTGCGCAAGCGCATTTGCAATCTGTCTCGCGAAACCCCCGCAGGGGCCGAGAAAGTTGCCTATGGTGCCAAGGCCACAATGGTGTCGGCCGAAGCTGAACAAGTGGGAAAGTTCTCGGGAAGCGCTTTGTCTGAACCCATCGTACAGGCCGGAACTCTTGTTGTTATTGTTGGGTATATTGCAGCAAATCAACCCTCTCTCGGGCTGATTGCGATCGGTATGATTATCCCTCAGGTTTTTATTGTTCTTCTCGTTCAGACGCGCGTGAACTCCTTTGTGTCAGACAGGGTTCACACATTGCGCAAAGCCACCAACTGGCTTGTTGACCCTGATCGCTCAGCCGTGGAAATCACGCCTAAATTTGACGAGATTTACGACACGCGCTCTCGGATATTCGTTTGGAAGCTATCTTCGAAATTTGTACTCAGCGCCATTAACGGAGCCGGAACCGTGGGGGTTCTTGTCGTCGGCGGTTGGCAGGTTCTGGAGGGTAATACCGATGTCGGCACGGTCGTCGCCGCCACCGTAGGTTTGACCCGTCTTCAGGGCCCGACGCGGCAGCTGATTGCATTTTATCGACAGGTCAGTGCAACAGCTGTGAAATTTGAACTGCTGCGCGACGCAGGTGTAGATATGGCTGACGTGCCCAACTGAACTTTGCGCGGTTGAATTGCCGCCCTGTTGTACTAAAGGTTTGACAGCAATGACTAACGAAGCCGGTTTTGTCTTTGTATTGATTGCCGTCGCAGGCGCGCTGATGGCAAGCAATCGGGTTCGCTACGACTTTGTCGCTTTGATAGTGGTCATTTCACTCGCCCTGAGTGGCACGCTGACAATTGGAGAAAGCCTCTCGGGCTTTGGAAACAGCGTGGTAATTCTTGTGGCGTGCCTTCTGGTGCTGGGGGAAATGTTGGACAGAACCGGTGTGGCGCGCACTGTCGGTGACGCAATCATGCGCTATGGTGGCAGTCGCGAAACCAATCTTCTGATACTGATTATGGTAAGCACCGCCCTTTTGGGAAGCGTCATGAGTTCGACGGCAGTTGTCGCAATTTTCATTCCGATCATTTTGCGAATTTCCCAGAAGACCGGAAACGACAAGGCGCGGCTTCTGATGCCGATGTCCTATGCCGCGTTGATCAGCGGCATGCTGACCCTTATCGCCACGCCCCCAAATCTGGTCGTCAGCGATGAACTGGTTGCGCAGGGGTATCAGCCTTTGGGCTTGTTTTCCTTTTTCCTGATCGGCGCGTTCGTTCTTTTGGTTGCGGTTGTTTTCATCCTGTTTTGGGGACGATATCGATTGCACACTGCCACGGATGCGCAAGAAGAGGATTTAGCGACAACTGGGACAACGCTTGCGGCGATGTGGCGTTCTTTTGATCTCCATGTTCAGTCTGAAATTCTCGTGGTCGCCAAGAAAGTTTCTGCGGAAGACGTCACCGAGTTGATCGGAGACCAGTCCAATATTGTGATCCGACTGAGGTCAGGTGCAAAAAGCAAATTCATCCCGGCGATGTTCCGCGATGGAATGGAGTTGCTACGCGGAGATCGTATCCTGGTGCGCGGCCCGGAAGAATCACTAAAAGCGCTCGCGCAGAGACCTGAGTTCTCTGAACGCATCGAACCTGCAAACATGATCGACGCATGCATTGATGAGATCGGGTTTTCCGATGTTTTGGTTCATCCAGAGTCCCCGTTGATTGGCAAACCCGTGAGCAATGGACTTGGCGTGGAGGCGAACGACGTCGAGGTCGTCGCGTTAGTAAGAGCGGGCGAAGCTGTCGAGGATGTAACGGGGACAAATTTGCAGTCTGGGGATCGGCTGTTGATCGCTGGGTCATGGGAAGCATTGGATCGAGCTGTCAAGCGGCACGACACGCTCGTGCTGCTGTCCTTTCCGAAAGAGCGGCAATCCATACCGCCCGCTGCCTCGGGGTTCTGGGCCGCTATCATTATCATGGCTGGGATGATCGCGGCGACGCTTTTTGAAATCGTTTCTATAACGACCGCAGTCCTGATGGCCGCCATTGCTGCAGTTGTGTTTCGCACTCTTACTGCCGAAGACGCCTATCGCGCGGTCAAGCTTCCAAGCCTTGTACTGATTGCCGGGATGTTGCCATTGGCGGACGCGCTGCAAGTCACCGGAGGTTCCGATCTAATCGTCGAGCAATTGCTGCACCTTGTCGGCGATGCCAGCCCGCGAGCGGTAATGTCAGCCATCTTCGTTTTGACGGCTTTGCTGGGGTTAGTTCTTTCCAACACGGCCTCCGCCGTGCTTGTGGCACCTATCGCGATCTCTGCGGCCGAGGCGCTTGGAATTTCACCCTACCCGGTGGCGCTTTGCGTTCTGATTGCAGCTTCGGCGTCCTTTTCCACACCCATTTCAACCCCCGTTGTCACATTGGTTGTTGCGCCAGGAGGTTACAGTTTTTCTGATTTTCTAAAACTTGGTGTTCCGCTGACCATTCTGACCGGAATAGCAGCCGTGACTATCGCGCCGATCCTTTTCCCGTATTGACCAAAAACAAGGTTATTTGTCGTCGTCTTCTTCTTTGCGACTGCGGCCCGGAGTACTCCACCACGACATGGCCCCCCAGACCACAAGGAAGACGGTAACTATGGCGCCAATTACAAATTCCATACCAAGAAGGTAACGGCACGAAAGTCGGTAAACAATGCTGCGCCTCCCCATCTGAACTGGTCCACCGCTATGTTTAGGAAACGGAGGATCAAGAATGGCAAACAAGATCAAGCCTGCGCAGATGAAGCCGGAAGAGATTGTCTCGAAGTTACGGCAGGTTGAGGTGCTGATGGGGCAAGGCATGCCCCGGCTGGACCCGAGCAACTCTGTCGGAAAGCTTTTTCGTGACAGCGCGTGCAACCGCCATGATCTTCTTCATTGTACTGGGGGCGGCGTTTTATAATGGCTTTCTGGCCCTGACCCAGCTGCCAAAAGAAGGTGCCGCATGGGTCGCGGCTAGCGGCTTGAGCCCATGGCTGATCCTGATCGTAATTCTGGTCTTCTATCTTCTGTTGGGCTGCCTGATGGATAGTCTGTCCATGATCCTTCTAACGATCCCGATCTTCTGGCCGATTATGCAGGAACTGGATTTCGGACTTGTTTCTATGGTTGAACTGCAGTCGGCAAAACTCGAAGCATTCGTCACAAGCGGAGCTGAAGTTTCAGCGGCCCTGGTGGAAGAAGCGCGGTCCATCCTTGCCAGTGGTCAGGAACTGACCCGCGAAATGACGCGCGAGCTTGGTCTTCGCGGCGTTAACCAGGGGGCGCTTGGCCGAGTAAATATCGAATACACAGCAATCTGGTTCGTTATCCTCGTTCTCATCGTTGTTGAGGTCGGTCTCATCACTCCACCAGTTGCGATGAACCTCTTCGTGATCAACGCGATGGATAGGAGGACGCCAATGGTCGAGACCCATAAGGCCGTGCTCTACTTCGTGGGTTCAGATCTGATCCGCGTAGTGATCCTGGTGGCATTCCCGTTCATCACATTGGCTTTGCTACCGCTGTAAGCATAAAGGACCCAATATTGAACCCCGGGCTATTTGGTTGGCTCGGGGTTCTTCTTTTTTCCGGCTCATGTCGCGTCTTGCCTCTTTTTCGGATGCGCATCCAAGGATTGACATTGAACTGGACCCGACACTCGAGATTGTCAGCTTTGCTCGCGACGAGGCTGATCTGGGCATGAGGTTCGGAACCGTCCCGTGGAAGGGTGTGGATGCCCGGCTGCTGCATGTCGAAAAGTTTGCCCCCGTTGCACACTCTGAGCGAACCCTTCCACTCAGCGACCTGTCTGACGAATAGCTACTCATGAGCGGTAAGGAGCAGAAATGGCAGTCTTGGGCGGAGGTGCGCGGTATCGATATGGCGGGCGTGAGACGGATGCCGCTCAACGACTATAATGTGGCGATCCAGGCCGCAATCGATGGCGGAGGTGTGGCGATCGGTCGTCAGTTAGCCAAGGCTGGTGGCCACAGAAACACGGTGTCATAAGGCACAAGGAAGACCTTAGTCGCTTCAGGACCATCGTTCGTTCGACCCTTGATGAAATAAAGAACGTCCACGGAATGGATGTCGAACTAATGGTCTTTCCGGCAATGCCTGTTTCATGCTCCGTTGAGTTTGGGCGCGTGTGGCAACCAAAAGCTCACCCAGATATCCATATTTACGACCAAACCAAAGATCAAGGTTTCTTGCAAAGAATGACTCTGGCCGGAGGCGCAACCTGATCAATCATAAAAAAAAGTGGCCGTAAAGGCATGCTTTCGGTCTGTCTGAGGCTGGTCGCACGGCGAAGTAAAATACGGATGCTGCTGCCTTACTGAACTTGTCTATAGACTCTGAATGACCGCTTTCAGAGATCGGACCAGTTGCTTTCGCACCTACGGCGAAGGTCTGCTTCCCGCCCTACTTGCCGTTCTGGTACTTTCCGAAAATCCTTTCAGCCCCCTTGACCTCTTCGAAGATAAGTTCAGGCACAACGACTTCCCAACTGGCCCGTTTCATCAGGTGACGAAAACTCTCATCGGCATCTTCCTTACGCCAGTGTATGATGGCCGCGATCTCGCCGGTTACAAATTTCGTGCCCATCGGGGGCACGAATGCTTTTGCCATCCGCCCGAGGGCCCGCCCTTGAAGATCCTCGATCTGCCAGCGATCTCCGACACTGGCGAGCTTAATTGGCGCACCGACCTGCGCTTCAGCGATCGCTTTATGAACAATGTGCCGATCACCTTGGCGCCCTGCGAACGACAAGTCGACCATCTTCATCTCTGGCGATTGAAAGAACCGACGCGGGCCAGGGACTGTCGCCAAGTCGGGCACCACGTGCCGCTTAACGACGGAAGGCGACTCGGTGGGAAGGTATTCGTGATTGTCGTTACTCATGACGATCAAATTGCGCCGCGCACGTGTCATGGCGACATAGAACAAACGCCTCGGCGCGTCCTGATCTTCGTTTCGCGAGGGCCGTTCCCAACCGCCATCCAGGATCACGACATCGTCAAATTCGAGACCTTTCGCGCGGTGCGCCGTCAACAATTTGAGGCCACGTTGCTCGCCCCATGAGTCTTTCGACCATTCAGCAAACCATTCGATCACGTCAGGGCTCGGGAGCGCTTTGCCATCAACTTCACGAGCAAGTTGGCCAAGTCCCTCGCCGATCCGGTCAGTCCAACGGCTTGAGGGTATCGTGTTCAGGGTTTCGGTAAGATCGCTCAAGCTGACCAAAGCTGCCTGCCTCTCGCGAAGGCCGTCGATGAACCTCCGCATCTCACGGGTGCGCCAAACACTTGGCAAGTTTTCGTTTGCCATTTCGACTGGAATTCCATGCGCCTCGGCAAAGTCGCGGACTGGCAGAAGCTTGCGCCAATCACGAGAAATGATTGCCGCGCCCTTCCAGCTCCAATCCGGGATCAGTTTTGACAGGCGGATCATCTCGTTGACCGCCGCAAGGGCCTGAGCGTCATTTCCGGCTGGGCAGCCAAGGATTTGGACCCGCCCCTGCGCAACCGGGTCGAGGCTTTCCATGATACCCCCGGCGGGGTCCTTTTGCCGCGATTTGTCGACAGTAATCCCATGCCCTGTTTTCATACGTTCCCGAGATCCTTCGATCACGGCGTTCGCTGCGCTGATGACGTTTTTCGACGAGCGGTAATTGTCGGTCAGAAAGACCGGCTTGGCTGAATAATCCTGTTCGAATTGCCGGATGTGGCGCACCGATGCGCCGGCAAACGCATAGATATTCTGGTCGTCATCGCCGACCGCGAACAGGCTGATCCGTTGATCGGGGTCGTCGATACTGCGACCGGCCACCGCGGCGATCAAGGCGTATTCCTCAGGCCCAACGTCCTGATATTCGTCCACGAGAATCCATCGGAACCCTTGGATCAAGGTCTCTCGCAAGGCTTCGGCCTCGATTTTGTCCAGCCCGTCGCCACGCAAGAGACGTGCCGCATCGATTAGAAGCGTCTCGAAATCAGGTTCATCGGTCGGCACCCGTCCGGCGAAACTCGCGCCAATCAACCTCATGGCTAAGGCATGGATGGTCAAGACCGTCACGAAGCGAGCATCTTCGCCGATCAGTAGACGCATGCGTTCCCGGATCTCGGCGGCCGCGTGGCGATTGTAAGCGAGCACCAGTATTCCGTTTGGATCTTCGCGTTTAATCCTGACCAGATTGGCAACGCGATGGACCAATACGCGTGTCTTACCCGATCCCGGCCCCGCGAGCACCAGCACATTGGTCTGTTCGCGGTCGTCACGAACGATCTGCTCCTGTGTCGAATTCCCCAGATTGTCGACGATCTCAGCGTAAGACTGAGGCGTTGCCTGCCGTCTGAACTCCGAAATTTTCCCCGGCATCCAAGCTTTCATGAAGTCGGACTGCTCCATTGCGAAATAGTCATGTGCGAGTCGCTGAGCCTGATCGATATCGTCGATGCCCTTGCTCGCATAGGCCGCCATCACGTGGGTCTGGACGGTCTGTTCGGTGTAGTGGTCTTCGAGCGGCGCGAAATGCTGAGTGGTAAAAGCGCCGCCTTTCCGATTGATGTGCAACGTCATGGCCGAGCGGAACACGGACAAACCCTTGCCCAGAGTCACCACCTGCTGTTCGTGCAACCATAGAAGCGCCCGGTCCATCAGCTTTGCAGGGTCATTGACAGATGTCCGTAACAGCGCATCGCTGTTGATTGCTGCAAGAAGGTCGCCAAGCGTGGTTTCGACAGGAACATCTTTCCCACGCAGGCCGGCCTGAACCTTGTTGATCAAGTATGAAACCAAACGCTCTGCGGCCTGCCTGCGAAGCTGAGCGGTCTGTTCGATTACCCCCCATGATCTTTGCATTCGCGCCATGACACTGCCTTTGGACACCTTGCGCAGGCCAATATTGCCTTTTCCGCCATCCATGTCGCGGCCATCCTGCGCAATCCCGCGGAGCAACCCCTCGACAATATCGGGCCTCACGGAGGCGTGTCCTCGCTCCCGCAGGGCCTGCGCCACTGAGGCCAGATGGCAGGGCACAGCCTCATTGATGTCCGCGTCTGGCGCTTGCTCTCTAAGGATCGCAATCAGGTCAGCTTCCAACCGGGATGCCGCTTGGAATCGTTTCGGCGAGGCATTCTCGACACGCACATGCACGAAGATGGTGATGTTTGTATCATCCTTTGCAACCCCCAGGGCCTCGAGATCCGCCAGAGCTTTGCGAACGCCCGACATCGTCAGTCCAGTGACCCCGCAGAGCTCGTCCGTGGTGATGCCCTCTTCCTGCGGCGCGTTGATGATATGCAGCACTATGGCGGCCAGATCCTCGCGCTGCCGCTCGGTGATCTCAGCGGATGCAAGGATTTCGCGGACCTCCTTCATGCTTCTTACTCGGAGCGAGGCGGGGAACACCTGCACCCGGTTTTCTTCGCGGTTCAGAAGATGTGCTTCTTCCAGCCAGGCGACGGCCGTCTTAACTCGCGTATCGTCGGTATTGCTGTCCCGCTGGAAATCTCGTTCTTTCTCCTCATGAACGATCTCACCGGGTGTTGCGACAACTTCACCGCCTTTTCCTGTCCGAGCATCAAGACGCCGAAGCGCCTTCAGGATCGCGCCGATTTCGTGCCGCGCGAGTCGAGAACGCGCACTGAGGCTGAACTGACGATCAACGTCTTCAGTATTGAACAACAGGACGCAGTTTGCAGGCTCGCGGTCCCGTCCGGCGCGACCCGCCTCCTGCAAGTAGTTTTCCAGTGACCCCGGCACATCTCCGTGTACCACCAGACGGATGTCCGGCTTGTCGACGCCCATCCCAAAGGCGTTGGTGGCCGCGATCACGCGCAGATTGCCGACGCGGAAGTCCTCTTGAATCTCACGCTTGTCATCGGCGCTAAGGCCCGCGTGATACCGTTCAGCGGCGATGCCCTGTTGTTTTAAGAACTCCGCCACGCGCTCTGTAGAGTTTCGGGTCGCACAATAGACGACCGCCCCAGACACGCCCTCGCGAGGAAGTTGGGCCTCGATCGTGTCGAGGATATCGGTCATCTTGGTCGCCCGCTGTGTTGGCAGCACCTGGAAGCTCAGGTTTGAACGCGACGCGCCACCATCGATCAACGCCAGTTCGGACCCCAACCGCTCTTTGAAATGACTGCGGATGTCCTGCACGACGTCCGGCTTTGCCGTTGCGGTCAAGCAAAGTACCGGAGCCGGCTCATCGGATGAGCTTTCCTTGATAAACCGCGAAACGTAGCGATAGTCGGGTCGGAAATCGTGCCCCCATTTAGACACGCAGTGAGCCTCGTCCAGCACCCACAGCCCTACCTCGCGCTGTGCCAGAACGGACCGAACTGTTGTGCTGCGCAGTTGTTCGGGCGAAATCAAAAGGATCGCAGCATCCCCAAGCCGCACCTTGTCAAGCGCATCCTGACGCTCGGGCAAAGACAATAGCCCGTTTATCGTAACCGCCGAGGAAATTCCGGCCCGAACCAAGCCCTGAACCTGGTCTGCCATCAGCGCCACAAGCGGTGATATAACGACGGTCAATGCCCCGGTCTTGTCGAACCGAGACAGCGCGGGAATCTGATAGCAGATAGACTTACCCGTGCCCGTTGGAAGGATACCCAAGAGGTTGTCGCCTTCCATTGCCGTCTCCACGATCTTTTCTTGAAGCGGGCGTCCGTCCTCGTCGACTGGTTCTGGGCGGAAACATGGGAAGCCGAACCAACGTTCGAGTGCTCGGGTGGGATCGTTGTGCTCTGCGCAATAGGCACAGTGCGGATCACGACAATTCGTATCTCTCAGGTCTTTGACGAGCCCTGCTGCGTCACGGAATTGCGCCCGCACCCAAGGCGGCATAACAGAATCCCCACCAGCGACCGAAATCCAGGCAAGGGCATATGCCATCGGCCAGCCCAGCCCAGTGTCCGAGAGCCGCTCGAGCAAGCCGTCCACCTGCGCGCCGCAGGCCAAGTCTTTAAGCAACTTCTGAATGGCCTTGTGCGCTTCTGCTTCTGTCGGGATAGGCGCCCCGCGCACGTCGCTGAACAACCGATCAAATCCGTCGCTACCGGGACCTCGGCAGCACAACCAGTGATAGGCCATCATCGTTTCTGGCGACAACGTGTTCAGCGATACGAAGGCGTCGATCTGGTTGCGAAGAACCTCGAACACAAGACGCGCGTCGAGCTCGGGATCATTGACGTGACCACTTTGAAGCCGCCCATCGCGGTAGTGCTTGACCAGATGATGGTAGGGATTGCGCGGGAACGCCAAGGGGTTGAGCCACAGCGTGTCAATCGGACCGTCCGCGAGCTTTGCGAAGCGCGGCGAGACCGCCATGAGATGCGGCAGGTCATGGCGCAGAATATTGTGCCCAATGACATGTGCGAAACCGGCGCAAAACAAGTCGAGCTTTTCAAGCGCGGCCTTCGGATCACCTTTCCGATGAACAATCCCATCTCCATCGTCTTCCGGCACGGCTGCAAAGGCGAACACCTTGGCTTCCTTGGGATCGATCTCCAGATCAATCGACAGACAGCGCGACAAAACTTTGGAATGTTCCCGCGGCATTTGAATACTCTTAATTCCCGGCGGAATAGCCTCTGGCTTTTCAAGCGGCTTTGGTCTGCCACGGCCAAGGGCCTTTGATATGCCACGGGAAATTAAGTTTTTCATATTGGCAGGCTAATAATTTTTTCTTAGGAGCGGAACCTTCCGTGGCCATTTGGCAAAAAGTGTTCTCTCTATGCCATGTCAGTGCTTTGGGGCGCGGCCAGTTTCTTTTTCTTTTGGCTTTCAGATCTTTCCATCCAGAACCAACAGCAGGTCGACAATATCACTCGCATCCCGTTGCGAGACCGGGGCTGTCAGTATCCAGACAGGCCGGTTGATCAAAGTCCGCTTGTTCCCCGACTCGTCGGTTTATTGAAAATGCAGCGAACTACCGGTTTTCCGCCCAAGTAGTAACTGGCGCGAGTGTTCGCGCCAGGTTTGAAAGCCACTCTCATAACTGCTAAGCGAGTGCCAGCAAGTGTTCAAATGCTGCGCGCTTCAGTTTGTATTTCGGCAATTTCAGGGGCCGTAGGTCAGTCACCTCACGAAGCTTAGTGGCCGCTTTCTTGAGTGCGGCGTCAGAGAGGCTCCCGATCCCTTGCATATGGAAAAGCGGCTTTTCCAATTGTGGATCTTTTACCCTGACGCTTTCGGCTTGACAGCATTCATCAAGAGTTACTTCTATTTCCAGTGTAGAGCTTTGGGCGAGGTTGCAGGCCAGGATAACCGGGAAGCCATAGCGGTACTTTTTGCCGATCATCAGCTTGAAATTCGCCTTGCCGACAGCTTTTTTAAGGTCTTGGACATGGTGTGCAGTATAGTGGATGTTCAGGACATTGCCATTCTTGTGCCCAGCGATTGCCTGCCGTTCGCCGTCAACCACCATCTCGCGTTTAAACATGCTCGAGAAGGTCTTGCGAAGCGCATAGAAATCCTCGTCGAAATCACCGATGCCAAGATGTCCGAAAATACGTCGTAGATGCTTGCCGTAGGCGCTGGTCACGTCACCCGTTTTCGATCGGCGCACCGCCTCGGGAAAGAGCAGTGGGCCGTGATCGTCACAGAGTGACTTGAACCATTCGACGAACCCCAAGTCCAGCAGGATCTGTGGGATAGGGATAAACCGCTTGCTGTCCTCTGACTTGCCCACGGCTTCTGGTCCAGACGCGATCGCCAAGAGATAGGTGCCGTCGCGAAACCGGATATCACTGCGTTTCAGCAACAAAATCTCCTCAATGCGAGAACCGATGGATAAAACGATCAGGGGCACCCAATAATCGGCATCCCGTACGATCACCTTGCCTCGTTGCCAGAGGCGATGCTCAGACGCTGCTCCCGAATAGATCGGCGACGTCTAGAGCCGCGCGATCCGCTCCGTAGTCCAGGGCATCCGGTTTTTAGGTTTCGTGACGCGTACATGGAGCTCATCGTCAGGTTCAAGTGACTGGATGTGCCTTTGCATTTCTTTGTAGGAAATAGCTTTAGGAATTTCCGGACCGAGTTCTGAAGCCGATTTGAACATCCTGTTCATCGCATCCCGATACTTTTTGAGTGTACACAGGGTTACGCGCGGTACCAGACGTTCTACAAGCAAGGCACGCTTTTCGGGATTGGATAGTCTCTCAATGGCGCGGACCTCCTCCATAACTTGGAAATCGGCGGCGTCTGCCTGAGAAATCTCAAATTCCTTGGTTATGCTTTTCCCTTCGCTCTCGAAGCGGTTTCGGCCGTGCGACTTGCCCTGGGTGCGGGGCAATCGGGATGCCCATCCCAAAAACTCTTTCTGTCTTTCTTTCGTGAGAGAAGCGACCGGGATGTCGCCGAGATATTCCTCCATCAGCCGGTAGACGGAGGCTGTTATTTTCTTCATATCATCGGAAGGGTAGTTTTCGTCGGTCCTTGCCCGCGCCTGGGATAGTAGAACTGGTGCCTGAACGAACTTGTCGAAGTCATCCAGCCCGTGTTCAGCCAAGAGATCCGAACTGGCATAGCGCACGTCATCGCCTTCTTGCACGGCAATTTCCACTTCATTGAGCCGACGTTGCAAAGCTGTCGCACGTTTGCCCAGATCGTTTGAAATTGGCGTTGGAAGTTTTAGGGCAACGCGGTCTCCGGCGTCGTGCAGCAAAGGCTCGACGACGGTCCATTGTCTGTTCCTTGCGGCCTGCCGGAGACGTCGGTTTTCTTCCTGTAGCGCTTCGATCTTTTGGTCGACCTCACCAGCGCTCAAGGCTGTGTCTTGGTTTTGCTCTTGTAGCATGCCCTCAAGTGCTGAGCGTAGCATCTCGGTCAAGACGGCTTTGGCGGTCTCGGGGTTAGGCGAATCTTTGGTCAGTGCGTCCACGTGTGCTTTCTCCATCTGCTCGAGGACGGTGAGCAACGCGGCTGCGCGCTTCACGGCGTCGAGCAGGAGGTCGGTTCGCAGCGACAGGCAAAGAAACTGGCTTGGGACCTAGTTTGACAGTTTTTTGGCAAGCGTTTTCGGAAATAGAAAATACGGCCGCGGCGCATGAGGTAGGGGCCGGCATGATAACGGGGTTTGCGCGACCGCGCGTCGGGTCGATTTCTTGCTGGCTGTGTCACATCGGATTTTCCGGAGGCTCTGTCGCCCCTTATTTTCCTGGCTTTTCTGGAAAAGGTGGCTGGGGTGGTAGGATTCGAACCTACGATACACGGTACCAAAAACCGCTGCCTTACCACTTGGCTACACCCCAACGGTGAGCGGCTATCTACGATTGTTGTTCGGAGGGTTCAAGAGGCTTTGAGCGAAAAACTTCGGCTTGGAGCAAAATTTATTTGCCCGCCTTATCGTTGGCGCGAAGCTCTGAATTTATGCCTGCCAGTCAACTGAGCGATAAGTCGTTCCGTGGGGAGGGCCGGCACCTGCCGCTTGTTCCGTTCGGTTGCCAGAGATTTGGCGACCGATCGCGGAAAACCTTTGGTGTTGCAAGTGCCTTTCACTTGCAAAATTATCCGGTAAAATACTGAAAAATATCTAAAAAATCAGAAAGAAACGGTTGCGCCGGGTCATTGGAAAACATAGCTGTATGATTGCCTCGGTACACCGTGACACAGGAGATGAAGATGAAGTTGAACCCGAATGTCGCAGAAGCGTTGAATCGTCAGATCAACAATGAACTTCACGCTTCCTACACGTATCTCGCTATGGCTGCATATTTCGAATCCGAGGACCTGCCCGGATTTGCGCAGTGGTTTCGCGGGCACTCGGTCGAAGAGAGCGGGCACGCCATGCGTATCTTCGACTTTGTAGCTCAGCGTGGCGGAAGAATCGAAATTGATGGGATCGCTAAGCCAAAAACCGATTACGCCTCGCCTGTTGAGGCGCTGGAACACGCGCTTGCAAACGAGGTAACGGTAACCGGCCAAATCAATGCGCTGTTTGAGCTGGCGCATGAGGTCAAGGAATACAGCACTCAGAACATGCTGAACTGGTTCCTGGCAGAACAGAACGAGGAAGAAGACCTGTTCGGCAGAATCCTCGACCAGACCAAAGCGGCCAACGGGGATCGCTGGAACCTGCTGTTGCTGGACAAGGAAATGGGCACGCGTACCGCTGAAAACGCATAGTGGGCGCTTGGTTTAAGCGGGGCAGCGGAAACCCGCTACTCGCGGATCTCGGACGGATCGACGCCCCAGAGGTTCGATTTCTGCGCCCAGCCGCGATAACCGCCTGCAGAGATATGGCACCAATCCAGACTGCAGCTGCCCAAGCGCGCCACCACGCCGGTTTCAAATTTTGCACTGACCTGAGAGCTCGGGTCGGGGCTGGTGTAAACGGTCAACAATTCGGATTCGATCAGCACTGTGCGCGCACCGGATAACAGTGCGTAGTGAACCCAACCACCGGCGCCGTCGCGGTCCTGAACCCTGCGCCAGTTTCCATATTCAGCTGTAATCTGCAGCGGCATTCCGCGCCGTTTGAACACCCAGTCGATTCGATGGGTCAGCGAGGGGCCCCGGCGGACATTGCCCTCGGCGGCTTTCATCGAAACATATCGTGGCAGGGGCAGATTGGTTACGGGGCCACGCTTGTCCTGTGCGCTGGCGGTCAGGGTGCTCAGCGCAACCAGAAATGCGGACGTGACCACCAGAAGGCGGCGTTTTACTGGTAGAAAACCACTCACTGACTGTCTGCTCTTGTGCCTGTTGATCGGGTTTCGAAAAAAGGTCGTCTCAATGCGTTGGGGTTCTTGTGCCCCGCCTTATCCTGCGCCACGATGCCATGGCGCGCGAAGGTTTGCAAAGCGGTGGGAGGACGAAGGTGCCAAGAGAACGTCTGAGTGTTGTCGTTACGCGACGGTTGCCCGAGGCGGTTGAGACCCGGCTGAGTGAGTTGTTCAATGTGCAATTGCGCGACGATGACACGCCCATGACAAGAGAAGAGCTGGTCGCAGCGGTGCAAAGCGCCGATGTCCTTGTGCCCACGGTGACGGATGCCATTGATGGCGGGTTGCTGGGGCAGGCGGGTGAAAAGCTGCGCCTGATCGCCAATTACGGGGCCGGGGTCGATAATATCGATGTGGCTACGGCCCGGCAGCGGGGCATTTTGGTGTCGAACACGCCGGGCGTGCTGACCGATGATACCGCGGACATGACCATGGCGCTGATCCTCTCGGTTACCCGCCGGATACCCGAGGGGCTGACAGTCATGCAAAAAGGCGACTGGTCGGGCTGGGCCCCGACCGCGTTGCTGGGTGGCCGGATCGGCGGTCGCCGCCTTGGTATTCTGGGCATGGGGCGGATCGGTCAGGCCGTAGCCCGCCGCGCTTCGGCCTTTGGGATGCAGGTGCATTACCACAACCGTCGTCGTCTACGCCCCGAGATTGAGCAAGAGCTTGAGGCGACCTATTGGGAAAGCCTCGACCAGATGGTGGCGCGGATGGATGTGATTTCTATTCACTGCCCGTCCACGCCATCGACCTTTCACCTGATGAATGCGCGGCGGCTGAAGCTGTTGAAGCCATCGGCCGTGATCGTGAACACGTCGCGGGGTGAGGTGATCGATGAAAACGCGTTGACCCGTCAGATTCGCGGAGGCGAGATCGCCGGGGCGGGGCTGGATGTGTATGAGCACGGCACGCACGTGAACCCGCGCCTGCGGCAATTGCCGAACGTCGTCCTGCTGCCTCATATGGGATCGGCCACGCTGGAAGGGCGGATCGAGATGGGTGAGAAGGTGATCATCAATATCAAGACCTTCGAAGACGGACATCGCCCACCGGATCAGGTTGTGCCATCCATGTTGTGACGCGCCCGCGCCGCAGGGACGACAAACGAATTTTCAGGAGGATACGATGAGACGAAATCTGATTTCAGGAGTGTTTTTGACGGCGTTCATGTTGGGCGGGGCCTCTTTCGCGCAAGAGACAGCGGATGCGGTGGCCCCCGAGGGCGCCTCTGGCGGGCAGGTGCAGGGTCTGACGGATGAAGTCATTGCCGCGCTTGAGGCCAAGATGGCCGGTCAGCCCGTGACATCGCAGAACTGGATGGTTGCGGCTGCGAACCCACTGGCCGTCGAGGCCGGGGCCAAGGTGTTGCGGGCCGGTGGGTCGGCCGCTGATGCGATGGTCGCTGTGCAGGTCGTGCTGGGGTTGGTCGAGCCGCAATCTTCGGGTCTTGGTGGCGGTGCGTTTCTGGTCTGGTACGACGCCGCAACCGGCAAGCTGACCACGCTTGACGGGCGTGAGACGGCTCCGCTTGAGGCCAACCACCGGCTTTTCCACGATGAAAACGGCGAGCCGCTGAAATTCTACGATGCCGTTGTCGGTGGGCTTTCTGTTGGTACGCCGGGTACTCCGGCACTGCTGGAAGAGGCGCACCGTCGCTGGGGCCGCAGCCCGTGGCCCAGCCTCTTTCAGGATGGCATAGCGTTGGCTGAGGAAGGGTTCCTTGTTTCACCGCGTCTGGCCACATTGGTCGAAGCCGATGCAGAGCGTCTGTCGCGTTTCCCGTTGACGGCTGAGTATTTCCTACCGGGTGGTGAGCCGTTGCAGCAGGGGCAACGGCTGATGAACCCGGATTATGCAGAAACGCTGCGAGTTCTGGCCAGTGAAGGCTCTGCCGGGTTCTATGGTGGAGAGATTGCGGCAGGGATCATCAGCACCGTTCGCTCTGCACCGGGCAATCCTGGTGTGCTATCCGGCATCGATCTGGCGCTGTATCAGGTGATCGAGCGCGACCCCGTTTGCGCCGCCTATCGTGCCTATGAGGTCTGCGGTATGGGTCCGCCCTCGTCCGGGGCACTAACGGTTGGTCAGATATTGGGGATGCTCGAAGGGTACGATCTGGCGACGATGGGCCCCGAGGATGCGCATTCGTGGCGTCTGATCGGGGACGCGTCGCGGTTGGCCTTTGCGGATCGCGGTCGCTACATGGCCGATCATGATTTTGTTCCGATGCCCACACAGGGCCTGGTACACCCCGATTACCTCAGTGAACGCGGGCAACTGCTGGGCGGTGACGGGGCGCTGACCGAAGTCGCGCCCGGCAATCCGGAATTTGACCACGCGTCGAACTGGGCGGATGATGTCTCGCTGGAACTGCCCTCGACCTCGCATATCTCGATTGTTGATCAGTACGGCAACGTTCTGTCGATGACTACAACCATTGAGAACGGGTTCGGCTCAAGGCTGATGACCAACGGGTTCCTGTTGAACAACGAACTGACCGATTTTTCGTTCAAGACCCATAGCGATGGCGTTCCGATTGCCAACCGGCTGGAGCCGGGCAAGCGTCCACGCTCGTCCATGAGCCCCACGATTGTATTGCAGGACGGTGCGCCGGTTCTGGCCATTGGTTCACCGGGCGGCAGCCGGATCATCGGTTACGTGGCCAAGTCGATCATCGCTTGGGCCGATTGGGATATGGATGTGCAACAGGCGCTGTCTCTGCCGCATCTGGTCAACCGCTTTGGCACCTATGACGTGGAACAGGGCACAGCCGCTGAGGGCTATGCCGATGCGCTGGTTGAACTGGGATTTGAGGTCAACCCGCGTGACCTGACCTCGGGTCTGCACGCGATTGAGATCGGAGATGTCCTGATCGGCGGAGCAGACCCGCGCCGCGAAGGCATTGCGCTGGGCGAATAAGAGAGGTTCTTCATGGTGCAGGCAGTCGCGTTGCCCCGAAACGAGGCCGGGATTGAGACAGCTGTCGGCATCCTGAAACAAAAGTTCGGTGATCGCCTGCAAACCGGTCAGGCGATCCGCGAACAGCACGGCCATACGACCACATGGATCGAAAACCAGTCCCCGGATGCGGTGGTGTTCCCGCATTCCACCGCAGAAGTGTCCGAGATTGTCAAAACCTGCGCCCAGCACAAGGTTCCGGTGATCCCCTTCGGAACCGGCACCTCGCTGGAAGGGCATGTGAACGCCCCGGCTGGCGGCATATCCGTGGACCTGACCCAGATGAACAAGGTGCTGGCTGTCCATGCAGGCGACCTAGATTGTATCGTGCAGCCGGGTGTGACGCGCGAGGACCTGAACACCCATCTGCGTGATCAGGGCCTGTTCTTTCCTATCGATCCGGGCGCCAATGCCTCGCTGGGTGGGATGGCAGCGACGCGGGCTTCGGGCACCAATGCGGTGCGCTATGGCACGATGAAGGACAACATCCTCAGTCTAGAGGCCGTGATGCCGGACGGGCAGGTCATTCGCACTGGACACCGGGCCAAGAAATCCTCGGCTGGTTACGACCTGACCCGCTTGTTGATCGGAGCCGAGGGCACTTTGGGCATCATCACCGAACTTACCCTGCGCCTGCAGGGCATCCCCGAGGCGATCACCTCGGCCCGCTGTTCTTTTCCAACGGTCGATGCCGCCTGTCAGGCGGTGATGATGACGATCCAGTACGGCTTACCCGTGGCGCGGATCGAACTGCTGGATGAGCTGTCGGTCAAAGCCGCCAACGCCTATTCTGGGCTGGACCTGCCGGAAACGCCGCTCTTGCTACTGGAATTTCACGGCTCTGAGGCCGGTGCGGCTGAGCAGGCTGAGACGTTCGGTCAGATCGCCGAAGAATTTGGCGGCGCGGATTTTGCAGCGACCTCGACCACCGAAGAGCGTAACAAGCTGTGGCAAGCCCGGCACGACATGTATTGGGCCAGCCTGCAACTGCGCCCCGGTGCACGCGGCATTTCCACCGATGTTTGTGTCCCGATCTCGCGGCTGGCGGAATGCGTATCGACCACGCGGCAAAAGGCGCAGGACCTTGATCTGTTGGCCCCGATCGTAGGGCATGTGGGCGACGGGAACTTTCACACTCTGCTGCTGATCGACATGGAGAACGCGGATGAGGTCGCCAAGGCCGACGGCTTTGTCGGCTGGCTGAATGACTTGGCCATCTCGATGGAGGGGACCTGTACCGGCGAACACGGAATCGGGCAGGGCAAACGGCCCTATCTGGTGAAGGAACTGGGTCCGGCGGTCACCTATATGGGGGCGATCAAGATGGCGCTGGATCCGGATAACATCATGAACCCCGGAAAAATTCTGCCGATCATAGAGCATTGATTTGCGACAAAATTCTGGGTCGCAGCCATAAGACCGCCCCAATTCGGTTTTATCTTTCGCAAAAAACAAGCAGCGATTGATTTCGGGTATTCAGATGGACGCTTTGCGGATCTTTGGGTTTGTGATGATCATAGTTTTGGTCATCGCCGGCCTCGACTATTATCAACAGGACAAAAAGCACGAAGGCACCTTGTCCGCGAATGGCTATGTAGACACGATCAAACACCGTTTTGCGCAGCAACAGGTTGAGCGTGACGCTAAGGCGGCCGAGCGGGAGCGCAAGAAACTGTGGAAGGCGGGCGCGAAATCTCATCTTCCCGCAGCCTTCGGGGGATGGTCCCGGTACGAGTTGACGGATACGGACAACGAAGTAGTTGAAACCGCGATCTCAAAATACGGTATGGCGCCGCTGATCAGCTCCATTTCAAACCATGCGGAGCTGATGCATCTATCCAGCGGGGGGGGAAGACAGCATTCTGCGCAAGCTCAGCAAAACGGGTGCGGTCTATACCAAAGGCGAAGAAATAGCTTGGTTTGATATCACCCTAAAACCGGAATCGGCGCGCAACACATTGGCAGGCATGGCCCTGTCCCGGCAACAGAATTTTATGGCGCAGGCAGTGACCAAAGAAGGGTTCGCCATTGTTGATGGTGTCGCCTTCATCGAGATTGCTCAGGACCTGACCTCTCCAACCGGGGAGCTTTCGTATCGCAAAATCGTAGGGCGGATCGGGATCGACGAAGAGGTCGTGATCCGGTTGTACACAAATGCGGGCGACGCCTCGATCCGCGAGCTTTTGGACGCACTTGACTATGCTGCCCTGAACGCCTTGCTGACCTTTCCTTCACCTGTGGTGGGGCAGGGGGGCACAGTCCCGCAGGCACGTCAGCCGGAGGTCGCCGAAAAAATGGATCGCCTGTATTCCGAGATGAAGATGGTTCAGGAAAAGACGACCGACGAAAAGCTCAAGAATCTGGATTTTACGGCGGTAATGGTGAATTCGATGACAGCTGCGGAGTTCAACAGCGAAGGTATCATGGACATCACCGGCGGCGAGGTTTTCGAAAACCAGGACATCCTGCAGATCGGTTACGGCCGGGCGCAGAAACTGTTGCTGGACTCGGATGAGCGTCAGGCGGCTTTGGATGAAACAGCTGACGTGGACTTTGCCGCTGAAGAGCGCGCGGCAGGTTTTTTCAGCCGGTTGAAAGAAAACATGCCGGCGTTCGGCGGGTCCGCCCCACAAGAAGCCGCTGCAAAACCCGCGAAGACCAATCAGCCAGTGCGTGTGCATAGGGGTGGTTTGGGCGCTGGCTGCGCAGAGCTTGGCAGCAGCAAGCGCTGTTCTGTCGGCGGGCAATAGGGTCAGATCGGCAGAATCCGCTGCTCATATGCGGCAGCGGGGTCGTTTTCCTTCTCTCACTGGTCGGATGAATGTCGCGTTTGGCCCTGCAAATGCGCCATATGGTTCCAACAGATTCCAAGGAGAGACGTCCGGTTATGAAAACCCAAGTCAAAGCACTGGTCGTTGGCGGCGGCGCCGTCGGGACCTCGATTGCCTATCATCTGGCCAAAGCGGGCTGGGACGATGTGATGTTGATCGAACGGGACGAACTGACGTCCGGATCCACTTGGCACGCAGCGGGCCTGCTGCCGCTGTTCAACATGTCCTATGCGACCACCCACATCCACAAGTACTCGGTCGATTTCTACAAGACGCTCGAGGAAGAGACCGGCCTGAATGCCGGCTTTGCCGTGGTTGGCAACCTGCGCATGGCGCAGACGCAAGAGCGTATGGACGAATACATGCTCTATGCATCCACAGCCGAGACCTGTGACGTTGCCTATGAGTGGCTGACGCCTGAGCAGATCAAGGAACGCTGGCCGCTGATCGAGACCTCGGACCTGAAGGGTGCGATCTACCACACCGAAGACGGCTATATTAACCCCGCCGACGTGACCCAGGCGATGGCCAAGGGTGCCCGTCAGCGTGGCGTAGACATCGTCCGCAAGCTGCAGGCCGACGCCTTCCACTGGAACGGTACTCACTGGGAAGTCACTTGCACCAAGATGGTTGAAAAAGGCGGCAACCTGGTCGAGAGCGACGAGCAGGTGGTGATCACCGCCGAGCATGTCGTGACCGCTTCGGGCAACCACGCACAGCGCACTGCCAAGATGCTGGGCATCAAGATGCCTGCGATCCCGGTCGAGCACACCTTCATCGTCATGGATAAAGACCCCGAGCTGGTCAAATGGCGCGAGGCGGGCAACCCTGAACACCCCGTTGTGCGTGACGCCGACAACGAATCCTACGCGCGTGAAGAGCGTGGCGGCTGGATTCTGGGTATCTACGAACACGGCGCACCCGCGCGGTTCGAACACGGCGTGCCGGACAGCTTCCGCGCTGACCTGTTCCCGCTGGATCTGGACCGGATCGCCGATCAGTATATGGCGATGGCTGAACGTGTGCCGTCCTGTGCCGAATCCGGGCTGAAAGACGATTTCAACGGCCCAATCTGCTACACCCCCGATGGTAACCCGCTGGTTGGTCCGGCACCGGGCCTGCGCAACATGTGGCTGGCCGAGGGTTTCTCGTTCGGGATCACCGCCGCAGGCGGCACCGGCTACTATCTGGCGCAAATGATGGTCGATGGCGAAGCCGAGATCGACATGGCCTCGCTGGACCCCAAGCGTTATTCGTCCAACTGGATGACTACCGAGTTCGCGGCACGCAAGAACGAAGAGTGCTATGAGCACGTCTACATCCTGCACCACCCCGACGAAGAGCGCGCAGCTTGCCGTCCACTGCGGACTGTACCGGCGTACGACCGCCAGAAAGCACGCGGTGCACAATTCGGCTGGGTCAACGGGTGGGAACGCCCGAACTACTTTGGCCCGGTCGATGCGCCCGAAAACTTCGACGAAGAAAGCCGTTCGTTCCGCCGTGGCAACTGGTGGCAGTATGCCGTCGAAGAAGCCAAAGCGATCCGTGAAGGCGTTGGCCTGATCGACGCATCGGCCTTCACCAAGCACGTCGTCAAAGGCCCCGGTGCGACCCAGTTCCTGGATTGGTTTACCTGCAACAAGCTGCCCAAGGTCGGTCGCATCAACCTGACCTACGCGCTGACTTCGCACGGCACCACCCGCACCGAATACACCATCGTTCGCAACGGCGAGAACAACTACTACATCGTCTCGGCTGGTGCCTGGACCGAGTATGACGCCGACTATCTGCGCAAGGCCGCCGAGGACAAGATGGAGGAGTTCGGTTACATCGAAATCCAGGACGTGACCACTCAGTGGGGCGTCTTCGCCATCGCCGGACCCAAGTCGCGTGATGTTCTGAAAGAGGTCATCAAAGACGCCAATCCGGAAACCGCATTGTCCAACAAGCGCTTCCCGTGGCTGTCGGCCCGCCAGATCGAACTGGGCATGTGCCCTGTGAACGCGATCCGCGTGGCTTATACCGGTGAGTTGGGCTGGGAATTGCACCACCCGATCGAGATGCAGAAATACCTGTTCGACCTGCTGGAAAAAGCGGGTGAGAAGCACGGTATGAAGCTGGTCGGTGCGCGTGCCCAGAACTGGCTGCGTCAGGAGAAATCCTATCGCGCATTTGGTACCGAGCTGGGTCGCGACGCGACACCTCTGGAAGCCGACCTGCCGCGTTTTGTCGATCTGTCGAAAGACTTCTATGGCAAAGCCAAGCTGGAAGAGACTGGCGTGCGTGTCAAATGCTGCACCCTGCTGATCGATGGGCCGGATGATGCCGATCCGTGGGGCCGCGAGGCGCTGTACACGCCGGAAGGTGAGCGCGTGGGTCGTCTGACCTCGGGCGGTTACTCGGTCGCGTTCGAGAAATCCATCGGCATGGGCTATGTGAAGCCCGAGCTGGCGGTCGAAGGCACCAAGCTGCAAGTCAAAATTCAGGACAAGCTGTGGGATGCGGTCGTCACCTGCGACAGCCCCTACGATCCGAAAAATGAAACCATCCGCAAGGACGGCTAAACAAACAAAGGCCCCGGAGAAATCCGGGGCCTTTTGCTTTTGGGGTCAGGCGCTCAGTACGTCGTAGCATTCCAGTGCCTTGGCGGCATACATCATCGATGGGCCGCCGCCCATCTGCACGGCCATGGCCAGCACATCGGAAAATTCCTCGCGCGTTGCGCCCGCTTTAATCAGGGCCTCAGTATGAAGCGTGATGCAGGGCTCGCAACGGATCGCGATGGACATGCCCAGAGCGATGAACTCCTTGGTTTTGTAATCCAGCGTTCCACCCTGTTTGACCGCAGCGCTGAGCGCTCCGAACGTGCGCGTGGCGTCGGGTATCGCGCCGTTGAGGTTACGCAGACCGTTGCGTGTGTCTTTGACCTTGTCCTGCCAGTTCATGTCACCATTCCATTTAATATCAGATAAACGGAATATGTTGGGGTGCGCTAAGTCGGGCCTTGATCTTGATCAGGTGTCAGATTTTTCCGCTATGAAGGCCAGATTGTTAGCGGGCATTTCGACAATCTCGAGGACGGTCAGGTTCTGCCCTGCCATCCAAGCGGCAATGTCTTTGTCGTCCTTGTAGCCAATCTCGGGGTCCTGTTGGGTTAGTGCGCTATGAAACCGCTGGTCTCCGTCGCTTGTCAGCTGGCCTGAACGCTTGAACGGCCCGTAGAGGATGAACCTCCCCTTCGGCGCCAGCGCGTGCGCGGTTTCGGTAATCAGCACCTGTGTTTCCGGCCAGCTGATCAGATGCAGCAGATTGATAAGAACGATCAGGTTCTGACCGGTGAACGCCTCATGCCACCCTTGCGCTGTCGCATTAAGCGCGACAGCGTCCGTGACATTGGGAAGATCGGCGGCATAAGCGTCGATACTGGCACGCCGTTCTGGTTCAACCTCGGTCGGTTGCCAATGGAGGTCCGGCAGGGTTTGCGCAAAGGCACTGACATGTTGGCCAGTGCCGCTGGCGATTTCCAGCGCCTGACCGGTCTTCGGTGCCCATTGCGCCAGCAGGTCACACAACGCCTCGGCATTACGGTTCGCGGCAGGTGCAACCAATCGCCCGTCCTGTCCTTCGGTGGCAACGCTGGCGTTGGAGGGCAGGGACCGTTTAGTCATTGGCGTAGCCTTTCCGGTTTGAGTGCCTCAATTGTTTCCGCATCCAGTTCAGAAACCGCGCCGATCACAAGGTCCGAGACCAGTCGTGACGCGGCTGGCGAGGTCTGGAACCCGTACCCACCCTGACCTGCGGCCCAGACGAATGACGGATCGGACGGATCCGACCCCAGCACAAGGGTTCCATCCGGCGCAAAGCTGCGCAACCCCGCCCAGTTTGTTTCGACCCGCGTGACAGGCTCGGTGACCATTTCTTCGTACCGGGCCAGACCTTCGGCCAGCACCATATCGTCGGCATAGGCATCTTGTGGCGGCACCGGGTCGGCCTCGGACGGCGACACCAGCAGCTTGCCCGCATCGGGTTTGGCATACCACGCCTCGGCCACGCCCAGCATCATCGGCCAGTCTTTCACGTCGTGCCCGCCCGGCGCAGGCAGGCGTGCCATCGACCTGCGTTTCGGAATGATCCCAATCGGGGCAATCCCGGCCAAGGCGGCGATCTCGTCCACCCAGGCGCCAGCGGCATTGATCAGGGTGCGGGCTTCGTAGGCACCTCCGGCCTCGACGATCCAACGGCGGTCTTTGCGAATAGCGGAAACCTTGGCTTTGGTTAGAACCTCACCACCATTGCCGCGGATGACGCGGGCGAAATCCTGCAACAATCTGTCTGTATCAATGTCGAACGCGGCATTGCTGACGGCGGTAAAACCCAACGTCGCAGGGTCGAGGATCGGTATGCGGACTCGCGCCTCTTTTGTTGGGACGATCTGCATGCTCAGGTCCGCCACGTCCTGTTCGAACGCCTCGCCCTGATCCTTGTGGCCCACCAGCATCAACCCGCGCGGCGTCAGATAACCACCGTTTTCGCTGTGCAGGAAATCGGCGCTGGCTTTGTTCAGCGCCACAACAGACGGTGGGCCATAGCTTTCTTCGAACAACGCAGCCGAACGGCCCGATGCATGATAGCCTAACGCTTCTTCAGCCTCGAGAACGGTAACTCGCCCGTGTTGCGACAGGCGTGCTCCGGTGCTGAGTCCAGCAATGCCGCCACCAATGATCAGAAAATCTATCATGTTTCCTTTGTTGCTAATGTACTGTGTCCAATGGCTAAAGCACTTGTGAACTTTAAGCAGGCTTGAATTTGAGCATCAACCCATCCAAAGAAGGATCAAACAGAAACAGGAGGGCAGGGTGAGTACCGTAGATTTACACCCGATGGCCACAGGACATATTCCGTCCTACGTGACCCAGGCGGACGGCAGTGATTTTCTTTTAACGTTCATGTTCGTTTTTACCGTTGTGGTTATCATTCTGATCGGAGTGGGATATTTCACCCTTCACTCGATCCCCGAAAAGATTGCGCATGAATCCAATCATCCACAGTTCCAACTGGTCGGTATTCTGGCCCTGTTGGCGCTGTTCACGCACAATGGCCTGTTCTGGGTTGCCGCCATTCTGGTAGCAGGTTTCCAGTTCCCCGATGTTGCCGCCCCGCTGAGGGCCATCGCCGATGCGATCCGGTCTTTGGGCAAGCAGGACCATCCCGAACCTGTCCCGCCCCAGCCGACCGAACCCGCCGCGCAGCAGGAGCACTGAAGCATGCTTGAGACATTGATGTGCGCGCTGGTAACGGTGCTGCCCGACTATCTGTTTCGCCGCTTTGTGCAGGGCAAGCGGATTGGTCATGAAATCACGCTGTTCACCATGTGGTACGAACTGCGCTGGGGCCTGACCACCTGTGCCATTCTGGCGCTGACGGTGATCACCACGCTGTTTTATTTCCACCCCGCCAGCAAAACGGCTGCTTCGTATTTCCGCACCGTGACGATCCTGCCCCAACTGGGCGGGCGCGTGTCCGAGGTGTACGTCACCAACAACCAGCAGGTTGTTGCAGGCCAGCCGATTTTCCGGATCGAGGATTTCACCCAGACCGCCATGGTCGAGTCAGCCCATGCCCAGATCGCTCAGGTGCAGGCCTCGTTGAAAGTGGCGGAAACCGATTTGGCCGAGGCCGAAGCCGGGATTGCCGGTGCCCGCGCCTCTCTGGATCAATCGCTTGAGGATCTTGAGCGTAACACCACGCTGCGAGACGAAGGGTCCAGTGCGGTAAGACTGGCCGAGATCGACCGGCTGGAAAACCTGGTGGCCGAACGTGAGGCGCAACTGAGGGCGGCAGAGGCGCAGCGTGCCGCTGTCGTTCAACAGATCGAAGAGTTGATCCCCGCCCAACTGGTCAGCGCCAACGCGCAGCTGGATGCCGCGTTGACCGAGTTGGACAAGACTGTGATCAGCGCGGGAGTGACGGGTCGGGTTGAACAGTTCGGCCTTCAGGTTGGTGATTACGTCAGCCCATTGTTGCGCCCGGCGGGCATTTTGGTTCCATCAAGTTCGGGTCACGACCGTTTTGAGGCCGCTTTCAACCAGATGTCGGCTCAGGTCATCAAACCCGGCATGATTGGTGAACTGGGTTGTATGACCAAACCCTTCACAGTCATCCCGATGGTCGTGGTTGAGGTGCAAGACGTGATCCCATCGGGGCAAATCCGTCCCTCCGATGAATTGCGGGACGTGCAGACCAACAACAACCCGGGCTCGATTCTGGTGTATATGGAGCCGCTTTACAAAGGCATGGCCAACGACATTCCGCCGGGCAGTAACTGTCTGGCCAATGTCTATACCGACAATCACGAACGACTTGAGCACGAGGAACTGGGTTTTTGGCAATCTGCCGCCCTGCATGTGATCGACACGATCGGCGTAGTTCATGCGGCGGGTCTGCGCCTTCGTTTGATCCTGATGCCGGTGAATACGCTGGTTCTGACCGGCCACTGAACCAAACCCGGTCGCGCCGTCATTTGGTTGCGCGGTCGGGCGTTTTCGCCTCGGTGAGGGAGGCAAAAGAATAGGCCAGGACACAGGCGGCGAAAACAGCGACGAAGCAAAAGACCCACGTGTATGAACTGGTGATGGCGTAGACCGAACTGCCCAAGGCCATGCCGACCGTACCCCCCAACAATTGGAACGTCATGGAGATTCCGCTGGCCTGACCGTGCAGTTCCTGCGGCACGGCAGACATGATCGCACGCCGGGGCGGGACGAACAGAAATGGCACGCAGCAGCCCCACAACACATACCCCAAGTAGATGAGGGCGGTGATGCCCAAGTGCATTCCCAACGTGACCAAGCCAATAGCACAGGTGCCGAGAGCCGTCCCGGTCAGCGATGGGCGGCGCGTGCCGAATTTATCCGCGACTTTGCCCGCGACTGGGGCCACAAAAACCTGCGGAAACGCAATGGGCAACAACGCGGCCCCGGCGGCCAGTGGCGCATAGCCAAGTTTGGTTTGGAAATAGGACGCGCCAAAGACAAACAAGGCGATCTTGCCGAATTGAGCGGTGAAGAGGATCATGTTTGCAGCCGCGAAGCCGGGGTTGGAAAACAGCGAGACTGCGATCAGTGGCGTTGTACGTCCGCGCTCGACCCGAACAAACAATCCTAGTGCTGCAAGTCCAGCGAGCGACGCCACCAGCACCTCGGGCTGGTTCCAGCCCCGGTCTGGCCCCTCCATGATCGCGAATACCAGTGCTGCCAGTCCGGGTACCAGTAGCAACAGGCCCTTCCAGTCAAACCCAAGCTCGGGCAGGTGCGGTGGGTCGCGCCAGAAGGTCCAGGCAATTGCCGCAACGGCCAGAACGATGGGCGGATTGACCCAGAAGATCCAACGCCATGAAAGATATTCGGTTAGCACGCCTCCGACCAGCGGCCCCATGGACAGGAAGACGGTGCCAATTCCGCCGTAAAGACCCAAGGCAAGTCCGCGTTCGTTTTCGTCGAAGGATTGGATCAGCACGACCAACGATAATGGGAAGATCAGCGCCGCTCCGATACCCTGAACCGCGCGGGCGATCAGCAGAGCAAGTCCGCTATCGGCAAACCCACCCAAAGCCGAAGAGACGCCAAAGATCAGCAGACCCGCGCTCAGCAATACCCGGACGCCCAGAATGTCACCCAATCGGCCCGCAGCACCGGCAAAGCAGGCCAGCACCAGCAGGTAAATATTCACCACCCAATGCGCATCCAGCGGTGAGAGGTTCAGGTCATCCCGTATTGTTGGCAATGCGACACTGACAACCGTTTCATCCAGTAGAATGACCCCGAGGATCGCCCCCATTGCGCCCAGTATCCACCATCGACTGTGGTCCTGTGCTTTGGTTCGTGTTGGGGGTTCAGTCTGACCGCTGTTCATGTGCCTATCAGGTCTGGCGCGGCTTTGCTCGTCAAGTTGCCACGCAACAAAAAAGGGCCGGCCACAAGGCCAGCCCTCAAGTGTGTATGCCGTGCGGCTTACTGCGGGATTTCGCCTTCCAGTCCTTCGACATAGAAGTTCATGCCTGCCAGAGTACCGTCATCTGCGGTTTCGCCTTCACCCAGCCAGTCACTTCCGTCCTGCTTTTTCAGCGGGCCGGTGAAGGGGTGGTATTCACCTGCGGCCATGGCGGCTTTCATCGCCAGCGCTTCTTCTTTGACGTCGGCAGGAACGGCGTCAGAAATCTCACCGATCTCAACCATGCCTTCCTTGATACCGTCCCAGGTGTTCACGGTCTCCCACGACCCGTCCATGACGGCCTGGGTGCGCGCGATGTAGTAGGGCGCCCAGTTGTCGATGATCGACGACACGCGCGGGAACGGTGCGTATTCGCTCATGTCAGATGCCTGACCGAAGGTGATGACATTGCCCGCCTCTTGCGCAGCCGCTTGCGGCGCGGTCGAGTCGGTGTGCTGCAGGATCACGTCCGCGCCCTGTTCGATCAGAACGGTTGCGGCATCGGCCTCTTTCGCTGGATCGAACCAAGTGTAGGCCCAGACGATCTTGAACTCGACATCCGGGTTCACCTTCTTGGCGTGGATATAGGCCGAGTTGATGCCGCGGATCACTTCGGGGATCGGGTACGAACCGATATAACCGATGGTGTTCGACTTGGTCATTTTACCTGCGATGTGGCCCTGGACAGCGCGACCTTCATAGAAACGTGCGGAATAGACCGAGACGTTTGGTGCCGTCTTATAGCCGGTCGCGTGTTCGAACTTCACGTTCGGGAATTTCTTGGCCACGTTGATGGTTGGGTCCATGTAGCCGAACGAGGTGGTAAAGATCAGGTCAGCACCTTCCAGTGCCATCTGGGTCATGACGCGTTCGGCGTCGGGACCTTCGGGAACGGACTCGACGAAGACGGTCTCAACCTTGTCGCCGAACTCTTCTTCTACGGCCAGACGGCCTTTGTTGTGTTCGTAGGTCCAGCCGCCGTCGCCGACGGGGCCGACATAGACGAAACCGACTTTGGTTTTGTCTTCGGCCATGGCCCCCGAGGCCAGACCCAGCGCCATTGCGGCGCTTGCCAGAAGTGTAGTGATTTTCATGTGTTACTCCCCAAGTTGGTTCAGTTGGCCCCGTCTAGTGCGAGGCATGGAAGGTCCGGCCCAGTGCGGCAGGTGCGCTGCTCTTGTCGGCCGAAAGGATCACAAGCACAAGGATCGTGATGATATAGGGCGACATTGCCAGATACTCGACAGGAATGGCAACGCCCGCTGCCTGCAAATTAAGCTGCAACACTGTGATGCCGCCGAACAAATAGGCACCCAGCAAGGCACGCCATGGCTTCCAGCTGGCAAACACCACCAGGGCCAGAGCAATCCAGCCGACACCGGCGGTCATGCCTTCGGTCCATTGGGGCACGCGGATCAGGCTGATATAGGCACCGCCAAGGCCCGCACAGGCTCCGCCGAACAGGATCGCCATGATACGGATTTTGATGACCTTGTAGCCAAGGGCGTGCGCGGCATCGTGGTTTTCACCCACCGCTCGCAGAATCAGACCGACGCGCGTGTATTTCAGCGTTGCCCAAACTGCGGCCGTCAGAGCGATGCCGACATAGAGGATCGGGTCATGCTGGAACAGGATCGGGCCGATCACCGGTATATCACTGATAACCGGGATATGGATTTCGCCCATGTCGGGTGGCTTTACGCCCACATAGCTCTGCCCCATCAGCGCGCTGAAACCGAGACCGAATAGGGTCAGGGCAAGCCCACTGGCGACTTGGTTGGCCAGTGCCACTTGTGTCAGCAGCACGAACAGTAATGACAGTACCGCTCCGCCAATGGCTGCCGCGACAAAGCCCAGCCAGGGTGATCCTGTCTCGACCGATATCGCAAAGCCGCTGATCGCACCTACGATCATCATGCCCTCGACGCCAAGGTTCAGGACGCCTGCCTTTTCGACGACCAGCTCTCCGATCGCGGCCAGTAGCAGGGGGGTTGCGGCCACCATCAACGAGGCGACCAAGAGGACGGGGTTAATCTCACCAAGGTCCATTATGCTACCTCGCTACGGGCCGCACGGATGCGGTAGTTTGTCAGAAGATCGAATGCCAGCAGGAAGAACAACAACATACCCTGAAACACCTGAATGGCTGCGGCAGGCAGACCCAGTTGGGACTGCGCGATTTCACCGCCAATGTAAGTCAGCGCCATCAGGCCGCCGGCCAGCAGTATACCCACCGGATGCAGACGGCCCAGAAAGGCCACGATGATCGCGGTGAAACCGTAGCCGACGTTAAAGTCGATGCTGACCACGCCCGAAGGACCTGAAACTTCGAACATCCCCGCCAGACCGGCCAGAGCGCCGGACAGGCCCAGACAGAACAGGATCAGACGGGCCGGGTTTACGCCTGCGAATTTGGCCGCGCGGGGTGCTTCTCCGGTCAGGCGGATGTGGAAACCCAGCATGTGCCGGTTCAGTAGTACATAGGCAAAGATCACAGCGATTAGGGCTGTCACGACACCCCAGTGCATACCAGATCCGGCAATCAGTTCGGCATTATGCGCGCTGTCATAGGATTGCAGGTTGCGCGAGCCGGGAAAGCCAAACCCTTCAGGGTTCTTTAACAGACCCAGTGAAACCGAGGCCAACATCTGCTCGGCCACATAGACCAGCATCAGCGACACAAGGATTTCGTTGGTGCCAAAACGGACTTTCAAGAAGGCCGGGATCATCGCCCACAGCCAGCCGCCAAACGCCCCTGCGATCACCATGATCGGAAAGATGTAGAACGCGTCCAGCGGGTAGAAGGCCAGACCTGCCCCCGCTCCGAAAATAGCGCCCATGATGTACTGACCCTCGGCACCGATATTCCAGATACCAGCCCGAAAACCCAGCGACAGACCAATGGCGATCAGCACCAGCGGCGCGCCTTTCACCAGCAATTGCGGGCGGTAGTAAAAGGCGAACTCACCGAACAGGGGTTCCCAGAAGATTGTGCCGATGGCCTCGACCGGGTTCTTACCCAGAATGGCGAACAGAATGCCGCCGAACACCATCGTTGCGAGCACGGCGACCAGAGGGGTGGCATAAGACCACGCCTTGGACGGCTGCGGCCGTTTCTCCAACACTATCATCTGCTCATACCCCTGCTTTCTTCATCTTTTTGTAAATACTCTCGCCGAAGGCGACGCTGCAGATCACACATGCGCCACCTCCATGCCGTGCGCGCCACCCATCATCAGGCCGATCTCATCGACCGTCAGGCCTGTGGTCGGGCGCGGGGCGCTCAGGCGGCCTTCGTTCAGGGCCGCGAAGCTGTCCGAGATCTCCATCAACTCGTCCAAGTCCTGGCTGATGCAGATGACCGCGGTTCCCTTGGCTGCCAGGTCAAGAATGGCCTGCCGGATCGACGCCGCCGCTGCCGCATCCACACCCCATGTCGGCTGGTTCACCACCAGAACGTCCGGGTTCTGCAGGACTTCGCGACCGATCACAAATTTCTGCAGGTTGCCGCCGGACAGCGACCGCGCTGCGTTCTCTGGCCCCGGCGTACGAACGTCAAAAGCGCTGATGATCTTCTCGGCAAAGCTCTTGGTCTCGGCCCATTTCAGGAACCCGTTGCTTTCCAGCCCCTCGCGCACCGACCCGGTAAGCAGGGCGTTTTCGGTCAGGCTCATATCCGGTGCTGCCGCATGGCCCAAGCGTTCCTCCGGTGCGGTCAATACGCCCAGTTTCCGCCGAGCTGTCGGACCGAGTTTGCCAATGGGCTGTTTGTTGAACTTGATCGCGTCGGCGGTTGTCTGAATCTCGCCCGAAAGAACGCCCAGCAATTCATCCTGCCCGTTGCCCGCAACGCCGCCGATGCCCAGGACCTCGCCCTTGCGGACGGTCATGTGGACATTACGTAGCGCAGTACCGAATTCCGACGGCGACGGCACTGACAGCCCGCTAACGTCCAGAGCAACTTCGCCGAACTCGCGACCGGAACGCTCTGGTGTCTGCAGGGTCGAACCAACCATCATCTCGGCCATGTCGCGGGCCGAAGTCTCGGACGGAATACATTCACCCACGTTCTTACCCAGACGCAGGATCGTGGCGTGGTCGCACAGGGTCCGGATTTCTTCCAGCTTGTGCGAGATATAGAGGATCGAAGTACCTTCGGACCTCAGTTTGTTCAGGGTCTCAAACAGGATATCAACCTCTTGAGGTGTTAGAACCGAAGTCGGCTCGTCCATGATCAACAGCTTGGGATCCTGCAACAGGCAGCGGATGATCTCGACCCGTTGGCGTTCACCTGCGGAGAGGTCGCCAACGGTACGGAAGGGGTCCAGCGGCAAGCCGTAGTTTTCGGACACTTCGCGAATGCGCGAGGCGAGATCACCCATTGGCGGTGGGTTCTCCATGCCTAGCGCGATGTTTTCGGCCACGTTCAGCGCGTCAAACAACGAGAAATGCTGAAAAACCATCGCGATTCCGTCGGATCTTGCCGCGCGGGGCTCGGGCGGCGCAAAGGGTTGGCCGCGCAGCAGCATGGTGCCGCTGTCGGGCTTCACCAGACCGTAGATCATCTTGACCAGCGTGGATTTCCCCGCGCCGTTTTCGCCCAGCAGGGCGTGGACTTCGCCTTCACCGATGTCAAAGGACACCTGATCATTGGCCACGACGCCGGGATAGGCTTTGGTCAGCCCTTGCAAGCTTAAAAGTGGAGTGGTCACGCGCTCAGGTCCTTCTTTAACTCGTTCTGTCGGGCCGGGCGCAAAAGCTGCGCGGCGACGCCAACGGCGATCATCTGCGGGTGTTTGCCCAAGCCGGGATCACCGATTGGACAGGTGATCCGGCTGATCCGTTCGGGCGAATGCCCAAGGGCCGCCAGCCGCGACCGGAATCGCGCCCATTTCGTAGCCGAGCCGATCAGGCCAGCAAAGTGGAAATCATGCGAAAGCAGCCGGTTGCACAGTTCTAAATCCAGATTGTGTGAATAAGTAAGCACAAGATGCTCGGCATTGTGTGGAGCATGGCGCACCAGTTCCGCCGGTTTTGCGGCTGGAACCACTGTCACGCCGGCTGGAACCGTGTCTGGAAATCGCTCGGGTCCGGTGTCGACCCAGGTGATTGCCAGATCGGGCAGGGGGGACAGAACGTCCACCAGTGCGCGGCCGACATGACCCGCGCCCCAGATCCACAGATGGCGGGCCGGTTTGTGGACCGGCTCAACCATCCAACCGTCGACCAGTTGTGGTTCGGGCGCGATCCCTTGACCGCGTGCGGCCGCCAACAGGCGTTTAGCCGACAGAGGCATGTCGCCGCCAGACGGGGATCGTGCGATTACGGTATCGTCGAGCGTATTCACCGCCTCTTGGTCATAGATCTCGCTCAGCAGCGAAACAGCACCGCCGCAGCATTGACCCATGTCGGGGCCAAGCGCGTGATGTGTCAGGCGGGCTGGCATCGTCTGCGCTCGCGCGGCCTCAGCCGCCTGAAACTCCAGCGTGCCGCCTCCGATGGTCCCGCTTTGGCCGTTCTCCCAAACAAGCATTGCAGCACCGACCTCGCGCGGGGATGACCCCTTGATCGCAGCGATGACCACCCGGGTGACTTTCCCGTGGGTTTTGACCGCCTCCCTCAAAGCCTCTCGATCAAATCCCATCAGATGTCTCCCTTCATCCTTTGGACGCCGTGCCAGACTTCCTCGGCCGTGGCAGGAGCATTCAGCGCCGGGTAGCGATCGCCACAGGCCGCGACCGCATTCGACAAGGCCAGCCAGGCGGAAATACCCAGCATGAACGGTGGCTCTCCGACGGCTTTGGAGCGATAGATCGTGTCCTCTCGGTTCGCACCATCCCACAATGCGACGTTGAAGATATCCGGTCGGTCCGAACAGGCGGGGATTTTGTAGGTCGAGGGCGCGTGCGTGCGCAGGTTGCCTTTGCCGTCCCAGACCAGCTCCTCGGTCGTCAGCCAGCCCGCGCCTTGCACGTAGCCACCTTCGACCTGCCCAATATCCAGCGCCGGGTTCAATGAGGCACCCGCGTCATGCAGGATATCAGTGCGCAGAATGCGGTTCTCGCCAGTTAGCGTATCTATGGCGACCTCGGTGATTGAGGCTCCGTAGGCGAAGTAGAAGAACGGACGACCGCGTCCCGCGATCCGATCCCATTCGATCTTGGGTGTTTTGTAGAACCCGGTTGCCGACAGGCTGATGCGCCCCTGATAGGCCAGTGCGGCGGCTTCGGCGAAGGTATAGCGCTCTTCGCCGACCGAGACGTGGCCGTCCGAGAAGGTAACCGTTGACGGATCGGCCTGATGACGCTCGGCCAGATACTCGGCCATTCGGTCGCGGATCGTGTCGCAGGCGGCTTTCACCGCCATACCGTTCAGGTCACTGCCCGAAGAAGCAGCTGTGGCCGAGGTATTCGGCACCTTGGCGGTATCTGTGGCGGTGATCTTCACCATCTCCAGCGGAATACCAAAGCGGGACGCTGCGACCTGAGCCACCTTCTGGAACAGGCCCTGACCCATCTCGGTGCCGCCATGGTTCAGGTGGACCGAGCCATCCTGATACACATGCACCAGTGCGCCTGCCTGGTTCAGGTGGGTCAGCGTGAATGAAATCCCGAACTTGACCGGAGAAAAGGCGATGCCCTTCTTGATAACACTGTTCTCGGCGTTCCATTTTTCTATGGCCGCCTTGCGCGCGGCATAGTCGCTGGATTTCAGCAACGCTTCGGTCATGCCGTGCAGTTCAAAGTCGCTGACCTCCATGCCGTAAGGCGTGGTATTGCCGCCAGCGGGCAGGGGGCGCACCGGGGCGTCACCCATTTCAACTGCACCGCGACTGGTCAGGTCCTCATGCGGATCGGGATGGCCCAACGGTTTCTCTGCCGGTACAACCTCGGCAACCTTGTGCGCTGGTTCATAATAGTTGCGCCGACGCAGTTCGACCGGATCCAACCCCAGTTCATGGGCCGCGTGGTCCATGACCCGCTCGATCCCGACCATGCCCTGAGGGCCGCCGAACCCACGATAGGCGGTGGCGGATTGGGTGTTGGTCTTCAGCCGGTGGCTTTCAATGCGCGCATTGGGCAGCAGATAAGCGTTGTCAGAATGCAGCATTGCGCGGTCGGCGACGGGCAGGGACAGGTCCTGGGCCCAGCCGCAGATCGCGTAATGATGGAACGAGACGCCCTGAATTTGGCCATGCTCATCAAACCCGGCCTTGTAGGAAATTCGGAAGGCGTGACGCTTGCCGGTGATGATCATGTCATCGTCGCGGTCATAGCGCATCTTGCAGGCCTTGCCGGTTGCACGTGCGGCTATAGCACAAGCCACAGCCAAAGCGTTGCCTTGGCTTTCTTTGCCGCCAAATCCTCCGCCCATACGGCGAGTTTCAACGCGGACCGCGTGCATCGGAACGCCCAAAGCGTCGGCCACCTTGTGCTGGATCTCGGTCGGGTGCTGGGTCGAGCTGTGGACCAGCATATCCGCGCCTTCATTAGGCACGGCCAACGCAGCTTGACCTTCGAGGTAGAAGTGCTCTTGTCCGCCAAGTTCGAAAGATCCTTCGATCACGTGGGTCGCGCCAGAGATAGCCGCATCTGCATCACCCTTGGCGTAAACGCGCGGGCCGTCCTCGAACCGGCTGTCGGCGGCCAGAGCCTCTTCGACCGTCAGGATTGGCGTTTCCTCGGCATAGTCGATCTTGCCCAGACGTGCGGCCTTGCGGGCGGCCAGATGGCTGGTGGCGACAACCAGAAACACCGGCTGACCGATATAGTGAACGGTGCCGTCCGACAGCAGAGGCTCATCATGGATGGACGGAGAGACATCGTTGGCGAAGGGCAAATCCTCAGCCGTCATTACCATGACAACGCCTTCGGCCGCTTTAACAGCCGACAGGTCCATCGATGTGATCTTGCCCTTGGCAATCTGGCTGAGGCCAAATGCCAGATGCAGAGAGTCCTTGGGCGTCGGAATGTCATCCACGTATCGCGCCGAACCAGACACATGCAGAGGCGCGGCGTCATGGGGGAGGGGTTTGGTCACGCTCATGCCGACACCTCCAGCACGTTGGTCACTTCGCCCTGATCTTCGAGGAAATACCTCTCGAGCATCGCTTTGGCGGTTTCCAGACGATAGGTGGCCGAGGCGCGCATGTCCGTGAGTGGTGAATAATCGTCGGCAAAGGCAGGAAGCGCGGCGTCAATCGTCTCGTGCGCCCAGGGTTTACCGATGAGTGCGGCCTCGACATTGGTTGCCCGTTTCGGAGTACCAGCCATGCCGCCAAAGGCGATGCGCGCGTGCATGACGGTGCCGTCTGTAACGGTGATATTGAAACACCCGCAAACGGCCGAGATATCCTGATCGAACCGTTTGCTGAGTTTGTAGGTTTTAAGGCGGTCTGCCTGACGCGGGAAGCTGACGGCTTCGACGAACTCACCCGGGGCGCGGTCCTGCTGGCCGTAGTCGATGAAGAACGCTTCCAGAGGGATCGACCGGCGCGCGTCGCCTTTGCGCAAATGCAGGGTCGCGCCCAATGCGATCAGGGCGGGCGGGTTATCTCCGATGGGTGAGCCATTGGCGATGTTGCCGCCGACGGTCGCGGCGTGGCGCACTTGAACGCAGGCATAGCGGCGGATCATTTCGGCGTAAGAGGGGTGGAGGTCAGCCAGCGCTTCTCCCATCCGGTTCATATCGACCATCGCGCCAAACCGAACCTCGTCTTCGGTGATCGTGATCTGTTTCAGGTCCTCGCAGCGATTTAGGAAGATCACCGGGTCCAGATCGCGCAATTGCTTGGTGACCCACAGCCCCACATCTGTTGCCCCGGCAACCAGAGTGGCCTCCGGGTTCTTGGCGAATACTGTCGCCAGTTCGTCGGACGAACCGGGCAACATCGGCGATGCCTGCACAGCGACAGGCTGGTCTTTCACCCAAACCGGAACGGGGTGTTCTTCGGCCGCTTTAGCCGCGCGGATGATCGGCGCATACCCTGTGCAACGGCACAGGTTGCCAGCAAGCTGGGTGTCGTGATCCGTCGCGCCGTTCGCATGGCCTGCAACCATAGACATAACAAATCCAGGCGTGCAGAAACCGCATTGCGATCCATGCAGGTCGACCATGGCCTGCTGTACCGGATGGGCTTCTCCATTCGGGCCGCTGGCGCCTTCGACAGTGCGCACCGCTTTGCCGTGTAGCTGCGGTAGGAACAGGATGCAGGAATTCAGCGCCTTGGCGCCACCCTCATCCGTCACCATGACGGTGCAGGCGCCGCAATCGCCTTCGTTGCAGCCCTCCTTGGTGCCGGTCAGGCCACGATCCTCGCGCAGCCAGTCCAGCAGGGTCGCTGTCGGATCGACATCCGCCAGGTCCACTGTCTCTCCGTTCAGAAGAAACGTGATATTCATTCGAGAAACCCGTCGCCTTACCCGGTTGCGCCCTTGGGTGCCCTCCTTCGATGCGACGTAGAAAGAGTGGCGGGCGGATAGCTTGCCATCAGATGTTAGAAACAGGGCAGGTTCTCTGGCAAGAAAAACTGCCTATATGATGCACCATTAGGCAAGCACTGCTTGTGAATGTCGCGTTTGTGTAAATGGCAGTCTCTTGTAAATAAAGCGCTTTTTGCAGGCGACGCTCGGTCAACCCCGAAGCACCTTCTGAAAAAGCCGAATAATCCGCGATGATTTTTTAGGCGTTCCAAAGCGTCGGTTCCTGCTTTTGCCGGGCTGCTGGCTGGGATAGCGTAGGCGGTATGAGCAGTTCTCCTCGATTCATTCACCTCCGTGTTCACACCGAATATTCCCTGCTGGAAGGCGCCGTGCGGCTGAAGAAGCTGCCCGCGCTTTGCGAGAAGATGGAGATGCCCGCCGTCGCGGTTACGGACACCAATTCGATGTTCTCGGCGCTGGAATTCTCGGTCACCGCCAGCGGGGCCGGGGTGCAGCCGATCATGGGTTGTCAGGTCGACCTGACGTATTTGCAGGCGCAGCCGGGGGAAAAGCCCAAAGCGCCGGCGCCACTGGTACTGCTGGCGCAGTCCGAGGCTGGGTATGAGAACCTGATGAAGCTTAGCTCATGCCTTTACGTGGATAAGGGCGGGCAGCTACCGCAAGTCACATTGGAGGAACTTGCGGATCGTTCGGACGGGCTGATCTGCCTGACTGGAGGGCCAGACGGGCCGGTTGGGATGTTGCTGCAGCAAGGTCAGCGCCCGGCGGCTGAGGCTTTGATTGATCGGTTGGCGGCGATGTTCCCGGATCGGCTCTATGTCGAACTGCAGCGCCATCCGGGCGAGGACGGCCAGCCCGAGGCCGAACGCTTGACCGAGCGCGGTCATGTCGAGATGGCCTATGCCAAGAACCTGCCTCTGGTCGCCACCAACGACGTCTATTTCCCGACGACGGACATGTACGAGGCGCATGACGCGCTGATCTGTATCGCCGAGGGTGCCTATGTCGACCAGCAGGAAGGTCGCCGTCGTCTGACTGCGCAGCACTATTTCAAGTCGCAGCAAGAGATGGTGACCCTGTTCGCCGACCTGCCGGAGGCCATCGAGAACACCGTAGAGATCGCAAAACGCTGCGCCTTCATGGCCTATCGCCGCGATCCGATCTTGCCGAAATTTGCCGATGACGAGGTGGCTGAGCTGCGCCGCATCGCGAATGAAGGCTTGCAGAAACGACTGGCCGTGATCCCGCATGCGGTGACGCCCGAGGAATATCAGGAGCGGTTGGATTTTGAACTCGACATCATCGAAGGGATGGGCTTCCCCGGTTACTTCCTGATTGTTGCGGACTTTATCCAATGGGCGAAGGACGAGGATATCCCGGTGGGGCCGGGGCGGGGCTCGGGTGCGGGTTCGCTGGTGGCCTATGCGCTGACGATCACCGACCTTGACCCGCTGCGCTATTCTCTGCTGTTCGAACGGTTTCTGAACCCCGAGCGGGTCTCGATGCCCGACTTCGATATCGACTTCTGCATGGACCGCCGCGAGGAAGTGATCCGTTATGTGCAGCAGAAATACGGGCGCGACAAGGTGGGGCAGATCATCACCTTCGGTGCGTTGCTGTCGAAGGCCGCTGTGCGCGATATCGGTAGGGTTCTGCAGATGCCTTACGGGCAGGTGGATCGGCTGTCCAAGATGATCCCTGTGGAAGGGGTTAAACCGGTTTCGATTGAAAAGGCATTGAAAGACGAACCGCGCCTGCGTGAAGAGGCACGGAATGAAGAGGTGGTGGACCGTTTGCTCACCTACGGTCAGCAGGTCGAAGGGCTGCTGCGCAACGCTTCGACCCACGCTGCGGGAGTTGTGATCGGCGACCGGCCCTTGGACGCGCTGGTGCCTCTGTATCAGGATCCGCGGTCTGACATGCCCGCAACCCAGTTCAACATGAAATGGGTGGAACAGGCCGGGCTGGTGAAGTTCGACTTTCTGGGTCTGAAAACGCTGACTGTGATCCAGAACGCGATGGACATCATCTTCAAGTCCGGGCGTCCCTTGCATATTGCGGCGGACGGCACCGAACTTTATGAACCGGCAGAAGGCGCCGAGAACCAGATCAACGCCATCCCGCTGGACGATGAGGCGACATACAAGCTCTACTCGGCAGCCAAGACGGTGGCAGTGTTCCAGGTGGAATCTTCGGGTATGATGGACGCGCTCAAGCGGATGAAACCTACCTGTATCGAGGATATCGTGGCCCTGGTGGCGCTGTATCGTCCAGGTCCGATGGAAAACATCCCGACCTATTGCGAGGTCAAGAATGGCCTGCGCGAGATCACATCGGTGCACCCGCTGATCGACCATATCTTGGAGGAAACGCAGGGCATCATCGTATATCAGGAACAGGTGATGCAGATCGCTCAGGTTATGGCCGGATACAGCCTCGGCGGCGCGGACCTGTTGCGCCGGGCGATGGGTAAAAAGATCAAAGAGGCGATGGACGCCGAACGCCCAAAATTCGAAAAGGGCGCGGGCGAGAATGGCGTTGATGCCAAGAAGGCCAGCGAAGTTTTCGACCTGCTGGAGAAATTCGCCAACTACGGCTTCAACAAGTCCCACGCGGCCGCCTATGCGGTGGTCAGCTATCAGACCGGCTGGCTGAAGGCGAACCACCCGGTCGAGTTCATGGCGGGTGTCATGAACTGCGATATCCACCTGACCGACAAGCTGGCGATTTACTTCGAAGAGGTCCGCAAGGGACTCGAATTGCCCTATGTGCCGCCTTGCGTGAACCGATCCTTGGCCACCTTCGACGTGGTGAATGGCGAACTGGTCTACGCGCTGGGCGCGCTAAAGAATGTTGGCGCTGAGGCGATGAACCTCGTGGTCGAGGGACGCGGGGAAAAGCCTTTTGTGAACCTGTTCGACTTTGCCCGTCGCGTTGATCTTAAGAAAGTCGGCAAGCGCCCGTTGGAGATGCTGGCGAGGGCTGGAGCCTTTGATCAGCTCGACAAGAACCGTCGTCGTGTGTTCGAAAGCCTCGATCCGCTGGTGCAGTATTCGGCTGCGATCCACGATCAGAAGAACTCGAACCAGGTGTCGCTGTTTGGCGAAGCTGGGGACGACCTGCCCGAACCGCGCCTGTCGCCCACGCCCGACTGGCTACCTGCGGAACGCCTAAGCGAAGAATTCAAGGCCATCGGTTTTTACCTGTCCGGTCATCCGCTGGACGACTATATGCCCGCGCTGAAACGCAAGCAGGTGCTGACGCTCGACGAAGTAACGGAAAAGGCGCGCACTGGCCCCTTCATCGCCAAGATGGCAGGCGTTGTAGCCGGGCGGCAGGAACGAAAATCCGCGCGTGGCAATCGGTTCGCATTCGCCCAGCTCTCGGACCCTACGGGGGCCTATGAGGTCACGTTGTTCTCTGAAACGCTGGAGAAATCGCGTGAGTTTCTGGAAACCGGCGCGCAGGTGGTGCTGACCGCCGAGGCCACGATGGAGGCCGATCAGCTGAAACTGCTGGGCCGTTCGGTGGGGCCGGTGGATGCAGTCGTGGCCGAGGCTGGAGCGACCGGGTTGCGGATTTTCGTGGACGAGCCGGGGGTGGTGGCAACCGTCGCCAAGGTGCTTGAGGACGCGGCCGGTGCGGCCAAGCGGGCCTCGAAGGGGCCGATCCATATCTTCCTGATGGACCCGGGTCTGCCGGGCGATGTTGAGATGGATCTGGGTCAGGACTTCCCCATCAACCCGCAGATCAAGGGTGCGATCAAATCGCTGGACGGCGTGACCGAAGTCGAGGAAATCTGAGCCAGCCATTTGTTGCCACAATGTTTTTGGGCGGTTAGGCTGTGATCATTGCCTCATTTGGGGCGTGTCACGGGAGGGCACCGGAATGGCAATTACAACGATTGGTTTCAGAACTCTGACCTTCGCAGCGGCGGCGTCGTTTGCGTTGGTCTCGGCTTCCGCTGGATTGGCGGATAGCAAGGATGACAAGAAGAAAAAGACGATCGAGGGCGCGCTGATTGGCGCGGGTGTCGGGGCGCTGGTCGGCGATGGCAAGGGCGCGGCGATCGGCGGCGTGGCCGGGGCCATAATCGGGCATAACTGGAAGAAGTGATGGCGATGCGTTCTGTTAAACTTGGAATGTCCGCTTGCGCCGCAATTCTGGCGGCTCCGTGTGTGGTGACGGCTGATGAAGCGGCTGTACAGATGATACAGGACGCCTTGCCAGTCATGCACTACACTTGCGCCTCGATTGCCGAGGAAGCAGATGGTGATGAAGAATTTGTTGTGGCTGTTGTTGGAAAGATGACGGCCCTATCGCTCTACAATCGCCAGATCAATATCGAAGATCACGCGACCACTGAGGAGGAAAAAGCCCAACTGCGGGAAGCGTTTATTGCTGCGCTTTCGGAAGGATGCGCTGCGGACAAGGATGCCCTATTGGGCGGCGTGGTCGACAACGCCGTGAAGACGACGCTGGGTCTGTGATCTATTAGTAATGTGGAGGGCGTTCGTCTCCGAACACGACCCCGCCTGATCCTTCCTGCGCCCGTTCAGCCTCGCGCTGCAACAGCATCTCGACGCGGCGGGTCAGTTGGTCGATTTCGGACTGCTGGCGGGTGACGACCGTGTTCAGCTCTTCGACAGTGCGGGTTAGATGGGCGATCTGTTCTTCCAGATGCTGCATGGGGGACTCCTGTGTCTTGCGCCGGTCATAGCGACCCTGTGACGCCAAGGCCAGTGAAAGCGCGCCTTGCCCCGATGCGGGCCATGGGATAGACCGCGCGCGGAACATGAAAATCCCAAGGACGCCCCACATGGCCAAGCCCAAGAAACAGCCCCGCCCCAAGGCAATTACGCCCAAAGGGTTCCGCGACTATTTCGGCCAGGAAGTCTCGCAGCGCACCGAGATGCTGCGGACTATTGCGGACGTCTATCATCGGTATGGGTTTGATGCGTTAGAGAGCAGCGCGGTTGAAACCGTCGAAGCGCTGGGCAAGTTCCTGCCTGACGTGGATCGCCCGAACGAGGGTGTGTTTGCGTGGCAGGAAGTCGACGAAAACGACAAGGGCGACTGGATGGCCCTGCGCTATGACCTGACCGCGCCTTTGGCCCGTGTCTACGCCCAGCACCGCAACGACTTGCCGACACCTTATCGCCGCTATGCGATGGGTCCGGTCTGGCGCAATGAAAAGCCGGGGCCGGGGCGGTATCGTCAGTTTTACCAGTGCGATGCGGATACGGTGGGCACGGCTTCGATGGCTGCGGATGCCGAGATCTGCGCGATGCTGTCGGACACGCTGGAGACCGTGGGCATCCCGCGCGGCGACTATCTGGTGCGCGTCAACAACCGTAAGGTTTTGAACGGTGTGCTTGAGGCGATGGGGCTGGGCGAAGACGCCGCCGCCCGCGACAACGTCCTGCGCACCATCGACAAGTTCGACAAGGTGGGCGAGGCCGGTGTGCGAGAGCTGCTGACCAAGGGCCGTCTGGACGCATCGGGCGCGTTTATCGATGGTGTGGGTCTGAGCGATGATCAGGCCGAGCCGGTAATTGCATTCCTGACCTCTAAGGCTGTGGACACCGCTGGCACGCTGGCGAACCTGCGCGCTGCTGTGGGTGATAGCAAGATCGGTGCGGATGGTATTGCCGAGTTGGAACAGATCGGCGCTTTGCTGGATGCAGGCGGGTACGGTGCGGATCGGATCGAAATCGATCCATCGGTCGTGCGTGGTTTGGGTTACTATACCGGGCCGGTCTATGAGGCCGAACTGACCTTTGAAATCTTCGACGAGAAAGGTCGCAAGCGGCAGTTCGGCTCGGTCTCGGGCGGTGGGCGTTACGACGATCTGGTCAAGCGGTTTACCGGGCAGGAAGTGCCTGCAACCGGGATCTCCATCGGCGTTGACCGACTGTTGGCCGCCCTGCGCGAAAAGGGCCGGATCGCGGCGCAGGCCACGGGCCCCGTGGTGGTCACCGTGATGGACCGCGACCGCATGGCTGATTATCAGGCAATGGTGGCCGAGCTGCGCAATGCAGGCATCCGCGCCGAGGTCTATCTGGGTAATCCCAAAAACTTCGGCAATCAGCTGAAATATGCGGACAAGCGGAACTCGCCCATCGCCGTGATCGAAGGTGGTGACGAAAAGGCTAATGGCATCGTCCAAATCAAGGACCTGATTCTTGGTGCAAAGATCGCCGAAAGCGCCACGCTGGAGGAATGGAAAGAGCGCCCCAGCCAGTTCGAAGTGCCGCGTGGCGATCTGATCGCCAAGGTGCGTGAAATTCTGGACAGTCAGGACTGAGCCATGCCCAACCGTTCCCAGATACAGGCCCGCGCCGCGATGATGCGCGTCCGGTTCGAGGCCGCAGGCGCGCAAGTCGTGGACCCGCCGCTGCTGCAACCGGCCGAAACGCTACTGGACCTCTATGGTGAGGACATCCGAGCGCGCGCCTATGTGACCTCGGACGCGCTGCGGGGTGAGCAGATGCTGCGCCCCGATTTCACCATGCCGGTGGTGCAGATGCACATGAGCGAAGGGGCAGAACCCGCGCGCTATACCTATTCCGGGGAGGTGTTCCGCCGTCAGGAGCACGACCCGGATCGCTCGAACGAGTATATTCAGGTGGGCTACGAGGTCTTTGACCGCGACGATCCCTCGGGGGCCGATGCCGAGGTGTTTTCCCTGTTTGCACTGCAACTGCGTGGCCTGCCTCTGCGGGCGGCAACCGGCGATATCGGTATCCTGACTGCAGCCGTTCAGGGCCTGCGCACAACTGACCGCCGTAAAACCGCACTGATGCGTCACCTGTGGCGTCCACGCCGGTTCCGGGTATTGCTGGATCGTTTCGCCGGGCGAAAACCCGGCCCGGAAGGGCGTGACGCCCTGTTGAACGCGGAAGATCCGTTGAACAACGACATCCCAAGGATCGGCAAACGCCGCGCGTCCGAGGTTGAGGCGCGGATCGAGGCCCTGCGTGAAGATCGCGACACGCCGCCGATTTCCGACAACGAACTGGCTGGGCTGGAAACGCTGCTGAACGTGCGTGAAACCATGCCTTTTGCGCTGGAGCAACTGCGCGACGTGGCGGTGGACCTGCCGCAAATCACTCCGGCGCTGGACCGGCTTGAGGCGCGGGTCGCGTCGCTGCAGGCGCGCGGCGTTGATGTGGAGCGGTTGGATTTTGAAGCCGCTTATGGCCGAACCTCGATGGAGTACTATGACGGGTTCGTGTTTGGCTTTTACGCTGAGGGCCGCCCGGACCTGCCGCCAATTGCCACCGGCGGGCGCTATGACGCGCTGACCCGACAGCTGGGTAACGGTACCGAAATCCCCGCTGTGGGGGGCGTCATCCGCCCGGACCTGATGCTAGAGATTGAGGAGGACGCTCAATGAGCCTGAAGCTGGGCGTGCCCTCAAAGGGCCGGTTGATGGAGAAGACCTTCTCGTGGTTCGAAAAGCGCGGCATCTCTCTGTCGCGCAGCGGATCGGACCGGGAATATGCGGGCAAGGTTGAAGGGATCGATGGCGTTTCTCTGGTCCTGTTGTCCGCCGGGGAAATCCCGCGTGAACTGGCGGCGGGGCGTATTCATCTGGGCGTCACCGGCATCGATCTGGTGCATGAAAAACTGCCACGCTGGGAACAGCAGGTCGAAGAGATTTCGCAGCTTGGGTTTGGTAAGGCCGACCTGATCATCGCCACGCCTGCCTGCTGGGTGGATGTGGACACGCTGGACGATCTGGATGCAGCGGCGGCCGCGTTTCGCAGGACACACGGTCACCGGCTGCGGATTGCAACCAAGTATCACCGCCTGGTGCGTGAGTTCCTGACCGATGCGGGCGTGGCCGATTACACTCTGGTCGATAGTCAGGGCGCGACTGAGGGTACGGTGAAGAACGAAACCGCCGAGGCAATTGCCGATATTACCTCGACCGGGGAAACCCTGCGGGCGAACCACCTGAAAATCCTGTCGGACGGACTGATCCTACAATCGCAGGCGACGCTGTGGCGCAGCCGGGTGGCGAAATGCGATGCGGAGGAGAAGGCGGTTCTGTCCGAGCTTCTGGATCGGCTGCGTTAAAGCACGCCGATTTCTGCCAGAGCACGGTTGAGGTCATCGGGCAGGGCGTCGTCTTGTTCGCGGCCTTGGGGCAAATCGGCGGGGGTGTCCTCGGGTTTCAGGTAGCGCCAGCCCTGAAACGGGCGCTTCAGCGCGGTCTGGGTGCGGTACAGCTCGGGGTCCAGTACGATGGCGCAGCGGCGGATGCCGTCCTCGCCGCGCACCTCATCCAGCCGCAGGATACGTTGGCGGCATTGGATCACGCCCTTGATGACCCAATAGATTGATCCGCCGTTCAGAATCTCGTCTTCGCGCTTGGGCCACATGCGGGTGACGTGGCGGGGGCAGCCGTCCTCATACAGCGGTCTGCGACTATCCTGCCACGCGATCAACGAGTCGACGCTCTCTGATCCGACCGAGAGTTTTATTAGGTTTACGTACTTATCCACAGCTTTCCCACAGAGTCGTCCGTCGACTATCTATCCATTGTAGCTCATGCGCGATTGTCATCAAGGTTTAGTAGATGATAGTCTGTATCCCTCTTCTAACACAGGGAATCGCCAATGAGCCGCTTTGCCGCCCCCATCGCCGAGCAGATCTGGGACATGAAATACCGTTTCAAAAAGGCAGATGGCACGCCCATCGACCAGACGGTCGAGGACAGCTGGCGGCGCATCGCCCGCGATCTTGCGCGGGTGGAAAAAGACCCGGCCCATTGGGAAGAAAAGTTCTTTGAGGCGCTGGAAGATTTCAAATACCTGCCTGCCGGTCGCATCACCGCAGGCGCCGGCACCGCGCGGCAGGTGACCTTGTTCAACTGTTTCGTCATGGGTACCGTGCCCGACAGCATGGGCGGTATCTTTGACATGCTGAAAGAGGCCGCTTTGACCATGCAGCAGGGTGGGGGGATCGGTTACGATTTCTCGACCATCCGTCCGCGTGGGGCCGATGTGCACGGGGTGGCTGCGGATGCATCTGGGCCGCTGTCGTTCATGGATGTGTGGGACGCGATGTGCCGGACGATCATGTCCGCAGGCTCGCGCCGCGGGGCGATGATGGCGACGATGCGCTGCGACCATCCGGATATTGAACAGTTCATCACCGCGAAATCTGACCCGGCGCGCTTGCGCATGTTCAATATGTCGGTGCTGGTGACCGATCCGTTCATGGAGGCCGTCAAAGCAGATGGCCCTTGGGAGCTGGTGTTCGGTGACAAGGTCTATCACACCGTTCAGGCGCGTGATCTGTGGAACAAGATTATGCAGGCGACCTATGACTATGCGGAACCCGGCGTGATCTTCATCGACCGGATCAATCAGGCCAACAACCTGAGCTATGTCGAGACCATCGCGGCCACCAACCCCTGTGGCGAACAGCCCCTGCCGCCGTATGGCGCGTGCCTGCTGGGGTCTATTAATTTGGCCCGGTTGGTTGCCGAGCCGTTCGAAGACGCCGCACATCTGGACGAGGAGGCGCTGCAAGAGCTGGTCGCCACTGCTGTTCGCATGATGGACAATGTGGTGGATGCGTCGAAGTTCCCTCTGCCCGAACAGGCCGCCGAGGCGCAGGCCAAGCGCCGGATCGGGCTGGGTGTGACCGGACTGGCCGATGCGCTGCTGATGCAGGGCCTGCGCTATGGCTCAGACGAGGCGGCGCGTCAGACCGAGCGCTGGCTGAAAGCGATCGCCCGCGCCGCGTATCTGGCGTCGGTGGATTTGGCGAAGGAAAAAGGCGCGTTCCCTCTGTTCGATGCCGACAAGTATCTGGCCAGCGGCACCATGCAGCAGATGGACGACGATGTGCGCGAAGCGATCCGCGAGCACGGCATCCGCAACGCTCTGCTAACCTCGATCGCGCCCACCGGCACGATTTCCCTGTACGCGGGCAATGTGTCTTCGGGGATTGAGCCGGTCTTTGCATATGCATACACGCGAAAGGTGCTGCAAAAGGATGGCTCGCGCACCGAGGAAGAGGTCGTTGATTATGCCGTGCAGATGTGGCGTGACAAGTTCGGCGACAAGCCTCTACCGGACTATTTCGTCAACGCGCAGACGCTGTCTCCGTCGGATCACGTGAAGATGCAGGCTGCAGCGCAGAAATGGATCGACAGCTCGATTTCCAAGACGATCAACTGCCCTGAAGATATCGGCTTTGACGCGTTCAAGGATGTCTACATGCAGGCCTGGGATCAGGGTTGCAAAGGCTGCACCACCTATCGCCCGAACGATGTTACGGGTTCCGTACTGACCGTGTCGGAAAGCGCAGACACCGCGCCGGGTGAAAGCGCGGCCGCTCCGCATGAGGTCGATGGGGGTGAGGTCGTGTATATGTCCGAGCCACTAGATCGGCCGCAGTCGCTGGAAGGGTCGACCTACAAGCTGAAATGGCCCGACAGTGAGCACGCGATCTACCTGACCATCAACGATATCGTTATCGGCGGACGTCGCCGCCCCTTCGAGGTGTTCATCAACTCGAAGAACATGGAACACTATGCGTGGACGCTGGCCCTAACCCGGATGATCTCGGCAGTGTTCCGTCGGGGTGGCGACGTGTCGTTCGTGGTAGAAGAGTTGAAGGCCGTATTCGATCCGCGCGGCGGTGCCTGGGTGCAGGGCAAGTACATCCCTTCGATCCTGGCTGCGATCGGTGGAGTAATCGAACAACACCTGATCAATATTGGTTTCCTTGAGGGGGAAGGTATGGGGCTGAAGTCTGATCCGCAAGCGCAGGTTGTCAACATGGATGCGCCACGCGGCAAGGCCTGCCCGTCCTGCGGCCAGTTCGATATGGTGATGATTGAAGGGTGCATGACCTGTCGTAGCTGCGGCCATTCGAAATGTGGTTAGAGGGCTGTGTCGGTTTTGTATGTTTGGGTGGGCATAAATAGCCCATAAGGTTGATTTTTGCGCCCAGTTGAACGGTCTTTAATGCCCACAGATTCTTAAGACTTTGAAATAAAATAAAAAAGATTACTGTAGGGTTTTGAGACTGTTCTGCGTTGGGCGACCATCGATAATATTCGCGCTATTGACCAAAACCTGAAAATCTCAAGACTATGGCCATGGAACCAAATCGTCTCATACGCGTCACACGCAAAAGCTGACCAGAATGTTGTACTTGCCCAGCAAAACCGCTCGGGCAGTTCCATGGCTATCGGATACCTAATTGATGAAAAACAAATCGCCTATCGAGGAGTCCCCTCAATACTCCGAATTGAACGCTCGATTTTCCCGTTTTCTCCTGGACTTCCGAAAGGAAAAACTCGCGCAGCAACTTGCCGGAGACGACAAAAACCGTGACGAGATTACTCGCGGAGACTTTCAATCATTCAAAGCGCGGATGACTGAGGGTTTAGAACTAACCGATTACGATCTAGATCGTATTCACCGCCGAGTATTGTCTGTACTTCTCCGCCCCGAAGCGGGCTCGGTGCTACAAGACGAGTGAGGCCGGAAGGCGTGAAACCAGCGTGTAGACCGATCCGCTTTGACAATGATTCAGTCCTGAATCTCACTTGAGCATCTGCGGTCACGTCACTGTGCACTCTCCAGTGAAACAACAAACACGTTGTTCTAAGCTAGGACTCTTATGCAGGATCACGCAGGTTGACTTCCGTAAAGACCATCCTCCCTTGCGTCACGTTTATGGCTGACTTCGAATAATTCGGGTTCTAGTGCGTAATGGAGCACCCGGTATTCAGGGCACGAGTTAGTCATTCTCTGCGGTACTCGTGATTGGCTGATGGCAGACCGAAGCAGACATTCACAATCAGGCTTTTCAGTTTTGCACCAAGCCATTCACTAGAACATGCGCGACGTTCGGGAAAACATGTTGTCTGCTGTAGCTGAAGCGCTCTCGAATGACGTTAACGCGGCCAAAGTAGCCGTTTGGTTTCGCCACTCACTGACTGCCTTTCGATGAAATGAAACTAAGACCTATGGAAAAGCACTTTCCCATTAGTTGGGGGATGGCCCACTCACAAACCACCCCCCAGCCGCACTGGACTGCAATTGTCCAGGACGGTTGACTAAAATCGTTCAATTGCGGTTTCCACTTGGCCGCAAAACTTATCAATATCGCGCTTTAGCATATCGCTTTCTCGGGTCTCATCTCTGACCGCAGATAGTTCATCTACAACAGCTCGCAAATCTTCTTCTGGAGCTGCCTCCGCGATGCGCACCAAAGCTCGAATAAGGGCGGCCGTTACGAGGCCATTACCCCGGGCAGCGCGTCGCAGAGCTGGCATCGAGTCCTGAAACAGTGCCTCAGCCGTGATGGACGGGTAAATCACCCGCACGTTTCCGTCATCATCCCGATACACACCCGTGCAGAGCTTGGATGACCACGCTCGAGCCAGAGATGCTGATAGACGGTCGATGCACACAATTGCGGTAAACGTGTCATTTACACCCGGCGACAAAGCCCGAAGTGCGATTTCAACGAGGAGGTGGACAGAAAAGCGGATATCTCCATTAGGATCTCGCGCGGGGATCAACGGAGCAGCCGCTTGCACCAGATCATTAAGACTTTCGTCACTATCACCATAAACATTGGCCAAAGTGTCCGTTGGAACCATGAAGTCACCTGGCTGCACATCAAAAGCGACGACTGCTCCTGCCTTCTTGGCCGCACTCACCAGACCTTCGGTATTGATGGAGTTCACATATCCAGTGCCCGAAGCCAAGACTTGGCGCATGTCATCCACCTCAGGGACTGCCTCTGAAGATGGGATATCTGCACTGTTTTCGATTACGGTGCTCACTTGGCGATCCAAGGCTTCCGAAATCCGCGCCGCCTCCTGATCAATGGTTACGCGCGTTGATACTGTATGAACGAAGAGCAACAGCAAAAGAACTGAGATGATCGAATAGACTATTCCAATCGCAACGGCCAAATTGACGGATGTGTCATCGCGTATCAGCCACAAGATCAACAAGCTGTATAAAAACGTCGCTCCAAGTGAGCCAACTGCAATCTGATTTACCCTGTCTTCGCCAAAGCGCTGCAAGAGCCTGGGCCCAATTGATCCGGCTGCTAAGGTGTAGACCAGCAAAACAATGGAATAGACCATGACCAACGCGGACATGGATGCTGCCGAGATTGCGCTTAGTACATCGCTCGCAGTACGATTAGAAACGCTCAGCCAATCGGAAGCGGACCAACCCCAACTCGCGAGCGCTTGCTCCGTCTTGAAGACAATCCCAGCCACCAAAAGCCCTGAAAGACTAATGGCGGCAGGGATAGTTAGGAACCCGCGAAAGTACCTCACTAATTCTCTAGGTGTTTGCATTCCGGTCCCCATTTACGACACGAGCTTTGTTCACAAACCCAGCTCTACGAGAACCGGTCGGCCGCTTCTTTCAAAGCACTCTGCATATCGCTCCATGCAGCCTCGTAGCCCTTTTTGACATCTTCCCAAGCCTCGTCGCTGGTCGACTTCAAATCATTCAGTTGAGCCTCTGCGTCAGACCTTGCCTTGTAGAGCTTACTGAGCTGCTCCTCGAGCTCGAGTTTGGCGTCCGCTTCGGCCACCTTCAGCTTGGCTTCGAGAACATCAATCTGGGCATTCCAACTATCCAGTTGCAGCTGTGCCTTTTTCTCGTACCCAACACGTGTCATCGTTTTTCCTTTCTTCGCAAACCTTGGTTCAAATCGAGGGGAGCCGCCAATTAGGCCGCAACAATTGCCTTGAGCATCCAGACCGCTTCCTCATGCTTCGCCATCCTGGCGTTCATCAGATCCTCTGTAGCTCCATCGCCATAACGGGCAGCGGTCGCGGCAGTCTCACGCAGGTTCCGGGCAATCGCTTCGTTGTCTGCGACCAATTGTTTGATCATGCCCTCTGCATCTTTAACCGTCTCTTCTTCGGTCAGCTTGGCTTGGCTAACCATGTCCGTGAACGAGATCGGTGCCACCTGACCCAACGCACGCACACGCTCGGCCAAATCATCCGCAGCTTCGAACAGGTCGCGATACTGACGCTCTGTCAGTTCATGGATCGGCAGGAATAGCGGGCCCACGACGTTCCAATGTGTGCCTTGCGTTTTCACCATCAGGACCATGGTATCGGCCAGTACTTCCGTCACCGCGTTGGCGATCCAGGCGTTCTTGTCGATGCCTGTGTCGTTGGATTCTTCCTGAACTTCAGACTTCAAGACTTGCTGTATCATTTTCACTCCGTTTCGTTGCTTGCGGAGTAAAACCTAAGAGCGATTCATAAAATTTCAAATAAAATCATATACTTAATATAGGTATCCGACACATCATGGGGCACCTCATGATCCTGGGTATCCGGCATAACATGCCAACATTGATGTAGACATGCAGGCCCATTGGCATACATGCTTGGAGTAACTGACGTAAGCTACTGAGGTCATGCCAGTGTCTGATCAAAATCGACCACCAAAGCGCACGGAAAAACTGCAACTGATGCTCGACCTCGAAGAGCTTAAAGCCATTGATGATTGGCGGTTCGAGAACAGACTGCCATCCAGAGCGGCCGCCATTCGAGAACTCATCCGTCGCGGTCTGATTTCCAATGAGTTCGAAGAACCACCTACTGATGCGCCTTCCGGTGAGTTTCGTGTTGTGGATGAGTGACAGGAACATTCACAGAGCCATGTTCGAAAACCCTTTTTAATCAGGGTGTTGTTCAACTCGCACCTTCGCGCCGGCAGTTGACCAGTATAGCGCGCCGCGAACACATTGGGGAAGATTAGGAAGGGCTGTCATTAGAATTAGTTCTTAGCGCCAGACTCTCCTTCACATCGGGACTGGCGCCCAACTCGCTCTCAGCGTCAGCAAGGGAGATTGCCTCATCTTCACCGACAGCAAGGACGGCAGTTTCAGGCGTAACCACCCTTGCAGGAGCGCTGACCCTAAATGCCGTCTTCTCGCCCTCGGGAACTGCGGACTTAGAAAGAATTCGCCAAATCGTAAATAGGATCATCAGGCAATGCGCTGCGACGGTTGTGAGAAACAAACCCTGCGGCCCGAGTGCTGCCATGGCGAAACCAGCGATCAACGGCCCTACAATTGAACCTAAGCCGAAAACCATCAAAAGGCCGCCTGAGACTTGGATGGACGTGCCAGGTGGTGCATGGTCGTTCGCGTGCGCAACGATGATTGGATACATCGCAAAAATTGCAGCGCCGAACATCCCGACCAAAGCAAGGTTCATGACGCGCGACTCCGGCGCAAGAAGGACAAAAGCCAGATCCGAAGCAAGAGCTACGACCGCTGTAAATAGTAAGACTTTACGCCGGTCCATTCGATCACTTGCAAATCCAATTGGAACTTGCGCAAAAGCTCCGGCCAAAACCGGAATACTCGCGAACAAAGCAATTGCAGTAAGTGATAGCCCAACGCGATCCGCATACACCGCAGCAAGAGTCCCAAAAGCTGCATTTGAAATGCCGACAAGAAAGACCGCGGCGACCGCAACTGGTGAGTTTCGCCACAATGCCGGTAGGTCGAGACGCACAGATGTCAGGGGTGCTGGCGATGCCGAAGTTGACAGGGCTGTTGGTATAAGCGCCAAGCAATACACCATCGCGCCAATGGCAAAGAAGATGAAACCCGTTGCATCTCCCAGTGAGATAGCCATCTGACCAGCCGTCACCGCACCCAGGTTGACCATCGTGTAGACGCCAAAGACTGTACCACGCGTATTGGGTTCAACCTTATCGTTGAGCCAAGATTCGACGATCATTGCTGCGCCAGCAAAACAAAATCCGGAAACTGCGCGCGACGGTATCCAAGCCCACGTATCCACTACAACGGCCTGGAAAAGGATCGTTACGGCGGCGAGAGCACACATTACGCCGAAGGTTCGAATATGCCCTACTGCCCCAACAAGCCGTGGTGCAACAAGGCATCCTGCTACATAGCCAACTGCCCACCCTGTTCCTAAAAGGCCGAGAGAGCTGGCGGAAAAACCCTCGAAGGATCCACGAACGGGAAGTATCAGACCGTGGACACCACCTGCGAACAGAAGAAGCCCTGATCCAAGAAGCAGCGCTGATATCGGTAAGAGCTGTCGGAACATCGGTTCCAGCCTAATGTCAAACTGGGAAATGAGAAGCTATTTTGCGCGCAATCGGGTATTCGCGAAGGTGATCAACGCTTTCTGTGCAGCAGCTTGGTCAACCTTTGGCAACCTACTTTTGCTACAACCACTTTGAGAGTTTGAACACGACGTAAAGTGCAATTCCGATGGCAGCCGAAGCCAGTGTCAGTGCCCAAAACGCAAAGGGAGCACTCAAGCCGGGCATGCCAGCAATATTCACGCCAAATAGACCAGTCAGAAATCCAAGTGGTAGAAAGATTGCTGCCACGACAGACAAAAGATAGCCGTTTCGAGCAAGCGCATTCGCGTGCTCGGCGTTCATTTGCTCCTGAAGCGCTGTCAACCGGTCCCGGCTTGCATCCAGTTCCTCAAGCGTACGGCGAGTGCGGTTCGCGGTTTCATTGACCAATACAGATGCGTCGCTGTGAATTACGCTACTTCTCAATGAGGCTAAAGCATCGAGCGCATCGCGTTGCGGACTGATATAGCGCCGAAGTTTGATCACCGTTTGCCGCAATCGCGCAATGCGCTCTGGTTTGATTTCATTTCCTGTAAGCCCGATCTCTTCGAGAGAGTCTGTCTCGTCTTCAAGTTCAAGCGAGACAGCCTCAATCCGCTTTGTGAGCCCCGCAGCAAGTTCTGCCAAAAATGCACCAACACTTTCTGGCCCGATACCGCTTTCGGCTTTTAGACGAAGACTGTCTGCTACCCAGACTTTGCGCACACGGGCAGATACGATGGTTCTTTCCGTGGCCCAGAGCCTTAGAGAAACCATATCCTCCGGAGACGCATCAGGGTTCAGGTTAACGCCGCGTAGGTTCAAAATGATGCCATCGTCGTGCATATCACATCGTGGTCGCGTTTCCGATTGAAGCAATGCTTGCGCGGCTATGTTTGGAAGTTGTTCGGATGCCCATTGCTTTAAGCCGCTGTCGGCGAGGTCGAAATGAATCCAGCGGTAACCGTTTTGCTGCCTTGCAAAGGGTTCTGGCCAATCTGAAGAGACGGGGACTGCTTGGCCGGCTACTATATCGAACGCGCAGATGGGAGTGACTATTTGGGTGTTCATTGGCAATCCTATTTTGCGTCGATTGGGAAGCCAATGCATACCAAAGATTGCGCTCGGACTGTCCCCTAAACTGGACAGACCATAAATGGTTTAGCGACCTATGCCACTATTGGTTACTGGCAAAACTAGGCGCTTTGAACACTAAGAATACCAAGGTGCGTTCATCTTTTGAAAGGTATCAGGTATCCGATCAATCCGATGTGTGATGGGTCATTTCCCTCAGCGCTTCCAGTTCAGCTTTATCGTCGTCGTGAATACGCGCGAGGATTTCTTTGCTGCTGACGACCGCAAACGGATCCCCTCGGCGTGTGACAACAAGGTTCCTGAAACCGTGTTTTGCCATAAGGCTAAGAGCCTTTGACAGGCTGGATCCTGAAGTGCAAGTGACAGGCTTTTCGGTCATCCAATCGCTAACAGTTTGTTCATAAAATGAAGAGCCGGAGTCGGCGAGACACAGCAGAATATCATGATCAGTGATAATCCCAACTAGCTTGTCATCTTCGAGAACAGCGAGCGCATTCACATCCAACAAAGCGATGGTTACGGCCGCGTCAAAGACTGTCGTGTCGGCACTACAGAATGGGCGTTGTTTAAATTTCTGAGCTTCAACTACTTTAGCGACAGTCACTGAGTAGACTCCTTAAAATATGCCCAATGCTAGTTGGATTATAGCACGACGCGGGGCGATTTCCCGCCCCGCACCAATTTACTGGATTGCACGCAATCCGCGGCTCTCCAGCACCTCCCAAGCGGCAAGCCCGATCAGCGCCGATCCCGCTATCCATGCATTAGCCGTCGCAACAATATGGCCCGTGAAGTTCAACGCCGCCGGCGCCACGATCAACAGGAACCCCAGTGCCGATACCGGAGCCACCCGTGCGAGAAGGTGGCTCCGGCCGTCGGCGCCGGACATGACCAGAACAACAATGCCAGTTGCCATGAAGGCGATTGCTTCAAGTTCAGCCATGCCCTGCAACAGTGTTTCCTCACGAAACAGGACAAAGGGGGACAAAACCAACCAAATACCCATCGCGGCAAGCAGCCATTTGTGGGGCGGGATTGGCTTCCTCATAGCCGTGACAACCTTTGCTTACTGATCACCTGTGGGACCAGGGAGAAGTTCTGCGTCAACGGCGGCAACCAATTCGTCGTCATTGATGAAACCATCAGCATTCGCGTCGATCTCCAGGAAGAGATCATCCGAGACTTCAGGATACTTGGTCTGAAGCTCTGCCAGCGACGCCAGGCCATCACCGTCCATGTCAAGATCAGCGGGCATGGCGAATGCCGGAACAGCAAACAGCGAAGAGAGAAGAGCAACAATAGAAACTCGACTCATTTTGTTTTCTCCATGAGAAAATGGGCTTCTTGCCCATTGTGGGGTTGGTGCAGCGCTCCGGTGTTGGTGGCAAATCCACAGGGGTCAGATTGCAACGGTTCCTCAGCTCGGGATCTCCACTACAAAATGAGAAATGTTGATTAGCGTTCCGATCTGGTGGGGGGCACTTTCGCGCTACACTCGGTATATCGCACGAAATATTTGTGTTGAAAAACGAATTTTATTCTCGAATGATATCGAAAAATGGAATAGATAGCCCTTGGATATCGAACAAGCTCGAACCTTTCTGGCCGTTGTTGAAACGGGCACCTTCTTTGATGCTGCGAAAAAGGTCCATGTCACCCAATCTACGGTGAGCATGAGAATTCGGACTTTAGAGCAGCAACTTGGGCAAGTGCTTTTTGACCGCAGCAAATCTGGCGCAGCACTGACGAATGCGGGACAACACTTTCTCAAACACGCACAGTTGCTTGTGCGAACCTGGACACAAGCGAAGTTGGACGTTGGTCTCCCTGTTCCAATAACAGCAGCGCTAGAGATTGGCGCCGCACCCAGCCTTTGGGACGGATATCTTATGAGGGCTTTACCCGAATTGATGGAAACGCTGCCAGACGTTGCCATACGGGCCTCCGCAGCTTCTTCCGAGGCTCTGTCGCGGGAGATCGAAGAGGGCGACCTCGACTTGGCCATAATGTACCAGCCTCGACGGGCGTCGGGATTGTCTGCCCTCCAATTATTCCAAGATGAATTTGTTCTTGTAAGCAGCGGTCCCATCGGTCTGCCGAACGAGCTGGGAGACTCGTACCTTCTCATAGATTGGGGCCCTGAATTTAAGGCTGACCATTTATTGAATTTTGCAGAGCTTGATGCACCTCGTCTTCAATTGGGTATTGGGACCCTGGGCCTTCAGTATTTGAAGTCCATTCCATCCGCCGGCTACTTTCCAAAACGGGTCGTAGAAGCGGAACTTAGGAGTGGTCAACTAAGCTTGATAAAGCAAGCCCCTCGGTTTGCCTTCGCAGCATATGCGGTTTTTGCCCATGATGACGAAAGTGAGCTTCCTGGCCAAGTCGCCCGGATGTTTCGCAGCATCGCGCGTTCGTTTGGTTGAACACCTCATACTGATCGCCCCACTGCTTCATTACCAAGGATGCTTTGTCGGTTGGTTCTATTCAACCGTTGCCACGCAAAAGGCAAAGTCGCGATATCTTGATCTCTTTCATCACCAAACTAACCTTTTGTTCTGAAGAGTGGAATTTTGGTTCGGTTATGAGTGCAAGAGAATGCAAGTTTCAAAGAACGGTGGAATTGCCTGAGCTGAAAGATGCTTTGCGTAATGGCGTATGCGACCATTGCGGTGCAACTGTTTCAGAGTTGATACCCCTGGGACAGGTTTTAGAGATTTGTGGCCAGGAGTATTGTTTTGACTATGAGACTGGTGAGGCCGTTGAGATCGCGGTTGCTCTATGCCCCACCTGTCACGAAGCCAATCATTTAGATGCGCAACTACGGCACAACCCATGCCATATTTCTGCAAGGCGCAGCCGGGAAAAACTGGAGTGAAGTATTGGTGTGCTAGTTTGACAGAAAAATGAACGTAGTCGCCCATCAATTTCTTAAGCTATATTTTTGCAATTTTAAGTTTCCTGTGATCGTAGGGCCGTGCCAGCGAATAGGCCCGGAATACCGCGAAAATAGGCTTCTGTTGCGACCCGTACCAAAGACTTTGCAAAGTCCGTTTACTGCGCATTGCTGTAATTGGGGCATAGCGCAGCATCGGTCAATGTGGGCTCGAAGTCGACGTTCGCCGCCCTTCGCATCAGTGACTAGAGACAGCCCAAACCGGACATTCAACCCAAGACTTTGCAATTCTAGCTTTTAGCATGAAGCGGGCATGAGTGAATGGTGTCGCAAGCGCTCGACCAGATTTTCACAACGTGCGCGCAATTTGGGATATATTCGGCCAGTGTTCTCATCCTTTACCCGAAGAAACGACGGCGAGCAGCATGCGACCGCACTGGCGCCGGTTTTTCAGCCCAGTTCTTTTACCGTTTTCTTAAAATCCGAAGGCGACATTCCGGACCATTTTCGGAAGGCCCTCGAAAACGCTGTGGAGTCCGCGTAACCAAGCCGCAGTGCGGTCTCACCAACGGACTTCCCTGCCGGACCCAGCAGCTTCTTTGCTTCTTCCAGTTTGACGCCAGATATGACCTGAGAGGCTGATTGCCCGTAGGGAGCAAGCCGATTGTTCAATGTCTCCCGGTGGAAACCGCATAGGCGTGCCAGTTCGTCTACACCAAATCCCGGCTCGCCAAGGTGAGTTCGGATCAGGCTCTGAAGCCCGGCCAGGAAATCTTGCGGCTTCCGTCAGGATCAGCTTGTCCAGAGTCAGATCAGACACCGCGCGTCTCAGCCGCTCGTTCTCTTTCTGAAGCCGTTTCAGTTCCTTCAATTGATCAACACCCATTCCACCGTACTTCTTCCGCCAGCGGTAATAGGTTTGCTCAACAACGCCGATCTGCCTGATCGCATCAAGACGGGACATGCCTTGCCCCATCAGAACTTCAACCTGCCGTAACTTCGAGACAATCTCTTCGGGCTTCGGTCTCTTGTTTGCCATTCGTGGTCCTCCGTTTCCTAAACATAACGGTGGACCAGTTCAGTTGGGGAGGCTCAATTACTAACAAGTGACCCCGCAAACTGCGGGGCCACTAATGGTTTGATAAAAAGGCAGCTCAACTTTTTTGAGGTTGAGCAACGGCCTAAGTTAGCTGGCAAGTGCAAGGTTGCATTTACGCCCTTCTTCCATAGCCTTCTTCGTACCGGTTAGGTCCACAATGAAATTTGCAGACTTCTTTGGAAATGCGATCAAAGTCTGTCCTTCGGCCACGGCAGTCGCCATATTCGCGTCCTTTACAACGATATAGCCACCAGAGTAGTCATCCGCTAGCTTCTTGCTTTTTATGCCTTTTGCGCGACCTTCATACACGAAGTCGTCAATTGCTATTTCTATTTTTTGACGGTTTTTGATGTCGATGTCAGCTTGCGTGAATACTCCCAAGTAACCGTGTTTTTGGTTTTTGGTTAGACCCATCTGCATGACGTTCCCGCTCTCGAAGACTTTTTCTATCAGGCATGTACCGGAGTCGTTGTCAGCATAAACCGTCCAGCCTTCAACCTCACTGTAAATCTCGAAGTTATCACTACTTGCCGGAATCGGATCTTTGGCAGCGGCAACAGTTGCAAAAGCGGAGATTGCCGCGGCGGCGAAAATGGCAGTGTATTTCATGTATTCCTCCCAATAAAACGATGCGTCGCGAAACTACCCACAACGCGACAAAACCAAATATTTCGATGTGAATTTATTTCAACGTGTGAAAGCGTTTTCTGCAAACAACTGCTCGAAAAGCACTGCGGAACGTCGGTGAACACCAATAGCCTGAATAGCTCGCAAGCTCTTCTTTCAAAATACAAATCTTTTGTAAGAGTTTTGATCCAAACTCATGATGGCTTCGTACCTATCATACCCCTAACTGCTACCCACGGTCGTCTCCCATCCCATGAACGACCGTGGGTTTTTTCGCTAATTTCTTTGGTTCGTGTTTGGAAATGACTATGGGCTGCGCCGCAAACACAACTACATAGGCGTGTCCATGCATTTACAGTAGTTTTTTCCATCACGTGGTTTCTTTTTAAATAACTACTTGGAACAGATCAAAAAATGGACCAACCGATATAAGCCACTAACCAATTTTGAGAAGGTGCTCGGGAAACTCGCGATCAAAGAGCTCTACCTCGAGGGGTGTTCGCATTGCATGTTCTGACTTTTGAAGCAGTTGGAGCTATCAAATATTCAAATTGGATACATAAATAAATCAAGTATCGAAATATCAGAATGCTTCCCGTAGTAAGTGCGGGCATCATTTTGATTACCTAGCACTTTCCTACAGCCCCGCGTTGAACCTATCCCAGGGTAATCGACGCGGGGCATCTGATAAAACCACCTCCGCAAGCAAATACTCTGTAACTTTGTCATTGTTCCAACGCACACTGTTTCTTGATCCTAAAAGAAAACATAAAAAGTGATCGAACTAGGTTAGCTTGCCGCCCTACTCGGGCTGGACGCGGTTACTCGTCGCATCCAACCTTAACTTAAATTTGTGAGCAATGCAGACGCCAACGGCTTGATTTTGCAGACGACCATTCAACTATGACCGGAGTTCATCTTGCGATAGTCAGAGGGCGTCAGTCCCGTCACCTTCCTAAATGCGCGGCTGAAATTATTTGCGGTTTCATATCCTAGCATGGAGGAGATACTGGAGACTGTCTCGCGCGTATCTGTGAGGAGTTCTTCGGCCCTTGCTACCCTGACATCGTTGACGATTTCGCGAAAACGAACCCCTTCGCTCGCTAACCTCCGTTGCAGTGTACGAACGCCAAGATCAAGCGAACGCGCGGCGGCATCAATCGACATTTCCTCCCGATGAAGTTGTTGCCACACCACTTCCGCGACTTGTCCTCGAAGTGTTTGGGGTGGGCCGCCCAATCGTTCGCGAGAAATATCTCCGACAGTTGTCGAGGCGCCGGTGAGTTTTTTGGGCGTGGCTTCGGCTCTTAAAGCCGAGGCATCAAACTCAACCCCAAGCCGGGGGGCGTTCCAGATTACAGGACAAGCGTAGGTGTCTTCTGCCTCGACAAATCCAGGAACCTTCGGGAAGTCCAAGAGCACGGCCGATGGCTTCCAGTCGTTTCCTAAATACGCGCGGAATATACTCAGAAAAACCCCAACAGCCGAGAAACCGATGTCCGGATATGCGAAATGCCTGCGAAGTCCAAAACGATAACAATAACGCGCGCTATTGCCCGAAGTTTCAAGCCACGCGCGATCCGTGGACGAATGAAATGGCATGACGGCAGAAGCTCGTATTAGCGCTGCCCCCAGCGTTGGAGCAGAAAGAACGTAACTCCCCCAGGCGCCGTAGTCAGCGACAGTGAGATACGGTGACCACAACAATCCGATGTTTTGTTGTCCCGAGGATCGTGCGGCTTCGTGCACAAAGTTCGCCAAGGCATGCTCCGAGATGTAACCGCCTCTTTCCTCAATGAAGTGAACAGGAAGATCGGCAGACTCAAAAGCACGCAACAGGCGTCTTTCCCCAGCGGCCTCAAGCACAAACTGGGGCATCGCGCCCAAGGCCTTGGCCGAAATCATCGGTGGTAGGTTCAATCCGTTAACCCGCTTGTTCGCCCGCGTGTCGTGAAATGATACGCATCGGCTGAACGGATGTGCAAGCTTTCCCTAAACAGCAGGGAGCATTGCAATATGAAAATACTTCGGCCACTACACGGCGGTTTTTCGATGCACTTTTTGGGAATGGTGCTCGGCGCAGGTATTTCTGCTTCACCAGTTTTCTCACAGTCCTTCAACGACACGGGCGACATCCTTGCCCGATCAGCCGAGGTCGAGGACATCGAGTACAAGATTATGGTGCAGCGTGCCACCCAGACGGCCATCTGGGGAATGCCTGCCGCCGGTATGATCGATTTCCTCAAGGGCATTCGTCGCGACCTCGGTGGCGACTACAATGACATCATTTATCTCAACAAGCCGTTCGACTCCAAACACGGGTTTCTTACGGCCAACGATGTTACGGCCTATGCTTGGGCTTCGATGACCTCCGAACCCGGCCCCCTTGTCATTGAAGTGCCCGCTGCCACCGACAAGGTGAACTACTTCGGTACAATCGTAAATGCCTGGGATGTTCCGATTGTGGACGTTGGTCCCGACGGTTTCGATGAAGGTGCCGGCGGCAAGTACCTTATGCTACCCCCAGGCTACGAAGGGGATATGTCGCTGGAGGAATTAACTGAGGAGGGATACCTTCCCTTTGAAACAGATACCTACGAATATGGGTTTTCGTTCCGGCCAAAACTGACGAATGGCGGAACGGACGCCGATGCGGCCGACTACGCTCAGACGATCAAAGTGTACTACCTGTCTGAGGCTGACAATCCACCACCCAACAACTATCTCGAAGCGTCAGAAGTGCCGTACGACTCGCTTCCATACTACAACGAGACCTTCTTTCAGGATTTGAACGATTACGTTCAAAACAACCCCGTCAGACCACAAGACAAGGTCATGGTAAATTTCCTGAAGGATCTCGGGATCGAAAAGGGAAAACCTTTCGAGCCATCAGAAATTCAGATGCAAGCTATGAATGAGGGTTTGTTGTTGGCGTATGCCTCAATGCAGAACTACTTTGTAACGCCCGGCAAAGCCATGATCCCGCTCTGGGTCGACGATAGCGGCGAGATGAAGAGCCAGTGGCTGATATGGGACTTTGCCGAAGGTCAACCCGAGGCAGGTTTTCCGTATGAGACTGAGACCGAAGTCCTTGTGGATGCGCGTGCGGGCGGCAGTTATTTCTGGATTACATACCTGCCGAAACAACTGGGCGGAGGTACATTTTATCTGACAGGCCTGCGCGACAGCGACGGGGAAATGTACGATCACAATCAGACCTATAAACTGAACGTCCCAGCGGATACACCTGCCGACGATTTCTGGTCCGTGATTGTTTATTCGATGGAGACCAAGAGCTTCATTCGGAACGTTGATCCTGTCGGTTTGTCCGAGCGCGACACTGATGCGATGCAGGCTAATGAAGACGGTTCTTACGACATCTTTTTTGGACCAGAAGCACCGGAAGGCATGGAAAGCAACTGGATACCAACCACAGAGCCGTACTTCCTTTTGTTTCGTCTATATGGGCCGCAAGACGGATGGCTGGAGAGTGGCTGGATGCTGGGCGATCTAGAAAAAGTAAACTGATCAAAACAAACAGTAATTCCCAATGGAGCGAACAATGAAAACAAAGTCGTTAGCTGTGCTGACTGCCCTAGTACTCGCATCGCATTCTTCAGCCCAAGAATTCAAAGCCGACGTTCCTGAGAATGTTCTTACACCAGACAAGGTTGAGACCCAGACGCTTGGTGATCTGGAATTCTTCGATGGTATGCCATCACCTGAGACGGTGGAGAAAGTCTTCGACAACCTTGATCTGATCAGAGCGACGACGGCTTTCCTGGATGGCATGAAGATCGCTTCGCTTCGAGCTATGTTTAAGGGATACGAAGACTTGGGCGTCAATCCCAATGACGTTGTGATTGCAGAAGACCTGCTGGACGCGCGGTCCATCTGGCTGACGCCCAATACAACCACAATCTACATTGGTTCGAATGTTGATATCTCAAATGGCCCGATGGTGATTCAGGTTCCGGCAGGCCTGCTTGGGTTGCTTGATGACGCCGCGTTTGACTATGTGACGGATATCGGGGCGCTTGGCGCGGATAAGGGAGAAGGTGGCAAGTATCTACTTTTGCACAACGACGATGAAACGCCGGTGCCCGAGGGCTACTTCGAACTACGCACAAAGACATATGAGCACTGGTTGTTGCTAAGACGCTCGCCAGACGCAGACGGAGATACGGCTGGCCCTGTTGCCGAGATTAAGGCGGGTCTGAATATCTATCCGCTTAGTGAAGCGGACAATCCTCCCGCGGAAACTTTCCTGAATATCTCCGGTGTTCAACACAACACTGTTCACGCGAACAACGAAGACTTCTTTGAAGAGATCCACGTCGCGCTCGAAAACAATCCAATTGGTGCGTTCAGTCCGGAAATTGTAGGAACGTTTGCTTCCATAGGGATCAGGAAGGGCGAGCCCTTTGAACCCGATGCCCGTATGCAGGCCATTTTCAAGGAGGCAGCAGCTATAGCAAATGCCACGGCGCGAGCAATTACGTATGCCTCGCGCGATCCGGGAGTTTTCTTTTATGAAGACCGGCAATGGAACTCACCGTTCCAACGCCAGAGCTATCAGTTTCTTGAGGACGGCGCGCGCATCCTCGATGATCGGTCGTACTTTTTCTATATGGCAACGGGCATAACGCCTGCGATGACCTCGCCACCGGTCGGGACGGGGTCTGTCTATGCGATGACAGCGCGAGACAACAACGGACAGTACCTTGACGGCTCAAAAACCTATAAGGTAACGCTCCCGGCGCCGGTTCCCGCCAAAAACTTTGCGTCGTTTATGTTGTATAGCGGACAGACTCGGTCAATCCTTGAAACTGACCAGCAATCCGGTGGTATCGACTCTAATAGACCAGGGATAAAGCCGAATGAGGATGGGAGTACCAGCATCTATTTTGGTCCAGAAGCCCCAGAAGGTTGGGAGAACAACTGGGCGCAAACCATGCCCGGGCAAAGCTTCAACGTGATGATGCGCCTCTATGGCCCGCTTGAGCCTTGGTTCGACAAGACCTGGCGTCCCGGTGATCTGGAACTGGTAGAATAAAGCGACAACCGCGACTATCGGGCGACGCTACTTTTTGGCGTCGTCTGACATTTTCCGGTGTCCGCTTTGGGCTCAACACGGTCATCTGAGTCTTTCAGTCAGATGACGGCTTAGGAACGGATAGCGGTCATTGTTGGAGGTCATTCCGGGGAATTTCGCCTGAAGGTCTGCATTGAACAGCAGCGGACGTTCGCTTAATTCTGCTGAACGGCAGAATTGCGGACAATCCTGCCATTCATCTCGCTTAGACGAATGGCAGGACTGGCGCGGGTATACCGGTCTGATAACTGAAAGACGCTAAGCTTCGAGCATGACAACAATTGTGTCGGCATGGACACCATCGTGTTTCATCGCCGCCTGGCCGACTGGTCCGTTGTTGATCTCGAAAAACTTGTCCAGATCTGGGATGTTGGCGGACAGGCCGACCTTATTGGGCTCTGTCGGATGGACGAAAGTCACCATGTCGAAGGCAACCTCCTTGAAGATTTCATCGCGCTTGGGGGATGAAAGCCAGTGTTCGACATCGTCCACATCATGCATTGCAATAACTCTGGGCATTGGTCTTCTCCTTGTTGAAAGATCTTAGGTGGGAGCGGGAACGGGACGGGTCTCTGCCCCCGGCGTGCCTGTCTCAAAGAGAACCGAGAACCTTGAGCGTTGGACCCATAGGATCAGGATTCCGCAAACGATCAGGACAAACGCGAGCGGGAGTCCTCCGGGATTGAGGGTGGCATGAAACAGAACGATAACGGCCATTATTGGTGCCAGCAGGGCCAACCCCAGTGCAGGGGCCCGGTTGGACAGAAGAAGAAGCGCACCTGCCAGTTCGACACCTTTCATCAATGGCCAGAGAAATCCGGCCTCCTTGAGCGCCGCTTCAAGCGCAAGCCCGGCGGAAGAGGTCGGCGGATGTATCAGGTGTGCGCCAGTGAAAATGAACGCAAATCCGTCCAACGCCCCCATCAGAAATATGCCGCCAAGTAACAGACGCGGCGCAGGATCGATCAGAAACGTCCGGAGGTTCGGAAGGGAGAACGGCATCGTGAATTTCCTTCAGGTTGCGATTGCATTTCAGTACGTTTTCTTATGATTATGACTGTAGGTAGCGTCACTCCAGCAAATAGTTTTCAGTCTAGATGAATGAAATTCAGATCAAGAACCTCGACCTGAACCTGCTCCTCGTCTTCCGGGTCCTGATGGAAGAGGGCAGCGTGAACCGGGCCGCCGAACAGCTCGGCCGAACACCCTCGGCCGTGAGCCACGCGCTTGGGCGATTGCGCGAACAACTGGATGACCCATTAATGGTGCGCGCCGGTGGCATTATGAAACCAAGCCCGCGGGCCGAGGCCCTGTATCGCGAGATCCGACCGATCCTGTCACGTATCGAACGCGTGGTGCAGGCGCCCGCCCCCTTCGAACCCATGACCTGCTCCAGGACCTTTCGCATGGCAGGACCGGCGCTGAATTGCATCGCCTCTGGAGTTGTCTCGCGCATGCAGGCAGAAGCACCGGATGCGGCATTGGCATGGCAACCCTATTCCAAAGAAACCATGGATCAGATCATCAAGGGTGAAGTGGATATCGCATTTGGAAACGCCAACTTTCCCCTGCCTGAAGGTCTGAGGGCAAAAGTCCTGAAACCGATGAAACGTTATGTTCTGGCCCGGCGGGGCCACCCGGCGACAAATGACTGGAGCTTGGACAACTGGATGCGATGGCCGCATGCCGTTGTGAGCATTCCGGCCGCCATCCACGGTACGGTCGAAGAGCATCTTGCCCATCTTGGTTTGAAGCGCCGCATTGGATTTCACGCGGCTAGCTGGTCCGGAATCGCATCAGCGCTGAACGATACAAACATGTTGGGAAACTTTGTTGCGTTAGTCTTGCTGGAGGGCCGCGCTGGCGACGACCTGCAAGTCCTGGAACCGCCCGAACCGATGCCCGATCTTGTTTTTCGTGTCATCTGGAATGCGGAGCTGGACGCGGACCCGGCCCTTGTCTGGATGCGCGGTATTGTTTTGACCACATTTGAAGACCTCGTGGATGAAGCCCAAAAACTCGTGTCAAATCGCGATATCATCGTACCGCGAACCTTCGGTTGATGTTTCAGGCAACCCCAGACACTCTTCATCTCGGAAGCAGTCATTCGTCGTCGGCCCAGAATTGAGCACTTTTGGGCTCAGTGTTGCCGTTCTCTGCGGCTTGCATGATCGACTGGTCGCAGCCCAAACCGGACATCCATCGTCGGGCTTTGCAAACTCCCAAATGAGGTAAAAACCTGCCTTTTAACACTTGGTGCCCAATATCTGGTTCCTGCTTCTCGCGATGCTGCCAAAATTAAGTCAGCGCTGAATCAAAGCTCTTCTTCGACGAGAGAAAACAATTCGATTGGACGCGCAAGTCCACGAACTTCTTGAAACCCACAAGGGGAAAACAGATCAGGGGAGACTTCGGCAATCGCAGATGTTGCCAGCACTCTCCGGCCAATAGATTTAGTCAGCCCCTCAATTCGACTCGCAACGTTCACTGCACCTCCGAGAACCGTGAAATCAAGTCGACCAGGGCTGCCGATGTTGCCATAGCTGACTTGTCCAACATTGATCCCGATCCCAACGTCCAAAGACGGCTTTTTCGCTTCAGCGCGGCGACGGTTGAGGACCGTCAAACCGGCCAATACACTTTGTGCGGCTTGCGCAGCCTTTCGGCATCGGTCGGCGTGATCAGCCTGAGTTGCGATGGTGAAGATCGAGAGAATTCCATCACCCATGAACTTGAGAACATCGCCACCGTTATCTTCCACAGACTGAACAACCAGATCAAAGTAGCCGCTCAGCGCGTCAAACACATCGGCCTCGGGTGCGGCTTCTGAAAGCGCCGTGAACCCTCGTAAATCAGAAAACATGACCACCGCATCAAGGGTCGTTCGTTCGCCTCGCTTGATCCGCCCGCTCCATACGGCGTCGGAGGGCCCATCGCCAAGATATGTTCGCAATAGACCCTTGGCTGACTTGCGCATCGTGACAGGTTCCAAAGCGGAAGACAAAGCAGGCAGCGCTGCCTCAATCAATTCCAGATGTTGCGGTGAAAAGCCGTCTGGTTCCTGCGTGACAAATGTGCAGCCGTGCAGAGATCCGTCGCCATAATACATCAGAGTTGCATAGTAATCTGTGCCACCGAGCTCAGCGAACTCTAGATACGATAAATGCTCAGTCTTTGGATCCAGTTGTCGCAGGCTTTTGTGAAGCGGCTTTCTGTGCTCCAGAATGTACTCAAACGAGCTACCAACATACCCTTCCGTCAACATCGTTTCATGAGTTACGTCGTAGCTGTCGGTCCCATCAGGTGTCCAAACGACCCCCCATGCAATGAGTAGCGGATTGGCGAAGCGCTGACCGATATTGACCCGCCAGAGCGGTACACCTTCCTCAATTAAGGACGAGCAGAAATGCGAAACTACTTTAACAGGGTCGCCTGAGCGGCGTCCTTCGGTAATCATCCAGTCGGTTAGTTGTGCTACGGAGGCCATGTTCTCAAACTAGCTGCTTAGACAAGATGATAAAGAACCTTGTCTTTGCTTTGTTTGCCTTAATCCAAGCAGTTTCTCAACGACCTTAACCGCATACGGCAGAGCGAAGCGCTAGGGTGCAACGACCGAAAGACCGTTGCTTCAGTCTTCAATTATCTGACGACTTTTTCTCATCGTAGTCCCTAAGAAGGGCATGTGTGAATTGTACAAACAGCGTGATGAAGACCCCGACGCCTACGAAAATATACAACACGGTAAAGAGTTTTCCTGTGTCGGTTACGGGCGTTAGGTCACTGAGGCCAACCGTAGAAATAGTAGTTGCACTGAAGTACAGCGCGTCCACCCAAGACCACCCCTCGACGCTGACATAAAACAAAGTTCCGGAAAGCAACAAGAGTATTGCAAGGGTAAGCGCTCCGCGGAATCTAGGGCTACTCCACGAGCGGACAATCGCTTTTAAGAGCCTGTAGAAATTCAAAAAAAATGAAAACATTCCGCCGTCCAATCCATAGTTCTGTTTGGCAAATCGTTGAGGTGCCATTGCAATCCGTCAAGGGAACTCTGCTACATCGGAGCCGAGATTCGTATTAATCGGTTTTCGGCAGAACTAAAAAGACAACCGGTCAAATGGGTACAGTACGCTCAATTTGCTCTGATGGTAAAATTCCATATATGCTTTTGTACAGGCTCCCAAATCGTCCCAAATCGGTGAATCCGTGAGCGAGCGCCACTTGCTTCACCATGGGTTTTTGCTGAGACGCCTGAATAAGTTCATCATGGACATTGGCCAGTCTTTGAAGAGCAAAAAATCGTGCTGGTGTTTCACCCGTTACGTCGCGAAATGCTGAGATCAATGTTGGCGCGCTTACCGCGGTTACTCGACACAGATCTGCCACTGATGGCCTTTTTGACAAGGCGGAAGAATAGTACTCTCGTGCTTTTGAGACCAAACCCACTTTTTGAGACCAAGTCGCTTTGCGTGCATTCCCACTATTCAGAGATAAGGCAAAGAAGATCGCAAGCGTCCTTGCAAGACGCGCCTCCAAATCACTCTGGGTATATTGACCATCGGCTTGGTTCATTATGCAGCTAAGTGTTCGCACCAAAGCTGCGTGAAAATCAGAAGACAGTTTCACGATAACCGTTGGTCCGCGAAAATCCGATGTATTTCTGCCGGAAAAAAGTTGAACCTCTTTGAGAAATCGTTGCAAGGGCACACGACCACATAACGAAGTTCGATTGCGCGCGACTACCTCGGTTTCCGATGCAGTGAAATTGAAGAAAACGGAGTTTTCTTTCAAAGGAACGCCACTTACCGTCCATAACTCTGAAGCGCAGATTGGTACAGTGAAATTAGCGAAGCTTTCACTTTGTGCGGTTCTCACCAATGCATTGGGCTTGAAGCGGATACTAGACAAACGGGAAAGCCCTAAACGAGCTGTGAAAATTGCGCCTTCGTCAGCCCCCTTTCCCAACTGTATCACATCGCCATCGAAAACCTCTCCTGTCATTGCTTCACGTACGGTTGCCGCAAAAAGCTCCGGTTTGCCTTCGCCAAGTTCCTTAAAAAAGTTCATATCGATTTTCCTCGGAGAGTTGGCTACCTTCGTTAAAATTAAACAATCGAATGCTTTGATATTCCTAGGGTGAAAGATATGCGCAAAAATCAATTGTCAACGCTCTGCTTGGTAGTCTCAAGCATGCTGGCAACGCTGGCGAGCGCTCAAGAGGATTCTACAAGAACTCTCATAACGAATGTTCATGTTTTTGACGGGGTAAACGAAGCACGCATCGAGAATGCTAACGTTTTGATCGAAGATAATCTCATAACCGCTGTTTCTTCCGACCCAATCGAAGCCGAGAACGCGGTGGTGATTGACGGTGGCGGTCGCACGATGATCCCAGGATTGATCGATGTCCATTGGCACACGACGTATGCCTACACCCCTGCATCCGTTCTAATGTTGAATCAAGGCGACATGTCGGAAGTGGCCATTCGCAGTATGAAGGGGGCTGAAGAGACTTTAATGCGTGGATTTACCACCGTTAGAGACCCTGGCGGAAATCCGTTTACGATCAAGAAACTGATTGACGCTGGTGAATACCCCGGTCACCGCATTTTGCCCTCCGGACCATTCATGAGCCAAACGTCAGGCCATGCCGACTTTCACACGCTGCTTGAAAACCCAAGAAACTCCAACTCTGAACTGAGTTATTGGGAAAAAAATATGATGGCGATGATTTCTGATGGCGTACCGGAAGTCAGAAAGAGAACCAGAGAAATCCTCAAGTTTGGTGCTACTCAGGTCAAAATCACGACTGGTGGTGGTGTCTCTTCCCAATACGATCCGCTGGATGTGAGCGAGTATTCGGTCGACGAAATTCGTGCGGTAGTCGAAGAGGCAACGAACTTTAATACCTATGTTTTGGCGCATGTGATGACAGACAGAGGTATCCGTACCTCAATAGAAAACGGCGTGATGAGCATTGAGCACGGCTTCTTCGCATCAAGAGAAACACTGGAATTGATGAAGGAAAAAGGCGCTTGGCTCAGTCCTCAGGCGATGTTTGAGGCCGATATGGTTTGGGATAGCCCAGTTAGTGCCAAAAAGTGGAAACAGGTGACTGATGCTGTAGACGCGCTGTACCCAATGGCCGTCGAAATTGGCGTGAATCTCGCCTTTGGCACCGATCAACTCATGGATCCATCAAAGGCGTATCAACAGAGCGAATATCTTGTGAGGTTGGGAACTTGGATGACGCCTTATCAAGCGCTCAAGATAGCGACCTCTGAAAATGCCCGCCTAATGGAAATGAGTGGCCCTCGTCATCCCTACCAAGACGGTCCACTCGGAGTTATCAGAGATGGCGCATACGCTGATCTGATCCTCGTGGACGGCAACCCGCTTGAAAACTTGGAGCTTGTAGGGGACCCACAAGAAAACTTCGACCTGATTATGAAGGACGGAGTCATCTATAAAAACGAGCTTTGAACTGTGTTTCGCTTAGAGCCCAAGTGTCCATAAATGTCTTAAGCTGGCAGGTGATGACGCATTGACCAACTGTCCGTTGTCAGGGATTTTGGGACAGATGGCTGCCTGAGCTAAGAGAGGATCTGGCGCATCTGGTTGGTTTGATTATGCGGCGGATTTGCGGTGAAGCAAGCGCCGGGTTTCGAGTGTCTTCCGTTTGATCCTTTCTCGTTGTTTCAGAATGGTGTGGCCGCGTCCGAAGTAGACATCAGCGGGCGTGAGGTTTTGTAAGCTTTCGTGGTAACGCCGGTGATTGTAGTGATCGACGAAAGCATCGATCTGCTGCTGGAGGTCACCGGGCAGATAGTAGTTTTCCAGCAAGATGCGGTTCTTCAAGGTCTGGTGCCAGCGCTCGATCTTGCCTTGGGTCTGTGGGTGATATGGCGCGCCTCGAACATGATCCATTTTCTGATCTTCCAGCCATTCTGCAAGCTCACCAGAGATGTAGCTGGACCCGTTGTCACTGAGCAGGCGTGGTTTGTGCCGCCCCGTTGCCTGATCACAGCCTGAGGCTTGCAAGGCGAGGTCCAGTGTGTTGGTCACATCCTCGGTCTTCATCGTCGTACAAAGCTTCCAGGCGATGATGTATCGGCTGTAATCGTCCAGGATCGTGCTGAGATAGAACCATCCCCAGCCGATCACCTTCAGATAGGTAAAGTCGGTCTGCCAGAGCTGGTTCGGCCGTGTCGTCTTGTCGTGGAACTCATCTGCTGCTGACAGAACCACATAGGCTGGGCTGGTGATCAGGTCGTAAGACTTGAGGATGCGATAGACCGAAGCCTCTGACACAAAGTACTTTTCTGTGTCGGTGAAGCGAACAGCTAACTCACGCGGGGAAAGCTCACTTTCCTTCAGTGCCAGGTCCTTGATCTTCTCACGCATTGGCTGCGGAATGCGGTTCCAGACCCGTGATGGCTTGGGACTACGATCCTCAAGCGCCTCAGGACCACCCGACAGATACCGGTCATACCAGCGATAGAAGGTGGTCTTCGGGATGCTCAGCTTATCCAATATGCGCTTGGTCGGGAGATGCGAACCTTCGACGAGGCGGATGATCTCCAGTTTTTCGGATGCGGGATACCTCATTCGTCGTCGCCCCCATCCGCGATCATGCTTTTTTTGAGCAACCGCAGTTCAAGAGCCTGTTCGGCAACCACTTCCTTCAGATCGCGTGCCTCGCGGCGCAGATCTTTGACCTCGGTCGATGTCGCTGCACGGGCCGTGTCGCCTGCCAGACGTTTCTTGCCGGCTTCAAGGAACTCCTTGGACCAACTGTAGTAGAGGCTCTGGGCAATGCCTTCACGGCGGCACAGCTCTGAAATACTGTCTTCGCCCTTCAGGCCGTCCAGCACAATCCTGATCTTCTCTTCTGCTGAATATTGCTTACGCGTGGCGCGGCGGATGTCTTTTACAACTTTCTCACCGTGGCTCTGCTTGGTTCCGGGTTTCTTTCTCATCTCCACTCCTTGGCGGTTACGATGAGCCAGAAACCCTCTCTTATCAAATCGACCTAAACTGTCCCATTGGCGCTGACGTCAGACAGATCGAGTCTACCGGCATCTCGGAACCCTTGCCCGTCGCGGCGACTTTTGATTTCCGCGACGAGGACGGCGAAAGCCTTTCTGATGTTGCCCGCCTTGACACGATGGTTACCGTTGTCGACGCCGTGAACCTGCTCAAGGACTTCTCCAGTCATGATTTCCTGCATGACCGCGGCGAAACGATGGGTGAAGGCGATGAGCGTACGCTGGTTCATCTGCTAACGGACCAGATCGAGTTTGCTGACGTTGTCATCCTAAACAAGATTGATGATGCGGGGCCGGAACGCACCGACGCCGCTCGTAAAATCATCCGCAGCCTGAACGCGGATGCACAGATCATCGAGACGAACCACTCCGAGGTCGACAGCGACTCTATTCTGGATACCGGCTTGTTCGATTTCGAAGCAGCTCATCAACATCCGATGTGGGTTAAAGAGCTTTACGGTTTCGCCGACCACGTCCCGGAAACCGAAGAATACGGGGTTGCGTCTTATGTCTACCGCGCCCGTCAGCCGTTTGAGCCCGCGAAAATTCTGGCCTTGCTCGACGGCGACTTGCCGGGTGTGATCCGGGCAAAGGGGCATTTCTGGATCGCAACACGGCCTGAATGGGTGGCCGAGTTTTCCCTCGCCGGTGCCCTGTCGAGCGTTCAGCCGATCGGCACGTGGTGGGCGTCGGTCCCCGATACCCGGTGGCCGGACCACCCTTCGGTGCTGGATTACATCAAACAGCACTGGGCAGAGCCATGGGGCGACCGGCGGCAAGAGTTGGTCTTTATCGGCGCGGGCATCGACTGGCCGCTGTTGAAGTCCCGGCTTGACGCCTGTTTGCTGTCTGAGGCGGTCGCCTCTGGACCGGACGTTTTGCCCATCGACCTGCCTGATCCTTTCCCGCTTTGGCGCCGCGTGGAGGATGCGGCATGAGCTTTATCCGAACGGAATTTAAAGATGCAGCGGTGGGTGTTGGTGTGGCCGACACCCCAGATGGATTGGCAGAAATAAAAAAGCCGGGGTGCGCTGCAGCGATCTGGCGGCGTCAGCTTGGTTCAGAGTTTCAGGCATGGGTTGATACGCTTGATCCATCGCAACTGCCAACGGCGCGCCTTGTTCTTCGCACCGACGCGATCCCAAATGCCCTACGACATTTGTGCGACATCGCAGGTATGGATGACACGGCTGAACGCAATTGGTTCGAAAAGGACATCGCTGATTTGGCTGCAGGTTTTGCCAAGATCATGCGTGCACCCTATCTGCGCCTTCGATTGGACGCGATCAGCACCAACGCCTGCCGGAAATTTCATATCGACGCGATCTATGCGCGTCTGATCTGCACTTATCGAGGCACCGGCACACAATACGGCATTTCTACAGATGGCGAAGATCCAACGCGGGTTTTCACCGTCCCGACCGGCGCTCCTATGGCCATGCGTGGCACGCTTTGGCCGCAGGACTCACCCGTAGGTCTGGTGCACCGCTCACCACCGATTGCAGGCACGGGTGAAACACGACTGGTACTTGTGCTGGACCCTGTATTCGACCTGGATGAGGCTGATTGATAGGGCGAAGGTTTGCCCAAGCGCAATTCTGCGGGAACTACACCACTCGTTAATGCCTTCCCCCCCAATTTTACTTGCCAGATGATTCCCTAAAGCAACAAATTCGTTAATGCTACGTTAACGTCTCTTTTCCGCCTTATTTTGCGTTGATAAGAGTTGCCTAATCGTTAGTGGTGAGTTGAAAGTGCAGGCGGGTACAATGAGAGCCGGACAAAACGGTCGTAAAGCCATATTGTGGAGTCAGACAGAAATTGATGGACTTGAGGCGGCGCCTTTGTCCTATCTGACTATCGGAGCAGCTTGGTCATGGCGCGGACAAGCGCGTTATCTTGTTGAAACTGCTGCGAGGGCGGTGGAATGGGCTGGGACTGTCGGCGCCAGTGCTGCTGCGACGCTGGAACATTGCGCTCAGGTCCAGAGCTTGCCGGAAGAAGCCAGTGGCCTGCTGGTATTAACCAACGGCGCGCAGACTTTCACGGCAACCTTGTTTCCAATTGCAGGCGAATCAGTGCCGCTGCTGGTCTTTGAAGGGGACTACCCCGCACGGGATCAGGAATTCTGGATCAGTGACATCACCGCAAACGAGTGCCGCGCTGACGATGCCACGCGTATGGATAACACCGTGGTCGCGTTCCCAACCCGTTCAAAGCAAAGCCTGGTTGAGCCGGACCATCGTTATGCGATCACGGTTGGGCGCAGGGCTGATTAAGACGTCCCTAAAGTAACCAAGTTTTCCTGGCGGAAATTACGATACTATTCGGGGCGGCATGTTGACTCTGCCGATTTCACGGATATAAGCGCGGCTTTATTGGTGTTGGTGGCCCCCGCAAGGGGATGCCTGTCATGGGGGAAACCTCAAGAGGACAACGCCCTTCATAGCGGCCCGCAGGGCCTCGACCAAAACGAAGGAGATCAGCCGTGACCAAACGCACGTCTGCCAAGTACAAAATAGACCGCCGGATGGGCGAAAACATCTGGGGTCGCCCGAAATCCCCGATCAACCGTCGTGAATATGGCCCCGGCCAGCACGGTCAGCGCCGCAAAGGCAAACTGTCGGACTTCGGTCTGCAGCTGCGCGCCAAGCAGAAGCTGAAAGGCTACTATGGCGACCTGACCGAGAAGCAGTTCCGCCGCATCTACGCCGAAGCCGAGCGTGTAAAAGGCGATACCGGTGAAAACCTGATCGGTCTGCTGGAGCGCCGTCTGGACGCCGTCGTTTACCGCGCCAAGTTCGTGCCGACCGTTTTTGCTGCACGTCAGTTCGTGAACCACGGCCACGTCAAAGTGAACGGCAAGCGGGTCAACATCCCCAGCTACCGTGTCAAAGAAGGCGACGTCATCGAAGTACGTGACAAGTCCAAGCAGCTGGCTGTTGTTCTGGAAGCCGTTGGCCTGGCCGAGCGTGATGTACCTGACTACATCGACGCCGATCACTCGAAAATGACCGCGACCTTCGTGCGCGCACCGGGCCTGAGCGATGTGCCTTACCCGGTCATGATGGAACCGAACCTGGTCGTCGAATTCTACGCGAAGAACTAATCTTCGCCGACACCGAGAGTTTCGAGGCCGCGCAACCTGCGCGGCCTTTTTCGTTTCGCTATGGTCCTGTTCAGGCTGCGTTCGGCGATCCAATGTCCTGTCTCGGAGACACGCCGAATTTGCGCGAATACTCTCGGCTGAACTGGGTCGGGCTTTCATACCCCACTTCAAATGACGTCTGAGACACGCTGAGCCCGCGATGGGACAGCAGCCTGCGCGCTTCGAGCAGCCTCAGGTCTTTTTGGTACTGCAACGGTGACTTCGCGGTGACCGTTTTGAAATGAGCGTGAAAGGCCGAAACGCTCATACCCGCTGTGTGCGCAAGGTCGGATACGGGTAACGAGGTTCGGAAATCCGCCCGGATGACGTCAATGGCCCGTGCGATCCTGCTGGCGGCACTGTCACGCCACAGCATTTGCCGCAACATCCCGCCGTGATCCGCCTGCAGCAACCGATAGTGGATTTCTCGGTTGATCATCGGCGCAAGTACCTGCCGGTCCATCGCGGTCTGGCTGGCGCGAAACAGGCGTGCCATAGCGTCGACCATCTCGTCCGAGGCTTGAGATACGGCCAGACTGAGGGCTTCTTCGGGTTCGGATGGCGTAGTCTCAACCTCATCGTAGAGGCCACGCAACACGGATAGGTCCAGCGAAAGAACCAGACCCACATAGGGTGTCTGACGGCTCGCCTCGGTGACCGAAGCCAAAACTGGCAGTGCGTGGCTGACGATCAGAGAGTCTCCCGCTCCGAAATGAACCAGCCGGTCGCCAATGCGGGTTTCTTTTCTACCTTGTAGAACCAGGCAGACAATAGGGTCATAGACCTGGGCTTCGATGGACTTGGTTTTGACGTCGTGCAGCAGCCCCAGACCGTCCAGCGCAGTTGGGTAGAACTGCGCATCTTCGGGTTGACCGCGCACGGTTTCGCAGATTTCCGCAATCAGATCAGTTTGTGTCATGTCCGGCCTCGCGCTCCGTTCATGAGTATTCTGCCCGACCGTGCCTGACCAATGAAAACCCGAAGGTTCAGAGGAATAGGCAGAAGTTGAGGAGAAATCGGCATGCCTCAAGCGGGGGAAGGGCCTACCTGTGTGTCATACTCATCTTAATGGAGAACGATTATGGCACAGACCATCCTCATTACCGGCGCGTCGTCCGGCATCGGTAAAGTCACTGCGGAACTGTTTCAGCAAAATGGCTGGAACGTCATCGCCACCATGCGCAGCCCCGAGAAAGAAACCGAGTTGGCGCAGCTTGAGAATGTTCTTGTCACCCGGCTGGATGTCACCGACGAGGCCTCGATCACGGCGGCGGTCGCAGAGGGGATCGCGCGGTTTGGCCAGATTGATGTTCTGCTGAACAACGCAGGTTACGGCGCTTATGGACCGCTGGAGGCCTTTCCGATGGACCGTATCCGGCGGCAGTTCGACACCAACGTGATCGGTCTGCTGGCCGTGACCAAAGCTGTGTTGCCGCATATGCGGGCCAACGGGTCGGGGTGCATCGTTAATATCTCGTCCATCGGTGGGCAGATCACCTTCCCACTCGGAGCGCTGTATCATGGCACGAAATTCGCGGTCGAAGGCCTGTCGGAATCGCTGCACTACGAGCTTGCCGCAGCCGGAATCAAGGTGAAGATCGTCGAACCCGGTCTGATCGCCACAGATTTCGGCGGTCGGTCCTTCGATTTCGTCAATGATGAAAGCATGACCGAATATCAGCCTGTGGTGCAGGCCCTGTTCAGCACATGGGGGTCCGAGGAAATGGCCGAGCGCACCTCTCCGCCCAGTGTCGTGGCCGAAGTCATCCTGTACGCGGTGACGGACGGGACGGACACGCTGCGCTATCGGGCCGGGGCTGATGCGGTGGAGTTGTTGGACAACCGCAAGGCTCTGGATGATGCTACCTTCATTGGCGGTATGAAAACGATGCTTGGGCTTGGCTGAACTCAGATTGGCAGCGGTCGCCCCTCGGCGATCGCTTCCATCGCGAAATATGAGGTCACGCTGTCCAGTTCGACCTTCTCGATCAGGCGTTGATAGACTTTGTCATACGACGCCATGTCCTCGGTCACGACTTTCAACTGATAGTCATAGTCGCCACCAATGCGGTGGAAATCCACCACCTCGGGAATGGTTAGAACATGGCTGCGAAAGGCCTGCAGCCACTCGGTCGAGTGGTGCCGGGTGCGCAGCATGACGAAGACCACAAGGCTCAGCCCCAGTTTCTCGCGTGCAATCCGAGCGGTTGAGCCAATGATCACGCCATCCTCGTTCAATGCCTTCAGTCGTCGCCAGCAGGCATTTTGTGATAAGCCAACCCGATCCGCCAGTTCGCGTTGCGACAACGTGGCGTCGGTTTGCAGCTCACGCAGGATGCGTTTGTCAATTTGATCTATTTTCTGTGCCATATGAAGTCATATGACACAAAAAGAGAAGGAAGTGTCAAAAGAAAGGTGAAGTTTCCTCGGGAAAACCAAATCACATTAGAAGGGCAATACGGAGCCCTTGCCATGACCCTGTCCAAATTTCGTGCAGACATCCAGTCCACCACTCACAATTCAAGTCTGCGCGACGGGTTGATCGGAGAAAACGTTCTGATCCCGGGTCTGCATGGGGACGTCCCGCTGGTTTATGCGGATTACGTCGCATCGGGCCGTGCGCTGCGGCAGGTTGAGGATTTTGTCGCCCATGAGGTGCTGCCCTTCTATGCCAACAGCCATACCGAGGCCTCCTATTGCGGGTCTTACATGACCCGTCTGCGCCGTGAAGCACGCGCAGAGATAGCCCGCATCGTTGGTGCGAGGGGAGAAGACGCGGTGATCTTTACCGGGTCCGGCGCAACTGCGGGTCTGAACCGGCTGGTCAGTTTGTTGGGTACGGATGCGGCTGACCGGCCGGTTGTTCTGATTGGGCCGTATGAACACCACTCGAACATTTTGCCCTGGCGCGAAAGCAAGGCGCAGGTGATTGAAATCCCTGAGGCCGTCGAGGGGGGCGTTGATCTCGCTGCGTTGCAACGGGCTTTAGTCGACAATGCCGGTTCCGATCTGATCATCGGGTCGTTCTCGGCCGCATCGAATGTTACCGGGATCATTACAGATCCGGACCCGATCACCCGGTTGCTCAAGGCGCATGGTGCGGTGTCGGTTTGGGATTACGCAGGCGGCGGTCCCTACCTGCCGATGGATATGGGGCCGGAGGATGCGCGCAAGGATGCCATCGTTTTTTCACCACATAAGTTTCCGGGCGGACCGGGTGCTTCGGGCGTGCTGATCGTCAACCAGAACGCTGTGAAACGCACATGCCCCAGTTGGCCGGGCGGCGGAACGGTTAGTTTCGTCTCACCGTGGCGGCATGACTACAGCGAGGATTTGGCGGCGCGGGAAGAGGCCGGAACGCCCAACGTGATCGGGGATATCCGCGCGGCGCTGGCGTTCATCGTCAAGGATGTGGTGGGCACCCATGAGATTTCCCGCCGCGAGGCGCAGTACAACCGCATGGCGTTGGAAGGGTGGGGTAACAACCCGAACCTGACCCTGCTGGGCACTGAAAATCCACATCGCCTGCCGATCTATTCGTTCCTGGTGCGGGACAACTCGGGTCAGCCGGTGCATCAGCAACTGTTCACCCGGATGCTCAGCGATATCTACGGTATTCAGGCGCGGGGCGGCTGTGCCTGTGCCGGGCCCTATGCGCATCGTCTGTTGGGGATCGATCGGGAAACGTCGGAGGAATTGCACGCAGCGCTGTCCGCCGGGGAAGAGATGAAGAAACCGGGATGGGTACGCCTGAACTTCTCGTATTTGATGAGCGAAGAGACGGTTCAGTTCATCATCGACAGCGTCAACGACCTGTCCCGCCGGACAGAGGAATTCGCGCCCTATTACAGTGCTGACCCGGCAACCGCCCGCTTCAAAGCGGCGTGACGGAATTGCCGCTTTTCTCAACGCGTTGAGACGGGTATGAGAGGCTCCAATCAACGGAGCCTCTTATGAACAAGATCACCCCTCAACCCGGCATTATGGACATCGCGCTCTATCAGGGCGGCCAGTCGCATGTGGCCGGGGTCGAGCATGTGATCAAGCTGAGTTCGAACGAGAACCCGTTCGGCCCCAGCCCCAACGCGATCGAGGCGGCGCGCGACAGCGTCGCGACCTTGCATCGTTATCCCAGCACCGACCACGCGCCCTTGAGGGAAGCCATCGGTGCGCGTCATGGGCTGGACCCGGCGCGTCTTGTCTGCGGTGTGGGCAGCGACGAGGTGCTGCAATTCATCGCTCAGGCCTATGCCGGACCGGGGGATGAGGTCATCTATACCGAGCACGGCTTCTCCATGTACCCGATCATCGCCCGCATGGCCGGTGCGACGCCGGTGATGGTTTCAGAGCGGGACCGTCACGTCGACGTGGACAACATCCTGGCCGCCGTGACTGGGCAAACCCGGATCGTGTTCGTCACCAATCCGGGCAACCCGACCTCGACCATGATCCCCGAAGCGGAACTGGCGCGGTTGGCCGAAGCGCTGCCGCAGAGCTGTCTGATGGTGATCGACGGGGCCTATGCCGAGTTCGTCGACGGGTTCGACGGTGGTGCATCGCTGGTGGACCGGTTCGAGAACGTGATCATGACCCGAACCTTCTCGAAGGTCTACGGTCTGGGCGGGATGCGCGTCGGCTGGGGTTATGCCGCGCAGTCGATCATCGACGTGCTGAACCGAGTGCGTCAGCCGTTCAACTTGTCTCTAACCGCGTTGGCGGCGGCTGAAGCGGCGGTAAATGACGTGGAGTTCCTGACCTTTTGTCAGGCAGAAAACGCCCGTCTGCGGGCGTGGTTGTCTGAGGAACTGGCCAAGGTCGGCGTGCCGTCTGATGCCTCCTACACCAACTTCATCCTTGCCCGGTTTGCGGATCAGGCCGAGGCTGAGGCCTGTGACGATTACCTGAAAACTCAAGGTCTGATCGTGCGCCGTGTCGCGGGGTACAACCTTCCCAACGCCCTGCGGATCACTGTGGGTGATGAAGACGCCTGCCGTCGCGTCGTTGCGGCCATCACCGCGTTCAAAGGAGATGCCGCATGAGCCAGGTTTACGACCGTGTCGCGCTGATCGGGCTGGGACTGATCGCGTCGTCCATGTTCTGGGCCATCAAACGCTCCGGCCTTGCGGGTGAGGTCACCGGTTACGCTCGGTCCGAGGCGACCCGCGAAACAGCACGTCGTATTGGTCTGTGCGACCGCGTATGCGATTCAGCGCGCGAGGCCGTTGAGGGTGCAGATCTTGTCGTGTTGTGTGTTCCGGTCGGCGCGATGGAGGCCGTGGCCGCAGATATCGCCCCGGTCCTGAAGCCGGGCGCGACGGTAACGGATGTGGGCTCGGTCAAGCGGCACGTGATTCAGGCAGTGTCCCCGCATATCCCCGAAGGTGTGCATTTCGTCCCCGCGCACCCGCTGGCGGGAACCGAGCATTCGGGCCCCGAGGCCGGTTTCGCCGAGCTCTATGACAATCGCTGGTGTCTACTGGTGCCGGTCGAAGGTTCGGACCCGGATGCCATCGCCCGCCTGCGCGCGCTCTGGGAGGGCATGGGCGCAAATGTTGATGAGATGGATGCGGACCACCACGATCTGGTGCTGGCCGTGACGTCCCACGCGCCTCACCTGATTGCTTACACGATGGTGGGCGTGGCTGACGACCTGCGTCGGGTGACCGACAGTGAGGTCATCAAGTATTCCGCCGCCGGTTTCCGGGATTTCACCCGGATCGCGGCCTCGGACCCGACCATGTGGCGCGATGTGTTCCTGACCAACAAGGATGCGACGCTGGAAATCCTTGGACGCTTTACCGAGGAGCTTTTCGCACTGCAGCGTGCTATCCGTACCGGCGATGGCGAGCATTTGTTCGACTATTTCACCCGCACACGTGCGATCCGGCGCGGGATCATCGATGCGGGGCAGGATACGGATGCACCGGACTTTGGACGAGGTAAAGCAAACCCATGAGATGCGGCTGGAGGTTTCTGTTGATTGGATGCGCTGCAGTCAGCGCCACATGGTCCTACGCGGCGCCTCCGGAACGGTCACTGGTTCCCGTCACACGACCCTCGGAAGCCCCAGTGCTGGCCTTTGCCAGCCCGATCCCTGCTGAAATTCGCCCTAAATTGCGGCCCGAGACGCAAATCGTTCTGGCTGCAGCGGCCCCGGCGGCGGATGTGTTGGTGTTGGAGCACGCCGCGCCACTCCGACCGCATGTGCGACCAAAAGCGCTGGAGTTGGAGGTGCTGTTCAAGAAACGCAAGCTGCGTAAAACCTCGGTGTGTGGGGATATCGAAATCCAGGGCGAACCTGTTGGAAGCGTGCCGGGCAAGATCAAGGCGTGCGGCATTAACGACGCGGTTCAGGTCACCTCGGTTTCGGGAGTTGCGCTCAGCCGTCCCTCCACGATGGATTGCGGCACGGCCATTGCGCTGAATAAGTGGGTCGACAAATCGGTCAAGCCCACCTTCAAGCGCCGTGGACCAGTGGTCGAACTTCAGGTCGCCGCGCACTATGCCTGCCGCACTCGGAACAACCGCAAAGGTGCGCGCATTTCTGAACACGGCAAGGGCCGGGCGATTGACATCTCGGGCTTCAAAATGGCGGACGGAGAGGTTGTGACCGTCCTCAACGGCTGGCGCAAGAACCCGTCAAAGCGGCAGCTGACCAAGGTCTGGCGCGGGGCGTGTGGGCCGTTTGGCACAGTGTTGGGACCAAACTCGGATCGGTATCACCGGGATCATTTCCACTTGGACACGGCGCGCCACCGTAGCGGTCCGTACTGCCGTTAACGAAGGATCAGGCGTGGGGCCGGTCCAAGGGGCAGGGGCCCGAGCGCCACAAATCCATCGCGGAAGTTCAGTTGCAGGTCCAGGGCGTTGGGATTGCCGCCCAATCCAGCCATGAAGTTGAGCGCACGGGTTACCGGAACGACGGCCTTGTCGGGCAGAGCGCCTGCCGCGTTGGCCATTGCGATCATATCACGCCAGTTCTCAGCCTTGATCGCAATCTCACCGGTTGGAATGCCTTGCTGATCGACATCCAGTTCTCCGGCCGCGAACAGGCGCAGTTCACCCCATTTCATCTCGGCCAAGCGTAGATCGATCTTTACTGGCTGTGGCCGGCTTTCTTCCAGAGACGAACGATCCCATGCTTTGTCAAAAGTGGCGGTCAAATCCAGCTCCAGCGTTTCGAACGTCTGCGGCAGGGTCGTGGCCGAGCGCATCAGTTCGCGCAGGTCGTCTCCGGGGGTAAAGCCGTCTATCCGGGCACCGATCACATAGGCCTCGGGTGTAGGCGTTTGTTCCATTACAAGGGCAAGCGTGTCGCCACCGGCCAGCGAGCCGGTATCGTCAGTGATTGACCAAGGCCCGGCAGTCAGCGCCATCTTCTCCAGCACCAATGCAACACCAGGCTGCAATTGCAGCTCAGCTTGCAGGTCGCGGGCTATAATGGTGGCCGTCTGGTCGTAGTAGGACAAGCGCTGCGGCGTGTCGGCAAAACGCAGCACCTGCCGGCCAGGCCAGATTGCGGGGCTTTGGAATTCGATCCAGTCGGCGCTCCACGCTGTGCCGTTGACCGGATCGGCCAGCGCGGGACTGTTCAGGCGAGTCATGTGGTGGAACGGGTATCCGGCCGTCTCAACGTCGGAAAAGTCGGCTTGCCAGCCCTGTTCCTGTTGCTTGTCGAACCATGTCGTAATCGCATTACGCAACCCGAAACCGGCGATGAACCAATAGGCGCTCCACGCGACAATGACGAAAATGATAACCCGCACCAGACCGCGCATGACAGATGGCCCTTTTTCCCGCCTCGGAATTGATGTTTATAGGCGCAAACGGGCAAGGACCAGTGCTATGACGATGTGGGTATTCGGATATGGATCGCTGCTGTGGAATCCGGGCTTTCCGGTGGCCCGCAGTGAACACGCCACGCTGCACGGATATGCCCGATCTTTTTGCATGAGCTCGATCCACCACCGCGGCACCGAGGATCATCCCGGTCTTGTTCTGGCTCTGGACGAGCAGGCCGAGGCCCATTGCAAGGGCCTGGCCTTGGCAGTCGAAGCTGGCCACGAAGAGCGTACCCTACACGAATTGCGCGAACGCGAGCTGATCTCATCAGCCTATGTCGAGAAAATGCTGGATGTGCATTTGGACAACGGCGAAGTGGTGAATGCCGTGACTTACGTGATCGACGCCGACCACGTGCAATATTGCGGTGGCATGCCATTAGAGGAACAGGCCCAGATCATCGCTCATGCGGTTGGCGGACGTGGCCCGAACACCGAATACCTCTATAATACTGCAGAGCATCTTGCCGAGATCGACCTGCGCGACCCCGATCTTGAGTGGTTGGCGCAACGGGTCCGATCCATCACTGCATAAACCCTTGGCGTCACGCGTGGGTTTTCGTTAGGTTTTGCACAGAGCAGGCAAAATTCAGGAACTACGCGCATGGCGCAGGCACATCCGGGCGCGAGACCGCATTTCTCGCAACCCATTCGTCAGATCGTCACGATGCTGGTCGCGATCGCCTTGGCCGGGTTTGGGGTCTTCATGGCGCTGCCCTACGTTATGCCCGTGGTGTTGGCCAACCCCTACCTGAATGGTTTCATCATACTGGTCTTCGTTATCGGCGTGTTTGCCTGTTTCTATCAGGTGACACAGCTGATTGGGTCGGTTCGCTGGATCGAGGCTTTTGTTGGCGGTGTCGTCGGCGAAGACGCGCGGACACCGCAGTTGCTGGCACCGCTGGCCTCGCTGTTGCGCGAAAGGGGCGCGCGGTCGCAGATCAGCTCCACCTCGACACGTTCTATTCTGGATTCGGTGGCCGAGCGGGTCGAGGAAGAGCGCGAGATCACCCGATATATCACCAACGTTCTAATTTACCTTGGTCTTTTGGGTACTTTTTTCGGTCTGGCCACCACCGTACCGGCCATCGTTGACACTATCCGCAGTCTCAACCCGCAAGAGGGCGAAGAGGGACTGGCCGTATTCAACCGACTGATGGTTGGGCTGGAATCGCAACTGCAGGGTATGGGCGTGGCCTTTGGATCGTCACTGCTGGGTCTGGCCGGATCGCTGATCGTTGGCCTGCTGGAACTGTTTGCGGGCCACGGACAGAACCGGTTCTACCGCGAGCTTGAGGAATGGCTGTCCTCGATTACCCGCGTTGGCTTTGCTGGAAGTGACGAGGGTGGGGCTGAACTGGCCGTTCTGACCCCGGTGCTGGACGCAATGTCCGAACAAATGAACGCCCTGCAGGATCTGTTTGCTGCGCAAGAGGCAGACCGTGCGGCCGTGTCGTCTAGATTGGGTCAGTTGGCAGACTCCATTGGCGAGATGAACCAGCGTCAATCCGATAACGAGGGCGTGACCGCCGCGCTGGAACGGGTGGCGTTGGGGCAGAGCGCATTGTTGGATCATATGCGTGAACAGGGCTCGGGCGAAGGGATTGATGCCGAAAGCCGGATGCGCCTGCGTTCGATGGACGTGCAACTGCTGCGTATACTCGAAGAGATTTCGGCTGGCCGCCAGGAAAGCATGAGCGAACTGCGCAAGGATATCGAGCTGTTGGTCAAAGCCCTGACATTGCCCCGAGGCGCCGTTCGCTCTGCTCCGGAAGGAGAGTAATAGATGGCTCTCTCCCGCCGCACTGGTCAGCGTTTTCAGGGTTCGGTCTGGCCCGGTTTCGTGGACGCGATCACCGGGCTGCTGATGGTGCTGACCTTTGTGCTGACCATCTTCATGGTGGTGCAGTTCGTGCTGCGCGAAACCATTTCCGGGCAAGAGGATGAACTGACCGCCCTTTCGGACGAGATCGAGGCACTGGCCGGGGCGCTGGGTCTTGAGGAACGCGAAAACAGCCGGTTGCAGGCGCGGCTGGGGGTGTTGAACTCAACGCTTTCTCAGGTTGAAAGTGAGCTGGTCCAGGCGCAGATAAGTCTGACGGATTTTGAAGATCAGGTCGCGGCTCTGTTGCTGGAACAGGAGCAGTCACAGGGTGAAATCGCCGAATTGCAAGACGAGCGTGAGGCGTTGAATTTGGCTCTGGCGCAAAGCCGAGCTGAGATCGACGAGCAAACCGAGGCTGCCCGTCTGGCCGCCGCGCAACGCGAAGCGCTTGAGGCTTTAGTGGCTGATCTGGAGCAAAGTGATGCAGTACAGACAAGTCGTATTTCGGAGCTTGAAGAACAGCTTACCACCGAAGAGGCCGCCAAGTTGGCCGAAGCCGCCGCCGCTGAAAACTTGCGCAACCGCCTGCAGAATGCAGATGCCGAGTTGACGGCCATGACTCTGGCGCTGGAGGCGCAGCGTAAAGAAGCAGAAGACACGTTGACCCTGCTGGCAGCAGCCCAAGCCGCAAAGGCCGAACTGGAACGGCAGTTTGGAGAATTGAACGCCGAGGATCTGCGGGCCAGACTGGAAGCAGCCCTTGTCGCGCAAACCGATGCGGAGGCTGAGGCGCAAGAACAACGAACATTGGCCGAGGAACGCGCGGCCCTGTTGGCCGTAGCGCGCGATACGCTGTCCAGCGAACAGGCGATCTCGGAAAAAGCGCAACGTGAAACCGCTTTGCTGAATCAGCAGATGGCAGCGCTTCGCGAGCAATTGGGGGGATTGCAGGCGCTGCTCGATGACTACGAAGAACGTAATGCCGCTGCCGATATTCGTATTCAATCGCTTGGGCAGGATCTGAACGCGGCTCTGGCGCGCGCGGCCTCGGAAGAACGCCGCCGCCGTCTGCTGGAAGAAGCCGAACGTATCCGGCTTGAAGCCGAGGCTGAAGACCTCGCAGCGCAGGCCAAGGACCTACAGCGCTATCGGTCTGAGTTCTTTGGTCGCTTACGCGATGTGCTGGGTGACGAGGAAGGTGTCCGAATCGAGGGAGACCGTTTCGTGTTCTCGTCCGAAGTGCTGTTTGACACTGGCTCGGCCATCTTGTCTCCGGTCGGTCAGCAGGAGGTCGCCAAAGTTGCCGCCATCCTGCGCAGCGTGGCGGCCGAGATTCCCGAAGGCCTGAACTGGGTGATCCGGGTGGATGGTCACACGGACAACGTTCCTTTGGCGGGGACGGGGCGGTACCGCGACAACTGGGAACTTAGTCAGGGCAGGGCGTTATCGGTGGTGCGTTACATGGTTGAAGCGTTGGGTATTCCACCAAACCGGCTAGCGGCCAACGGTTTTGGTGAATTCCAACCCGTCAACCCGACCGATACCCCTGAAGCCCGCGCACAGAACCGCCGGATCGAATTGAAGCTGACCGAGCGTTGAGCGTGTTGGTTGGCCGTATCGTTCGCTACCTAACCCACCCGCAGGTTCAGATTGATCCAGCCGTCGACATACCTGATTGGTCACTGAACGACGTCGGGCGCTCACGCGTGTCCAGGCTAGCAGAAAGTCTGGGCGTTTTGCGTGGAACGACCCGGATCATCAGCAGTCAAGAAACCAAGGCGATTGAAACAGCGCAGCCGTTGGCGGTCGCTTTGGGGTTAGAACTCGAAATGCGCCAGGACATGCATGAGAATGATCGCAGCGCGACAGGGTTTCTTCCGCCAGTAGAGTTCGAGGGTGTCGCAGATCAGTTCTTCGCCCATCCAAACGTAAGTGTACGCGGTTGGGAGACAGCCTCAGCTGCGCAGGATCGGATTGTCAGGGCAGTGAAGTCCTGTTTGTCAGAGCATGGTGAGGGGGACATTTTGTTCGTTGGACACGGCGGGGTTGGCACTCTGTTGTTTTGCGCATTGGCTCAGCTGCCAATAGATCGAAGATATGATCAGGGGCCCGGGGGTGGTGGCAACTGGTTTCAATTCAGTACCGACGATATGAAACCACTACATGGTTGGCGATGTATCGAGGAACTGGCAGCCTCTTAATCCGATGCGATGTCGGTGTTTGGAATTAAGGTTCTCCAAAAAGAAAAGCCCGCCGGATTAGTGGCGGGCTTCTGTCTTGACGAGAGTGTGAGCTTTAGTCTGCTGTCAGTAGCGGAGGTTTATCACCCGGAATGCGCGGCTGATCAGGGCCGAAGATTTCCAGATTCAACTCACCCTTCTTGACTGACACTTGCACCACACCGCCCTTGGCCAGCTTGCCGAACAGCAACTCCTCGGCCAGAGGTTTCTTGATGTGCTCTTGGATCACGCGGCCCAGTGGACGAGCGCCCATCTTGTCGTCATAGCCCTTGTCGGCCAGCCATTCGGCGGCCTTGGGCGTCAGATCGATGGTCACGTTGCGGTCCAGCAGTTGTGCTTCAAGCTGCAGCACGAACTTTTCAACCACCTGCAGAATGACCTCTTTCGGCAGCGGTGCAAAGGAGATCACGGCATCCAGACGGTTGCGAAATTCCGGCGTGAACATACGCTCGATTGCGGCAGTATCTTCGCCTTCGCGACGGTCACGGGCAAAGCCGATGGCAGCCTTAGCCTGTTCCTGAGCGCCCGCGTTCGAGGTCATGATCAGAACCACGTTGCGGAAGTTTACCGTGCGACCGTTGTGATCGGTCAGCTCACCATGGTCCATCACCTGCAACAGGATATTGAACACGTCGGGGTGCGCTTTTTCGATCTCATCCAACAGCAGCACACAGTGTGGGTGCTGATCGACACCGTCGGTCAGCAGACCGCCCTGATCAAACCCGACATAGCCCGGAGGGGCACCGATCAGACGGGAAACCGCATGTTTCTCCATGTACTCGGACATGTCGAAACGCAGCAGTTCCACACCCAGCGTGTCTGCCAGCTGTTTCGCTACCTCGGTTTTACCCACACCGGTCGGACCGGCGAACAGGTAGTTGCCGATGGGCTTTTCGGGCTCGCGCAGACCGGCACGCGCCAGTTTGATCGCGCTGGAGAGCGCGACGATGGCGTCATCCTGACCGAAGACGACACGTTTCAGCGAAGCCTCAAGGTCTTTCAGAACCTCAGCATCGTCCTTGGTGACGTTCTTCGGCGGAATGCGAGCGATCTTGGCGACGACGGCCTCGATTTCCTTCACGCCGATGGTCTTGCGACGCTTGCTTTCCGCGACCAGATGCTGCGCAGCACCGGCTTCATCAATCACGTCGATAGCTTTATCCGGCAGTTTGCGGTCATTGATATAACGCGCCGAGAGTTCCACGGCGGTCTTGATCGCGTCCGCAGTGTATTTGATCTCGTGATGCTCTTCGAAATAGGGTTTCAGACCGCGCAGGATTTTCACGCTGTCCTCGACCGAAGGCTCGTTCACGTCGATCTTCTGGAACCGGCGGCTGAGCGCGCGGTCTTTTTCGAAGTGCTGACGGAACTCTTTATAAGTAGTCGAGCCCATGGTGCGCAGCTTACCGCCCTGCAGGGCTGGTTTCAGCAAGTTCGACGCATCCATCGCGCCACCCGAAGTTGCACCGGCACCGATCACGGTGTGAATCTCGTCAATGAACAGCACCGCGTCAGGGTGATCTTCCAGTTCAGTGACGACCGCCTTGAGCCGTTCCTCGAAATCACCGCGATAGCGGGTGCCTGCCAGCAGCGCGCCCATGTCCAGCGAGTAGATGGTAGTATTGGCCAGCACATCCGGTGCCTCGCCCGCCACGATCTTGTGCGCCAGCCCCTCGGCGATGGCGGTTTTGCCAACGCCCGGATCCCCCACCAACAGCGGGTTGTTCTTGCGGCGGCGGCAGAGAACCTGAATGCAGCGTTCAACCTCATCGGCGCGGCCGATCAGCGGGTCAACATCGCCTGCCCGCGATTTCGCGTTCAGATCAATGCAGTATTTCCCAAGCGCGCTTTCCTTTTGTTCGCCTTCGCCCGCGGTGGACTGAACCTCTTCCTCGACCTGATCCGCACCCGAAACCGAGCGGTTTTCGCCATAAGCCGGGTCTTTGGCCACGCCATGCGCAATGAAGTTCACCGCGTCATAGCGGGTCATATCCTGTTCCTGCAGGAAATAGGCCGCGTTGCTTTCGCGTTCGGCGAAGATAGCCACCAGTACGTTAGCGCCGGTTACTTCGGTCCGGCCCGAGCTTTGGACGTGGATCGCGGCACGTTGGATCACACGCTGGAACGCAGCAGTAGGTACGGCTTCGGATCCGTCAATGTCAGTGACTAGGTTGGAGAGGTCTTCGTCGATGAATTCCACCAGAGTGCTACGCAGTTCATCCAGATCGACGCTGCAGGCCTTCATAACGCGGATGGCGTCAGGCTCCTCCAACAGCGCCAGCAGCAGATGCTCCAGCGTTGCGAATTCATGTCGCCGCTCATTCGCAGCCGCCAAGGCCGCGTGAATGGCTTGTTCTAATGTGCTCGAGAATGAAGGCACGCGGGTGCTCCTCTGTCTTGGGTCGAAAGGGGGCGGGCTTCGGCCGGACCCCCATCCAACCATGTCCTCATACTATTAGAGTTTGGTTGATCGTGGCCCGGCTTCAAGGGTTTTCTTTCTCTTGACAGTCACATTTCATGTGACCGTGGCCGTGAAGAGAGCGAAATAGGCACTAGAAGCGGTCTTTTCTAGCCCGAATCTCGGCAAAAACTTCAGTCGGGTCGGCATTTTCCATCCCCAGATGCGCCTGAATCGCCGGATCAGTGGCGCGCAGAAACGGGTTTGTGGCCTTTTCCAGCGCCAGAGTCGACGGCACCGTGGGTCGTCCTTCGGCACGAGCGCGGTCGATATCGGCCATGCGTTGCAGCAATGCGGTGTTGTTGGGGTCGACGGTCACGGCAAATTTGGCGTTGGATTGTGTGTATTCATGCCCGGAGCAGACGATTGTTTCGTCCGGCAGGGCGGCCAGTTTGCTAAGCGACGCCCACATTTGAGGCGCGGTCCCTTCGAACAGGCGGCCACAGCCAAGTGCCATCAGGCTGTCAGCGGTGAAAACCACAGAGCTTTGCGGCATATAATAAGCAACATGCCCGACCGTGTGGCCGGAGACGTCCAGCACCTGAACCGGTTCGCCTCCGATTTCGAACGTATCGCCGTCCGAAACTTGCTGGTCCAGCGGGGGCAGCCGATGGGCGTCGGCAGCAGCGCCGATAACCTTGGCGGGGTGCTTTTCAAGAATGCCGGCCAAGCCGTCGACGTGATCCCAGTGGTGATGGGTCAGCAGTACATGGCTGAGGCTCCAGCCACGCGCCTCCAATTCGGCCAGAATCGGGCCGGATTCGGGGGCATCTACAAGGGCGGTCTGGCCATTGGCGGCGTCATGCGCCAGAAAAGCGTAATTATCACTGAGACATGGGATGGTGGCGATCTCAAGAGGCATGGCCTTTTGCCCTTTCGTTGCTAGAGTGTGCTCAGCTAAGCCGATTGACCGGGTGTCCGCAATGCATCTTGATGTGCAGGATCTGAGGAATTTTTATTACCGCAGTACATTGGGTCGGGCGGCGCAGGCGGCTATTCGGGGTCGGCTGACCGAGATATGGCCCGAAGCCAAAGGGCAAACGGTGGTGGGATTCGGTTTCTCGGTGCCCCTGTTGCGCCCTTATCTGACTGATGCACGACGGGTGATCGGCCTGATGCCGGGGCCGCAAGGTGTGATGCCGTGGCCAGCAGGAATGCCCAACGTATCGGTGCTGACCGAAGAGACGCTGTGGCCCGTCGAAACTGGCCACGTGGATAAGCTGGTGGTGATGCACGGGCTTGAGACTTCCAGCCGCCCCAGTGAATTGCTGGACGAATGTTGGCGCGTTCTGGGGCCGGGAGGACGTGCGTTGTTTGTCGTGCCGAACCGGGCCGGGTTGTGGTCGCGCACGGACCGCACGCCGTTCGGGTTCGGGCGCCCTTACTCAGCGTCGCAACTGGAGAGTCAGTTGAAAGAGCACCACTTCATCCACGAACGTCATTGCTCGGCCCTGTATATGCCGCCGTCGTTTCGCCGGTTCTGGCTGAAGTCCGGAAGTCTGATCGAGAAAACCGGGCAACGCTTGCCGACTGTCATGGCGGGTGGGGTTTTAATGGTTGAAGTGACCAAACACATCCGACCTCCCAGCGGTAGCGTCACAAAAGATGCTGAACGGCGTCCCATCAAAGCGCTGGACGGGTTGCTTAAGCCCGCATGACTGCCGAGCCGCCATGAGGGCGGAAAAACGCGGGAAAAAAGTCACAGGAATCGCAAAAACCTGCATATTCGTAACATTTTTCAACTGACCTAAGGTGTCCAAACCGTCGCACTTGGCTTAAGTATTTGAAAAGTAATGATTTGTGGATAATTCCGTTACCGCTATAGTATATTGCTTGGTTGGTTCTGCTCTGCTACATCCCCGGTGATTTTGATCCCCGCCCTAAAAGGACGGGGTTTCCTCACGCCCCAAAGTAGCGGCCGCTACTCAAAATCGGGGCCTCAAATATCGGAAGGGTGGACGTGTCCGAACCAGCTTCGATTTCCACAGGCATCGCCGAGCGCTATGCCACTGCAATCTTTGAGATTGCAAAAGAGAACAATGACCTTGCAGGTCTGGAATCCGGCATCAACGATCTGGCAACAGCTTTGGGCGAAAGCGCCGAGCTGCGCGAGCTGATTGCATCCCCACTGGTTTCGCGTGCCGAACAGGAAGGCGCAATTACCGCAGTTGCCGAAAAGATGGGCCTGCACGCGATCCTGCGCAATACGCTGGGTCTGATGGCGCAGAAACGCCGCCTGTTTGTCGTGCCGCAACTGGTGCAGGTTCTGCGTGACATGCTGGCCGACGAGCGCGGCGAAGTGACCGCAGATGTCGCCTCGGCCAAGGCGCTGACCAAGACGCAACTGGAAAAATTGTCCAAGACGCTGTCCGAGCGTGTGGGCAAGACCGTGACTATCAATGCGACCGTTGATGAAAGCCTCATCGGCGGTCTTGTCGTTAAAGTGGGCTCGAAGATGATCGATAGCTCGATCCGTTCGAAGCTCAACTCCCTACAGAATGCAATGAAAGAGGTCGGATAAATGGGAATCCAAGCTGCAGAGATTTCTGCAATCCTGAAGGACCAGATCAAGAATTTTGGTCAGGAAGCGGAAGTGGCCGAGATCGGCCGCGTGCTGAGCGTCGGTGACGGGATTGCCCGTGTATACGGCCTGGACAACGTGCAAGCCGGTGAGATGGTCGAATTCCCCGGCGGCATCATGGGCATGGCCCTGAACCTGGAAAGCGACAACGTCGGTGTCGTTATCTTCGGTTCCGACCGTGACATCAAAGAAGGTGACACTGTCAAGCGCACCAACTCGATCGTGGACGTTCCGATCGGTGACGAACTGCTGGGCCGCGTTGTTGACGGTCTGGGCAACCCGTTGGACGGCAAAGGCCCGATCAATGCAACCAAGCGTGGCGTTGCAGACGTTAAAGCCCCTGGCATCATCCCGCGTAAATCGGTTCACGAGCCGATGGCAACCGGCCTGAAATCGGTTGACGCGATGATCCCGATCGGCCGTGGCCAGCGGGAGCTGATCATTGGTGACCGTCAGACCGGTAAAACCGCCGTTGCTCTGGACGCGATCCTGAACCAAAAAACCTACAACGATGCAGCCGGCGACGACGAGTCGAAAAAACTGTACTGCGTTTACGTTGCGATCGGTCAAAAGCGTTCGACCGTTGCGCAGCTGGTGAAGAAACTGGAAGAGTCCGGTGCGATTGATTATTCGATCGTTGTGGCCGCAACCGCGTCCGACCCGGCGCCGATGCAGTTCCTGGCACCTTACGCCGCCACCGCGATGGCCGAATACTTCCGTGATAACGGCCGCCACGCGCTGATCATCTATGATGACCTGTCGAAACAGGCCGTGTCCTATCGTCAGATGTCACTGCTCCTGCGTCGCCCGCCCGGACGTGAAGCGTATCCGGGTGACGTTTTCTACCTCCATTCCCGCCTGCTGGAACGTTCGGCGAAGCTGAACGAAGACTTCGGTGCGGGCTCGCTGACCGCTCTGCCGGTTATCGAAACTCAGGGTGGTGACGTTTCGGCGTTTATTCCGACCAACGTGATCTCGATCACCGACGGTCAGATCTTCCTGGAAACCGAACTGTTCTACCAAGGTATCCGTCCTGCTGTGAACACCGGTTTGTCGGTTTCGCGTGTGGGCTCCTCGGCTCAGACCAACTCGATGAAGTCGGTTGCCGGTCCTGTTAAGCTGGAACTGGCTCAGTACCGCGAAATGGCTGCGTTTGCGCAGTTCGGTTCCGACCTTGACGCCGCGACCCAGCAGCTGCTGAACCGTGGTGCGCGTCTGACCGAGCTGATGAAACAGCCGCAGTACTCGCCGCTGACCAACGCGGAAATCGTCTGCGTCATCTTCGCGGGTACCAATGGTTACCTCGACAAGATCGATGTGTCCGATGTTGGCCGTTACGAAGCTGGCCTGCTGGCGCACCTGCGTGGCAAACACGCGGATCTGCTTCAGTGGATCACGGACGAAGATCCCAAGATCAAGGGTGACGCTTCCGACAAGATCAAGGCTGCGCTGGACGAATACGCCGCAACCTTCGCTTAAGGGAGAGGCGGGCATATGCCAAATCTTAAGGACCTTAAAAACAGGATCGAGTCGGTCAAATCGACCCGCAAGATCACCAAGGCCATGCAGATGGTCGCGGCAGCAAAACTGCGCCGCGCCCAGGAATCTGCCGAAGCCTCGCGTCCCTATGCCGAGCGGTTCAATGCCGTGATGGCGGGGCTGGCGGCGTCGGTCGGGGGCAGCGACAGCGCCCCCAAGCTGCTCCGTGGTACGGGCAGTGATGATGTCCATCTGCTGGTTGTGATGACAGCTGAACGCGGCCTGTGTGGCGGCTTCAACTCGAACATCGCCAAGCTGGCCCGTGTCAAAGCGGAAGAGCTGCGCCTGAAAGGCAAGACGGTCAAGGTTCTGACCGTTGGCAAGAAAGGCCGCGACGCGCTGAAGCGTGATTTTGGCGACATGTTCGTCGGACATGTCGACCTGAGCGAAATCAAACGCATTGGCTACACCAACGCGCAGGACATCGCGAAGGACATCCTGTCCCGCTTTGACGGGGGCGAGTTCGACGTTGCCACGATCTTCTACTCGAAGTTCGTCAACGTTGTGACCCAGATCCCGACGGCACAGCAGATCATTCCCGCCTCGTTCGAAGACGAAGCGACGAGTGACGACAGCGGTGCGGTATTCGATTACGAGCCCAGCGAAGAGGCCATTCTGGCCGACCTGTTGCCCAAGGGGGTTGCGACCGCGATCTTCTCGGCTCTGCTCGAAAACGGGGCGTCTGAACAGGGTGCACGGATGTCCGCAATGGACAACGCGACACGCAACGCGGGTGAGATGATCGATAAGCTGACGATCCAGTTCAACCGCTCGCGTCAGGCCGTGATCACCAACGAGCTGATTGAAATTATTTCCGGCGCCGAAGCGCTGTAAGAAAACCGGAGACGAAACATGGCGAATGCAAAAGGCAAAGTCACACAGATCATCGGGGCCGTCGTCGACGTGCACTTCGAAGATCAGCTGCCTGAAATTCTGAACGCGCTGGAAACCACCAACAACGGCAAGCGCCTGGTGTTGGAAGTTGCTCAGCACCTGGGTGAAAACACTGTCCGCACCATCGCGATGGACGCGACCGAAGGCCTGGTCCGTGGCGAAGCGGTTACCGACACCGGCGCCCCGATCTCGGTTCCGGTTGGCAACGCAACTCTGGGCCGCATCCTGAACGTTGTCGGCGAGCCGATCGACGAAAAAGGCCCGGTTGAGGCAACTGAAGCCCGCGCGATCCACCAGCCCGCACCCGAGTTCGACGAACAGTCGACCGAGTCGGAAATCCTGGTCACCGGCATCAAGGTTGTTGACCTGCTGGCTCCTTACGCCAAAGGCGGTAAGATCGGCCTGTTCGGCGGCGCCGGCGTGGGTAAAACCGTTCTGATCATGGAGCTGATCAACAACATCGCAAAAGTGCACTCGGGCTTCTCGGTGTTCGCCGGTGTTGGTGAACGGACCCGTGAAGGGAACGACCTTTACCACGAGATGATCGAATCGAACGTTATTAAGCCGGACAACCTGTCGGAATCGCAGGTGGCCCTGGTTTACGGTCAGATGAACGAACCTCCGGGAGCACGTGCACGTGTTGCTCTGACCGGTCTGACCCTGGCCGAGCAGTTCCGCGACCAGTCCGGTACCGACGTTCTGTTCTTCGTCGACAACATCTTCCGCTTCACGCAGGCGGGTTCCGAGGTTTCGGCTCTGCTGGGTCGTATTCCTTCGGCGGTGGGCTATCAGCCAACACTGGCGACCGACATGGGCGCCCTGCAGGAACGCATCACCTCGACCAAGTCGGGCTCGATCACCTCGGTTCAGGCGATCTACGTGCCTGCGGACGACCTTACCGACCCTGCGCCGGCGACCTCGTTTGCTCACCTGGACGCGACCACCGTTCTTAACCGTGCGATCTCGGAAAAGGGTATCTACCCTGCGGTTGACCCGCTCGACTCGACCTCGCGTCTTCTCGACCCGGCCATCGTTGGTGAAGAGCACTACAAAGTTGCGACCGACGTTCAGCAGATCCTCCAGCGCTACAAGTCGCTGCAAGACATCATCGCCATCCTTGGTATGGACGAACTGTCGGAAGAGGACAAACTGACCGTGGCCCGTGCCCGTAAGATCGAACGCTTCATGTCGCAGCCGTTCGACGTGGCTCAGGTCTTCACCGGTTCGCCGGGTGTTCAGGTTCCTCTGGATGTCACCATCTCGTCGTTCAAGGCCGTTGTGGCCGGCGAATACGATCACCTTCCCGAAGCGGCCTTCCTGATGGTTGGCGGCATCGAAGAAGTGATCGCCAAAGCGGAAAAGATGGCCGCAGAAGCCGCCTAAGGAGTATCCCTGATGGCAAACACGATGCAATTCGACCTCGTCAGCCCCGAGCGGAGCCTAGCTTCGCTTGCGGTGACGGCGGTCCAGATTCCCGGCGCGGACGGGGACATGACGGCGATGCCCGATCATGCCCCCACCATTACCACGCTGCGCCCGGGCATCCTGAAGGTCGACTCACCCGAAGGGTCCAGCGAATATCTGGTCACCGGCGGGTTTGCTCAGATCAACGGCGACGGTCTGTCGGTTCTGGCCGAAAAAGCCATTCCGGTGACCGAGGTGACCCGGTCGCATTTGGACGACCTGATCGCCGAGGCCCGCGCCTCGCACGAAGTGGCAAAGAACGGAGACGATCAGAGCATCGTCGACGACGCCGCCAAGCTGCTGGCCGATATGGAAGCCCTTGGAACGCATATGAGCCTGTAAGGTTCACTGCATTCAGAATGTCGAAAGCGGCCCTGTTCCCACAGGGCCGTTTTTTTGTCGTGATTTTGCCGAAACCCCGAGATAAGGTCTGGGAATTCAATGACAAAGACGATGAAATGAAGACTTTTCGAACCCACCCAATTGGCATCGACCAAGGTGAAGCAGTGTTGTTTTCCGAATTTGCCGATGGCGGCGAGATGTGGACGGGCGAGGGTCCGCGCGAAAGGCGAAAACCGATCATTTTCAACCAGTCATTCCGATCTGTGCCGGTGGTTCAGATTGGCGTGTCGCTCTGGGATGTGGACACGTCCTCGGCGCTGCGTGCCGAAGTGACGGCCGAGGATATTTCACCTGAGGGCTTTACTGCTGTGTTCCGGACCTGGTCCGACACCCGCATCGCCCGGATACGGGCTGCGTGGACCGCCATCGGAGAGGTCCCTCATGAGGATGATTGGGATATTTCCTGAGGGCAGACGGCCTTTGCTTGGAAATGACCTTGCAATAGCAGCCTGCAATTTTACCGTTTGATGGCGTTCGCCTTAGGCCTCCGTAAAAACGCCTCATTGCCGAAACATATTGAAAGAATGGATTTAAGGCATGCCCGACAAGAGTATTTAGATTATCAACAGCATAGCTGACATTCCATATTTTACTGGTCGCAGCACATTCAGCGCCTATGCGTTGGAGTTCAGAAACGCCGCGATGGAGCATATCGAGAATGCTTTGGAAGCAGCAAAATCTGGAAGAATGGGAAGGCGCTGAAATCAGGGCGGATGAAGTCAGTTTCGGGTTTGCCGTAGACGATTTTGAGCAGGCGGAAGCGGCTGTAAGACAGGCCGTCTCGTGCACACGCTAGACTGGTATTCGTGAGATCGTGTGGTGTGAGCTGTCCGAGGATGACTTTGCTGGTTCGATAGCAGATGCCAAGCCCTTTGGGTTCTTTGGGTTTCTCATCCCGCTGACCTTTAGACGCCTACCAAGGTGGTTCAGGGATAACAGGGTCTAATAGAACTGGGTGGCTCAAACTGAAAAGCCAGACCTGTTTCAGGTCTGGCTATTACTGTTGCGAGCCCGGAGGCGAGCAACCTCAGCCGTTGTTACCTTCGATCATGTCTACCCGCGTCGCGTGACGTCCGCCTTCGAACTCGGCCCCCAGAAACGCATCGACGATGTCCAGCGCTTGACCTTCGCCAACCACACGGGCGCCGATGGACAGCATGTTGGCGTTGTTGTGCTGACGGATCATCCGGGCTGAGAACGCGTCCGAGCAGACGCCACAGCGGATGCCGGGAACTTTGTTGGCCGCCATCATGATGCCCTGTCCGGTGCCGCACAGGATGATCCCCAGCTCACAATCCCCCGAGGCTACGGCCTGTGCTGCGGCTTTACCATGTTTGGGGTAATGTGTGCTTTCCGGGGTGGTCGGTCCTATATCGACCACGTCCCAGCCTTGGGCTGCGATGTGGTTGGCGACGGCTTGGCGCAGTTCAATGGCTGCGTGGTCGCTGGAAAGTACAATACGTTTTGAGGCTGTCACGGGAACGTCCTGTCTTGTTTTATTGACAAAAAAGGGCGGCTGTCGGACCGCCCGTCTCAGTCAGTCCATGTGATACATGGATTCGTAGATCGGGGTCAGGGTCTTATCCTCGAACAGAGATGACACGCTTGTGCCGTTCCAGATGTTCAGGATTGCCTGGGTAAAGATCGGCGCGGTCGGCACGATGCGGATGTTCTTCGCTTTTGCGATCTCTTTGGTGGGTTGGATCGTGTCGGTCAGTACCAGCGACTTCATCACCGAGTTGGTCACACGCTCGACCGCAGGGCCGCTCATGACGCCGTGAGTAATGTAGGAGTGCACCTCTTTCGCGCCGTTATCCAGCAGCACCTGCGCCGCTTTGCACAATGTACCGGCGGTGTCGCACATGTCGTCCACGATCAGGCAAATCTTGTCTTTGACGTCACCGATCACGGTCATCTCGGCCACTTCGCCGGCCTTTTCGCGGCGCTTGTCCACGATCGACAGGGGGGCGTTGATCCGCTTGGCCAACTCGCGCGCGCGGGCTACACCACCAACGTCTGGTGAGACCACCATGATCTCGTCCAGATTATCCTTGAACTGGTTTTTCACATCCAGCGCAAAGATCGGCGAGGCGTAAAGGTTGTCCACCGGAATATCAAAGAACCCCTGAATCTGGGCTGCGTGCAGGTCCATGGTCAGAACCCGCTCAATCCCTGCGCCGGTCAGCATGTTGGCCACCAGCTTGGCGCTGATTGGCGTGCGGGCCTTGGTGCGGCGGTCCTGACGGGCATAGCCGAAATAGGGGATGACGGCGGTGATGCGCTGAGCGGACGAACGGCGCAGCGCGTCGGCGATGATCAACAGCTCCATCAGGTTGTCATTGGCCGGGTTCGAGGTCGGTTGGACGATGAACATATCCTCGCCCCGGACGTTTTCGAACACTTCGACGAAGATTTCACCGTCATTGAACCGCTCGACCCGTGCATCGACCAGACCCTGATCGACTCCGCGATACAGGCTCATGCGGCGTGCAATGGATTCGGCAAGCGGAAGGTTGGCGTTCCCAGCGATTAGCTTGGGTTCGTGGAGTGTCGGCATCGGCTGAGGTCCCCGGGCAGCAATGGCAAATGTGACAGATTCGTGATGTTGACACCGCTTAGCATGGCCTTACCGTCCAGCAAAGATAACGCAGCGGAGAAAGTGAACATGGCCACCATTGACTACTATTTTGCGACAATTTCGCCATTCACATATTTGGCTGGCGCGCGGCTGGAAGAGATCGCGGCCAAGCATGACGCGACGATCAACTACAAACCGCTGGATATCATGGCACTGTTCGCGCGCACCGGGGGAACACCACCAAAGGATCGTCATATCTCGCGCGTTGAATATCGGGCGCAGGAATTGCAGCGGCAGTCAAGAAATCTGGGGATTGCGTTCAATATGCAACCGGCGCATTGGCCGACGAACATGGCGCCGTCCTCTTATGCAGTGATCGCGGCAGTCAAGGATGGCTCGGGTGATGTGGGCAAGCTTGTTCAATCCTTCCTGCGCGCCTGCTGGTCCGAGGAAAAGGACATCGCGCAGGATGACGTGATCCGCGCGTGTCTGTCTCAGGCCGGGTTTGATCCGAACCTCGCTGACAGTGGCCTGTTGGTGGGGGCCGAAACCTATGCCGCCAATCTGGAAGAGGCGGTGGATCGTGGGGTCTTTGGCGCGCCTTTCTATATCACCGAGGATGACCAAAGGTTCTGGGGACAAGATCGGCTGGACGATCTGGACCGGCACCTGAGCGAGATGAAAGGGTGAAGGACCAGTTGCCGGTTCATGTCAGAACCCTAGGGCAGGGCGCGCGCAAGGTGCTGGCCCTGCACTGCACCATTGCGCATTCCGGCGCGTGGTCTGGTCTGGCAGCAGCGTTGGAGGGTGAGGCGACCCTGATCGCCCCCGATATGCTGTCGCATGGCCGCAGCCCGGATTGGGATGGGGAGGGGGATTATTTCGACCTCACGACGGCAACTGCTGCCGCGCAATTAACCGAGCCGATGGACGTGATTGGCCATTCCTTTGGCGGCATGATCGCGCTGCGCCTTGCGGTCGAGCATCCCGACCTGATCCGTAGCGCAGTGCTGATCGAGCCTGTTTTCTTTGCCGTCGCAAAACAGGACGTGCCTGATCTGGTGGCGAAACATGACCACGAGGCGCAGCCCTACACGGATGCTCTGGCCGCCGGAGACTTGGCGCTGGCCGCGCGCCTGTTTAACAGGATGTGGAGCTCCGATGACAGCCCCCGCTGGCCGGACCTGCCCGAGCGTACGCGCGCGGCGATGGTGCGGGGCGTGCACGTTGTAACCGCGGTCGAAGACGTCCTGTTTCAGGATCAGAAAGGTTTATTGAACCCCGGCGTTCTGGACCGTGCGACCATGCCGGTTCTGATCCTCAGCGGATCAAAGACGCATCCGGTGATGCCTGCGATAGGTCAGGGGCTGCAGCGACGGCTGCCTAACGCATCCTGCGCCTTGGTCGAGGGCGCAGGGCATATGGTGCCGATTTCACATCCGCAAGATACGGCGCGACTGGTGCAGCAGTTCTGGCAGAACGCCCGCGACCGTTAAAGCAGGGCGAGGAACCGGTCGATCTCCTCGGCGCTAATCGACCAGTCGCAGACCAGTCGGCAAGCGAGAATCTCCGCGTCATCGACCCCATTCAGCTCAGCTCCCCACAGGTGATAAACGGCACCGGCTTCGTGCAGCTGTTTGTGCCGCGCCCGCGAGAATTGGGCGAAGATCATATTCGCCTGCGGTTCATGCAGGAACGAGGCCCCCTTGGCGCGCAACCCCTCGGTCAGTCGGGCGCAGTTGTCATTGGCCTGACGCGCCAGTTTCAGCCACAAGTCATCCTGCAGATATGCCGCCATTTGCGCCGACAGATAGCGGTGTTTGGAAAACAGATGCGCCCCACGCTTACGGCGAAGTTCGAATTCCCAGGCCTTGGATTCGTCGAAGAAGACAACAGCCTCGACCCCCATCAGCCCGTTCTTGGTGCCGCCAAAACTGACCGCGTCCACGCCCGCTTTCCAAGTCATCTCGGCCGGAGAGCAGTTCAGCGCAACCAGTGCGTTGGTAAACCGCGCACCGTCCAGATGGACCGGCAGGCCGTATTCCTTGGCCACGCCACACAGCGCCTGCAATTCGGCCAGCGAATAGACCGACCCACGTTCCGTGACCTGTGTGATCGATACCGGGCCGCGTTGGGGGCCGTGCACGCCGCGCGTCTCTTCAGCCTGAATGGCCACGCGTAAGGCTTCGGGTGTCATTTTGTCTGCGCCCGGCACCAGCGTTAGCTTGGCCCCAGTGTAGAACTCCGGCGCGTTACACTCATCCTCATGGATATGCGCCACGGGTGAACAAAAAATCGTGTCCCAAGGGTTTGCCAGCGTCGCCAGTGCCAGCGAATTCGCCGCCGTGCCTGTGGCCACCAGATAGACCGCCGCGCCCGGAGCTTCAAAGATGCCGCGAATGCGATCGCGCACCTCGTTCATCAGCGTGTCTGCACCATAGGCCATCTGATAGCCTTCATTGGCCGCGTTCAAAGCAGCCATAACCTGCGGATGAACCGGCCCGGAATTGTCAGAGGCAAAATACATCAGCTGGGCTCCTCAATGATATAGTCTTCCCACTCTTCAAGCGGTGTTTCGAACTCGGACACCGTGCGGCCCTGGACCGACATTCCGGCGGCGTGCACGCTGTTGGGCGTACCAGATATCAACGGGTGCCAGTCGTAAAGAGGCTTGCCTTCCCACAGCAGACGATAGGCGCAGGTTTGCGGCAGCCAATAAGCGTGGTCGTCTATGTTGTCGGGCTTCATCACGATGCATTCCGGCACGAACTGGTGGCGGATGTCGTACTGCGTGCAACGGCAGGTCTCATCATCCAGCAGGCGACAGGCCACGCAGGTCAGGGCGACCTCGCCGGTATCTTCGTCCTCCAGCTTGTTTAGGCAGCACTTGCCGCAGCCGTCGCACAACGCCTCCCACTCACGCTGGTTCATTTTGGTCAGCGGTTTGCGTTCCCAGAACCGGGGACTCAGGCCGTTTCGATCAATGGGGTCGGTGGTCATAACGCCGCCAGAATTCCACGGGCCTTGTCGCAGTCGGCATTCATCTGGTTGATCAGCCCGTCCAGCCCGTCAAATTTCATCTCGGGGCGCAAGAATTCAACCAGCCCGACCGACAGGGTCGCGCCATACAGGTCGCCCGAGAAATCGAACAGGAAGGTTTCGATATTGGGGACTTCGCCGTTGAACATAGGCCGGGTGCCTATCGAAGCTGCGCCGTGATAGCTGCCTTGATTGGGGCCGTCCAGCACATCAACCAAAACGGCGTAGACGCCGAATTTCGGTGGATGTAGCCCTTCGATTGACATGTTGGCTGTGGGAAAACCCAATTCGCGACCACGTTGCTCACCGCCGATCACTTCGCCTTCGATCCGGTGCCAGTGGCCCAGCATTTCGGCTGCATCACTTGGGCGGCCTTCGGTTAGGGCTGTGCGGATCGCAGTAGAGGAAACGATGTTTTCGGATCGCTCCATTAGTGGGGCAATGGTGACACCGAAACCCATGTCTTGCCCAAAGCGAACCATGTCATCCGCCGTGCCACTGCGGCCCTTGCCGAAACAGAAATCGGCCCCGACAACCACATGTGACAGGCTCAATCCATCGCAGATTACACCGCGCGCGAATTCTTCTGGCGTCAAACCGGACAGAGCCGCGTTGAAGGGGAGTTCATATAGCTTCCGCACGCCCAGCTTCTCCAACCGGTGTGCGCGGGCATTGCCGCGCATCAGGCGAAAGGGCGGGGTGTCGGGTGCGAAGTACTCGCGTGGGTGCGGCTCGAAGGTCAGCACTCCCAACGGGGCGTCCGGAGCGGCATTGCGCGCCAGTTCGATCACCGACTGATGCCCGATATGGACGCCGTCAAAATTCCCGATCGCCACGCTGGCGCCGCGGTCCTGAGGCTCGATAAACTGAAAATCCCGGATGATGCGCATAGGCGAGTGCGTAGCGTTGCGAGTCAATTTGTTCAAGCGGCAGTTTGATTTTAGCGAGCGAGACCGGACGAAATTGCCCAAAACTTAACAGTAGCCCGGATAACGCTGGAGGCTGTCCCAAGTTTATCGTGCAGCGGATGGACAACTTCTTGATTCCAAAAAAAACCTGTGTGTAGACTGAATGCCCGATCCATAGAATTTACTGTAAACCGGATCGAAGCCCGGCCAGGCTCGAACGAGCCCAGCACAGGAGGCAGACCCATGTATCGATTGCGACTGTTCGCGATTCGCCATGCCCGCACGTTCGAGTGGATTTACAAATGCGTCGAACGCGGCATGGTCGCCATGGACCCGCTATTTGCAAAGATCGGCTACAACCGTGTCGAACGCCCGATAGCGCTGGTCGAAAAAGGTGTGAAGACCCTGCTGTTTGACTGCAAGATGTGTGGACAATGCGTGCTGTCGTCCACCGGTATGTCTTGCCCGATGAATTGCCCAAAACAGTTGCGCAATGGTCCGTGTGGCGGCGTGCGCCCCGGTGAGTTCTGCGAGGTAAAGCCTGACATGAAATGTGTTTGGGCGCTGGCCTGGGATGGAGCAAGCCGAATGCGCCATGGTGGCGACAAGATTAAAGAAGTCCTGCCACCAGTGGAACACACGTTACGGGGCTCGTCGTCCTGGTTGCGGGTCAGCCGCGAGATCGCTGCTCAGGAGCGTGACGCCCGAGACGCCGCGCGAATGACACTGGCGCAGGCGTTTCCCGAAGCACGAGAGAATGAACCTTCTGCGGCACCTCTGGCCGCCGAGCCACCCAACGCGGTGAACCGGGAGCTGAAGAAATGAGCGATGCCCATCGCAGCGAGGTCGAGCCAACTGGCTATGTTCCCGTCCCCGAAGGGTATGTGTCGCACAGCCGATTGGAGAGAGTGCTACGCTCTGGCCGTTTTGCAGTGACGGCAGAGTTGAACCCGCCCGACAGTGCCGATCCCGAGGATGTTTTTCAGGCCGCTCAGCCGCTTGGTGAGGTCGCTGACGCGATAAATGCAACCGATGCTTCCGGCGCCAACTGCCACATGTCTTCAATCGGGATCTGTGCGCTGCTGACGCGTGCAGGGTATTCGCCGGTCTATCAGATTTCCTGTAGGGACCGGAATCGGATTGCAATTCAGGGTGATGTATTGGGTGCCGCTGCATTGGGGGTAAGCAACGTTCTATGCCTGACTGGTGACGGTGTCGGCGTAGGGGATCAGCCGGGGGCAAAGCCGGTTTTCGACTTCGACTCCCTGACCTTGTTGCGCACAATACGCACGATGCGCGATCAGGGAACGTTTCTGTCTGGCCGTAAAATCACACGCCCCCCTCAACTGTTTCTGGGAGCGGCGGAAAATCCTTGCATACCGCCCTATGACTGGCGTCCGGATCGTTTGGCAAAGAAGGTTGAGGCCGGGGCTGAGTATATTCAGACCAACTATATCTACGACATTCCACTGTTCGAGAAATTCATGGCGCGGGTACGGGATGCCGGTCTAGACAAGAAAGTTTTCATTATAGCGGGTGTCGGTCCCATCGCATCGGCACGCGCGGCACGTTGGATGCGCAGCAATGTGCCCGGCATTCACATACCGGATCAGGTCATCGACCGGATGGAAAAAGCGGAAAAGCCCGGTGCGGAGGGTAAAAAGATCTGTATCGAACTGATCCAGCAAATCCAGGATATCGCTGGGGTTTCGGGGGTTCACGTGATGGCCTACAGGCGTGAACACGTGGTGTCAGAGATCATTCTGGAATCCGGCGTACTAAAAGGACGCAAGCGAGTTCGTCGATCCTGACGGCTTCACATTACGCGGTCAGTTGGCGAGGTCCTGAAGACAAAAAAGGCGCCTGTTGGGCGCCTTTTTACACGGGTTGGTGGGGCGATCAGTCAAATTTGCGCGACGGGGCCAGCACCATGGCTTCGCCAATCAGTACTTTCTTACCATCGACCGAACAGTGGCAGTCCAGTTTGACGCGACGCTTGGAAAAGTCGATGTCGACCACCTTGACCTCGGCATAGACCATGTCGCCCGGGCGGACCGGGGCAAGGAATTTCAGCGATTGGCCCATATAGACCGTGCCGTGACCTGGCAGTTGTTCTCCGATCACGGCCGAGATCAGACCAGCGGTCAGCATCCCGTGCGCGATGCGGCCTTCGAAGATCGTATCGCGCGCGTAATCGTCATCCAGATGCACCGGATTCCGGTCCGTGGAGACCTGTGCGAACATCTCGATGTCTTCGTCCGTCACCACCTTACGCAGGTAACGGGTCATACCCATTTCGATGTCTTCAATACAGATCGTGCCGCGCGGAAGATTGTCCAACATGTCGCCCTCACTTGAATCCGTAGGGCAACAAAACAATCAAAGTCACCCCTGTTCGGCAACTTTATTACTTCGCAACTGCAGAAAATCAAGTCTTTTCTGACTATCTCAAGCGACCGATTGTATAGGTGGGATTGATATTTTCCCTTGCAATATAATAGGTTAGGGATTCGTGGTGCGGATGGTGCGACGTTTTTGTTTCAGCCGCAGCCAATCCGCCCGAAATAAACAGAGAATCAATCCCCTCTCCCATGCCGCCAAGAATGTCTGTATGGGGGCCGTCTCCGATCACCAGAATGTCGCCATCGGGGATGTCATGGCCCAGTTCCTGTAACCGGCGGCGGGCCAGATCGTAGATCGGCGGATGCGGCTTGCCGAAATAAAGGCTCTCGCCGCCCATCTCAGTATAAAGTTTGGCCAGTGCCCCAGCACACCATTCCCGCACCTCGCCGCGGTCAACCACGATATCGGGGTTGGCACATAGCAGCTTCATGCCCTTTTGCTTGGCATAGAGGAAATCCGGGCGGTTGACCGACGGATCCGCCATCGGATCGAAGGGACCGCAGCAGACGATGCCTTCGGCCTCATCCAGTGGGACACGTTCGATGTGGATGGGGTGGTGCAGCAGTTTCAGCGGTTCAAAGAATCCGGCATCGCGTTGCCATTCCCCCATGAAGTAAACCTTTTCGCCCACCGCGCCCCGAAACATCGCCGAGCGCGCCGAGTCACCGCTGGTAGCGATGGTGTCATAAGCATCCGCGGGCACGTTGAATTGTGCCAGCTGCTCAGCCACACCAGCGCGGGGTTTCGGAGAGTTCGTCACAAGCACCACAATCCCGCCTTTCGCACGGTAGGCTTGAAGGGCGGCAACGGCTTCGGGGTAGGCGGTGATACCGTTGTGAACGCAGCCCCAAAGGTCGACAAAAAGCGCTTTGTAGCGGTCGGAGATTTCGGTCAGGGCGTGGATGATCTGGGTCATGAAAAGCCTCGGGGGAGTTAAAACAAGGTTGAGTCAGCTATTGCAAAGCTGGTGCAGTTTGACCATCCCGCAATATCAATCGCCGGAGAAATAGGCTCGTTTCTCTCAGTTTTCTTCGGTCACTTTCTCTACGTCCGGTGCTTGCTGGACGGTGTCTGTGCCCAATATGATCTGCGCGCCAATTCTGTTTTGAAAGCGCACAACGACCAAATAGCCCGGACCCAGTTCCTTGCGTAAGACGTCAACCAGAGGTTTCTCTCGCAGGCTCTCAGGTAATAGTCCTACAACCGAGGACACTTTGTAGGCGGCCTCGATCGGTAGGTCGACAATCAACCAGATGTCGGCGTGTTTGCTTTTGGCGTTTACGTCAATGCGGATGATTTCGACTGAGACCGGATCGGCCCAGTTGCGGATGGTTTGTGCCAGTTGTGCCTCGGTCCGTGTTTCGAGGTACCGGTTATACGTGGATTTGCCCAACTGTAGGACGACAAAGGCCAAGAAGGCTAATGTTATCACTACGCTGGCAGTGAAGTTCAGCTTGCGCCGACCTTTACTGAAAACCACCGAGCGGGCCGCGTACACGATATAGACCGCGCAGGCGGACAGGATAATCGCGCCCAGGTTTGTGGCAAACAACAAAACGGCTTCATAGGCTTCTGCCGGTTCTCCGAAATACATCAGTACACCCGAGGCTGACAAAGGCGGCACCAGTGACACACCAATGGCCGCGCCGGGCAGCAAGCTGGCTTCGGATCTGTTGATCTGAACATATGCGCCGGCGACACCTGCAGCCAAGGCCACGATCAGATCCTCGGTTCCGGGGTCAGTCCGGGCCAGAACCTGATCAGGGATCAGGATGCCGCGCGGGACGTCGGCGACATAGACCAGAAACCAGGCCAGCAGGACGCATAGTACGGCTGCACCGCAAACGATCAATGCGAGGTAGAGCGCCCGCCCCAGCCATCCCATGACCATTGCTGCCGCCACGCCAAGAATGGGGGTCATCAGCGGCGCCACCAACATTGCGGCGATTACCACTGCGCCGGAATTGCGCAACATGCCCATCGTGGCGATTACCACGGACAGGGTCAGCAACATGGCAAAGCGGCGCCAATAGGCTGATTTATCCTGGCCTTCGAACCGCAGGATGCTGCGTGTTGTGCTGAACTTGCGCTTACTCATACGTTGGATCTGGTCCGGTACCCATTCTTAGGGCCAGAGTAGCAACGGAAACGTTTCACGCAAATCCTTCAGTGCAATGAAAAAAGGCGCCCTCATAGGGCGCCTTTAAAACCAATTGTTCCGAAGATCAGACCTTGAGGTTCGGAATGATCTGCTTTTTGCGGCTCATGATACCCGGAAGAACAACCGCGTCGCCGTCAACCGACGCGCCAAAGCTTTTCTCGGCCACGCCTTTGACCAGATCGTTCGTTACCAGCAAGGTGGCTTCTTCGTTCAGAATGTCGACGACGAACAGCAGAACCTGATCGACGCCGTCTTCCTTGGCAACGTCCACCATCGAGCCCGCCAGACTTGCCTTACGGTCAAGCACGACGCCGGGTGCAGTGGTTTCCAGAACCGAGACGCGGAACTTGGTGCCGTCCACTTCGTATTCCTTGCTGTCCATGCGGATCAGTTCGGCGTCCGAGAAGGACGATACATCCGATTTCGCCGCGAACATGTCGGCGGCATAGGCCGAGACGTCCAGCCCCAGTTCAGCGGCCAGTTTCTCGGCCACGTCACGGTCATGCGCGGTGGTTGTGGGCGAGCGGAATTCCAGCGTGTCCGACAGAATACAGGTCAGCGCCGCGCCTTTGATGGCTTCGGGCATTTTGACCGCGTCGTCGCCCATCAGGTCAACCATGATGGTTGCGGTGCAGGCCAGCGGGCGCACGGTGATGTCGATCGGGCCTTTGGTTTCCAGGCCGCCGACCAGCTTGTGGTGGTCGATGATGGCGCGAATGTCGGCGCTGTTGATGCTGGCGGGCAGCTCGGCCGGGTTGTTGGTGTCAACGATGACAACAGGCGCGTCTGCTTCGACATCGTCGATGATGCGCGGCTTGGGCAGGTCCCAGCGCTGCAGCATGAACGCGGCTTCGGTGTTGGGTTCGCCCAACAGAACGGGCTCGGCCTGTTCACCTTTGACTTCGTTCAGGTACCACGACCAAAGGATCGGCGAGCCTGTGGAATCGGTGTCGGGGGATTTATGGCCAAATACAAGAGTTGTCATGTCAGCGTCCTGAGGATGATAAATTTGCGCGCCTTATAGGGCGGTCCGCAGGACTTGTCACCCGGCAGAGTTTACGCTGCGACGGTTGGTCTGGATTTTGCTGGTTTCAGGTCAGAACGGCCCGCGGGTCAGGGAATATCCGGCTTGCTGCAGCTGGTTCAGCAGGCCGTGTTTGCCGCTCAGGTGCCCGGCTCCGGTGGCGATTACTGCGGTCTGGTCCTGAATGCTCAGGAGATGCGACATCCAGTTGTTGTTCCGTTCGACAAGCAGTTTTTGCTCGAAGGCACCCCATTCCTCGTCAAACTCTTCGGGCGACATGCCTGAAAATTCAAGCGCCATAATGCGGCCCAGTTCGAGAGCCTGTCCGTGTTTTTCACTGAAATAGGCGTTCGTCATGGTCGCCAACTGATCGTCGCCGTTTTCATAGGCATTGGCCATCCGCGCCAGCGATTGTGCCTGTTCTTCGATAGGATAGAAGTCGAACATAGCCATCAGGTCATCGATGCTCTCCAGCGAATGCTGCGGTATGCCGTGTTCGTTGGCCAAGTCGGTCAGACGCGCATCCATCCCGTGACTGGCCTCCGGCTCCTGAACCAAACACGCGGGCATGGCCAACATCATTCCGACGAACCAGGGACGCATTTTCGCGCCCATCCAGCCGGGTATGCCGCGCTCGGCCAATGCAGAAGACAGGGTTGTCCAGGCCTCTTCGGGCAGCAAATCAATCAAGGTGGGGCCGGACGTGATCAACACCGGGCTCGGGTCCGCGGCTAGTTTTTGTTCCCAAGCGTTCATTTCGTCCTGGGTAACCTCAAAGTAAAAAGCGTCGGCCTGGCTGAGCGTCGGTGTCAGGCGTTCGACAATTGCGTCCATGCGTGGGTCGTTCAGGTGCATGGTCCCGATCAAGTGCAATACAGTGTCACCTTTGGTGGCGATCCAATGGTTGCCTTCCGGAAACGGCAAGTCGACCAGGGCCTGATTCAACTCTGCTCGCATTTCGGGGGTAAAATCCTCCCACAGATCATGCCCCTCACAAGCGGCCTGAACCGTCAAAGGAAAGAGCAGAGAGATCAGAAGCAGGAACAGGCGCATGTGTACAATCCAGTGATGAGATCTTTGCCTGAAACTTGCCCCGGTGGCTGGCGGTGTGCAAGGCGGATCAGAGGGTCGTGCGCGGCCTCTGGCATTCTGTGGCATTTTGCCTAGCATGTGGCCATGGACCGCGAGCAGGATCTCTATCCCCCCATCAAGGCGTTGCTGGAGCGTCAGGGCTATACCGTCAAAGGCGAGGTCGGCGCCGCCGATATCGTCGCCGTGCGGGATGGCGATGACCCGGTGATCGTGGAGCTGAAGCTCCGGTTTTCTCTGGCGCTTTTCCATCAGGCGATCACGCGGCTGAAGGTGACTGATCAGGTTTATATCGGGGTTTGCAAACCCAAAGGGCGCACGGCCCGGCGGGCGCTCAAGGACAATCTCGCCCTGTGTCGTCGTCTGGGCCTGGGGCTGATCACCGTGCGGGCCGATGGCGCGGTCGAGGTACAGTGCGATCCCGGTCCCTATGCGCCGCGCAAGAACAAGGCCAAGGCAGTGCGGCTGCTGCGTGAATTCGACCGGTTGGAAGGCGACCCCAATGCTGGTGGCGCCACCCGGCACGGTATTGTCACGGCCTACCGGCAGGACGCTTTGAAATGCGCGGCGCATCTGGCTGAATGCGGCGCGACCAAGGGGGCCGAGGTGGCAAAAGCGACCGGAGTGCCCACGGCCACCCGCCTGATGCGGGAAAACCACTATGGCTGGTTCGACAAGATCGACAAAGGTGTTTACGCGCTGTCGGACGCAGGCAGCGAAGGTCTGAAACACTGGGCCTACAGCTGGGAAAACGCCGACTGAGGTTAATTGCCAAAAAAATCCATCACAGCTTGTTGACTCGGGGTTTCCGACCCCCTAGCTATTCGTCGTTATCACTCACACACTCCGAGTGCTAACGCCTCACCGTCCGGTGAGGGGAGGATAAACAAACTTTGAGCCCAAGGAGCTGCAAAGATGGCATTGAAACCGCTTCATGACCGCGTGCTGGTTCGCCGTACCGAAAGCGAAGAGAAAACCGCAGGCGGCCTGATCATTCCTGACAGCGCAAAAGAAAAGCCCAGCGAAGGCGAAGTCGTTGCAACCGGCGAAGGCGCACGCAAGGACAGCGGCGAACTGATCGCAATGGCTGTAAAAGCTGGCGACAAGATCCTGTTCGGCAAATGGTCGGGCACCGAGGTTCAGGTCAACGGCGAAGAGCTGCTGATGATGAAAGAAAGCGACATCATGGGGATCATCGAGTAAGCCACGCGCTTTCTCTGATCTTCATTCCAATTTATTTTCTCAAGGAGAAACGACATGGCTGCAAAGGACGTCAAGTTCGACACCGATGCCCGTAACCGCATGCTGGCAGGTGTGAACATCCTGGCCGATGCTGTTAAAGTGACCCTGGGCCCCAAAGGCCGCAACGTGGTTCTGGACAAATCCTTCGGCGCACCGCGCATCACCAAAGACGGTGTTTCGGTTGCCAAGGAAATCGAACTGGAAGACAAGTTCGAAAACATGGGCGCGCAGATGGTGAAAGAAGTCGCCAGCCGCACCAATGACGAAGCCGGTGACGGCACCACCACCGCAACCGTTCTGGCACAGGCAATCGTTCGCGAAGGTCTTAAGCAGGTTGCAGCTGGCCTGAACCCGATGGACCTGAAGCGCGGCATCGACCTGGCAACTGCCAAGGTTGTTGAAGGCATCAAAGACGCCTCGCGCGAAGTCAAAGACTCGGCAGAAGTTGCTCAGGTTGGCACCATCTCGGCCAACGGCGAAGCCGAAATCGGCCAGCAGATCGCAGACGCGATGCAGAAGGTCGGCAACGAAGGCGTTATCACCGTCGAAGAAAACAAAGGTCTGGAAACCGAGACCGATGTTGTCGAAGGTATGCAGTTCGACCGTGGCTACCTGTCGCCTTACTTCGTCACCAACGCAGACAAGATGATCGCAGAGCTCGACGACTGCATGATCCTGCTGCACGAAAAGAAACTGTCCTCGCTGCAGCCGATGGTTCCGCTGCTGGAACAGGTGATCCAGTCGCAAAAGCCGCTGCTGATCATCGCTGAGGATGTTGAAGGCGAAGCGCTGGCAACTCTGGTTGTCAACAAACTGCGCGGCGGCCTGAAAATTGCTGCTGTCAAAGCACCGGGCTTCGGCGATCGTCGCAAAGCCATGCTGCAGGACATCGCAATCCTGACCGGCGGTCAGGTGATCTCGGAAGATCTGGGCATGAAGCTCGAGTCCGTGACCATGGACATGCTGGGCACCGCCAAGAAAATCGAAATCACCAAAGACGAAACCACCATCGTTGACGGTGCTGGCGAGAAAGCCGAGATCGAAGCACGTGTTGCTCAGATCCGCACTCAGATCGAAGAAACCTCGTCGGACTACGACCGTGAGAAGCTGCAAGAGCGCGTTGCCAAACTGGCAGGCGGTGTTGCTGTTATCCGTGTCGGCGGCATGACCGAAGTGGAAGTAAAAGAGCGTAAGGACCGTGTGGACGATGCTCTGAACGCAACGCGCGCAGCCGTTCAGGAAGGCGTTGTCGTTGGCGGTGGTGTTGCTCTGGTTCAGGCCGGTAAAGCACTGGACGCTCTGGAAGGCGCAAACGCTGACCAGAATGCAGGTATCAACATCGTGCGTAAGGCAATTGAATCGCCTCTGCGCCAGATCGCTGAGAACGCAGGTGTCGACGGTGCGGTTGTTGCTGGCAAAGTTCGTGAATCCTCGGACGCAGCATTCGGCTTCAACGCGCAGACTGAAGAATATGGCGACATGTTCTCGTTCGGCGTGATCGACCCGGCCAAAGTTGTCCGTACCGCTCTGGAAGATGCGGCATCGGTTGCTGGTCTGTTGGTCACCACCGAAGCAATGGTTGCCGACAAGCCGCAGAAAGATGCACCTGCTGCAGGCGGCATGCCCGACATGGGCGGCATGGGCGGCATGATGTAAGCACGTCGAATTCGCCTCGGCGAATTCTGACGGCCCCGACAGGCGATTGGCCGCAAGGCCAGGCTGCCGACAGGGAAATGCCACTAAAATATGAACGGGGTCACCTTCGGGAGGCCCCGTTTTTTTGTGTTTCACGTGCCGCGCGGGAATGTGAGTGTCCAAGTCTTCGGGAAACCGCTATGCGGTTGATATGAGACTGTTCCTCCTCACCGCTCTGACCATGTGCGCCTTTGCGGCGAATTCGATCTTGAACCGTCTGGCAATCGATAGCGGCGCCAGCGATCCCGCCGAGTTCGCGGTTGTTCGTGTTCTGGCCGGGGCTGTAGTGCTGGCTGCTCTGGTCTGGACGAGGGCCGGGCGCCTGCCGCTCCGCAATCGGCGCAGGATTGCGGGGGCAGGGGCACTGTCGCTGTACATGATCGGGTTCTCGCTGGCTTATCTGACCTTGGATGCCGGACTGGGGGCATTGATCCTGTTCGGCGTGGTGCAGATCACCATGTTTGCGGTGACCTCCATGACAGGGAGCATCCCAACCGCCCGCCAGATTGCCGGTGCTGCAATTGCGCTGGCCGGGCTGACCTATGTGCTCTGGCCGTCCGATGCGATACAGGTCGACCTTGTAGGTGCGGTGCTGATGACGGCTGCCGGTATCGGTTGGGCAATCTATTCACTGGTTGGGCGGTCTGAACCAGACGCCTTGGCGGGTACAGCGGCCAACTTCATCGTCGCGCTGCCGGTCACGGCACTGGCGCTTTTGATCAACGGAGGAGACTGGCAGATGAACGCTTCGGGCTATTTGCTGGCTGCCATCTCTGGCGGTGTAACGTCGGGGATGGGTTATGCGCTCTGGTATCGCGTCCTGCCGCAGCTTGCGCCTACTACAGCGGCTGTGGTGCAATTAAGTGTTCCAATCATTGCCATTCTAGGTGGCGTTCTCTTGCTTAGCGAAACCGCCAGCCTGCGTCTTGTTATGGGTGCAGCGTTGGTTCTGGGCGGCATCGCGCTGGCCGTCCTGCGCCTGAAACCACGCTAGGGGTTTCATCACCTGCGCTTAGGTCTTATCTGGCGGCTATGAGATACCTGCTCGCCTTGTTTCTGTTCCTCGTCCCCGCCGCGGTTCACGCGAAATGCGTGGTGTTGTTGCACGGGCTTGCGCGGACCGAGGCGTCGTTCACCGTTATGGAGCAGCTTTTTCAGGCGCATGGCTACACCGTGGTGCGACCCGGATATCCTTCAACGGATTTGCCGATCCCTGAACTGGCCAATCAGACTTTGCCGGACGCGTTCGCAGGCTGCGGTGATGACACCGTAAATGTGGTGGCGCATTCGATGGGCGGCATCCTGCTGCGCTATTGGTTGCAGGACCACCATCCGGAAAACCTGGGCCGTGTGGTCATGCTTGGCCCGCCCAATCAGGGGAGCCAGTTGGTCGATGAACTAGGCGCCTGGGAGGTGTTCGGTATGTTGCACGGACCCGCCGGGCTGGCGCTGGGGACCGGTCCCGAAGGCATTCCACGTCAATTGCCTCCGGTGGATTTCGAGCTGGGTGTGATTGCAGGCGAGAACTCGTTGAACCCGGTGTTTTCGTCACTGATCGATGGTCGGGATGACGGCAAGGTTTCGATCGAGACGACAAAGGTCGAGGGGATGAAGGACCACATCGTCCTGCCGGTGACCCACACCTTTATGATGAACAATCCCCGCGTGATGGCGCAGGCGTTGCATTTCATCGAATATGGACAGTTTGATCCCCAAATCACTTGGCTGGACGGGGTTATGAGTATCATCGACGAAATCTGTATCGGGCAGGATTGCTCGGAGCCCGAGTCGGAGCTTTCTCAATGACTGCGCTGAATCTGACCCTGATCGGCGCAGAGGTGCTCCTGCCGGAGCGGGGCCTTGTGCATGAGGACCTTTCTTTCGCAGATGGCGTCATCCTGTCGGATCACGCTGGACGTCAGGTCGATTTGTCAGGGTATGTCGTTTTGCCAGGTATTATCGACCTGCATGGCGACGGGTTCGAACGCCATATAGCGCCGCGTCGTGGGGCGATGAAGCAGATGGATGAGGGTATCCTCTCGGTCGAGGCCGAGCTGGCCGCGAATGGCATCACCACCGCCGTGCTGGCTCAGTTCCACAGTTGGGAGGGTGGGGTACGTGGCCCCGAATTCGCGGGGCAGGTGTTTGATGCGATTGCCAGGGTCAAGGATCGCGTCGTGACCGACCTGATGCCGCAGCTGCGGTTTGAGACGCATATGCTGGACGATTTTGCGGGCTTGCCCGAGCGGATTGCCGAATGGCAGGTGCCCTATATAGTGTTCAACGACCACTTGCCGCATGACCGCTTGGCAGAGCGGCGCAAGCCGCCACGCCTGACCGGGCAGGCGCTCAAGGCTGGGCGCAACCCGGAGAAACACTTTGAACTGTTGTTGTCCATGCATGACCGCCGGACCGAGGTGCCTGCGGCACTGGACGCGCTGTGTGCGCATCTCGCCAAGCAGGGCGTGCGTATGGGTAGCCATGACGATGCCACCGCACAAACCCGTGCCGAATGGCGTGCACGCGGGGCACAAATCGCCGAATTCCCCGAAACGCTTGAGGCTGCCGAAGCCGCGAGTGCCTGCGGAGACTACATAATTTTGGGCTCGCCCAACGTGGTGCGTGGGGGCTCGCACAAGGGCAATGTCAGTGCGCTGGACCTGATCACGATGGGGTATTGCGACGCACTGGCCTCGGACTATCACTACCCCAGCCCCAGACGGGCCGCGTTGATGTTGGCCAAGTCCGGGTTGGTCGATATGGCAGAGGCGTGGGCGCTGGTGTCCTCGGGGCCTGCACGTGTGCTGGGACTGCAGGACCGTGGGACGCTGACCCCGGGCCAGCGCGCCGATCTGGTCATTCTGGATTCCGAAACCCACCGCGTTGCCGCCACTCTGGCAGCAGGTCGGGTCAGCTACATGGCCGGAGACATCGCGGACCGGTTCGTCCGCTAACCCGCTTCATCTTTTCCCAAAGACTCCTGCCTGAGGCATCGCGCGTCCGCGCGATATCTTAGCGCGAGATGCGGTTGAAATGACCCATCTTGCGACCGGCCTTAACCTCTACCTTACCATAAAGATGCAGCGCCACGTCGCGCTCCTGCGCCAGTTCGGGGACGCGATCCATGTCGTCGCCGATCAGGTTCTCCATGACCACATCCGAATGCCGTTGCCCGTCTCCCAGAGGCCATCCAGCCACGGCGCGGATATGTTGTTCGAATTGGTCCACCGCACAGCCGTTCTGCGTCCAATGACCCGAGTTATGCACCCGAGGCGCAATCTCGTTCACGATCAGACCGGTGGGCGTGACGAATAGCTCAACACCCATAACTCCCACATAGTCCAGCGCGTTCAGGATATTAGCTGCCAGCAGCACCGCATCCGTACGTTGTGCCGGACGTAGCCGTGCTGGAACTGTCGTTGTGTGCAGGATACCGTCGCGGTGCACGTTCTCGCCGGGGTCGAAACAGGCAACCTGACCGTCCAGCCCACGGGCGGCGATGATCGAAACCTCGTGGCTGAATTCCACGAACCCTTCCAGGATCGACGGCGCGCCCGCCATATCAGTCAGAGCTGCCTCGGCGTCCTCAGGCCCACGCAACCGCGCTTGCCCCTTACCGTCATAGCCGAACCGACGGGTCTTCAAGATGGCGGGCGTGCCAATCTGCTCAATCGCCGCTTTCAGGCTGTCCAGATCGGTGATATCGGCAAAAGGCGCGGTTTGCAGGCCTAGCCCCTGCAGAAAGTTCTTCTCGGTCAGCCGGTCCTGACTGACCCGCAATGCCTCGCGTCCCGGCCGGATCGGGCAGTGGGATTCCAGCAGATCCAGCGCCTCGGTCGGGATGTTCTCGAACTCATAGGTGATGACGTCGACGGACTCGGCAAAGGCGCGCAAGGCGTCCGCATCGTCATAGGCCGCAGTAGTCACCCGGTCGGACACCTGACCGGCGGGCGGGTTGGCGGAGGGTTCAAAGATATGGGTTACAAATCCCAGACGAGCTGCGGCCACGGACAGCATCCGGCCCAACTGGCCACCGCCCAGAATTCCGATCTTTGCGCCGGGTTGCAGCATGTCACTCATCGACGGGCTCCTCGGGGATCGAGGCCGACAGAGCCTCACGCCACGCGTCCAAGCGTTGCGCCAGAGCATCGTCTTGCAAGGCCAGAATCCCGGCAGCCATCAGACCCGCATTCGCACCACCTGCTGAACCAATCGCCATGGTTGCAACGGGAAATCCTTTCGGCATCTGAACGATGGAATACAGTGAGTCTACACCAGAAAGTGCTCGCGTCTGAACCGGAACTCCAATCACCGGCACACGGGTTTTCGAGGCCATCATACCCGGCAAATGCGCAGCCCCTCCGGCCCCGGCAATGATTACATGCAGACCGCGCGAAACGGCGGTCTTACCATAGTCCCACAAACGGTCGGGTGTGCGGTGCGCCGAGACGATGCGTTTCTCATACGCAATGCCCAGTTCATCCAGAATGTTCGCGGCTTCTTTCATCGTGGGCCAGTCCGATTGGCTGCCCATGATAATCCCCACTTTTACGTCGCTCATCCGCTTTCTTTCCTGCCTTCTGAGAGAGCGCGCACTATAGCTAAATCCGACTTCGTGGCAATGCGTCAGGCGATGATGTCAGGGGTCAGACGATCTTCGATCAGGCGAATGATGTCCTTGAGCCGCAGTTTCTGTTTTTTCAGCCGCTTGATTGTCAGCTGATCGGCGGTGCCAGTGGCTTGCAGCGCCTCGATCGCCTCGTCCAGATCACGGTGTTGACGGCGGAAAACCTCCAGTTCAACCCGCAAAACCTCGTCTGTTTTCATCGAAAGATCGGTGGGCGCGTTCATGTGCGACTCAGTGCCTTTTGTGGTGCTTAACACACAAGATAGTGTGTCAGGCTTTATCCGGCCAGACCTTGTGGACATCCCTGCATATTCCCATATTCTATTCTACACGGTTGCCAGAACGGGGCCGCACCACACGTCGCTTTGACAAAAAAGGACGAAAATACGTGTCGAAACTTACTCTTGGCTCATACCCGCATCTTTTGGGGTTCGAGCAGCTGGAACGCCTTCTGGAACGGTCTGCAAAGGCTGGCAACGAAGGGTACCCGCCCTATAACATCGAACAGACCTCGGATTTTTCGTACCGCATTACTCTGGCGGTTGCCGGGTTCGCGGAAGAGGATCTGTCGATCACCATCGAGGATCGCCAACTGGTGATCCGGGGCCGTCAACGCGACGACAGCGAGGGGCGTATTTTCCTGCACCGTGGCATTGCGGCGCGTCAGTTTCAGCGCATGTTCGTGCTGGCTGATGGTGTCGAGGTGGGCGAGGCGATCATGGAAAACGGTCTGCTGCATGTGGATCTGACCCGCGCCGTGCCCGAAACCGTGGTGCAAACGATCAACATAAGAAAGGGGTAAGAGCAATGAATACACCGATTGAGCTGAACGCCGAAGGCGACAGGATCGTCTATGTGAAAGCTGTCGACGTCGCTGATCTGCCTCGGGAAGTGCGCGAACAGGCGGGTGATCTGGATCAGCTTTACGCCGTTCACGACTCCGATGGTCAGCAACTGGCGCTGGTCGCCGACCGCAAACTGGCCTTCAACCTCGCGCGCGAGCATGACTATTCACCGGTGGCCGTGCACTAAGCCACAAGATTTCCACGTGACATCTACCGCCCCGCGGGCGAGATATGCGAACCTGTAGCGGTTCGCATATCGAAAGGGTGCAACACATGAGCTGGTTTGATTTTGATTGGGTAGACGCCTTCAGCGACCGCGCTTTTGGCGGCAACGGGTGCGCAGTGGTGCATGGTGGTGCCGTGCTTTCCGAAGATGTCTGCATGGCTTATGTGCGCGAAACTTCTCTGGTTGAGTGCACGTTTACGGGACCGTCCGATGTGGCAGATATTCGGGTGCGTTATTTCCTGGCCAGCCGCGAGATTCCCTTTGCCGGGCACCCCACAATCGCTACCGTGGCCGCGATGCGGTCGCGTGACCTGTTTAAGGGCGATGAGTTGACGCTTGAGACCGGGGCCGGGGTCGTATCGATCCGCCTGAACGGCGATGAGATCGAGATGACGCAGGTTGCGCCGCAATTTGGTGCGATGGTGCCTGCTGATCTGGTTGCCGCCGCCATCAGCCTGCCCGAAGAGGCTATCATTTCTCCGCCGCAATTTGTCTCTACCGGACTACCCTTCTGCGTCACCGTTCTGCGCGATCATGAGGCCCTGCGTGCCGCAAAGCTGGACGTCAGCGTGCTGCCAAAAATAACTGAGAAGGCCGGGTTTTCGGGATCAGATATGGCCGAACCTTTCCTTGTGACACTCAAAGGTGCGACCGATACGGGCGACACGTTCTCACGCCTGTTGATGGCACCGCCCAGTCCCCCCGAGGACCCGTTTACCGGATCGGCCACCGGTGCAATGGCGGCCTATCTGTGGAAATATGGGTTGATGCCCAAAGACACGTTCGTCGCTGAACAGGGACATGACATGGGGCGGGCCGGTCAGGCCACTGTCACCCGTGTTGGGCCAATGGATGCGATGACCGGAATCAAGGTTGCGGGTTGCGGCAAGGTGCTCATGCGCGGTCAGGTCGATCTGTCTGAAGCCGAGTGATGATCCGGCTCTAGATACGCCTCAACCGACCGGCCGGCAGGACAGTCGGTGATCCGGAAGCCATCGTCTACATGGTTATGCGGCTGCAGAGCATTCCGATTTCGGTTTTCTGCATCATTACGTTGCCACGGTTCCCATTCGGGAGGAACACAACGCTGAGAACCCCACATCCTGTTCGTTGTTCGCCTTGGATGAGTTCAGCTTTGAAAAAAGAAAAAGCCCCCGCGATGCGAGGGCTTTAGCATGTTTATGGCGCCAGTTTACGACGCTGCAATCAGGCCCATGCTTTCGAGTTTGAGCAGGACCTGATGGGCACAGTTGTCGACGTCGACATTCTCGGTCTCGACGCTCAGTTCAGGGTTCTTAGGCACATCATAGGGGTCCGAGATGCCGGTGAACTCTTTGATCTTGCCCTCGCGCGCCAGCTTGTACAGGCCCTTGCGGTCGCGGCGTTCGCATTCCTCGATCGAGGTCGCGACGTGCACTTCGCAGAAAGCACCGAACTGTTCGATCTCTTCCCGAACCGCGCG
>NZ_WQCA01000069.1 GCF_013032445.1 Ruegeria arenilitoris | reverse complement strand
GCACCTCGCCTTCATGATCAACGGCCCGCCAAAGATGATGCCGCGTGCCATTCACCCTCGCGAAACCCTCATCCACGTGCCACTTCCATTTGGAGAACACGCGCAGTTGCTGAACACGCTTCCGTCTGATCTCGGTAGCAAACATCGGGCCAAACCTGTTCCACCAATATCGGACAGTTTCGTGGCTCACGTCGATGCCACGCTCGTGCAGCAGATCTTCGACATTCCGAAGCGAAAGCGGGAAACGGATGTACAACATCACCGCAAGGCGGATGATCTCGGGGCTGGTCTTGAAATACATGAATGAGGCAGGTCTGGGCATGGGCATGGGCATGGGCATGGGCATGGGCATGGGCATGGGCATGGGCAAAAGCTACGCAACCACCCTGCCCCGCTCAAGCAAAGTTCTTCTGACAAGACCCTGCGGATTAAAGGCTTCTCCACAAAGATTTGCAACTCGCCAAGTTGTGCTGTGTCGCCGGAGTTTAGACAGTAGTTCCTGGGCGCGACTTTCACCCCCAAGGGCCAGTTCCTGGTCCTTGGTTTGTGCTACTCGAGTTTCTGCTTTCATAGGCTGCGTTAGACTGTTGGGCGAGCACTCTCAACGCAGCTATCCGGTTTTCCGTCGACGGGTGAGTTGAAAACAGCTTGTCACGCGTGTGCGCATGCAATGGATTGATAATAAACATGTGTGCGGTCGCTGGGTTGCGCTCTGCGGCATCATTGTCGATCCGCGCCGCTCCTTGCTGAATACGTTCCAAGGCAGATGCCAATGCTAGAGGCTGACCGCAAATCTCGGCGCCGGTGCGGTCGGCGGCGTATTCTCTTGTCCGACTAATTGCCATTTGGACCAAACCTGCAGCCAATGGCGCTAAGATCATCAGCGCAATGGTCCCCACTAGACCAAGAGCGCTATCCCGTCTTCCTCCAAAGAACAGTGCGAAGTTTGCCAACATCGTAATCGCACCCGCAAATGTGGCGGTTACGGTCATAATCGCAGTGTCATGGTTCTTGATATGCGCGAGTTCATGCGCGACAACGCCCGCCAACTCCTCCCTTGTGAGGGTTTGTAACAACCCCGTGGTTACGGCAACAGCGGCGTTGTTTGGATTGCGGCCTGTAGCAAATGCATTGGGTTGGGGGGATTCGATCAGGTACACAGCGGGCTTTGGCATGCCCGCGTTCTTTGCAAGGTCCCCGACCATTTGAGACAACCCCAAGTGGTCACCAGATGAAACGTGCCTTGCGTTGTGCATGCGAAGGACCATTTTGTCTGAGTTCCACCAGGTAAAAATATTCATACCTGCCGCCAATACCAAGGCGAACAGCATGCCGCCTGTACCTGCCAGCAGGTATCCCAACCCCATGAACAAGGCCGTCATTGCGGCCATCAAAATAGCAGTTTTCGTATAACCCATTCGATGCTGACCTCTACGCGGCTCGTACGTAGATGTGTGATCAATACGCTCATGTTGCAATGATTATCGCTCCGAACTGTGGCAATGCAGACCACCAAGCCAAGCGACTGGTGATTAATCTTCGAACTGAACTCGAAAAAAGCTCACTTAAATTCAATTAGCTACATCTAAAATCCCGCCCCCACTTAAGAACGCATTCCAAAGTGTGAACAATTACACTTCCAAGAAATTGAGTTTCTGTCAGTATTGTCCTGTGTGTTTTAGCGAGTGTTGTTGGTCAGAAGATGTATTTTTCCAAGTTTGAAGAACAGTTTTGCGCGGTTAATGACACCCGCAAAGATGAGTTTGCCCAGAATTTCCCATTGCTGGACAATAAATCTGTACATGCGCGCTGGAAGAAAGGTTCTTGGCAAATCACACGGATAGGTGAGATCTGGAGGAGGTCTGGGAAGGTTTTCTCGGTTCCATACGAAGGCATCGACGCATACCCATCCTTCCAGTTCGCAGAAGATGGAACTCCGCTTCCTTTGATGGAAACTGTGTTGAAAGCGCTGCCAGCCGATATGTCGCCTTGGCAACGTGCTTTTTGGATGATCTCTCCTAAGGCCGAACTTGGAGGGGAAAATCCGGCGAGTTCTATTCAAACTGGGGATAACCGTGTGGTCGACGTGGCAAGTAAATTCGGAGGCGATTTCCTCAACTAGATGGGTCCCATCTAGGGAACTCGACTACCTGCATCCTTTGCGTGGCAGTTGCGGATATTGACCGCTGCATCGTGATCGTCGTCTTTCATTTCCGAGTATGTTCTTGGTATAGCGCGGTTATGAACGAAACCACTCCGAAGCTTATTCTTTTTTGCGGCAAACCTGCGTCTGGCAAGTCAACACTCGCCAAAAAGCTTGGTCAGGCCGAGCGTACAGTTGTAGTCGCAGAGGACGAGTGGCTGGCTGCCCTGTTCGGAGACGAGTTGGTTGCAATTTCGGACTATGTAAGGTGCTCCAAGAAGTTATACGACATCATGGGCCCACACATTGCTTCTTTGCTTAGGGCTGGGACATCGGTTGTTTTGGACTTTCCTGCGAATACACCAAACGCACGCGCTTGGATTGGCGGCGTCGCTAGATCAGCGGGCGTAGTCGGCGAGCTCCACTACTTTGATCTGCCTGACGAAATCTGCAAGGCGAGACTGCGAGAGCGTAACCAAGCTGGTCAGCACCCCTTTCACCTGTCGGAAGAGCAATTTGATCGCATTTCAAGTCATTTCTCTGCACCTACTGACGAAGAAGGATTCTTGATAGTATTGCACCGTCCAGGCTGAACGTGACCAAACCCCAACAGTTTTCCTAGAGAGGTCCGTCTAGGTGACGCTCAGGATCGGACCATCCAACAATCTGACCAATTCTCCAAAATAACCTCCGGAACGCGCAGGACGCGTAGGATCAGATGTAATTGCAACAGCAAGGTCTTGGTCGGGATGGGCCGCTATGATTTGCCCCCCGTATCCACGCGCTAAAGCATAGCCTGATGGGGACAGAAACCAGCCATAGCCGTAATCCAACCCGGAGAAAGCCGAACGGCCATATGGCTTGGTCGATTCCAGGACCCAGCGTTCAGGTATGACTTGCTTGTCCGCAAAAGCGCCGCGGTCCCGAAGCAAAGTAGCGATCTTCAGCATCGACCTCGGCGTGATCGCCATCTCATTGCCACCTAGATAGTAACCTTGTGGATCCCTCGTCCAAGCCGGTATCTCGATACCAAGAGGTGTGCCCAGCCTCTCACGTGTGAGTTTCAAAAGACTTTGACCGGTTGCCTCGGTCAATGCTGCGCCAAGCACATGGGTCGATCCAGTGGAATAGAGCATCCGCTCTCCGGGCTCTGCAACCATCGGTCGCGTCAACGCATCCGCAATCCAGTTGGGAGAGTTGATCCATTCTCCGTAGTTACTGCCAGAGGTTCTTTCGAGACCTGCCCGCAGAGTCACCAGGTCCTCCATGGTAATTTGTTCGGAGCCGGGTGTGGCATTAGCGGGCAAGAGTTGCGGAGCAACCTCTTGCAACGTGGCATCTACCGATGGGATTTCCTGCCGGGCGATCGCCGTACCAAGCAGCAGAGCTACAATGCTTTTCGAACAGGACTTTATATTAGCCGGCCTATCCAAGCCTTCACCCTGTTGGGCCTGAGCGAAAAGGACCTCGTTTCCGCGTTGAATTTGAAGGGAGTGCAATTGCGGCAGGTGGCTTATTGCATCACTCAGGGCCGCAGTTTGTCCCCGCGCAATATACGGAGCAGCCATTAAGGTTGCGGTGACCAACAGGAACTTTCGACGAGTAATCATAAGATTCATTTGGAGGCCTATCTCCGAATGTCCAGAGACCCACGCAACATCGGAGCTGTTTTGTTCAGGATGTTCGATACGCCCATCAAAAGTTAAAGTGGGATTTCAGGCAACAGGAAGCTTGGTTCGTGCACTTGGCTGGCATCCTGACGCGTTAGAACTGTGGTAGACTGGCCCTTAGGACATTCTGGCAGGAAACCTCCAGTTACTACCGAATTCACTCCGTCTCACACTCTCCGCCATCACAATTGCCGTCTCGGCAGGTGTCCTGCCAGACCGTGTCAAAGCGGTATCGCCAGATGTCCCGGTGTGGCTGCAAAAGCATGTGGGTACGGGTGATGGGCAAATCGCGCCGATCGTCCTTAAAAGGCTCGGGCGCTTTACAAAGAGAAAGTACGCCGAGGCGAAGTAAGGAACCCCTGCTACCTTGCCAAGGATGCAACCCGCCGCAGCACTGCAAGAAACGGCAATCCGGGCAAGCGGTTTTACGTGATTTGAGAGTCAAAAAAAGTTCTTCCGAGCGGTCTCGTCCGCTTATGGAAATGGACGAAAACTCGAGCGTGCCAATCTTTTGGAATGGTCGGGAATGCGCGAAGAATTTCAGCAATGCAGAAGTATCCAAACTAACCTCCGGAGGTTCCTACGTGACGGCTGAAACACGTACCTCCTTCAAAGGCTACTACAGTCAATCCAGCAAAACGCAGCCGTTCTATCGAACGTTCCTCTTGTTTGATGGTGAAGGAGAAACGAGCAACGCCCGAGAAAGTGCCATCGGGGTGCTGCCAGACAAATGCGAACCAGTCTCTGTAAGGACAGGATGACTGCCCCTTATTCCGCGCAAAGACCGCGCCACTCGGAGAGA
>NZ_WQCA01000068.1 GCF_013032445.1 Ruegeria arenilitoris | reverse complement strand
GAGATCATCCGCCTTGCGGTGATGCTGTACATCCGTTTCCCGCTCTCGCTTCGGAATGTCGAAGATCTGCTGCATGAGCGAGGCATCGACGCGAGCCACGAAACTGTCCGATATTGGTGGAACAGGTTTGGCCCGATGTTTGCTACCGAGATCAGACGGAAGCGTGTTCAGCAACTGCGCGTGTTCTCCAAATGGAAGTGGCACGTGGATGAGGGTTTCGCGAGGGTGAATGGCAAGCGGCATTATCTTTGGCGGGCCGTTGATCATGAAGGCGAGGTGCTGGAAGCCATTGTCACCAAACGCCGAAACAATCAGGCTGCACTGAAATTCCTCAGGAAATTGATGAAGCGGCACGGAAAAGCGGAAAACGTCGTCACGGATCGCTTCGCCTCATACAGAGCCGCGCTCAGAGAGCTTGGCGCTACCGAAAAACAAAGGACGGGCAGGTGGCTCAACAACCGCGTCGAGAACTCGCACCTGCCGTTTCGACGAAGAGAACGGGCCATGCTGCGTTTCAGGCGTATGCGAAGTTTGCAGAAATTCGCCTCCGTCCATTTTTTATCTACAACCACTTCAACCAGGAAAGATCGCTGACCAGCCGAGATACCTTCAAGCTGACCCGCGCCGCCGCTCTTAGCGAGTGGCGACAACTTTGTTCCGGATAGGTTCGCGGTTTCCGAGGCAAACTGAGACTGGTTCGAATTAGTCTGACAACACCCAGAAAACAAAGTTCGAGGCCGATAGTCGGCCTTGAACTGCCCAGCGAACCTTGGTCGTTAGGTCCGAAGGGCGGAAAGCAGACGTTAGCTGCGCTTAGTGCCAATGACCGCATTGCGGACAAAACCGCCGTTCAGTTTTTGGGTGGTTCATAGGGATCAGGTGTTCCCGGTGGTATTGGGGGGTATTCCTCGAACGTTGCAATGTGCTCCTGCAATTGAGGCAGCGCCTTTTCGACCGCCCATGTGTGTGGGAAAAGTACACTTTCACGCTCATGTGGATCATTCAGAAGATTGTAGACTCTTGGTGTATCGAAGGACTCTGTCGCGCCGAATGCCGTTGTGTTCTCTTTGAAAAGAACTTTCCAATCCTTCCATTTGACGCCGAATATCTGCTCGCCCATGTAAACGATCACGCCTTCTCGGTTTGAATTAGGCTGGTTACCAAGAAAAAATTCGGACTGGTCAATGCCACCAAAGGCCCGGTCGTCAGGTACCTTGCCGCCTGCAAATGCCGCAAGTGTCGGAAATAGGTCCATCGAGTGAATGACGTCGTTGCTTTCTGAAGCGGCGGGGATCTTTCCCGGCCACTTGATCGCAAAAGGCACGCGCATGCTTCCCTCGAGGCTAGTGAACAGAGTGCCGCGCCAAGGCCCGGCTGTACCATGTACCGCAGGAACCGGCGAGACGTTGGCGTTTCCAACCGGAAGAGCTTCAGGGCAATTGTCAGCAGTAAATATCACCACGGTGTCGTCGGAAACACCTGCCGTCTCAATCGCATCAACGATGCGTCCGATATAGCTATCTGTTTGAAGTAGAATGTCGGCCCAGACGCCGTTTCCAGTGGCGCCATCAAATTCTTCCGACACGATGTTTGGATAGTGGGTCTGCGTGTATGCAAGATAGATGAAGAATGGTGCCTCTTCCCCACTCTTGGCTTCGATGAAATCGATGGCTTTCTTTGTCAGGTCGCCATCTATCTCACCGCGATAATCCAGATCATAGTCGCGCGCTACTGTCGCCGGTTCACCCGCAACACCCTGCATCACAACCGGTTCTTCCATGTTGGCTTCAGCAAATCCCGGAAGCGTGCGCCAGACTGTAACATCAGTGGTCTCCACGCCGTAAAATTCGTCGAATCCTTGATTCGTTGGATAGCGTCCTTCGGTCCAGCCAAGGTGCCACTTGCCGTACATGGCCGTGTTGTATCCCACATCCTTTAGCATCTCGGCCATCGTGATTTCCCACTGAGTTAGGCCGTAGACGCCGCCGCCCAGTGGGACCGTGTGGTTGCCGCTTCGGATACCGTATCGTCCTGTCATGGTCGCTGCACGGGACGGCGTGCACTGGCTTTCCACGTTGAAGTTTGTGAGTCGTAATCCCTCCGCAGCGAGGGCGTCCATCTCGGGGGTCGCTGTACCTCGGATTATGCCGCCTCCATTGAACCCAGGTTCGCCCCAACCAAAATTATCTAGAAATATGAATACGATGTTAGGTTTATCTTGAGCTGAAGCGACCGTGGAAAACAAAAGAGTTAAGGCCAGTAGGAATGTTCGCGATAACCACTTCATAACAGCGCCTCCAATCAAGATCACGGGCTCAAGACTGACGAACCAAGTCACCAGTCGTCAAGAAAGTCGTCTCATTGCGGTACTTTTTCACCGCGGCTGAGCGTCAGAGGTAAGGGCGAAACTGCGGCCTCGGACTAGTCGAACTTCTCCTGAGATCATTTGAGCTAATCTAAGAAAAACCGCTGTTTTCCTTGACGAACAGTCGGCTCAGATGTTGCCATAGGCTGGCATTCAGTGCGGCTGGGAGGTTCCAATGAAGTTTTTTCTGACGACATCGACAGCAATAGTTTCCGCAGCATTCATATCAAGTTTTTCAAATGCTCAAGAGGCCGCACAAGGCGGGCAAGTCGGAGAGATGACCATATCGGTTGATGATATGCGCGAACCCGCGCCTGCTGATTTCTCACCTTATGCAGGTCGAGACTTTCCTACACGACCTCTGTGGGGTGACACGCACCTGCACACGTCAAATTCGCTCGACGCGCGCGGGTTTGGCGTCATCCTGAGCCCAGACGATGCTTATAGATTTGCACGCGGTGAGGAAGTGACTACCTCGCACGGCCTTCGGGTGCAGTTATCGCGTCCCCTCGACTGGCTTGTCGTATCCGATCACTCGGACGCCATGGGCGCCATGAATGAGATCGTCGCAGGGAATTCTACCCTGATGCGTGATCCAACACTTCGAGACTGGAACGAACGTCTTAACGCCGGTGGAGATGTTGCTCTCGGCGCAACAATGGAAGTTATAGAAACCTTTGCTGGTATAACCGGTGATGCTCTTCCCGAGGCTGTTTCAGATCGCAGGTTCGTACAATCCGTTTGGGACGAATTCACGCAAACTGCGGATCATCACAACGACCCCGGCGCATTCACTGCGTTCATCGGGTACGAATGGACGTCCACAGAAGGAGGCAACAACCTCCACCGCAACGTGATCTACCGAGATGATGCAATACGCGCACGGCAGATGCTGCCATTCACAACCGCAGAAACCTTTAATCCCGAACGTTTGTGGGACTGGATGGAAACTTATGAACTAGAGACTGGCGGCCGTGTACTGGCCCTTGCCCACAACGGCAACGTCTCCAACGGCCTGATGTTTCCGGTCGAAACCAACCCGGAAACGGGTGAGCCTTTGACCGAAGACTACGCGGAGCGGCGTGCTAAGTGGGAGCCGATGTATGAGATCACCCAGATCAAGGGTGACGGAGAAACTCACCCTTTTCTCAGCCCGAACGATGAGTTTGCCGACTATGAAACCTGGGATAAATCCAATCTGGGTCCGACACCCAAAGAAGACTGGATGCTTCAGTACGAATACGCGCGCGAGGCTTTGAAGAATGGTCTCAAATTAGAGGCTCAGCTCGGCACCAATCCATACAAGTTCGGAGTAGTGGGCTCGACCGACAGCCATACGGCTTTGGCAACGGCGGAAGAAGACAATTTCTTTGGCAAACACTCAGGTGTCGAGCCGGAACCTGGCCGTTGGCAGCATGTCGTTGGCGAGTTTGATGCCTTGAGGATTCTCGGGTGGGAAATGGCGGCCTCTGGCTACGCAGCAGTTTGGGCTGAAGACAACACACGCGAAGCCATATTCGACGCCATGGAACGGAAAGAGGTTTACGGGACAACAGGTAGTCGCATCGCGGTCCGTTTCTTTGGTGCCTGGGACTTTACGGAAGAAGATGCAAGATCCCGTTTACCCGCCGAAATAGGATACGAAAAAGGCGTTCCGATGGGTGGGGACCTCGCCGACGCGACAGAAGGCGCGGACGCCCCAACCTTCCTCATCGCTGCCCTGAAAGACCCGTTTTCCGGCAATCTCGACCGTATTCAGATTGTGAAAGGTTGGTTAAATGCCAACGGCGAAACTGAAGAGCGGGTCTATGATGTGGCTTGGTCGGGAGACCGAGAACCTGATGCGGACGGCAAACTGCCAGCGGTGGGGAACACCGTGGATGTTGCAACGGGCACGTTTACCAATTCTATAGGTTCTCCAGAGTTGGTCACTGTTTGGAAGGATCCTGAATTCGATCCTTCAGTTAGGGCTTTCTACTATGCCCGTGTCCTAGAAATTCCCACACCAAGGTGGACAGTTTATGACGCAGTTCGGTTTGGAGACGATTTGCCTGCCGAGGTGCCTACGTCAACGCAAGAACGTGCTTACACTTCGCCAATTTGGTATACTCCCAAGGGCTAAGGCCTTCGAATACTCACGTTGATCACAACTAGTGCCCTGCAACCCCTCGGGTAAATTCGGTTGGCATACTCTATCCATACTAACGTGCGCTTAGGGATCGCTCCTGACCTCAGTTGCAAAGTAAATTAATGGCGGTAGGGCGGACAAAACGGACACCCAACGGTTCACTGTGAATGTCCGGTAACAATTGGCAAGGTCTTGTCAGAAGAACTTGGGTTGAGGCGGGCAGGGCGGTTGCGTAGCTTTTG
>NZ_WQCA01000067.1 GCF_013032445.1 Ruegeria arenilitoris | reverse complement strand
GCAAAAGCTACGTAACCGCCCTGCCCTGCTCAAGCAAAGTTCCTCTGACAAGACCCTTCGGATATTGCGCGCCTTTGAAGGAAATCATGAACTGACACTCGACTGATTTTACCGAAAGTCATTCACCCGCGGCATCTGACGTCGTCAACAGCCAAAAGTTTGCAACAGATCCCAACACCCCTGCCCCGCTCAACCCAAGTTCTTCTGACAAGACCTTTCAGCGCACCACACACAAAAGCACTTCATGCATCTGCAATAGCAGACCATCAGTCACCACGTGATACGTATCGGCGACATCGCCCAGACCATTGTGGCTTCTTTTTCGGTCTTGTTGCGAAAGCGGTGCGCGATCATGGATGGATAGGAAAAGCTGTCTCCTTCACGCAATGAAATGACCTCGCTCGCGAGACGCAGCTCAACTTCGCCGCTAAGGACGATGGCGTGTTGCTCACCTTCAAAGGAATACCCTTCCAGCGGCTCGGGCGGTTGTCCTGCGCCGGGACGGAACCGCGACAGGATCAAATAGCACTGGCCAGACAACGTGCTGGACAGCAATTCGTCCTCAAAGCCCAATTCATCCGTTGACCGCGTATACATCGCCGACAGCGCCCTGCGGTTTTCACGTCGCACGACGTGCTTGCGTTCCAGCGGGCCTTCTCCTGCCTGCTTGGGAAAGAACCAGCCCGGGTCAACCGCAAGCGCATCGCTGATTTCGCCAAGCAGGTCTTCGGACACCCTGGCCGTCCCAAGCTCAATCCGGCTGAGATAGGCTTTGGAACATGACACCGCCTCGGACAAGTGCTGTAGAGTCAGCCCACGTGCTTTGCGCACTTCGCGAATTTCACTGCCAAGCCTTTGGGCGTCGGTCTGGGACACGTCATTTTTCATAACTTCAGAATAAATGATTTCAGTTGACTTTTCGAGTAAAAATCAACTTAGTTGAAAATAGGATAAAAAATCAACTGATCTTTTACCTGCCGGGAGAACGTTATGCGCTTTGATTTGATTGCCAATTTTAGCCCTGGTGAGACGATTCCCTGGGCGCGCACGCTGGAGATGATCCTCGAACAGTGTTCGCTGGCAGAGCAGGCGGGTTTCACAACCGCGTGGTTCACCGAGCATCACTTTGCCCATAACGGATATATGAATGCGCCGCCCAATCCGATCCAGATGGGGACCCACGTGGCTGCGCATTGCAAGAAACTGCGGGTTGGCACGGCGCCTATCATCCTGCCGGACTGGCATCCTTTGCGGGTGGCTGAAGATGCCGCGATGCTTGATAACATGACCCAGGGCCGGTTTGATTTCGGCGTGGCCAAGGGCATCAACGAACGCTCGACCATCCAGTTCAACAAAGATGCGGACCGGCGAGACAATGCCAAGGTCATGCGGCTGTATCAGGAGAGCCTTGAGATAATCCTGAAAGCCTGGACTAACGAGGCGTTCACCCATCACGGCGAGTTCTATCAATTCCCGGTTCCTGGCTGGAAAGAGGCCAATCGGTTCTTTGACCCTCTGGACCCGCGTTATCACGACGAAGATGGCGAATACAAGGCGATGTATGTGCATCCGCGCCCCTATTCCGACCCGCATCCGCCGGTCTGGCTGATGTCGAATGCCCCGCCCACATTTAAGTTGGCCGGAGAGCGCGGTTGGGGTGTGATCTCGATGGCGGCGGGCCCCAAGGCGACGCTGGCCTGTTGGGAACCTTATCGTCAGGCCCTGTCGCAACGCGATGGGCGCGAGGTGAAGCTTGGCGAAGGCGTTGGTGTCTGCACGGCGTTTTATGTCGGCGAAAGCATGGATGAAGCGGTGAACACCATTCGCGGCCCGATCAACGCCTATTACGAATTCCTTGGCGGATCGCGTCCCAAGGGGGAATGGACCAAGCACGGCTATCTGGACGTGGGCGAAGAGATGACGCCCGAGGATGAGGATATGGATTGGTTCGACTTCCTCAACAAACGCGGGATCATCGTGGTTGGCGATGCCGAATATGTTGCGGATCGGTTTGCGGAACGACAGGAAACCATCGGTCTCGATCACCTCATGCTGATGCAGCAATACACCGGCGTGCCCTACGAAAAGATCCTCGCCAGCTGGCATCGTCTGTTTGAGCACGTTGTTCCCAAGTTCGGCACGCAATCCATCGCCCAGAAAAGGATGCTGGAACATGCTTGAGATTTGGGGGCGCCCCTATTCGTCGAACGTTATTCCGGTGATCTGGGCAGCGAACGAGCTGGGGCTGGACTACACGCTGCAGCTGGCCGGGGGCAGCTTTGGCAAACTCGATACCGAAATGTATGCGCAGATCAATCCCAACAGGATGATCCCGGCGATCCGGGATGGAGACTTTGCGCTGTGGGAAAGCCTCGCCATCGTGCGCTATCTCTGTGATCGGTACGGCGCCGGAACGCTCAGCCCGTCCGACATCCAGACCCGTGCGATTGCGGATCAATGGATGGAGTGGTCGGCCAGTCGCGCCTTTGGGCCGGTGATCCACCTGTTCTTCGCAACCGTGCGCACTCAACCTGATCAGCGCGACCCGGAAAAGATCGCCAAGCTGAGTGACGAAGCGCATGAGGCCCTGACCCTTCTGGATCAGCATCTGGCGGATAAAGCCTATGTCTGCGGCGACAGTTTTACCATGGCGGATATTCCTTTGGGGTGCGTAGCTTACCGCTATTTCAACGTCGAGGTCGACCGCCCGCCCTTGCCGAATGTCGAGGCCTGGTATCAGGGGCTGGCGGAACGCCCTGCCTACCGCGATCACGTCATGCGTCATTTCGGGACAAATCCTGATGAATGGGCTGCGCTGGAGAAAGCCTGCGCCAACGAAGGGGTGCTATAGTGGACGTCCGGGACTATCGCCGCGCACTGGGCGCCTTTCCGACCGGCGTGACCATCGTCGCCACCTATGACGCGGACGGTGAGCCCTGGGGCCTGACCGCCAATTCCTTTACCTCGGTCTCACTGCAGCCGCCGGTGATCTCGGTCTGTGTCGCAAAGTCAGGCCGGGTGTTCCCGACGCTATCGCAATCGGATCATTTCGCGGTCAACATCCTGTCGGCCGAGCAAAAAGACCTTGCGATGCACTTCGCCAGCGACGTTGAAAACCGCTTTACCGATACCGAATGGACCCCCGGAACCGCGACCCCGTTGATACCCGGCGCCTCGGCGCAATTGGAATGCACGGCGCACAGCAGGGTCGACGCAGACGATCATGAGATCCTTCTGGGCCGCGTTGTTAACTACGCCCACGCACCGGTTCCGCCCCTTGTCTTTTGCCGCGGTGCTTTCTTCGCGGCCCCCAATCCCGAGGTTTCGTCATGAGCGATCATTTGACCTACCACACCCGTTTCAGCCCGGAAGAATTCGACGCGCAATACAATCTGCGGGCCGGACGACCGGATTATGAAGTCACCGTCATTCCCGCCTGGAGCTGCGACAGCGAGGCCGCGCGCGCTACATCTGATTGCAGTCTGGATATCCGTTACGGGGAAGGTGAGAAACAAAAGCTGGATGTCTTCCGCTGTCCGGATGCGACCGCACCGACGTTGGTGTATGTGCACGGCGGCTATTGGCAACGCGGCGACAAATCGATCTACAGCTTCATTGCACCACCCTTTGTCGCGGCGGGGTTCAATGTTGTGGTCATCGGCTATGACCTTTGCCCATCCGTGACCATCACCCGTATCTCCGAAGAAATCCGCGAAGCGATGGCTTACATTTGGCGCAACGCCCGCGATTTGGGGATCAATCCGGACCGTATCACCGCGATGGGCCACTCGGCTGGCGGCCATATCACCCAGATGATGATGGCGACCAACTGGCCCGATTTCGGCGATGATCTTCCTACCGACATGATCAAGTCCGGCATCCCGGTGTCGCCGCTCAGCTACCTTGAACCGGTCCGGCTGACCCAGGCGCTCAATTCCGGTATCCGGATGACCCCGGAAGAGGCCGAGACAGAAAGCCCGATGACCAACCATCCTCCGGTTACAAACGCACCGCAGCTGGTTGTCGTTGGCTGCGCGGAAACCGACGAATTCCACAGGCAGGCCCGGATGTATGTCGAAAAATTTGGGACCGCAGACCGCAAGGTCGGCCTCTACTTCGTTCCGGACGTCGATCACTTTGACGAACTGAACGTTCTTGTCGACCCGAAAAGCCCCTTCTTCAAACACACTTGCGATATGCTTCAAGGAAAAGGACCGCAATCATGACCGCTTTGACCCGAGACCTCGTCGACGCTGTCGGCGACGCGTTTAACGCCAACGACATCGATGCTGTGATGAAGCACTTCGCAGACGACGCCACTTTTGATCACGCCGTCGGCCCGGACGAACATGGCGTGCGTCTGGAAGGCGCCGAAACGATCCGCGGTGCTTTTTCTGCGCTGTTCGAAAAAGTCGAAAACGTGCATTGGGAAACCCTGGACTGCGCGATCTCGGGCAACAAAGCCTACTGCGAATACCGACGCACCGCGACGCATAAGGATGGCTCGAAAGAAGAGTTTCTGAGCGTCGACATCCTGACCTATCGTGATGGACTGATTGTCCATAAGGACACCTATTATAAGCAACGGACAAGTTGATCGTTTAACCCCTGACGCGGCCACACCTTCGGAAGGCTTGTTGGAGAGCCGCGTCGTCTCTTGGGCAAGCCCGATCACGGACGGGCTTCGCGCTATTTTCAATCAACAACGGCGATACTGTCGTAGCCCGCGCAAACATTACGCGGTTTGAGCACGTTCATGTGTTGCGCTGCATTTGTTGTTTCGGACTCCGAACCAACTTCGGAAACGGTGCTGCCAGACAAATGCGCAACAGTCTCTATAAGGACAGGATGACTGCCCCTTATTCCGCGCAAAGACCGCGCCACTCGGAGAGA
>NZ_WQCA01000066.1 GCF_013032445.1 Ruegeria arenilitoris | reverse complement strand
TGCCATCACGATCCACAACACAGATCGAAATCTCTTTCAGCGAAACATCCAAGCCCGCATAGTGTTCCATAGGTCGCCCTCCTCACGGCTTTTATCCATGACGTCAACATACCGGACCTCGTTCGCCCCGGAGAGCGACCGCCGCAATCACACCATGTCTTGGGGGGCTGTACTTCTTTGGCGCATCGGACCAGCGCAAACCATTGCGGTGAATGAAGATAATCCCGCTCAGCACTCTCTTGTCATCGACCCGTGGCCTGCCGTGCGACCGTGGGAAAATAGGGCTCTAAGCGCGCCATCTGCTCGTCGGACAGCCAGAAAAGGTCAGACATGTTCGCCGCACATTTTTTCAGCGGTGAATCACGCAGCAATACGGAAATCAATGGGTCCTGAGCCTAGAACTGTTGTCTGACAGAACCCTCCAGAGACCCGAGGAAAAAAGACATTGAAAGAAAGGCGGTAACCGTGATGGTGCTGACAGTGCACTCGTATGATATGTTTTCTTGACTCATTGAAATGTTAGCTCAATATTAGAAAGTAACCATGCGGTTACAACAATGCCATTAGGGAGGAAGGCATGAACAACGTAATCCGGACATTGAAACTCACGTCAGCAATCGCGGCGTTTTCCGTTACGGCTGCACACGCCGAAGATGTGGAAGTGCTGCATTGGTGGACTTCGGGCGGCGAAGCAGCCGCGCTGAATGTGCTCAAACAAGATTTGGAAACCCAGGGCATCGGCTGGCAGGATATGCCGGTTGCGGGTGGCGGTGGCACCGAAGCGATGACCGTTCTGCGGGCCAGGGTTACGGCTGGTGATCCGCCCACAGCGGTTCAGGCGCTGGGTTTCGACATTCTGGACTGGGGGAACCAGGGCGCATTGGCGAATCTCAACGATCTGGCTGCCCAAGAAGGTTGGGATGAGGTTGTACCTGAAGCGCTGCAATTCTTTGCGAAAGTCGATGATAAGTGGATTTCGGCGCCGGTCAATGTGCACTCGACCAACTGGGTCTGGGCCAACAAATCCGTGCTTGACGCCAACGGAATTGCCGTGCCTGAAACCTGGGAAGACTTTGTAGCCGCGGTTGAAGCCCTCAAAGCGGCGGGCATCACGCCGATTGCCCATGGCGGCCAAGCCTGGCAGGATGCGACCGTGTTCGATGCGGTAGCCATGTCCACGGGTGGGCCAGAGTTCTACAAAGCGGCCTTCATCGACCTTGATGAAGAGACGCTGGGTTCGGACACAATGAAAGAGGCCTTTGACCGGATGGCGTTCATTCGCGACAACGTCGACGACAACTTCTCGGGCCGAGATTGGAACCTGGCGACGGCGATGGTCATCAATGGGGAAGCCGGTTTCCAGATGATGGGTGACTGGGCGAAAGGTGAGTTCCTGAATGCGGGCAAGGTCCCGGGCGAAGATTTCCTGTGTTTCCGGTTCCCGGGCACTCAGGACCAGGTCACATTCAATGCGGACCAATTCATGATGTTCGATCAGGGCGGTGCAGTTTCGGAAGAGCAGGCCGCGTTGGCCAGCGCAATCCTGTCACCGTCCTTCCAAATCGCTTTCAACAAGGTAAAGGGGTCGGTCCCGGCCCGCACGGACGTTGATGGAAGCGAGCTGGACGCGTGTGGGCAGCAAGGTATGAAGGATCTTGCTGCGGCGGCATCTTCGGGCAACCTGTTTGGCTCAATGGCGCATGGTCATGCGGCTCCGGCCTCGGTGAAGAACGCGGTCTATGACGTGGTCACGGCGCATTTCAACGGCGAGTATGACAGCGAAACAGCTGTGTTGGAACTGGTCGACGCGGTGTCGATCGCCAAGTGATCCAACTGAGCGGGGCGACCGATCCCAGTCGCCCCGCACTGCCTTGAATTTCACGTAACCTGCTCTCAGGAGTGTTGCCATGTCCACGGCTGCCGAGGCGGATTTCAAAACCCGTCTACAGAACTGGATTCCCAAGCTTGTACTGTCGCCTTCCCTGACAATGGTCCTGATATTTGTCTACGGGTTCATACTGTTCACGGTCTACGTGTCGTTCACGGACAGCCGTATTCTGCCCTTCGTGGACAAGGACGGGCAGCGCACATTCGACCTGATCGGGCTGGCGAACTACGAAAAACTGTTCAAATTGTCCCATTGGGAAATCGCGTTGACGAACATGGCCGTCTTTGCCGGCCTGTACATTGTTGTTTGTACGCTCATCGGCCTGACTCTGGCCATCCTGCTGGACCAGAAGATCAGAGGCGAAGGGTTTTTACGTCCGCTGTATCTCTATCCCATGGCGCTGAGTTTCATTGTGACCGGCACAGCGTGGAAATGGTTCTTGGACCCAGGCATCGGGCTTGAAAACATAGTGCAGGCCTGGGGTTGGGAAAACTTCGAATTCGACTGGATCAAGAACCGAGACTTCGCAATCTACACTGTTGTTCTTGCGGCCGTCTGGCAGACCTCGGGTTTTGTTATGGCCATGTTTCTTGCGGGGCTGCGCGGGATCGACAATGAAATCCTGAAGGCCGCGCAAATGGATGGGGCGTCAAACTGGAATCTTTATCGCCGCATCATCATCCCGCAACTCAGGCCTGCGTTTCTTTCGGCGTTCGTGATCCTTGCGCATCTGGCAATCAAGACTTTCGATCTGGTCATTGCAATGACCGGGGGCGGTCCCGGCAGGGCGACCGAACTGCCTGCTACGTTCATGTATTCCTACACGTTCAGCCGAAACCAAATGGGGATCGGTGCGTCATCGGCCGTGATCATGCTGATCACGATTGCGGCGATCATGATCCCCTACCTGTGCGCTGAGTTGAAGGAGAAGAAGTGATGGCCGTCGCAAGCTCTGATACCGCCATCCGCACGGGTCGTTTCAACCGCACACTGATCTATGTGGTGCTGCTCCTGTTCGTGCTGTTCTACATGCTGCCGCTGTACATCATGGTCGTGAACTCAATGAAGCCGCTTTCTGAAATCACCGGCGGCGGCATGATGTCCCTTCCAAGCGCCTTCACGCTGGAGCCTTGGGCAAAAGCCTGGTCCACCGCGCAGGTCGGGGTCGAACCGACAGGGCTTCGCCCCTATTTCTGGAACTCGATTTCGATGGTTGTTCCAGCCGTTGCCATCTCAACGGTGCTGGGCGCGCTGAACGGGTACATTCTGACGAAATGGAGGTTCCGCGGCGACACCATCCTGTTTGGGTTGATGTTGTTTTCGTGCTTTATCCCGTTCCAAATCGTCTTGATTCCGATGGCTGCAATCCTCGGCATTCTGGGCCTTTCCGGCACAACTGCGGGGCTGGTTCTGGTCCATGTTGTTTATGGCGTGGGCTTCTCGACCCTTTATTTCCGAAATTACTATGCGGCGTTTCCAACCGAGTTGGTTCGGGCCGCACAAATCGATGGCGCCGGTTTCTTTCAGATCTTCTGGCGCATCCTTCTGCCATCCTCAGGCCCGATCATCGTGGTTTGTGTGATCTGGCAATTCACCAACATCTGGAACGACTTCCTGTTTGGAGCGTCCTTCGCCTCGGGTGATGGCGCGCCAATGACAGTCGCCCTGAACAACCTTGTGCAAAGCTCAACCGGCGTAAAGGAATATAACGTCCATTTTGCCGGAGCCATCCTTGCCGCAATGCCAACCCTGCTCGTCTACATCGTTGCCGGACGCTATTTCGTGCGCGGCCTGATGGCGGGCTCTGTTAAGGGGTAACCAATGGGTTTTCTCGATATCGATAACGTTACCAAATCCTACGGCGCGATCGAAGTGCTGCATAAGGTCAACATCGCAGTGGAAGAAGGTGAGTTTCTGGTGCTTGTTGGACCCTCGGGTTGCGGCAAGTCCACGCTGTTGAACATGATTGCGGGCCTGGAGGACATCACTTCGGGGGAAATCCGGATCAAAGACGCGCGCATGAACGGGGTGCATCCGTCCAACCGCAATATCGCGATGGTGTTCCAGTCCTACGCGCTTTATCCGAATATGACGGTTGGCCAGAACATCACCTTTGGCCTGGAGATGCATGGAGTTCCAAAGGCCGAGCGTGAAAAAGCCATGGCCGATGTCGCCAAATTGCTACAGATTGAGCAGCTTCTGGATCGCAAACCGGGTCAACTGTCAGGTGGTCAGCGTCAGCGTGTGGCCATGGGGCGAGCGCTGGTGCGAAATCCCGATGTGTTTCTGTTCGACGAGCCCTTGTCCAATCTCGATGCCAAGTTGCGTGTCGATATGCGCACAGAAATAAAAAAGTTGCACCAAAACCTAGGAACAACAATCGTCTACGTGACCCACGACCAGATCGAGGCAATGACTCTTTCCACCCGGATCGCTGTCATGAATGGCGGGTATGTTCAGCAACTGGGCACGCCGAAGGAAATCTACGATACACCTTCTAACTTGTTCGTGGCCACGTTTATGGGCTCTCCTTCGATGAATCTGATCCAGACAACCATCTGGGTTGAAGAGGCTGCGGTTTATGCGATCACACAGAATGATCGCGGTGAGGAAGTCCGACTTGCACTTTGTGCGCCTTCAGAGGCGATAAAGTCATTTGACGGCAAAGGTGTGATATTGGGTATCCGCCCTGAGGCCCTGACTGATGTCGAAGGCGCAGATCACCGGTCATCGCATATCGAGTCGATCCGAAACACGGTGACAGTGACCGAGCCCGCAGGCTCGGACACGTTCGTGGCCACGACTATAGGAGGCGCCGAATGCGTCGCCCGCATGCGCGCGGACGCAGAGGTATTACCCGGTCAACAGGCCGAGTTCGCTTTCAACATGGAAAAGGCAGTGTTGTTCGACCCGGAATCCGAGAACAGAATTCTATGAACGCCCAGGGGGTCTTGTCAGAAGAACTTTGCTTGAGGCGGGCAGGACGCTCTCGTAACCTTCAAGCTAGAATAAACGGTCGCTCTTCAAGTACTTCAAGACCAGCCCCGCGATCATTCGTTTGGCGGTGATGCTTTATGTTCGGTTCCCACTATCGCTTC
>NZ_WQCA01000065.1 GCF_013032445.1 Ruegeria arenilitoris | reverse complement strand
TTCGCCTGATCTCAGCGGCAAACATCGGCCCGAACCTGTTCCACCAATATCGGACAGCTTCGCGGCTGACATCGATGCCTCGCTCATGAAGCAGATCTTCGACATTCCGAAGAGAGAGCGGGAAACGGATGTACAGCATCACAGCAAGGCGGATGATCTCGGGACTGGTCTTAAAGTATTTGAAAGAGGCCGGTCTGGTCATATGCAAAAGCTACGCAACTGCCCTGCCCCTCTCAAGCAATGTTCTTCTGACAAGACCATCCGGCCAGCGGTGTTTTTCTGAAATCGGATTGCCGCCAGCGAGGTCATGTGCAAGCGCCTCCGCATCCTTCTCTCCCTTCGGCTGGTCCAGCAGACGCATGGCAGGCTTAGCGTTGATCCGACCAGGAATAGTTTGAGCACTCCGAAAGAAAGCAACCACGTATCCAGGCGTTTCAATCACCACGACCCGCTGCCCCACCTGAGGGATCGATTGCCAGTGATTCAGGCGACAGGCTGACTTGGGCACGTACTATTGGCTGTCTGCTTCTGCGCGTTTGTATTGAGGGCTAAGGTTCAAATAAACCAACAGAATTGCTGATAACGCCACTAATCCAATACCCCAGACGGCATAGATCGACGCCACGAATTCTGTGTCCACCAGCCACGGCAACGCAAAAATCACGACCCCAATACCATTGGTCAATATAAGGTTTACCGCGCGTACTCGCCCGACATATTCGGTGTCCGTATCGATCAAAATCTTGCTGTCACAAAGCAATCGAACCAGACAGAACAAGCCACCGAGTACGAAATAGAGCACAAGCGATATCTCGACTTTGGTCAAAACGGAAAATGCGACCATGACGAGGCCCGTTACAATAAGAAGACTCATCGCAACCCTGGCCGGGCTACCTTCGGTCGTGAATTTTCGAGCTAAAATCAGGATCAGTGTTCCACCGGCGGACCACAACATCTCCATCATTCCATAGACATCCGGCCCCGCTGAGAGGTCGTTCATCACAAATACCGGCACCAGAATATTGGTAACTTGCGCCACACTGTAAACAGCAGCCAAGACGATGACGGCGACAACAAGCTCTCGGCTTGCGGTCAAGTAGCGGACGCCAGCCACCCACTTTCGCAGGAGCTTTTCAGATTTCGGCTGCTTATTATCCTCGGGCGTGGAGCCCATTATTGTGAACAGTGAAATCAGCGGTATTTGCAGAAATGTAATTGCAATGAGAAGGGCCACGGTCGAATTGAGGCCCCAAAACACTATCATAACGCCGGTAATTCCGGTCCCGGCGGCAATGCTGATTTGCTTTACAATTCCGAATTCAGCGACCCTTTTGAACCGTATCTTCTTTGGAAAAGCCTTTTGAAACGCAACGGACTCGGCAACCAATGAAATTGCGTTTCCGACAGACCTGACCACAGTAAACGCAAAAAGTGAAACTATGAGGAACCCTTCGGTTACGGTCCCCAAGAACAGAATGAAGCCAGCAGCGATCCTTGCCACGTTTGATGCATAAAGCTGCAACCTTACACCGGCCACGTCCGAATACAGACCGGCGATATTCGAGAACACGATCCCTAAAGCCATGGAGACAAGAAAGATACTGGCAGCTAGGCGAGCGTCACCTGTGGTCTGAACCGCGCCCCAAGTGGTTGCGACAAGGTATGCCCCAATGCCAAAATTTGAAAACGCACTGTAGGCCAGAAAAGCGAAGCGCGTTGTATTGTTGCCGCATTTAGTCAACACCAAACCTCACTGCTGCGTCACTCAACAACTCACCAGCCAATCGCAAGAGATACTCAGCGTTCTGGCATTGATGATGATGTTCCGCCGTTTTTTGGCGGCCAATAAACACACCTGATTGGAGAAACTAAGTCGCGTTTCGCGTACATTGCAAATTAAGAATTAGTCATGATGAATAAAGGGAAATTAACGGGATTCATCAAACTTGATCCATATATTCGCCTCACCGGATACGACATCCGGCTAGCGAAAACGAAGCAAGAGCAGGCGCAGCAATATCCCTGCTGGATTTTGTAATGCCAAAAGATCCTTTGCTCAGATACATGGAGAAATTCAATGACTGAATATGAACTGGCCCTTCACGAGAAAACTGCGAAGGAAATCGACCTGGATGCTCTGGCTGGGGACGTATCCGTCTGCATGCAATCGCCGGAATGTACAGATAGCCCGACACCTAACGAACCAATCGGATGAACGCCGTTTGGCGCCCTTGGTTTCGCCAAGGGCGCCTCCTGTAATCGTAGGAAAGGGTTTGAAATGTACAGTTTTATCAGTGCCAGCGCCGCAGGTTTGGCCCATACTCAAGAGTTCGCGCGCCGCTATCTGACTTTGACCGGCGAATTCACCTCTCTGTCCCATATCGAAAAGTCGAAGGTACAAGAGATTCTGAACGACGACCGGGACGGCCTGTTTGCCGCTCAGGTTGAGAAGATTCAGGCAAAACTGAAAGACCCGGAAATCGGGATTGCGGCCGTAGATATTCCAACCGGCATCATGGACAACGCCGCGGCTGATACACTCTGCGCATGTCTCGCGGCCACTGCAATTTCTTCCGCAATTGCCGAGCCTACGGAAAACGAACGAAACGCCACGCCGTTCACTCTGTATAACGCGTCTCAAAAAAACGAAGACAAGCTGAAGGAAGCGGGCCTCAAGTTCTACTCGCCGGAAGAGCGTTTGGGCTTCCACACTGATGGGCAACTGAGGCCAGAAGGTGTTTTCGTCCCGGATTTCATCAGTGTCTACAATGTGATGATCGCATACCGCCAACCCGGATCTTTCTACTACCTCCCTTTCGAGTTGTGGCGAGAGCGTGAAGAGTTCCGCGAAGCCTTTGGCGTAAACCAGGATGTGAGGTTTTCATTGACACCCATCGTTTACGCTGGCCAGAACGGAGAAATCGAGTCGTCCGACGGGCGCGTTATCAAGGCGCCGGTGTTCTGGTCTGACGGGACCAAAGAGAGAGTTTTCTTCAACGGCGAAGTTGACGTGGGCTCAAAAGTTCATATCCAACTGTCGCGGGACATGTCACGTTCCCTACTGGACAACCCTGAGCGAATTGCCTGCCCCATCCGCAATCGGCGTCTATTTATTATGTCGAACAGCCGAGGATTTCACGCGCGTGACGTTTTTTCGGATCCCATCAAAGGGGTGCCGTACACCCGCTCATTTATCCGTTTTGTCTCCAGGGCCGCCCAACAGGTCAAAAAATCTGAAATCGACCGCCGTTATGCGCAGCCAATGCTGGAAACAGCACCGGTTTGATGTTGGATACGGTGCCCGAAGGCTGCGATGCGTTTCTCATATCGGGGCGTTTTCCGCACAAAACACCGAAGTGGTGGCCTGATACCATCGCTTCGGAGAACCTATCCGAGTGTGCAGATTGGGCAGTGACTGCCGACGCTGTAGCCGTTTCGGTTCCAGCATCGGATTTGCAGGCGACAAAGGTCGCGCTGGCCGGAACAGGAATCGCAGTTCGAGCAAAACCACATCAGCCACTTTCCTACTGGCTTGCGAACACATGCCCACCCAATGCGCGCATTGGAATTTGCGGCGACAGTTGGCCTTTTGCACAAGCTCAAAGAATTCGGGATTTCATGCGGAAGGCCATCGGCGCGGATGTCTATTTCTCTGTTCCAAAGACTACGTCTGAGAGATGGCGCCCATCCAAGCTTTCAGCTCCGCCGCGCTGCGTCAACAGCGACTTGCAGCGGGATATGCGCGACAGCCAATTGTCGGCTCGGCTTATCTGCCGTTCTGAGTTTGTAGGTCAGGTAACAGGCCTGCGCGCCAGCAACGGCGGGGCGACTGATGCCTGGCTGTTGACCCGTAAAGACAGGTTGAGCGTCGTCCTGATTGGGAGCAAACTTCCTGTAAATCATCTTCAGCAGTTGGAAACTGCAGGGTATTTGGTCCGGCATTTTTCAGAACTGAACGATCTGTTGCATAATTCTGGTCCCCGTATTGGGGCAGACACCAACTCGATTTCAATAAACACGGCCAATCTTATGGGCGATAAACTCATTCATTGCCCAGAACCGTCCCCGTTTCGGTTTGTCAGCCCTGTCGGCAGACGTGAAAACGCGTTCAACGACGCCTTTGACCGGTCGATGATCGAAGTCTTGGCTCACCTCCAACGAGCAGAGCAACTAAATGAAGCCGCTGCTTCCAAGATTTTGCAGGCGGCACTTATGAAAATCGACGGCTATCGTTCGTTTTCATTCCCGCCAATCGTCGCAACTGACAATCGAACCGGATATCCACATCCGCCCCCGTTAAAGGAAAATCTGCAACATCAGGCAGCCAGATGCCTATTGGTTGATGCAGGGGTCCATAGCGATACCTTTACCACCGACGCGACCAGAATGGTCTTTCGAAATAATCCTTCTAACGCGATGCAAAAAGCATATTCGGTGGTGCTCAAAGCGCTGGCCAGGGCAAGCATAGACCAAAGCAATCTCGCTTCCAAAAAAGACTTTCTGGTTCGCGAAACCTTGTTTGACGCGGAGTATGAGCCTCTACACGGAGTGGGTCACGGCACAATTCCAGGCGTGGCGGTTCATCCCTACCAACCTTTGTTCGGTGTCGGGTCAGCAGAGAAAATACCTGACCAAGTTCCGTTTTCGATCGAACCCGGCATTTACCGACCTAACGAATACGGATGTAGGCTTGAGAACCTCTTCGTGTGTCAGGATCAGAAAACGCAGACCCTTACTCATATTCCCATAGACGTCCGGTACGCGCTGCCCGAAATTTTCACACCCCAAGAAGTACACTGGATCAATCAGTACAACACACGTTGCGAAGAAATCCACGGGACCCAACTTACGCGCGAAGCAAATTCCTGGGTTCGAGTTGTTTCCCGATGGCGGGGCTAAACCACTAACGACGTCCATTGGCAGGCATTGTAAAATTATTGCGGGGAGTTGTTCCGCATGTCGATCCGGCTCGCTAGGTTCCAGACTCATTGATTTACAGCCAGAATAAGGCGGTAGCCGCGAACGCGATGGCTGAGAGGAAGACCTTCGGGCATCTGTCGTAACTGGTGGCCACACGGCGCCAGTCCTTCCGGCGCCCGAACATGATTTCAATTCTATTTCGTCGTTTGTAACGGCGCTTTTCGTACCGGGCAATGCTTGTCGCGTGATTTACGGCCCGGGATGCAGGGCTTTAGGCCTTTGTCTATCAGGGCTTCACGAAACCAGTCCGCATCATAACCGCGATCACCAAGCAACCATTCAGCCGATGGCAGGCTGTTCACTAGAGCCCTGGCACCCGTGTATGCGATGTCATCAAGATGAGAATATAGGATGTTGAATATCTACGGCAGGACAACCTCCAGTAATGTGCAGGCCTTTATGTGTATGGTCGCAGAACTGGGCATAGATTTCATAAGACATGACGTGGGTGGTGAATTCGGCGGCAATCGGGAGCCTTAGTTTCTGGCGAAGGATGCTGCCAGACGAATTCGAACCAGTCTCAGTTTACCGCCAAATCCGCGAACTTATCCGGAACAAAGTTGACGCCACTCGGTAAGAGCGGCGGTGCGCG
>NZ_WQCA01000064.1 GCF_013032445.1 Ruegeria arenilitoris | reverse complement strand
CTCTCAAATCACACCCTCAATCATTACAACACCCATAAACGCCGCAGTGAATTGATGGCATTGACCGCCGGTATTCAACGGCGGTGGCTTGCGGAGTGCCACTCTTTTCTTATCATCCTGCAGACAGCCACCGGGCAACCGGCGGCGGTACCTGAAATCACGCTGTTCCAGCCGGATCAGGCGTATCGGTAACGCAAAAAGAATGGAGAAATCATGTCGGGTCATGGCTATGAATCAGGTCGTCTGAACCTGCCCTTTGTCGGCATCGCGACTTTTGGCAAAAAGCCCTATGTCGAGAACTGGGACAATATTGATGCTGATGTAGCCGTCCTTGGTGCGCCGTTTGACTTTGGTTGTCAGTATCGTTCGGGCGCCCGGTTTGGGCCGCGTGCGGTGCGCGAGGCCTCGACCCTGTTCAGCTTTGGCCATGCCGGAGCCTACGACCACGAGGACGACGCCACCTATCTGGGCAGCGACGTGCGCATCGTTGATCTGGGTGATGCTGATGTCATCCACACCAAGACCGAGGAAAGCCACGACAATATCGAATACGGCGTGAAAAAGATATTGGATGCAGCTGCCCTGCCGGTGACCATTGGTGGTGACCACTCGATCAACATTCCTTGTATCCGCGCCTTTGCCGAGGATTGCGAAAAGAACGGGCCCATTCATGTGGTCCAGATCGACGCGCATTTGGACTTTGTCGATGAACGCCACGGCGTCACCGAGGGTCACGGCAACCCGATGCGCCGCGCCATCGAGAAAGACTATGTGTCAGGGATGACCCAACTGGGCATCCGCAACGTGTCCTCGACCGCCAGGGAAGGCTACGAGGACGCGCGAGCGCGCGGCTCGGATATCCTGTCGGTCCGGCAGGTGCGCAAGCTAGGAACGGACGGCGTTCTGGAGCGCATACCCGAAGGCGTACGCTATTACGTCACCATCGATATTGACGCCTTCTGCCCGTCGATCGCGCCGGGCACCGGAACGCCCAGCCATGGCGGGTTCCTGTATTATGACGTGTTGGAAATCCTTCAGGGGTTAGCCAAGCGCGGTGATGTGGTCGGCATCGATTTGGTCGAGGTCGCCCCGGCCTATGATCAGACGGAAAGCACGCAGATTCTGGCGGCGCAGCTCCTGCTGAACTTTCTTGGCTTTATCTTCCACAACCGAAAATAGCGCCTATCCCAGATAAGCCCGCAAGCTGGGCGGCGGATTGTCGAACAGTTGCACCGTCGCCGCAGGCGGATGCGCATGCCCGTCGGCCATCAGTACAGTCTGGTCGGTGATACGACGGGCGTCCTGCGGGTCATGGCTGACCATCAGCAGGGTTGTTCCGGTCTCGGCCAGCAACCCTGCAACTAGGTCCAGCATTTCCGCTTTCAGCGCGGGCCCCAGCGCCGCAAAGGGTTCGTCCAGCAACAGTATGTCACGCCGTTGCACCAGAACCCGGGCCAGCGCGACCCGGCTTTGTTGTCCGCCGGACAGTTCGGCCGGTTTGCGCCCCTCAAAACCGGGCAGGCCAACGCGGGCCAACGCGGTTTTGACCTGCGCCTGCTCCTCTGCCGACAGGCGCCCATTGGGATGTTGGCCCAGGGCGACGTTCTGCTCCACCGTCAGATGCGGGAACAGGTTGCCATCCTGAAACAGCATCGCCAGCGGGCGTTTGCCCGGGGCAAGGTTGGAAATGCGTTTCCCCTGCCACAGGATTTGCCCCTGTTTGAGATCGCGAAACCCGGCGATTGCCTCAAGCAATGTGGACTTGCCCGCCCCCGAAGGGCCGACGATGGCAACACTGGCCCCGGCCTCGATTGTAAAATCGGCCCGCAAGGCGAAACCACCATTTTCAATGACGCAGCGGTCAAGTTTCAGCATGCAATCGCCCTCCGCGATCCAAAAGCCAGAAAACGCCCATTGACAGCATTAAAAGCAAAAGCGCCGCCCCGGCTGCCGCCTGCATCTGGTAAGCTCCCATCAGCCGGTAAATCTGCAGCGGCAGGGTCGCAATCTGGGGGTCCGCAAACAAAGCAATCACGCCGAGATCTCCCATCGACAGCGCGGCCGCAAGGCCTGCGGAAAAGCGGATTTGCGGACGCATTCGAGGCAGCAGAATGCGGGTGAAAAAGGTCGTTTTGTCCATGTCCAGTGACAGCGCCAGCCGCCCATGTCGGGTGACCACGTCGCGCGCGGCAGGCACCAGAATGCGCAGGGCGAAGGGCAGCGCCATGACCGCGTTCACAAGCGCCGTGACTGGCAGCGCCAGTGTGGTGGGATTGGCCACCGGACGGATCAGGATGAACAGGCCGGTCCCGATCACCAAGGGCGAGGCTGCCAGCCCCAGAATGCCGCTGAGTTCGACGATCCCGTACCGCCCGGTTGCAACGGCCATGGCCATAGGCAGGGCCAACACCAACAAAACAACCGTGCTGGCCGTAGCCACCAGAACCGAGGTCAGCGCGGCGCGGAATACCTGCGTGGGCATCTCAAACAATCCCGAGAGCCCCGAAATCACCACCGCCGCCAAAGGCAGCAGCAGAAACGCCGCCGCCGCCAATATCCAAAACGTATCAAGCACCGGCGCGCCACCGTCCCAGCGGCGGATGGCCCGGTCCAGACCCGCCCCGAACCCGTCGCCGCGCGAAAACTTCAACGCGGCCAGTGCAGCCGCAGCCGTAAGGGCCAGTTGCAACGCGGACAACAACGCCGCCCGGCCAAGATCGAAATCGTAGGTAAAGGATTGATAGATCGCCAGCTCAATCGTCGTCGCCCGTGGTCCTCCACCTAGGGTCAGGGCGACGGCAAAACTGGTCAGGCAGATGGCGAAGATCACGGCTAGCACACCCGGCAGGATGCGTCTAAGCATCGGCAGCTCGATCAGACGGAACATCGCCATCCCGTCGCAGCCCAGCTGCGCGGCCAGTCGAAAGCGTTCAGCGGGGATTTCCTGCCACGCCTGCAGGATCAACCGTGTGGCCAACGGCAGGTTGAAGAACACATGCGCCAGTACAACACCGTGCAACCCATAAATCCGCATCGGCGGCAGTCCAAAAAGCCCCAAAAAATCCGAAATCCAGCCAGCGCGACCAAAGACCTGCAACAGCCCGAGGATCGCCACGATGACCGGCAGAATAAAGGGCGCGCCCAATAGCGCGATCAGCGCCCGTCGCCCCGGAAACCGCCGTCGGGCCAGTGCCCGCGCCACCGGAACCGCCAACGCCGCACTGAACAGGGCCGACAAAACCGCCTGCACAAGCGTGAACCGCAGGGCGGCCCAATCCGCCGGGCCGAAACCGCCCGCCGCGTCAGCCCGCAGGGCAACCGCGGCAAGGGTCCCCAATATAAGCGCGGCCACCAAAGCCGCCGCGCCAACGCCCGGCCAGGGGCTTACTGGCTGAGCGCGCTCAGCCATTCCGCAAGCGCCTGATCCCGCACTTTGGCGGCCTCATCCGGAGAAAACAGCAGGGATTTTTCCGGCTGAATCAGCGTGTCGAACCCTTCGGGCAGACCGGCTGCCGGGGTCACCGCCGGATACATCCAGTTGGTGGTCGGAATAATCTGCTGGAACGCGTCCGAGACCATAAACTCGAGGAACTGATCCGCCAGTTCCGGCTGATCGGTCCCGGCCAGCTTTGCCGCAACCTCGACTTGCATATAGTGACCTTCGTCAAAGGCAGCCGCCGCTTTGCTGGCGTCTTCCTCGGCAATCAGGTGATAGGCGGGCGATGTGGTGTAGCTGAGGACCATATCGGCCTCACCTTCCAGAAACAGGCCATATGCCTCGGACCAGCCCTTGGTCACAGTCACGATATTGTCGGCCAGACCAGCCCAGATATCCGCCGCTTCATCGCCATAAGCCGCCTGCACCCACAAAAGCAGCCCCAGACCGGGGGTCGAGGAGCGCGGATCCTGAATGATGATCTTGGTGTCACCCTCGGCCAGTTCGCGGAAATTCGCAGGCGCTGCCGCATCGGCGTTATGAACGAAGGCGAAATAGCCCCAGTCATAAGGCGCGAACACCTCATCCGTCCATTCGATCGGCAGCGTGTATTCGGCGCTGACCGAGCTGGTCGCAAACAGGCCAGTTTCCTTGGCCGCGTTGATCAGGTTGGTGTCCAGGCCCAGCACCACGTCAGCGTCCGAGTTTTCACCCTCAAGCCGAATACGCGACAACAGCGCCGCGCCGTCCTCGACGCCGACAAGGTTCAGCTCGCAGTCACAGACCGCCTCAAACGCCTCTTTCACCTGTGGGCCGGGGCCCCAGTCCGAGACAAAGCTGTCATAAGTATACACGGTCAACTGAGGTTTATCGGCCGCCATAGCCGTGGTTGCACTCAGGAGTCCCGCAGCAATCATCAGATGTTTCATGTCATCCTCCATTGCGGCGAGAGGGCAAGGATGGATGAAACCGTCACCTTTCCCTCCGCCGGTTCTAGCCGGTTCAGGTTCAACGGGTTCGCCAGAGGCATCTCAGCGCGGCCACACCACGCACCCCGAGGTGAGGCTCTGACTAGGCGGGAACCAACCAAAAGACAACCCGTTTTGCAGGCTGACCCAGCTAACGACAACGACTGGGCGGACATACTTGCACCCTTTGAAATTGCCCAGTAAGGCCTGACCCGACTTACAGTCCAAGCCCGGCAACGTACGACCAGAGCGTGGGTCACGATCAGCGGTTAAAGAACCAAGGTTAGTTCCACGTTGCGCTGAGGGCGTCGAAAGCAGCGACAACGTTTGGTTCCATTTTTTTCGAAGCAAGCGTTATAAACCGAAGGGAAGTTTCAATTTTGACCCTATCCGATATCACAAGTCCGCGTGACTGCATTTCCTCAAGCGCTATCGATTCTCGGCACAGGCTCAGTCCAATACCCGATCGTACCATGGCCAGCATTGATGGCTCCTGATCAACAAGACAGACTGCCTGCGGCTGGCAATCAAGATCCGCGTAGATTTTCTCCAGCAGCCGGTGGTGCACAGAGTTCTTCGGCGTGCCGATCCAAGGCAGAGCAGCCAGGGCTGGCCAATCCTTGCCCAAGACACGTTTCCCCCAACCTGTTGGAGCTATAACGCGGTAAGTAAATTTGGTGAGTTCCCGTTGGAAAAACACCGAGTCTGTTTGATCCTGATCGCCGGTTTCATAGCTATCAAGATCACCCAGAACAAAACCTACATCCACTTCCCCACTGATCAGGCGCCCAACGACATCACCGCTTATACCGTGCACAAGCTTTGTTTGCAGGTCGGGATACCCATCCACGAGGGCCGCCAAAAAAGCGCCAAGGCGTATGAAGTTCGGATCAACAATGGTGCCAAGTCGCAGCGTGCCTCGAACATTTCCATTCACCCGTCGCGCGGTTTGACCGAACTCTTCTATAGCTGCCTGAACTTTTTCTGCTTTGGCAACAAGGGCTTCTCCATCTCGTGTAAGCTCAACACCCTTGGGTGTGCGGCGAAACAGTTCCAGTCCCGTGTCCTGCGCCAAGCGTTTCAACTGCAAACTGACGGCGGGTTGAGTGAGGTGCAATCGCTTTGCCGCGCGCGAGATATTGCCTTCTTGGGCAACGGCGACGAAGGCGTTTAGGATACGGATATCATTGACGGGTTTCATATTAATTTTGTTTATATCAG
>NZ_WQCA01000063.1:2500-5777 GCF_013032445.1 Ruegeria arenilitoris | reverse complement strand
CTAGGTTTGGCGGTGACCTACTCTCCCGGGGCTTAAGCCCAAGTACCATTGGCGCGGCAGTGCTTAACTTCCGGGTTCGGGATGGGACCGGGTGTTTCACTTGCGCTATGACCACCAAACCGAGGAAAATCCCCACGTCGCTGTTTTGCGGAGCAAAAAAGCGGCGTGCAGGAGGCAGCGTATTCGCTTGCGAATGCGCGTTCCTGCACGGTTTTGTTTCAATCAACACCGTCGCTGTTTGCGTAGCAAAAGCGACGTAATTGTCCAACTCAAGGTCAGTGTATGCTTTTGATTTTGTCTTTCCATTACTGGATCAAATCAAGCCTATCGGGCGATTAGTACCGGTCAACTGAACGCATTACTGCGCTTACATCTCCGGCCTATTGACGTGGTGGTCTTCCACGGCCCTCAGGGAGACCTTGTTTTGAGGGGGGCTTCCCGCTTAGATGCCTTCAGCGGTTATCCTGTCCGATCATAGCTACCCAGCACTGCCGTTGGCACGACAACTGGTCCACCAGTGGATCGTTCACCCCGGTCCTCTCGTACTAGGGGCAACTCCTCTCAAGTCTCCTACACCCACGGCAGATAGGGACCGAACTGTCTCACGACGTTCTAAACCCAGCTCACGTACCTCTTTAAACGGCGAACAGCCGTACCCTTGGGACCTGCTCCAGCCCCAGGATGAGATGAGCCGACATCGAGGTGCCAAACACTGCCGTCGATATGGACTCTTGGGCAGTATCAGCCTGTTATCCCCGGCGTACCTTTTATCCGTTGAGCGATGGCCCTTCCACTCGGGACCACCGGATCACTATGGCCGTCTTTCGACTCTGCTCGACTTGTCAGTCTTGCAGTCAGGCTGGCTTCTGCCATTGCACTCAACGAGCGATTTCCGACCGCTCTGAGCCAACCTTCGCGCGCCTCCGTTACGCTTTAGGAGGCGACCGCCCCAGTCAAACTACCCGCCACGCAGGGTCCCGGATCCGGATAACGGACCGCGGTTAGACATCAAGAGTGCGAAGGGTGGTATCTCAAGGGAGGCTCCACGGATACTTGCGTTTCCGCTTCAAAGCCTACCACCTATCCTGCACATCACAATCCTGATGCCAGTGCGAAGCTGTAGTAAAGGTGCACGGGGTCTTTCCGTCTAACCGCGGGAAGCCTGCATCTTGACAGGCAATTCAATTTCGCTGAGTCGATGTTGGAGACAGCGGGGAAGTCGTTACGCCATTCGTGCAGGTCGGAACTTACCCGACAAGGAATTTCGCTACCTTAGGACCGTTATAGTTACGGCCGCCGTTTACCTGGGCTTCAATTCAAGGCTCTCACCTCTCCTTTTAACCTTCAGGCACCGGGCAGGCGTCAGACCCTATACGTCGTCTTGCGACTTCGCAGAGCCCTGTGTTTTTAATAAACAGTCGCCACCCCCTGGTTTGTGCCCCCAGCCCCTAGTTGCCTAGGAACCGGGCCTCCTTCTCGCGAACTTACGGAGGTATTTTGCCGAGTTCCTTCAACATCGTTCTCTCAAGCGCCTTGGTATGCTCTACCAGTCCACCTGTGTCGGTTTAGGGTACGGTCTGATGGAGGGCTATTTCCAGGAACTGCTCAGCAGCCCAACCAATCCGATAAGGTTGAACTACACCTGCAATCCGTCACATCCTCCTGGCCTAGGAATATTAACCTAGTTCCCATCGCCTACGCCTTTCGGCCTCGGCTTAGGGGCCGGCTTACCCTGCTCAGATTAGCTTTAAGCAGGAACCCTTGGACTTTCGGCGAGAGTGTCTCTCACACTCTTTGTCGCTACTCATGTCATCATTCTCACTAGTGATCTCTCCACCGGATCCCTCACAGGCCGGCTTCATCGAAAGAACTCGATCCGTCATTACATCCCGCTGCTTACACAACACAGATGCAAATACGGATGAGTTCTATGTCACACTACGCTCTGCTACCATGCCTTACGGCATCCTAAGCTTCGGCTCATGGCTTGAGCCCCGTTACATCTTCGCCGCAGGACAACTTATTTAGACCAGTGAGCTGTTACGCTATCTTTAAAGGATGGCTGCTTCTAAGCCAACCTCCTGGTTGTTTTGGTCGTCCCACCTGCTTTCCCACTTAGCCATGAATTGGGGGCCTTAGCTGTAGGTCAGGGTTGTTTCCCTCTCCACTACGGACGTTAGCATCCGCAGTGTGTCTGCCATCTAGTACTCCCGGGTATTCGGAGTTTGGTTAGGATCAGTAAGCCTGTGGGGCCCCATTACCCATCCAGTGCTCTACCCCCCGGGGTATTCGGATGACGCTCTACCTAAATAGATTTCGCAGAGAACCAGCTATCTCCGAGTTTGATTGGCCTTTCACCCCTAGGCACAGCTCATCCCGATCCTTTTCAACGGATGTGGGTTCGGTCCTCCAGTAAGTGTTACCTTACCTTCAACCTGGCCATGCCTAGATCACTCGGTTTCGGGTCTGATCCCACGAACTCATGCGCCCTATTAAGACTCGCTTTCGCTACGCCTACACCTAACGGCTTAAGCTTGCTCGTGAGACCAAGTCGATGACCCATTATACAAAAGGTACGCCGTCAGCTCGCAAGGAGCCTCCGACTGATTGTAGGCGTTCGGTTTCAGGTACTGTTTCACTCCCCTCGTCGGGGTGCTTTTCACCTTTCCCTCACGGTACTGGTTCGCTATCGGTCAGCAAGGAGTACTTAGCCTTCGAAGGTGGTCCTCCGATCTTCAGACAGAATTTCACGTGTTCCGCCCTACTTAATACGTCCATCAAAGCTTCCTATACGGGGCTGTCACCCGCTATGGCCATGCTTCCCAACATGTTCTAGTCACTTATCTGGCTCGGCTGGTCCCCGTTCGCTCGCCGCTACTAGGGGAGTATCAATTGATTTCCTTTCCTCCGGGTACTTAGATGTTTCAGTTCCCCGGGTTTGCTCTTAAAACCCTATGTATTCAGGTCTTAAGTACCTGTTTAAACCCCATATTGAGTATCAGAGATAACAATATGAAGCTTTCAGGTGGGTTGCCCCATTCAGAAATCCATGGATCAAAGCTTATTCTCAGCTCCCCATGGCTTATCGCAGAGTATCACGTCTTTCATCGCCTCTTGCTGCCAAGGCATTCACCAAACGCCCTTCTCGCGCTTGATTTGATCCAGAAAGAGAAAGACAGACGTCCTTCACGGCAGACCCAGCTGGTAACTAAAGGCCGCCTCTGTTTCTGAACCAAAAGCATACTTTCCCGCCTTCCATCCTGGAACCCATGCTGCC
>NZ_WQCA01000062.1 GCF_013032445.1 Ruegeria arenilitoris | reverse complement strand
AGGCCAGCCAGGCCGATGCCAATGCCTTGTCCGTGCGCGTGGAACTTCAGGCCGATTGCTACTCCGGCGTCTGGGCACGGGCCATGGATCAACGGTTTGGGGTGCTGGAACCTGGCGACATTGAAGAAGCACTCAATACAGCCGCAGCGATCGGGGATGACGCACTGCAACGCGCGCAACGGGGCGTGGTCGTCCCGGACAGTTTTACCCACGGCACCAGCGCACAACGGCAAAACTGGTTTTACCGTGGCTACAAGTCCGGAAACCCCAACAGCTGCGATACCTTCGCAGCAAGACAACTCTGACCTTGAAGGAAAACGAATGAAATTCAGACTGATAGCAGCCGTCAGGACGACTATTGAGCCAGTTCTGGGATATACTTCAGCGCTCTCTATTTCCGCTGTCCTGCAATGGCGATCGTCCACCGTGCCCGATCTGGTCGACTCGTTTGGACCTGCGTGCAAGAATGGGCAAGGCCATTCTTGCCGAAGCCTCTTTTGGTTGCCTGAGTTTGTTTGAAGATAATGTGGATGCAACAGACGCATTTGTTTTCCGTCCGTGAGTTTTTAGCCCTGATGCGCAAAGGATATGACACATAGCCGTTTTCTGATTTTGCCCGCGATCCTGATGATCTTCGCAGTGCTTGCTCCCATGTCGTCGCAGGCACAAGAGCGTTCGGGACCAGTGCCTGTTGCCGCCGCGCTGTGCCCGCCGTTTGTGATTGGTGAGGCAGACAAGCTGGATGGTCTGGCCATCTTCCTGTGGGATCGGGTGGCCCGGGAACTTGCGCTGGACTACGACATCACACTGATGAACTTCGGAGACATGATCGACAGCGTTGCTACGGGGCAATCGGCCGTTGGGATTTCCTGCCTGTCGATCACCTCCGAGCGCGAAGAACGGGTGGATTTCTCGCATTCGTTTTTCGAGACCCACAAGGCCATCGGGGTCAAGAAAGCCAGCTACCTCAGCTCTATTCGGCAATTCCTGCTAAGCCCACGCATTCTGACCGCGATCATCATCGTGCTGGGTGCAGCCGCGCTGGTGGGTGGGGTGTTCTATCTGCTCGAACATAAAATAAACGCAAAGCTCTATGCGATGAAAACGCGCGGTGGCAAGGTGATGGAGGCGCTGGTCATCGGCCTGTTGTTCGTGACGCGCGGTCCCATTCGGTACTACGAGTTCAAAACACCAACGGCGCGCATTCTGTCCGCCGTATTAGCAGTGGGCAGCACGATTATGGTTGCCAGCATCACAGCCATACTGGCCAGTGCCTTTACCTTGGAGCAAATCCGAACTGAAATACGCTCGCCTGACGATCTGGCAAATGTGCGGGTTGCGACGCTGGCGGATTCAACGTCGGCGGAATATCTGCAACGGTCAGGCATCGCCGCGCGCAGCTTTGCTACTTTGTCAGAAGTGGTTACCAGCCTGGATGCGGACCAGGTCGATGCGGTTGTTATGGATGCACCCGCCCTGAAATATGAAATCCTGCGTGGCAGAGAGCAGGGGCGTTTCCAGGATGTTGAAGTGCTGCCTTATGAGTTCGAAGAACAGAATTACGCCTTCGCCCTGCAGGATGAGAGCGAATATGTCGAGGTTCTCAATCGCGCTTTGCTTTCTGTGCGAAAAAGCCCGGCGTGGGACACCGAACTGCTGCGGTACATCGGGAAGTGAGCCCGTCCATCTCCATCGATCAAGCTTGGCAAAAACTGACAAAAAAGAGAGACGATGCCGTAGAAACTACTATGGGTCTTGCTGGAACATTCTGAGTTGGACCGAAACGCTGGATACATTCTATGTAAATCTTACGGAGGTGAGCGAAGGCCCGGTCGCGCTCTATGTGTTGGGCGAAATATCCGGTCCCGCAAAGGACAACCTAATATCACGTGACTGGATCGTGGAAGAGACAGGTCTTATCACTCCGGACGCCTTCCCGCTGAGATGATCACAGAAATTGCGAATTGAACGTACCAAGAGCGACCTTGCGCTATTCAAACAAAGAGCCCTGGATATGGTCCCCACCGCTCATCTGATTATGCAGGTACTCGTTCCAGTAAGGCGTCCAGGACACCAACGCTTTTCCGGTTCCTTCAAACAACCGCAGCCGGGTTTGACCAGAAATCAGGTTCCGGGGAAACCTCGCCGATCGCACGGACCGAAACTTCAACCCCGAGGTGCGGCCTAAAACAAGGCGGCCCTGCACTTTGAGCTCTCCGTCGGTCACAGAAATCTCTTCGACCGGGCCCGGCGCGTTGATGGCTACTTTGCCGGCACCGCGCAGTGTTGTTTTCCACGCGAACAGTCCGTCACCGGCCCACCAGCTTGCCAGCATCGGGTCACGGTGCAGGCCAAGCTTTACCGATCCTTCGCTTGCCCAGTATTCGCCGGGCTCCAGTATCCATTTCTCGTTTGGCTGAACGTCGAACACGTGAAACCCGGCAAGCGATGGCTGTAAATGGATTGTCCCGGTCCCGCTGTAATATGGCCTGATCCGGGATTCACGAGCGAAGATATTGCGAAAGATATCACCCACCCCGGGCAGTCTGGGCGTAAAGGAGATGTCACCGCGAAAGTTCGACAACGCGCCCCGGGCGGCCTGAACCGTTTCCTCATCCAGATGCATACGCAACTGGCGCATCCCCTCAACATTTGTAACGTCGAATCTGGCCATTTCAGAACCTCTCGCCCGGGGGTTCATCCCAGACCATCAGGCGACTCCAGAGAAGCCTGAAGGGTTCAGGTTGCAACGCCGCGCCACCGCGCAAGGGTCGATCAAGGGTTACAATAACGAAGAGGATCACACCCAGAAAAACCGCCGTGATGCTGCCCAGAACAAGGTGCTGACGGATCCTGATCCGAAACATGGTCATCAACAGAATGCTGATTACGGCACCTACCAGAACAGCCTGCCATAGCACGTCTGGAATTGCCGTTCCAACTCCGGCCAATCTCAACTGCCGTGCGTCGGAAAAGTCCTGAAAGGATGACACAACTTCGGTGTGCACGATTTGCTCGGCCCCGGTCTGGGGAGAATACTCGGCCAGCTTGCGGCGAATAGCCTCTGCGCGATTGTAACCGCCGTTTAGAATCTGGCCTTCTTGGTGGGCAGGCCACTCAGTGTGGATGGTGTAGAGCACATAATCCCGCATGATCAGCTTTACTTCGCTGCGGTAGGGTTCAGCGTAGACGTTGAGCTGCGCGTAAAGCGATCCCAGCGAAGTCGCCTCAAGCAGAATGCTTTCTTTGACACGTTCAGAATTCTGGTAGGCTGCAACCGTCAGAAGGCCCAGCAAAAGGCCATAAAACAAGCTGAACCCGGACGTCACATAGTTAATTGATGAATTGAAATCCGGGCCCGTTCCCAGAAGAATACGAAGAATGGGTTTGACAACAAACAGCCCGATCACGACCGCAGCCAGAGCGATCAGAACAAACCATATAGCCAAGCTTTGGGTCGGGATGTCATAAATGAAATCAGGCATATCCCTGCCACTTGTAAATACCCTTGAAATAATACGATTGGTTCGAACGATGACAAAACGGTTATTCGGCGTTTTCCTGAGTTTTTCCCTATTTTTTCCTGGATTTTTGACCGCTCAGGACGTCAAAGTTTTTAGTATAGGATCAGGGAATGTATCCGGAAATTATTTTCCCGTTGCGCGTGCAATCTGCGACGCATTCAACAGCCGGGACGACTCGTTGCGAAGATGCAGCCCAGAGCCTACACCGGGTAGCGTATACAACTTGAAAATGATGCAATCCGGTGAGCTGGAATTTGCGATCGCACAGTCCGACTGGCAGCAGGCGGCTTTTCAGGGCACGACCCTTTTCGCGAAAGATGGAGCAATGGACGATCTGCGCGTCGTCACCCCTCTGTTCAAAGAGGCGGTGACGATCCTGGCCGCGCCTAACTCAGGTATCCGAACAATTCGTGATCTACGCGGCAAAGCTGTGGATCTAGGGCGTTCTGCGTCCGGCAGAAACGCATCCATCCGAAGTTTCTTTGACCAAACGGGCTTCGGGCTGGATTGGTTCGGTTCCACATACGAATTGGAACCGTCCAATGCACTGCAAGAGCTTTGCGAAGGGCGCATTGATGCGAGTATCTTTGTGCTGGGGCATCCCAATCAACTGATCCAACAGGCATTAGACAGATGTGAGGCGACAATAGTATCGGTCACGGGCCCCAGCGTTTCAGAATTCCTGAGCCAAAATCCGGTATATCAAATCGCTACAATTAACATGGAACCATATGGGCAGCCGGGTCGAGAAATACCCACGATATCCGTCGTCGCCGCTCTTGTGGCACGCGATGGGGTTGAAGCCAGCCTTGTCGCGGATCTTGCGGATGCGATCGAAGATGCGCATGAGAAGCTGACCGCTGACCTGCCCGTATTGGACGCGGGCATTTTGAAAAATCCCAAGGTTCTGAACATGCCTGTACCTGATCATCCGGGGATTTCTTTGGTTCAGAACTAAGCTGTTGGATTCGCGGTATTTAAGATCTGGCACCCGATACTGCGGCGGAAACACTCAACAAGCATGAGGCACGTTAATCCTAATGATTAAATCGAGATGTTCCGGATCCCCGACGATTGCGATCATGGCGGTTATCTGCGCGTTTCCTGTGCCAAGCGCGAATGCTGGCAATGATGATGAAAAACTGGTGTTCGAGATTGCCGCCGATCGAGTGCCATGCGTCGGAGTTGCGCCCATGCAATGTTTGGTGATCAATGGCGAATTCTTCTATGACAGCATAGTCGGGTACAGACATTTCGACGGACAGACCGCGAAAATTTGCGTGTTGCGCACAAAACGGCCCGCGCCAATACCTGCCGATCTTGGTGCGTTCTTATTCACACGTGTGCCCTGCGAAGATTGAACGACCGAGCCAGTTTTGAGGGTTTTAGTTGAGCATGATCGGCGCTTAGCCAACTCCCATCCCCTATTACTTGATTCCGCCATATCGACCAGCCGGAGTACCATTCGCTACAGGCGCAACCCCAAGGCACACTTACAATCTTCCGGCAATTGAACTTCTAACAATCACCTTCATTATGGCTCTAAGGCGTATACCAGATCGGTGAGGTGTAAGCGCGCTCTTGTGTAACAAGAGGCACATCTTCCGGCATTTTGATGTTGAACCGGACCGCGTCATACGCCGTCCAGCGTGGCGTTGGAATTTCGATGACGCGGGCATAATAGAAAGCGGAGAGCTTGGGATCGAAGTCTGGATCCTGCCAGACCGTTCCAAGTTCTGGCGAGCCTATGGTGTTTGTCCATGATGGGACGCTCAGATCGACCGTGTTACCGACCTTAGGCAGCTTACCCTCGCCGTTGGGTTCGCGGTCATCAGACCAAGCAACGTCATGGACGATTTCCTGCTGCTCACCGTTCGCGTCGAGCCAGCCTTTGATGATCTGAATGCGGTCGAGGTTCGCGCCCATTGGGTCCCGAAGCGCGTAGACAAGGAAGGACGGAGACCCGTTCCCCGGACGCAGGTCAGAACCCATTGGAACACCTTTGGAGTAACCGATCTGAGCAAGGTTACGACGATGTGCATCGCTTTCGTCAAAGTCCCACCCTCCAAAGAGACGTACGCGCATACGCGGGCCCGTTGTAGCGTAGGTCTCTCGGCGGTGCATACCGTCCCAGATGGCCTTTCGGCTGTTTTCAGTTGCCCAAACGGTCTTGTCAGAAGAATATTTCTTGAGCGGGGTAGGGCGGTTGCGTAGCTTTTGTCCATGACAAGATCTGCCTCTTTCAAATACTTTAAAACCAGCCCCGAGATAATCCGCCTTGCAGTGATGCTGTATACCCGTTTCCCGCTCTCGCTTCGGAATGTTGAAGATCTGTTGCACGAGCGAGGCATCGACGTGAGCCACGAAACTGTCCGATACTGGTGGAACAGGTTTGGCCCAATGTTTGCTGCCGAGATCAGACGTAAGCGTGTTCAGCAGCTGCGCGCATTCTCCAAATGGAAGTGGCACGTGGACGAGGTTTTCGTGAAGGTGAATGGCAAGAGACACTACCTCTGGCGGGCCGTTGATCATGAAGGCGAGGTGTTGGAAGCAGTCGTCACCAAACGCC
>NZ_WQCA01000061.1 GCF_013032445.1 Ruegeria arenilitoris | reverse complement strand
GCACTTGAAACAGGCAGGTCTGGTCATAGGCAAACGCTACGCAACCGCCCTGCCCTGCCCTGCTCAAGCAAAGTTAATCTGACAAGACCCGCAACGCGATGGGCCATGTTTATTGTGCAAGTTCCGTGGTATCGCAAGCACCGAAGCTCTTGCGGTCCCTCTCCCTGAGGAGGCACATAATATGTGAAACGGACATGTCCGCTTTGGGCTAACCGCGGTCATTGCCTAATCATGAGGCAATAACTATTTTGTCCGCACAGCGGGCATTCAGACGGAACGTAGGGAACGGCTGCTCTGAGTCCAAAATAGACATTCAGCGAGGAAGCGTCGAATGGCCGCTACGAGCCCAAGCGGACTCACGTCTTACTAAGCACCTGTAGCCGAACCGTGTTTTGGTCGACTCGCCGTTTCTATCGGCGTCTCACCGAAGAATTGGCGATAGGCAACTGATGTCCGACCTAGGTGGTTAAAACCGGCTTCTCCGATGAGTTTTGAAACGACACCTTTCTCATAGGTGCTTTCCAGCAAAAGTGACCTTAGCCGATGTAGCTGTACAATCGACTGGAACTTGCTTGGGCCAACACCAAGTTGTTTTTCAAAGGCCAAAAAGAGTGACCGCCTCGATACCCCGAGTTCGCGGCATAGTTCTTGAACCGTTAGTTTCGTGCCAGCCGGGTTTTCTGAAAAATACTCTTCGGCCGCCACAACGGTCTTCCATTGACAATGGCTCGCCTTTTCTGCGGCCATTTGTGGTTCGGCACAGTAAAGAATTTCACCTGCCAAGTTTTCGAGGTTCTCGAGAACGTCATTTAGCATCCAAGCTTCTGTCGCACCCGTGGCAGTTTGTTTGTGGCAAAGCCATTTCTCAATGCATCGGACATAAGCATTCAGAGCATCGGATCTGGAAAGGCGGTTGGGTGCTTTAAACGTTGCCCATCCACGCTTCTCGACCTGTAGCCACGGAACTTCCAGCAGGTATATCTGAGTGCCAGCTTCGGCTACGTAGTCATACTCTGTTGGCTTTTGCCCTTGCCAGAACACAAGAAACGGATCCTCATATAGAGTTCCCTGAAATCGAACCGGTTCGCCATTGGGCAAGACTAAACCGAGAAAGACTGTGTCGCCGTGTTGAACTTCTTGGAAACGAATACGCGAAAAATACTCCTCGCAATAAAGGCTAAAACCATTGCGTTGGGCCATGCGCCAATTCAGCTTCGGACCCTGTGGAGAGAGAGCGAGCGCTTCGAGTTGGACGCCAGTGTAATCAGGCAGGTCTTCCACTGAACGTATTTTCTCGGACAGTAACATAGCGCCTCAGTTAACCCTTACTGCGACCGCCTCTGGCAGCAGCACATTGAAATTCAATTATTCATAATAGTTTGCACGATTCGGATAGCCAGTCCTAAACTCAGGTTACACTATCGATCTCGAACACAGAAAACCTGTCAATGTCCTCGGAGTGCCTCATGAACAAGCTAACACTTTCCATTGCTGCGCTATTGGTGTCCTCAACTGCTCTCTATGCGCAGGCCGCCGATCTGGTCTTTACCAATGCTTCCGTACTTACCATGAATGACGATGCGCCGACGGCGCAGGCCGTTGCGGTCACAGGGAACCAGATAAGTTACGTTGGCGATGTTGCGGGTGCAGAGGCACTGATCGGTGATAACACCGAAGTTCTGGACTTGGGTGGGGATACCCTGTTGCCGGGGTTTGTGTCAGGCCACGATCACATTGTTGCATCGGGTTGGACGTCGCGCGGTGTCAGTCTGTTTGGAATTGAAACACTTGAGGAGGCCTTGGCCGCAGTCAAGGAATATGCCGATGCAAACCCTGATGAGGAGTTGATCCTTGGATATGGGTTCAATCAGGTGGCTTATGGCGGGTGGCCCACAAAAGAAGATTTGGATTCGGCGGTTTCTGACCGTCCGGCTTTTATCCTCGACTTCACAATCCACGATGTTTGGATGAACTCCAAAGCTTTCGAAGCGGGTCAAGTCAGCCCTGACGAAGAGGATCAGGTGCCGGGTGTTATGTTCTGGCAGCGTGACGCGGAAGGCAACCAAACAGGAATCGGCATTGAATTCCAGTGGGCTGCGGCATTTCGAAATGCAGGCGCTTGGGACCCGGCAGGTGAAATTCCTGACATCCAGAAAAACCTCTACGATCAGGCCGTCAAAACCGGAATTACAGCCGTTCACGTGCCTCTGATGGCTATGCCGACTGTTACCGATCTGTCTCTTGTGAAAGATGACGAGAAACTCGCACTGGCTCACCTACACGAACTTGAAAAGAACGGTGAGCTAACGATCCGCACTTTTGTTGCGACGGGTTTCAAGGACCCGACCGCCACTGCTGACGAAATCGTAGAGCACACACTCGAATTACGTGAGCAGTACGACAGCGACATGCTGCGGATCTGGGGCATCAAAATCCATCCGGAAGGGAACTGGAGTTCGAAAACCGCCTGGATGCTGGACGACTATGCGGACGGGTCCGCAACGCGCGGTGCGGCTGCCATTGAAGGCCCAATGATAACTTCAGTCTATCTACATGCTAATCAGAACGGGCTTCCGGTGGGCACTCACGTCGATGGATCACAAACAGTGCGCAACACGGTGGACGCGATCATGACCGCGCGCGGCGCTGGTTATGACGTTCCCAACAATCTGTTGCATCACTACTTTTGGGTATCGGATCAAGACCACGAGACAGTTATTGAGAATGACATCATGGTAAATACGACGCCTATTTTCCACGTTGATTGGGAAAACCAGGATGTTAACGCTTTGGACCTGTTGGGACGTGCAAAGGTCGAAGCTATTTTTGCCCGCTATTCCTCACTGATGGCGCTTGGACACAACGTATCGATATCTTCGGACGTACCATCCTCGCCTATTGATCTGATTGGTCCACTGCTAAATGTTGAGATCGCGATGACTTTGCAGGACCCGCTGAATCCGGACAGTAAACCGTTCCCATTGTCGCGCAAACCGGCCTCATTGGAAGAGTCGCTGAAAGCAATCACAATCTATCCTGCGGCTCAGCAAGCAATGGAGGACAAAATCGGGTCCATCGAAGTCGGCAAATATGCCGACCTCGTTGTTCTCGATCAGGACATTACTGCCGTCGAACCGCGTGAAATCTCGAACATCAAGGTGTTAGGCACGCTAATGGATGGGCGGTTCACGCATCGGGACGGCATTTGATTGCTGGGGCGCACAACGCCCTTGGCCGTCTCGTGTAAACTCCGGATAGGAGGCAAAAATTGAAACGACTGGTTCGTTGTACAGCTTTTTGGCTGGCTGCAAGTTTTTCAATGGTGACTCATGCTTACGCGGAAGAAGTCGCTTTTATCGCCATACTGAACGTTCCCGCTGAAAACGCACAGGCTTTTGATGCTTTGGCCAACGATATGGTTGAGGCGTCTGCCTCCGATGACGGGCTTTTGATTTACGAGTTCGCCCGAGTTGGCGAGACTGTGTACGGCTACGAACGTTATGTGGATGCGGCTGCCCACGCCCGGCACGAAGCGTTGATCGAACCTTTCATACCCCAGTTGGTTGAGTTGGCGCAGTTCGAGAAAATAGTCACGCTATCGAAGCTTACAAACAGCCATCAGGAATTGTTCCAAAGCATTGGAGCGGAGATTGGCCAACCAATTGCCGCTGCGTCGCAAGGGCCATCCAAATGAATGCGCGATGGCAAAGAAAGTTCAGAAAAAGTCTACAAAAAAATTTAAGCGGAACTCGGGAGCAAATGATGAAATGCCGACTTTGCATTTGTACAATGTTCTTCGCTGGGATGCTGAGTTTTCAAGCCGATGAAGCCCGAGCTTGTGATGCTGCTTGTCAGGCAGCGCGGAAGGCCGCGAACCCACTTGCGGACACAAAGGCGCTGATCACCGACAATACAATTGCCTTCAGAACCGGGACGAACGATGACGACAGCTACAACTTTCAGCTACAGCCCGTCTATTCAGTTCCACTTACAGACGCCACCTTGGTGCTTCGGGGAATTGTGCCGATTCAAGGTGTCCAACCCGGAGCCGTGTTGCCGCCGGGAATTGTCGATCCCTCGGAAGAAGATGATTTGGCTTGGGGCATCGGCGATTCAACTGTTCAGGCATTCTATTCACCTACGCCAGGAGAGAGCGGAATCGCGCTGGGGTACGGCCTGCAAGTATCCCTTCCAACGCATACTAATGACGCCTTGCAAGGCGCAGGTTGGGGCGCTGGCCCTGCCTTTGTCATGTTTGGGCAAACCGGTGATCTGTCGTGGGGTGGTGTCATTGCCCATATGTGGGGCGAGAACGATTTCAACGTAACCATCCTGCAACCCATTTTGAACTACGGTTTGGGAGAGGGTTGGTACATCGGGTACAACAACGTCGTTTCGTACAATTGGAATTCCGCCAGCAATGATGAAGCTTGGGCAATTCCACTGGGTTTGACCGCTGGTAAAACGTCAATCATCAATGAGGCCAAAGGCACCGCTATGGACGTCAGTGTTGGATACTACACTCTAGAGCGTAAACCTGATGGTGGGCCGAACAGACAACTCAAACTAGGATTATCGTTCTTTTTTTGACTGGCGCTTTGGAAGCATAATTCAAGAGACGGCTTTCAATGGCTGGGGACAGCAAAAACGTGAGAGTGAACGATCCCATGTATAGCAGACCTTGGCCGAAAACTTGGCTCCGTCGTAACTGTGAGGAAAACTGGAGCTGTGAAATGACAAGCAACCTGATCGCTCTGGCAATTACAGTTTTTGCGTTCGCACACATTCAAACTGCTCAGGCTGAGGTTGCCCAAGGCCCGCAAGAATCTGCTGCCCAAGCGTCTCCTTCAGGGGCGAAGCGTTTTGACATGTCTGAGCGCTTACTTGGTTTGGCCATTGCCCCAAGCTCCACGGGGCTAGATGAGTCTATTCATGAACGTGTTGCGGTAAGCTGGCGTGATTTGAAGCCAACCCTAAAGTCTCTGGAAACCCCGTTTGAATCCCTGCCAAATCCGTTGTTGAACGCTATGCGAACGCAAGTTCGTTGGCGAACTTCCAGTACCAGTGAGCGCTCTGATCCTGATCTAATTAAAGAATATAGGGCGGCCAATGGTATTCTGTACGCAAATGATGTCGACGTAGAAAAGCTAATGCTGGAGCGCCGAAAAATCATTGCGCAAAACAACTCAATCGGGCGCGGTCCAAATTTGGATAAACTGGGCACGACCATCAGGCTACCTGGGTACATCGTACCACTGACAATCGACGGAGGAATTGTAACCGAATTTCTGTTTGTCCCGGTTGCTGGTTCTTGCGTTCATACACCTTCGCCGCCACCGAACCAAATTATTCATGTTGATTACCCTGAGGGTGTAGAACTCACATCGATTTTCGATGCGTTTTGGATCGAAGGCGAACTGTCAGATGAACGCAGAGTCAGCGATGTTACATTCTACGATGGTGCGACAAACGTGGAATCCATTTATAAACTCAATGCGCGTATTGTTGAAGCATTCACCTATTGATCTCAGGGTAGCACATTCGCCAAAAACCCAAGAGGTTAAGTCGCTCTTCAAGTGCTCTACCTTTGTAGATTACAACGTGTCTAGGACACGCTACCCAGAACGTGGCAACAAAATTTCGCGCGTGTTTGCTAGTAGCAAAGTCAGACAAGTCCAGAATTCGGTTCAGTTGCTTTAGGACGTCTTACTAAATTAACCCATTGAACACGCGACTTTCCTTTGCCCCATGCAGTTAGAAAAGTTGTTGACTTCGGCTCTCGTTTCCGTTCAAGAACTTTTTATTGACTCAATAAAGGCTCCAAACACTCGGCCCTTCTTGACGCGCTCAAGCCGGACGGGTCATCGCCAAAATCTTCCGCAACTTTTCTGTAAGCTTCTATCATAAACTCTGGGTTTTCGAGATCCCGCACTATAATACCAACTACCTCTTTCAGATATGGCTGTGAAAGTCTGGTTTTGATGCTCATTTCTTCAATCAAAGGCCACTCTGCCTCGATTAAACACGTGGCAGCATCATCTTTTAGGCCCTTTTTCAACTCTTGAGCTTGGACACCACACACAGTGAAAAGGATCGCGCAAGCGGCGAACGGTATTGGCTTCATTCTGTTATTCCTCGCTTCCTCTAGGAGAATTTAACCGCGTTCCTGATAGCGTAGCACCAAAGGCGATCAAATTTCCAAGCTCTTTGGGATGTGGAGCCGTCCCGGGCCGTCACCGGCCTCATTGACATTGAATAGGCCGCAAATTCGAAGCAATTAAATGGTGCGGGCAGTCAAATTGCTCGCGCCACGAAGTAAAGTTGGCAGCTTTGCCCGCAAACCTCTAGAAGCCGTATTTGTAGCTAATGTCCGCTATCGCTTGAAGCCGTAACTCACGGCGGAAAGTTCGGGTTTCCGTGAAGAATAACCGCTCAGCGAGCCAAAAAAAGCCTTCGGAAAGATAGTCGATGCTGTCAGACAGATTCGAACCAGTCTCAGCTATGCCAGTAGAGCTGCCCTTTATGCCGCACCAAGTTCGCGCCACTCGGCGAGAGCGGCGGTTGGTGTCAGCTTGAAGGTGTTTCGGCTGGCGAGCGATCTTTCTTTGTTAAAGTGGTTGTGGACGGAGGCGAACTTCTGCAAACTTCGCATGCGCCTGAAACGTTGCATGGCCCATTCTCTTCGTCGAAACGGCAGGTGCGAGTTCTCGACGCGGTTGTTGAGCCACCTGCCCGTCCTTTGTTTTTCGGTAGCGCCAAGCTCTCTGAGCGCGGCTCTGTATGAGGCGAAGCGATCCGTGACGACGTTTTCCGCTTTACCGTGCCGCTTCATCAATTTCCTGAGGAATTTCAGTGCTGCCTGCTTGTTTCGGCGTTTGGTGACAACGGCTTCCAGCACCTCACCTTCGTGATCAACGGCCCGCCAAAGATAAAGCCGCTTGCCATTTACCTTCACAAAAACCTCATCCACGTGCCATTTCCATTTGGAGAACGCGCGCAGCTGCTGAACACGCTTCTGTCTAAT
>NZ_WQCA01000060.1 GCF_013032445.1 Ruegeria arenilitoris | reverse complement strand
TTCAAAACCAGTCCCGAGATCATCCGCCTTGCGGTGATGCTGTACATCCGTTTCCCATTGTCGCTTCGGAATGTCGAAGATCTGCTACACGAACGCGGGATCGACGTTAGCCACGAAACCGTCCGATATTGTTGGAACAGGTTCGGGCCGATGTTTGCTGCTGAGATCAGACGGAAGCGTGTTCAGCAGCTGCGCGCGTTCTCCAAATGGAAGTGGCACGTGGACGAGGTCTTTGTGAAGGTGAACGGCAAACGTCACTACCTCTGGCGTGCAGTTGATCACGAAGGTGAAGTGCTTGAAGCCGTTGTCACCAAACGCCGAAACAAAGCTGCAGCACTAAAATTCCTCAAGAAATTGATGAAGCGGCACGGTTGCGCCGAAGAGATCGTCACAGATCGCTTCGCTTCCTACAAGGCTGCGCTCGGACAAATGGGCGCGCTCAAAAATCAAAGGACGGGCAGGTGGCTTAACAACCGAGTCGAGAACTCGCACCTGCCGTTTCGACGACGCGAACGCGCCATGCAACGTTTCAAACGCATGCGAAGTTTACAGAAATTCGCCTCCGTCCACTCCTCCGTCTACAACCACTTCAACCAGGAAAGATCGCTAGCCAGCCGAGACACATTCAAGCTGACGCGCACCGCCGCTCTTACCGAGTGGCGTCAACTTTGCTCCAGATAGGTTCGCGGTTTCTGCGGCAAACTGAGACTGGTTAGAATTCGTCTGACAGCACCTTTTCCGCACCGCAGCGCGGCGAAAACATTCAGAACGGCGGGATTGGGCCCTGTTCACCGGTTCAAGCCTGCCGCGTGCAAACCCTGTTGATAGCGCTTGTTATCCTCCGATCGCGCGAAGGGATGTGTGCGTTCTGCCAGCTGCAGCGACGCACCAGGGGCCAGACGCTTTAGGTCAAGAACAGCCTGCCTCGCCTCATCGAGCTTGCCGCAAATGGCATTGTTCACGGCAAGATCCAGATAAGAGCTGATGCGGTTTGGTTGGACCCGAATTGACGCCTCGGCCCACGCGATGGCTTCTTCGTGCTGACCTGCCACAAACTCGCATAGTGAGCGAATGGAGTACCACAAACCCATCAAAGGATCGCGTGGGCTGAGCCTAATCGCGGCCAGGATGTTATCGAGGGCTTCCTTGCCGTCGCCCAGATAAACCTGAGATCTTGCAAGCAAAGCATAGGCATGTGGGTCGTTGGGGTTGAGGGCTATAGCGTCCCGCAACTTCCTTACGGCGTCCTGATGACGGCCTGAAAACAAATCCGCCGCACCAAGTAAGGCCATCGCATACGCATCGCGGCCGTTCATCGAAACCGCCTGCCGCGCCAGCCTTACCGCCTCGGCCTTGGAAGCGTCAGGATCATAACTCCAGCCGTTCACGCATTGCATTAGATGCGTAAATGACAAATCCGCTATCCCGAATGAGCTTTGCGGGTCCAACTCGACGGCTTTCATGAGCAGGTTCTGGGCTTCGGCTACGTCTGCTTTTGTGAACTGCGAGATATGCCAATGGGCGCGCGCAGACAATTCCCAGGCATCCATCCGCGGGATCACTTTGCGCCTTGCGCGTTGCATTTCTGCAGTCAGGTATTCAGGTGCGACTGCACCCACAATTTTCTGCGTGATCTCGTCTTGAAGATCGAAGATATCTTCAATCACGCCGTCAAATCGATCGGTCCAGACGTAATGGTTTGCAATGGCGTCGATCAGTTTTACCGAGACGCGAACCCTGTTGCTGACCCTTCGAACGCTGCCCTCAAGAACGTATTGAACGCCTAGATCACGAGCGATTTGCTCTGTCCCGATTACGCGACCCCGGTAGGAAAAGCTCGTATTTCGAGAGATCACGAAGAACCAGTGAAACCGGGACAGCGCGGAAATCACATCTTCGGCGATACCTTCGGCAAAAAAGGTCTGATCCGCGTTTTGGGACACGTTGTCAAAGGCCAAAACCGCAATCGAAGGTCGTTCCGGCACCTCCAAAAGGTAGCTCTGGATGGCCGATGCAGACATTCCCCAACCATAGGCGACCAAAGGCTCTGCGATGTTTTTGAGTTTCTGAGAACCGAGATAGGTAAAGTGATCCGAAAGCCCGGCATCAAGGCTGCGCCGCGCAGTTTCCGATATCACCAGTGAACCTGGCTCAGCCAGATTCTGAAGGCGTGCGGCCACGTTGACGCCGTCGCCATAGACGTCTTCATCAGCAAAACTCACATCGCCGCTGTGCAATCCCATCCTCAATGTGATGCGGGGATCGTCGGTCAGTGCGTTTTGGACAGCCATCGAGCACTCTATGCCATTGACTACGCTGGGAAATTCAATCAGCCAGCCGTCCCCCATGTTTTTTATCACCCTGCCGTGATGCGCACCAATTTCCGGAGTAAGAATGTCGTTCCGAAAACGGCGCAGCGCGGTCAATGTGGCAGCTTCATCCTCCCCCATGAGTTTGGAGTAGTTTGCCACATCCGCAGCCAGAATAGCGGTCAGCCGTCGTTTAGAGGCGTTCGACATGGATGAAGCATAGCTGACGGCCGACGAATGGGAAACTTCGAAGGTGTTGTTGAAACACGTTCTATCGCCCGTCGATGATAGAGGTTACCTGAGTTCGCACCGGCGAGGGTTTCCCATCATCGCAGTTCGGGTGACTGCCGAGTTCTGCCGATGACTTGCATTGCAAGAATGAACGAGAAAGCTCGGCAGAACACTTTCATCATGGTGCTAATCTCGTACATGCGACGAATGACTGGTTAGGGGAAGCCGCATTGCGGCATCTTATTGGGTCGGGAAGGTCAGTTCTGGGCCGCTTATAACAAGTGGCGGAAGGAAATTACGGTATCACCTTAGATATCAGCGCTATCGCTCAGATTGAACTAAGTTGGCTACGCCAATTCGCTGGCCATCGATTTCAGGTGGCGCATGTCGGTACCGCAGCACCCTCCAAATACTTGGATCGACGGATTCTGCCTCGCAATCGAGGCAATCTGTTTACCAAGTTCAGCTGGATCGCCTTCGTCCAGCTCATCTGCTTCGTCAAGTTCCGCATGCGAGCAACTCGAAGCGTTTACCACCAAGCCTTTAAGTCGGGGGTGGTTGTCAAGCGCTCCGGCGAAATGGGTCGGATGAGCGCAGTTGACCATAAAAAACAGCGCCGCCGAGTCGGTTGCCTCGTCGATCTGATCAATTCCGTCCACAAGTTTGGTCCCGTCCGCCAGACACCCGTCCGTTTCGACAACCAGAGACATGATGATCGGCAGATCTGCGTCTCCGGCGGCGAGGATGCATCCCGCAGCCTCACTTGGACGGTTGAACGTATAAGCGGTGACCAGGTCGACGCTTGTGTCTTTCAGGCTGTGCATTTGAGCGGCGTGGTATTGGCGTGCATCTTCGACCGTCACCGGAGGGATGTCGGCGTAAGGATCATAGCGCGGGCCGATACAGGCCGACACCAGCACATCATCGCGAGCGGCAGCCTGGCGCACCTCCTCCATTAGACTGACCGCATCTTTGTTTACCTCAACGAGGCGGTCTGCATCGTATCCCAAGGGCGCTGCGCGGTCGGCGTTCGCCATCCATGTGGGCGCGTCAAGGATGCATCCGATACTCATTTCACGGGTGAGATCGACAAGAGCCTTCATTTGACCGGCCAGTATTGCCCTGGTGCCAGGTTCTTCCAGCAATGGAAACGATGCGAAACCAGGTAACTCAACGCCATGATTGAATATCAGGTCGGTGCCAGTGCCGGCATAAACCAGAAAGGTCTTGTTACCTTCGAGTGGGAACTGTCGCGCCATTCTGATCCACACCTATTGACGTCAAGTCTTCACAGAAACCTACATTGTCCCGGGTCTCCTGTGAACCTTAGGGTGGCGACAGAGTGTATTCCGTGAGCACGACCTCATCTTCCCGGGCAACTCTCAACCGCAGCGAAATTCTCCTTCGGCGGGCCGCACTGCAGCGTCATCAAGCCATAGCCAATGGCAGGTTTGGGCCGGAGCCTTTTTGCATCAGGCATCCGTCATATGCTGGACCAGTGAGGTCAGCTGTCTGTCGCCGTGGCCATCTTCCCAAGCCGTTTTGGTGCGGTCATGCATCAACTGGATGAAATCAGCGGGGGCATTAAGTGAGAGATAGGTCTTCAACGCATCCTCTTGCGCCATCGCGTAAACCTTCAGGGAGGCCTCCGCACTGTCGTAATCCTCAAACGGAACAGTTCTGGCAAAGAGATCATGGTAGTCATTGACCAGTTTGATCGTGGCAGGGAGTTGGTCGGCATAAACCTGCATCGGGATGCCCGCTTTTTGGCAGACAAGTGCACCGTAGATCATTCCGAACATGAACCCCTGTCGAACCGTGAAGAGGCCGGCAAAGAGCGCGGCAAGTGCCGTTGGTTTCTCTCCAACATGGGCGGACTTTCCACCCAATTCTCTGATGATACTGCCATAGCGGTCCCAGGTTCCGGCACTGCCCACCGTAAGGATTGTGGTTTCGTCACCACCAATGCCGGAAGGGTAGGCATTGATCATGCCCAGCATGTAGCCAGCCCCCTGTCCCTCAAGGATGGCGACCAGTCTATCGGCATCCGAGGTATCGCCCGTGCTCATGTCACAGATGGTCTTACCCTTTAGCGAGACGCTCAGCCCGTTGACCAGTTCAACAGTTTCCTTGTGGCTCTTGATACAGATGATGACAAAATCAGACGCCGCAATAGCATCATTCGGTGAAAAGCAGATCGTGGCTCCAGCCTCAGCAAAAACCTCTGCCTTTTCCGATGTGCGATTCCAAACGCTGACTTCGTGGCCTGCCTTGACCAAGCAGTGCGCCAGCGCTGAGCCCATATTGCCCAGTCCCAAAACAGCAATTTTCATGATGTTTGTCTCCGATGGTCGCCAATGAATTACTGCACCAGCATGCGCCGGCATCGGGGGATCAAATAGTTGTAAATTTTTCTATATTGTTAGATGATCTTACTTATGGATTGGCGCACACTTCCCTCTTTGACATCTCTCAGAGCCTTCGCCGCCGCTGCCGAGTTTCGAAATCTGACCCGGGCGGCAGAGGCACTGAACGTGACCCATTCCGCAGTCAGCCAGCAAATCCGCGGGCTCGAACAACATCTCGACACTCGGCTTATCACTCGTACCCGACATGGCATTTCTCTGACATCGCAAGGCGAATTCCTGTCAGCTGGCCTGCTTGAAGCCTTCGCTGAAATGGGCTCCGTGACCGAGAGCGTGTCGAGCGCAGAGGCAGTTCGACCGTTGGTGGTTAGCGCGACGCCGATGTTTTCAAGCGCGTTCCTTATGCCGCGTCTGTCGACGTTTATTGACGAATTCCCCAATATCGAGTTGAGGATCGATGCAACGATCCAAGCTGTCGACCTCAAGCCGGGCGGAATTGATATGGCCATCCGATATGGAACAGGTCGCTGGCAAGGGCTTGTCTCGCAGATGCTGCTGCCAGGCTGTCTGACGGTCGTCGCGTCCCGCGAACTAATCGGAAACCGGGAGCTCACGAAACCTGCAGAATTGCTTGATTTCACGCTTCTTCAGGAACAAGGGTCAGTCGAGTTTGACCTGTGGTTAGAAAAAGTCGGAATTCCGACCGACGCCGACCGGAGAGTTGTCCGCGTGCCGGGCAACATGCTGCTGGATGGCATCCGTCGCGGTGATGGTATCGGGGCGACGGTACCGGCTTTTGTTTCTGACGAGTTGAAGTCGGGACAACTCGTGGCGCTGTTCGACGATCCAATACCGCAGATCGGCTACTACCTTGTCACGTTGCCGGGCCCGGTTCGACCAGCGGCAAAGCTGTTCATGCGGTGGCTCTCGAAATCAATTACCGAATATGAGAAAAGCCTTTTCCGATGGACGCCCTCTCACTTGCTGTAGGCAGTAAAGAGCACCGACTACAGTCAAATTGGGTCTGACTTAACGTATACGACTGTGCGTACAGGGCGCGAATTGGCGCCGGATATGATCATGTTCCCGCAACTTGGCGTTCATAATCCACACCATCATACCAACCGAGCGATTTGGTGACGTTCAGGTTATCGTCTAAGTCCCATTCTTCCCAGCCCGAGAAACGAACATGGTTGCCAGTCTCTTTATGATGGCCTTCGAAAGTCCACGCATAGACCATATGGTGATCGGCGACGAGAACCGCGTCGAGGCTAAGAACGAGGTCAGGGAAGTCAGCCATAAATCCCGCCGCCATATCGCCAATCTCCGCCTGGCTCTCCATCGGGTCGCCACCGTTCATTATCATAATTGTATGTTCAGCATATCTTCCGGCGACATCGCCAGGTGCCCGGTTTGTCCAAGCAGCGCAATGGTCTTGAGCTATGCGGTGGGCGGTTTGTACATCAGGTGTCATCTATATCTACATGTCCTAAATATCGCGAAAAATATGGTTACAGAAACGTTAGTCGGGTCTCTGAAAGCAATCAAGTTTGCTTAACAGCGCTTCTCAACGGTCTTGTCAGAAGAACTTTGGTTGAGGGGGGCAGGGTGGTTGCGTAGCTTTTGCCCATGACCAGACCTGCCTCCTTCAATTACTTTAAAACCAGTCCCGAAATCATCCGCTTGGCCGTGATGCTGTACATCCGTTTCCCGCTCTCGCTTCGGAATGTCGAAGATTTGTTGCACGAGCGAGGCATCGACGTGAGTCACGAAACTGTCCGCTATTGGTGGAACAGGTTTGGCCCGATGTTTGCCGCTGAGATCCGAAGAAAGCGTGTTCAGAAATTGAGAGCATACTCCAAATGGAAGTGGCACGTGGACGAGGTTTTCGTAAAGGTAAATGGCAAGCGGCATTATCTTTGGCGTGCAGTTGATCACGAAGGTGAAGAGCTTGAAGCCGTTGTCACCAAACGCCGAAACAAAGCTGTAGCACTGAAATTCCTCAAGAAATTGATGAAGCGGCACGGTTGCGCTGAAGAGATCGTCACAGATCGCTTCGCTTCCTACAAGGCTGCGCTCAGAGAAATGGGCGCGCTCGAAAAACAACAGACGGGCAGGTGGCTCAACAACCGCGTCGAGAATTCGCACC
>NZ_WQCA01000006.1 GCF_013032445.1 Ruegeria arenilitoris | reverse complement strand
CCTCCACTTTCAGCTTTTGAGCCGAGTCATAAGATACATACAACTCGGAGATCGGAGCTAGATTGCTTAACATCGTCATAGGAATACTCTTGTCGAAGTGCGGTTTTACCGGTGGTTCAGGGGTATTTGCGAGGTATGTGTCCCGACTGCTGATTGAAGTCCATATACATTCATAGAATTAAGGACGATATGTGTGGTTTTTTCTCGAATTGGAAGGATTTTTCGCAGGTAGAGAGTTTTTTGCGACTTAATTCCCATTAATCAGAGGTCGAGGCGCGGATTCAGCACAAGTGTTCCTATCCTGTGCTAGTTAGCAGCAACTCCGAAGCACTTGCCACAGGCAGGGCTGGAATCGGGCGTGTCACGCCGCGCAGCTCAAAACGCCTCATGTGGGTTTGATCACCCTCATACCCTGCCGCCTGCAGCAGTTCGGCTGAAACCAGAAGCTCAACCCCCAGCGCCTTGGTTTCCCCCTCCAGCCGACTGGCTACGTTGACTGCGTCGCCGATGATGGTGCGTGCAGCATGGCCCGCAGCACCGATTTCCCCCAGCACCAGATCGCCCAGATGCAGCCCCATCCCGATGCGTATTCGGGGGCTGCCCTCGGCCTCAAGCCGCTGGTTGAACTGCGCGAGAGCACCGCTGACGTCCATCGCAGCTTTCAATCCGGCGCGAGCCGAGCTTTCCGTGTCAGGCGTTTCGAATACCGCCAGTAGGCCGTCGCCCATGTATTTGTCGACCACGCCGCCATCTGCGGTGATCGACGGAACGATGGCGTCGAAGAACCGGTTCAGCAGGAACACGATGTCATAGGGCAATTGACCGGTAGTGCGCGATGTGAACCCGCGCATATCCAGAAACAGAACGGCCAATTTGCGTTCTTGCCCCTGGCTGGCATGGGCTCGGTGTCGTCCTCCTTCCGGGCGGAACATGCGATACGCAGTAAGCGGTTCGGTCGGACGAATCTGACAGGCCAGCCGCGCCCCGTTTGGAGCGCCAACGGCAGCGAGGCTTCGGGCCTCTATTTCGCCAGGCGCAGGGAGGTTTTCTGCGCCATCCTCGACGATCACCCGGCATGTCGTGCAGCGCCCCTTGCCGCCGCACAGGGCGGTATGCGGAACGCCGTTGGCCTGCGAAATCTCAAGCAGTGTCATGCCCTTTTCAGCCACAACTTCGGGACCTTCGACATATTTTACACGTACGGAATGCCTGCGACGCCACAATTTGCGAAGCGCGTAGACCGCCAGCGCGGTCCCAAGCGCGATCCAAAAAGCCATCAGCGCATTGTCCTTGACGCTGAACATGGCCTCGAAGGCCTCGGGTGAAGGCCAGTTATAATGCTCGATATACTGCTCACGCAGGAAAGGGTCGGCAAAATCCGCCCAGATACGACGCCCTTCGGTCAGCAGCCCAGCCAAAGCGAAGGAGGGGATAAACACCGCCAGACCGATCAGATAGGGCACGGTTTTTGACCACCAACGGGTCAACCGCAGCCACATATGCAGTCCGATGCAGCCGTGCACCCACACCACAAGCAAAAGCAGGCTTTGCATCCAGATCACGGTGCCGGGCCACATCAGGACGATGATATAACCCATTTCGTCATTTACATCATAGATTTCATGCGCATAGCGCGTTTGCACGATGTGTGAGATCAGTTGCAGCGGGATCAGCAAGCCAAGCACAACCTGCAACCCGGTTGAAAACGGCATCCGTAACGTTCTGCGTTGGCTGATCGAGTACAATGCGAGCCCGGCATGTATCAGCAAGGCGGCATATAAAACCACGCTCATGGCATCGTGGCGCGTGACGGTTTTGCGCCCATCCTGCATGCCGTGAAGGTAATCGGTGTGAAACAGCCCCAGTCCGATATTGATGAAGTGGAAGAAGGCAAAGGTGAACAGGATCAGGCCACTGCCGATCCTCAGCCGGGTTGCCCACCCGCCTTGCCATAGAACGCTACTCAATCAGATCACCTGCATTCGCTTTGCTTGGGCATGAGTCTGATACGCGTAAGCGAGTGGGTCAAGAATAAGACGGAATCCATTCGGTTGCCGAAGCATCCGTGCGGATCAAGGCAGGGGAGATGTTGAACAGCACCACATGGCTGAGTTCGGGGCGCGAGCGAGAGCTGTACAGCAACCCATCGGCGCCCATCGCGCGGGCTTCGTCGGAACACTGCCAAGTGGGTGAACACCCCTGAGCGTCGTGGATGTCTTGCCAGACAATCGAAACGTCGGGTCGCCCGCTTAAGTCCATCAACCGTGCCTTCGTGATGCGGGCGCGTTGCAAGACCCGTGGCGGGTCACCGTCCGAGACATACCTACGGATTGCAACACCGGCACCCTCTGCGCTGAGAGAGGCGTACAGGGCTGTCTGCCCCGCATAATGAAAACGCCCCTCGGGCGCTTTTGCAGGGGCCAGAGGGGCGTCGATCTGTGACAGAAACAGAATTCTCCAGACGGGGCCGGAGAATTCCAGCACTGGGTCAGTCCTGCTCCGCCAGGAAGCGTTCTGCGTCCAGCGCGGCCATGCAGCCCATTCCGGCGCTGGTGACGGCCTGACGATAAATGTGGTCGGTCAGGTCACCAGCGGCGAAGACACCGGGCACCGAGGTCTCGGTCGAACCCGGCTTGGTCACGACATAACCGCCCATATGGGTTTCCAGCGAGTCCTTGACCAGTTCGTTGGCAGGCGCGTGGCCGATGGCGACAAACACGCCTTTACAGGGGATCTCGGTAATCTCGCCGGTTTTGACGTTCTTGACGCGCACGCCTTCGACACCCAGCGGGGCATCGGTGCCGACCACTTCTTCCAGCTCGTGGAACCACAGCGGCTCGATCTTTTCGTGCTTCAGCAGGCGATCCTGCAGGATTTTCTCGGCCCGCAATTCGTCGCGGCGGTGGACCAGAGTCACCTTGCTGGCGAAGTTGGTCAGGAACAGCGCCTCCTCCACGGCGGTGTTGCCGCCGCCGATCACCACGATCTCCTGGCCGCGATAGAAGAACCCGTCGCAGGTGGCACAGGCAGACACGCCAAAGCCTTTGAACTTTTCTTCAGAGGGCAGGCCCAGCCATTTCGCACGTGCGCCGGTGGCCAGAATGACGGCATCGGCGGTGTAGGTGGTGCCGCTGTCGCCCTTGGCGGTGAAGGGGCGTTTCGAGACATCCAGATCGCTGATAATGTCCCCGATCACCTCACAACCCATGGCCTGAGCGTGCTCTTGCATCTTGATCATCAGATCAGGACCCTGAACTTCGGTGAAGCCGGGGTAATTCTCGACATCTGTGGTGGTTGTCAGCTGACCGCCGGGCTCGATGCCCTGAACCAGAATCGGCTTCAGCATTGCGCGGCTTGCGTATACGCCCGCAGTGTAACCGGCCGGTCCCGATCCGATGATCAGAACCTTGGTGTGACGTGTTTCGGCCATGGTACCCCCAACTCGATCTGCCTGATTTGGGCGCGCGGCCCTTGGCCGATGGATATAGCGACCCCAGTGCCGCGCTTAAAGCCCCTTCCTGTTTCACATCCGTTATGCGCCCTGAGAATGGCGCTTAAAAAAAAGGACATTGAAAATAAACAATATTGCGCGACCGCGAAAGATTATTGCGCATCCGCCGGGTGCTGATATAACAACCGAAAAATCAGGAGCATGCGATGGTCGCGATACGGCTGGATGAGATTGACCGGAAGATTCTGGCGGAATTGCAGGCAGACGGCCGCATGACCAATGTCGAACTGGCAAAGCGCGTGGGTATTTCTGCGCCTCCGTGCCTGCGGCGGGTGCGGACGTTGGAAGAATCGGGCCTGATCCGCGGCTACCACGCCGAAGTGAACTCGCGCGAGCTGGGATTCGAGGTTCAGGTCTTTGCTATGGTCGGTCTGGAAAGCCAGGCCGAATCCGAACTGAGCGCCTTCGAGGAACGCTGCCGTGAATGGCCGTTGGTGCGGGAATGCCACATGCTGAACGGCGAGGTGGACTTTATCCTGAAATGCGTCGCACCGGATCTGAGCAGCTTTCAGCAGTTCCTGACAGGCGATCTGCTGACCACGCCGAACGTGGCCAGCGTCAAGACTTCGCTCGTCATTCGCGGCGCAAAAGACGAACCCGGCGTGCCCTTTGATGTTCTGGAAGAACGAATGAGCCGGACGGCGTAACCGCTGCCCCCTTCGGATGCGGTTTCATTGGTGGCAGAAAGGCTGCCACCAACATGTAAAAGACCCAACTTATTAATAACTGCATAATGCCCCCACATTGCAGAATTTACCCGGATTTAGGCTGTTATCGCATCCATCTCTCCATCCCCTGCGCGCGGCAGCGCCAACGGCCCGAAGTCGTTCAGCGTGTCGATATGCGCAAACAGGTTCAGATAGATCGACTTCAGTGACTGACTGACCATCCGTATGGCGTTAACACCTGGATGATAGGACTCGAATTGCAGCCCGTCGACCCTGATAACAGCGTGGCGTTTGAGACATATATGAAACAGCTCGATCGGTGTTGGTGGCAGCGTTTCAATGACGCTCATGCCGTCTTGAAACTCGTGGATCGGGGTCAGGACCTGATCGTCACCGTGTAGATGGCGAAGATGTGTGGGCGTTCCCAGTAGCCGCGCAGCGGGTCCTGCGATGACACCCGACATTGGCTTTTGCATTCCGAACGTGTCAGCCATGATCCGTGTCAGCGGCCGCGTCCGGCCGCGGAAGTCCTCGCGTCCGGGAATCAAGGTAACCGAGCCTTTCCACAGCACCGTTTCCGAGGTTCCGTTCTGCGTCAGAACGGTATCGCCGGGCAGCAGGTCTTCGATCGCCATCGGTCCGAACTCGGTTTCGACCAAAGATCCACGCGTAAAGGCGCAGAAGGCATCTTCGAACATTGGCAGGGCAGGTGCAATGTGCCGGGTCTGTACGACATCCCCGTTTTTCATCAGCGTGCTGACTTCATAGCGCCGCAGCTGCGCCTTTTTCTGTGTTGTTGGTCTTGGCGCGTCGCGTAGCAATGCCGACGTCTCGACGGCATTTCTGGCAGCGCGCGACAATGAACGTGGAATGTCCATTACAATTATTTCCCCTCTAACGTCCGAACAGACAGACTGAACCCCCGTGCAGGCCCGCCTTATCGGATTTACTCTTGTCTCGAAGGAAGGTGGCGACCGCAGGGCGGCAGGCGCACAGGACGCTTGTCGCGATGAAAATTCCCACGTTTTTGGTCACTACATTGACCCCCCAAACAAACTCACACAAACGCTGGCGAAATTGCCGGCGCACACAAGCTCCGAACCTGAAACGCGTACAATTGTCGCGACAGGTCGCACATCGGATCGGAGCACCCCTCCGGTGTGCGTCTTGGCCTCTGGGACCGGCAGCTTGGTCCCTTGGGCATTTACGGTCAGCGGCGAACTGCCAATCGGCGTGCGACCCTGACCGAGTGACTGGAGACTCGTTTCCACGGCATCTCCAATTCGTGCTCTCTGGTGGCCGCAACCACGGCGCTGAGAAAGCGTGATTTCGTCTTCATGCTATGTTCCTGCCCGCATTGGGGGCTTTTGCCCCGGTTTCCTTCTGAAGCCTTAACCTGCAGTGCCATTGCGGCAGCGATAAGGCTGATCCGGGATGAATTCGGGACAAAGAACGGTTTGCGATTCCTCTTTTCCGGACGCGTCACGCTCTGCTGAGGTTTTGATAGGTGGCCCCTGAGTGCGGACAAATAAGTCAAAAAGTTGCGACTCAGATAGGCAAAAGATTGTGGCGAAAAAGCGGCGAGTCCGCAGTTGTCCCTGCGCGGTCTTAAAGTCTGATAGCGGAAATCAGGCGGCCATAATCGGCCTCTTTCGCGTGGGTCGACCGGCGGTAGGAATAGAATCTGTCCGGGTCGGAATAGGTGCAGTGGCGTGTCCACTCGGCCTGACCGACCCCCGCCTGACGCAGCCGGTGCAGTCCAAAAGCGGGCAGGTCGAATTGCAGCCGGTCCCCGTTGCCATTTGCGAAGAATTGCAGGTTTTCCGGAGAATCGGCGACGAACTCGTCCAGAAACTCGGGGCCTACCTCATAGGCGCGTTGCGAGATCGACGGGCCGATCACGGCCACGGTGTTTTCCCGCTTCGCGCCCAAGGCTTCCATTGCGTCCAGCGTTTCCTCAAGCACCCCGTCCAGAGCGCCCCGCCACCCGGCATGGGCGGCCCCGATCACGTTTGCGTCAGTATCGGCGAACAGAACCGGTTGGCAATCGGCGGTGAGAATCGTCAGGGCCAGACCGGGTGTTGCCGTGACCACCGCATCGGCCTTGGGTTTTTCGCCATTGAGCGGGGAATCGACGGTCAGAACGGTCGGCGAGTGCACCTGATGAACGCCGATCAGTTCCGCAGGTGCGACGTCCAACGCCCGCGCCACCCGTTCGCGATTCACTGAAACGGCCTCGGTTTGGTCGGATGAACCGTACCCACAATTGAGGCCGGAAAATACACCGGATGAGGCGCCTCCGCGGCGGCTGAAGAACCCGTGACGCAGGGGCGATAGCAAATCTGAGGTCAGAATTTCCAGGGTCATGGCTCTAGTCCCGGTGGTGGCGAGGAAGGGGTGGGGTAGAGGGCCAGCACCTTGAACAGGTTTCCCATTTCCTCGGGGTGCGTCAACCGGTGATGTGCGGCAGTCAGCGCTTCAAGCTCAGACCCGCCGAGCGGTTCTGCCAATATTTGTGCGCGGGTGGTGATTCCCAGCCGTTCAAGGAACACGCCTTGCGGTGTCAGGCGCGAATGAGCGCATCCTGCCGCGCGGGTCGCCAGAGCCAATGGCTCGAAATCCACATGCGCTGTCAGGTCGGCTTGACCGGGCAGGGCCAAAGGGTCGGTGCGTTCATGCGCCTGCAACGCCTGAAACGTGTCACCTTGTGAATGCCAGTCGCCATAATCCACAATCAGACCGGCCCCGCCATGGGTGCCGATTCGCCCGGCGATTACAGTGATGATGGGAATCGCCGCGGTGCAAAGTTCCACCAGATCGCCATCTCTTGTGTCATCCAGCCGATCTTTCAGCGCAACCTGTTCACCCAGCGGTCCCAGTCCCCAGGTCAGTGCGTCGCCATCCAGACCGATCAGACGTTCGCGCCAGCCATCGCCGTCACGCAGAAACTGGCGGATGGGCAGGACGTCGAAGAACTCGTTCGCGACCAGAAACAGAGGGGCGTCGGGCAGGTCCGCAACCGAATCGATCCAGCGCGGGTTATGGTCCTTTAAGGTCTCCGCCTGAATGTCCCGCAGGGTGGGCGAAGCCTCGACCAGCACCACCTCTGCAGCATCAAGAAACCCTGGCACGCGGGCCGTGGCGCGCAGCATATCCGCCATCAGCGTACCGCGTCCCGGGCCAAGCTCGGCCAGCACGAAACGCTCAGGATGCCCCTGATCCAGCCAGCTCTGTGCCAGAGACAGGCCAATCAGTTCTCCGAACATCTGGCTGATTTCCGGGGCCGTGATGAAATCCCCCTGCGCGCCCAGAGGGTCACGGGTGGTGTAATAACCATGTGTCGGGTGCAGCAGGCATTCGGTCATATAGTCGGCCACGCTCATCGGGCCGTCCTGCGCGATCCGCGCCAACAGATGATCTTTCAGGCTCATGAAACCGATCTTGCACGCAAGGCGAACCACAATCCAAGCGCAATCATCGGTAGCGACAGCAATTGCCCCATCGTCAGGCCATAGCCGCCGACCTGCAGGGCCAGACCCAGCGGGTTACCGACCGAGATGAACTGTGCGTCAGGCTGCCGGAAGAACTCGACAATGAACCGCGAGGCGCCATAACCCGCCATGAACAGCCCCATGATCAGGCCGGGCTTGTGGAAAGCTCCGCGCCGGTAGACCAGCCACAGCAGCAGGGTGCCTAGCAGCAGTCCTTCCAGCGCGGCTTCATAGAGTTGCGACGGATGCCGCGCGCACATGCCCGCGACCACGCCGGGGCAATCCTGTGCGGCCGCCCCCGGAAAGATAACAGCCCAAGGCAACTCACTGGGCCGCCCCCAAAGTTCCGCGTTGATGAAATTCGCCAGACGCCCGAGCAGCAACCCCGGCGGTACTGTATGTGCGATCAGGTCGGCCATGGACAGAATCGGAATTTGGTGACGGCGCGCATAGAGGTAAGAGGCGATCACCACACCCAGCAGCCCGCCATGAAAAGCCATGCCGCCCTGCCAGACTTGCAGAATCTCCACCGGGTTCGAAAGGTAATAAGCAGGTTGATAGAACAGCACGAACCCCAGGCGCCCACCCAGAATCACACCGATGATGATCCAGGTGATCAGATCCTCAAGCTGTTCGGGCTTCATTGGTGGTGTCTTGTTGGGCCACAGGCCCGGGCGCTTCAGCGCCATGACCCCTATCCGCCAAGCGATCAGGATACCGGCGATATAGGCCAGCGCGTACCACCGCAGCGCGAACTCCATCCCGAACAACGAGATCGAGAACAATTCGGGTGACAGATCGGGGAAATTCAGAACAGCCTGCATGTGCGTCTCATTGCCCGGGGTTTGCGGGGCAAGTCAACCTTGAGCCCGCGTCAATCATTCCCCATATAGAGACCAACCGCGATTTCGGAGTAAAACCATGCAAACCCGCAACAAGATCCTCGATGACGTTTCCCAACTGATGACCAACGCCATGGGTGTAGCTCAGGGCGCGCGCGAAGAAGCCGAGAACGCGATGAAGTCGATGATCGACCGTTGGCTGGCTGACCGCGATTTCGTCACGCGCGAGGAATTCGATGCCGTCCGCGCGATGGCTCAGAAGGCGCGTGAAGAGAATGCTGCGCTTGAGGCGCGCATTGCCGCGCTTGAGGCAAAACTGGACAAGTAACGTCCGACTCAGAAATTTTTAGAATAAGCCATTCGCCGCGCAATCCAGCCCGGTTTGTGCGGTGTTGTGTATCTTGCCGCCTTGCAGAATTTAATCAAGACAAAGCTGCGTGATGTGCCAATATTTTGATCGCCGTGGCCATTCGTCCACAACTTATTGCTGTTATCCCCAATAAATAGGGTTGCCAGAACCCATCTTGCGTCGCACCATATTTAGTACAGGCCTACGGGGGAAGCCCGGCTTGTAGAGCAGGCAACTAGCGCTGGGGCGCTGCCAGCCCCGAAATGCTAGAGATTAGTGAGGTGGCATTATGGCCCTTTCCGAGCAGTTTCTCGAAGAAGACCTTCATCCTATCGATATTGTTGAACATTTGGCTGAACACCACGACTGGGACTTTGACCGGATCGGGGATGATCAGATCGCTATGGCTGTCGAAGGGCAGTGGCGCACATACTCGATCACTTTGGCCTGGTCGCACTATGACGAGACCCTTCGGATGGTCTGTTCCTTTGAAATGGAGCCGCCGTCCGAGCGTGAAGGCGTTTTGTACGAGCTGCTGAACAAGATGAACGATCAGTGCTGGGCGGGGGCGTTCACCTATTGGGCCAATCAGAAACTGATGGTCTATCGGTACGGCCTGGTGCTGGCGGGTGGTCAGATGGCCAGCCCCGAACAGATCGATACCCTGATCAACGCAGCGGTGCTGAGCGCCGAGCGGTTCTACCCTGCGATCCAACTGGTCACATGGGGTAACCGTACTCCGGAAGAAGCGATGCAAGTCGCCATTGCAGAGGCCTACGGCCGCGCGTAAAGCTTTGCCCCAAGCCGACTAAGGGGAGGGGCAATCATGGACATGTCACGCGTCGCCGAGCAGGGGCTGGTGCTTCTGGGCTGCGGCAAGATGGGATCGGCCATGCTCGCCGGATGGTTGGAGCATGGCCTTCCTGCGTCAGCCGTCTGGGTGATCGACCCGAACCCCTCGGACTGGTTGAAGGCGCAGGGCGTTAACATCAACACGCCCTTGCCCGAAGCACCTGCGGTAGTGCTGGTGGCCGTCAAGCCGCAGATGATGGGTGAGGCTTTGCCCGCGATCAAGGCGCTGGGCGGCGGGGGCAGCCTGTTCGTCTCGGTTGCTGCTGGCACCTCGATTGCGACATTCGAAGCCGTATTGGGTGAGGGAACGCCGATCGTGCGCGCCATGCCGAACACACCTGCCGCGATCCGGCAGGGAATCACCGCGCTGATCGGCAATTCTGTTGCCTCGGATGCCGATGTCGCGCTGGCCCAAGATCTGCTGTCGGCGATTGGCGAGACCGTCCGGCTTGATGATGAGGCGCAGATGGACGCTGTCACTGGCCTCAGTGGTTCGGGTCCGGCTTATGTATTCCACCTGATCGAAACCCTTGCCGCTGCTGGTCAGGCGCAGGGATTGCCGCATGAACTGGCAATGAAGCTGGCCAAGTCCACCGTTGCCGGTGCAGGTGCGCTGGCGATGGCGGCCGAGGAAGACCCCTCGCAACTCCGCATCAATGTGACGTCGCCCAATGGCACCACACAGGCGGCACTTGAGGTACTCATGCACGAAGAAGAAGGCTTCCCTGACCTGCTGCACCGCGCGGTCAAAGCCGCCACCGACCGATCCAAGGAGCTGTCCCGTGAGTGAGATTACCTTTGACGATTTTCTCAAGGTCGATATCCGCGTGGGCGAGGTGACCCGCGCCGAACCTTACCCCGAGGCCCGCAAGCCCGCGATCAAGATGTGGATCGATTTCGGCGATGAGATTGGGGAGCGGAAAACCTCGGCCCAGGTCACCGCGCATTACGATCCCGCGTCGCTGGTGGGCAAGCAGGTGATGGCCGTGGTCAACTTCCCACCACGCCAGATCGGCCGCTTTATGTCCGAAGTTCTGGTGCTGGGCCTGCCGGATGAAAACGGTGAGATCGTTCTGATCGGGCCGGATGGCGAGGTTCCTGTCGGCGGGCGGATGCACTGATGAGACTGTTTATCGCCCGCCCGATGACCGCCGCCGTCGAGGCCCGCGCCCGCGCCGAGTTCGATGTCGAGATCCGCGGTGAAACGCTGCCGATGACCCACGATGAGATGCTGCGCGCGCTGACGGACTTCGATGTCGTTGTGCCCACTCTGGGCGATCTTTTCTCGGCTCAGGTGTTCGCCGACGCGCCCAATCCCCGCTGCAAACTGCTGGCGAATTTTGGCGTTGGCTACAATCACATCAATGTGGACGCCGCGCGTTCCGCTGGCGTTGTTGTCACCAACACGCCCGGCGCGGTCACCGATGCCACCGCCGACATCGCCATGACCCTGCTGTTATCCACCGCCCGCCGCGCGGGTGAAGGCGAACGTCTGGTTCGGGCAGGCGAGTGGCAAGGCTGGCACCCGACGCAGATGCTGGGCCATCACGTCACCGGCAAACGGGTTGGTATTGTCGGCATGGGGCGCATCGGTCAGGCCATCGCGCAACGGTGTCATTTCGGGTTCGGAATGCAAGTTGCATACCAGTCGCGCAGCGCCAAAGACTTGGACTTTCCGGCCGTGTACACTGACGATCTCAAAGCGCTGGCCGGGTCTGTCGATTTCCTGATCCTTGCTGTCCCCGGCGGTGACGAAACCCGTCACCTGATCAACGCTTTGGTGCTTGGGGCGATGAACCCCTCGGCTATCTTGATCAATATCGCGCGTGGCGAGGTTGTGGACGAGTCGGCCCTGATTGCGGCATTGCAAACCGGCGAGATTGCGGGGGCAGGGCTGGACGTTTACGAATTCGAACCCGCCGTCCCGCAGGCTTTGCGTGATATGCAGAACGTAACCCTTCTGCCCCACCTGGGCACCGCAACCGAGGAAGTGCGCTCCGATATGGGCCACATGGCGCTGGACAACGTCGCGGCCTTTGTCGCGGGTCGCCCGCTGCCGAACCCGGTTTAAGACCCGACCGCCTCGCGCCAGTGTTTGCGGCAGAGCGAGACATAGGTCTCGTTCCCGCCGATCTGCACCTGTGCGCCTTCGGTGATGGTATTGCCGTTCTCGTCCTGACGAATCACCATCGTCGCCTTGCGACCGCATTTGCAGATCGTGCGGACCTCTCGCATCTCATCGGCCAACGCCAGCAGGGCCGCCGAGCCAGGGAACAGGCGCCCCTGAAAATCCACCCGCAGCCCATAGGCCAATACCGGAACACGCAGATCATCCACGGCGCGTGCCAGTTGCCAGACTTGCGCTTCGGTCAGAAACTGCGCCTCGTCGACAAAGACGCAGGCGATTTCTCCCCGGTTCAGGCGCGCTTCAATCATCGCAAACACGTCATCACCGACCGAGAATGTATCGGCCTCGGCGGAAATCCCGATCCGTGAGGCGATCTTACCCACTCCGGCCCGCCCATCCAGCGCCGCGGTCATAAGATAGGTATCCATGCCCCTCTCGCGATAGTTGTGCGAGGCCTGCAGCAACACGGTCGATTTGCCCGCGTTCATGGTGGAGTAGTTGAAGTAGAGCTTTGCCATGCGTCCGGGTCTAGATTGCCAGCTCCCCTTGGGCAAGATGCCAATGTCCACGAAAAGGCGACGTCGCCATTGTTGTTGCAGGGGCCGAGCCTAGGCTCAAGGGGGATGGAATCCCTGCGTCAACAACAGCGACGTCGTTGGCCAACACGTGGCCAATACTGAGCGAGGTGAATATACAGCCTCGCAATTACTCGTTACCGGCTGCAACAGCCGCCACTCACTCACAAAATCCCTGCATATCTGAGGGATAGCCAATTTATGACATTTCAATTATGACTGGAGTATGGGAAATTTCTTTTCCCTTTCCCCCACAAGGGCAGATGTTGTGGGGGATACAGGCAGAAAAGGTGAAAACATGGCAGATATCGGGGCCTATCTGAAAAAACACACCGAAGCATTGGTCAAAGATGTCGGCATTGAAGCGGCATGCGATATCACCGGAAAATCCAAGGCGACACTTGGACGGTATTACTCAGACAATGCCGAACACACGGACCGGTTTATGCCGGTGGATGCTGTGGCCCGGCTTGAGGCCGTTTCGACCTACCCGCATGTGACCTCGGCGCTGGCCGATCTGAAAAACATCACTTTGTCCTATGACGGGCGGAACACAGACACGCCGCGTACTGGTGGGGTGAACTCGGACGTCATTGCTCTGAGCCAACGGTTCGCGATGTTGATGACCGAATATCAGGCCGCCATCGAAGACGGTATCATCACCGTGAACGAGGCCAAGCGCCTGCTGAAAGAAACCAGCCTTTTGCAGCAGGTTCTGATCGAGATGAAGCTGCATCTGGAAGAGGAAAGCGTGAGCTGAGTCTAATCGCTAACCTTCTCGGGAGGAAGGGTTGCCGACACGGGTTTAGAGCGTTCGCTGTGCGGACAAAGGCGACGTCGACCTTTTCAATGATGAAGCCGGTAAGAATGACTATCTGTAAAATGGCTGGTCAGCGATAAACACCGAAAACTTTGCATTCCAACAATCCGGCCGCTTCGTAGGCTGATCTAAACCGAGACTCTTCATTTGCCAAACCTGTTTGGGTAGACTCTGCGCAAGCCTTTATCGCGTTACTTTTCGCTTCTGCTTGGGTGGCATAGTCGATGCCAAATCCTGTGTAGCCAGCTGGATTGCTTGCAATCGCGAGATAGTGGCCCGGTGTTGTGGCCCGTTTTGCCTTGGCCAATACGCCCGCATGATTATTGGGTATTGTATGTTCTGTAGGCTCATCTCGAGGAACAAAAGTTGCGTATAGGATACAGTCTGCTCCAGACACAATATCACAGTCGATCTTCGCCATTCGTTTTGCGTCAATCTCTGAATAAAGGCCTGTCACTAAACCCCATGCGCGACCATCTGGTCGAATGTAAAACGCTCCAAACGCTCCGTCTACTCGGTTGACAGCACCGTCAAAGGCATTTCGCGCCTTCGTGGAAAGCTGTTGGTCGGAGTACTGTCGAATCTCGAAGGAACCATAAGTGGTCAAGGATTGCTTCGATGGCAAAAAACTTGAGTCAGGAGTTGTCTCGGTGCACGCCGCCAGTAGCATGAGCCCAACGAGTAAAGGGCTGATTGTAGTTTTAGTCACTGTTGGAAATTACCTTGCTGTTGAATACGCCCTGCTTCTCGGCTTTTTCGTAAGTGGTATCAGCGTACAGGGTCAACGCGCTAGGCGAACTGCGCACCGTAAACACAGCCCATCGGGTGCTCCTTGCAACACGCTGTTCGATTGGGCCAATACTATGGGCGATTTAGGAAGTAGTACGCGTGCAGTTTGGGCTCCAAAACAGACAGTCGAACACTCTTTTGTGCGAATTCTGGAAACAGCCCACTACCCGTGCCGCTTCACTATAACAGAACCTACCGAATACCCGGCCCCGAACGAGCAGATCAGCCCAACATCTCCGTCTGCCAAATCATCTGAATACTTGGAAAACGCAATGATCGATCCGGCGGAGGACGTGTTCGCATAGTCTTGCAGGATGTTGGGTTGCTCACCGGCCTCGGGCTCGCGGCCCAGCACCTTTTTACCGATAAAATCGTTCATCGTCTTGTTGGCCTGATGCAACCACAGGCGCTTGAGGTCGCTGCTGGTCAGCCCCTCTGCCTCCATGTGGTCTGAGATGTGTTTGCTAACCATGGGCAGAACTTCCTTGAACACCTTTCGACCGTTCTGCATGAACTGCATGTCGCGTCGATCAACCACTCCGGCGGGGCGCGAGCGGCGCAGGAAGCCGTTGTTGTTGCGGATGTTGTTCGAAAACGACGTGGCACAGCGGGTCGAGAGGATTTCGAAATGCGGCCCTTGCGCGTCTTCGAGCCGTTCGACCAGCGTGGCCGTCGCCACATCGCCAAAGATAAAGTGGCAGTCGCGGTCGCGCCATTCCAGATGGCCCGAACAAATCTCGGGGTTCACCACCAGCGCCGACCGCACCGAACCCGAGCGGATCATATCCGCTGCTGCCTGAATGCCGAACGTGGCCGAGGAACAGGCGACGTTCATATCGAATCCGAACCCTTTGATCCCCAACGCCTGCTGGATCTCGATCGCAATCGCCGGATAGGCGCGTTCATGGTTCGAAGCGGCGCAAATCACGAGATCGACATCCTCGGCACTGCGACCGGCATGCGCCAGTGCTTTTTTGCAGGCGTCCAGCGCCATCTCGGTCATGATGCCCGGCTGATCATCGCTGCGCTGGCGCAGCAGGGGGTGCATCACGTCGGGGTCCAGAACGCCAGATTTGTCCATCACATAGCGGTTCTCGATGCCCGAGGCCTTGAGGATGAACTCTTCGGACGAATGCTGCATCGGCTCCGCCTCGCCCGCTGCTATCGCGTCGGCATTCGCGGCGTTCTGCTTGTCTGCATAGGCGTTGAAGGCGGCGACAAGCTCGGCATTGGTAATGACGCTTTCGGGGGTGAAAACACCGGTGCCGGTGATAGCGGGCGTATACATGGCTGGTCCTGGACGGTTCGAGTTTGCCTAAAATGCAGTCACAGCTGGGTTTGATCAAGGTATAGTGACCTAACGGAATGCGCGGACTTTAACCTATTTCAGCTTCATATCTTGAATAGTTCATAATTTGAAGTATATGACCGTCCTGACTCATCCGGAGGGTTCGCATGTCAGACGATATCAGCACCAGGCTTGGCCGTCTCAGCCCTGAAATTCAGGCCATCATGGGGGTGTATGCGCTGTATTGGAAGCTGGAAGAGGCGTTTGACTGCGTCGAAACCGATCTCAGCCATCTCGAGTGCCACATGCTGATCAAACTGGATCAGCCAAAGCGCATGGGCGTTCTGGCTGCTGACATGCTGACCGTCCCGTCGACCATCACGGCAACGGCGGACGGTTTGGAAAAGGCCGGGTTGCTGATACGCGAACGCGACCCGGAAGACCGTCGGGCCTGGCTGCTGGTTCTGACTGAGCAGGGCCAAGAGATGCGCAACATGCTGGTGTCCGTGGCCGGAGACCTGTTCCACCGCGCCTCTGGTCTGGATGCGGAAGAAACTGCCCAATTCGCGCGATTGGCGCGCAAAATCCGAGACAACATTCTGAAAACGGGAATTCCCGAGGGACTGACGAAATGAAACTCCTCACTGTACTGAGCGCGACCCTGTTCGCGCTGGCGACCACGGTAGTGGCGCAAGGCACGGCCAAACCCGTTAAACTGATGCTGGTGCAGGAAACCACGCCGGGGTTTTCGCGGCAGTTTTTCGGGCGCGTTGCCGCCCGGCAGACTGTTGACCTGGCCTTTCAGGTATCCGGTCAGATCGTGGAAATGCCGGTGAACGAAGGTTTTGTGATCCCCAAGGGCGAGTTGATCGCGCAACTTGATCAGGCACCGTTCCAGCGCCGCTATGACCGGGCCGTGTTGCAAAAGGATCAGGCCGATCGGACGCTGGCCCGCCTGTCGCGTCTGCGTGGAACGACAGCCAGCCAGGTGGCCGTGGATGACGCGGAAACCGCCGCGCAACTTGCAGAGATTGCCGTGCGCGATGCGGAATACGATCTGCAGCACGCCACGCTGTCCGCGCCGTTTGATGCGCTGGTGTCCAGCCGTGCGGTCGAAGCCTTTACGACGGTGTCGGCCGGTGCGCCTATCGTCCGCATCCACGACATGTCTGAGTTGCGGATCGAAGTCGACGTACCTGAAATCCTGTTCCAGCGATCTTCGCAGGAAGATGACATCACAATCACCGCAAAATTCCCTGTCAGTGACGAAGTATTTCCCCTGCAAATCCGCGAGTTCGATGCTGAAAGTTCAAGCGTAGGTCAGACATTTCGCATTCAGTTCGGGCTGACTCCTCCCGAGGGGTTACAAATCCTCCCCGGTTCGTCCGTGACGGTGAATGTTCAAGTTCAGGATGCCCGCACCGGCATCATCGTTCCGGCCTCGGCCATCGTTGCGGATGCTGACGGTGCACTGGGCGTCATGATGTTCTCGCCAGTTGGCGCCGATGAGGGAAACATCCGTCACATACCTGTCACCATCGAGCCGACCCAAACGGGTGACGTTCGGGTGCTGACCGGCCTGTCTGATGGCGATGAGATTGTTGTCGCCGGAGGCGGAGCGTTGACCGATGGTCAGGCCGTGCGCCGCTTTGCCGGTTTCGCGAACTGAGGGCTGACAGATGAACATCGCACGCGCCTCAATCGACCGGCCGCTTTATACTTGGCTGATCATCCTGTTTGCCCTGTTTGGCGGTATCTGGGGGTTCATGTCGCTGGGCCGTCTGGAAGACCCAGCCTTCACCATCAAAAACGCGGTCATCGCAACCCAGTACCCGGGGGCTACGGCGGAACAAGTGGCGTTGGAGGTTTCGGAGCCGCTGGAATCCGCCATTCAGCAGATGGGTGAAGTTGATACCATTACCTCGGTCAACCAGCCCGGATTCTCGCTGATCGAGGTCGAGATTAAGTCGACCTATGACGGCACCGAACTGCCGCGTATCTGGACTGAACTGCGCGCCAAGATGCGCGACGCGGCACGGAGCTTGCCTCCGGGTGTTGGCGCGCCGTTGGTGAATGACGGGTTTGGCGATGTGTTCGGCCTGTTCTATGCCGTCACCGCCGAAGGCTTTTCAGACGCCGAGAAACACGAACTGGCCACCTTCCTGCGGCGCGAGTTGCTGACCGTATCCGGTGTTGCCGATGTCGAGGTGATGGGCCTGCCGCAAGAGGCCATCTTTGTCGAACCCGACCTGGCCATTTCCGTGAACCAGAATGTGCCGATCCAGACTATAAACGAAGCCATCGCCAACGCGGATTCGGTTAACGCGTCGGGGTCGGTCCGGTCCGAGAATGACCGGACCACGATCCTGACGGCCGAAGGGTCAGACACCGTTTCAGCCATTGCCGGGCTGTCCGTCGGCTCGCAGGGGCAGGTGATCAACCTGTTCGACATGTCCAACGTGTTCCGGGGCCGTCAGACCGATCCGGATGTCATGATCCGGTTCAATGGTGCCGAGGCGTTCACGCTGGGTATCGCTGGCCTGTCGACAGAGAACATTGTAGAGGTTGGCCAACGCGCCGATGCCAAGCTTGCCGAGTTGGATTCTCAGATCCCCTTTGGTGTCGAAATCCTGCCAATCTACCAACAGCATGTGGTGGTCGAGCAGGCCTCGAACGATTTCCTGGTGAACCTCGCGATGTCCGTCAGTATCGTGGTTGCGGTTCTGGGCATCTTCATGGGCTGGCGCGCGGCGGTGGTTGTGGGCTCAACACTGTTGCTGACCGTTGTCGGAACACTGCTGTTCATGTCGATCTTTTCGATCGAGATGGAGCGAATCTCGTTGGGCGCCTTGATCATCGCGATGGGGATGCTGGTCGACAACGCCATCGTTGTGGCTGAGGGAATGCAGATCGCCATGCTGCGCGGCAAGAACTCGCGCGATGCGGCGGATGAAGCGGCGTCCAAGACGCAAATCCCGCTGTTGGGGGCGACGGTGATTGGCATCATGGCATTTGCCGGGATCGGTCTCAGCCCGGACGCAACGGGCGAGTTTCTGTTCTCGTTGTTTGCGGTAATCGGCATCTCGCTGATGCTCAGCTGGGTGCTGGCGCTGACCGTGACGCCTTTGCTGGGGCACTACTTCTTCAAGCAGGGCAAAGAGGGTGCAGTCGATGCCTATGGCGGCATCATGTTCCGCGTCTACGGGGCGATTCTGCGTTGGTCGCTGCGGATGCGCTGGCTGGTGATTGCCGCCTTGATCGGGGTCACGGTGGCCTGTTTCGCGGGCTTTGGTCTGGTAAAACAGCAGTTCTTCCCGGACTCGAACACACCACTGTTCTTCGTGCACTATAACCTGCCGCAAGGCACGCCAATTGCCCGCACCGCCGAAGACATGGCTGTGTTCGAAGACTGGTTGGCCGAGCGTGACGATGTAGTGTCCGTCGCAACCTTTGTCGGGCAGGGCGCGACTCGGTTCCTGCTGACTTATTCGGCTGAAAAACCGAACCCTAGCTATGGTCACATGATCATTCGCACCAACACGCTGGAGGACATTCCGGCGCTGCAGGCGGATCTTGAGGCGTTTGGCCAGGCTCAATTCCCCGAAGGCCAGTTCCGCACCAAGCGGCTGATCTTTGGTCCGGGCGGCGGTGATCCGGTTCAAGCTAGGTTCTCGGGCAGTGACCCCGCGGTTTTGCGTGAACTGGCCGACGCGGCGGTGCTGAAAATGCGCGAGGCCTCGCCCAATGCGCTGAATGTCTATCACGACTGGCGCGAGCAGGAACTGGCGGTTCAGCCGATCTATGCGACCGAGCGGGCCCAGACAGCGGGTGTCTCACGTGAGGACATTGCGGCAACGCTGCAGTTTTCGACGGACGGGATTACCGCTGGTGAATTCCGCGAGCGAGATCGTTTGATCCCGATCATCTTACGCCGCCCAGCGGACGGGGATTATTCGATCGTCGATCAGGTCGTGTACTCGGACGAGTCTGAGCGATTTGTTCCCATTGAGCAAATGGTTGACGGGTTCGAATACAAGCCGCTCAACACGCTGGTCCATCGTCGTGACCGGGTGCTGACGATCACCGTGGGGGCTGACATTCCGCCTGACATGACGGCAGCTCAGGTCCATTCGGAAGTGCGCGCTGCCATCGAAGGCATGGAACTGCCGCCGGGCTACCGGATGGAATGGGGCGGTGAGTTCGAAAACGCCGGTGAAGCCAATGAAAGCCTTGGGCGTCAGCTGCCGCTGAGCCTGCTGATTATGGTGCTGATCTCGGTGCTGATCTTCAACGCCATCCGCCAGCCGATCATCATCTGGCTGCTGGTGCCGATGTCGGTGAACGGGGTGGTGATCGGCCTGCTGGGCACTGGCTTGCCGTTTACCTTCACCGCCTTACTAGGCTTGCTAAGCCTGTCGGGGATGCTGATCAAAAACGGCATCGTTCTGGTCGAGGAGATCGACCTGGTCCGCGCGACCGGCAAACCTCTGCGCGAGGCGATTGTCGAAGCCTCGGTCTCGCGTCTGCGCCCTGTGATGCTGGCGGCGATCACCACCATTCTGGGGATGGCACCGCTGCTGACGGATGCGTTCTTCCGGTCTATGGCGGTGACTATCATGGGCGGTCTGGCCTTTGCCACGATCCTGACGATGGTTGCAGCCCCGGTCTTTTATCTCGTGTTCTTTGCGCGGGATGAAAAGCGCGAGGCCGCAGCGGCCTGACGAATACCGGGCGGCTGTTTTCAGTCGCCCGGGTCTTCTGCCGGGTCGTAGTGGTAGTAAAAACAGGACAGCTTGTTGCCATCCGGGTCGCGCAGATAGGCAACATAGAAATCGGGCGCATAGCGGTCCCGCGTACCCGGCGCCCCTTCGTCAGTGCCGCCGTTTTCCAGCCCCGCCGCGTGAACCTGCCTGACCTGCGCGGCGCTGTTGGCGGGGAAGGCCATCATCGTGCCATTCCCTACGCTGGCGGTGCTGCCGTCAAAGGGCGTACAGACCCAAAACCCGACACCGGCGTCAGGTTCGGTTCCCCAACCCGCGCTATCCTTGGTCCATCCCGGCAGGCGGGGCTGCTCCAGAACGGCAAAAATCGCGTCATAGAACCGGATGGCCCGTTTCAGGTCATTGGTGCCGTATGTGGTGTATAGGCGCATGGCTGCCCTGTTGGTTTTAGGACCGCATCATGCAGCATGCATACCCACAGGAACAGTGAAAACAGCGCCAAAGGCCGCGTCAGATCAACGGAACCAGCGGTACATCACAAGCGGCTAGGGTCATCAGGGTGGCGAATACCATAAACCTGAGCATTTCTTGTTTCCTTCTGCTCGTTTGCAGAAAAGATGCGCGCCCGAAGACACGGGGTCAACGGGCGCGTAAAATGTCTTGCATTTAAGCGGGTTCGGGCCGGTCAGCCCTGAAGCGATTTCACCTCGACATCCCCTTCGGCCTGCGCCTTGATCGCCAGCGCGGCGGCATGGCTGGCGGCAGCGGTGGTGAAATAAGGGATCTTGTCATAGAGCGCGATCGAGCGGATGGACTTGCTGTCCTCAACCGCCTGCGCGCCTTCGGTGGTGTTCATCAACAGTTGAACCTGACCGTCTTTCAGCATGTCAACGACGTCCGGACGGCCTTCATAGACCTTGTTCACCACGTCGCAAGGCACACCCTGATCCGCCAGCCAGCTTTGTGTGCCACGCGTTGCGACCAGAGTGAAACCCTGTTCAACTAGCACCTGAGCGGCTTCCAGCATCGCAGGGGTCTTGTCCGCATCCTTGATCGAGATGAACGCACGCCCCGAGGACGGCAGAACCATACCGGCCCCCATCTGCGCCTTGAGGAAGGCGCGCGGGAAGTCGCGGTCCCAGCCCATGACCTCGCCGGTCGAACGCATTTCCGGGCCAAGGATCGTATCAACGCCGGGAAAGCGGGCGAAAGGCAGCACTGCCTCTTTCACCGAGAACCACGGCATGTCCGGGTCGGCCAGCGTCATCTGATCGGCGATCTTGGTGTCCTTGCCTTCCTGATAGGGTGGACGCATCGGGAAGTTCGCCAGTTTTTCACCGGCCATCACGCGTGCGGCGATGGACGCAATCGCGCTGTCGGTCGCCTTGGCGACAAACGGCACTGTGCGCGAAGCGCGGGGGTTCACTTCGATCAGGTAAATCTCATCATCCTTGATAGCAAACTGCACGTTCATCAGGCCGACAACGTTCAGCGCCTTGGCCAGTTTGAATGCTTGATCCTTGATCTGGCCGATGATCTCTTTCGACAGCGAATAGGGCGGCAGCGAACAGGCCGAGTCGCCCGAGTGAACGCCCGCCTCTTCGATATGCTGCATGATGCCCGCGACGTGCACGTCAGTACCATCACACAGCGCGTCCACGTCCAGCTCAACCGCGCCGGCCAGATAGCTGTCCAGCAGAACCGGGCTGTCACCCGAAACCACAACGGCCTCGTTGATATAGCGTTTCAGCTGTTCCATATCGCGCACGATTTCCATCGCGCGGCCGCCCAGAACGTAAGAGGGGCGGATGACCAGCGGGAAGCCGATGTCTTCGGCAATCGCCAGCGCCTGTTCGTCGGTCGAGGCGATGCCGTTGTTGGGCTGTTTCAGGCCCAGATCGTTGACCAGGGCCTGGAACCGTTCACGGTCTTCGGCCAGGTCGATGGCGTCCGGTGTGGTGCCGAGGATCGGAATGCCTTCTTCTTCCAGCGCGTTCGCCAGTTTCAGCGGGGTTTGGCCGCCGAACTGAACGATCACACCGTGCAGCGTGCCGTTTTCCTTTTCCTTAGTCAGGATTTCCATGACGTGTTCGAAGGTCAGCGGCTCGAAATACAGGCGGTCCGAGGTGTCATAATCGGTGGACACCGTTTCCGGGTTACAGTTGACCATGATGGTCTCATAACCCGCCTCGGTCAGCGCGAAACAGGCGTGACAGCAGCAATAGTCGAATTCGATGCCCTGACCGATCCGGTTCGGGCCACCGCCGAGGATAACCACCTTTTTACGGTCGGAAGGGCGCGCCTCACACTCGACCTCACCCATCATCGGGGCTTCGTAGGTCGAATACATGTAAGGCGTTTGCGCTTCGAACTCGGCGGCGCAGGTGTCGATGCGTTTGAACACGGCCTTCACACCCAGGTTGTGGCGGGCGCGGCGGACGTTGTCTTCATCACGACCGGTCAGGTTGCCCAGACGTGCATCGGTGAAGCCCAGCATTTTTAGCTTGCGGATGCCTTGCTCGGTCATCGGCAGACCGTCCTTGCGCACCTGACGCTCGGCCGCGATGATCTCGCGGATACGGGCGAGGAACCATGGGTCAAACTTGGTGACGCCGAAAATCTCGTCATCAGACAGCCCGTGACGCATGGCTTGCGCAATGGTGCGCAAACGGTCGGGGGTCTGCTGGCTGATCGCCTTGATCACGGCGGCCTTGTCATCGGCTTCGTCCCAGAGGCCGACGTTCAGGCCGGGGATTTCGATCTCATCAAAGCCGGTCAGACCCGATTCCATCGAGGCCAGAGCCTTCTGCATCGATTCGTGGATGGTGCGGCCAATGGACATCGCCTCACCCACCGACTTCATCGCGGTGGTCAGGTAGGGTTCGGACCCCGGGAATTTCTCAAAGGCGAATTTCGGGATCTTGGTGACGACATAGTCGATGGTCGGCTCGAACGACGCGGGCGTGACCTTGGTAATGTCGTTGTCCAACTCGTCCAGCGTGTAGCCTACGGCCAGCTTGGCGGCGATCTTGGCAATCGGGAAGCCGGTCGCCTTTGATGCCAGAGCCGATGAGCGTGACACACGCGGGTTCATCTCGATCACGACCATACGGCCATCATCGGGGTTAATCGCCCATTGTACGTTCGAACCACCGGTCTCGACGCCGATCTCGCGCAGAACAGCAATCGAGCCGTTGCGCATGATCTGGTATTCCTTGTCGGTCAGCGTCAGGGCAGGGGCCACGGTGATCGAGTCACCGGTATGCACGCCCATCGGGTCGACGTTTTCGATGGAACAGACGATGATGGCGTTGTCGGCGGTGTCGCGCACCACCTCCATCTCATATTCTTTCCAGCCCAGCAGGCTTTCGTCGACGAGGATCTGGTTCACCGGCGAGGCATCCATGCCCGAGCGGCAAAAATGGATATAATCCTCACGGTTATAAGCCACACCACCGCCGGTGCCGCCCAGTGTAAAGGCGGGGCGGATGATGGCGGGCAGGCCGATCTCTTCCAACTCGTCCAGCGCCATTTGAACGCCTGAATCCAGGTCTGTGCCGCCGTCCTCGCGCTTGGGGGCGGTCACGATGGTCGCTTTGGGGTTTTCAAGACCCAGCCGGTCCATCGCCTCGCGGAACAGGGCGCGGTCTTCGGCCATCTCGATGGCGTCGCGCTTGGCGCCGATCATCTCGACACCGAACTTGTCCAGCACGCCCATCTCTTCCAGCGCCAGAGAGGTGTTCAGGCCGGTCTGTCCACCCATGGTGGGCAGCAGCGCGTCGGGGCGTTCTTTTTCGATGATCTTGGCAACAACTTCGGGGGTGATCGGCTCGATATAGGTGGCGTCTGCCAGCCCGGGATCTGTCATGATCGTGGCCGGGTTTGAGTTCACCAGAATGACCCGGTATCCTTCTTCGCGCAGCGCTTTACACGCCTGTGCGCCGGAATAGTCGAACTCGCAGGCTTGACCGATAACAATGGGGCCAGCCCCGATGATCATGATCGACTTGATGTCGGTTCTTCTCGGCATGGCCACATTCCTTCGATTGTTCGCGAGTCAGGGCGCCCCCAAGCGCCCAAATTGTCCTGCGTTATAGGGACCGCGCGAAAAGGTTCAAGGGGTATCGGAATTGGGGGTGAAATTGCCGCTTTCCCCTCTTTCCCTTACCGCCCGATCCTCTATACCGCGCAACACGGCAAATGAGGATGCAATTGCGTATTCGTTTCGATCAGGGGCCGGCCGGGCCCGGAACCAGTTTCGACCGGCCTGCCAATGTGATCCGCGCAGACAAGGCGGAAGACGTGCCCCACGCGCTGGCGGCGCTGGATGAGGCGCGCGCCGAGGGGGCGTGGCTGGCAGGTTATGCCAGCTATGAACTTGGCTATGCGCTGGAACCCCGCCTGACCGACCGTCTGCCGGACGATCGCCGCCTACCTCTTTTGTGTTTCGGAGTCTATGGAGAGCCAGTCCAGCGTGATCTGCCTGCGGCTTCGGGCGGTGTCACCGGTTTCGAACCGCGCTGGGATGAGGCGCGCTACACAGAAGCCTTTCAGCAGGTTCACGATGCTATCGGCGCGGGCGATATCTATCAGGCCAACCTGACCTTTCCCATCGATCTGACGGTCGAAGGCGACAGTGCCGCGCTTTATGCCACTTTGGCGAGCGGGCAGCCGGTAGGTCATGGCGCGCTGGTTCAGCAGGATGGTCTGCCCGATTTGCTCAGCCGCTCGCCCGAGCTGTTTTTCCGCACCGATGCGGACCGGATGATCGAAACCCGCCCGATGAAGGGCACCCAGCCGCGCAGCGAGGACATGGCCGAGGACGCGCGCCGCCGTGCTTTTCTGTCGATCGACGAAAAGAACCGGGCCGAGAACCTTATGATCGTCGACCTGCTGCGCAACGATATCAGCCGCGTCGCGCTGCCCGGATCGGTCAAGGTGCCTGAACTGTTCAAGGTCGAGACCTATGCCACCGTGCACCAGATGATCTCACTGGTGCAGGCGCAGTTGCATCTGGGGGCCGAGCTGTCTGATATTCTGATGGCGCTGTTTCCCTGTGGTTCGATTACCGGCGCACCGAAAATCCGCGCGATGGAGATTCTGTCGGACCTCGAACCCTGGCCCCGCGATATCTATTGCGGCGCCATTGGCTGGGCTGCACCCGACGGTCGGTCCGAGTTCAACGTGGCGATCCGCACGCTGATGGTCGAGGATAGCAAGGCCACGCTGAATGTGGGCGGCGGCGTGGTCTGGGACAGCACGGCCCCATCCGAATATGAGGAAGCGCTATGGAAAGCCCGCTTTGCGCACCAATTGACGCTAACTTCCGCCTGATTGAAACGTTGGCCTTTCGGCCGGGGCAGGGATTTGTGCGGCAGGACCAGCATCTGGCCCGCTTGGCGCGCTCGGCCATCGCGTTTGGGTTTCCCTTCGATGGCAGGGTAGCCGTTGAAAAGCTGGACGCAGTGGTTGGAGCATCGCCGCTGCGCTGCCGTCTGACGCTAGCCGCAGATGGGAAGCTGGACGTGACGACCGGGGCGCTGGCCGACAACCCTTCGGTCTGGCGCGTGGCGATTGCTCAGACACGCCTGACTGCAGATGACATCTGGTTGCGGCACAAGACAACCCAACGTGCGCTCTATGACAGCGCCCGTGCGTCCCTGCCGAAAGGGATCGACGAGGTTTTGTTCCTCAACGAACGCGACGAACTTTGCGAAGGCACCATCACCAACCTGTTTCTGCACATGCCCGACGGTCGTCACCTGACGCCTGCTTTGTCCTGTGGCGTCCTGCCGGGCATTCTGCGCGAAGAACTACTGGATAATAAACAGGTTACCGAGGCCACCCTGACCTTGACCGACCTGAAAAACGCATCAAAAATCTATATGGGAAATTCGTTGCGTGGTCTGATCCGGGCGGAGTTGGCAGAACAGTGAGCAAACAAACCGATTGGGTGGACAGCGCGGTCCCGCATCTGCGATTGCGACTGGAATTCGGGCTGTTCTTCATGGCTGTGCCGGTGCTAATAGCGGTGTTTTTCCCTCCGAGCTGGATGTTTCCGTCGCTTTTTGCCTTCACGGCCATCGGCATCGTGCTGCTACACTACACACCCGGCTTTTCCTGGGCCGAGCTGCGATACAACTGGCGCAACTGGTCGTGGGGCGAAGTCGCGCTGTTTGCAGTTGCAATGACCTCATTCTGTGCTGCGCTTGTGATGGCCACCCGGCCCGAGGCGGCGTTCTTCCTGCTGCGCAATCGGCCCGAGTTTCTGCTGGTAATCTGGCTTGGTTACCCGCTGCTGTCGGCCCTGCCGCAGGAGCTTTTGTTCCGCTCGCTGTTCTTCCGCCGCTACCACGCGATCCTGCCGAATGGGCGCGCGGCTTACCTGCTGAACGCGGCACTATTTTCACTCGCGCACCTGATGTACTGGAGCTGGATCGTCGCCGCCATGACCTTTGCCGGAGGGCTTCTGTTCACATGGGCCTATCGCAAGCGTGGATCGTTTTTTTATGCCGTCCTGCTGCACGCGATCGCCGGGAACATCATCTTTGCTGCGGGTCTGGGCATCTATTTCTACTCGGGCAACGTGCAAAGGCCGTTTTGAGCGGTATACCTGCCTTGACTTTCCAAGCCTGACGGGGTGTATCGGCGCGACGAATTCTGCGCCCGAAGGGATATGATCCATGCACGCCTATCGCAGCCACACCTGCGCCGCTCTGACCGCCGCCAATGTTGGTGAAACCGTCCGCCTGTCCGGTTGGGTGCATCGTGTCCGAGATCACGGTGGCGTGCTGTTCATCGACCTGCGCGACCATTTCGGCGTGACCCAAGTTTTGTGCGACGGCGACAGCGCGGCCTTTGCCGAGCTTGAGAAGGTGCGTTCCGAGTGGTGTATCCGCATCGACGGTAACGTCAAAGCCCGTGACCCTGAGCTGGTGAACCCGAAGCTGCCCACCGGTGAGATCGAAGTGTACGTGCGCGAGCTTGAGGTGCTGGGTGCGGCCGACGAGCTGCCGCTGATGGTCTTCGGCGATCAGGAATACCCCGAAGAAACCCGCTTGCGCTATCGTTACCTGGACCTGCGCCGCGAAGCGATGCAGCAAAACATGACCTTGCGTTCTGACGTCGTGGCCTCAATGCGCAAACGCATGTGGGATCAGGGCTTCCGCGAGTATCAGACGCCGATCATCACTGCGTCCTCGCCCGAAGGTGCACGTGACTTTCTGGTGCCGTCACGTCTGCATCCTGGCAAGTTCTACGCGCTGCCGCAGGCGCCTCAGCTGTTCAAACAGCTGATCATGGTGTCGGGCTTCGACAAGTATTTCCAGATCGCGCCGTGCTTCCGTGACGAAGACCCGCGCGCCGACCGCTCGCCCACTGATTTCTACCAGCTGGACCTAGAGATGTCGTTTGTCGAGCAGCAGGACGTGTTCGACACCATCCAGCCCGTGTTGACCGGTGTATTCGAAGAGTTCGGCGGTGGCCGCAAGGTTGATCAGGACTGGCCGCAGATTTCCTACAAGGACGCGGCCCTGTGGTATGGCACCGACAAGCCCGACCTGCGCAATCCTATTAAAATGCAAGTGGTCTCCGACCACTTCCGCGGATCTGGCTTCGCGATTTTCGCGAAGCTGCTGGAGCAGGAAGGCACCGAAATCCGCGCCATCCCGGCACCCACTGGTGGCAGCCGCAAATTCTGTGACCGCATGAACGCTTTTGCGCAAAAAGAGGGTCTGCCCGGCATGGGCTATATCTTCTGGCGCGATCAGGGCGAAGGCATGGAGGCCGCTGGTCCGCTGGCCAAGAACATCGGCCCCGAGCGGACCGAGGCGATCCGACAGCAACTGGGTCTGGGCGTAGGCGATGCTGCGTTCTTTCTGGGCGGCAAGCCGAAAGCCTTTGAAAAGGTCGCAGGCAAGGCGCGTGACGTGATCGGCGACGAGCTGAACCTGACCGAGAAAGATCGTTTTGCCTTTGCCTGGATCGTGGACTTCCCGATCTATGAGCAGGACGAGGAAACCGGCGCGATCGACTTTGAGCACAACCCGTTCTCGATGCCGCAGGGCGGTTTGGAAGCCCTGAACGGCAACCCGCTGGACGTGCGCGGCTATCAGTATGACCTGGCCTGTAACGGGTATGAGCTGGTTTCGGGCGCGATCCGAAACCACAAGCCCGAGATCATGCTGAAGGCGTTCGAACTGGCAGGCTACGGCGAGGACGAAGTCAAATCCCGCTTTGGTGCCCTGTTCAGCGCTTTCCACTATGGCGCCCCGCCGCACGGTGGCTGTGCTGCCGGGATCGACCGGATCGTGATGTTGCTGGCCGACGAGGCCAACATCCGCGAGGTCATGATGTTCCCGATGAACCAACGCGCCGAAGACCTGATGATGGACGCGCCCTCCGATCCGACCTCGGATCAGTTGATGGAGTTGGGATTGCGTATCATCCCGCAGGATTGATCAACGGCCCGTCGCAGACCCTGCGGCGGGCTTTTCTTTTGAATCACTCTCTGGGAAGGGGTGTTTCAAAGGCATTGCCGGCACGACATGCGAGCGTTTGCGTTCTGTCGCCGCACATGCGGGGCAGGGAAGCGCGTCACGCGCGTCCCGGATGTTCCTCGCCGTCGTTCTGGTTTGAAAATAGACCCAGATGCTCAGGATCGTGGCCGTCAGAAAGTAAGCCGTCACCATCTCAGATCGCCTCACGCTGTTCCAGCCGCGCCTGAACGATACCCGCAACCTGCGCGGCCAGAGCGGTGACGGGCGTGCCACATGCACGCGATTCCGCCAGCTTTTGTGCCGCATCGGCCAGAATCGTATCTTCGGCATCGCGGGCAACGCCGCGCAGGAATTGCGCCGCATAGTCCAATGTGCGGTGATCGTTCGGCCCGGCCAGAACGTCCGCAATATGAGCCATGTCGTCCTGATAGGCCATCGGATCGGGGCGAATGACCTCATCCTTCACCGCGTGCAGGCTGTTGGGGCGGCGATCCTCGGGCAGGCTTTCCAGAATGAACTTCTGAAAGTAGGAAAGCGATTTCAGAGGTTTGTGCAAGAAACCATCAGCCCCTGCCTGTAGCGCCGAGTCCTGTGCATCCTCATCCCCGGACATCCCCAGAATAGCACCGATACGCGGGCTGGCCTCGGTCAGTTCGGCGATCAACTCGGCCCCAGAGCCATCCGGCAGGCCGATATCCACCAGAATGACCGAGGGGCGATAGATCTGCAGGTGACGCCGCGCCGAGGTTAGGCAATCTGCGCGCCGGATGCGGGCGCCGCTGTGCAGGCACATCAGCCGGATCGCGTCACAGGCAAAGCGGCTGTCTTCGACAACCAGAATGGTTTGACCCAGCAGAGGCCGCATGGCCGTCGGCTGCGCGGGAGAGGCGAAGGGGCTCGAATCGTCCATAACAGAACTCCTAATCAGCAGATGCCCCACGCTAGGAAGTTCTGGCTAACACGACGTTAACGGCAATTTGGCGCACTTGTTCTTTGACCAAACAGCCCCCATAACCGCTGCAACGCAGAACGGAGGAGAATTCTATGATTGGTCGTCTGAACCATGTCGCCATTGCCGTGCCTGATCTTGAGGCCGCATCCGAGCAGTATCGCAGCGCACTGGGTGCCAAGGTCGGCGCGCCGCAGGACGAACCAGATCATGGTGTGACCGTGGTGTTCATCGAACTGCCGAACACCAAGATCGAGTTGCTGTATCCGCTGGGCGATGACAGTCCGATCAACGGCTTTCTGGAGAAAAACCCGGCCGGTGGCATTCACCACGTCTGCTATGAGGTCGATGACATCATTGCCGCCCGCGACCACCTGAAGGAAACCGGTGCCCGCGTTCTGGGGTCGGGAGAGCCCAAGATTGGCGCGCATGGCAAGCCTGTGCTGTTCCTGCACCCCAAAGATTTCAACGGCTGCCTGGTCGAGTTGGAACAGGTCTGATCCAAGCGAGGCTGTTATGACGATCACCGCTGCACTGGTCCTGTTTGCCGTCATCTGGTTCCTGACGCTGTTGGTCGTGCTGCCGATCCGTATCAAGACGCAGGGTGATCTGGGCGATATCGTTCCGGGCACCCATGCGGGCGCGCCGGAAGTGCATCACATGAAGAAAAAGCTCTGGATCACCACCGGGATTTCGGCGGTGCTCTGGGCGATCATCGCGGGGATCATCATCTCGGGCGTGATCTCGGTGCGCGATTTCGACTGGTTGAACCAGCTTGAACCGCGCGAGTAAGCGTCAGGGCTTAGGCCCTGACAGCTTGTGGTAGATATGGGTGAAGGTGGCGGCTCCAAGAATCGGGATCACCAGATTCACCAGAGGCACCGACAGCGGGATCGCCATCAGGGTGCCAGCCAGCCAGATTGTGGGCATATGCTTGGCGCGCAGTTTGCGCGCGCCGTCCCGCCCGACGCGGCGCATGGCGGCTAGCGTGAAATACTCCCGCCCCAGTAGGAACCCGTTCATTGCCCAGAAAATAAAAGGGGCCAGCGGCGTGAAGATCGCATAGAGGATCAGTGCCAACAGGTTCGCAACGATCAGCACGCCCATGAAACTCAGCGCGTCACGTATCCCTTCACTGAATGGAATTCCGGGTACAGCGGGCAGGGAGGGATAGTGCTTGTCTTCGACTGCCTGCGCGACCTCTTCCAGAAACATCGAGATGATGGCCGAGGCGACGGGCATCATCAGGAACACTGGCAGGATCAGCACCACGAAGATGCCGGAATAGTTCAACACATCGTTCAGCCACGGCACGGCACCGATCCAAGGCAGAGAGATCTCATCACCGGATAGCCAGTTGATCAACCAGATAGCGCCGGCACAGGCCGCGATTAGTAGGACAATCGTCAAGCCCACGCCGCGCAGCAGAACGGCACGGAACCTGGGGTCTCCGATCTGGCCAAGCGCTGCAAAGAACGCGTTGAGGATCATCACTCCGAAACCCACTCGGTCAGCGCTGCCACGTCGGGGCGTGGACGTTCCGGTGGGGCCTTGCCTTCCGTGGCGATATGGATCAGACCAGCGACGCGTTCGTTATCCTGCAGCCCAAAGGCCTGACGGCAGAACTCGGGGTCATGGACTTGCCAACCGGACAGCCAGTTCGCGCCCCAACCGGCCGCCAGTGCGGCGTTCAGAAGGGCTAAACATACGGCACCGGCGGAATAGGTTTGTTCGATGGCCGGGACTTTTTCTGACGGCTTCTGGACCTCGATCACCGCGACGGCCAAATGGCCCATGTCGAACTGGCTACGGGCCTTCGCGATGTCCTCGGGGGCTTTGCCGAGCCGCGTGCCGCAGTCCTGCGTCAGCTCCGACAGGCGGTCCATTGCCCCGTTTTCAAGCACGATAAAGCGCCAGGGTTCCAGCTTGCCGTGATCCGGGCTACGGGCGGCAGCAGTCAACAAGGGCAGCAGTTCTTCCCGCGTGGGTGCCGGAGCCACCAGTGTCTTCGCGGGGCGCGACCGGCGCGATTGCAGAAATTCCAGGGCGGCCGGATTTTTCAAGGACATATGTTAACTTCCTTTACATGGGCAGACTGTATCTGGTTGAGCCTCTGGCGCGTTTCAAGGGCAAACAGCTGGAGATGCGGGATCAATTTCATTCCCCGGCCCCCCGTGCAAGAGTGTTTGCAAGCAAGAGGACGAAGATGGCGAAACCTAAACTGCGTAATGTGCCGGATTTAAGCGCCCATGCCATACCCGGCGCGGTGATTCCGGTCCGGGTGACGCCCAAAGCGGCAAAGGACAGCATTGCGTTGGACAAGGGTACGATCCGCATCACCGTGACCGCTCCTCCCGAAAACGGCAAAGCGAATGACGCGGTGCGTCGGATATTGGCCGTCGCAATGGGTGTTGCCCCGTCCGAGCTGACCCTGAAGCAAGGGCAGACCGCGCGGGACAAGCTGTTTGTTTATGCGTCCTGATCCGGCCTTTCGTGAATCTGATACACGCCCTCGGGCAAGTCCAGCGCGGCGGCCAGATCGCGCACCTGTTCGGGCGACAGGGTTATCTTTTGAACTTGGTCCGTACGAGGATCAAATTGCTCAAGCGTCACACATTCGGCGAAGCTGTTGATGACGACATCCTCTTGCAAAGGCTTGGGGCCTTCGTCCACCAGAGTAATGACTGTCGAGTCGAATTCATGCTCAATCGAAAACATGAAGCCAAAGTGCAGGGCGTTGGTCGGCATTGCAACCCGTTCCCTTGCAATCCCGTGGTGGCAGTCCCGCTCGGGGCACGCTAAGGTTTTCGAACGGGATTGCCGTTTCAAAGGAATATGAATGCGCCGTCTGACCTATTTGCTGTTTCCTTTGGTGCTGGCGGCCTGCAGCGCCGGTGTCTTGCGCGTGCAACCAGCGGCGGAATGGTCGCAGGATTCGGGGGAGTTCCGGGTCGACGCTGCAACTTTTCAGCAGATCAGCCGCAAAGTTGGCAAAGAGGCCCGCGCCGAATGTTTGCGTCAGGGGCGGGTCCGCAATTGTGACTTTACGATTCTGGTAGATCTGAACCCTCGTGCCCCGGCAAACGCGTTTCAGACTCGGGACAACAAGGATCAGCCCGTGATCATTTTTACCCGCTCAATGATCCAGTCGGCGAAGAACGCCGATGAACTGGCATTTGTTATGGGACATGAAGCGGCACATCATGTGTTGGGGCATATCGACCGACAGTCTCAAAACGCGCGGGAAAGTGCAGCAATCTTTAACGACCTGGGCGAACTGTACGGTGAGAATGGGAAAGACCTTGAACGCACACAGAAACTTGGGGCCGAGGTAGGCGTGCAGGTAAATGTAAAGGCGTTTGAACTGGAGGCGGACCAACTGGGGACGATCATCACCTACAATGCGGGGTACAACCCACTGATCGGGGCAAAGTACTTTGATCGTCTTCCTGATCCCGGGGACCAGTTTTTAGGAACTCATCCTCCGAATGCGGACCGGGTTCAGATTGTTCAGGATACGGCAAGGCAACTGGGTCTCACACAATGACCGCTCTGATACGGCTGGGTGTGATCCTGACGGACCGAGGCTCGAAATACGCCGTCTCGGGCGCGGCTGTCAGTACACGAGCGGATGTGGACGCCGTGCTGCAGGACCTCAAGACGGACAAGGCTTATGCCAAGGCCACGCACAACACCTGGGCGGCTGTTTTGCTCACCGGAGCGCTCAAGGCGGATGACGGCGAAAGTGGCGCGGGCATGGTTATCCTGCGCATGCTGGAACGCGCCGGGATGGAAAATCACGTAGTCATCGTCACCCGTTGGTACGGCGGCAAAAAGCTGGGTGGGGACCGCTTTCGCCGGGTGCAGGATGCCACCCGGGCCTATCTGGACCACATCGGAAAGGGGCCTTGACCTGAGTCAAAGGCTCAAATCGAGTGCTGAGCTATCCTGTTCCGGACGCGTGACAGGAAAGGAACTTCGATGCCCAACCGAGAAGCTCTGAAACTTCATGCCGGTCTGGTGGACCGGATGGCCTCCAAATTGGGGGTGGACCTGCAAGAGGCAGCGATCGGCGGTGACGTATCGGTCGATCAGTTGTCTGATGCTGTATTGAGCTGCACGGACTGTCCCAACCCAGGCCATTGCCAGCAGTTTTTGGAACAATCCACCTCTGCGGCCCGAACGCCTGAGTATTGCCGGAATCAGGAATTACTCAACAAATTGATACCATAACGATCGGAGAGTTCGATGTCGCAACTCGGAGAGATCATGACCCATTTGCGTCTTGTCCTGCGTATGGGGCGGGCGACCGGAACGGATATGGTAAAGGCGCATCAAAAAGGGCACCTGACCCAGCAGGACTGGGCTGAGATGATTCAATACTGCCGGGGCTGCAGCTGGGCCAACAAGTGCCCGGACTGGCTGGATAAACATGAAACTGTGGTCGGCGCTCCGCATACCTGTAGAAATCAGCAACGGTTTGCTGCCCTGAAATCAACGCTAGAGCAGGAAAGCGTATGACACGTTGTGTTTTGGGAGAGGTAGAGAAGCACTTTTGGCTCACCCGATCTGTGGCGCGATGTATGAAAATCTCGTTGACCGAGGCAATGGCCGACGGTCGGTTAACACCGGACCGCTATGCCGAAATGGTGACCCGCTGCCGGGCATCGAACTGCAGCGACCAGTGTTCAGTCTGGCTGGCTGAACAACAGTCCGAGGCCGATGCGGCCCCGGAATTCTGCGCTAACGCAGATCAGATGAACGCGCTGAAAACCTGATCAGAGCTTGGAGTGAGATCCATCACAAAGCGGCGGCTTTGTGCTGTGTTTGCACCCACAGAAAAAGACCTTCTTGTTGCTTTCTGCGGTGTATTTGACCGGCTCGAACCCGGTGCCCTTGTGAGACCCGTCGCAAAAAGGTTGCCGCTTGGACTGACCGCAAGCACACCAGAAATAGCTTTTTCCCTCGACCACCTCGACCGGGTACGGTTCTTTTTGCGCAATGCTGGGGCTGTCTGACATGTGGCTACTCCGTCTTAGGCTGATGTCCTTCACGTAGTGTAGAGCGATGCCGGGAAAACGGTAGCGTTTGGTCAGAAACTTTCAGTTTCATAGGGGGTTACCAGCATATATTCGCCATTACTCACAATCCTGTGATTGAATTCGTTGCAATAATGCAATCTTGGTCGTATCCTGACACCGGCCCCGGATTGTTGGGCAATATCAGGAAATTAATAAAGGAATGACGGACATGAAAATCAAATTTGCTGCCGTTGGTGCATTTGCCTTTGTTCTGGCTGCTTGCTCGCAGCAGGAAGAGCCCGCACCAGTTTACATCACGCCTGAATATGACAAGTACGGCACGCCGAGCTGCCCGGCAGGTACCGAACTGGCCACAACCGAAGCCGGTCAGACCGTATGTAACCCGGTCGCTCAGTAAGAATTCCGCGGGCGGTTTTTCCTCAAAACCGCCCGCATATCTTCTGTGACGAGCCGCCCAAGGGGCGGTTTTTTCTTGTCTGCCGGACATATTTCCGGTTTCAGTTTCAGCCACTGAAAATCGAGGACAGATGAGATACTTTTTTACCCGCCTCAAAGATCGCACACGTTGGAGTTGGCAAGGTTTAGCCGCCACGTGGTGTTCGGAATATTCATTCCGTTCGTGGGTCTGGGCGAACCTTTTGTCTGCGGCTCTGGCCTTTGGGTTACCACTAAGCGATGAAATTCGCGCTTTGATATTGGTATTGGGGCTGCTTGTTTTGGTGGCTGAACTGTTCAACACAGCAATTGAGCGCGCTGTTGATCACACCTCAACTGATCACAATGAACTGGCGGGTCAGGCCAAAGACGCAGCCAGTGCAGCAGTTGCCTTGACGGCTGTGGCCGCAGGAGTGGCCTGGATTATTGGACTTGTCAGCCTGTTCTAAGGCGCGTCACGGCTTCAGTACCTGCTGTGGCGAAAACCCCGCTGCGAAATGCCGTAGGTCTGCGGAATATGGTAGGGCGAAGCGAGCCTATTAGGGAAAGCTCTCACCGAACTGCGACGCTGTTTTTTGCGTTTGTTATAGTACGCTTTGGGCTTTGTTTTTTGATAATAAACCTTTGATTTCTCTTTGTGATGGTACGCACTTGGTTTGGTCTTGCGGTGATAAATAATGGGTGCGCCATAATAACGGTGCACGTGGTGCTTGCTTCGCAAATGAAGGCTCACCGATTTGGAGTCGATGGTTATGAACCCACCAGAGCGAAAACTGTCTGCGACAGCAGGTGCAGCGTAAAGCTGCACAGCCAGGAGCAGCGTTAAGAACTTCAGGCCAAAGAGGCGTACACAGGACATTGGACCCTCCTTCACACAGGGCGGAATGTCCTGCCATCATCCACGAATCGATAGAGAAAGGCTAATAAACTCGGCTCACGCTTTGCCGAGTCGACTGCGTTTAGACGAGTTTGCCCCACAGATCGTATTCGCCGGCCTCGTCGACCTCGACGGAAACGATGTCGCCGGGTTTGAGGGATTCATGGCCTTCGTCGATGAACAGGTTGCCGTCGATCTCGGGGGCGTCCGCCTTGGTGCGGCAGGTGGCGGCCTCGTCATCGACCTCGTCCACGATCACGTCGATCGTCTGGCCGACCTTTGCGGCCAGCTTGGCCTCGGAGATCGCCTGCGCCTTTTCCATGAACCGTTCCCAACGGTCTTGCTTAACCTCGGCCGGGACGTGATCGGGCAGGTCGTTCGACCGCGCGCCGTCCACGTTCTCGTATTGAAAACATCCCACGCGATCCAGTTGCGCTTCATCCATCCAGTCCAGCAGGGTCTGGAATTCAGCCTCGGTCTCTCCGGGGTAACCGACGATGAAAGTGGACCGCAGGATTATATCGGGGCAAGTCGCCCGCCACGCGGCGATTTCATCCAGCGTTTTGGCGGCCGCGGCAGGGCGGGCCATGCGTTTCAGAACGTCCGGGTGGGCGTGTTGGAAGGGAATGTCCAGATATGGCAGCACGTTGCAACCAGCATCCGCCATCAACGGAATCAGGTCACGCACATGCGGGTAGGGATATACGTAGTGCAGCCGCACCCAAGCATCCAGTTGCCCTAACTCGCGCGCCAGATCGGTGATGTGGCTGCGGACCTCGCGGTCTTTCCACGGGTTCATATCGTATTTGCGATCCAGCCCATAGGCTGAGGTGTCCTGCGAGATCACCAGCAGTTCACGCACACCATTGTCGGCCAGCTTTTCGGCCTCACGCAAGACCGCATGGGCTGGACGGCTGGCCAGTTTGCCGCGCATGTCAGGGATGATGCAGAACTTGCACTTGTGGTTACAGCCCTCGGAAATCTTGAGGTAACTGTAGTGGCGCGGGGTGAGTTGAACGCTCGCCGCTGGCAGCAGGTCCACGAACGGGTCCGGGTCGGGCGGAACGGCTGTGTGCACCGCATCCAGAACCTGTTCGTACTGGTGCGGGCCGGTAACGGCCATGATGCGCGGGTGGTGTTCCCGGATATAGTCCGGTTCCGCCCCCAGACAGCCGGTAACGATAACCTTGCCGTTTTCCACCAGAGCTTCTCCAATGGCATCCAGAGATTCCGCCTTGGCGCTGTCGAGGAACCCGCAGGTGTTCACAATAACGGCATCGGCCCCGGAATAGTCCGGTGAAATGCCGTACCCTTCGGCCCGCAGGCGGGTCAGGATCCGCTCACTGTCCACCAAAGCCTTCGGGCAGCCCAATGACACCATCCCAATAGTGGGCTGGTTCAAACGCGGCGTATCGGTGATCCGGGCGGCGGGCGCTAGGTCGGGGCGGAGGTTTGGCGGGTTCGTGCTCATGGCGCGGCATATAGTGGGGAACGCTTCCCCTTGCAAATGGCGGCTAGGCTTTGAATGATCTTTTCAACGCATGCCCAATAAGCGGAGAGCAGAAAAATGAAGTGGCTGTTGCGCATAGTCTTTCTATTTGTGGTCGCAATCGGATTGGTTATCGGCGCGTTGTTGCTGATGCCGGGCGATAAGCTGGCGGCGATTCTGGCAGAGCAGGTCAAAAGCGCGACCGGGCGAGAATTGAAACTGACAGGTGATGTGAACCTGTCTTTCTGGCCGGTTTTGGGGATGGAAACAGGACCGGTTACCTTTGGTAATGCGCCTTGGGCGGGGTCTGAACCTATGCTGAGTGCCGACAGTTTGGCCGTTGGGGTAGACGCCGCTGCGCTGCTCAACGGTGATTTTCGAATCCGACGTGTTATTGCAGACCAGCCGGTACTTCGGCTCGAATTGTCAGATGGGCTTGGCAACTGGGAGATGGGTGCAGCAAGCCCCGAGCCAACCTCTGGCAGCAGCAGTGCGTCGTCAGAGGCATCGCAGCAAGGCGTGGTAACGCTGGACCGGCTGGAGCTTACCAACGCGCGGCTGATCTATATTGAAAACGGAACGACGACTTTCGATTTTTCGGATGTTGATCTTTCCGCCAGTTGGCCCGCCCCTACCGCCCCGATGATTATGGAGGCCCGGATGGCCGCCCCGGGGGGGAAGGTCAATGTGGATCTCAAGATACTGGACTTGCCTGCTTATGCTTCGGGCGCAGTTGCGCCGCTGCAACTGGCCCTGACCGCGCCCGGAGGAGAGTTCGGGTTTGATGGCCGCGTTAATCTGGCTGGTGAAATGGACGGCAATCTGGAGGTTAAGACAAAAAATACAGAAAAGATGCTGGCCGCATTTGGGCAGGCTGGGGTCGGGGTGCCGCTGGGGCTTGGCCGTGCGGCCGATGTCTCGGGCCATATGACCTATACGAGTGACGGTCGTGTGTCGCTGCGCAATATGGATGCGAAGCTGGATCACAACCGTTTCACCGGAGAGGCGGATATCGAGATATCTGACCCGCCCAAAATCACTGCGCGGCTAAAGGGCGGCGATATCGATCTGTCGCGCTACAACGACACGCCCGCACCGACAGGGGGCGGGTCCGGCACTGCATCGACGCAAGACAGCGGATGGTCAACCGATCCTATCGACGCCTCAGCCTTGGCGCTGGCAAACGGCGAGATACGTCTAACAGCCTCGTCAATCGCTGTGCCAGAGCTGACCTTCGGCCCAAGCGACCTGACGCTTAGCCTTGACCGGTCCCGCGCCGTTTTGCGGATGAACCCGGCTACACTGTTCACAGGCCAGATCAACGGACAGGTTGTTGCCAATAACAGAAACGGCCTGTCCGTCGGTGGTAAGCTGAACGCAAATGGCATCGACCTGCGGCAAGCCCTGTCCGCCGTGGCCGAAATCAACCGTCTGACGGGTGCTGCTTCGGGTGAGTTTGAGTTTCTGGGCGTTGGTCAGACCGAGGATCAGATCATGCGGTCCCTAAGTGGCAAGGGCAGCCTAGATGTGGGGCAGGGCGTCATATCGGGCTTTGATCTGGATCGCCTGATGGGGCGCGGCAAAGGGACTGGTGGGACGACAGTGTTCAATAGTCTGACGGCCAGCTTCACCATTGATCAGGGTGTTCTGAGGAACAAAGACCTGCTTATGTCTCTGGACAACTACCGCGCCGACGGCAAAGGCAAGGTGAATATCGGCGCGCAGACGATTGACTATCTGTTCACACCTACCGCGCTCAGGGCAAATTCTGGTCAGGGCCTGTCTGTTCCGGTGCGGGTCATTGGCCCGTGGAGCGATCCGTCCATAAAACCCGATCTTTCCAAGGTGATCGAAGCCGCAGCTGAAGGGCAGCTCAAGGATATTGAAGATGATGCCAAGCAAAAGGTTTTGGACAAAGTAAGCGATGAACTTGGCACCGTTGTGACCGACACCGAAAGCGCTGAGGACGCCCTGAAGAACAAGCTGGAAGAAGAAGCCAAGAAAGGCCTTCTTAAACTGTTGGGCGGAAATTGAAGGGTGGGGCGCTCAAGGCGCCCCAATCATGGATCAGATGGTTTGATCGTAGTCGCCGACGTCGGGCTCGGTCCGGATCACGGCGTCGATATCGGCGAAGATGGCGCGCATTTCGTCTTCGCTGTCGCTGCTTTCGCATACCACAACCAAGTTCGGCGTGTTCGAGGACGCACGCACCAAACCCCAGCTGCCGTTGTCCAGAATGACGCGCGCGCCGTTGACGGTGACCACTTCCTTGATCGCGCGGCCTGCAAACGCTTCGCGCGCGTCGGCTTTGGCGACCAGCTTGTCCACCAGACGCTTGAGAATGTCGTACTTCTCGGTGTCTGCGGCATAGGGTGACATGGTCGGGGTCGACCAGGTCTTTGGCAACGCCTTGCGCAGGTCCGACATGCTCTTGTCAGGGTTGCGATCCATCAGCTTGCAGATCTCTACTGCCACCCGCATGCCGCAGTCATAGCCGCGCCCGATTGGTTCAGCCAGAAAGTAATGACCTGATTTTTCGAACCCAGCCAGAGCATCAATCTCTTTGACCCGGCGCTTCATGTGGCTGTGGCCGGTTTTCCAGTAATCCGCCTTGACACCGTGGGCTTGCAATTCGGGATCGCTGGCGAACAGACCAGTAGATTTGACGTCGGCCACGAAGGTCGCATTGGGATATAACTTAGCCAGATCACGGGCCATGATCACGCCGACCTTATCAGCGAAAATCTCTTCACCCTCGTCATCCACAACGCCGCACCGGTCGCCGTCGCCATCAAACCCAAGCGCCAGATCGGCACCGCTGGATTTCACGGTGTCGGCCATGTCATGCAGCATCTCCATGGCTTCGGGGTTGGGGTTGTAGTTTGGGAAGGTGTAATCAAGCCGGTTGTGGCTGGGCACCACTTCAACGCCCATGCGTTCGAAAATCTCGGGTGCAAAGGTCGACGCGGTGCCGTTGCCTGTTGCGCAGACGACCTTGAGCGGACGGGACATTTTGAAATCCCCGACCAGATCGTCGATGTAAGCCTCTTTCACGCCTTCAACGAATTCGTACGATCCGCCCTCGTGCGGAACACCTTCGCCGTTCAAAACGATGTCGCGCAGTTCCGACATTTCGTCCGGACCATGGGTCAGCGGGCGCTCAAAGCCCATCTTCACGCCCGTCCAGCCGTTCGGGTTGTGGCTCGCTGTGACCATGGCCACCGCTGGTACATCCAGATGGAACTGGGCGAAATAGGCCATCGGGCTGAGCGCTGGGCCGATATCCTTGACCTGAATACCCGCCTGCATCAGGCCAAGGATAAGCGCGTTCTTGATCGCCAAAGAATAGTCGCGATAGTCGTTGCCGACTGCGATCACCGGTTCAATACCGCGTTTGTGCATCTGGGTCCCCAGCCCCAGACCCAAGGCCGTCATACCGGGCAGGTTGATCTCTTCGGGGTATTTCCAGCGGGCGTCGTACTCGCGAAACCCGGTGGGTTTGATCATGGGGTCGCGCAGAAAGCTCCAGGTGTTCGGTGTCACCTCGGGGATGGGTTTGGTCATACTATCGCTCTTGCTTAAATTTGAATTGGGTTGGCTTTGGCCAGCGCATCAAAGCGCATCAATGTGTCAATAAGTTGGGGCATCTGATCCAGATAGATCATGTTTGGGCCGTCAGATGGCGCATTGTCTGGGTCCTGGTGGGTTTCAATGAACACTGCTCCCACACCCAACGACACCGCTGCGCGTGCCATGACCGGAGCAAATTCCCGCTGCCCGCCAGAGGATCCGCCTTTGCCGCCCGGTTGCTGCACCGAATGCGTTGCGTCCATCACGACCGGGTATCCCGTTTTTGCCATTTGCGGCAAGCCACGCATATCGGCCACAAGCGTGTTGTATCCAAAAGATGTTCCGCGCTCGGTCAGAAGGATGTTCTGGTTTCCAGTACTTTCGATCTTGTCAACGATGTTACCCATTTCCCAAGGCGCTAGGAATTGACCTTTCTTGACGTTCACAGCTTTTCCGGTCGCACCGGCGGCCAACAACATGTCGGTCTGACGGCAAAGAAAGGCTGGAATCTGCAGGATATCCACGGCCTCGGCCGCGATGGCGCATTGGGACTCGGTATGAACGTCGGTCAGAACCGGAATTCCCATCGACGTGCGGATGTCTTCCAGAACCTTCAGCCCGGCATCTATACCCATGCCCCTTACACCAGACAGAGACGTCCGGTTTGCCTTGTCGTAAGAGGCCTTGAAGACATACTGCGCTCCGGCGGCATCGCAGGCCTCTTTCATTTTGCCTGCAATCATCCGAGCATGATCGGCAGTTTCAAGCTGGCAGGGACCGGCGATGATCGTCAGGGGCAGATCATTGCCGACCGTGAGATCGGAGATTTTTACATGTTTCATGTGTCTTACGAGGATACCTGTTCACGAAGGACTGACGCAGTCAGCGAGATCATCAGGTAGATACCAGCAAACAACAGGAAAGCCAAAATCGTATTTTCGAACTTACGCGGGTAACTGGGTTCCTGGCTGGCGACCGGGTTTACCGAAACGGTCAGATAGCGCACTTTGCGGTTTGCTTCGGTCCGCGTAGTTTCCATCTGTTCCATGGCGGTTTGCAGCATCATATCGCGTGCGACGAGGTCGGCTTGGGCCATCTGAATGCGTACGCTCAACCGCGCCAGCGAGTTCTCGCCCGCCGACGCATCCAGCATTTCGGCGTTCAGTTCTGCCAGCACGGCTTCGAGTCTTTGTATATCTGCGCGCACGCCTTCTACTTTGGCTTGGTTGGGGCGCAGGTTGTCCAAAAGGGCGGCCAACTGCAGTTCCTTCTCTTGCAGCTCGATTTCGATTGCGTTGATTCGTGCCCGCAGGCCAGCCAGGACATTTTCCGGGTCCAGAACGGCGCCTTGCAACTGCAGCTCGATCAGTTCCTCCTGCGCTTTCCGACGTTCTTCCTGAGCCAATTCAAACCCGGCCCGCGCATCGCGCATTTGGTCTTCACGCTTCAGTTCCGTCAAGCCGTTGATGGTTTCCTCGGCATAGGACAGCAGAAGTGTCGACAGCTCGACTGAGATTTCAGGACTGGGGGCCGCAACCTCCATGCGAATGATGCCGTCGCTGGGATCATATCCAATGGTAATCATTCGCTTGTATAGTTTGTAAGTATCCTCAAGCGTTGCGTCCTGCGGCAGGCGTTGGATCGGGTCTATCCAATCTTGTTTGAAGATCGCAGAGAAGTCGGTGTCATTCTCAAGTCGAACCAGAGCGTCTTTTGACTCCAGAAATTCCTGCGTAGCGACCGAATCCTGCGCGGTGGCGTATTGGGTGCCCGCCAGAAATCCGCCAAAGGAGGCTCCACCGCCGTCCGCCTGTAGAATCGAAAAGGCAGAGTCGCTTGCGTACATTGGCGTTGCGACCCGATAGAAATAATAGCCGACGATCACAGTTGGTATCAGTACAAATACCGCTAGTCGTGCGAACAGTGCAAACAGCTTGCGTCTGCGGCGGCGCGCGATGTCCTTTTGGATCTCGCCGATTTCCAGATTGCGTCGTTCCGCGGGGCTCAATTCGGGTCCCGGCAGGGTCTGGGGCGTTTCCTTGACCGTCTGCGGCAGCTGGATGGTGATTTTGTCCTTTGCCTGTTCTTCCGAGCCTTTCTTTTCGGCTGCAAGGTCCAACAAGTTTGCCCGTTCAAACGGGTCTATGCCCTTTTGACGCAGCAAGCGCACGGCATCGTAGTCCGACGTCGCCGCCAAACCGTTTTTCTGTGCCAAACGCCGTGCAACACGCAACTGCCGCCCTGTCAGGCCTTCGCGTTTGATTGCATCGATATCGGTCGCAGGCTGGGCGGTATTTGCAGCTTCGGACGGTTGTGTCGCCTTTCTGATGCGCGAAATCGCATCGGCCCGTGCGTCCGCAGAACCCGAACCCTGACGGTCGCGTCGCCAGCGATACTTTTTAGCCTTGGGTTTGGTAGTCATATAACTGTTTTGCCTCTTCCAAGGTTTCGAACATGTACAACTGACCGTCCAGAAGAACGGCGGCCTGCTGTGCAAATTTCTCCAGAGTGTCGGGGCTGTGGGACACGATCACCAGAGTCGTCGTGCGCAACCGCTCTCTCAGGATATCGCCCGCTTTTCGGTTGAACTCTACATCCGTTGTTGCTGGCATCCCTTCATCAATCAGATACATGTCGAATTCCAGCGCCAACATCAGGGCAAAGGTAAAGCGTGCCCGCATGCCGGATGAATAGGTTCCCAACGGCTGATCGAAATACTCGCCCAGACCGCAAAGCCAGCTGCAATACGCCTCGACATAGTCCGGATCCATACCATAGATTTTTGCGATATAGCGGGCGTTTTCCAAGGCGGATAGCCGTTTTGCCACGCCGCCCGAAAACCCCAACGGGAACGAGACCCGGCAGGTTTTGCGGATTACGCCTTCGTCAGGTTTTTCCAGCCCGGCCATCATGTTGATCAACGTGGTCTTGCCGGTTCCATTGGGGGCCAGAATGCCGATGGACCGGCCAAGCTCGACTCGGAACGAGACCCGGTCCAGGATCACCTTGCGGCGCGTCCCGGTCCAGAAGGACTTACTGACATTCTCGAACTCAAGCATTCAGGGCCTGTGGTTTTTGTGTTTGTTGCACCGGTCGCGCCGGTGAAGGAACGGAGAATTTACCGATCCATATTGGCTACATTATGTCGAATTATGAAACAAATGTTCAATGTGCGCGAACGCCGCCCTTCGGTATTGTGACTTATCCATCGGTTGGCCCCGCGATGCGCGTTGACTATCTTTCATGTCGACCGTCAACCAGTTTGGTTCAGGAATTCTTGCGATCTGATGAATTCGCTGCAGAAAGAGATTGAAGCCTGCCGCATCTGCGCGGACAGATTTCGTGCCACGCACACCGCGCATGACCCGCGCCCGGTGGTCTGGTTTCGGCGGGGTACGCCATTGCTGGTCGCGGGGCAGGCGCCGGGCGCGCGGGTCCATGCCTCGGGCCGTCCGTTCACTGATCCGTCGGGCGACCGCTTGCGCGACTGGCTGGGGATCGATGAAACCGTGTTCTACGATCGCGCCCGCGTGTCAATCGTGCCGATGGCGTTCTGCTTTCCGGGGTATGACGCACGCAAAGCCGATCTGCCGCCTCCGCCGGTCTGTGGACAGACATGGCACGACGGGGTGATGAACGAACTAGGGCGGGTGCCACTGACCGTTCTGGTTGGCGGACACGCGCATAAGTACCACCTTGACGCGCGCGGTTCGGTCACGAACACCGTGCGCCGCTGGCAAGACCATGCGCCGCAGGTCTTTCCCTTGCCTCATCCGTCCTGGCGCAATACGGCATGGTTGAAGAAAAACCCGTGGTTCGAGGCCGAGCTGCTGCCGGTTCTGCGCGCGCGGGTGCAAGAGGTTCTGAATGACTGACACAACCGCCCTTGATGCCGCCCACGCCGCGATGGAGGCCAACCCGCAGGACGATGCGGCGCGGCTTCGGTTCTTTGAACGGCTCGCCGACAGCGAGCTGTTTCTGTTGTTGGCTGAAGAAGCACAGGATGAAAACATTACACCCGAGCTGTTCGACGTCGCCGACGGCCGGTTCGTTCTGGCTTTCGACCGCGAGGACCGGCTGGCCCGCTTCGCCGAACGCCCGGTGCCCTATGTGGCGCTTTCGGGGCGGGTGCTGTCCGGGATGCTGGCAGGGCAAGGGATCGGTCTTGGGCTGAACCTTGAGGTCGCGCCGTCCTCGATGCTTATCCCGGCCGAAGCGCTGGGCTGGCTGGCCGAAACGCTGGAACATGCACCGGAAGAGGTGCAGCAGCGTCTGGCCGAGTTTCTGCCTCCGACCGGTTTGCCGGATGACTTGCTGAAGGCGCTGGACGCGAAGCTGGCCACAGCCGTTGGCTTGGCCGAGGCCGCGTATCTGGTTGGCACCAAGTCAGAGGATGGAGGCGCGGGGCATCTTCTGGGCTTTGTCGGCGCGGTTGAGGGGGCGGAGCCTGCACTGGCCAAAGCGGCTTCCGAGGCGCTGACCTTCTCCGGAATCGAGGCCGGGGCGATGGATGTCGGGTTCTTTGGCCCGCACGACCACGCCGCAGCCGCATTGGCGCGTGTTGGTCTGAAATTCGACTTGCCGCAGCCCGAACAAAGGGTCGTTCAACATATCACCCCGGGCAGTGACCCGAACAAGCCGCCGGTTCTGAAATAAGCAGACCCCGCGAACCGTCAGGTCGCGGGGCCGTGCGTTGTTATTCCGCTGCGGCTTCCAGCTTGTCCTGCGTGCGGGTTTCAAAGTCGTTGGCGTCGTGGCGCTCGTGCAGTTGAGTGTGCGGCTCACCAAACGCGCGGTTGACCATGCGACCGCGCTGAACGGCGGGGCGTGCGTCAATCGCCTTCGCCCACCGCATCACGTTTTCATAGGATTCGACATCCAGGAACTCTGCCGCGCTGTAGAGACGGCCAAGAACCAGCTGACCGTACCAGGGCCAGATCGCCATGTCGGCGATGGTATAGTCTTCACCTGCGATATAGGTGTTCTCGGCCAGTTGGCGATCCAGAACGTCCAGTTGGCGCTTGGTTTCCATGGCAAAGCGGTTGATCGGGTATTCCCATTTCTCAGGCGCGTAAGCGTAGAAATGACCAAAGCCACCACCCAGATAGGGCGCGCTGCCCATCTGCCAGAACACCCAACTCATCACTTCGGTCCGCTCAGGGCCGGATTTTGGCAGGAAGGCATCGAACTTCTCGGCCAGATGGAACAGGATCGAGGCGCTTTCGAACACGCGCACGGGCTTATCACCCGACCGATCCCAAAGCGCTGGGATTTTTGAGTTCGGGTTCGCCTCGACAAAGCCCGAACTGAACTGGTCGCCTTCGCCGATATTGATCAGCCAGGCGTTGTACTCCGCCTCTTCGTGACCCAGTGCCAACAGTTCTTCCAGCATCACAGTCACTTTGACGCCGTTGGGGGTTGCCAGCGAATAAAGTTGCAGCGGGTGTTTGCCGACCGGCAGGTCCTTGTCATGGGTGGCGCCAGAGATGGGGCGGTTGATATTGGCGAACTGGCCGCCGCTTTCGCTGTCCCATGTCCAGACTTTGGGGGGCGTGTATGGGGATTGCTCGGTCATCTGTTGTCTTTCTCAGCAAAGTTCTGGTGAATTGTCCGTCCGCTTCCACAGCTAATGTTGCAAAGCCCCGAGTCCAACCCCGGAAGTCAAAGCAGTTTTGTAACAAACGGGGTCGAACCTCTCACGTTTCTTCATCCAACCTCACAGCGGCGCGAGCGGTACTGCCCAACGGGGCGAAAATACCTATTCTCTCAGCAACGCCAAATCCAAAGGACAAAAGGAACAAACATATGAAACGCTTTGCCCTGACTTTTGCGACTGCTCTGACCCTTGCCGTTCCCGCTTTTGCCGGTGATCAATATGTAGACGGCACCGGGTTTGCCGTGTCAGGTTATGACGTTGTTGCCTATCGCAGCCTGGATCAGGTGGCGGTTGGGCAGTCCCAGCCAGAAGCTGTGCGCGGCAACGCCGGTATCACTGCAGAATATAACGGTGCGACCTGGGCGTTCTCGACCGAAGAAAACCGCGACAAGTTCCTTGAGAACCCGGCCTACTACGCTCCGGCCTATGACGGGCATTGTGCTTATGGTGTGTCGCGCGGCGGCAAGGTTCCGGCGAACCCGAACCTGTGGCGGATCGTCGACGACAAACTCTACCTGAACATTACAGATGTGGTCGTCGGTTTCTGGGAAGAGGACGTCCCGGGCAACATCAATCTGGCCGAAGGCAACTGGCCGGGTATCGAAGCCGATGCTGCGTCTAACAGCGTTATTCCGAAATTTACCTCGGAAGGCCCGGTTGCGAACTAAACTACCACTCACCAAGAACGAACCCGGCCAATATCAGGCCGGGTTTTTCAATGTTAGCCTGCCAGCCAGAAATCGTCCCGCACCTGCTGATCGGCATCAAATTTGATCCGCACGCTTTTGGCACCGGGAAACTTGCGTGTCGTGATCGTTTCCGGAACCACAACCTCACCCGCTCCGGTGTCTTTGGACTGAAAGCTCAGCAATTCTGTTTCCAAGCGCCGCGCCGAAGCCAGAAATGAGGTCGGCAATGCCACGCGGTTGGCCCCTTCCTGTACGGGGGTAGAGACGAAATATGTCAGATGCCGCCCATAGAAGCCGACAGCTTCGGGGATGTGGTCCGCCTCCGCTGTGAAGTGTGGGTCTGCGCTTGTGTCGTCACCATCCGGGCTATGTGTCAAAGCCGTGTTCAGCAACATGCGACAAGCATCGATGTCTGTACTTTCCAGTTCAATCACACGTTTGCGCAGCTGAGGTCGCCGAGGCGTGCCGGTGGCTCGTCCTTTGACTGTCAGCCCTTCGCTACGCAAAAAATCATAAGCCTCTTTGGCCCGGGTGAAATGGGCGCAATCGCCGTTTCTATGGTCCGGATGGGCACGAAAGGCGATGTGACGCCAGGCATCCCGGATATCATCGGATTCTGCGGTCTGATCCAGGCCCAGAGCCGCCAGCGCATCGGCGCGCGCATTTATTTTGTCGACAGGCTCCATACCCACTTCACTCTTTAAACAAACACAACGATCCCAGTCTGAAGGGGTTGATAATTTTGTCAAATTTTAGCGGAAATTTATAGCAGCCCTTAAGACAGTTCGCGCGGGAGGGACCTATTGTTCACTCTTAAAATGCAGCTGTTGCGCGCCCTGCATCGCAACAAAGAAACACAGAGCCTGAGCAGGTTCCAGGTGAAGACAACACGTAGGAAAATTCAGGCGACGTTTTGCAATTCGGCCTTGGGTGTAATGCCCAATGCAAAACATACATCGCGCGTCAATTCCGGCCGATTCAGCGTGTAGAAATGAAGCTTGTCCACGCCACCGTCGATCAGATCCGAACACAGTTCGGTGCACAAAGCGGTGGCTAGCAAATCCTCACGATCATCGCGAACCGCTTTTTCAAATGCGTTCTCAACCCATACCGGGATATGCGTTCCGCACCGGCGTGCAAAGTTGCGCGCTCCCTTCCAATTCTCGATTGGCAGGATGCCGGGCACGATGGGTTTATCGATTCCGGCCTTGGCACAGGCATCGCGGAATCTGAAAAACGTTTCGGCCTCGAAGAAAAACTGAGTTAGGGCTTCGTCGGCACCAGCATCCAGCTTTGCCTTGAGCCAGTCGATATCCGCCGCGAAATCCTGCGCCTCAGGATGCTTGTCAGGATAAGCGCCGACGCGGATGCCAAACTTTCCGGTACTGGCCAGTGCCTCAATCAATTCGACCGAATTTGCAAACCCGTCGGGGTGAGGTACGAATTGATCCTGGCCTTTTGGCGGATCACCACGCAGAGCGACAATGTCTTTAACTCCGGCTTTGGCGAAACCGTCTGCAATCTCAAGTGTCTCCTGCCGCGAGGCATTTACACAGGTCAGATGGGCGGCCACTGACAGGCCGGAAGAGTTGTGTAGGGTAGACACGGCATCACGAGTCAACTCGCGCGTGGTGCCTCCGGCACCATAGGTGACCGATACAAAGCGGGGCTCCAGCGGAGCAAGCGTTTGTACTGTGTCCCAAAGGCGAAATGAGGCCGCGAGCGATTGTGGTGGGAAGAACTCGAATGAAATTTCTGGTGTCGTCATAGCAGCCTCACAGGTCTAACCTGTGCTCTTGTGTCATTTTATGCATTGTGAGACAAACTCATATTACTCAAGAACAACATGAGTCTCATTGAAATGCATATCGAATTCCGACACCTGCGCACGATCAAGGCCATTCACGAATGCGGCGGGCTAGCCCGTGCGGCGGACCAGCTGAACATCACCCAATCGGCGTTAAGCCATCAGATCAAGGGGTTGGAGGATCAAGCCGGGGTTGAGCTGTTCCTGCGCCGGTCCAAGCCGATGAAGCTGTCGGCGGCGGGACTGCGCCTTTTGCGGCTGGCCGAACAAATCCTGCCACAGGTCGAGGCGACCCAGCAGGAGTTTTCATCCCTGCGCGACGGGCGCACCGGACGGATGCATATCGCCATCGAATGCCACGCCTGTTTCGAATGGCTGTTCCCTGTGCTGGAATCGTTCCGCAAGTCCTGGGGTGATGTGGATGTCGATATCCGTCCGGGTCTGGCGTTCGACGCTTTGCCCGCCCTGCAGAAGGAAGAGGTCGATCTGGTCGTCTCATCCGACCCCGAGGACCTGCCGGGCGTCGAGTTCATTGAACTTTTCGACTATGACGCGGTTTTCGTGGCCGCATCATCGCACCCGCTTGCACAGAAGGAATACATCGAGGCCGAGGATTTCCGGGGCCAGACCCTGATCACATATCCGGTCGAACGCACCCGTCTGGATATCTTCAGCCAGTTGCTGATCCCCGCGCGGGTTGAACCGGCTGCAATCCGGCAGGTCGAACTGACTGCGGTGATCCTGCTGCTGGTCGCGTCGAACCGAGGCGTTTCAGTGCTGCCAGACTGGGTTGTGCGTGAGGTGAAATACAATTCTGATTATGTCACCCGCCCGTTGACTAAGGACGGGATCACCCGCAGGCTTTACGCTGCCGTCCGTACCGAAGACCTTGAAAAACCATTTGTGCAGGAATTGATCGAACTGGCCGGAACAGAGGCGCGCAAGCTGCAAACGCAATAGGCGCAGAATGCGGGTCCGCTATGCGCATCATTCCTCTTGGCAAGGGCGCAATGCCCCAGTATACGCGCGGTTTGACCGGACAGGAGCCTTTGGACAATGGTTGGCAGTGCAAACCTCAACATCATGATCAAAGCCGCGCGCAAGGCGGGGCGTTCTTTGGTCAAGGATTTTCGTGAAGTCGAGAACCTTCAGGTGTCGATGAAAGGCGCGGGCGACTTTGTCTCCAAGGCCGATATCGCTGCCGAGGAAATCCTGAAAGAGGAGTTGCTGGGCGCGCGTCCGACCTATGGCTGGCTGGCCGAAGAAGGCGGCTCGATCGCCGGCGAGGACCCAACCCGCCGCTGGATCGTAGACCCGCTCGACGGCACCACCAACTTCCTGCACGGCCTGCCGCATTGGGCGATCTCGATCGCGCTGGAGCACAAGGGCAAGATTGTCGCTGGTGTGATTTATGACGCCGCCAAGGACGAGATGTTCTTTGCCGAAAAAGGCGAGGGCGCGTGGATGAACGACACCCGTATCCGCGTCTCAGGCCGTCATCGCATGATCGAGTCGATCTTTTCCACTGGACTGCCCTTTGGTGGTCGTTCCGATCTGCCGGCAACGCTGCAGGATCTGGCCCGCCTGATGCCTGCCTGCGCCGGTGTGCGCCGCTGGGGCGCTGCAGCGCTGGACATGGCTTATGTGGCTGCTGGTCGTTACGAAGGGTTCTGGGAACGTCGTTTGAACGCCTGGGATGTGGCCGCCGGGATCATCATCGTGAAAGAGGCTGGTGGCTTCGTACAGGCCCTGAACCCCGAAGGCAGTGTGCTGGAGGATGGTGAGGTGATCTGTTCGAACGAGCCGATCTTTGACCAATTCGCCAAGGTGATCCGAGGTTAATCACCCGACATATCTGTTGAATAAGCGCGCCCCGTCCGAGGCGCACTTTTTCGTTTTAAAGGGGGGCGCGCTGGGCCAGACCCGCCTCATCCGCTAAACGCATGGCGACCGATGCAACGGCAAGGTCTTTCAGACCAACGCCCGTTCCATCGAAGAGGGTGAGTTCTTCGTCTGATATCCGTCCAGGATGGTCGCCGTTGATCACGGCGCCGATGGGGGTGATCTGTTCTGTGGTCAGCGTACGATCTGCAACTGCATGCTGCGCCTCGCCGAGGGAGATGGACTGCGCGACCTCATCGGTGAAGACTGTCGCTTGCGCCACCGATGCGGCATCGACCTCTTGCTTGCCCTTGGTGTCAGTGCTCATGCAGGCCAGATGAGTGCCGGGTTTGATCCAGTCTTTCATCAGCAGCGGCTCAAAGGCCGAGGTGATGGTGATGATCACGTCCGCCTGCGCGCCCATTTCTTCTTGGCTGACCGCATCAAAATCCAAACTGGTCTCATCGGCGACTTCGCCCAGACCGGGCAGCATCTCGGGGCGGGGGTTCCAGGCGACCACCTTTTCAAAGTCGCGCTGCTCGGCGGCAGCGCGCAGTTGGAAAGTGGATTGATGGCCCGCGCCGACCATGCCCAGAATCTTGGCGTCTTTGCGGGCCAGATGGGCGATAGACACCGTCGAGGACGCAGCCGTGCGTACTGCGGTCAGGTAATTGCCACCGACCAGCGCCGACAGCCGTCCGGTATCAGGATCGAAAAGGAAGACGGTGGACTGGTGATTAGTCAGGCCCTTGTCCATGTTGCTGGGCCAGCCCGTCCACTGCGTCTTTGACCTGCGCCACTGCGACGTCGATTTTGGCCTTGCGATCCTCGTACAGATCCATGTTGTGCATCGCGTCCTGATAGGCCTGAATGCCGGATAACTTCAACCCCGGGTCCCGGGTAGTTTGTCCAGATCCACATTGCCGCCGGTGATGATCACGCCGACGCATTTGCCTTTGAACACCTCGGGGTGCTTCAGGATGGTCGCCAGCGGTACCGCGCTGCTGGGCTCCATCACGATGCGCAGGTGTTTCCAGATGGTCTTCATCGCGGCGATGATTTCGTCTTCGCTGGCGGTGTGGATGTCGTTCACGAAGTTCGACACGAAGTGCCAGGTGTTTTCTTTCAGCGGCACTTTCAGACCGTCGGCGAGGGTAACCGGCGCGTCATCGGCGATGATATGACCGGCCTTGAAGCTGCGAAAGGCATCGTCGGCCTGTTCCGGTTCGGCGGCATAGATTTTCACCTCAGGCGCCAGATTCAACAGAGTCAGGCAAGTGCCCGAGATCATGCCGCCGCCGCCGATGGGGGCGACCACCGCGTCAAGACCATCGGTCTGTTCCAACAGCTCTGCCGAGCAGGTCGCCTGCCCCGCAATCACGCGCGGGTCGTTGTAGGGGTGTACGAACTCACCACCCGTGCCGGCCTGAACCTCGGCAAACACCGCCTCGCGCGAGGTGGTCGAGCGCTCGCCTTCGGTGATAATCCCGCCATAGCGCTGCACTGCATCTTTTTTTGCCTGTGGAGCCGTGCGTGGCATCACCACGTTGCAAGGGATGCCCCGGCGACCGGCGGCATAAGACAGGTTGAGCGCGTGGTTGCCCGAGGAATGTGTGCAAACACCGCGTTCAGCGGCCTTATCATTCGGGCCAAAGACCGCGTTGCAGGCTCCGCGCACCTTGAAGGCTCCGGCCTCCTGAAAGTTCTCGCATTTGAAAAACAGCTGCGCGCTGGTGAGGTCATCCGGATAATCGGACCGCAGCACCGAGGCGCGGTTGATATGCGGTTTGATCCGTTCATTTGCCTCGCGTATGTCGGCAAGGGTCAGGCAATCGGTTGTGATCATGTCGTCCAACGTCACGCTCCTCCTTACACTGGGGATTGTATGGGGGTGGCGTGGCCTACGCGGAAATATTCCTGCGCCGTAGCCACGCCGCCGCCCAGCTCGATCGGATAATCCAGATCGGCCATCGCCATTTCGATCGTGGCGAGGCCAGACAGCACCATCACATCCGTCAGGCTGCCCAGATGGCCGATGCAGAAGGCTTTGCCGTTCATCTCACCCAGCCCGATGCCAAAGCTGACGCCATAGGCGTTGAAGGCGTGGTCCGTCACGGCATTACTGTCAAAGCCCTCGGGCACATAGATCGCGCTCACCGTATCCGAGTAGAGATCCGGCGACTGCGCCACCAACTCCAGCCCCCAGGCAGAGGTGGCTTTGCGCACGCCTTCGGCCAGACGGAAGTGGCGGGCGTAAACGTTGTCCAAGCCTTCCTCGAACAGCATCTTCTGGCTTTCGCCCAGGCCGTAGATCAATTGCAGCGGCGGGGTGTAGGGAAAGCCACCGGAAGCGTTGGCGTCCATCGCCTTGCGCACTGCCGCAATGTCCGAGCGCACGCCGGTGACCGTCTCGTTATGGGTGGTCAGAACGGCCTTGATTTCGCGGGCTTTGTTCTCTTCCGGAGCCTCAGCGAACTTATTCGCCGGCGCACCGCTGTCCCACGGACACTATATGATCCGCACGTTCAAGCCGTGGCGCTGACACAGATCGATCCAGCGATGGCTGAACATCCCAAACGCGCCAGCAGAACCGTATCGCCGGGGCTGAGTGTGTTGGTCACCGCGGCCTCCCATCCACCCGTACCACTGGCCGGGAAAGTGATGACCTGACCCGGTGTTGTTCCAAACACCTTTTTGCTGTCCTCAAGAATCGGCGAGAAAGTCTCAACAAAATCCGGCGCGCGGTGGTCCTGTGTCTAAACCTGCACCGCCAGTCGCAGGCGATTCGGGATATTCGTTGGGCCGGGTATGAAACGGGGTTCTGAGTGGACATCACTAAATTACTCCAAGATGGGATTCAGTGTCGGAGAAACTGCCTGCGGGTGCTATTTTCTTGAAAAATATTTTTGTTTTTTCAAGCTAATTGATAAATACATGAATTTACACAATTTTTCGTTCTTCCTTTTTGGAGATCGAAAAAAGGGATTTCGAAAAAATCGCGGAGAGCAGAATGGGAGAGGTCAAAATGGACACTCAGAAGAAACCGCGCGGTCGGCCGAAATCGCTGTTCAAGGAAAGCTCGGCCGGAACAATGCAATCTCTTGATAGGGCGCTGGGCGTTCTGACCGCTTTGGCGCGGAGGGAACGCGCTGCGCTCAGTGATCTGGCGCGCGAAGTGGATGTGCCGACGGCGACCACGCACCGTATTTTGACAACTCTGCAAAAAGCACGGGTTCGCCACCTTCGATGGCGAGCGACAGGAATGGATGATAGGGATCGAGGCTTATCGGACCGGTGCTTCTTTCCTGCGTCGCAACAGTGTTATCGAGATCGGCCGTCCGATCCTGCGACGTCTGATGCAGGATAGCGGTGAGACCGCCAATCTGGCTGTGCCGGACGGGGCCGAGGTGGTTTTCGTCGGTCAAGTCGAAACGCTGAACCCGATCCGGGCATTCTTTCCGCCGAGCGCACGCACGCCGATGTATGCATCCGGCCCCGGACTGACCGCGATGAACCCGGATGCGGCTGGCAAAGCGCTTGGCTCTGTCGAGTCTGAACGGTTTACGGATCACACGCTGATCCCCGGTCCGGACCTGACGGCGGAATTAGAGAAAACCCGCACTCGGGGTGGTCCTATGACCACGAAGACCGGTACGAGGGCATGTCCTGTATCAGCGCCGCCATTTACAACGACCGGGCTGAACCCTGCGCCGGGATATCCGTCTCTGGCCCGTCAGTCCGTTTCAACGCCGATAGGGCACCGGAACTCGGTGCTCTGGTCAAGAATGCTGCGCAGGAGATTACGCATCTCAGCGGCGGGCAGTTACCCCGTTCAGAAGGCTGACACCTATTTGCGTGGGACGCGTGGAATGCGGGATTGCGACAGTTTGTATTTATGCTCGGGGTGGGGCGGGTGGCCATGGGTGCGGCTCCAGAAGGCTGTCCCGCCGCGTTTCAGCCAAAGCGGTATGCACAGGATCAGGCCAATAACAAACCCGCCCGTATGCGCCCAATAGGCAACGCCGCCTTCGTCCGGGTTGCTTGCAAGGCTGCCCATGAACTGAAGGCCCAGCCAGATGCCCAGCATGATGAAGGCTGGAATTGTGAAGACGCGAAAGTAGACGATCAGGATCAACAAAACGTCCACGCGGGCCTTGGGGAACAGCAGAAGGTAGCCCCCCATCACCCCGGCAATTGCGCCGGATGCGCCAATTGTCGGCACCACCGAGTCCGGAGCGGTGATGACGTGGATCAACCCCGCGCCTACGCCGGCGACAAGATAGAACAGCAGGAAAGGGAGGTGGCCCATCTCGTCTTCGAGGTTGTCGCCGAAAATCCAAAGAAACAGCATGTTTCCCGCCAGATGCATCCAGCCGCCGTGCAGGAACATCGAGGTCACAAGCGTTTCCAGCGCAAACCCGTCGGTGATCCGCGCCGGGATGACGGCGTAGTCGAAATAGAACCGGCTGATCAGCCGGCCGTTGTCCATGATCCCCACATAGCTGATGAAAATCAGGATATTGGCCGCCATCAGCAGATAGACGACATAAGGCGTGCGCCCCGAGGGGTTATGGTCGCGGATCGGAAACATGTGGCGACGCTGGGCTTTTCCCGGCCCAGCGTCAAGGTACGGTTACGCCGCACCTCCCAACAGGGCGGCGTTCCCGCCAGCGGCAGTTGTATCGACGCAGACGTGGCGTTCTCCCAGAACGCGCGCGCGATCTGGATGGCCTGGGATCAAAGGCAGGATTGGGCCATTGCGACGGGCGAGGTGGCGTTCGATTTCACGCGCGGTGTCGTCGTCTCCCCACCAGAGCACACCCGAAATTCCTGCCGCGTTTTCCAACCGGTGCAGGTCAACCATTCCGGTTGCCTGAATGGCTGTGCCGCCCAGAGCTCTTACAGCCTCGGCCTGTGCCTTCACGATCTCTGCCCCCGGTCCCATGCACAGCAGCGGTGCGCGGGGGAACTCACTCAACCGGTTCGATTCGCCGGTCGGGCCGGGCAGGGATTGGGTGCGGGTGGCGGCGGGTTGGCCCTGCGGGTCAGGCAGGTCGCCCATGGTATTGTCCCACTCTGCTTCGCTGGTTTGACGGTCCGGTGCGCAAAAACGCGCCATATAGTTCGGCCCGCCTGCTTTCGGTCCGGTGCCTGAGAGACCTTCGCCTCCAAATGGTTGCGAACCGACGATGGCCCCGATCTGGTTGCGGTTGACGTATATGTTGCCCGCGTGGATGGCCTCGGTGATGTGCTGCACGCGGTCGTCGATGCGTGTGTGCAGGCCAAAGGTCAGCCCGTAGCCGGTTGCGTTGATATCAGCGATGACCTGATCAATCTCGGAGGCTTTGAAGCGAGCCACGTGCAGTACGGGGCCAAAGACCTCGCGTTCCAGCGCCGCAATTCCCGGCAGTTCGATCAGGGTGGGGGCGATGAAGGTGCCCGAGGGTGGTGTGCCCAACTCCTTCAAAACCCGCCCTTCGCTGCGGGCCTGCGCGATGTGATCCGCAATGCCCTGCTGGGCGTCCTGATCAATCACGGGGCCGCAATCTGTGGTCAGCTGCCATGGGTCCCCGACATGCAGCGCCTCCATCGCGCCGGTCAGCATGGTCAGCAGATCGTCGGCGATGTCTTCCTGCACGTAGAGGCAGCGCAGGGCTGAACACCGCTGCCCTGCCGACTGAAACGCACTTTCGATGATGGACTGCACGGCCTGTTCAGGCAGAGCAGTGCTGTCCACGATCATCGCGTTCAACCCGCCGGTTTCCGCGATCAGGGGCGTTCCTGGGCGAAGATTGTCAGCCATGGCCGCGCGGATTTTCAGCGCCGTCGCGGTCGAACCGGTGAACGCCACCCCCGACACGCGCGGGTCCGACGTCAGCGCTGCCCCGACAGATGGCCCGCCCGGCAGCAATTGCAACACGTCGCGGGGGACGCCAGCCTCGTGCAGCAGTTGCACGGCCCGGTGCGCAATCAATGGCGTCTGCGGCGCGGGTTTGGCCAGAACGGCGTTCCCCGTGGCCAGTGCGGCGGAAATCTGGCCGGTGAAAATTGCCAGCGGGAAGTTCCACGGGCTGATGCAGGTAAACGTCCCCGCCGGTTCCGCCTGCGGAATGTTGGCCGCATAGTAGCGCAGGAAATCCACCGCCTCGCGCAGTTCGGCCACCGCGTCGGGGACGGATTTGCCTGCCTCGCGGGCAAGAAGGGCGAACAACTCACCGTAATGCGCTTCGTACAGATCAGCGGCGGCGTTAAGGATGAGCGACCGATCCTCGGTAGGGACCTGCCATGGGCTGGCCGAGGCCAGCGCCAGTTCAACATCCTGCGCGCTGGCCGCGGCGACGGCGCCGGGCCGGTCCTGCGGGTTCGCCGGGTTGGTAACGGGCTGGTCTTTTTCGGGCCGTGCATCCACCGACAGCAGCGGCTGCGCGTACCAGTGATGGACCCGGAACTCGTCCCGGGCTGCGTCGATCCGGTCGAGCGTCGGCGTGTGGTGCAGGTCGAACCCCTTCGAATTCGGGCGTTCCGGTTGAAACAGCTCGGGGCCGGTGGGTAGAGGAGATTTCGGTTCCTGAATGGTAATGAAGGGGTCAGCGGCAACCTCTTCCGGCGGCACGGCTTCATCCACGATCTGGTTCACAAAGGACGAGTTCGCGCCGTTCTCCAGCAGCCGCCGCACGAGATAGGCCAGAAGGTCGCGATGTGCGCCGACCGGAGCGTAGATCCGGCAGCGCGTGTTGCTTTGATCCTTGACGATTTGATGCAGGGTCTCACCCATCCCGTGTAGGCGCTGGAACTCGAACGGTTGATCGCCGGCCATATGCAGGATTGCGCTGACAGTATGGGCGTTATGAGTGGCGAATTGCGGATAGATCCGGTCGGTCATGCCCAGCAGTTTGCGGGCATTGGCGACGTATGAGATATCGGTTGCCGCCTTGCGGGTGAACACGGGGAAGCCATCGACGCCCTCGACCTGAGCGCGCTTGATCTCGGTATCCCAATAGGCGCCTTTCACCAGCCGTACCATCAGCTTGCGGTCATGACGTTCGGCCATGTCATAGAGCGTATCCAGTACGACCCCGGCACGCGGGCCGTAAGCCTGAACCACGATCCCGAAACCATCCCATCCGGCCAGAGCGGGCTCGGCCATCACCTCTTCGATTACCTGCAGGGACAGCGACAGGCGGTCGGCTTCCTCTGCGTCGACGTTCAGGCCCATTCCGGCCGCCTTGGCCAGTAGACACAGGGCGCGCAGGCGAGGGGTAAGCTCCTCCATCACGCGCTGTTCCTGTGCGATTTCATAGCGCGGGTGCAACGCCGAAAGCTTTACCGAAATCCCCGGGTTGGCGCGGATGTCGTCACGGGTGCAGGCATCGGCAATAGCGGCAATGGCGCGGGAATAAGACAGGTGATAGCGCGCGGCATCGGCCTCGGTGCGCGCGGCCTCGCCCAGCATGTCGTAGGAATAGGTGTAGCCTTTGGCCTCCATCCCGCTGGCGCGATCCATGGCGGATTGGATGGTTTCGCCCAGAACGAACTGACGTCCCATCTCTTTCATCGCATGGCCTACGGCGGTGCGGATCACCGGCTCACCCAGCCGTTTGATCGCCCCGCGCAGGGCGCTGACCGGGGATGTCTTGCCTTCGTCCAGAACCTTACCCGTCAGCATCAGCGCCCAGGTCGAGGCATTCACCAGCGACGAGGACGACTGACCCAGATGTTTGCCCCAATCTGACGGTGCAATCTTGTCCTCGATCAACGCATCGATCGTTTCGGCGTCCGGGACTCGCAGAAGTGCTTCGGCCAGACACATCAGCGCGACGCCTTCGTCGGTGGATAGGCCATATTCGGCGAGGAAGACCTCCATCATACCGGGTGAGGTGCTGGATCGGATGTCGCGCACCAACTGTGCCGCCGCCGTGCAGATCGCGGCGCGGTCGGGTTCGCTCAGCTTTGCCTGTGCGATCAGGGTTTGCAGAATATCAGACTGATCGGCATAGGTCTGGCCGTCGATATGGGTGCGCAGGCTGTGTGTCATGTATCCTCCGGGCTTTTGTTAAATATAGGATCGATTTTGCGGGATGATTGCCTTAATTTTGGGTCATGAGAGGCGAATGACCTGAAATTAGATGAGGATTCGACGCAAATGACCCGCCCTGATCTGGACCGGTTTGATCGGTCGATCCTGACGATTCTAGCCGAGGACGGGCGTATCTCGGTTGCTGACCTCGCGCGACGCATAGGGCTGTCGAAATCACCAACTCAAGCACGTGTGAAAAGGCTTGAGGCCGAAGGGATCATCACCGGATACCGTGCCCTGCTGGACCCGATCCGCCTTGGCTTGGACCATGTTGCATTTGTCGAAGTGCGCCTGACCGATACGCGTGAGAAAGCGTTGGCAGAGTTCAACGCAGCGGTGCGCAAGGTGGCCGAGATTGAACAAGCCCATATGATTGCGTCGAATTTCGACTATCTTCTGAAAATCCGCACGGGTTCTATGTCGGAATACCGTGCGGTTCTGGCCGAGAAAATCTCATCCCTGCCGCATGTAGCCAATACCTCTACTTTCGTTGCGATGGAGGCCGTGAAGGAAACGGGCGTGTCCGGAGCTATCGAAGGGATGGGTTGACGAACGACCTGGTGGCGTCACCATTGGCGCATGAGACAGATCGTTTTCGCTTCCGCCTTTCTTCTTGCGTCTACTGCCGTTCAGGCTGCGGACTGCCCGGTTGCACCGGATCACAGTGCCGATGTCAGTGGTGTGATCGCGCAAATCCAGCAGGCCGAAAACGAACAGGCTGCCCGTGCTTTGTCCAACCAACTGTGGGAATACTGGACCGACGCACCGGATGAAAGCGCGCAGGCAGTGTTGGACCGGGGTATGACACGTCGCAACGCCTGGGATCTGCTGGGCGCGATTGAGGATTTCGACAAGCTGATTGCCTACTGCCCGTCTTATGCTGAAGGATACAACCAAAGGGCCTTTGCGCATTATTTGCGACAGGATTTTGCGGCTGCCTTGCCCGATCTGGACAGGGCCATTGAGCTTTCACCAAACCACGTAGCGGCGATCAGCGGGCGTGCGCTTACATTGTTGGGACTGCAAAGAATCGACGAAGCGCGGGAGGCTTTGAGCCAGGCCCTGGAACTGAACCCGTGGCTATCTGAGCGTCATCTGCTGGCGCCGGGTGGACCGTTGGCGCCACAGGGGCAGGATATCTGACGAAAACGCCCCCGAGACCGAAAGGCCGGAGGCGTTTCCCTGTGGTTTAACCAACCAGACCGTTATCGGCGCGCTTGATCGTAATCACCGAGGACCGCGGCGTGCCGCCGTCGGGCCAGTTGCTGCCCGGGTGCTGGATGCCGACGAACATGGTGCGCAGGTCAGTGGACCAGGCCAGACCGGTGACTTCACAACCGTTGGGGCCGGTCATGAAACGCGCGATTTCGCCGGTGATCGGGTCACCAACCAACATCTGGTTGTTACCGTGACCTGCGAAATCTTCCTCATTGTCGTCATTGCCGTCGGTCTGGATCCAGATCAGGCCCGTCGAGTCGATGGCCATGCCGTCGGGCGAGTTGAACAGGTTGCCCTCGTTCACATTCGGCGAACCAGCGCGGTCGTCGGAATGCACGGTCGGGTTGCCTGCCATGACGTACAGATCCCAATCGAACGTGTCGGCGGCGTGGTCATCATTTGCAGGACGCCAACGCACGATTTGGCCGTATTTGTTGGCCTCGCGCGGGTTAGCTGCGTTAACCGATGTATCGTCACCACCGGCATTCGGCTTGACGCCCCGGTTCTTGTTGTTGGTCAGGCAGCAATAGGCCTCGACCGCAACCGGGCTGGAGGCGACCCATTCCGGACGGTCCATGGTGGTGCCGCCTGCGGCCGACGCAGCCATACGGGTGAAGATCAGGATCTCAGCCGCGTCCATTCCGGTTGTTTCCGATGTCAGCGGCAACCACGAACCGGTTGCGTCGTCGTTGAACTTGGCCACATAGAGCGTGCCGTCATTCAGCAGGCTCTCGGTTTCGCCACCGGGCTGGTAGGTGCCGTTCGAGACGAACTTGTAAAGATACTCGCCGCGCTCATCGTCACCCATATAGACAACAACACGGCCATCCGCGGCCAGTGTCACCTCGGCGTTCTCGTGCTTGAAGCGGCCCAGACCGGTGTGTTTGACCGGTGTGCTATCCGGCTTGGTCGGGTCGATTTCAACGATCCAGCCCGCGCGGTGCGGTTCATTTGGGTTTTTCGACGTGTCAAAGCGCGGATCGAACAGTTCATAGCCGTTCCAGCTTTCAGCTTTGATACCGTAGCGCTTCATACCATCTGCGACCTTCTGGTCGTAGCTGGCGTTCTCGTCTGACGACCCGAAGTAGCCGTTAAAGTTCTCTTCGCATGTCAGGTAGGTGCCCCAGGGGGTCTTACCTGCGCCACAGTTGTTCATGGTGCCCAGCGAAGCGGTGCCGGTTGGATCAGCCTCGGTCTTCAGCAGGTCATGCCCGGCTGCAGGACCAACGATCTTCATCGGGGAATTGTGGTGGATGCGGCGGTTGAAAGGGCTGTCTTTGACTACAGACCAGCCGTCGGGGCCTTCGGTGATTTCCATCACGGTAACGCCCTGCAGGTTCTGCAGTTTCAGAACGTCGTCGGCACTGGCGGGTACGCCTTCCTGCGCGGCGGGCAGGTTGATCTTGCGATTCGGATATTCGTGGTTGATCGCAATCAGTTCGTGCCCCTGGAACGAGAAGGTCTCCATTCCGTCGGTGTTTTCACCGAAAATGCGATCCGATTTCTCGACCGCGCCGCCATCGGTCAGGTCGTAACCGTCTGCGTCGGAAAACAGCGGGTCACCCCAGCGCATCAGCATTTTCCATTCGTACCCTTCCGGCACGTGCACGGTGCCGTCGGTCTGCGCAGCAATCGGAGTGAATGCAAAACGCGACGCGGTGACGGCGTGTGCGGCCGTCGAACCCATCAGGCCGGCACCCATGGCAGCAGCGCCCGAGCCAAAGGCCAGTACACCGCCCAGAAAACCGCGACGCGAAATGGCGCTTTCAACAACGCGGTCAAAGTCGTTTTCTTTGGGGCGCGGGAAGTGCAGTTCGTCCCAGTCGTCGGCGGACAGTGTGGTGGGGTCGACGTCTTTCATGGATGGCTCCTGGCTGTCTGAAAAAAGTGGATGAAAGGGATTTAGGGCGTCTTTGTGACAGGTTGTTAACAACGCACTTAAGGATGGTGCCTTATCTGCCGGGAAACAGGATTGGGAAAAGGGCTGTTGCCTTCCCCACTCTGGAAATAGTGCGTTTTCTCTTATTAATTCAGAGGTAATCAATTTGGCGTGATGTAGTTGCTCTGCGACATTTAGCGCAAACGCTGACCAGCGGCGTCAAAGCGATAGGCCTTGTCTGCGGCGTATGCAAAACGCAATTCCTGCCCTTCGGAAATCGCGTGCTGGCCGAACAGCCGTGCCGTTACCGCATGGTCGTGTATTTTGGCGATGACGTTGGTGTCACCGCCCAGTTTTTCCACGTGACTTACGCGCGCCGCCAGTGGACCGTCATCGGACAGGTAAAGGTCTTCGGGGCGGATGCCGATGGTGTTTTGACCGCTGCCCAGTAACCCTTCGGGCAGGAAATTCATCGACGGCGATCCCAGAAATCCAGCAACAAACTGGTTGGCGGGATTGTTATACAGCTCCATCGGGGTGCCGGTCTGTTCCACCCGTCCGTCACGCAGCACGACGATCTTGTCGGCCAGTGTCATCGCCTCGGTCTGGTCATGGGTGACGTAGATCATCGAGGCATCCAGTGCTCGGTGCAGGTTAGCGATCTCGATCCGTGTATTCATCCGCAATGCGGCGTCGAGGTTGGAGAGTGGCTCGTCAAACAAGAACAGCTTGGGTTCGCGCACGATGGCGCGCCCAATTGCAACACGCTGACGTTGCCCACCAGACAGTTCGGACGGGTAGCGGTCCAGATAATCCTCAAGGTTCAGCATCCGGCTGGCATTAGCAACACGTTCTTCGATCACCGCCTTGGGTTGCTTTTCCTGCTTCAGCGCCAGTGTCATGTTCCCACGCACGTTCAGGTGCGGGTAGAGCGCGTAGCTCTGAAATACCATCGCGATCCCGCGCTTGGACGGCGGCACCAAATTGACCTGCTGACCGCCGATGTTGATCTCGCCCGAAGATGCATCCTCAAGCCCTGCAATCACCCGCAACAGGGTGGACTTGCCACAGCCCGAGGGGCCGACGAAGACGACAAATTCGCCTTCCTCGACCTCTAGCGTGATGTCTTTCAGAACATGCACATTGCCGAAGGACTTATTTACATTGGTCAGGGTCAGAGCGGTCATGACGCGGGTTTCTCCAACGAAACGGGTTGGCCTGTGCGGATGCTTTCATCCGCGGCCAGACAAATGGCGAGGGACTGGACGGCGTCATTCATATGACGCGTCAGGTCGATGTTCTCTGCGATGGCGCGCAGCATATAGGCCTGCTCGGCATCGCAGAGCTCCTGATGACCGGGCTCATCAGGCATCTCGATGGTGCGGTCTCCGCTTGGCTTATGGACCAGCAGCCCGCCGACCTTGGTGTGTCCGTCGATATCTGCCGACGCGCCCTTGTTGCCATCGGTGATCGAAACCGAGCCGTTGGGCGATACGATATCTTTCACGAAGAAAGCCGTCTCGGACATCATCGGACCCCATCCGGCCTCGTACCAGCCGACCGAGCCGTCCTCGAAGATCACCTGAAACTGGCCGTAGTTATACATGTCTTCAGCGATCTCATCGGACAGGCGCAGCCCCATGCCGTGTACGCGGACAGGCTGTGCATCGGTGATCTGACACATCACATCCACATAGTGCACACCGCAATCGACGATGGGCGACGTTGTCTGCATCAGCGACTTATGCGTTTCCCATTCCGCGCCCGAGGATTGCTGGTTCAGGTTCAGACGGAACACATACGGCCCGCCCAGATCGCGCGCCTCGGCAATCAGACGCATCCATGAGGGGTGGTGGCGCAAGATGTAACCCACGACCAGTTTGCGGGTCAGCTTGGTAGCAGTTTCCACAACCCTACGCGCATCCGCCACGTTGGTGGCCAGCGGTTTTTCGACGAAGACATGCGCACCAGTCTCCATCGCGGCACAGGCGTAGTCGGCATGGCTGTCGGAATAGGTGGCGATCACGGCCAGATCGGGTTTAGTCTCTGACAGCGCAGTCTCGAAATCTGAAAAAGCCGGGTAACCCGCAAGGTCGGGGTGCTCCACGTGACCGGACCGGTTCACCAGCCCCACGATCTGCGCGTCGGGGTGGTGGTGATGGGCCAATGCGTGGCTCAGCCCCATATTGCCAAGGCCTGCAATCAATACACGGGTCATTTGACAGCTCCTGACGTGATGCCACGGATCAGTTGGCGCGAGAAGATGACGTAGAGTACCAGCACCGGCAGAATCGCCATCGACAGGGCCGAGAGAACCGCGTTCCAGTCGGTGACGAATTGTCCGATGAAAACCTGACTGCCCAGCGTGAGTGTCTTGGTTTCTTCAGCCGGCGCAAGGATCAGCGGGAACCATAGGTCGTTCCAGATCGGGATCATGTTGAACACGGCCACGGTCGCCATCGCAGGTCGGACCAGAGGCAGCACCAACCGGAAGAAGATCGTGTATTCTGACAGCCCGTCGATGCGCCCCGCGTTTTTCAGGTCATCACTGACCTGCCGCATGAATTCTGACAGGATAAACACAGCCAAGGGCAACCCCTGCGCCGTGTAGACCAGGATCAGCGCCCAAAGTGTGTTCACCAGCCCGGTCGCGACCATCATCTCAAGGATTGCCACGGTGCCGATGCGGATCGGGATCATGATCCCCAGCGCCAGATACAGACCCATCAGCAGGTTGCCCTTGAACTGGTACTCCGACAGCGCGTAGGCCGCCATCGCGCCGAACAGCAGGATGAAGAACAGTGATGCCACGGTGACGATCATCGAGTTCTGGAAGTAGAGGAAGAAATCCCCCTGCTTCATCACCGTTTCATAACCAATCATCGAGAAACTGTCGGTGTTCGGCAATGCCAGCGGTTCGCGAAAGATGGCGCGGCGGGATTTGAAGCTGTTGATCAGGATCACGAAGACCGGGAACAGAGCGATCAGCGTATAGAGGATAAGTGCTCCATGCATCGCGGCGGTGTTGAGAGGGTTTTGGCGTGCTTTGTTCATCGCAGGGCCCTCACAATTGATACCGACGCATCCGGGTTTGGATGCCGAACAGGTAGATGCAGACGCCCACGAGGATGATTGCGAACATGGCCCCCGCAATAGCCGATCCCATGTGAGGGTCGCCCAATTGCAGTTGGAAGCCAAAGAAGGTGCGATACATGAAAGTGCCCAGAATATCGGTCGAGAAATCCGGCCCCGCCAAAGCGCCTTGCGCTGCGTAAATCAGGTCGAATGCGTTGAAATTGCCAACAAAAGTCAGGATCGAGATGATCCCGATCGAGGGCAGGATCAGTGGCAGTTTGATCTTCCAGAAGGCCGAGGCGCCGGTGATGCCGTCAATCTCTCCGGCCTCTAGGATTTCCTCCGGGATGGTCAGCAGGGCGGCATAGATCAGCATCATCGGTATGCCGACGAACTGCCAGACCGAGATCAGCGCCAGCGTGGTCAGGGCGTATTCTTCTTTCCCCAGCCACGGCGCAAACAGCGATTTCAACCCGATTGCATCCAGCATCGACGGGGCGATACCCCAGATCGGCGACAGGATAAGCTTCCATGCGAAACCCACAATCACAAAGCTGAGGATCGTTGGAATGAAAATCGCCGAGCGGTACAGCGCTGCGAACCGCAGGCGCGGGTGGCTCAGCAGCGCCGCCAGTGCGATCCCGATGGGATTTTGCACCAGCATGTGGATCAGGAAGAACCAGAAGTTATTGCCCAACGCGTTCCAGAATTGTTCGGACCAGACCGGATCGAAAAACAGCGTTTGAAAGTTCTGCAATCCAACGAACACGCGGGTCTGATCGACTTCGGTAAACAGCGCCAGTCGCAGCGTGTTGAACAGAGGAAAGATCATCACTGCCGTATAAACAAGCACGGCGGGTGCCAGAAACACGACGATATGCCAGCGGAAGCGGGGGCGGTTCATGGGGCAGCTTTCAAAGGGGTGTCGGGTATACCCGGGCGGGCATGTCCGCCCGGGTAGGTGTCAGCTTACTGGTGCGGAGCGTACCAGCTGGACAGGCCTTCCTGTAGCTCGGCACCCAGTTCCTCGGGCGACTTGGCGCCCTTGATGGCGGCGACCGAAGCGCCCCAAGTCTCATTTTCAAGGTTCGGCGTGCCGCGCGACAGGATCTGATAGGTCGAGCGGATGGTCGACTCGCATTCCTCACGCCAGCCGACGATTTCCTTGGCCAGCGGGTCCTGCAGTTCGACCGGAGTGCTGGACAGCGGGAAGAACCCGGGCAGCGCATTTCCGAAAATCTCGGCGAACTCGGGGCTTGCGACCCAGGCCAGGAAGGTCTCAGCCGCCTCTGGGTGTTCGGTCGCGGCGTTCATGCCGATGCCGATATCAGTGTGGTCTGAGATATAGCAGGTATCGCCCGCGTTTCGGACCGGTGGCTTGAAGGCGCCCATCTCGAAATCGGCCTGCGTGTTGAAGCCCGAGATTTCCCACGACCCGGCGGGATAGATCGCGGCACGGCCCAGCGTGAAGATGTTCTGGCTGTCGGGATAGGTCTGCGCCTCATACCCGTCGCCCATGTATTCGGCCCAACGGGCAAGGGTCGCATAAGGGGCTGTCCATGCCTCATCGGTCAGTTTCTGTTCGCCCGAAATCAGCGCTTGACGGCCTTCCTCACCCTTCCAGTAGTTCGGACCGATGTTGTTGTAGCCCATCGTGGCGGCTTCCCATTGGTCGTTAGTACCCATGGCCAGAGGGATATAAGTGCCGTCTTCCCTGATCTTGTCGAGGGCGGCAAAGAACTCATCTTCGGTGGTCGGAGCTTCGATGCCCAGTTCGTTGAACGCGTCCTTGTTGTAGATGAAACCATGGATCACCGAGGCCATAGGAACGCAGAAACTAACCGCGCCGTCATCCGTCTGCCACGCCGATTTCGCCACGTCTGAGAAGTTGCCCATCGCCTCGACGCCCGACAAGTCGGTCAGGTGGCCGGCCTCATACAACGCCAGAGAGGCGTCGAACGGGCGGCAGGTGATCAGGTCGCCGGCCGAGCCTGCGTCGAGTTTCGAGTTCAGAACGGCGTTGTATTCCGCCGGGGCCGAGGGGGTGAACTGAATCTTGATGCCAGGATGCGCGGCTTCGAAGGCAGGGATGATCTGGTCCTGCCACAGGGTCAGGTCGTCGTTGCGCCAGCTTTCGATGGTCAGCGTCACGTCCTCGGCAAAGGCGCTTGTGGCCATCAGGGTCGTGCCCAGTAAGGCGAGCTTCAGGCTTCTGTGTGTCATTGTTCTCTCCCGTTTGGTTTTTCGTTGTCAGTCTTGCGCCAATGCGGCGGTCAGTATTCCATTGCAGGCCTGAAGCCGTGTTTCGGCCTGCTCCAGCGACAGGCCTTGCGCAGCGATCAGGATGGCGGGTTTCACTTCTCCGTTTGCTGCATCCAGCGCCTGCTGTGCGGTGTTGATGTCCACATCCGCGATCCGGGCGACGATCCCGGTTGCCCGCGCCCGCAGCTTGTCATTGTCGGCCCGCAGATTGACCATCATCCCGCTATGCACGTGGCCCAACTCAACCGCCATCAACGAGGACAACATGTTGAGCGCGATCTTCTGCGCAGTCCCCGCGCCCATGCGGGTCGAGCCCGAGATCAGTTCGGGCGGCGTGGCCAGAAGGATCGGAATGTCAGCGCCTTGCAGCAGCGGGCTGCCCGCGTTGTTGGCGATGCCGATTAAGGTCGCGTTGCGCGCACGGGCGATCTCCGTGGCCGCCAAGGTAAAGGGCGTGGACCCACTGGCCGACACCGCGATCACCGTGTCGCGCGCGGTTATTGAGCCCAAGGCCTGTTCGAGGCCCTCGGTCGCGTCTTCGGCTCCTCCCGGCATCTGGACGCCGGTTGGCAAACCTCCGGCCATGTGAATACGCAGTTGGGCAGGCGGGATTGAGAACGTGCCGCCCAACTCTTGCGCGTCGGCTGCCGCCATCAATCCTGACGACCCCGCGGCCACGTAGTGCAGCACCCCGTCCGCGCGGATCGTTCCCGCCATGGCCTCGGCGCCACGAGCGATGTGCTCCAGCGCGTCCCGGACGGCGAAAGCCGCCGCAATCTGCCCCTCGGCCAGTGCGCGCGCCGCACTGACCAGATTGCCTGGGGTCAGCTGTGCAGCGTCAGGGTGTAATTGTTCAGTCGGCGGCAGCGTCAAGAGAATCCCCTCGTGTGTTCGCTATACGATACCTATCTAATACCACTTGTCTATATTTTTCTTTCTCCGTGAGATCTTTTTGGCGATTTCAGCGAAAACAGAGCTTGGTGTTGGTTTTTTTGCGGAATAGGGGCTTTCCCAGGTTCAAAAGGTACTATATTGGTATTGTCATGATCGAGTCTCGAAATAGCGCCGTAGTGGCGGTGGATGGCGGCGGAACACGCTGCCGGGTGGCCTGTGAAGTCGATGGAGTGGCCCGTTGCGCTGAAACCGGGGCCGCCAATGTTTCGACCGATTTTGACGGGGCGCTTGCGCAGGTTCGGGCCGGGCTTGATGCTTTGTCACGACAGATCGGGGTTGATGTCGCTGATCTGCGCGGCTGGCCTGCATTTGTCGGCCTTGCAGGCGTCACAGATGATGTCATTGCCGAGCGATTGCGCGATGCGCTGGGCCTGACCTGCGCGCGAGTCGAAGATGACCGCCCTGCCGCCGTGCGCGGCGCGTTGGGCGCGCAGGATGGTTTGATCGCACATTGCGGCACCGGATCTTTCCTTGCGGCTCAGGTGGATGGCGCGATGCGATTTGCCGGGGGCTGGGGGTCGGTTCTTGGAGATGAGGCCTCGGCCCAATGGGTCGGGCGCCGGGCCTTGTCTGAGACGCTTTGCGCCCATGATGGTACACAAGTTCAGACTGGTTTGACGCAAAAGCTGTTGGCCGATTTGCAGGGTACGGCTGGCATCGTGTCTTTCGCCGGGTATGCGACACCTGCGCAGTTTGGGACGCTTGCCCCTGCAGTCACGGCCGCCGCGCAGGCAGGAGATTCCGTTGCCGTGGAAATCCTGCAGGCAGGGGCAGACTATATCGCCGAAACCGCAAAGAGGCTGGGTTGGCAAGCGGGCAGGGCGATCTGTCTGACCGGCGGGATAGCGGGGCAATATGCGCCGTATCTGCCGAAAGAGATGCAATCTGCCCTTCGCCCTCCGAAAGGAGAGCCCCTGACCGGCGCATTGGCCATGGCCAAGGAGGTGCGTCATGAGCATCACTGACTTTCTGCGCGCCGATCAGTGGTTGAGCCCTGAAAAGGGCCCGCGCTATGTCCAGTTGCGGCGCAGGTTGCAAGAAGGGATCGACAACGGGGTCTTGGCCCCGAACTCATCGCTGCCGTCGGAGCGGGAACTGGTTGAGATCACCGACCTGTCGCGCGTCACCATACGCAAAGCGATTCAGGAACTGGTTCAGGACGGTATAATCGAACAGCGCCAGGGGTCAGGTTCGTTCATTCGCGAACGTGTGCCGCGAGTTGAGCAATCACTGACGCATTTGACGTCCTTCACCGAAGACATGTCCAGCCGGGGAATGCGAACAACTTCAAAATGGTTGGAACGCGGTGTCTTTGCGCCAAATCCTGAAGAGGTCGCCGCACTGAACCTGAAAGACGGCGAACAGATTTCCCGTATCTACCGCCTGCGCGAGGCCGATGGCCGTCCGTTGGCCCTGGAACGAGCCGCGCTGCCGTTGGATGTTTTGCCTAACCCAATCGAAGTCACCACCTCACTTTATGAAGTGTTGGACGGATTGGGCCGACGGCCTGTGCGCGCGGTGCAGAAAATTTCGGCCCTCAACCTCGCGGCCATTGAGGCCGAGTTGCTGGATGTTCCCGAAGGGGCAGCGGGGCTGAATATCGAACGGATTTCATTCCTCAAAAACGGACGGGTCGCGGAACTGACCCGATCCCTTTATCGCGGTGACGCCTATGATTTCGTTGCCGAATTGCGGTTGTAACCGGAAAGGCCGGAAAAGTATGTCTGAACACAGCTCGAAAATGCGTCAGGAGATTCTGGAAATTCCTGATGCCGTGGAGCGTTTGCTAAGTCAGGGCGCCACTAACATTCAGGACGCGGCGGCGCTGTTCAAAAACACCGACCCCCGGTTTCTGATCACAGTGGCTCGGGGGTCGTCCGACCATGCATGCCTGTATCTGAAATACGCTGCCGAGTTGTTACTGAACCTGCCTGTGGCTTCAGTTGGACCATCCGTTAGTTCAATCTATGATGTGGATCTTCGGGCTGAGGGGGCGTTGTGTCTGTCTGTGTCGCAGTCCGGGCAAAGTCCGGATATCGTGGGGATGACACGGTCGTTGAAGTCTTCGGGTGGTGTTACCGTTGCCATCACCAATAGTACTGAGTCTAGACTGGCTGAGGTGACGGATGCGGTGCTACCTCTGCATGCGGGGCCTGAGCTTAGCGTCGCGGCAACCAAGACATTTGTTACTTCGCTGGTGGCCGGTCTGTGGATGCTGGCTGAGACCAAGGCGGATGGAGAACTATCTGCCGCGATCCGATCGTTGCCAGAGTATCTGGCGCAGGCCGCGCGATGTGACTGGTCGGCGGCGGCAGAGGCGATCACGGGGCGGTCGTTGTTCACGTTGGGTCGCGGACCGTCTTTTGCAATGTCCAATGAGGCGGCATTGAAGATCAAGGAAACCTGCCAGATACACGCCGAAAGCTATTCAACAGCCGAGGTACTGCACGGGCCAGTTTCAATCGTGGAAGAAGGGTTTCCAACCATCGTCTTCGCAGCTGGGGACGCGGCCGAACTGTCAACGGCTGAGGCGGCTGACGCTCTGGCAGAAAAGGGATCAACGGTGTTTGCTACCACCAATAGGGTGACCCGGGCGCAGGCCTTGCCTGTTACGCGGACTGATCATTGGCTGTCCGACCCCATTGCAACTATCACTTCTTTTTACAGTATGGTCGAAGCCGTGGCGCGTGCGCGCGGAATCGACCCGGACACACCGCGCCATCTGAGAAAGGTGACAGAGACAGTATGACCTCAGGTTCAGCAACGTTCCGCAACGGGGCCCTGTTTGATGGCGGGCGCTTGCATTTTGGTCAGGCCATTGTTTTTCACAACGGTGCGTTGGCTGAACTCGTGCCGGAAGAGCGCGCGAAAAACGAGGGGCTGGTCATTGACCTGAACGGGGATGTCCTGAGCCCCGGATATGTCGATCTGCAAGTTAACGGCGGCGACGGGGTGATGTTCAACGATGACCCTTCGATTGAGACGATCCGACGAATTGCCGAGGCGCATCGCAGGTTAGGTGTTGCGTCTTTGTTGCCGACCCTGATTACCGACACACCCGACAAAACGCAGGCAGCCATCGAGGCCGCCATACATGCCGTGCGTGCCGGTGTTCCGGGCGTGGCCGGCCTGCATCTGGAGGGGCCGCATCTGTCCGTAGCTCGCAAGGGGGCACATGACGGGGCATTGATCCGCCCGATGGAGGATGCGGACTTGGCGGCTCTGATTGCGGCGGCCAGGGAACTGCCGTGCCTGAAGGTGACGATTGCACCCGAATCCGTGTCCGAGCAGCAGGTTAAGGCGTTGTTCGATGCAGGTGTTTTGGTGTCGTTAGGCCATACCAATGCGGATTTTGCGACCTGCCAGCGCTATGCCGCAGCGGGTGCACGTTGTGTGACGCATCTGTTCAACGCCATGAGCCAGTTGGGTAGTCGCGAACCGGGGCTGGTCGGCGCGGCGCTTGCCAATGGCGGTTTGTCGGCAGGTCTTATAGCCGATGGTATCCATGTGCACCCCGAGGTGATGCGCGCTGCATGGGCCTCCAAAACCGCACCCGGTCAAATCTATCTTGTCAGCGATGCCATGGCAGTTGCGGGCACGGATCAGACTGCATTCGAATTGGAAGGCCGCCGAATCTCGCGGACCAACGGCCGGCTGACGCTTGAGGACGGAACGCTGGCCGGGGCCGATCTGGACCTGACCAAAGCCATCCACAATCTTGTCACGCAGGTGGGCGTGCCGCTGCAGGATGCGCTGGCTGCTGCTACGACTTATCCGGCGTCATTGATTGGCCAAAAGGGTGTGCAGCCCTTGCAATATGCGTCGATGATCCGGATTTCGACTGGCCTCGACTCATGCGAATGGCTACCCGATTAGGCCAGAACGGAACCAACATTTGGCACTGTTTGAACTGTTCGAAGGATTGCAGACAGAAATTCTTTTCCATCGTCGAACGGCGCTTGACGGCGTCAGGCGCATCGCTTAAACCGACCTGCGCTGAGCGGGCTTCGTATACTGGCTATTACCTCAGCCTTCCAAGCAATTGCTATGTGTTTCCCAGACATTCCTGTAATTGCCAAGCTATTCATACTATGTATTTATTTGTTTGATGCTCGTTCCTCGAGTTTCCCTGAGTTTCAATTCGTTTCCGACAAAAAGCTGACAAAATGCCAAAGCTCACAGAGACTTTCGCCCGCAAGGTTCCACAGACAAAAAAGGGCACTGCCAAGCACTGGGATAGCGAGGTCAAAGGGCTCGTTCTATTCGTCGGCAAGCTGTCCAAAACCTGGTACTTCCAGAAAGATGTTGGAGGGCAAACCCGGCGGGTTTTAATCGGGCGGTACCCACTGATTTCTGCGGACGTCGCACGACAAACTGCATTGGGTTTTGCGTTGGATTGGGGCAGGGGAGCAGGCAGGCAGCTGCAGATTGGAGCGCCCACTCTTGAGACAGCTATGGAAACTTATCTGGCGCGTCCAAAGCTTCGTTCTGAGGCCCATCGGTCCGGGTTGCGGCAGCAGTTCGAGCTTCATTTGAAAGATTGGCTACGCCTGCCGCTGGATGAGATCACCAAATCCATGGTGGTTGAGCGCCATAGATCGATGGCCGCGACACCGTCTTCTGCAAATCACACCTTGAAGTACTTTCGGACTGTCTGGAACCACGCGCGGCGGGTACATGATCTGCCGGAAAGTCCAACGATGGCCATAGAGTGGTATGAGGAACAACCAAATGGCTCGATCATTGAGGATTTGAACGCATGGCGCGAGGCCGTTGATGAGCTCTCCAACCCGATCCACCGGGTATTCTACGAATTGCTCTTGTTCACAGGCTTTCGCAAAACCGAGGCACTGACGCTCGAATGGAAGAACGTGCAGGAAGATCACATACATTTGCCGATGACCAAGAACGGGCGCAGTTTTGATCTCCCCATATCGCAAGTGCATCACGAGATACTTGCTCCTTTACGGGGCCTTCATCACCAATGGGTCTTCCCCTCTCCGAAGTCACCGAGTGGCCATTTGAAGGGCCCCCAGCGTATGCAATGGTCTATTCATTCCCATCGCCGGACATTCGCGACGGTCGCCATGGAGGCTGGAATATTGGAAGAGATTGTAGGGCGCCTTCTCAATCACACGCCGCTATCAATCACCGGTCAGCGCTACGTGAAGCCGTCGTTAGACGCGCTCAGACCGGCAATGGATACTGTGTGTAGGGAATTGGCCCGCAGGACAAAGTGGAACGCGGTGGATTGTAATGACTAAGCGAGATTGGATTTTGCCTGTCGATCCCGACTTACCTGAATTGGATATGCCATATCCAGAGGAGTGTGATAGTGGACCTAGCGAATTCAATACTGAGTTAATTCGCCTCCTGAGAAAGCACTTTGATAAGTACGAACGCTTTGATGACGAAGACTATGGGTGGTTGGCCCATTACCTAAATTTCGACCAAGCTCATGAACTGGACGAGTTCTGGTCCTCTAAAGAGGTGCTGGAAGACCTCCCTAGGCTCAGAACACGCTTGAACGAAGCAGGAGAAATCTTAGATCGGCTTCCTACGCCCGTCAGTGATGCGTTTCGCATCGGTGCATTGAATAGGGGTGGTTTGCGAAATCAGACCAAAATGGCTGATGTTCGTAACGTCTGGTTTAACGATGCAATTGAAGAAACACCACATTGGAAGGCGATGATGGCCGAAGTAGAGTTCTTCGCGAGACTTCGCTATTTTATTGAATTGATTAAAGATGCTGAAACTGCTGCTGCTCAGGGCAAGCCGGCCGGGAAGAAGGCAATTGAAGCTTGGCGCCTAGTCTCGGCTTGTGTCGGGCTTTGTGAGCGTCACCCAGACACAATCCGAGTTCCTAAAGCAATGAATGAAGGTGGTCCATTCTATCGATTCCTGTGCGATATGTTCGAGGTGTTTGGTATTGAAGAGCTTCCAACGTCGGCATTTAGCGGCTGGAAAAAACATATGGGTCGTTAGAAGGATTCTTTCTTTCTGACGACCCATGACGAAAGCGCCACCTACGCCTTTTTTGTTCCCAGACATACTCAAAGGAGCAAGGCCATGCAGGCGCATTATCTGACAACTCAAGAAGCTGCTCAATACACCGGAATAAGCCAAAGCTATCTCGCAAAACTGCGCATGGGTATCGGTAGCGTTGCGGGACCGAGGTTTATTCGGATCGGTTTACGATCCATCCGCTACAAGCGCTCTGATCTCGATGCGTGGATGATTTCCCGAAGCGAAGGTGTCGGGGGAGAGGGCTAATGGCTCGAACGGCTCCATTTACGAAACTTCGCTACCATTGGAAAAGACGAGTTCAAAACTCAGCTCATCTGGCACCACGAACTAAGCACTTTGCATTGTTCGTCTGCGATCAGTTTGTATCAAAAGCGAATGGTTGTTTCTGGGCCAGAAATACAACGCTTGCCAGCGCGTTTGGCGTTCATGAGCGCAGCATCCAGCGTTATCTTCGGGAACTCGAAGGGTGCGGTTGGATCACGCGTGTTCGTCGACGCGGCGTTCGTCGCACATTTCAGATCAGCGTGCCGCGTGATGCCGAACGCGACACTGAACATGACATAGAAATACGCAAAAGGGCGACAGACCTGTGCCAGAAAGGCGACAAGGTTGTCGCGCACAATAAGAACATAGGAAAGAACATAGAAATCAAGCTCGGTGCGACAGGTGGTGGTGCGTATCATTGGTTCGACGAAAGTGACGCATCTGCTCTTCGTGAATGGGAAGCGTTCGTAGCTGCCAAGACCGCCTTCAATTTTGAGGCGTTGGCGCAATTGCTGAGAAAGGATGGTTCTATTGCTTTGCCGACACGTTTCCCAAAATCCGAAGAAGCAGATCGGTATGTTCGGTTCTTTGGCGAAGTCGTTATCAGCAAAGGACAGAGCATTGGTACTGCATCGTCGCCAACTCGATGAAGGTCTCCTTGGGGGGGCATCAAAAGCCTTCGAGCTCAAAGCAAGGGACCGGTGGGGGTAGTCAGATTTTTTCGCGTGAAAGTTTTAAGGGGGGGACGACGATTCGTACAATAGGGCGGTAAGCAGGCATTCGCTGCATCGAGGGCCAATGTCCGCTACGCGGACGAAGCGGTCATCAATTCTCCTGCGGCGACTATAACAGTTCTAACCGTGAACGAAGTGCACGCTCGCAAAGTGACGGCGCCAGCCCGCCACTTCGGCGGCGATATCGTCGCCCTTAAGACCGCGCGCAATCAGGGAAGCCAGTCTATCGGCGTGATCAGACGTCATGCCCCATCTCACCAACTCAGGCGTACCGATGCGCAGACCATTCATGTCGCCTTCGATTTCCGGCACCGGCAGGCCAATACCGCAAGCTAGGAACCCAGCTTTGCGCAGGGTCCTGGATGCAGCCTGTCCACCGCCAAACCCTTCTGCCAGAACGGCGAATTGATGAGAGGCAGTAAAGCCCTCGCGCCCGGCAAAGACTGGAACACCTTGCGCATCGAGGCCCTGGGCCATTGCGCGGGACATTGCGATCATCTCGGCAGCGTAGTCCTGTCCATATTCGCGCCAATCAAGCATCGTCACAGCAAGAGCAGCTGACTTTGCGGCGTCGAAGTTTGCCGTCATGCCTGGGAATGCGATGGCATCCAAAGCCTTTGCGATCTCCGCATCGTTTGTGACAATCAGCCCTCCAGCAGGACCGCCGAGGCTTTTGTACGTACTCATTGTCATGAAGTGTGCGCCCTCGACCAAGGGGTTACGCCAAGCTTTTCCCGCGATAATCCCGCATTGGTGCGCGGCGTCGAACATCACTTTGGCACTGACTTCATCTGCAATGGCCCGTACTTCTTGGACCGGGTGCTCAAAAAGGTTGAGACTGCCGCCTATAGTGATCAATTTGGGGCGCTCCCTTCGCACAAGTGCGCGCAATTGGTCGAGATCGACGGTGTAGCCATCGGCATCGGTTGGTGCATCTATTGTACGCAGACCAAACAAACCGGCGCATCCTGCGATGTGATGAGTAACGTGCCCACCGATCGATGCCGGCGGTGCAATGATTGTATCACCGGCTTGGCAGGTGGCCATGAAGCCATATAGGTTTGCAATCGCGCCAGAAGGCACGCGGATTTCTGCGAACTTTGCGTCGAAAACTCCCGCGCAAAGCTCTGCGGAGATGACCTCGATCTCTTCGATGGCTTCAAGTCCCATCTCATATTTTTCGCCCGGATATCCAAGCGACGGGCGCGAGCCAATTCCTGAAGACAGCAATGCTTCAGCTCTCGGGTTCATTACATTGGTTGCAGGATTTAGGTTGAAGCATTCTTGCTCGTGGATTTCCCGGTTTCGGCTGGCTAAATGCTCAACCCGATCCAGCAGCGCCTTGGATGAGGTGCGTGAAGTTTCGGTCGCGATCTTCTGGACCAGTGCTTCGCTGTCGGCCGGTACCCAGCTTCTCATTTCTATGGTCATCGCATTTCCCTCCTTGGCTGCACACAGATTGGACAGATTGGAATGACAAGGCAAACCAGTTTTGCTATTTCTGGGCATAGAAAAACTAAGGCAATAATCTATGGCTGTCGCACCACGTCGCCCCAAAGGGCCCCCCCTCAATGCTCTGCGTGCCTTCGAGGCTGCGGCGAGGCTAGAAAGTTTCGTTTCCGCGGCCGAGGAGTTGGGCGTCACAGCCGGCGCGGTATCACAACATATAAAGGCCTTAGAAGGCTGGGCCGGAACTACCTTGTTTGAAAGAGGTGCTCACGGTGTTTCGTTATCCTCCTCAGGTCGCAAGCTAGCAGAAGAGTTCACACATGCCTTTGATCTTCTTGCGGCGGCGACGCAAAGTTTACGAAACCTAGCACCCAACCCCGAAATCCACATTGCAGCTTTGCCATCTATTGCGCAGCTATGGTTACCAGCGCGATTGGGCAAGCTGCGCGAAAAGCGTCCCGACTTGAATGTCTCGGTGACAGCGATGGAGAGGCCTCCCAGCCTGTCGAGAGAACTATTTGATCTGTCGGTTTTCTTTTCCGTCTCGGCTGAAACACCGGATCAGATCGTGCTTGCGGAAGACGAAATCCTCCCCGTTTGTTCACCAAAGATGGCAGATGGTCTCGATCTGGAGGCCGTACAGTTGCTGCACGATCAGACATGGCAAGAGGACTGGTCCATGTGGTCAGAGGCGGCAGGTGTTTCAGTTGGTGATCCCCTAAGGGGTCCACGATATTCGCTCTACGCCCTTGCCGTTGAAGAAGCGAAGTCGGGCGCGGGGGTGCTTATGGGGCACAGTTGCTTGGTTGAGCAGGCGCTTCGGTCTGGGCAACTCAAGAAAGTTTCATCGGAAAGCATCGGAACTGGTCGCGTGTTGGCCCTCGAGCTTCCACATAGATCGAGACGCCATCCTTCGATCGATGAAGTCATTAGTCTACTTCGAGAAGAATGACGGCAGTCTGACGGATGAGACTTGCCGAGATGGGGAGTGCGCCCGCTTTGGGCTCGAAACAGACGTTCGATGCGGCTGGCGCAAATGGCCGCTTTGGGCCGCAGATACTGTTAAGGTGCCTGCTTCGAAGAAGCTTTTTGCTTGCATCTAACAGATACGTGAGATTTCGGGGCTGGAATTAAGAAAACTTTGCCCTCCTGTCAGTCTCAATCCAATACTAAAGCACTTGACGTTGTTGTCGGAGGTTTAGTTGCGATTTAGCGTGGGCATCGCTGTGTCAATTCTGGTGGCTGTGTCCATCGGGGTGTCGACGTTTATCGTCCATTCCCTGTGGTGGACAACAGCGCGCGACAATAGCCGTATGCTTGCGGCTGAAATCAACGGCCAGATTGCAAATACCGTGCGCATTGAAGTGGGCGTGACCCTCAGGTCGGCCGAAGCCGCCTGGGCTGCAGTTCGCACTATCTTTGTTCAGAACGTTATCGCGACACGACAGGCCGACAAGCGAGAGTTTGTTTTTCTATCACAATTGCAAGCGCAGCCGAATATCTCATGGATATTCTTCGGTTGGCCGGACGGGAATTTTTTTGCTTCACATCGTCTGGGTGACGGCGGGCTCGAGATGATTGAAATCGACGAGGATATTCGGGACCGAATGTTACGGAAAGACCGATACATCTTCATTCCCGGCGACATCCAGTTCGAAGAAAGGACATTTACCGAAACATCCTTTGATCCGCGCAAACATGCCTGGTTTGAAAACTTCATGGAACTCAGCTCCGCCGGGTGGATCGAAGCGCGCGATCTTCCGAATAGTGACAAAACCATTTACGCCTTTGCCGGGCCGATAGATGTCAACCGAACGCGGCAAGGGGTTCTGGCCGTTGCGATCGAAACGGACCGTTTGTCACGCTTTCTTGCCACGCTTGCGCCAGGCGAGTTTGGCGCGGCATTTATTCTAAACGCTAATGGCAAGGTCATTGCAGTACCCGACGCAGAAGCGGATGAGATTACTCCGGCGCGCATGGGTGAGGGCAAGCTTTACGAGGCAGCCATGATCTCAGGTGAGAGGTTATTGGCTGACCCCCAAACGAATACCCCAGGCACTTTGACGAACCGTATCGTCATCGACGGCGTACCATATGCGGTGGCGCTGACACCGCTAGGATTCTACGGCTGGCGCGTTGCAACAGTAATACCTGAAGCTGCCTTTCTTTCCGGCATCGATGAAACGCTGATAAACCTGATTTACGTGCTGGTCGTTGTGGTGATCGTCGCGACGGGCTTGGCGATCTGGCTGATCCGCAGAGTCGTGGCAAACCCGTTGGCGCGCATCGCCGAAGACCTTGGCAAAATTGAGCGTTTTGACGTCGAACGTATAGCACGCAGACCCTCCAACCTGTCAGAACTTGCCAATCTTTCTGCAGCGACCGCCAGCATGGCAGCAGGTCTGGCTGCATTCCGAAAATACGTGCCCACTGATCTTGTGCGTATGCTGGTTGCCGAGGGCATCAAGACACAGCCAGGCGGGGAAATGAAGCAGATTTCCGTTCTGTTTTGTGACGTTAAAGGGTTCACCGGTCTGTCCGAAAAACTCGGCCCTAAAATCGTCCAATTGATGGAACCCTTTTACAGCGCGGCCTCCGAGGCGATCACTCAAAACGGTGGCACGATCGATAAGTTCATTGGCGATGCTGTAATGGCGTTTTGGGGGGCACCGCGCAAAGATACCAACCATGCTGAAAATGCCTGCCGCGCAGCGTTGGATCTTGCCGCTGCTGTGGATGCGTCCAAAATTGAAGATGAAACCGGCAACCCGCTGCGCGTTAGGATCGGGCTAAACAGTGGTGAGGCTATCGTCGGAAACATTGGCTCGGAACAACGTCTGAATTACACCGCGATTGGTGATGTCGTAAACGTAGCCAGCCGATTGGAAGGTGCCAACAAAGACTATGGCACGCTGATCCTGATCGGGCAGGAGACGAGACGCCGGGCAGCAGACTCGATAGTGGTCCGGGAACTGGATACGCTTGCAGTGTTCGGACGTACCGAAGAATTAGTCGTCTATGAATTGATCGCGATGCAGGATGCGTTTGATGGATCCGTTGCTTGGATTGAGTTTTATGAACAGGGGCTTGCATACTATCGGGGTGGGCGGTTCGAAAAAGCTTTTGCAGCATTTGAGGCCGCAGACCATGCGAGGAACGGGGATCCCGCCTCAGTCACAATGATGGCCCGCGCTCAACTCCTATTGGACAGGCCACCAACGGAAAGCTGGCGCGCCGTTACAAGAACCAACAAGTACTAGACTGCATTGGATCGGGCTTGGGCGCTCCAATCTCAGTGTTTTACGCAGATTAAATTCCTACTGACTGTGTGCATGAGTGTCAGTGAATTTGACGGCATTTCGGAATAATTCGACAAATCGCATGTTGTGTAAGTTCGGCACGCCGGGGACATCGCAGTTGCAGTCAATTTCCAGATAGTACGCTGCTGGCCCGGCATCGATGCTATTCGTCGAACAACCGCTTACGGGCTGAACTCTTATAGTTTCGGCCCGCGATGGAACGGAACTTGGAGGCCATGATTTAGAGACTGTTGAACCGCAGGGCTAGGATGAAAACGCCAGATCCTTCGTTAGCGGCAGATTTCGCACTCGCTGACCCGTGGCCGCGAAAATCGCGTTCGCAAGGGCCGCGGCGGCAGGTGGAGTTCCCGGCTCACCGGCCCTGCCGATCTAGTGACCGCTTAGGGCCGTGCCTCATCCGAGCAAGACTGAATTATGATCTGATGCTGCAACTGCTCTAATGTCTGCAAGGAGCCCAAAGCTGACTTTTGACGGAGCGCTGGAGCTGCAGCAAATCTATCATCGGCTTATAAGGAAGGTGTCCAGTCTCCAATTCACGTTCTATATTCCGCCAGAGCTTCAGCGAAACACAGACGCATGCTCAACGCTTGATTTGGCCCGATCTGGTTGCATCGCCTGAGCTGGGTATTGATGACAGCTTGAGCGCGTTGCTGGCAAGAGGACGAATTACCTTCGCCGAAGACAGCCGAGTCTGATACCATTCAATAGCCAATAATACAGCTATGCCCGACCGAGCCTCCGGAGGTATGATTTTGAGATGGCTGCTTTTTCTCCTTCTCGCGCCAGTCGTGATGACCGTTTCAGCCAATGCTGAGACAGATGTAGAACTGGAGCTCGTATTGCTGGCCGATGCATCATCTAGCATCCGAGGAGATGAATTTGACCTCCAGATAGGAGGTTATGCACGGGCCTTTCGCGATCCGCTGGTGGTGCAGGCGATAGAGGACCTTGGTGGGAATGGCATTGCCATCACGTTTGTTCAGTGGAGTGCAACTTTTCAGCAATTCGATATTGTACCATGGCGGAGAGTTCATGACGCGGAAAGTGCAGCAGCATTTGCTGAGGCGATTGAACGCCAAGCGCGTCAGGTCGTCAGCTTTGGAACAGCAATGGGCAGTGCCATCGACTATGGTGGAAACCTTTTTCGTCGTAATGCGTTTCGAAGCAAACGGAAGGTGATCGACATTACGTCGGATGAGCACTCTAACCAGGGTCGGCATCCCCGCAACGTGCGCGACGCTATCGTGGAGCAGGGTATCACAATTAATGGTCTTGCGATCCTTGATGACAGTTTTGAACTGGAAGCCTATTTCAGAGACGCTGTGATTGGTGGGCATGGCAGTTTCGTTGTTTCTGTCGACACTTATGCGGATTTCGCATGGGCCATTCGCCTGAAGCTGATGCATGAAATTAGTGGCGAACCAATTTCGTAAATAAAGTTATTCATAGAAGATGATTTACCGGACGCCCGGGAGCCTTCTTTTTTTGAACTCACGAATGTCCGTTCTGAGCCCCAAAGCGGACAACAGGATACTTCCCATTTCTCAGCCACGTTTGCGGAGTTTATTCAGCCGTTAATTCGACGGGTCTTACTGGTTAGCCACAGCTTCGAGATGCTTCAGGTATGCTGCAAGCTGCAATAGTTCTTCTTCATTAAGTTTGATCGTCCACATCATTGGTGAGGCCATAATCGCAACCCTGATTTCCTCAGCGGATTTTCCTTGAATGCTCCTTTCCGCCATGAAGGACTTGCCTTCTTCCACAGCGGTTCCATCAGCTGCATGGCATCGTCTGCAGCCAACTCTATGGGTTTCAGCTTCGTATATTGCTTTCCCAGCTGCGGTTTGCGGATCAAGTTCCTGACCAATGCCGTTCGAAGGTAAAGTGAACACCATGGCAAAGATTGTTATTCGCATGGGGCAATTGAGCATCAGGCGTCTCCTCCCAATCATGCAATGTTAACATATTTTTGGGTTGAAAGCATCGAGCGGCGGCTTTGTCCCGCAAAGCGCTCGCCATCTCAAATCTGACAAATGACCGCTCAGAGCCCCTAGGTGTCATGAACCATGTGACTCAGAATTATGCTAATATGTCGGGGATCAAGATTTTTTAGCCCAATGGAGAAGCTGATGAAGTTCTTTTGTCTTTGGCTGGTTCTCACCTTTTCACTTGGTACTCAATTCACGCTAGCTGACGCCGGAGAAGTTGCGGATGCAGCACGCTCCGGCGACGTCGACAAACTTGTCGAATTGTTGGACGGTGGGGCGCCTGTTGATGAGGCTGGAGCAGCCCATCCTCTGCATTTTGCTAGTATGTCCGGACAGTTCGAAGCTGCGAGAATATTGATCGAACGTGGAGCTAACGTCGATGCTGATTCCGCTCTGGGGACGCCGCTGAGCGTCGCTGCTGGTCGCAAGCACACTGACATCGTTGAGCTACTTCTGACACATGGTGCGGACCCAACCGCTGTTGGCGGGCGAGATCAACGGACACCACTGCATGCTGCCGCTCACGCAGGTGCAATTGATGTGGTACGCATTCTTCTCGACAACGGTGTTGATCCGGATGCACGCACGAAGTTTGGTGAACCCGCATTGCACCTGGCCGTAAAGCGCAATCATATAGAGGTGTCGGAACTGTTGCGTGCCGCATCAAACTGGACACCGCCGCCTCCACCGAGTGATGCAGACCTGTCCGCCATAGACGCGCAGACTAGGCGCGATGCAGTGGATGTGTGTGATGTCTGTCATTCCCTTGACAGCAATGAATTTCGCAATGGGCCGCCGTTGCCAAACGTCTTTGGAAGGTCGATTGCTGGGGTCGAAGGGTTTAACTATTCCGAGGCCATGAAATCTGTAGGTGGGGTTTGGGATGCGGCCACACTCAACGCCTTCCTGTTCGACCCGAAAATGGCAATTCCCGGAAATACTATGGGGGCGAGCGGTGACGACTTAAAGGTTGCGGATCAGACGACACGATGGGCTATTATCGCTTTTCTAAAGGAGCGTAATTAGTCCGAAAGTAATACGTTGGGAAGGTCCGCTTTGTCCGCATAGTGGTCATTCAGACGGAACGCAGCGCACGGCCGCTCTGAGCCAAATCAGGCGTTCATTGCGTTACCCAGAACAGCCAGATTGCGCGACTATCTGAATTTGCATAGGGGCGCACAATGACGGCGAGAATGACTGTTTAATACCTATCAGGCATTTTTGCTGATCACGGCTGAAACCTTGTTATAACAGCGGTTCCCGGGGAAGTCGGTCCATTCATTGCTCGAAGTTCATCGCTAGCCTCTTCCAATCGGATTTCTCTGGCGACCATTGGCTTGATATCCAATTCGCCACGTTCGATCATTCCTAGAAGTCGGGGGTATTTCCATGAAGGCATACCACGAGTGCCGAAAAACGAGAGTTGTTTGGAATAGACTGCACGCATGTTCACCTGCATCTGGCCGTCGCCCGACGGCATACCAATTTGCACGTGTCGACCGAGGATAGCGAGACACTCTAAGGATGCGTTCGTCGTTGTTTCGATCCCCAGCGCTTCTATGGAAACCTGTGCTCCTCCATCCGTGATATCTCGGATCGCTGCTGCGGCGTCTTCTTTGCTGGCATTTACTGTGGCGTCCGCGCCGTTGAGCGTTGCATGCTCAAGTTTCTCTTCAACCACATCCACTACGACAACTCGGCATCCAAGCATTTTTGCCAATAGAAGAACGGACAAGCCAATCCCTCCTGTTCCGTGGACAGCCACCCATTCACCAGCTGCGACATCTGCACGGTCTGTCAAAGCATGCCAAGCAGTGGTTACACGACAACCGAGCCCTGCCGCCAAGGCAGGGGACAGCGTTTCTGGCAAGTGAACCAAGTTGTGGTCAAAAGGCACTGCAACGTATTCTGCATAGGCACCTGGCGTTCCAAATCCAGGAACGATTTGGTTAGCACAAGTGTTTGATACGCCTGTTTGACAAGCGTTGCAGCTGCCGCACCCCAAGATGAATGGCGCTATGAGTCGGTCACCAACATTGTGCTTCGCTTGAGGCCCTGCCTCTACCACAGTTCCACAGTATTCGTGCCCTAAGGTGGAGCCATTTTGAACTTTGGGGTGTGCACCAGACCATCCATGGTAATCCGAGCGGCATACGCCACAGGCAGCGACCTCCAGGACCACTCCATTGTCTGGGCAGGTTGGATCCGGGACCGTCTCAATCGAAAGGTCTTCACAAAACTCTCTTACGACTGCAGCTCGCACTTTGCGCTCCTAAAGATTTGGTTTCTTTGATCGAGCAATTTGGTTCGGTCGAGACTAAACAGGTCTATCGCCTTTCACGGTCACACGTCGGCCTTTACGCTCTGCGGGCCAATAGTCCCAGATCGCACGATGCATACAGCACCGGTTGTCCCAAAAGGCCATGTCGTTAAGCGACCACCTGAACCGGATTTGATAGTTGATTTGTTCCGCATGCTCGAAAAGCATGTCGAGGATCGCATCGCTTTCCTTATCCGACAAGCCCACAATCTTTGTCGTAAAAGTTCGGTTCACAAATAGCGATTTCCGGCCCGTTTCCGGATGAGTTCTAACAATCGGATGAACTGCTTCGGGACAATCAATATCGCTGTCTTTTTGTCCCCGGTCGCTATAGCGGCCTTTGTAGATATGATCTGAACTATGAAGTGCAGATAACCCGTTGATCATATCTTTTATCGGTTCAGAAAGATCGTCGTAGGCCGCATACATATCACTGAACATAGTGTCCCCGCCACAGGGAGGGGCGATATGGATTTGAAGCATAGTTCCAAGAGGAGGCGTCTCGTCGCAAGAGACGTCAGAGTGCCAGAACTCACCGTTTGCTACCTTGGAATTTTTGGTTGCATGGATTTCGAAAATTTCTGGATATCCTTCCATTGTTGGGGCCGCGGGGTGCGCATGAAGCGGTCCAAAGCGTTTGCCAAATTCAATGTGCTGCGCAGGCGGAATTTCTTTCTGCTCTTTGAAAAACAACACTTGGTAGGTGTGAAAAGCGTCGCAGACCTCCGCAAACTGATCGTCTGGCACAGGCTGGCTCAAATCGACTCCGTAGATCTCGGCCCCAAGGTTTGGAGCGAACGGTTTGGCAACGAGGGAATTATAGGCGTTGGGTTTTGGAGCAACCATAAGCACCTCAGGGTTTGGTTTCGTTAGGCGTGCTATGCGCAAGGTACACATCAACAAAAATGAACAAAAACGAAAATTCTTTGACTAATCGGTGAAAAACTTTCACATATCGATCACGGTTCAGGCGGTAGTGAGGTTATCGGAATGAGCATTCGGTCACTGCGAACACTAATCGCAGTTCATCGACATGGTAGCTTCCGTGCCGCGTCAGAGGCGGAGCATCTAACTCCTTCGGCGGTCAGTCACCAGATGCGGAATCTGGAGGTCACGTTGGGGCTCGTTTTATTTGACCGATCGGCCAAATCACCCAAACTGACCCATACCGGGCTAACGTTCGTCGGAGAGGCCGCTGCGGTGGTGGCCGCTTATGACGGTTTGGCGGAAAGGGCGAGGTCGAACAACGAACTCTCTGGCGAAATAACTTTGGGTGCAGTTCCAACGACCCTGACTGGATTGGTGCCGATTGCGTTAGCGAGGCTAAAATCCGTGCATCCAGATATCCGTGTGAGAATTGTTCCAGGTTTGACCAATCAGCTTTTGCTGCAGTTAGACCGCGGGCAGGTTCAAGCGGCGATCATTTCCCGACCAGACGTTCTGCCAAACACGTTGGAATTCTCTGAAATTGTATCCGAAAAATTGGTCCTACTTGTCTCGGAAAACACCCCAGATTTACCTCCGAAAGAACTGCTTGGTGCGTCACCGTTCATTCGTTTTACGCGTGATGCGGTTGTAGGAAGGCAAATCGAGACTTGGCTGCAAAGAAAGGGCATTGAAGTCAAAGACGCCATGGAACTAGAGGGCCTTGAAGCAATCTCAAGTATGGTGGCCGCTGAACTTGGCGTATCAATCATACCTGACAGCCGCTTAACTGCATATGACCACTTGCGGCTCAAAAGGATCCCCCTTGAACAGAACGGACCTAAGCGCATTGTTGGCCTGGCAAGTATGACGGCGTCGCCTCACACCAAAATGATCGAGGCAGTTACGGCGGCGCTATTGGAAGCAGCGGATAGCCAACGGGTTTACCTGTGAGTTGGCACTACGATAGGTATCCACAAGATGTTTTTGATCATTAGAAATAAGACAACTGGAAGTCAAAATTGGACTTGGTTCTGTGATTGGCATGCGGCGTGGAGAAAAACAGCTTCAAGCCCATAGCGAAAAATCATCCGATGTCGTTGTGCCCTTCTACAGAGTATCTCTGCCACTAGCCAAAGCAAAATTCAGAGATGGTGAGGCAACGTACGGCCGGAAAAACAGTATTGACGCTCTAAATCTGCACTCTAATTCGTTTGCTACCCTTGCAAAAAGCAGACTGCGTTTGTGATCTAACAATTTACCTTTACGGTCACCTGCGGTCCAAGAGTAAGGTACCCACGTTGCTGGTTCGTTGGTAGTGAGTGACGTTGAGCCAGCTTAGTCTGCACGGCTTTAAACGCTGTCTGAGCGGGGCCTTGCGTACGCTAAACTATCCCCAATTCGGCCTCGCGAGGTTTCAGACACCGATTGAGGGGTTCCCGATGGAACATTGGACCGGCCATCCAACCAACGCTGTCGGACGTCTGTTTCAAGCCCGAATTGACCTTGAGCTCTGACGTTTTCTGCTGATGAAACGTCCAAAAGTATCCATCTAAAAAGCACCATATTCTTATGCTTCGGGAGGTTAGGAGAAAAAACGAATGTCGACCCGTGGGTATTGTCTGTGTAAAAAAACAAGTTGGGTCTACCACGGTAATCAAACATGGTCATGCTATTGCCACTGCGATGACTGCCGTCGGAATTGCGCCGCGCCGGTAGTAGCTTGGTTCGGTGTGCCGATAGAAAACTTTGAATGGACCGGTGCTAAACCCCGCACTTATGAAAGCTCCAAAGGTGTTTTCAGGCACTTTTGTGGAACTTGCGGGTCACCAATTGGGTTTGAAGCCGATCACTATCCAGGTGGTATGCACCTCTATGCTGCGTCGCTCGAAAACCCGGAAAATTTCGAACCGACTTTTCACGTTAACAAGCAAAGCAAGTTGCCTTGGCTTCAAATGACTGATCATCTCGACGCCTTTGAAGGCACATTATTACACACCCCTAACGACCCAGACGGATATCAGTAGATTGCGAAGCCACCGGATTTTCAAATGGCAGCTTCCGTCCGCAATGGGGAACTTCGAACAGTTCCGATTGGAACAAGGACACTTTGATTGTTCGGTTGCTTCTATTAGAAAATTGACAGCTTACTTTTCGGCCAAACTCCATTACTTGCCTGCGATTCAGCTGCAGATTTTTTTTCAACAAAGGTCAGTTGCCCGAAAAAAAACAAATCCTCTATTGACCGCAAATTCGGGATGAAATACACCCGCTCGAGCTGAGCGGGCGTCGTATACTGGCTATTACCTCAGCCTTCCAAGCTGATGAAGCGGGTTCGATTCCCGCCGCCCGCTCCAAGAACTTTTCTCCGACATATAACCTGCAAAAAGGCTTCACATAGTATAATAATTCGTTGAAAGAGTTGCGAAAATAGCGAATAAGACACTTGCCTTCCAAGCTGATGAAGCGGGTTCGATTCCCGCCGCCCGCTTCAAGTCAGCCCCAAAATTCTGCGTCAAATGGCCCTGAGATGGGTTCAATTAACGATGCGCAGCTTGACCCGGCCTTTCGCTGCCGCCAAGAAGCGGGCTACGAATGCGAACATAAGTTAAGGGCCAAGCATGGCAAGAAGAGCCTCAGCCAGTCCAGCACAGCAATCCGCGCCAGGTGCTACCGAAGAGCGCGCCGGATCCAAGAAGATTGGCGTTCTGGCGTCACTCTGGCCGTTCATGCGGCCCTACCGGTTGCTGATGATCGGTGCGACGCTGGCACTGGTTCTGACCGCCAGCATGACGCTGACGCTGCCGCTGGCCGTGCGCCGTGTGGTCGATAATTTCCGCATCGAAGATGGCGAACTGCTGGATTGGTACTTTCTGGCCGCGCTGGGCATCGCTGCGGTTTTGGCTTTGGGTACCGGTTTGCGCTATGCGCTGGTGACCCGGCTGGGCGAACGCGTAGTGGCCGATATCCGCAAGGCGGTGTTTGACCGCGTGATTGGCATGAGCCCCGAGTTTTATGAACGTATCATGACCGGCGAGGTCCTGAGCCGGATCACCACCGACACGACTCTGATCCAGTCGGTGCTGGGCTCGTCCGTGTCCATCGCACTTCGCAACATGCTGTTGTTCCTTGGCGGGTTGGTGCTGATGCTGCTGACCTCGGCCAAGCTGACCGGGATGGTGATGCTGCTGATCCCGATCGTGGTCGTGCCGATTCTTTTGCTGGGGCGGCGTCTGCGCGTGATCAGCCGGGAAAACCAGGACTGGATCGCAGCGTCTTCTGGTAACGCGGGCGAGGCGCTGAGCGCGGTGCAAACGGTGCAGGCCTTCACTCACGAACAGGCCAGTCGCAAGCAATTCGATGACATGACCGAGACCTCATATGTCGTCTCGCTGCGCCGCATTCAGACCCGCGCGGTTCTGACAGTCATCGTGATTTTCCTGGTTTTCACCGGCATTGTCGGCGTGCTGTGGATGGGCGCGAATGACGTCCGCAACGGCGTAATGACCGAAGGGGTGCTGATTCAGTTTGTGATCTACTCGATCATCATGGCTGGATCGGTGGCGGCCCTGTCGGAGATTTGGAGCGAGTTGCAGCGCGCTGCCGGCGCAACCGAGCGATTGGTTGAACTTCTGAATACGCAAGACACCGTCAACGATCCGGTCAACCCGGAAGCGCTGCCGTCACCCGTACGAGGTGAGATTCGTTTTGAAGACGTGACCTTCAGCTATCCTTCGCGCCCCGATGTAGTTGCGCTTGAGCATCTCACGTTGCAGGTGAACCCCGGCGAGACAGTGGCCTTTGTCGGCCCTTCGGGCGCGGGTAAGACAACCGTCATCCAGATGATCCAGCGGTTCTATGATCCGGCCTCGGGGCAGGTCATGCTGGACGGTGTAGACCTGCGTGACATTGACCGGGCCGAATTCCGCCGTCACATGGCGTTGGTGCCGCAAGACCCCAACATTTTTGCCACCTCTGCCCGTGAAAACATCCGCTTTGGCCGTTTGGACGCCTCGGATGCCGAGGTTGAGGCCGCCGCCCGTGCCGCTGCAGCGCATGACTTCATCTCCGCTTTGCCCGAAGGCTATGACAGTTTCGTCGGTGAGCGCGGCGTGATGCTGTCGGGTGGACAGAAACAGCGCATCGCCATCGCTCGCGCGATCCTGCGTGATGCGCCGGTTCTTCTGCTGGACGAGGCGACCTCGGCGCTGGATGCAGAAAGCGAACGGGCAGTGCAGGGCGCCGTTGACCAGATGCGCGCAGGCCGCACCACGCTGATCGTGGCGCACCGTCTGGCGACGGTGAAAAAGGCCGACCGGATCGTGGTGATGGAGGCTGGCCGCATCGTGGCGCAGGGCACTCATGACGATCTGGTGGCACAGGATGGCCTCTATGCCCGTCTGGCGCGCCTGCAATTCACCGATGGCATAGCCGCCGAATAAAGTGACGCTGGGGCAAAACTGCTAAGTCCGCAGCGTCATTCTACCTCTTTGGTGTCTTCACAGCTAAGGCCTTTCTTGAACCTGCGCGGTTTTGCTTCCATCTTGGCTGTGGATACAAAACCCGCGCTGGACACGGGAGAGATAAGGGAGGAACCACATGGCCTTTGTGGGTTTGGAAGACAAGGCAAGGATGGAGCAGGAAATGTCGTGGGAGGACCGCGATGTACCGGTCACTTTCCACCAGTTGCTGTCACGCACGGCGGAAAAATTCCCCAACAGCAATGCGATGAGCTTTCAGCTGTTGTCCGGCCCGACCGATAAGGCTGAGACGCTGACCTGGTCCGAGCTGTTGGGCAAGGTCAATCAGGCCGCCAACCTGTTCCGGTCCTTGGGCATCGGTGAAAAGGACGTGGTGGCCTACGTGCTGCCCAACTGTAACGAGACGCTGATCACCCTGATGGGCGGCGCGGTGGCCGGGATCGTCAACCCGATAAACCCGCTGTTGGAACCCGAACAGATCGCCGCGATCCTGCGCGAGACCGGGGCCAAGGTGGTGGTGACGCTGAAGTCCTTCCCCAAAACCGATGTCGCGCAAAAGGTCGAAGAGGCAGTGCGCCACGCACCAAAGGTCAACACCATTCTGGAGATTGACCTCAACCGATACCTGACGCCGCCGAAATCCTGGCTGGTGCCGTTCCTGCGCCCCAAGATGGGCGACAAGGCGCATCTGGCCCATGCGGATTACAAGAACTTCAATCAGGAACTGGCCAAGCAACCCACGACGCTGACCTTCGAGGACAGCAAGGAAGACCGTGTTGCCTGCTATTTCCACACTGGCGGCACCACGGGTATGCCCAAGGTGGCACAGCACAAGTATTCTGGCCTGATCTATAACGGCTGGCTGGGCAACACGCTCCTGTTTTCCGAAGAAGACGTGATCATGTGCCCGCTGCCCATGTTCCACGTCTTTGCCGTGCATGTGATCGTGATGGCAGCCGTGTCGTCGGGTGCGCATGTGGTCTTCCCGACCCCAGCCGGGTATCGCGGCGACGGCGTGTTCGACAATTTCTGGAAGTTGATCGAACGCTGGAAAGTATCCTTCATCATCACCGTGCCCACCGCAATTGCCGCCAAGATGCAGCGCCCGGTGGATGCGGATATCTCAACCGTGAAAACGGCATTCTCGGGCTCGGCCCCGTTGCCGGTTGAACTGTTCCGCCGCTTTGAAGATGCAACTGGCGTGACCATCGTCGAAGGCTATGGCCTGACCGAGGCGACCTGTCTGGTCTCGTGCAACCCGGTGGATGGTGAAAAGAAGATCGGTTCGATCGGGATTCCGTTCCCCTATACGGACGTCAAAATTCTTCAGGACGGGCCGGATGGGCCGGTAGAGTCACCCGCAAATGAGATCGGTGAAATCTGTATCTCGAATCCCGGTGTCTATGCGGGCAACACCTATACAGAGGCCGACAAGAATTTGGACCTCTACCACTTCGACAAATACCTGCGTACCGGCGATCTGGGGCGGTTTGACGAGGATGGTTATCTGTGGATCACCGGCCGCGCCAAGGACCTGATCATTCGCGGTGGTCACAATATTGACCCGGCTGAGATCGAAGAGGCTCTGCTGGGCCACGACGCTGTGGCCTTTGCCGGGGCCATCGGCCAGCCCGACTCTTATTCGGGCGAGGTGCCTTGCGCCTTTGTCGAACTGGTCGACGGGGCCAGCGTGACTGAAAAAGAGCTGATGGAGTATTGTAGCGTGCATGTCCATGAGCGCGCGGCGCAACCCAAGCACATGACGATTTTGGATGAACTGCCGAAAACCGCCGTGGGCAAGGTGTTCAAGCCCGAGCTTCGCAAACAGGCGATCACCCGCATCTATAACGGCGCGCTTGAAAAAGCCGGGGTGGATGCACGCGTCGTCTCGGTGATCGACGATAAGAAGCGCGGGCTTGTCGCGCAGCTTGACGCCAACGGTTCCTCGGACGACGATGTCGGTAAGGTGCTGGGATCGTTCACCCGGCCATGGGAATGGGCTGCCTGACCGCGGAGGAACAATGGATTATGAACGTCTGATTGATGAAGAAACCTGGGCGTTCATAAGACGAACGGCTGAAAGCTATCCTGACGACGCGGTCGATCTGACAATCGAGGATCAGCGTCGCGTCTATAACGAGATGTGTCAGGACTTTCGCCAACCCCGGCCTCCGGGTCTGAATGTGCAGGACAAGTCCGCCGACGGCGTGCCTGTCCGCGTCTACACTGCCGGAGATCCAACGCGAACCGTCGTCTATTTTCATGGCGGCGGTTTTGTTGTCGGTGGGCTGGACAGCCACGATGACGTCTGCGCCGAGATTTGCGCGCAGACCGGGTATCGGGTGGTTGCCGTCGATTACCGCCTATGTCCCGAACATGTGCATCCCGCCCAGTTCGAGGACAGTTGGACCGCCACGAATTGGGCAGCCACCGAGTTCGGTGACCCCATGGTTCTGGCCGGAGACAGCGCCGGGGGGAACCTAGCGGCAGCGGTCTCACATTTTGGTCGCGGGCGGCTTGAGGGCATGCTGGGGCAGGTTCTGATCTATCCGGGCTTGGGCGGTGACACTTCGACCGGGTCTTACATCGAACATGCACAAGCGCCACTTTTGACGCTGGACGAAATCAAGTTCTACGAGAAAGTCCGCTGTGGCGGCACGGTTCCGCAAAACGATCCAAGATTTGCGCCTTTGCACGATACCGATTTCTCGGCCCTGCCGCCGACCGTGGTGGTGACGGCGGACTGCGATCCGCTGCGCGATGACGGGGCGATCTATTGCGAGCAAATCGCGGCGGCCGGGGGGGATGCGCATTGGCTCAATGAGCCCGGCCTCGTGCATGGCTATCTGCGGGCGCGGACCTCGGTCAAGCGCGCCGCAGACAGTTTCGAGCGGATTTCCATCGCCATCGAGGCGTTGGGCCAAGAGATCTGGCCCTACGATTGACTCCTTATTTCAGGAACGGCGCGGCCTTCATCGTTTCGGCAATCGGTGCGCCCACGCGGTTCAGAATCGTGGGGGCTAGCTGTAACTGGTCGATGACCGTGCCCACCTCGGGGCCTTCTGCGTCGCCAAAGTAGTACAATGCGGTTTCCTGTTGCAGCGGGCTGCGTCCGCCATGATGGCCGCGCTCATCCTGACCGTGATCGGCGGTGACGATGACCTCATACCCCAACTGCCGCCAGCGGGGGATGAAGGGGGCCAGCATCTCGTCGGCAACGAAACAGGCATGGTCCATTTCCTCGCAATCGTGGAAGAACCGGTGGCCCATGCTGTCCAGCGTGCAGGTGTGCAGGATGCCGTAATCCAGCCCAAAGCGCAGACACAGGTTGGTCAGAGACGCGAACAGGTCTACATCACACGGCGTCATCTGGTTGGCTTTGCCATACCCCGTCATCGAGTGAAAGCGGCCGTGGTTGATGGTCTTGCTGTCCGGTTCGTCATATTCAACATCGCGGACGTAGTCGAACGGGTGGCGGTTGAAGAACTGCGACCAATAGCTGTGGGTCACGGCCCCGGTCACGCCGCCCGCCTCACGCACTTGGCTGAACACGTCCTTGTGGCTTAGGCGGAAGACATTGCCATTACCGGTGCAGCCGTGTTCCTGCGGTGTGACACCGGTATGGATCGAGGCATAGCAACTGGCCGAGGTCGATGGCAGAACCGCGCGCAGTTCCCACACGCGGGCCTCGCCACTCTCGACCCAGCCTTCGAGATTGCCGAACAACCGGCGAAAATTACGCCATGGGACGCCGTCCAGAATGATGAGGAGGAGTTTGCGGTCCATAGTCTGACCCTTTTCTTAAAGACTTCAGGCGACCCTAGGGGATTCGCCGCGCATGGGCTGCCAATTCGCGCCCCGAATAGCAAAATCCCGACACCTGTTTTTGACAGATGCTGGGATTTTGAAGCTTTTATGAGGGCGGGGATTAGTTCCCCGCGCTCTCCATCTTGCGGTGGGCGACAACCTCTTCCAGCCAGCCCAGATGCATCTCGGGCACCGAGCTGAGCAGAAGGTCGGTATAGTCGTCGAACGGTGGGCTCAACACCTCGCTCTTCGACCCGTACCGTGCCACGCGGCCCTGATACATCACCGCGATGCTGTCGCTGATCGCGCGGACCGTCGCCAGATCGTGGGTGATGAACAGATAGGCCACGTCCTCGATCTGCTGCAGGTCCAGCAGCAATTTGAGGATGCCGTCCGCGACCAGCGGGTCCAGCGCCGAGGTGACTTCATCACAGATGATCATCTTGGGTTTGGCCGCCAGCGAACGAGCGATACAGACACGCTGTTTTTGGCCACCGGACAGTTCCGCCGGATAGCGATCGATGAACTTTTCGCCCAGTTCGATCTCATCCAACAATTCGACGATCCGCTTGCGCTTTTCGGCACCGCGCATGTTGAAGTAGAACTCCAACGGGCGACCGATGATCGTGCCGACGGTCTGACGCGGATTCATCGCCGTGTCAGCCATCTGATAGATCATCTGAAGCTCACGCAAATCTTCCAGCGAACGGCCCTTCAGATCGGGGCTCAGTTTGCGCCCGTTAAAGGTGATCTCACCATCACGCGGGGGCAGCAGGCCGGTGATCACACGGGCCAGCGTCGACTTGCCAGAGCCGGATTCACCCACAACCGCCAGCGTCTGCCCCGGATGAAGCTCGACATTAACGTTGTGGAGCACGTCGAAGTTTAGACCCTTATAGCGTGCGGTGATCCCGTCAACGCTCAGCACCGCTTCGGGTGTGGGCTTTTTCTCTTCGTGCTCAATCGACCGCACCGAGACAAGCGCCTTGGTATAGTCTTCCTGAGGCTTGTTGATGATCTGATCGGTATTGCCGTATTCGACCGTATTGCCCATCCGCAGCACCATGATGTCGTCGCTCACCTGCGCCACAACCGCAAGGTCGTGGGTGATGTAGAGCGCGGCAACCCCGGTCGCTGCGATAGCTTCCTTGATGGCCATCAGAACATCGATCTGAGTGGTCACGTCCAGAGCCGTCGTAGGTTCGTCGAACACCACCAGATCAGGCTCGGGACACAGTGCCAGTGCTGTCATACACCGCTGCAGCTGACCGCCCGAAACCTGGTGCGGGTAGCGATCACCGATATTGTCGGGGTCGGGCAGACCCAGCTTGGCGAACAGCTCACGCGCGCGGCCTTCGGCCTCTTTACGCGAGAACTTCTTTTGTTCAACAGCCGCTTCGACCACCTGATCCATGATCTTCTTGGCCGGGTTGAACGACGCGGCGGCGGACTGAGACACATAGGTGACCTCACCCCCGCGCAGCTTGCGGATATCCCCATGAGACGTCTTGAGGATATCGCGCCCGTTCACCCAGACCTCGCCGCCGGTGATTTTCACACCACCCCGGCCATAGGCCATCGAGGCCAGACCGATGGTGGATTTACCGGCACCGGATTCGCCAATCAGACCCAGCACCTTGCCGCGTTCGAGGTCAAAGCTGACCCCGTGCACGATTTCGATGTCATGGGGCTTTTCGCCCGGCGGATAGACGGTCGCGCCGATCTTGAGGTCGCGGACCTTGAGAAGGATATCACTCATCCCCGGCCTCCTTTCAGCGATGTGGTACGGTTCAGGACCCAGTCAGCCACAAGGTTGACCGAGATGGCCAGCGTCGCGATGGCCACAGCGGGGTAAAGCGCCGCGCCGATGCCATAGACGATGCCGTCCTTGTTTTCCTTCACAATGCCGCCCCAGTCCGCCAGTGGCGGCTGAACGCCCAGACCCAGGAAGGACAGGGTCGAGATGAACAGAACCATGAAGATGAACCGCAGACCGAACTCAGCCACCAGAGGCGACAGAGCGTTGGGCAGAATTTCCCGGAAGATGATCCAGCCCCGACCTTCACCGCGCAGCTTGGCTGCTTCGACATAGTCCATCACGTTGATGTCCACGGCGACAGACCGTGACAGGCGATAGGGGCGCGTGGCGTCCAGCAGGCCCATCACCAGGATCAGGATCGGAACAGTTACCGGAACAATTGCTAGGATAACCAGTGCCAAGATCAGCGTCGGGATCGACATGATCAGGTCAACCGTCCGGCTAAGCACCTGATCAGCCCAGCCGCCCAGAACAGCCGCCAGCAAGCCCAGCGACGTGCCGGTGACAAAGCTGAGGATCGTGGCTGCAGCAGCGATGAAGATCGTCGTGCGTCCGCCATAGATCATGCGGGTCAACAGATCGCGCCCGATATTGTCGGTGCCCAGCAGGTGCTCGGAGCTTGAGGGTTCCCAAACATCACCGACCACTTCGGCCATGCCATAGGGCGCAATCAACGGCGCCGCGAAGGCGATGAAAAAGTACAGCCCGGTGAAAAACAGACCGATCATCGCCGAAATAGGAATATTCTTCATCATTTCGGATGCCTCAGTCTTGGGTTGGCAAGGATCGACACAATATCGGCCACCATGTTCAGCCCGATATAAACGGCAGCAAATACGACACCGCAGGCCAGAACGACCGGCACGTCACGTTTGGTCACCGAGTCCACCAGATATTGCCCCATGCCGGGATAGACGAACACCACCTCGACAACGACGACGCCCACGACCAGGTAGGCGAGGTTCAGCATAACGACGTTGACGATAGGAGAGATCGCGTTGGGGAAGGCATGGCGTGCAATGACCTGAAAGTTCGACAGGCCCTTCAGTTCAGCCGTTTCGATATAAGCCGACTGCATCAGATTCAGGATCGCGGCACGGGTCATTCGCATCATCTGTGCCAGAACGACCAGCGTCAGGACGAAGGCGGGCAGCGCGATCGCATTGAGTTTTTCGCCGAAGGACATCGACTCGTTGATCATTGCGAGTGATGAAAACCAGCCCAGTTTCACTGAGATAAAGTAAATCACCACGTAACCGATCAGGAATTCCGGGATAGAAACTGTTGTAAGGGTGATCGCAGAGATCAGTTTATCCGGCCAGCGATTGCGGTACCGGACCGCCAGCAGGCCCAAAAAAATGGCAAGAGGAACCGACACGATTGCAGCGACACAGGCCAGGAACAGGGTGTTCCCCAGTCGTTTGCCGATGCTCTCAGCGATGTCGAGCTTGTTTGTCAGAGATTGACCCAGATCACCTTGTAAGATGCCTCCCAGCCATTCGAAATAGCGGGTCAGAGCGGGACGGTTGAGGCCCATTTCCTCGCGCAGGTTTGCCAGCGCCTCGGGGGTTGCGGATTGGCCAAGGACAGCTTGCGCCGCGTCCCCGGGAAGGGCTTCGGTGAGGCCGAAAATCAGAGCCGATGCACCGAAGAGAAGCAGGATTCCCAGCGCTAGGCGCTGGGAAACCAGTTTGATGATAGGATGCATAATCAGCAGTTCCTATCAGGCGAACCACATCTTGCGGGACATGTTGCCGTTCATCATCTCTTGGGTCGGATCGCTTTCCCAACCTTCCAGTTGATTGCTGACACCTTCAACAAAGTCGTTGAACATCGGGCAGATCAGGCCGCCTTCGTCGCGGACCATCATGCCCATCTGACTGTAGATGTCCTTGCGCTTGTCGTTGTCCAGTTCGGCACGCGCCTGGAACAGCATCTCGTCGAATGCCGGAACCTTGAAGCGGGTGTCGTTCCAGTCTGCAGTCGACAGATACGCGGTCGAGTACATCTGGTCCTGTACCGGACGGCCGCCCCAGTAGGACGCGCAGAAGGGCTGAACATTCCAAACCTCGGACCAGTAGCCATCGTTGGGCTCGCGCTTGATTTCCAGCGGGATACCAGCCTGAGCAGCGGTCTGCTGGAACAGGGCTGCGGCATCCACTGCACCCGGGAAGGCGCCATCGGCAACACGCAGGATGATCGGCGAACCGTCATGCCCCGAGTTCTTGTAGTGCTCGGCCGCTTTTTCGATGCTGAACTCGCGCTGCGGGATCGAGCCGTCAAACAGCGGGTAGGCCGCATTGACCGGCATGTCGTTGCCCACGGTGCCATAGCCGCGCAAGACCTTGTCTACCAGTTCCTGCCGGTTGATCGCGTGCTTCAGCGCCAGACGCAGTTCGTTGTTGTCGAACGGCGCAGTGTCGCAGTGCATGATGAACACATAGTGACCACGGCCAGCGGTCGAATGCACTGTCAGGTTTGGTGCGCGGCCCAGCAGATCGGCCACCTTCGGCTCGACCCGGTTGATCGCGTGGACCTGACCGGACTGCAGTGCGGCGGTACGGGCGGTTGCGTCGTTGATGACCACCACTTCGACGCTGTCGAAATTGCCGAAATCGGGGTTCCAGTGGTTGGCGAACTTCTTGTACACGTGGCGGACGCCGGGTTCATTGACTTCGACCTGATAGGGGCCGGTACCGATGCCAGCGGCGGGGTCTTCCATTCCGCCATCCGGCTGAATGATCAGGTGATAGTCGGCCATCAGATAGGGCAGGTCAGCGTTCGGCTCGGTCAGAGTGACCTGGAAGTTGTCGCCGTCGGCCTTCATCGATTCGATGCCCTTCATGATGCCCAGGGCACCGGATTTCGAATCTTCGTTCGAGTGGCGTTCCATGGTTTTCAGCACGTCTTCGCTGGTCATGGTCTTGCCGTTGTGGAATTCAACGCCCTGACGCAGCTTGAAGGTCCAGACCTTGGCATCGGCGCTGCCTTCAACGCTTTCGGCCAGACGCGGTTCGATCGTGCCGTCAGGCGCAACTTCGACCAGTTGGTCGCCAAATTGTTTGCCGTTCTGGAACGGAACCGAGCTTGCATAGGTTGCCGGGTCCAGCGAGTTGGTGGACTCGCCACCCTGCAGGCCAAATTTAAGGTCGCCACCCTTTTTCGGGCCAGCCGCGCGCGCGGCGTCTGCAAACATGGTGCTGGCCATGGCCGCAGAAACACCCAATGCCGCAGCTTTCCCCATGAATTCGCGGCGGGTGAGCTTGCCAGCTGTGACCTGCTTGGTCATGTGAGTGATTTGTTCGTTCATTATGGTCTCCCAGTTGAGTGGATTGTTGCCCTTTTTGGGCTTTTTATTGACGCATGAGTCAAAGTAGGCGGAATTCGGTCGGGCGGGCAAGAACAAATGTCTGACACTTGAGCGACCGGCATCACATTTGATCCCGAGGTACGGCATCCTCCAGTTGCTTGGTTGATACCAGTTTTTCGCCCTCAAAGGCATCCATGCGGGCCTTGAGGAAAAAGGAATTCTGATCCGCCCACATCTCGCAGGAAGTTTCGGTGCGCAGATCGATACCGTTCCGGCTAATTTCTTGCGTCCATTTGCAATACCCCCGGGCAGAGAGGGGATCGTCCGGGTGGATCGTCCAGCGTTCATGCGCCGTTCCGCCGTGGGTTAGACCGTGTTCGGTGTTGGTGACCAGACCAAAGTCATCCTCGATAGTCAGGTGGGTTTCGCCTGAGTTCATGTCCGTTTCCACCCGCCGCGAATTGCGCGGAGCGCGCAGCGAGGTCTGATCCAGAGGCGGTGCCGAATCGGGCTGTGGAAACGCATATTCGTTATTGGTAGTCGGGCGTTGCGGTATGGTGATGTTGCCCTGCGTCAGGTGTAATTCGGTGCGTTCGGGCGATGGCCAGATCAGCGGCCAATAGGCGCTGGAGATTGCGACCCGCAGCCTATGCCCCTTGGGTAAGCGATAGGCGATGTGATCCAGATCCACTGAAACGTCATATTCGGTGCCCGGCGTCAGCGGTGTGGGTTCCGCGTGGCTGTCGCGATGCGACAGGTTCAGCACACCATAAGTAATGCGTGTCGAGGCCCCATCCGGGTGCACATGGTTCAGCCGAACGGCAATCTGTGCCTGCGGGCGGTCGGCACTCAGCCGCAGACGGATGCGCGGAGCGCCCACGATGTCCATGTCCTCAGCCAGCGTTGTGCCGTCGAAACAGGCCGACAGCGCGTCGTCCGAGCGCTGATCTCCAGGCATGTCGGGGCCCAGCCAGATGGCGCAGTATTCCCCGCCCTCCATACCGCAGGTCTGCGGTGAACGCACCCGAACGTCTAATGGGCCGTCCGGCCCCAAACCGGCATCTGACAAGCCCAGAATCAGGCCGGACAGATGGGACGTGGCCCCACTGGTCTCGGCAATCCAACGCCCGGGTCGTTCGCTATACCAGCGCTGCGGTCGAACGCCATCCATCAGATAGGCACGGTAGGCCGGGTCTTTATCGACGCCTGTATCGATGCCCTTCAGCCAGTGATCCCACCAGCGCAGAGCTTCCTGCAGAAATCCGATCCGCGGTTCGGGCACCGCAAAATGAGGGTACTTGTGCACCCACGGCCCCACGATCCCTTTGACCGGGGCCGTCAGTTGCTCAACCAGCAAAGGCACGGTGTTCTTGTAGGCATCTCCCCAGCCGCCGATCGCCAGAGTTGCCGCCTGGATGGCGTTGAAATCTTCGCAGACCGAGCCGTGCTGCCAATACGCGTCCCGCCGTTGGTGGCGCAGCCAGACCGATGGCAGAAACGGCTCATGCTCCAGCCGTTCCAGCCACATTTCACGCCAGTTCTCGCGCAGATCGGGATCGGGGGGACGGGACGAGTACGACCACATCGTCGCGCCCCAGCCCAGATTCTCATTCAGCAGACAGCCACCTTTATAGTGGATGTCGTCCGCATAACGGTCGGCGGTGGAACACAGGGTGATGATCGCCTTCAAGGGCTCGGGCTGCAGCGCAGCTACCTGAAGTGCGTTGAACCCGCCCCAGCTGATTCCCATCATCCCAATCTTGCCGGTACACCAGGGTTGCTGAGCCAGCCAGTTGATCGTGGCGACGGCATCGTCCAGCTCTTGCTGGGTGTACTCGTCTTCCATCAGCCCTTCGCTGTCACCATTGCCGCGCATATCGACGCGAATGCAGGCATAGCCACGCTCGGCAAGCCACGGGTGGGTTAGTGCATCACGCACCGTCGTTCCGTCGCGTTTGCGATAGGGTAGAAATTCAAGAATGGCGGGGACTGGGTGTTCCGCTGCATCCACAGGGCGCCAGACGCGCGCAGACAAGCGACAACCGTCCGGCATTTCAATGCCAACGTCAGGAAGGTCTTCGATGGTGCGTAGCGCGTTGGCTGGCGGCGTCATTCCAACACTGTCCGGGGGAATTGCAAAACAAGTTGGGTCAAAATCGTCAGATCAGTCGCGGATTGCGACAAGCAAGTCCATTACGTTGGTGCCTGTGGGGCCTGTTACCAGCAATGCGCCCGCGCGATCCAAATAGCTGCCGCTGTCCGCCTGTTGCAGCGCTTGTTCAGCGCCATCGCCCCAGGTGGTTCCGTCAATGATCGCCCCGGCGGCATCTGTTGGGCCATCCGTTCCATCGGTGCCGCCCACGACTACGGTAAGCCCTTCGATCCCTGCAATCTCGCGGGCCAGTGCCAGCGCCAGTCCTTGATTGCGCCCGCCACGCCCTGGGTTTTCGGGCAGGACAACCGTTGGCTCTCCACCAAAAACCATGGCGCCGCTGGGCATGGAGCGAAGACGCTCACCCAGCGTTTCGGCAACTTTCAGAAAATCATCATGCAGACTTTCTTCGTTGGTGAGCACCATCAAGCCCTCGTCCTGCGCCAAATCCACAGCGGCCGCGCGGGCATGAGCATTCGACGCTACGATCTGCGTAGTTGCCTCGAAATTATAACTCTCCGGCAGTGCGCCGATCCCCGAACCGACAACATTCAGGTCGTCCCCGGGCACATCCGAGATTGCCAGCACGGTCGCCTTTTCCCCTTGGAAATGAGACAGAAGCCCACCGCCTTTAATCCTCGATAGCTTGCGGCGTTCGGCGTTCATGGCCGTGATGTCCAGCCCCTCGGCCAGCAGCTGTTTGTTCAACTGCTCCAGATCGGACAGCGTTTTACCCGGCAGCAAATCCTCGGCCAGAGACGACGCCCCACCGGACACCAGCAACAGCAAGTGCGTGCCTGCCTGCATGGCTTCGACCGCCTTGCGCAGCGCCTCACCGCCCTGAAGACTGCGGCTGTCGGGAACGGGATGGGACGCCTCGATTACCGAAACGTGATCCGGCAGGTCACGGCCGTGGTCGTCTTTGGTGACAACAAGCGTCGGGCGTGGGCCGAAATGTTCCAACGCGGCGCGGGCCATGGCGGCAGCGGGTTTGCCCACGGCCAGAATCTGATCTGGTTCGGGGATATCGTGCAGTACTTTGCTGGTCGCCGCGTGACCGCCCACCGCATCGACACCGGCCTGCCAGATGCGAATTGCCTGTTCTTTTCTGTCCATCAGTTTTCCACCCAAATCGTGACCGGCCCGTCATTGACCAGTTCTACCGCCATATCCGCCCCGAATTCACCGGTTTCGACCGGCACACCGTATGCCTCAAGCCGCTGGGCGAAGACCTCATACAGATGCTTGCCGAAGTCCGGTGCTGCCGCTTGGGAGAATCCCGGTCGGTTGCCGCGCGAGGTGTCCGCAGCCAGCGTGAACTGGCTGATCACCAGCGCCGATCCATCGATATCTTTCACCGACCGGTTCATTTTTCTAGCATCATCCTTGAATATCCGCAGTTTCGAGACTTTGGCGGCCAGCTGATCCGCCTTTTTCTCATCATCGTCCAGCATCGCACAGACCAAAACCATCAACCCCGGCCCGGTCTGGCCGATGGTTTTGCCGGCTACCGATACGCTGGCGCGTGAAACTCGCTGTAATAAGGCGCGCAAATTTACTCTCCGCTTGCTGCGTCCGTTACCCGACCCATTCGACAATCTCACTCAGATCAGCGCGGTCGGTACGAAAGCTGTTGGCTGGGTGATCTTTATCCGCATAGCCAAAGGAAATCGCGCACAAAATCATCCGGTCGTCCGGGATGTCAAAATAGCGGCGCAGGAACGGGCTGTAGGTGGCCACCGCCGCCTGTGGGATCGTGGCGACGCCAAGCGCCTGTGCGGCCAATGAGAACGCTGTGACGAACCCACCGCAATCCAGCGCGCCATAGGCCCCAAGTTCCTTCGGGCTGGTGATGATCGCGCAATGCGGTGCACCGAACAGTGAGAAGTTTTCCATCATCTGCCGGGCTGAGGCCGCGCGATCGCCGCGTTCAACACCTACCGCATCATACAAGGCCCAACCGCAGGCGCGGCGGCGGTCTTTGTATGCACCTGAGTATGATGTCGGAAAGGGCACGTCCGGGGCAGGCGCGCCGGTCATGGCTTCTTTTTGCAGTGCCGCGCGGAACTGGTCGGTTTCATCGCCGCTGGTGACAACCACTTGCCAAGGCTGGGCATTGCACCAACTGGGCACGCGCGCAGCACTGGTCAGGATTTGTTCGATTTGTTCCCTTGGGACCAGGTCGGGAAGGAATGCCCGGCATGAATGTCGCACTGCCAGCAATTGGTTCAGATCGGATAGCGTCACACAGGCCTCCCCGCTCGGCGTTGACGCGGCGCAGAATGGCGTCTGCCGGGGGGAAGTTCAAGCGCTAACAATTGTTGGCTTTTGGGCCATTTTACCCTTGTTGACCCGTCGCCATCAGATACCCGACACCGGCCGCCACAAGCAGGCCCAGAAGAACGGCGATGGTGATCTTGATAGCCGACCAGGGGCGTTCCCCCTGAACGCGGCCGGTTCGACCGTTGATGACAAAGCGATAGGTCTGGCCGCGATATTTGTAGGCAGCCATCCAAACCGGCAGAAGGATATGCTTGAAGGTCACATCCCGCACATCCGTGTCAATCGCGTGTATCCGCTGACGGTCGCCACCAATGTCAAAGCGCACGTCCCGCTCAATAACCCGCGCCATATATCCGCGCGCCTCGGAGTATCCTTCCTGCAATTCGACGGTGTAAGCCTCGGCCCGAAACCCCGCCAGATACTCCGGCTGATAGGGCTCCAGCGCGGGTAAATCCCAAGGCTCAAGCGCGTCGGTGTAGCTTTTGGGCAAAGACCGTGCAGCCAGCACAAGCACATCGTCAAAGAATCGCTTCACACGCCCGGATTTCGGAGACCACCGTACCTTGGGCACCTGCTGTTGCACGCGTTTGCCGTCGCGCATGACGGTTCGGGTTTCATAATAGACGGTGCCACGCTCACCGCGATAGCTGGACTGTGTGTCGGCGTCGAACGTCCAGTAGGGTACATAAATTCCCTGCATCTTACGGCCTTTGCGGGCGTAATCCTTCAACCCATTCGGCGCAAACCACAACCGCCCCAGCCAATCACCCATCGCCTTGTGCGCCGTACGTTCATCCAAAGCAAAAGGCAGTACGCCGCGCGGTTTGATGTGCCGATTGACCCCGGTGTCGGTGACCACCGGCGTTGCACAGAACGGGCATTCAGCAGCATGGGTGGCGGGGTCGAACTCGACCTGAGCCGCGCAGTTGGGGCAGGACAGAACGCGCGTTTCTTCGATCTCGGTGTCCGGTAACCGGTCCGCGACAGCTGCGATAAAATCGAGCTCTTTGAGGCTGGCGCCACCCCACGGGCCAGCGCCGATAGCCTCGGAATGCCCGCAGTGATCGCAGGTCAAACTGCCATCAGCGGGGTTAAACCGGTAATCCGCGCCGCATTGCTCGCAGGGAAATCTGTGTTCTTCGGTCATCGTGCAACCCTGTTACTACGCTGGTGCCCGAAGGATCAGGCTCCGGGCGGTGGTGGCGGCAGGATCGTAAACAGTTGCGCTAGTTCCTGCACGTCTCCGGCCTTTTTCCAACCGTCCTGACCGGCAGTCCAGACATGGGTCTCACGGGTGATCTCTCCGTCGCTAGCCATACGGCCCATCTTGGCTTTTGAGAACGGACCGCTGGTCTGCCCATCGACCGCGATATGCCACACATGCTCAACGGGCGGAGGGGGTGGTGGTGTCGCATGCGTTGTCGGTTGCGGGGCAGCGGGGGCGGAACTGCCCCACGGGCCACTCGGTTGACCCGCTGCCATGTTTGCCATTTGGCTGGCCATCGCCATTCCCATCCCCATACCAAGACCCGCGCCCATACCGCCGCCTTGACCGGGATTGTTGGCGGCGGCGGTCATCGCCTCGGCCGCCGAATACTGGGTGAACTTGCCCAGATCGCCCGCCAACCCCATTGAGGTTCGCTTGTCCAGCGCCGCCTCGACCGCAGGCGGAAGTGAGATGTTTTCGATGTAAAACTCAGGCATTTCCAGCCCATAGCTGTCCAACACTGGGGAAACCTCAGCCGCGATCAGCTTACCCAGATCGGCAGTGTTTGCAGCCATGTCCAGAACCGGAATGCCGGAGCCTGCGATGACGCGACTAAACTCCTGCACGATGATGTTGCGGATCTGAAAGCTGATCTCATCCATGGTGAACTCACCATCGGTGCCCACGATCTCGACCATAAATTTTGCGGGGTCTTTGACTCGGATCGTGTAGGTGCCGAAGGCCCGAATACGGGTCGGGCCGAACTCGGGATCGCGCAGCATGATCGGGTTTTTGGTGCCCCATTTCAGATCATTGAAGCGCGTCGTATTGACGAAATAGATCTCGGACTTGAACGGAGACTGAAAGCCATGATCCCAGTGTTGCAGGGTCGTCATGATCGGCATGTTGTTGGTTTCAAGCATATAAAGACCCGGCGTGAATACATCCGCCAACTGCCCTTCATGCACGAAGACCGCCGCCTGACCTTCGCGCACAGTCAGCTTGGCGCCGTATTTGATCTCATGCCCCTCACGTTCGAACCGCCAGACCATGGTGTCGCGTGTGTCGTCGACCCAGTGAATGACGTCGATAAATTCTCCGGTCAGAAAATCGAAAATACCCATTGGTGTCTCCTTTTCTTTGGGCTCAGAGCTGCTGGCCCATCAATTCGCGCGCAATGATCCGCACCACGGGGCGGGCGTCCTCGGCCTTCACTCCGAGTTCCAGGCGCGGGTCGTAGAGCATTGTCAGTAGTTTTTCGTCATGGCTGGTTAGCAGCGCAAACTCGTCATCATCGTTGAAAATCGACGGGCGCGCGGCGGGGCTGTCATTCGACAGTCCAAGGCCCTGTGCAATCTCTTCATGGATGCAACTGCGGCGCAACAGATCAGGCAGTTCAGTACGGATCAGCGTCACCGCACGTACATATCGGTTGGGCGCCGTACTGGTGGCCGATGCAAACACGAAACAGTCGATATTGGCGCGCGGATTCGCGACCAGATCCAGCGAGGCCTGACCGATATTCGGGATCAACTGCTTGAGCCGCATGACCACATAGCTGCTGTCATCCTTGCCCGCAAAAAACACGTGGAAGTTGGCCTTACGATTGACCACCGAAATCGGGTGATCGGTCAGTTTGGCCAGCCGCGCCGTGTAGGCTTCGACTTGCGCGGCATCCTGTTTGCGCGCTTCGGGCGCGACCGACGGGGCGAATTCAGTCTGCACGCGCACCGGACCAGTCCACCGGCTGAGCTGTCCGTCCGTCTTGCGCGAAGACGCGGTCACCGCGTGGTCGGGATACTCACTGTAAAAGGCAATGGCCTCGAAATTGCGCGCCAGGTCGTCGGCGTCATAAGGCGTATCGGGGCCGCCACCGTCTGTGCGCAGCAGACCACGGGTCAGCAGGTCACGCTCAACCCGCTGATAGAACCGGGCCAGATCCTGACTGGCCGCGGACGGAGGGACGTAGGCGTTGGGCGCAGGCGCGGGTGCCACTGGGCGCGGTTGCGGAACAACCGAAGACGTCAACGTTTCATCGCAGTTGGCCAAAGCCAACAGCGCGACAAAACCAAATAGAGGTTTCAGATATCCCGATACCCGCACGCGCAACCCGCCGTCAGCTCGGAACAGCCGCGCCGGCATTGTCGCCGATGCCGTCCTGACGCGCCTTGGCCGAGGCCAGCGTGTCGCGCAACTCGGCTTCCATCTTCTGCAGTTCCTGCTCGGCGGCGGCGCGTTTGGCCTTTCCTTCGTCCGCGATGGCGAGGCTTTCGTTGATGGTGCCGATCAGGTCAGCGTTGGCCTGTTTGACAGCTTCGATGTCGAACACGCCACGCTCCATTTCCTCGCGGATCATCTTGTTGGAATCGCGCAGGTTGGCGGCGTTCGAGGTCAGCAGTTCGTTGGTCAGATCATTGGCGTCACGCACGGCGGCGGCGGCTTCGGCGCTGCGCTGGATGGTGACGGCCTGCGCCAGTTGGGTTTCCCACAGCGGCACGGTGTTCACCAGCGTCGAGTTGATCTTGGTTACTAGGGATTTGTCGTTTTCCTGCACCAGCCGGATCGAGGGCAGCGACTGCATCGTCACCTGACGGGTCAGTTTCAGGTCGTGCACACGGCGTTCCAGATCATCCCGCGCGGCGCGCATGTCACGCAGTTCCTGCGCTTTCATGACCTGTTCTTCTTCGGGAGCCGCCTGAACCTCGGCCTCTTTTTCCGGAATGTCGTGGCTGTCCAGCTCGGTCAGCTTTTCCTCACCCGCCGCGATGTAAAGCGCCAGTTCGTCATAGAACCCCAGCGTCTTTTCATAAAGCAGGTCGAGCGATTTGATGTCTTTCAACAGCGTGTGTTCATGACCCAGCAGGTCGTCGGTGATACGGTCGATCTGCCCCTGGACCTCTTCGTATTGAGCAGTGAACTTGGCGAATGGCGCGGCACGACCCATCAGTTTCTCCCACCAGCTGCGTTCGCGGCGCACATCCAGTTCGCTGACCGAAAAGCCGCGGATCGTGGTGACAATGTTGCGCAGGCTGTCCCCGGCGGGCCCTACATCCTTGTTGCGTACGTCCGCAAGCATCGCCTGGCTGATCTCCTGCAACTCGGCCTGTGCGGACGATCCGAAAGAGACGATCGAGTTGGTGTTCTCCATGTCGATCTCGTCCATCCGCTTGCGGATTTCAGCGCTTACAGGTTCGTCTGCTTCTTCAAGAGAGACAACTTCGGCAACAGGCTCGGGCAGAGCAACGGCGGTTACTTCCTGAACCAACGTTTCGGCCTCGACCGCCTTGTTCTTGATTGCATCGGACATGGGGTAATCCTTTCTCAAATAACTGTCCGGTCAGTCCAACCGGACGCCTTCGCGCTGTAACCGCTCGCGCAATACGTCAATTTCAACCGTCAGATCACTACGGTCATCCAAAAGCATCTTGCGGGTGCGGGCCGCGAAATTCTGTTCCAGATCGTCTAGCAGGGCGGTGTAGTCAGCCAGCGCCTGCGCATCACGGGTTCGGGCATAGACATCGGAGAACTTCACTGTCGCATCGCGCGCACCCTGCAGATAGACAGTCAGATACTTGCGGGCACCGGCCAGATCGCGCGGGTCTTCCTCGACCGTGCGGAACAGGTCGCGGGCTGTGTCCTGAAAACGTTCGACCCGTGCCTCGACCCGTCGATCGCCGGCGCGCTTGATGGCGTCGGTCATTTCGGACAGGTGCGTTTCGGCGTCTTCGACCACACGGGCGACGCGGTCCTGTTGAAAGGTATCGATCCCTTCCATGCCCTTGTCCTTCATCGGGTCCAGCCCGAAAGACACCGAATGCAGCACCGTGGCCACCGCGCCAAACAGGATAGGGGCCACCAGACTGGCCTGCGCGGCGGTCTCGGCGTCCAGATACTCGGACCGATAGGCGGCCAGCGCAGTACCAAGGCCGGTTAGAACGCTGGCGATAATCTTGCGGGGAAAGGCAGGGCGGCGCGCAGTGCGGCGTGCGTTAAAGGCAGCCTCGGCGCGCAAACCCTCGCGCAGCATAAAGGCCGCGCCGGTCAGCAGGCCTGCTGCGATCAGCCCGATCGTCATCCCGATTGCGCCGTCGTTCAGCGACAGAAATACCAGCGGAATGGCAGGCAGGAACAGGATGTTTACCCGCGCGCCCGCCGGTTCGACCCGTGCGCCGTGGAATTGCCCGCGCGGCGGTTTGTCGTCGTCAGACCCGCCGCCTTGTGGGCTGAATTTTCCGCCATATCGCTGTGACATGCGCTACAGGCCCCCCAGCACGCCGGTGCAGACACCGAACAACAGCACCAACAGGGCCGCGTAGGCCAGTTTTTGAACTCCGGTCCCTGACATGACGCCCCCCAAAAGCAACGCTCACGGAAAATTTAGGCGATACGAGGGCTTGGCGCTAGGGGGAAGGTTACTAAACCCGCGTCACTTGCGAGATTTCTTGCCGACAGGTGCCCGTTTTCTTTGCGGTCGCGCCGGACGTTTCGGCTTGGTTTCGGGTTCCGCGTCCAGCCCCAGCTGATCGCGCATCACGCGGCGGCGGATCTCCTCAACCTCTCCCGGTTTCAGACTGCCCAGCTGAAATGGCCCGTAGGAGACGCGCAGCAGGCGGTTCACCGCATAGCCGATATCTTCCATCGCGCGGCGAATCTCGCGGTTCTTGCCTTCGCGCAGGCCGATGGTCAGCCAGGCGTTTGCGCCCTGCTGACGGTCCAGCGAGACATCCATGGGCAGAAAACGCTCGCCCTCTATCACCAAACCTTTGCGCAACGGCGCAAAATCCTCGTCCTTAGGCCGTCCATTCACCCGAACACGGTATTTCCGCAGCCATCCGGTCGAAGGCAGTTCCAGCTTTCGCTTGATACCGCCATCGTTGGTCAGCAGCAGCAACCCTTCCGAATTCAGGTCCAGCCGCCCAACGCTCATGACGCGGGGCATATCCTCGGGCAGGTTGTCGAAAATGGTCGCGCGGCCTTTTTCGTCGCGCGTCGTCGTCACCAGACCGGGCGGTTTGTGATAGAGCCACAGGCGCGAGGGTTCCGGTTCGGACACCGGTTTGCCATCCACGGTGATCTTGTCTTTGCCGGTGACGTTCAGGGCAGGGCTGTCGATGGTCTTGCCATTCACGGTCACACGACCGGCTTCGATCATGCGTTCCGCTTCACGGCGCGAGGCGATACCTGCGCGGGCAAGGACTTTGGCGATCCGGTCGCCGGGAGGAGGGGTTTTGGTCATCCGCAGGCCATAGCGCATCCCGCCCGCTTGCGAAAGGCAGGTTTCTGTAGCAGTCAGAGGCATGGAGTTCAGATCGCATATGGATAAGGCGCTGATTGAGGCGCGCGCAGCGGCAGATCGTGGAGAGGTGCCGGTGGGGGCCGTCATCGTCGCGCCTGATGGTCGTGTTGTCGCGGCTGCGGGCAATCGGACGCGCGAACTGAACGACCCCACCGCCCATGCCGAGATTCTGGCCCTGCGCGCCGCCTGCGCTGAGGCCGGGTCTGAACGGCTGCCCGACCACGACCTCTATGTGACGTTGGAACCCTGTGCGATGTGCGCGGCGGCGCTGGCCGCGGCGCGTATCCGGCGGATTTATTACGGCGCCGCTGATCCGAAATCCGGCGGCGTGGCGCATGGTGCGCGTGTATTCTCTCATAAACAGGCGCACCATGTTCCCGAGATTTACGACGGCATCGCCGGGCAGGAATCCGCAGACCTGCTGAAAGCCTTCTTTGCCGAACGGCGTGATCCTAGAGAGTGATCGGTTTCATCAACTCCGGTTCGATCACATCCACCCCAGGCAACCCGTCGATCAACGCCTGAGCGGATTGTTCCAGAATCGGGAAGGTCTTGTAGTGGCAGGGAATCACTGTCTGGAAGTTGAAATACCGCTTGGCTGCGTAAGCCGTGGCTTTCATATCCATGGTGAAATGACCGCCCGCTGACAGGATGCCGATATCGGGTTTGTAGTAGTCTCCCATCCAATCCATGTCCGCCATGATGTCGGTGTCGCCTGAAACATAGAGCATATGCCCTTCCGAGGCGATCATAAAACCGACCTCGCTGCCACCGGTACGCAAGCCGTCGGGCGTTGAGAACGTCGAACTGTGAGAGGCCGGAACCATCGTCACCTTGACGCCGTTCAGGTTCACCGTGCCGCCTTTGTTGAAACCTATGGTTTCAAGTCCTTCGGCCTCACTCCAATACCCCATCAGGTCGTACTGGCCTACAACGGGCACTTTCAGATGCTTGGCCAGTGACACCACGTCGGCCACATGATCGAAATGCGTGTGCGTCAGAAGGATATGCGTCGCCCCGTCCAGAGCATTGTCGTGATGCGCTTCGTCCAGCACCGGATTTCCGGTCAGCCAGGGGTCGATCAGTAGAACCTGCCCTTCGGTTTCGATGCGAAAACTGCCGTGCCCCAGCCAAATGATGTTCATGAAAACGTCCTCCCAAAACAAGCTCTTGGCATCAGCCTAGCATCGGTTATGTAAAAGTTCATGGACTGGTTTCAGGAAATTGACGGATATTGCGAGCGCCTGTCGCCCGCCTATTGGGCTGAGCCGATAAACGCGGTGACAAATGCGGCGTTTCTGGTCGCGGCGTTCATCATGTGGCGGCGCGTACGCGGGCAGCGGATGCCTCTGGCGATGGTGCTGGTGATCATCCTCGCGGGAATCGGATTGGGCAGTTACCTGTTTCACACCCATGCGCAGGTTTGGGCGGCAATGGCCGATGTTGCGCCGATCTTGCTGTATATCCTGGTCTATATCTTCGCCATCAATCGTGATGTCTGGCTTATGCGTCCGACCTATGCCCTGATCGTCGCCGCCCTGTTCGTGCCGTACGCTGTAGCCACAATCCCCTTGTTTCAGTTCATCCCGGGTTTGGGCGGGTCGTCGGCTTATGCTCCGGTGCCGCTACTGATTCTGATCTACGCATTTCTGCTGCGCAAACGCGTACCCGACACTGCGCGCGGCCTTGCGATCGGCGCAGGCATCCTGATCGCCTCAATCACCTTCCGCGCGTTGGATGAACCCCTTTGTGCCCTGCTTCCGCTGGGCACGCATTTCATGTGGCACATTCTGAACGCCACCATGCTGGGCTGGATGATCGAGGTTTATCGCAGGCACATGGTCCGTGCGTCTCAGCCCTGAAAGGCTGCAGCCAGATGTTCCGGCAAGTCAAACTCGGACAGAACCCGCGCGCGGCCCTCGGCCGACATCTTGCGTGCGGTCTTTTCGACGATGTTCTGGATTTTCTCGGCTGAGTGTTTCTCGGCGAAAGGCGCGAAATACCATTTCAGGAAAACGAAGCAGATCACATCTTCCAGCGCCTGAACCTCGTCGTCGCGCTTGATGCCCTGTTTGCGCAGCATCCGCCCGGCGGCTTCGATCTCATCCGCACTGTAACCGGCCTGTTCCATAATCGCCATGACAACGTCCGCGTGATGGACGCCTTGCGCCTTGCGCCAGGCCAGATATCCGGCGCGGCCCTCGGGATATTCGCTGCGCGCCAGTTTCCAACGTTCAACATGCTGACCCCGAGCCGCAATCTGCAGCACATCCGAAGCGTCCGGGAAAAGTCGGTCCAGTTCGGCGCTCATGCGCTGGCCGTACAGCAACTCGATCGGTTGGCCGTTATCATGGTTGGGGTCTTGGGTGTTGGCCGCATCAATTGCGTCCAGAACTGCTTGTTTGCGCGCGCTCATATTCCGCTCCGTTGGCTTGCCGAACCTGATGCTTGGTTCGGCGGATCACTGTGTTCACCCTAGCGGTTGGCCGTATTAAGCGCAGCAGTCAATTGCAGCTTTTCCGGGCCGGACGTCGAATACCCGACCCGGACAGGGGGTTATGTCATTTACCCAGTTTGGTCTGATCCTGCGTGACGGGCGCCGAGACTGTTTCGGGGAATGTCAGGTCGCGCGTCAGGGTGTTCATGGTGGGGCCAAAGGCCTGGGCCTGGGCAGCAAGAACAGTGGTGGCCAGTACAAATGCAGTCATGAACGTTTTCATTGTCTTTCTCCGGTTTAAGGCTGTGCCGTGACATTTGAAATGAACAGTTCGGTTCACTTTTTCAAGCATCAAAATGAACTATTCGGTTTACTTTTACGTATAGGGGATATGCAAAATTGAATGGCACTTGCCATGTGCGGGCCGAAACGGGGTGGATCGACCCCTCGGCGGTCTTGCGACCCGGACCCCAGACAGGTAAATGCCCCCTAACGCATATGAGGTTTTCCGATGTCGATTGACCAAAGCACCGCCGCCAAGGTGGCCAAACTGGCCCGGATCAAGGTCGAGGACGACGCGCTGCCCGCGCTGGCGTCCGAGTTCAACACTATCCTTGGGTTCATCGAGCAACTGAACGAAGTGGATGTCGAAGGCGTCGAGCCGATGGTCTCGGTCGAGCCGATGCGCTTGAAGCGTCGTGAGGATGTGGTCACCGACGGAAACCAGCAGGACAAGGTTCTGGCCAATGCCCCCGACGCGCGCGAAGGCTTTTTCGCAGTCCCCAAAGTGGTGGAGTAAGACATGAGCGATCTGAACAAACTGGGCCTGGCCGAGGCCCGCGACGCGCTGCGCAAGGGTGAAGTGACCTCGGTTGAACTGACCGAATCCTGCCTGAAGGCCATTGATGAGGCCGACGCGCTGAACGCTTTTGTCCATAAGACGCCCGAGATTGCGCTGGAACGCGCCAAGGCTGCGGATGAGCGGATCAAGGGTGGCGACGCGCCGTCCATGTGTGGCCTGCCAATCGGTATCAAGGACCTGTTCTGCACCAAGGGCGTGCCCTCGCAGGCGGCGTCGAAAATTCTGGAAGGGTTCAAGCCCGAATATGAATCCACCGTGTCGCAGCAACTGGCCGATGCTGGCGCTGTGATGCTGGGCAAGCTGAACATGGACGAATTCGCTATGGGTTCGTCCAATGAGACCTCGGTCTATGGCAACGCGGTCAGCCCTTGGCGTCGCGGCAATGATGATGCGCAGTTGACCCCGGGCGGCTCGTCGGGGGGCTCGGCGTCGGCTGTGGCCGCTGATCTGTGTCTGGCGGCAACCGGTACCGACACCGGTGGCTCGATCCGTCAACCTGCCGCGTTCACTGGCATCACCGGCATCAAACCGACCTATGGCCGTTGCTCGCGTTGGGGCATCGTGGCCTTCGCGTCCTCGCTGGATCAGGCCGGTCCGATGACCAAGAATGTGCGCGATGCGGCGATCATGCTGGAAACCATGTGCGGCCACGACCCCAAGGATTCCACCAGCGCCGAACTGGCCGTGCCAAATTTCGAGGCGATGCTGACCGGCGACATCAAGGGCAAAAAGATCGGTATTCCGAAAGAATACCGCATGGATGGTATGCCCGCCGAGATCGAAAAGCTCTGGGCCGACGGTGCCGAGATGCTGAAAGCCGCAGGTGCCGAGATCGTTGATATCTCGCTGCCGCATACGAAATACGCGCTGCCTGCGTATTATGTGATTGCCCCTGCCGAGGCATCCTCGAACCTCGCCCGCTACGACGGTGTCCGCTATGGCCGTCGTGCGCAACTGGCACAGGGTGATGGCATCACCGAGATGTATGAGAAAACCCGCGCCGAGGGCTTCGGCCACGAGGTTCAGCGCCGTGTCATGGTTGGTACCTACGTGTTGTCGGCCGGTTTCTACGACGCCTATTACAACCGCGCCCGCCGTGTCCGGACCCTGATCAAGAAAGACTTCGAGGATGTCTTTGCCGCAGGTGTCGATGCGATCCTGACCCCGGCAACGCCGTCGGCTTCGTTTGGACTGGGCGAGATGACCGAGGCTGATCCGGTTCAAATGTACCTCAACGATGTCTTCACCGTGACGGTGAACCTTGCCGGTTTGCCGGGTGTCTCGGTGCCTGCCGGTCTGGATAAGCAAGGCCTGCCGCTTGGTCTGCAACTGATCGGGCGTCCTTGGGAAGAGGGTGATCTGCTGAACACTGCTTATGCGCTGGAAAGCGCCGCCGGGTTTGTGGCCAAGCCGGGCAAATGGTGGTAATCCTCAGGTCAGGCAAGACAACGCAAAACGGAGCAGTTGGATGCGCTTTACGCTTCTGATCCCCGCAATCGGATTGGTCGCCGCCTGTAATACGGTGGCTCCTGTTGGTGGCCCGGACTTCAACACACCCGCCTATCAGGCGCAGCGTGAAGCTCAGCTGGCAGGGCAGGGATACACCGGAAATCCGCTGCTTGGTCCCTCTGAAGTGACCGAACAACAATTGGGTGCGCCGGGAACTGATGCGCCTGTTCCTTCAGGTGACAATGCAGACCTTGCTTCGGCGACTGCAGCCGCGCTGGCCAGCACGTCCGGTCAAAGCACTATAATTTCAGAACCGTCGCCGGTCGAAGATCCAATCAGCAATGGAATCTCTGACGAACAGGATTTCGAAGCGGTTTCTGGTCGTCGCACTATCGAATCCGATGCTGCAAGGATCGAACAGAACCGCCAGACCTATCAGGTCGTCGAGCCTACGGCCGTCCCTCAGCGGGGAACCGATGGCCAGCCGAATGTTGTGCAATATGCGCTGAACACATCGAATCCTGTCGGAACCCAGCTGTACAGTCGCGCTGGGTTCAACCTTGAGGCCAAAGCCCAGCGTAACTGTGCCCGCTATCCTTCTGCGGATCAGGCGCAGATTGATTTCTTGTCCAACGGCGGGCCGCAGCGAGATCGCAAAGGGCTGGATCCGGATGGTGACGGATATGCCTGCGGCTGGGACCCAAGCGCGTTCCGCAGTGCCGTCAACAACTGAGCCGCTAACGCCCATTTGGCATCCGTCCCCTAACTTCGGTGAACGAAGGGACGGGCTGATGCCCTCTTTGGTGGTCATCCATTACACCGCGATGGACAGCGCTCAGGCTGCACTGGATCGTTTGTGCGATCCCGAATGTGAAGTTTCGGCGCATTACCTGATAGGTCGCGATGGCACGGTGTGGCAGATGGTGCGGGAAACCCATCGCGCCTGGCATGCCGGGGCAGGAGAGTGGCATGGTCAAAGCGACATAAACTCCCGCTCGATCGGAATTGAGCTGGACAATACTGGCTTTCATCCCTTCTCAGAACTTCAGATGACCGGGCTTGAAATCTTGCTGCGTCAGATCATAAAGCGGTGGTCGATCACGCCAGAAGGGGTGATTGGGCATTCTGATATGGCACCTGGACGTAAGTTCGACCCTGGCCAACGGTTCGACTGGCAGCGTTTGGAACGCCTTGGATTGGCTGCTCGGCGCGGCGTTGATGAAGGGCCGCAGGACGCTCCACCGGCTTTGTTCAGGGCATTGGCCCACGACGCGGGCTTCACCGCCGATACTGATGACGCAACTTTGCTTGAGGCTGTGCGCCTTAGGTACCGCCCATGGGGCAAAGGCCCACTGGCACCCGCCGATTTCACTCCGTTCGGGAAAACGGCTTTCAGGGCGTGATCTACTTTTTAACAGGTAAAGGCCGATGCGTGGGTTCAAGCCAATGGCTACTCTTGACGCGGTCGAGGCCACGGACTACGCAAGCGCTCGCGCGGAGGGCCGGATGGCCGCTGGGGCTTTGGCCCGAGAGGAAAGTCCGGACTCCACAAGACAACGGTGCCGGGTAACGCCCGGGCGGGGCAACCCGACGGAAAGCGCCACAGAAATCAGACCGCCCTGTTTTCAGGGTAAGGGTGAAACGGTGGGGTAAGAGCCCACCGCGCCGCTGGCAACAGTGGCGGCACGGCAAGCCCCACCGGGAGCAATGCCAAATAGGGTCCCCGCGCGGGTTGGTCGGCGTCAGCCGATACCACCGCTAAGCGCGTCTTGGCCGAGAGGGACCGGGTTGGCAGCTTGAGCCGCGCAGCAATGCACGGCCTAGAGGAATGGTCATCGAAGGGGGCAACCCCGGAACAAGATCCGGCTTACAGGCCCTCCGCGCGTTTTCCTGATTACTTGCCCGGCGGTTGATAAGCACCCGTCAGTTTCGCTGCTTTTTTGGCAACTGAGACGAAGTCGTCCGCTGTCCACGCCCGCACCGTATGTATTTTGGACACCGCGCCCGAGGCCGCAACGGCCATTCCTATTGCTACGGCATCTGTTCCATCCGGTGCTTCGCTGATGACAACGACATCGTTTTCACCTGTGGTCATGTAAAAGGCGATCAATTTGCCTCCGGCCTTTTTCAACAGAGCCTTTACGGGCGCCGTACGGTTCGCTGGTTTTTTCAACATTCCTTTGATGCCATCCTCCGAATAGGACGCATATGTAATGAAGATAGGCATATGTACCTCCTTTTAAACAAGTCGAAGCAGGACCCGTAATTTGGCCGGTCCCTTGGCCTGCATGTGCATTTCAACCTGTCGCGATTAACGGGGTCGCGATCAGCCAAATGCCCATTACGATCAATGCCACGCCAGTAAGGGGAACCAGCCATGTGGCCCGTGGCATCAGTTTTTCCAGCGCAACGTAAATTGCGATGCCGACGATCCAGTAGAGGTTCATTACCCCTCCTGCGAAGAGCAGCAGCATCAGAGCCCAGCAACAACCAAGGCAATACGCGCCATGCAAGGCTCCGGCACGAAACGCTCCATAAGAGCCGGGTTTGTTGTGTTCGGCCAGAAATTGGGCCGGGCTGCGGCAATGGCGCAGGCAGGCGGATTTCAGGCTCGACAATTGGTACACACCAGCCGCAATCAGCACACATCCCGCAGCCGCCGGGGACCGGACTGTCATCATCGGCCCGTCCGAAAGCTCCAATACCTCCAAAAGCCACTGCGCACCCGTCGCAACTAGGCTGAACACAGCCCAGGCCACCAGGTAACCGGAGAGGAAAAACAAACCTAGCTGCGAGGCATTCGCCTTGTCCGGGCCCACCCGTTTGATGGCTGTGTACAAGAGAACGGTCGGGGCAGCGCTGGGCGTCATCATTGCGATCATCATGACCCACCACATCAAGAAAATCAGTGTGGTGTATTCCAGGGTCCAGTGCACTTGGATTGCCATCTGCATGGGGTCGCCAATCGGCCCGGCCATCCGAGTCATGTCGATGGCGGTCATGTCCATGCCAATTCCGGCGATGGTGTACCAAGAGGCTCCCAGTATGATGAAAAGGACGCAGATCAGAACAATGCTGCGATCACGCTGCAGCGCCAGATCCACCATCCCGGGTCTGGGCGGAGGCGTCGTCATATCGGCCCCCGTCACGCGCCGAGGACGCCATGCCCCGAGATGTTGAGATGCGCCAGATGCGCGTGGGTCGCGTCTAAGGTCAGACTGATCGCGCTGCCTGTTGTTTTTGCGGTCCCCGATGCTGCCTCGGCGTGGCGGTATTCAAACCCGTGAGGCAGCTGAATAGACGCCCGGTGTGGCGCCCCTGAGACGATATGCGGGATCGGGCTGACCTCTACGTCAAAAACGCCGTGAACCTTGGCATATCCCGTGCGCTCTTCTCGGCTCCAATTGACTTCTATCGCGGCACTGAGAGTTTCGTGCTTCGTTGGTGCCATCGCGCTGAAGACGTACCACATCGTTGCCATCTCGTCGGTGTCTTCACCCGTCATGATGGCTTGTAATGCCGCCCTCTGATCCGCTGATGCGCCGTCGTCAATGATCAACTGCATCTGGCCGTTGCCTTCGTGTATCGCCCCAGGCCAATGATAGACACCCGCTGCCCGAACCCCGGCTAGGTCTGTGTCGCCGTAATGTCCGGATGTAATATCGAAAACAACGACCGCTTCGCAATTCCCGTGAGAGGGGAGAACACTGAATTGGCAAGGACACCCAAAGTTACAGTTGCAATTGGCCAGTTCTTCGGCCTGAAGTTTCCATTCAGTCATGACAGCCCCCCAAACATATTTAAAACCTCTGCTGACAGAGATGTTTGCTTGCTTGCGGTGCCTCGTGACCGGAATTCTTGTATAGTTTCTTGGGTCAAAAAAATTGGCATATAGGTATCATGTTTTGGTGATGTGTACAAATTCGCGGCATGCGTGTGCGGGAACGTGCTTGTTTGAGGGCCGACCTTCGAAATACCCGCAATGGTAACATGTTTCAGTTAGTCTTATTCTGGCTGAGTGCCGACGAGACGCGTCGTACCTTGTATGGTGTGCGAAGCAGCCGATACTTGGTTCACATTCATCTGCTAGGATGCAGGCAGAAATTTTAAAAGTTGGGAGGATTGCAATGAGTTTTATGAAAGCACTGGCCTCGGTTGCTGTTGGATTTGCCGCCGCTAAGGGTATGGAGAAATACAAGCAGATGGGCGGTATGGCTGGTCTGCAAGACATGATGCAGGGCGCCGGAGGGGGCTTTGGCATGGATCAGCTTGGCAAAATGGCCGAGCAATTCGGAATGCCCGGCGGAGCGGCAGGCCTTCAGGAAATGATCGGCAAACTAGGTGTGACCAACACTGCAGGCGCGGCAGGGCTGGGTGGGCTCATGAACGCCATGCAAGGTGCAGCCAAAACCGGAAGCCAGTACACCGCGGACATGATGGAAACCGTGTTCAAGGGCACACCGGGCGGCGCCATGATGGAAGAGCAGGCCAAACTGATGCTGCGCGCGATGATCCAGGCAGCCAAGGCAGACGGTGAACTGGATGAAGATGAAAAAGAGACGATCCTCGGCGAGTTGGGCGATGACATCAGCGATGAAGAGCGCGCTTTCGTTCAGGAGCAGTTGAACGCCCCGATTGATGTGATGGGCTTGGCAGCCGATTCTGGTGCGCCGCTCAAAACCCAAATCTACGCGACATCGCTGGCTGCGATTCGCTTGGACAATCAGCAGGAGGCGTCCTATCTGCATCAGCTTGCAACGGCACTGGGGCTATCAGACGCCGAGAGGGATCAGATTCATGCTTATATGGGGGCGCCGAAGCTATCAGCCTGACGCCAATCTAAACTTGGTTCCTTTGCCGTCGCGATTGCCCTTGACATGAGCGGTGCAGAGCGTAAAAGCGCACGCTCATAGGAATTCAACCGAAAGGCCCCTGCCTTTTCGGACGCAGGAGACAACCATGGCGAAGCCGACGACAATCAAGATCCGTCTGAACTCGACCGCGGGTACGGGCCATTTCTACGTAACCAAGAAAAACGCTCGCACCATGACCGAGAAAATGACCATTCGTAAATACGATCCGGTCGCTCGGAAGCATGTCGAGTACAAGGAAGGCAAGATTAAGTAATCTGCCGTCCAGCTTGGACAAGTTCAAAGGGTTCCGCTGCGGCGGAACCCTTTTTCTTTAGGCGCATCGCTGCGAAGCTTCGCGGCATTTCTTGTCGTTGCAACGACGCATCAGCGGATCAGGCAATCGGATCCTTGGTGGGTTGCTTTTTGACGGGGCTTACCCCTACGCTTCAACAAACCGTTCCAAAATGTTGGCCGTCATGAAAAAAATCTTGTTATCCACAATAGCTGTGCTGACCCTTGCTGCCTGCGAAGACCCCTTTGACCGCAAGGGTGTCGGTTTCACGGGGATTGATGGCGAACCCCGTACTATCTCGGATGTGCCTGGTTCAGCAGCTTTCGTGCCCCTAGCAACAAACGTACCGGCCGAGCTGGCCGCACTTCCAACAATTCCGGTCGTGACCGATCAGACTGACGCCGAGAAAGTTGCGCGTGTTGCAATCGATAATGGCGGACGCAGCGACACCGACGCGGTGGTTCTGACCAGCAGAGACACCAACCTGTTCCTAAGCACAGTCAGCGTGAATGGCACTCTGTACGGGGTTCTGCGTACGCCGAGCAACAGCAGCCGCATCGACAACGCAGTAGGCGCAGCCTTTGGTCGCGATGCCGAGCAGTTCACGGGCTGTCTGCCTGCGGGTCAAGTGTACCGCAAGGGATCCTCGTCACGCAGTTCGGGTTTTGCGGTTCCGCTAAACTGTAGCTAAACGCTCCGAAATTCGATTGACTGAGGACCCGCCGTTCGGACGGGGCCTTTTTCGTGCGGATGTTGATTGGGGCTTTTGTGTCTGCCAAAGCTGGGCGTATCGGTCGGGTGTGGGCATTTGGCAAAAAGAAAGGGGCGGTTCCTTCAGGAACCGCCCCATCTAATTATTGTGTTGGTCGCAGCGCTACTCTTGCTGCCCCATGAACATCAGCAGGAACTGGAACATGTTCAGGAACGAGATGTACAGGCTCAGCGCTCCATCGATTGCCGCTTTGTCCAGCCATTCCTGGTCACCGTGGGTTGCGTGTGCAACGTAGGTGTTCTTGATGTCCTGAGTGTAGAATGCAGTCAGGCCAGCAAACACCAGCACGCCGATGGCCGAGATTGCGAACATCATCGCGGGCGATTGCAGGAAGATGTTGATGACCATTGCCACCAGCAGCCCAATCACGCCCATCATCAGGAACGTGCCCATGCCGCTCAGATTGCGCTTGGTGGTGTAGCCAAACAGGCTCAGGCCAGCGAAGGCAATCGAAGTCACGATGAACGTCTGTGCAATCGAGTACGGGGTGTAAATCATGAACACCGAGCTCATCGATACGCCCATTACGGCCGCGAAGACGAAAAAGCCCAGTTGAACTGCCGCAGCCGAACCACGACGCAACAGAGCGCCCCAGCCAAAGAGCAGGAAGGCTAGCGGTGAGAAGATTACGACCCACTTCAGCGGCGACATGAATAGTGCGCCACCCAAGCTGGTCAGATAACGGTCTGCGCCGATCTGAGCCACCGCGTTAGTCGGATCAGAGGTTACTGCAAGACCGGCAATTGCCCAGGCGGCGAGCGCCGTGATCAGCATACCTACGGACATCGTGCCGTAGACTTTGTTCATGTGGGCGCGCAGGCCCTCGTCAATCTGGGCAGCGCGCGCGCCGGCCGCCGTCCGGATCGTGTCAAATTGTGCCATAAAAGGGTCTCCCTTCACATAATTCTTATCGTGGTCCGAAAGTCGGACCCCGTTCTTGGCAAATATCGGCAACTGCGGATCATGTTTCAAGGGTTTAGCGCCGGATTCCAGCTAAAACACGAAACAAAAATGGCGACCTGCGGGTGCGGGTCGCCATTCATTGAGAAAAGATGAATGTCAGAATCATTTTTGCCAAAATTCCGGCGCGTCCCAGATTGGGCGGGCGGCCTCGGCCTCTGCCTGTTCACGGGTGATTCCGATGTCTTCCAGCGCTCTGGCATCCAGCCGTGCCAAGGTCCGCCGCTGACGGTGTAGCGAAAGCGAATCCAGCAGCATACTTAGGCCAAAGCGGCGACGAGGTGGGCAGTGTCTGTCTATCGCAATTTGGGTCATAATTTTTGTCCTTTCTGTGATCCTCGATGAGTTTTTGCTTTCCCATCAAGTTCCTTGATTTATATGGCCTGCTGTGACACATTTTAAAAATGAATGTTTATGAAGTGATGCATAAGGATTCGTGAAGATGCGAAATCTGGATATTACAACCTTGCGGTCATTCGTGGCGGTGGCGGATCAGGGTGGCGTGACACGCGCCGCCGGGTTTCTGCATCTGACGCAATCCGCCGTTTCGATGCAGCTAAAGCGCTTGGAAGAGCTGCTGGGCCTTGAACTGCTGGACCGCAGCGGACGGACCATCGCGCTGACCGCGTCTGGTGAGCAACTGCTGGCCTATGCCCGTCGCATGATCGCGCTGAATGATGAGGTGATCTCGAAACTCACCGATCAGGCGTTTGAGGGTGAGGTGGTGCTGGGTGTGCCGCATGACATCGTTTACCCGGCGATTCCGAGGGTATTGCAGCGCTTCAACGCGGATTTCCCGCGGGTGCGGGTGCAGTTGGTGTCTTCATACTCGCTGCAACTGAAAGACATGCTCAAACGCGGGGAATGTGACCTGATCCTGACGACCGAGGCTAACCGGGGCGATGGTGCCGAAACCATTGCCGAACTGCCATTGCGCTGGATCGGCGCGCCTGGCGGATCGGCCTGGCGTAAACGACCGATTCCCATTGCCGTCGGGCGTCGTTGCATGTTCCGGCCGCAGATGATCGCAGCGCTGGATGAGGCTGGCCTTCCATGGGAACTGTCGGTGGAAACCGAAAACGACCGCACCATCGAGGCCACCGTGTCTGCCGATCTTGCGATTCACGCCATGCTGGATGGCACCGAGGCTGCACATCTGGTGCAGATTGATGACGGCGGCGTTCTGCCCGATCTGCCCGCACACATGATCAACCTGTACGGAGGAGACCCCGGACGCGGCCCCGTGGTCGAAGCGCTGGCTGATCTTGTCCGGCAGAATTTCCGATTGATTGGCAGCAGCCCTCTGAAAGCGGTTGTTGGTTAGGGCGTGATCACGACCTTGCCGGTCGCCGTACGGTCGCGCAGCAGTTGTAAGCCTTTCTCGGCGTCCGACAAGGGCAGCACGTGGCTGATGTGCGGCTTGATCCGCCCCTCGGCGTGCCAGCGGAACAGTGTTTCAAAACTGTTCTGAACGATCTGAGGTCGAAAGTTCAGGTACCCTCCGATATAGAACCCGATCACTGTCAGATTCTTGACCAACAGGTGATTGGCGGGAATCTGCGGAACCTCTCCGCCCGCAAAACCGATCGGCAGCAGCCGCCCTTCGGGGTTCGTGGCGCGGAAAGCGGCTTTGAAAACGTCGCCGCCGATCGCGTCGTAAACGACGTCCGCGCCCCCAAGCTCCTTGACACGCGTGCGCATATCCTCGGATGCGTCGATCAGGTGGTCCGCCCCTGCGGCCTGCGCCACGGCCAGTTTGTCCGCGCCACGCGCCTGAGCGATCACGGTTGCACCCATCAGTTTGCCGATCTCAACCGCTGTCAGGCCAACACCACCCGCCGCCCCAGTGACCAGAAGTGTCTCGCCGGGTTGAAGGCGGGCGCGGTGATCCAACGCGATGTGGCTGGTGCCATAGGCGATCTGAATGGCAGCAGCATCTTCAAAGCTCATCGAATCGGGCAGGGGAATCGCGCGCTCTGCGTCGAATACTCCAAATTCCGCCAGACCGCCCTGACCCGAATAGACCGCGATCCGGTCACCTGGTTTTAGGTGCGATACGTCGGGACCCGTTGCATCCACGACGCCAGCAATCTCCATACCCTGTGTAAACGGGGCAGGGGGGGTATCCTGATAGGTGCCCTTCTGCATTAGCAAGTCCGCAAAGTTCAGACCGCAGGCTTTGATCGCAACACGGACCTGACCTGACAAAGGGCGAGGAACGTCCATATCACAAAGCCGGGCGGCGGCACCTTGAGACAGAATTCTGTAGGCCAGCATAGTTGCGCTCCTTTAGTTTGGCGCATAGGTTCTTGCCGTGTAGGGATTGTCAATCTCTAAGCCGATCACGCTGGCAGGGAATGGTTTGGGCGCTGTAGGCTTACCAAAGGTCAGCGACGTGTGCCGGGCAGAAGTGGCACAACCTTAAACGTCTGTCCGAGGAATCCGATTCAACCTTCTTGAAAAAAAACCCAAAAAGAGCAATATTGTGAGAGTTGATGATTTGGGGGCATGTTCCTGATTAGGAAGTAGTTAAGGGCGGCTCGCTAGTGTTGCGGTAGTATAGTTATGTCGCGCACCCGAATTGGTTGTGTGTAAAAAAGGAGAATACCAATGACCCATCACGTCGATGTCCATGTGGGTAAGCGCGTCCGGCATCGCCGCTGGCTGATTGGCATGACCCAACAGCAGTTGGCGCAGCAAGTTGGTATTAAGTTTCAACAAATCCAAAAGTATGAAACTGGTGCCAACCGTATCAGCGCTTCTCGCCTGTGGGACATCGCCGAGGCATTGGATGTACCTGTCAGCTTTTTCTTCGAAGGTTTGGAAGAGACTGAAAAGGGAACGAGCGGCAAGAAGTCCGTTCCAGCAGATTTAATGGGTGACAAGGAAGCTCTGGATCTGGTGCGCTCCTACTATGCAATCCCTGAAAACCAACGCCGCCGTCTGTTTGAGCTTGCACGCGTCCTCAGCGACGTCGCCTGAGCGAACAGGGTTGACTCTGGTACGCGTGGGCCGCACGGGTAGCGCATGCAAGAGACCTTTTTAAGCGATCTGGATGTTGCCGAAGAAATGGCCGACGCGGCGCGCGCGGCCATTCTTCCGTTTTTCAGACAAACCAATCTTGAGACCGATAACAAACTGGCCGAAGGCTTTGATCCGGTGACGGTTGCCGACCGGAGCGCCGAACAGGCCATGCGCGCGGTTCTGGCCAAACACCGGCCCGATGACGGTATCTTTGGTGAAGAGTTCGGCCAGGTTCAGGGCAGCAGTGGTCGGACGTGGGTGCTGGACCCGATCGACGGCACTCGCGGTTTCATCAGCGGCACACCCACCTGGGGCGTGCTGATCGCGCTGAGTACGCAAGACGGCCCGATCATGGGCATCATCGACCAGCCTTATATTGGAGAGCGTTTTGTGGGAGCGGTTGATATTGCTCAGGTGACGGGCCCCACCGGCACGGCACCATTGAAGACCCGTCCGACTTCCAGCCTGGATCAGGCGATTCTATTCACCACCTTCCCCGAGGTCGGCTCCCCCGAGGAACGCGCCGGGTTCGAGGCCGTGGCGCAGCAGGTGCGTCTGACACGTTATGGCATGGATTGTTATGCCTATGCTCTGCTGGCTGCGGGGCAGGTCGATCTGGTGATCGAGGCTGGGCTGAACGCCTATGACATTCAGGCGCCGATTGCGGTGATCGAAGCCGCCGGCGGGATTGTCACTGACTGGCAGGGTGGCCCGGTGCATGAGGGCGGGCGCGTGCTGGCGGCCGCGAATGCAGAACTGCACGCGGTGGCGCTGGCGCTTTTGCGCAAGCATTGAAAGTTATTGCCGGGTTTGAACTGGTCGGGTAGGGTTTGCCCGGCTGGTTCTTGTACCCGTTTTCCGCCAGCCGACGCTCTTCTTGCACGAAACGGGTGTAAAGCAAGGAGGGCGGAATGACCGAAATCCTGATCAAGAATGCAGACACCATCCTGACAATGGACGATTCGCGCCGGGAACTCTATGGCGCGGATATCCTGATCCGTGGGGGAAAGATCGAACAGGTCGGCCACGGTTTGAAGACAGCCGGAGAAATCCACGATGCCGCCGGGTGTGTTGTGACGCCGGGCTTGGTGAACACCCATCACCACCTTTACCAAACCCTGACACGGGCAGTGCCCGGCGGGCAGGATGCGCTGCTATTTGGCTGGCTGAAGACGCTCTATCCCATCTGGTCCCGCTTTGGGCCGGAAGAGATGTTCGTCTCGGCCCAGATCGGTCTGGCCGAACTGGCACTGTCGGGATGCACGCTCAGCGCTGACCACCTGTATCTGTATCCGAACGGTGCACGGCTAGACGATACGATTGCCGCTGCCGCAGAGATTGGCATGCGTTTCCACCCCACACGCGGCGCGATGAGCATTGGGGAAAGTGACGGAGGGTTGCCGCCGGACGCGTTAGTAGAGCAGGAGCAAACCATCCTCGACGACATGATCCGTGTGGTCGATGCGTTCCACGATCCGTCCGAGGGGGCGATGGTCCGCGTTGGGTTGGCGCCGTGTTCGCCGTTTTCCGTCAGCCGTGATCTGATGCGCGATGCTGCGATCCTGGCGCGGGACAAGGGCGTGATGCTGCACACTCATCTGGCGGAGAATGACGAGGATATCGCCTATTCGCAGGCTCAGTTTGGCTGCCGCCCGGGGCAATATGCCGAGGATCTGGGCTGGACCGGCCCGGACGTCTGGCACGCCCATTGCGTCAAGCTGGATGGGGCCGAGATTGACTTGTTTGCCAGAACCGGGACGGGCGTTGCCCATTGTCCCTGCTCCAATTGCCGTCTGGGGTCAGGCATCGCGCCGGTGCGTGCCATGCGCGACCAGGGCGTTCCTGTTGGATTGGGAGTGGATGGGTCAGCCAGCAATGATATCGGCAACCTGATCCTTGAGGCGCGTCAGGCCATGTTGCTGCAACGGGTTGCGAAGGGTGCGGATGCCATGTCCTCCCGCGAAGTGCTTGAGATCGCAACGCGCGGTGGTGCCGATGTTCTGAACCGCCCCGACTGCGGGCGGCTGGAACCCGGCAAGCGCGCCGACATTGCCATCTGGGACACGCGCGGCATCGAAAGCGCAGGCAGTTGGGACCCGGCGGCGTTGCTGCTGGCGGGGCCGATGAATGTGAAACATCTGTTTGTCGAAGGCCGCCAGATCGTGCGCGATGGGCATGTCACCACGTTGGACATGCCCCGTGTGATCGAGCGGCAGAACCAGCTGGCCCGCGCTCTGCAACCCTAGTGGGTGACGCGTTCACCGCCGATCCAGACCTCGGAAATCGCCCGGTCGTCGCCCATCATGATGGTAGGGAAGATGGCCTCCCACAGATCGTCGGCGCAGGCCTCGCGCTGGGCGATGGCCGGGGTTGAGGCGAGGTCGAGGACGACCAGATCGGCCTCCATCCCCGGTGCGACGTTGCCGATGCAGTCGTCCAACCGCAATGTGCGCGCCGATCCGACGGTGCCCAGCCACAGCAGTTGAGCGGCGTGTAAAGGTGCACCCCTCAGCTGCCCGATCTCATAGGCCGCGGCCATCGTGCGCAGCATCGAAAAGCTGGACCCGCCGCCAGTATCTGTTGCAAGGCCAACCCGGTGGCCGTCGGTCATCAGTCCGGTCATGTCGAACAGCCCCGAGCCGATGAAGGTGTTCGAGGTCGGGCAGTGTATCAGCGCCGCGTCGACCTCACGCAGCCGGTCGCGTTCGCGGGCTTCCAGATGGATGACGTGGCCGTAAACACCATGCGCGCCCAGCAGGCCGAACTTCTCATAGGTGTCCAGATAGTCGCGCGCGTCCGGGAAGAGCTCGCGGACCCAGGCGATCTCGTCGGTTTGCTCGCTCAGGTGGGTTTGCATCAGGCAATGCGGATGTTCGGCCCAGAGCGCGCCCATCGCCTCAAGCTGTTCGGGTGTGGAGGTGGGGGAAAAGCGTGGGGTGATGGCATAAGACAGCCGATCAATTCCGTGCCATTTCGCAAGCAACGCATCGGACTGGTCGTAGGCCGTCTGCGCCGTGTCCCGCAGCCCCTCGGGCGCGTTGCGATCCATGCAAGTTTTACCAGCGACCACACGCTGATTACGCTGCCGCGCAGCTGTGAAGAAGGCATCCACGCTTTCGGGGTGGATGGTGCAGAAACTGCACATGGTAGTGGTGCCATGCGCCGCCGTCAGGTCGAGATAGCGGTTGGCGATCTCGGACGCATAAGCGGGGTCGCCGAACTTCATCTCTTCGGGGAACGTGTAGGTGTTCAGCCAGTCGATCAGGCGTTTGCCCCAACTGGCGATCATGGCGGTCTGCGGATAGTGCACATGGGCGTCCACAAACCCGGCCATGATGACGTGCTGGCCGTGATCCACCACGTTGGCGTCCGGATGGGCAGCGCGCAGGCTGTCAGCATCCGCCACAGCGGAAATGCGGCCGTCTTCGATCAGAACGGCTTCGCTGATTTTGACGGCCTCGGTCGGCTCACCCTCGAACGGGGAGCCGGTGAAACTCAGAACACGCCCTTTCAGCAGCGTTTTTTGCGCCATTTTTCTTCATCTCCGCCTGTATGGGACTAGGAAACAGCATAGGCGGGCGAAACTTGTCGGTAAATCGCCGCATTGTCATTGTTTTCCGGTAGCAGCTTCTTCTAATTAGGGGCCAATGACCGAATGATACGGGGGCAGACATGACGACAGGCTTTGATGAACCCGTAACCGATGCGACCAGCGACGAAGATGTCTATGCGCTGGATCGCAAGACCGTAGCCGCCATTCTGTACGCAGTCGACGTGGACGACCGCGACAAGCTGATCGAGCTGATGGATCCGCTACACCCGGCCGACATCGCTGACCTTCTGGAACAGATCAATCCCTATGACCGTGCGCGTCTGATCCGTCTGTATGACAAAGAGTTTGACGGTGACATCCTCTCGGAACTTGATGAGGCGGTGCGTGAAGAGGTCATCAATGTGCTGCGCCCGGACGTTCTGGCCGACGCCGTGCGTGACATGGAAAGTGACGATGTTGTCGACCTGCTTGAAGACCTTGAGGAACCGCAGCAGGAGGCGATCCTTGACGCGCTTGAGGATTCCGAGCGGATCGCGGCTGAACAGGCGCTGTCCTACCCGGAAAACTCCGCCGGTCGTCTTATGCAGCGCGAGGTGGTCATGGCACCCGAGCATTGGTCGGTGGGGCAAGCCATCGACTTCATGCGCGCCAATGACGATCTGCCCGAGCAGTTCTATCATGTGGTGCTGGTCGATCCGCGGCTGAAGCCCGTAGCGCAGGTTACGCTGGGCAAACTGATGGCCACACGGCGCGATGTGCCGTTGTATGACATCGCCGAAGAGGAATTCCACTCCATCCCTGTCGATCAGGACGAAGAGGATGTGGCCTATGCCTTCAACCAGTACCACCTGATCTCGGCCCCCGTTGTGGATGCGGATGGGCGGTTGGTCGGTGTGATCACCATCGACGACGCGATGGTCGTTCTGGATGAAGAACACGAAGAAGATATTCTGCGTCTTGCAGGTGTGAGCGACGAAAGCTCGATTTCGGACAGTGTAGCCGCGACTAGTCGGCGGCGTCTGCCGTGGCTGGCCGTGAACCTTTGCACAGCGATCTGTGCCTCGCTGGTGATCTCACAGTTCGAGGCGGCAATTGATCAATTGGTGGCGCTGGCGATTCTGATGCCGATCGTGGCGTCGATGGGCGGCAATGCCGGGACGCAGTCGTTGACGGTTGCGGTGCGGGCGCTAGCAACGCGCGACCTGACCAACGCCAACGTCATGCGCGTAATCCGGCGTGAGTTGTTGGTGGGGATGCTGAACGGGCTGTGTTTTGCCATCGTGCTGGGCACCGTAGGGATGATGTGGTTTGATTCTCCGATGCTGGGTGTCGTGATCGGATCGGCCTTGGTCGTGAATATGGTCATCGCAGGCTTTGCAGGTACGGTAGTACCGGTGGTGCTGGATCGCATGGGTGTTGACCCTGCGCTGGCGTCGGGAACCTTTGTGACGACCACAACGGATGTCATGGGGTTCTTTATCTTTCTGGGGCTTGCCAGCGTGGTGCTACTGTGACCGATCTGACCGACATAAAAGCTGCCGCGCGCAAGGCGGCTTTTGCGCGCCGCAAGGCTGCGTTTGACACCCGTTTGCCCGGAGCCGCCGGGCGTTTATCCGAGGTTCTGGCCGGGCACCGGGGCGTGCCGATTTCAGGCTACATGCCGATCCGCACCGAGATTGATCCGCTGGCTGCGATGGCCGAGGCCTCTGCCTATGGCCCGGTCGGTGTGCCGGTGATTCAGGCCGCCGGACAACCGTTGAAGTTTTCCCGCTGGACGCCAGAGGGCGTACTGAAAGACGGTCCCTTCGGTGCCAAAGTGCCCGAGGTTGATGATTATTTCGACCCCGAGATCCTGATTGTTCCGCTGGTCGCATTTGATGCGCAGGGCGGACGGTTGGGCTATGGCGGCGGCTTTTATGACCGCACGCTGCAAGGGTTGCGCGCCAAACGCCCGACACTGGCCATCGGATTTGCCTTTGACGCGCAAAAAGCCGAGGAGCTACCGCTGGAGCCCACCGATCAGCCGTTGGATATGGTGATCACGGAAAGCCGCGTGCTGACGTTTTCGGCCTGATCGTCTCAGGTCGGGCTGTTTTCGCGGAAGTATTCCCAGGCATCAACTTCGCGCCCGTCCGGCAGAATGCAGACACCGGTCTGCCCTTCGTCGCCGTCGCGGATTTCGTATTTCGCACCGCTTTCTACACAGAACGTGGCCGCAGGGTTTGCCAGTTGAGTGTTTGAATCTGAAGTCGGTGCCTCTTCACAGGCGGCGAGTGTGGTCAGACCAATGGCAGCCAAAAGGGTGCGTGTCATTAAGATTCTCCTGTCTAAAGGGCTTTGGCAGTTTATGCAGGCAGCTTAACCACTTGTGCTTGGCCATTACCACACTTAGGACAGGTTGGATGAGGATACTTTTTCTGGGTGACGTCATGGGCCGTGCGGGACGCACGGCCATTCAGCAACATCTGCCGCGTCTGCGTGACGAATGGCGGTTGGATTTTGTTGTGGTCAATGGTGAGAACGCCTCGAACGGGATGGGTCTGACCGGGGATCACGCCAAATTGCTGCTGGACGCCGGTGCCGACTGCCTGACTCTGGGTGATCACGCGTTCGACCAGAAAGACATGCTGCAATTCATCGAGAAAGAACCGCGCATCGTGCGTCCGGTGAACTTCGCCAAAGGCGCACCGGGGCGGGGCTATCGCCTGTTCACCGCACCGGGAGGCCGCAAGGTGCTGGTGGTGCAGGTGCTCGGGCAGGTGTTCATGAAACGGCCCTTTGATGATCCGTTCTCGGCCATTGAACCGATCCTGAAGTCGCACCCACGCGGTGGTCAGGCGCAGGCCATCATCGTAGATATGCATTGCGAGGCGACGTCCGAGAAGATGGCCATGGGTCACTATTGCGACAAACGCGCCAGTCTTGTGGTAGGGACGCATACCCATGTGCCGACCGCGGATGCTCAGATCCTACCGGGCGGAACGGCCTACCTGACCGATGCGGGAATGTGCGGGGATTATGACTCGGTGATCGGCATGGACAAGGTTGAACCGATGCGCCGTTTCATCACCGGCATGCCCAAGGCGCGGTTCACTCCGGCCAATGGTGAGGCAACGCTGAGCGGTGTGTTCGTCGAGACCGATGACCGCGACGGGCAGGCGAAATCAGTGCAGATGGTGCGCGTAGGCGGGCGTCTGCAACAAGCTGGGCCGCAGTAAGGCTTGCTCTGCCGCGCGCAATGCGGGAAACTGACCGGCGGGCGCGCAAGCCAAGCCAAGGTTCGGACACAAAACCAAGAATGCAATTCCTTCAACTGACAGAAATGGGCAGCGCAATTGTGGCGCTATTGGTTGTTGCAGGCATGTTCGTCATGTTCTTGCGTGAAACCTACCCGACTGAGGTCGTTGCCATCGGCGGAGTAGCGGTGATGTTGGTCACCGGCATTTTGCCGTACCAAAGCGCGCTGGCCGTACTGTCCAACCCCGCGCCCTGGACCATTGCGGCGATGTTTATCATCATGGGGGCTCTTGTGCGGACCGGAGCGCTTGATGCGTTTACCTCGACCGCGCAAAAACAGGCGCAGGTGAACCCGCGCTTTGCCATTGGACTGTTGATGGCATTTGTTGTGCTGGCCTCGGCGGTGGTGTCGAACACGCCGGTAGTGGTGGTGATGATCCCGGTCTTTGTGCAGATTGCGCGCACGCTGAATGTTTCGGCCTCAAAATTGCTGATCCCGTTGAGTTATGCAGCTATTCTGGGCGGAACGCTAACGCTGATCGGAACCTCGACCAACCTGCTGGTAGATGGTGTGGCACGGGCTCAGGGGATGAAGGCGTTCTCGATCCTCGAGGTCACGCCGCTGGGCATCGTGCTGGTGATCTATGGCATGGTCTACTTGCGTTTCATTGCGCCGCGTCTGCTGCCAGACCGGGACAGCATGGCCTCGCTGCTGTCCGACCGGTCCAAAATGAAGTTTTTCACCGAGGCCGTCATCCCCCCAGAAAGCAACCTGATCGGGCGCGAGGTGACAGGGGTGCAGCTTTTCAAACGTCCCGGTGTGCGTCTGATTGACGTTATCCGGGGCGACGAGTCGCTGCGGCGCAATCTGAAAGGGGTTGAGCTGAAACTCGGTGACCGCGTGGTTCTGCGCACAGAAATGACCGAGTTGCTGAGCCTGCAAAGCAACAAAGAACTCAAGCGCGTCGATCAGGTTTCGGCGGTTGAGACCAAAACGGTTGAGGTTCTGATCACACCAGGTTGCCGCATGGTAGGCCGGACGCTCGGCACGCTGCGTTTACGCCGCCGGTATGGTGTCTATGTGCTGGCAGTGCACCGGCGGAACCAGAATATCGGGCGCCAGCTGGATGATCTGGTGGTGCGGGTCGGTGACACGTTGCTGTTGGAAGGATCTCCAGCAGATATCCAAAAGCTGGCGTCCGACATGGACATGGTCGACGTCACCCAGCCCTCTGCCCGTGCCTTCCGGCGCAGTCATGCACCGATTGCCATCGGCGCGCTGATCGGGATTGTCGTGCTGGCCGCACTGGGGGTGGCGCCGATCCTGCTGCTTTCAGTTTTGGCAGTCGCAGTGGTGCTGGTGACCCGCTGTATCGACGCGGATGAGGCGTTTTCATTTGTCGAGGGCCGCTTGCTGGCTTTGATCTTTGCAATGCTGGCCATTGGCGCGGCGCTGGATAAATCCGGCGCCGTTTCGCTGATCGTCGAGGCGATCGCTCCGGGCCTGAGCGTGCTACCACCCTTCCTGATCATCTGGGCCGTCTATCTGTTGACCTCGGTGCTGACCGAACTGGTGTCGAACAACGCAGTGGCCGTGGTGGTGACACCGATTGCCATTGGTCTGGCGCAGGCGGTCGGGATCGACCCGCGCCCGCTGGTGGTGGCGGTGATGGTGGCTGCCTCGGCCTCGTTCGCGACACCAATCGGATATCAGACCAACATGATGGTTTACGGCCCCGGGGGTTACAGGTTCACCGATTTCCTCAAGGTTGGTGTGCCGCTGAACCTGACGGTCGGCTTGCTGGCGTCTTTGTTGATTCCGTTTATCTGGCCGCTGTAAATCTGGCGCGGAATCGCCGATCCACACCCAAGGGTCTTGTAAATACCGAGTGGGCCACGATCTTTTTACCAAAGCGGCAGTAAAAGGATTGGATCATGCCATTTCCAAAACTCGGTCAAGCCATCGTCGTGAGTGCAATTGCGCTGACAGTTCTGGTCAGCCAGGGCCATGCAGGTATGGTCACGGGAACAGCCACCTACCGCGAACGCATCGCGGTACCGCCAGACGCGACGCTGTATGTCGAGCTTCAGGATGTCTCGCTGGCCGATGCGCCTGCGATACCCCTTGCCGCGAAACGGTATGCAATGGACAGCGTGCCCGCGCAGTTTGAGCTAACCTTTGATGATGCCCTGATCAAAGACGGCCACCGTTATGTGGTGCGTGCCTCAATCAATCATGGGCAAGATCTGCTGTTTACCACCGACACGGCCTACCCGGTTTTGACCGATGGGGCAGGGGATTCCGCCGATTTGATGCTGGTTCAGGTCCAAGGGGGCGCAATGCTGGACAACACTCAGTGGACGGCTGCGGTTTTAAACGGCGCTCCGATTGAAGCAGAGCGTCGTCCTGAGATTATCTTCGCACAGGGCGGAGCCTTTTCCGGCAGTGGAGGGTGCAACCGCTTCAACGGTCAGGCCGAGATATCCGGAGCGAGCATCTCATTCCCCGACAATATGGCTGCGACGCTGATGGCTTGCCCTCCGGCCTTGGAAGAGGTCGAACGGCAGTTTTTCAAAGCGCTGCAAGGCGTAACCACCTACGCGATGGAAGGGGATGCTCTGGCTTTTCTGAATGCTGCAGGTGAGCCGATCATCAAATTCGTGCGTACCCAATAGGTTCGGGCCGTCACGCGACGGCCCTTGACCGCCCGGCATTGCGGCCTGAGAAGATGCAGCCGCCCAGAAACGAGCCTTCCAGTGCGTTGTAGCCGTGGTAACCACCGCCTCCGAAACCCGCGACCTCTCCGGCGGCGAACAGGCCGGGAACGACCTGACCATCAGAACCGATCATCTGACTGTCGAGATTGGTCTGCAGCCCGCCTAGTGTTTTGCGTGTCAACACGTGCAGCTTCACTGCGATCAGCGGGCCGTTGGCCGGATCAAGGAATTTGTGCGGCTTGGCGGTGCGGATCAGCTTATCACCTCGGTAATTGCGCGCAGCCAGAATGGCCGCCATCTGCGCGTCCTTGGTAAAGGGGTTGTCGACCTGACTGTCTCGCGCCTCGATCTGGGCGCGCAGATGGGCCTCGTCGATCAGGCCGCCACCCAGTTGGTTCATGCCGCTGACCAGTTCGGTCAGCGTATTGGCGACGATGAAATCCTCTCCGTGTTCTTTGAACGCCTCAACCGGCGCGGTGGCTTTTGAGCCGGTCAGGACGCGTTGAAACATCACCTCGCGCCAGCCGCCATCGGTCATGTCGGGGTTCTGTTCGGAACCCGACAGGGCGAATTCCTTTTTAATCACCTTCTGGGTCAGCACGAACCAACTGTATTCATACCCCGTTTCCAGGATTTCTTTCAGCGTGCCCAGTGTGTCGAACCCCGGCATACAGGGCGGTTTCAGCCGATTGCCACGCGCGTCGAACCACATGGAGCTTGGGCCGGGCAGTATGCGGATACCATGCGAGGGCCAGATCGGGTTCCAGTTGCGGACGCCTTCGGTGTAATGCCACATTCGATCGCCGTTTATCACATGGCCGCCAGCTTTTTCGCTGATGCCGATCATGCGGCCATCGACGTGAAAGGGCACGCCTGCGACCATGTCTTTTGGCGGCTCGCCCAACCGGTTGCGGGGCCAGTTCTTGCGCACCATCTCGAGATTGCCACCGATCCCGCCCGAGGTGACGATAACCGAGGGCGCGTAGACCTCGAACTCTCCAACCTCATCGCGGTTGGTCTTGGCGCCGTGAGCGGCAGTGTCATCGGCCAGAACTTCGCCCGAAACCCCCTTGGTGCCGCCGTTCTGCATGATGATGTGGCTGACCTGATGGCGGAATTTCAACTCGATCAAACCGGCGCTGACGTGTTCCTGTACACGACGGATGAAGTGTTTCAGGACGCCCGGCCCGGTTCCCCATGTGATGTGAAACCGCGGGACTGAGTTTCCGTGACCATCCGCATAGGATCCACCACGTTCGGCCCATCCGACGATAGGGAACCAGCGCAGACCCATCTCGTATAGCCAAGGCCGCATCTCACCGGCGGCGAATTCCACGTAAGCTTCGGCCCATTTGCGCGGCCAGGTGTCTTCATCGCGGTCGAATTGCGCGCTGCCCATCCAGTCGCGTAAGGCTAAATCGTGACTATCTTTGATCCCCATGCGCCGCTGTTCCGGTGTGTCGACCATGAACAGCCCGCCGAGGCTCCAGAACGCTTGCCCACCCAGAAAATGCTCGGGCTCCTGATCCAGCACGATCACCTTCTTGCCGCGATCACCCAGCTCGGCTGCGGCGGCCAGTCCGGCCAATCCGGCCCCAACGACGATGGCATCAGCAGTGTTGTTTGTCATGTCTTGTCCTTTCAGCGGCTGCGGAGCCAGGCGATATAGGGCAGGGCCACGACATACATCATGATCCCGTAAACGGCTGAGGGCAGGGCCAGCGGGCTAAACCCAGACTCAGTCCCCGTGATCAGCGCCGCCAGAGTGATCCCCAGCGTAGAGTTCTGAATGCCGGTTTCGATTGAAATGGTTTTACTCTCATTCCACGACAGTTTCGCGGCACGCGCCAGCCTCAGCCCGATGGCCAGCAGCGCGATGTTCAAAGTGACCAGCCCAGCGCCCATGATCCCAAGGTTGTCAATGAACAGCTGCCAGTTTCCGGCCAGTGCGGCGAGGACGATCAGGACAAAAAGGACTGTCGCCACTTTGGACAATGGCGCGTCGATCCGTTCTGCAAAAGTGGGTGCGAAATGGCGCAAGCTGACGCCGATGGCCACGGGCAGGGTTGTGATCAGAAACAGGGCGATGGCCAGTCCGGTGATCGAGACCTCGGGCGCGTCCTCGCCCATGAAGTGATTGATCGACCAGGCGGCCAGAATGGGCACGGTCACCATCGATAACAGGCTGATCACCGCAGTCAGGCTGACCGAGAGTGCGACATCTCCCTTGGCCAGTTTCGACAGGATATTGCTGGTCACGCCGCCGGGGCAAAAGCTGAGCAGCATGAAGCCCACCGCGATCTCGGGCGGCAGGGCGAACAGCTTGACGGTGATGAAGGCGGCGATGGGCAGAAGCACCACCTGACTCAGCGCACCGATGGCGAAGGGGTAGCCCCGGGTCAGAACGCGCCGAAAATCAGCGACATGCAGTCCGACACCCAGAGACAGCATGATTATGGCCAGCGACAGCGGCAGGCCGACATTGATAAGCAGATCCAAGAACAACTCCTCCCAAAGCCGTTCGGGTCAGCCTATGCGAGGGGTGAAGTTGCAGGCAACCGCGCCGTTGGGTCACATATAGCGCTTGGCGAAACGGCGCAGGATTTCGCCGGGTTGGGAAACGTCGGCCGCGTGGCAGATATCGATCAGGCGCTGGGCGTCCTCGGGCGGAAAATAGCCGTGGTGCTTGTAGATGTTGATACGCTCTTCAAAGTCGCGCGCGTCGGCTTCGGGGTGGAATTGCGTAGCATAGACGTTCTGGCCCCAGCGGATCATCTGAAACGGGCAGGGGTCCGAGGCGACAAGGTGAACGCACCCTTCGGGCAGGGTCTGCACGGCCTCTTTATGGCCGACAAATGCGTCGAAGGTCTGGTCCAACCCGGCGGTCAGCGGATCGCTCGTACCGTCCTCGGTCAGTTGGCAGGTCGAGGGGCCGACGGGTTCTCCGTACTGGTTCTTGCTGACCTCACCGTCCAGATGTGCGGCCAGAATTCCAAGACCATAACAGCATCCCATGAACGGGTGATCATTGGCGGTAATCTGCGGCATCAGGCCCATGATGGCGGCTTCGATACGCGCTTCCATTGGGGACTTTGTAGCCGGATCGTCACTGACACAGCCAGGGCCGCCGCCAACAATCACGCCGGCATAGTCGGTGACATTCAGCCCTGCAGGCAGGTCCTCGCAATCCAGTCGGATGCGGTGGGTCTGGTCCGGCGACAGGCCGGTCTTGTCCAGTATCGACGCGAATTCGGCGTCCGAGGCTTCGGTTTCGGGGCGCAGCTGCAGGATCAGAAATCGTTTCATGCGGTGCCTTTACCCGTCATAGCGGCCAAAAGACAAGAATGGCAGGAATGGAAACCGCGACGATGAGGATTTCCAGCGGCAGGCCCATGCGCCAGTAGTCACCAAAGCGATAACCGCCGGGGCCAAGAACTAGCGTATTGTTCTTGTGTCCTATGGGCGTGAGGAACGCGGCCGAGGCCGCTACGGCGACCGTCATCAGGAACGGGTCGGGTGAGACCTCAAGCGTGCGGGCCATCTGGATGCCGACGGGGGCAGCGACGATGGCGGTGGCGGTGTTGTTCAGCACATCCGACAAGGTCATCGTGACGATCATCAGAACCGTCAGAATGGCCCATGCGGGTAGGCCGTCGGTCAATTGCACCAGCGCATTGGCGATCAGTTCGGTCCCGCCCGAGGTCTCCAACGCGCTGCCCAGCGGGATCATTGACCCCAGCAACACGACCACAGGCCATTCGATGTGGTTGTAGATATCGGCAATCGGCATGATCTTGGTCAGCACATAAGCGACCACGACCAGCCCCAGTGCAATCGGCAGATAGATCAGCCCGACACTGGCGGCCAAAACTGCGGCGGCGAACAGGCCGATGGCCAGCCAAGCCTTATCATTGGCGGTGACGTTCAGGCCACGCTCGGCTAACGGAAGGCAGCGCAGCCATTCGGTGACATCCGCACTGCGATCGCGTGGGCAAAGCAGCAGCAGGATGTCTCCTGCCTCAACCTTGGTCTTGCGGACTTGCTCGGTGATGCGGCGGCCTTGGCGCGAGATGCCCATCAGCACGGTGCTTTGCCGCCACGCCAGCCCAAGCCCCTGCGCGGTGCGCCCGGTGATGCGGGAACTTTCGGGGGCGACGACTTCGATCACTTCCAGTCCATCGCCCTCGGCGGTCAGCAACTCCTGCCTCCGGGTGTCCGAGAAATCGAGGTTCAGCGCCGCACGGAACTCATCCAGCGCCTCTGGACGGGCCTCAAGCACCAGCGCATCACCCTGTTTCAGCGTGGTATGGGCCGAGCGGCCATAGCGCCGCTTGCCGTCGCGGATCAGGCCGATAATGGCGACGTCGGATTTCTCGGCGGCTTCATAAAGCTCGCTAACCCGCTTGCCGATATGCGCGGATTCGGGCGGGACGGTCAGTTCTGCGATGTATTCGGCCAGTGCCTCGGAAGATTCCTCCTGCGGTCCACGGTTTGGAATAAGCCGCCATCCGATCAGAGAGACAAAGGCCAGCCCGGCAATGGCCGCCACCCCGCCGACAGGGGCGAAGTCGAACATCTTGAACGGCTCGCCCAGCGTCTCCTGCCGGATTGAGGCGATGATAATGTTCGGAGGCGTCCCGATCAGCGTCGCCATGCCGCCCAGAATGGTAGCAAAGCTCAGCGGCATCAGCGTCAGGCCGACCGACCGCCCAGCCTTGCGTGCTGTTTGGATATCGACGGGCATCAGCAAAGCCAGAGCGGCGACGTTGTTCATGAAGGCTGACAGAACCGCGCCGATTCCACCCATCAGTGCGATATGTGCGCCAAGGCCCCGCGAGGCATCAACCAAGGTGCGGGTGATCAGAAACACAGCGCCGGATCGGACTAAGCCGGCCGACACGACGAGAACAAGCGCGACGATGATGGTCGCGGGATGGCCAAACCCGGCAAAGGCGTCGTCTACGGGCACAACACCCAGCACGACTCCGATCAACAACGCGGAAAACGCCACAAGATCATAGCGGAAACGCCCCCACAGAAGCATTCCGAATACAGTTGCGAAAAGGGCAAAAAGAATAATCTGATCTGTCGTCATGCCGTCACCATAACCGCAAGACGGTATTGAACAAGCCGCTCTCTTGATCCCATGCCCCGCAAACGTCTATATGAGCGCCGAACACGCAATCACTATCACGAGGACGCACCATGGCAGGCCATTCCAAATGGGCCAACATCCAGCACCGCAAGGGACGTCAGGACGCCGCGCGGTCCAAGCTGTTTTCCAAGCTGTCGAAAGAGATCACCGTAGCCGCCAAGATGGGCGACCCCGATCCAGACAAGAACCCGCGCCTGCGTCTGGCCGTTAAAGAGGCCAAGTCGAACTCGGTCCCCAAGGACGTCATCGACCGGGCGATCAAGAAATCGGTTGCAGGCGAAGGCGACGAATACGAAGAAATCCGGTACGAGGGCTATGGCCCCAACGGTGTCGCTGTGATCGTCGAAACGATGACCGACAACCGCAACCGGACGGCCTCGACCGTGCGTTCGACCTTCTCAAAGAACGGCGGCAACCTGGGCGAGACCGGATCGGTCGGGTTCATGTTCGAACGCAAGGGTGAGGTTGTTTACTCAGCCTCCGTGGGCGATGCCGACACCGTGTTCGAAGCGGCCATCGAAGCAGGCGCTGAAGACGTCGAAAGCTCGGACGAAGGGCACATCATCTGGTGCGCCGATACCGATCTGAACGATGTGTCGAACGCGCTGGAGGCGGCGCTGGGCGAGACCGAGTCGACCAAGCTGGTCTGGAAGCCGACCACAACGACCGAGCTGGGTCTGGACGACATGCAAAAGCTGATGAAGTTGGTCGACGCGCTGGAAGACGACGATGACGTGCAGCGCGTCACCACCAATTTCGAGGCCACGGATGAGGTCATGGCGCAGCTCTGATCCGCGTCAAACAGCAGTATTTGGAAACCCGGCCTTTGGTCGGGTTTTTCTTTTTCTGTTCGCCGGAACCTTATAGGCTGGACGCTAAGCATTGTGTCCGTAGGGCATTTGAAATCAATGAGAGAATGACGGACAGCCCGGCAACCACACCTAAACGGAACATCCCGGTTCTGGCCGGGCAGAGCATCCTGTCACAGGTCGCGTGGACGCTGGGTAGCCCGTCCGTAGTGCTGCCGTTTCTGGCCGTGTCGCTGGAGTTGCCGATGTTCATTGCCGGGGCTCTGGTGTCGATCCGGATGGCGGGCAGCATGATCTCGGACGTGTTTCTGGCGCAGCCGATTGCGGCGCGGCCACAAAAGAAACGCGGGATTGCCCTGACCGAAATTGCGATCGGGGCCTGTCTTGTTATGGCGGTGGTGGTGGCTTGGACCGGAGTGGTTCCAGCCATTGGCGTGGCCTTCGTTGCGGCGTTTTTTCTGATTGGTCTGATAGAAGAGATTCAGTCGCTGATGTATACCGACCTCATTGGCGATCACGTGCATTCCAAATCGCGAATGGTTTTGCATTACCTGCAACTTGGCATCGGCGGATTGGGCGCCATCGGGCTGGCTCTGCTGGTGCATGAGATAACCAAGGAAAACCCACCTTTTTCGCGCCATTCGGCGGTGATTGCCGTTTCGGTCGCGTTCTTCGTGCTCTCGGGCCTGTCCATTTTGGCCATGTCCGAGGTTGCCAAGAAGACAGAAACCAAGGGTGACGCGCCGCCTGCGCGGAAACGGAAATTCTCGGAAAACTTCACCGACATCATCGCCATGTTCGATCAGGCCTGGTTTCGCCACTACATGGTCATGCGCATACCCTTGGTCGTGGTGTCCTTGTCAGTGCCATTCTTTGCCCTGATCGCGGCAGAGGCGCATCACGCATCAGCCAAGGGTTTGACCGCGATGATCATCTCATCGGCGTCGGGGTATCTGGTCTCAGCCCCTTTGTGGCAATTGGTGAACATGAAATCGCACCGCGCTGTAATGGTGGTGGGCAACCTGATGGTGGCTTTCACCGGGGGCGTGTTGCTGGCAGTGCACTTTCTGGGGGTCGATCACGCTGTGCATCTTCACGCGGTAGCCTTGTTTATCGTGACGGTGGCCGTGACGGGCATCAGCGGGGCGAGAAAGCTATACTTTTTGGACGTGGCCCCCAAGGACCAGCGCGTCAAAGGGGCGGCCGCGATCAAAAGCATATGTAGGATCACAGCGGTCATCCTGTCGGCCGCGCTTGCTGCCGTTGCTCATATGCACGAAGTCGCCTGGGCAGTATTCTTCATCGTTCTCGTCAGCCTGTTTGCCGCCATCACCTGCTATCGGGTGGTTTTGCCGAACACAAAGAAGTCCGAGGTGGCGTGACACGGCCCATCAGCGCCGAGTGGTTAGCAACGCCTGTGCCGCAACTTGTTTGACCGAAGCGGTCAGTGGTGCCAGCGCAGAGGACAATACGCGGCCCACTTGCCATGTCAGCGGTACGTCCAAGGGCGCTTCAGGCAGCAACGGAACCAATCGCCCGTCATCCAATGCCTGCTGTGCCAGCCCGATCGGGTTCATACCCCAACCCATCCCCGCCATTGCCGCGTCCACGAAACCCTGCGGTGAGGGCAGGAAATGCGAGGGCGGCGCAATCCTCTGACCGGTCTGATTGGTAATCCACGACTTTTGCAGACCATCCTTGCGGTTGAAGGTCAGGCAGGGTGCCCGGGCCAGCGTGCGCGCAGTCACACCATCGGCAAACCACTGGCGCACATAGCTCGGGCTTGCGGTCGCGATATAACGCAGCGCCCCCAAATCCAAAGCATCGCAGCCCGCCACCAGTTGGCTGCCCACCGTGATGGCGGCGCTGACCTCTCCGCGCCGCAACCATTCCGCCGAGTGGTCCTGATCATCGACCACCAGATCGAACAGCAGACCATCGACCTGTGCCATGGCGTCGATGAACCACGTCGCTAACACGTCGGCGGGAACGGCCACGCGGACACGCGCGGGGCCGCTCGCCTGATCCAGAGTTAGTTCCCGGGCCAGTTTGGCCTCGAGCAATCCAATATCCTCGGCATGTTGCGCAATTCTCAACCCGGCCGGAGTACCCGTGCATGGCGTACCGCGATGGATCAGGGCCGCGCCGACGCGATCCTCCAGCGCCTTGATCCGCTGCGATATGGCTGAGGGTGTGACGGCCAGCTCGGTAGCGGCGGCCTCAAAGCTGCCGTGTCGCAAGATCGAAGACAGCGCCGACAGGTGATTGGGATCAAGCAGCATTAGCTAAACTTAACTGAGGTCAACATCTTTAATTTGATAGAGGGCCGCAATACCCGTAGTCAATGCCTCGTAACCAAAGGAGGTCACATGTCTACATCCTTGATCGCAGGCTTCGTTTTGGGCTTCAGCCTTATTCTTGCTATCGGAGCACAGAACGCTTTTGTGCTGCGTCAGGGGCTACGACGCGAGCATGTGCTGCCTTTGTGCCTGACCTGTGCTGTGTCCGATGCCATACTGATCGCCGCCGGAGTTGCGGGGTTCGGCGCGCTGGCCTTGGCAGCACCTTGGTTCGAAACGGTGATGCGCTATGGCGGCGCGATCTTTCTGACATGGTATGGCTTGCGCAGCTTGCAATCGGCGTGGCGCGGCGGTGCGGTGATGGACGTGGCTGAGGGGCAGCGCGCCAGCCTGAGGTCGGTTCTGTTGACCGTACTGGCTTTCACCTGGCTGAACCCGCATGTCTATCTGGATACGGTGGTGCTGATCGGGTCGATCTCGGCCCAATATGATGACCGATTGGCCTTTGCGCTGGGCGCGATGCTATCCAGTTTCGTGTTCTTCTTTTCACTGGGTTACGGGGCTGGCGTTCTGTCTCCTGTCTTTGCCAGACCGCGGGCATGGCAGGTTCTGGATGTGGCGATCGGCGTGGTAATGCTGGGGATCGCTTACAAACTTGTGGCGATGTGAAGGGTTGCCCCTGCAGGGGTTTCGGTGCTCTACCGTTAAAATGACAACTCTTGCGCCAACATATCGCCCGCTGGTGGGCATGTTCTGGATGTTCGCCGCCGGGGTGTCCTTTGTGGTCATGACCGCGCTGGTCAAGTCGCTAGGCTCGACGATGGACCCGATTCAGGCGGCGTTTATTCGGTTCGTCTTTGGGCTGGTCTTTCTGTTGCCCGCCCTGAAACTGGTCCTGACGACGCACCTGACGCGCCGACACCTGACCCTTTTTGGGGCGCGCGGGATCGTGCACGCCGTGGCGGTGATGCTGTGGTTTTTCTCAATGACGCAGATTCCCTTGGCCGAGGTCACGGCGATGAATTACATGACGCCCGTGTATGTCACCTTGGGTGCGGCGCTGTTTCTGGGTGAGAAACTGGCCTTTCGCCGGATTGCCGCGATCTGTGTGGCGGTGATCGGCGTCATCATCATTCTCCGGCCCGGGTTCCGCGAGGTTTCAGCAGGCCACCTGACGATGCTGGGCACGTCTCTGGCGCTTGGTGCGTCTTACCTGATTGCAAAAGCGCTTGTGCGGGACCTGCCGCCGTCGGTGGTCGTGGCGCATATGTCGATCTGGGTGACGATTGCCCTGATCCCATTTGCGGTGGCCGTCTGGACCCCGCCCAGCCTGCGCGATCTGGGCGTTCTGTTTCTGGTCGCCAGCTTTGCCACCGCCGGTCACTACTTCATGACGATTGCGCTGAAAGCCGCACCTGTGGCGGTTACGCAGCCGGTGACCTTTTTGCAGCTGATCTGGGCCACACTGGTAGGTGCCTTAGTTTTTCACGAGAGCGTCGATGTTTGGGTTGTCGCGGGCGGCTCGCTGATCCTGTCGGCTGTCAGCTTCATCGCCTGGCGTGAGGCGATATTGAACCGCAGTAACCTGACCACACCCAGTATTGCGCCCAAGATTTAGCGGCATTCAGCGCGTGAAAAAGGTTATTAATTGACGAGTCAATAAAAACCCCGTAGCGTTTTTCCCACCTAACGTTGGGAGAGGACAGCTATGCCGAAACTCGGAATGGAGCCAATCCGTCGCGACGCGATCGTACGCGCGACGATAGCCGAGCTTGGGTCGAAAAAGTCCCTCGACGTGACTGTCAGCCAGATCGCCAAGCGGGCCGGAATGTCCAGTGCCCTGGCGCATCACTATTTTGGCGGCAAAGATCAGATTTTTCTGGCCGCAATGCGACGCATCCTGTCCGATTTTGGTGCCGAGGCGCGTGGGGAACTGAAAACCGCGCCTCCGAAGGAGAGGGCGCAGGCTATCATCCGTGCCTGCTTTGCGCCGTCGTGCTTTACGCCTGATGTCATCGCGGCATGGATGACGTTTTACGTTCTGGCCCAGACAAACGACGAAGCCCTGCGGCTTTGGCAGATTTATCAGTCGCGTATCCGATCCAACCTGATCGACGCCCTGCGCCCGTTGATGAGCGATCCGGTCGAAGCGGCCGAGAACATGATTGCCCTGATCGACGGGCTGTATATTCGCGCTGCCCTCAGCGCTCCGGAAGAACCCCAACTGGCCGTGAACCACGCGATGCGTGTTCTCAATACTCTGCTCGAGGCTGAAAAATGACAAAACCAAACATTCTGATCCTGATGGTGGATCAGCTCAACGGGACCCTCTTTCCCGACGGTCCCGCAGACTGGCTTCATGCTCCGAACCTGAAGAAGCTGGCGGAACGGTCGACGCGGTTTGCCAATGCCTACACCGCCTCGCCATTGTGCGCGCCGGGGCGGGCCAGCTTCATGTCCGGCCAGTTGCCCTCACGCACGGGCGTTTATGACAACGCGGCCGAGTTCAACAGCGACATCCCAACTTATGCGCACCACTTGCGCCGCGCGGGCTATTACACCTGCCTGTCGGGCAAGATGCACTTTGTTGGCCCCGATCAGCTGCACGGGTTCGAAGACCGTCTGACCACCGACATCTATCCCGCCGATTTTGGCTGGACGCCGGACTATCGCAAGCCTGGTGAGCGGATCGATTGGTGGTATCACAACATGGGTTCGGTGACGGGCGCAGGTGTGGCCGAAATCTCGAACCAGATGGAATACGACGACGAGGTCGCCTACAACGCCAAGGCCAAGCTCTATGATCTGGCGCGTGGCAATGATGACCGTCCGTGGTGTGTGACCGTCAGCTTTACCCATCCGCACGACCCGTATGTGGCGCGCCGGAAATACTGGGACCTCTACGAGGATTGCGAACACCTGCTGCCCGAGGTTCCGGATCTGGGCTACGACAATCAGGACCCGCATTCCAAGCGTATCTTCGACGCCAATGACTGGCGCAGCTTTGACATCACCGAGGAAGACATCCGCAAATCCCGTCGCGCGTATTTCGCCAATATCTCGTATCTGGACGACAAGATCGGTGAGATTCTCGAGGTTCTGGAAACCACGCGGCAAGAGGCGATCATCCTCTTCGTCTCGGATCACGGCGATATGCTGGGCGAGCGCGGCCTGTGGTTCAAGATGACCTTCTTCGAAGGCTCGTCGCGCGTGCCGCTGATGATCTCGGCACCGGACCTGCCTGCAGGGCGGATTGATACACCGGTTTCGACCATCGACGTGACACCCACGTTGGGCACGCTGGCGGGCGTGGACATGGCCGAGATCGCACCATGGACCGATGGCGAAGACCTCGTGCCATTGGCGCAAGGCGGTGAGCGGACCGCGCCGGTGGCGATCGAATACGCGGCCGAGGCATCCTATGCCCCGCTGGTCTCGCTGCGCTATGGCAAGTGGAAGTACAACCGTTGCGCACTGGACCCGGATCAGTTGTTCGACGTGGAGGCTGACCCGCACGAGCAGGCCAACCTTGCCGAAGACCCCGCCCATGCCGGAACACTGGAATCCCTGCGCGCGAAATCCGAGGCCCGCTGGGATCTGGACCAGTTCGACGCCGAAGTGCGCGCCAGCCAGGCCCGCCGTTGGGTCGTCTATGAGGCGTTGCGGCAGGGTGGTTACTACCCGTGGGACTACCAGCCCCTGCAGAAAGCGTCCGAACGCTACATGCGCAACCACATGGATCTGAACACCGTTGAGGAAAGCCAGCGTTTCCCGCGCGGCGAGTAACCTCTTCACCTTTTTGAAAATACTCCTGCCGAACGGTTCCAAACGCAGTTCGGCAGGTTATGGAGACCTGAATAATGGAAGCAGATTTCGTCATCGTTGGCGCAGGGTCCGCGGGCTGCGCGATGGCTTATCGCCTGAGCGAGGCAGGGGCCTCGGTTCTGGTGATCGAACATGGCGGCACCGATGCCGGACCGTTCATCCAGATGCCAGCGGCGCTGAGCTATCCGATGAACATGGCGCGCTATGACTGGGGTTATCAGTCCGAGCCCGAGCCGTACCTGAAGAATCGCCGTTTGGCCTGCCCCCGCGGCAAGGTGATCGGCGGATCGTCCTCGATCAACGGGATGGTCTATGTGCGCGGCCACGCGCGCGACTTCGACACATGGTCCGACATGGGCGCGGATGGCTGGTCTTATGCGGATGTGCTTCCGTACTATAAGCGTATGGAAACATGGCACGATGGCGGCCATGGTGGCGATCCTGAATGGCGGGGCAAAGATGGCCCCCTGCACGTGTCGCGCGGCCCGCGTGAGAACCCTCTGTTCCAGGCCTTTGTCGATGCCGGTCAGCAGGCGGGGTACGAGGTCACCGGCGACTATAATGGCGAAAAGCAGGAAGGCTTTGGCCCAATGGAGCAGACCGTCTGGAAAGGACGGCGCTGGTCGGCGGCAAATGCCTATCTGAAACCTGCGCTCAAGCGTGAAAACTGCGAAATCGTGCGCGGATTGGCGTCGCGCGTGGTCATGGAAAACGGCCGTGCGACCGGCGTAGAACTGATCCGTGGCGGCAAAAAAGAAATCATCCGGGCCCGGCGCGAAGTAGTTTTGGCTGCGTCCTCGATCAATTCGCCCAAGTTGTTGATGCTGTCGGGGGTCGGTCCGGCGGCCCATCTGGCCGAGCACGGGATCGAGGTTGTTGCAGATCGTCCTGGGGTTGGCGCAAACCTGCAAGACCATCTGGAACTGTACATCCAGCAGGCCTCGTTGCAGCCGATTACGCTGTATAAGCACTGGAACCTTGTCAGCAAAGGCCTGATCGGGGCGCAGTGGCTGTTCACGAAAACCGGTCTTGGCGCGTCGAACCAGTTCGAAAGCGCGGCCTTTATCCGTTCGAACCCGGGGGTCGAGTATCCGGACATCCAGTACCACTTCCTGCCCATCGCTGTGCGTTACGATGGGCAGGCCGCGGCGGAAGGGCACGGCTTCCAGGCGCATGTGGGACCGATGCGCTCGCCATCGCGCGGGGCGGTCACGTTGCGTTCAGACCGACCCGAAGACGCCCCGGTGATCCGGTTCAACTACATGAGCCATGAAAAGGACTGGGAAGACTTCCGCAAATGTATCCGCCTGACCCGCGAGATTTTTGGGCAGGACGCGTTCAAACCCTTTGCAGGCAAGGAAATCCAGCCGGGCGCCGACGTGCAGAGCGATGAAGAGCTAAATGGCTTCATCGCTGAACATGCCGAAAGCGCCTATCACCCCTGCGGTACCTGCCGGATGGGCCGGGCCGACGACAAGAACGCGGTTGTTGATCCTGAGGGTCGAGTTATCGGTGTCGACGGGCTGCGGGTCGCCGACAGCTCGATCTTCCCGCAGATCACCAACGGCAACCTCAACGCGCCGTCGATTATGGTGGGTGAGAAAATGTCGGATCATCTGCTGGGCAAAGAGGCGTTGCCAAAGGCTAATGACCGCCCGTGGATTCATCCGGCATGGGCGACTGCGCAGCGGTGATTTGATCCGCGTCAAAGCGGGGTGTGAGAAATATCTATAGACCTGACTCGCAACGACATATTTTAGGAGCGAACAGGAATGTCCCACACCCCGCATGAACTGGCCGAAGAGTTTCCGGACAAAGTCGAACTGATGAGCCAGCTCAAGCAATCGGATGCGCATTTCGCCCGGCTGGCGGATGAGTATCACGAGGTCAACCGCGTAGTGCACCGCGCGGAAACCAACATTGAGCCGATGGAAGACTTGGCCGAAGGCGAGTTGCGCAAGAAGCGCGCTGCGCTGAAAGATGAGATCTGGTCGATCCTGTCTAAGGCTTAAGATCCAAGGGCGGGGGCTCTGCCCCCGTCGTGTCAGTCGGCGCTACCTCTGAAGTTCAGGTGACCTCATAGGGCAGGGTGCCGCGGGTATGGGCGTCGATGGACAGGCGGCGTTCCAGAGGCGGGACCGAGCGTTGGTGGCAGTTTTGCCGCTCGCAGATGCGGCAGGAAATGCCGATAGGTTCGTAGGCGATTGCGTTATTGATGTCGAGGTTGTCGGCATAGACCAGCGCCTCGGCATGACGCGTCTCGCACCCAAGGGCGATGGCATAGCGGCGCACGGGCGCGCCGTAAGAGCCGCCCGATTTCGATACATCCCTTGCCAGTGAGATATAGCGAACGCCATCCGGCGTTTCCGCCAGTTGCCGCAGGAAATGGCCTGGGGTTTCAAAGGCGCGGTGGACGTTCCAAAGGGGGCAGGCACCGCCAAAGCGGGCGAATTGCAGGCGCGTGGCCGAATGACGTTTGGTGATCGTACCCGCCTGATCGACGCGCACGAAGAAGAACGGGATTCCCTTGGCGCCGGGGCGCTGCAGAGTCGAGAGCCGGTGCGCCACCTGTTCAATGGACGCGCCAAACCGGTTGCTGAGAAGTTCAAGATCGTGGCGGTAGTCCTGCGCGGCAGCCAGAAAGGCATCATAGGGCATCAATGATGCCCCGGCGAAATAGTTGGCCAGACCGATCTTGGCGATGGCGCGGGCCTCGTCGCTTTGGAATTTGGCGAAATCCAGCGTGGCGTCGAGCAGCTTGTCCTGACTGATCAGCGCCACTTGCAGCAGCAGTTGAAACACCTGTGTCGGCGGTGCTGTGCGCGACGAAAGTTGCAGCGTTTTGCTGTCGGCGTCGTATTTTCGGGTTTCGGGAATGTCGACGAACTGCACCCGAATGCCGCGCTCGCCCAAGCTGCTGATGGCTGCCGCGCGGATGCCGCCGGCCTCTTCGGCGCGTTGCGAAAACCGCTCGGCCGCGCGGTCGACCGCGTCGATGTAGTTGTCGCAATAGTGGAAGAAGTCCCGCACTTCCTCCCATGGGCTGGCCTGTATCTGCGCGTCTTCACGGCCCAGGGCCTCGTCCAGCGAGGCCAGCCGTTCGTGTGTTTGACGGTATGTGCGATGCAACGCGATGAACGCGCGGGCCAGTGCGGGCGCGTTCGATGCGGTCAGGCGCAGATCGGCCAACGGCGGCATGTCGTCGAAGACGGGGTCCGCCAACGCCTCGCGCATGTCTGAGACAAGGCGCTCGCTGTCGCCGGTGCTCAGTTCGGTGACATCCATGCCGAATTCCTGCGCCAGCGCCAGAACAACTGTGGTCGAGATCGGCCGGTTGTTGTTCTCCATCTGGTTCAGGTACGGCAGAGAAACCCCCAATTTTGTGGCGAATTCCTTTTGCGTCAGGGTCAGGCGCGTGCGCATTTCGCGCAGTTTCGCACCGGCGTATAGTTTTTGGGTAGCCATCGCGTGCCTTTGCAACTTTTCTGTTGTGGCAAGCTAACTTTGCAAACCGTTCGGCGCAAGCTGTGTTACAGGCCCAATTGCCTTTCGCGCCGGATAACCGAAACGATGGCGCAGATTGCCAGAACGGATGTCGCCAGCATCAGCCATAGCAGCGGCATCGCGCCGGTTTCATGGGTCAGCAGAGCTCCGGCAAGGGCGCTGAGGCCTGCGCCGCCGCCCAGCATGATCGCGCCACTCAGGCCTGATGCAGTGGCGGCAAGATGGGGGCGTACGGACAGGGCGCCCGAAGTGGCATTGGGGATTGTCATGCCGTTGCCGATTCCCACAAAGGTCATGAAGCCGAAAAAGCTGAGCGCGGTGCCGAAGCCCGCGAGAAACAGAATGGCCGAAAGGGCGACGCCGATTGCGTTCAGCCAGCAGCCCCAGAACACCATTCGGTTCACACCAAACCGAACCGAATACCGCCCGCTGAAGAAGTTCCCAAAGAAATAACCGACGGCTGGTGCGCCAAAATAGATACCGACTTGCGCGGCACTAAGGCCAAAGAGTTCGGTTCCGATAAAGGGTGCTCCGCCCAGATAGGCAAAGAAGGAGCCTGAGGACAAAGCAGATGACAGCGAATAGCCCCAGAACCGGGGTGAGCGCAGCAATTCAGGGTATTCGCGGAACTGCTGTATCAGCGTCTTGCCGCTTTTGGCTGAGGTTTCGCCAAAGTCGACATAGGTCAGGGCCAGCGTCATGACTCCTAGTGCAAAGGGCAGCCAGAAATTGGCCTTCCAGCCAAAGCTCTCTTCCAAAACGCCACCAATCGCCGGGCCGATCATGGGGACAACGGCCATACCCATCGTGACATATCCGATCATTGAGGCCGCCTGATCCTGATCATACAGATCGCGTACCGCAGCCCGGCTGAGCACCATGCCCACAACCACAACGGCCTGACACATCCGAAAGACCAGAAACACCTCGATGTTCGGGGCGTAGATGCAGCCGAGCGTGGCGACGAGGAACAGCGCCAGCCCCCACAGTATGACAGGTCGACGACCGGCCTTGTCCGCGATCGGGCCGATCAAGATCTGCAATACTGCATTGACCAGCAGATACAGCGCAATCGACAGTTGCATCACCTTGTAGTCGGCCTGAAAGTGCAGCGCCATGTTTGGTAGGCTGGGGAGGAACAGGTTTAGGCTGAGCGCGGACAGCCCAGACAGCAAAACCAACGTCGATATCGTGGGGGGCGAGCGGCGCACCCGGGGTGAACTGAACTGCATGGTTCACAGGTATAGTGACCGTTTCAGGGATTGCTATCCCTGACTGCGTTTCACTGTGATACTTAGCAAATTTACAGTTTTCCAGAAGTTTGTTGCGGTTGGTTTGCAAATTTGCCGAAAGATGCTTTGGCCCTGATGCGTATACGTATAGTGTCGCGCGAAATCTCACAGGGAATGAGCGCCATGAAAGATATCCTTACCGAGCTTGAAGACCGCCGCAACGATGCCCGGCTGGGCGGTGGGCAAAAGCGTATCGACGCGCAGCATGGGCGTGGCAAGCTGACCGCGCGCGAGCGGATCGAACTGCTGCTGGACGAGGGCAGCTTTGAAGAGTTCGACATGTTCGTCAGCCATCGCTGCACCGATTTCGGGATGGAAAAACAAAAGACTGCGGGCGATGGCGTGGTTACCGGCTGGGGCACGATCAATGGCCGGATGGTCTATGTGTTCAGCCAGGATTTCACCGTGTTTGGTGGCTCGCTTTCGGAAACCCATGCACAGAAGATCTGCAAGATCATGGATATGGCAATCCAGAACGGCGCGCCGGTCATTGGAATCAACGACTCGGGTGGTGCGCGAATCCAGGAAGGCGTCGCCTCGCTGGCGGGCTATGCCGAGGTGTTCCAGCGCAATATCATGGCCTCGGGCGTGGTGCCGCAGATCAGCGTGATCATGGGCCCCTGTGCCGGTGGCGCAGTTTATAGCCCGGCGATGACCGATTTTATCTTCATGGTCAAAGACACCTCTTACATGTTCGTGACCGGCCCTGACGTTGTGAAAACCGTCACCAACGAGGTCGTCACAGCCGAAGAACTGGGCGGGGCCTCGACCCACACCAAGAAATCCTCGGTCGCGGATGGAGCGTTTGAAAACGATGTCGAGGCGATGGCCGAAGTGCGTCGTCTGGTCGATTTCCTGCCGTTGAACAACCGCGAGAAACCCCCAGTGCGTCCGTTCTTTGACAGCCCGGAGCGGATCGAGACGTCGCTGGATACGCTAATCCCTGACAACCCGAACACGCCTTATGACATGAAAGAGCTCATCACCAAAGTGGCGGATGAGGGCGACTTCTACGAAATTCAAGAAGATTACGCCAAGAACATCATCACCGGCTTCATCCGACTGGAAGGGCAGACTGTGGGCGTTGTGGCCAACCAGCCGATGGTTCTGGCTGGGTGTCTGGACATTGACAGCTCGCGCAAGGCCGCGCGGTTCGTTCGCTTCTGTGACTGTTTCGAGATCCCGATCCTGACGTTGGTGGACGTGCCGGGCTTCTTGCCGGGGACTTCGCAGGAATATGGCGGTGTGATCAAGCACGGTGCCAAGTTGCTCTTCGCTTATGGTGAAGCCACCGTGCCGAAGGTCACGGTGATCACCCGTAAAGCCTATGGCGGTGCCTATGACGTTATGGCGTCCAAGCATCTGCGCGGCGATTTCAACTATGCCTGGCCGACGGCCGAGATTGCGGTGATGGGTGCCAAGGGCGCGACCGAGATCATCCACCGCGCCGATCTGGGCGATGCGGAAAAGATCGCGCAGCACACGCAGGACTACGAAGACCGGTTCGCCAACCCCTTCGTCGCCGCCGAGCGTGGCTTCATCGATGAGGTGATCATGCCGCAGTCCACCCGCCGCCGTGTGTCCCGCGCGTTTGCCAGCTTGCGGAACAAGAAGCTGAAGAACCCGTGGAAAAAGCACGACAATATCCCGCTGTAAGGGATATGCCGAAGGATCCGCCTGCCAGTGACTTCTCTGTAGGCGGATCATGGCCCAGCGGTCGGAATGAAGTTTGACTTTGAGACTTAAGTTGATAAATGACTGACTCCATCAGACATAGAATAGCGCGGGCCACAAGCCATGCGCGCGCGACCCCGGAGAGAGGAGCCCGCGTCAACCGGGGCTGGGGTCGCGCCTTTATTCTGATGCTTCTGGGATGGTCATCTACCGCTGTTGCGCAAGCCGAAAATCTGTTGCCGGTCCCTTCGGGACAACCCGTGCATCTGAGCGATGTGCTACTGGACAACAACCCGGGCGAGTTGTGGGTCAGGTTCCGTTTTGTGGCACCAAAGATCGGCTATACCGCCGGGCGGATCGGCTATGACGTCGCCTCGAACGATATGGAGCACCTGTGCCAGACTCTTGCGGTTGCCTATGTAGCGCGTCATGAGCTTGATCCGGCGCGTGTCGTGATCTCGCTGTCTGACCGACCTGTCGAATTCGGTCGATCTGCGCCTGACGCCACGCAGTTTTTTGAAGCCTACCGGCTGGAGCAATCCCAATGTATCTGGGAGGGGCTCTGACCATGAAACCCAATTTTCACCACCTCAGAGCGTATCTGAATATCAATGCGACTTTGGAGGTGCGCGATATGATCCCGTCTGTTTTGAGGGGTGACTCTGTTTCCCTGAATTCCGTGAACAGCGAGGTGCCGGAATGCTGAAGCACCGCGGTTTTCCCGGACGTCTTCCGGGCACGGATTTCCAGTTCACCATACGCCGGGCCAACCCCAAAGGGGTCACGCCGATCACGCGGCGCGAGCGGTTCCGCGATCGCAAGCCGGCCGACCGTCGTGCGGACGCCGCGTTCATGGAGGCCCTGTGGCAGAACTTCGGAGATCAGCCCTTCGAGCGTGGCAATCTGGATGCCGGTCGCCTTAGCTGGCTGTTCGAGCGCGAAGTCATCGCGGCTGAAGACCCATTTGATCCGGCCAGCTATGACGCGTTGCTGGTGATTGACGCGGACGCGGCGCGGATGTCGTTTCCTGATATCTTCGACGGGGTGCGCTGAGCCGTGCGAACCGCTGTCGCACATATCCATCCGGGGGAACCTTCGGAAAAAACCCTGCCCGGTCGCGGGCAGGGCGGTTTCGTGCGTTCAGAAATTCAGCTGCGCGGCGACCTGAACACGGTTGCCGTCAAATGTCCGGCCAGTGGTCGTATCGTTCCGCTCGCCATAGATGTATTCGGCGCTCAGCGTCAGATTTTCAGTGGCCTGATAGAAAGCGTTAACGTGGATCGTCTCCAACTCGGTAAAGGACAATGTGCCGGTCGAGGTCGGCAGGTCGTAGTCTTCCTTGCCGTAAGCGATGCCGACATTCCACTTTTCACCCAGATCTTGTCGCAGTTCGATGGTGTATCCGTCCACATCGTTGGCGACGCCGCCAACGACCGGATCACCAAGCCCGATCAGGTAGGGGCCAAGCGCTTCGCCGGTAACGTAGTTGACCTGAAACAGGCCGCCTGCCCACGGACGCACCGAACCAGACAGGGTAAAGCCGGTCTGATCCACCTCAACGCCACCACCTTCGGCCTTACCGTACAACGCGGCAGCGCGGGCGATGTAGGTTCCGTCATTGTATTCTGCCGAGGCGGTCAGCACGGGGTCGTCCGAATCCGATCCGCTGACGTTTTCTTCGACCGAAACAGCGAAGGACGTGTTGGTCGCAAAGCTGTTGGTATACCGGACCTGCGGCTGACGCGCGAAGGCAATGCCGACGGGACCATTGAATTCAACCGAGGTTGGATACGTGTCCAGCGGTTGGAAATTGGTCCAGTACTGGCCGATCAGCCAATTGTCCCCGATTCGGATATTGGCGTGGCGCAATCGGAACTCGGCGGTACCGTTAGAGGCGAACAAATCGACCTCCAGTTGACCTCCAATTTCGCCAATCGCACTGGGCGTGCTGGTCAGCAGGCCGATCCGCGACTGGCGAAGGGTCGCGCCAAAGGTGCCGTCAGTGGCAGCCGAGGGTTCACCTATGACATTCACAAACGCCGTGTCACCTTGGTCAAATTCGAAGTCGTAAAAGAAGTCGGCTTTAACGTATCCGTAAACATCCAGAGTGGTGTTGCCGATCCTGAATTCCCCTGGGGTAGTGTTCGGCCCTGTGGACTCCAGAGCTTCGATCCGGGCGCGCAGTGCATCCAATTCAGCCTGGGTCTCGGCATCTTGGGCAAAGGCCAGCGTGCTGGTGGCGCTAAGGGCAGAGGCAGCCAGCAAGAATGCCTTTTTTCTCTTTATAATCATTTGGGTGTTCCCTTGTGTGCAGAAGTGCACGCGCAAGGTTTCACGCAAGTTTCTGTGTGGGAAATCACGAGAACGGGACAGAAAGCGCCAAGTTTCTCAAGCAAAAGTGCGCGGAGAGCAAGCAAGTTTCACATCAGGGTGAACAGATCAGTTAACCTTTCGTTTGGCAATGTATTTTTGCTGGCACAATCCTTGTCGGGCTGTGATGATGCAGGCGCAGAAATACACGTCGGCGTTGTGATTTGTAACGCCGATGTGACAGCGCAAATGGCTAAAGACGAGCGTTTGAAGCCGCGCGGTGTCGGCGCAAATCTGCGCGGAAATTTGCCGAATGGGCGAATTCCAGCCGGAATTCCGCTGGGAAACAATACTGTGTTTGCGGCCTTGATTGTGCCGTGCAAAGTGGTTGAGCCGTGCGGCTCTACTTTGCCTGCGCCGCACAAGCACCTACTATTCCGTACCCCTTCCTACCGCGGGCAGGTTTGTGAAACTCACAAAACCTCGCCCGCGTTTTTCTTTGAGCGTGTTTCGCGCTTAAGGCGGCATAATTCTGCGCAAAACGCCGATTTACAGCGCGTGTTATTGAATAACAGTCCCCGTTTCCGGCATCTGCGCCCAGATGCATCAAGAAACCTAAAGGGGCAGAGCGTATGCGAATCTCAAAATTCATCCTTGCCGTGGCGACCTGTGCAGGCCTCGCGGCATGCGGGGACTCGTTTGGTGAACAGGCACTGCTTGGCGGTGGCGCAGGCGCGTTGGGCGCGGCGGTTCTCAGCGCCGACCCGTTCGTCGGTGCTGCAGTTGGTGCCGCGGGCAACGTGCTCTACTGCAAGACGCAGAACAACTGCAGGTAATGTAAACTTCGGGGCGCCCGTCGCCCAGACCGTCATCGCGCAACACGCCGTCGTGGGGTTCAAGCCCTGCGGCGGCGTTTTGCGTTTCCAGAACACCAAGACAAAGGACGTTCCATGTTCAACAAGATCCTGATCGCCAACAGGGGCGAGATCGCCTGCCGGGTCATCAAGACCGCCCGTAAGATGGGCATCGGCACCGTTGCCATTTACTCGGACGCGGACAGAAACGCGTTGCACGTGTCGATGGCGGATGAGGCCGTTCACATCGGTCCCCCGCCCGCGAACCAGTCTTATATCGTGATCGACAAGGTGATGGACGCCATCCGCCAAAGCGGCGCGCAGGCGGTGCACCCCGGTTACGGTTTCCTGTCAGAAAACTCGAAATTCGCCGAGGCGCTTGAGGCCGAAGGCGTGGCGTTCGTCGGCCCCCCGGTTGGTGCGATTGAAAGCATGGGTGACAAGATCACCTCGAAAAAGATCGCTCAGGATGCGGGGGTTTCGACGGTTCCGGGTTACATGGGCCTGATCGAAGACGCGGATGAGGCGGTCAAGATCAGCCAACAGATTGGCTATCCCGTGATGATCAAGGCCAGCGCCGGTGGCGGTGGCAAGGGCATGCGAATCGCGTGGAACGACGAAGAGGCGCGCGAAGGCTTCCAATCCTCCAAGAACGAGGCCGCGAATTCGTTTGGTGACGACCGGATCTTTATCGAGAAATTCGTGACCCAGCCGCGTCACATCGAAATTCAGGTCCTGTGTGACAGCCACGGAAATGGCATCTATCTGGGTGAGCGTGAATGCTCGATCCAGCGCCGGAACCAAAAGGTTGTGGAAGAGGCGCCATCGCCGTTCCTCGACCCCGAAACTCGCAAGGCGATGGGGGAACAGGCTGTGGCTCTGGCCAAAGCCGTGAACTACGCCAGCGCGGGCACAGTGGAATTCATCGTCGATGGTGACAAGAACTTCTACTTCCTCGAAATGAACACCCGCCTGCAGGTGGAACACCCTGTGACCGAGTTGATCACAGGCGTCGATCTGGTTGAACAGATGATCCGCGTGGCTGCAGGTGAAAAGCTGACGATCACTCAGGATGACGTGACCCTGACCGGCTGGGCCATCGAGAACCGTCTGTATGCCGAAGACCCGTATCGCAACTTCCTGCCGTCGATTGGCCGCCTGACCCGTTATCGCCCGCCGCAGGAAACGGCTGCCGGTCCGTTGCTGGTGAATGAAAAATGGCAAGGTGAAGCGCCCGAAGGCGACGCCGCCGTGCGTAACGATACCGGCGTCTATGAAGGCGGCGAGATCAGCATGTACTACGACCCGATGATTGCCAAGCTTTGCACCTGGGCCCCGACCCGCGAACAGGCGATTGAAGCAATGCGCGTGGCGCTGGATAGCTTTGAGGTCGAGGGCATCGGTCACAACCTGCCGTTCCTGTCCGCCGTGATGGACCATCCGAAATTCGTCAGCGGAGACATGACAACTGCTTTCATCGCCGAGGAGTACCCGGATGGGTTCGAAGGCGTTGAACTTTCCGCAGTTGATCTGCGTCGGATCGCGGCGTCCTGCGCGGCGATGTACCGTGTGGCCGAGATCCGCCGCACACGCGTTTCGGGCCGTATGGACAACCACGAACGCAAGGTTGGCAAGCGCTGGAACGTGGCCCTGCAGGGGCAGGAGTTCGACGTCAAGGTCAAGGCTGACAAGGAAGGCGCAACCGTCAAGTTCGCCGATGGTGAGACCTTGCGCGTGGCTTCGGATTGGACGCCGGGTGATCAACTGGCTGTGGTCGACGTGGACGGAAGCCCGTTGGTCATGAAGGTCGACAAAATCTCGGGCGGGTTCCGTATCCGCAACCGGGGTGCGGACCTGAAAGTGCATGTGCGCCGCCCGCATCAGGCCGCTCTCGCCAAACTGATGCCCGAGAAGCTGCCGCCCGATACCTCGAAAATGCTGCTCTGCCCGATGCCTGGTCTGATCGTGAAGATCGATGTCGAAGTGGGGCAGGAAGTGCAGGAAGGTCAGGCGCTGTGCACTGTCGAGGCGATGAAGATGGAAAACATCCTGCGCGCCGAGAAAAAGGGCACCGTTGCCAAGATCAACGCAGGCCCCGGCGACAGCCTCGCCGTGGACGACGTGATCATCGAGTTCGAGTGATCATGACTTCGCTTTTGCCATATCGCACTGAGTCCCCGGCGTTCTGCGCCGGGAGCTTGGGGCGTGGCGAAGGCGTTCAGCCGCCTTCGCGTCGTTCGCGAATCTCGCGTTGGCGTAGGGGGGTCTTGTCGATGGACCGGCCGATTTCACGCACGCTCCATGGGGACGGTTTGCGCAATTTGACGACGCCGTCCTTGTCGACGAACACCATCTGGAACCCACGTGGCCGCAACTGCGACCGGATCGGCGACCTTGCCGCCGGATCGGTGTCGGTCAGCACAACCACATCGCGGTCGCGCATGGCTGCTTCGCCCTCGACCAACATGTCGATCTGCTGCTGGAACCGCGGGTCGGCAGGCGTGTCTGCGAACACGACTATGGGTCGGTTGACCCAAAGAAACTCACTGAGTTCGCTGTCGCCAGCGGAGCGAACAAATTCGTCCTCTGCCGGAGCAGTTCCGTCGGCGGCCAATGTGGCCAACGGGAATAGTGCCGATAAAACAAGGGCAAGCGTACGTGTCATAAGGCCTCCTGTTCCATCGAATATAGCCTCTCTGCATGGGAAAGCGACCGTTGGAATGCACGAGGGGTTCAAAAAAGTGTCGAAATCGTCGGAACCCGGTTCGGCGCTAGTAGGCGTGGTGGGTTAGGCGAATGGAAATCATAGTGCATTTTGGTGCTCATCGCTGTGCAACCACCAGTTTTCAAGAGTATTTGCGCCATAACGCTGCGGCGCTTGAACAACAGGGTGTTGCTGTCTGGGGACCGGATTTTGTACGTGAAACAGGCCTGTGCGCTCTCAGATCCATGACATCCGAATCTCAGGCAGCGTTACAGCATGATCTGGACCAGTGTCAGGAAAAGGGTGTTCGACACCTCTTGGTCAGTGAAGAGAACTTTCTGGGGATGATGCCGCAGAACTTCCACAAGGGTGAGCTTTATCCCGAAGTTGCACTGCGCGCGCAGCTTGTAGCTGAGGCCTTTAATGGGCGTGTGACCAAGTTGGCGCTCAATATTCGCGCGCTGAATACCTATTGGTCTTCGCTGGCAGCCTACGCTGTTCGGAACAAGACAAGATTCGGAACACCGATGCGGTGGGCTAAAGTTACGCAACACCCGCGTAGTTGGCAGGACGTAATCACAGATTTGGCGGGCGCTTTTCCACAGGTTCCACTGTTGGTATTGCCGTTTGAGGAATTCGCCGGTCGTCCCAACGAGCAACTTGCCACTCTGATGGATATTGTCGCGCCAACCGAGGCGGCAGACTTGTGGTTCAACAAGGACCTGGATGACGAACTGCAGGTGCCCAATGGGGCACAGGAACTGAGTTTGATGACGAAATTTGCAGAGGATTTATCGTGGCTGGCTTCGGGGGCTGATGGTTTGGCCCAACTGTGCCTGCTGCAGGAAACAGAGCGCGGCGACGTTGCACCCGCTTAAGAACGAATGGACGAGAGGAAATCGAAATGACCGATACAAAGGACTGGAAAGCGCTGGCTGAGAAAGAGCTGCGCGGTCGTCCGCTGGAAGACCTGACGAAGGAAACGCTGGAAGGCATCGACGTCAAACCGCTCTATACGCAGGAAGACACGGCCGATCTTCCGCATATGGGGTCTTTGCCAGGGGTCGGACCATTCACGCGTGGGGTGAAGGCGACGATGTATGCCGGGCGTCCGTGGACGATCCGTCAGTATGCGGGATTCTCGACTGCCGAGGAATCGAACGCTTTTTACCGCCGCAATCTGGCCGCCGGTCAGCAGGGTGTTTCGGTGGCCTTCGATCTGGCGACGCACCGCGGCTATGACAGTGACCACCCGCGTGTGGTTGGTGACGTCGGTAAGGCGGGCGTGGCCATCGACAGCGTCGAGGACATGAAGATTCTGTTCGACGGTATCCCGCTCGACAAGGTCTCGGTCTCAATGACCATGAACGGCGCGGTGATCCCGATTCTGGCGAGTTTCATCGTTGCGGGCGAAGAGCAGGGGCACGACAAATCCGTGCTGTCCGGCACCATTCAAAATGACATTCTGAAAGAATTTATGGTGCGCAACACCTATATCTATCCGCCTGAACCCTCGATGAAGATCATCTCGGACATCATCGAATTCACGTCGAACGAGATGCCGAAATTCAACTCGATCTCAATCTCGGGCTACCACATGCAAGAGGCTGGGGCGAACCTGGTTCAGGAGCTTGCATATACACTGGCCGATGGGCGCGAGTACGTGCGCGCCGCGACCGAGGCCGGGATGGACGTCGACAAGTTCGCGGGCCGTCTGTCCTTCTTCTTTGCCATCGGCATGAATTTCTTCATGGAGATCGCCAAACTTCGCGCTGCCCGCACGTTGTGGCACCGGGTGATGACCGAGTTCGGTGCGAAATCAGAACGGTCCAAGATGCTCCGCACCCACTGCCAGACTTCGGGTGTGTCGTTGCAGGAACAGGACCCCTATAACAACGTGATCCGTACAGCCTATGAAGCGATGAGCGCGGTTCTGGGCGGCACCCAGTCGCTGCACACCAACGCTCTGGACGAGGCGATTGCGCTGCCTACCGATTTCTCAGCCCGCATTGCGCGGAATACGCAATTGGTGCTGCAGGAAGAAACTGGCGTGACCGATGTGGTTGATCCGCTGGCGGGGTCCTACTATGTCGAAAGCCTGACCAATGAACTGATCGAAAAAGCCTGGGCCCTGATGGAAGAGGTCGAGGAGATGGGCGGTATGACAAAGGCCGTGGCCTCGGGCATGCCCAAACTGCGGATCGAAGAAAGCGCAGCACGCCGTCAGGCCATGATCGACCGGGGCGACGAGGTGATTGTCGGGGTCAACAAATACCGCAAGGAACAGGAAGACCCGATCGACATTCTGGATGTCGACAATGTCGCTGTGCGTGAGGCTCAGGTGGCGCGTCTGGAACGTATCCGCGCCACCCGCGACGAGGCCGCGTGTCAACAGGCGCTGGACGCCCTGACCAAGACCGCTCAAGAGGGCGGAAACCTGCTGGCTGCCGCGGTTGAGGCCGCCCGTGCCCGCGCATCCGTAGGAGAGATCAGCATGGCAATGGAAAAAGAGTTCGGCCGTCACCGCGCCGAGGTAAAGACACTGGCCGGTGTCTATGGCGCGGCCTACGAAGGTGACGAAGGCTTTGCCGCGATCCAGAAATCCATTGAGGACTTCGCCGAGGCCGAGGGCCGTCGCCCCCGCTTGCTGGTCGTCAAGATGGGGCAGGATGGCCACGACCGTGGCGCCAAGGTGATTGCAACCGCCTTTGCCGATATCGGCTTTGACGTGGACGTTGGCCCTTTGTTCCAGACCCCTGCCGAGGCCGCGCAGGATGCGGTCGATAACGATGTGCACGTGATCGGGATTTCTTCGCAGGCAGCTGGGCACAAGACACTAGCGCCGCAGTTGGTTGAAGAACTCAAGAAAGCGGGTGCCGAGGACATCATCGTGATCTGCGGCGGTGTGATCCCGCAGCAGGATTACCAGTTCCTTTATGATCATGGCGTGAAGGCGATCTTTGGGCCGGGCACCAATATCCCCGAGGCTGCGCAGGACATCCTGCGTTTGATCGGTGAGGCCAAGGGCTAAGACTGCAAGGGTTTTCGACGAAAAACCTTGTGAATCTGCCCATTAGGCGAAAACATGCGGCCAGATCCTGCGGGGTCTGGTCGCTGTGATTGGAGGGCGCATATGTTACTGGATCATCTGGCCGTAGCGGGCGAAACGCTCGAGGAAGCCTCGGCTCATATCGAACAGACCTTGGGTGTGCCGCTGCAAGATGGCGGCAAGCACGAGGCCTTCGGCACCCATAACCGATTGTTGGGCCTGCAGGATGGTCTGTATCTGGAGGCGATCGCAATCGATCCACAGGCGCCGAAGGTCGAGCGCACGCGGTGGTTCGACCTCGACCGGTTTGCCGGTTCACCCCGCCTGAGCAACTGGATCTGCCGGGTTGAGGATATCGAGGCGTCCTTGTCCGTTTTCCCCGATGGCGTTGGCCAGCCGATTGATCTGGCCCGAGGTGCGTTGCGCTGGCAGATGGCCGTCCCGCCCAACGGGCGGCTACCCTTCGACAACCTGTTCCCTGCGCTGATCCAATGGCATGGCGATTTACACCCGGCGCGAATGCTGCAGAACAGCGGCTGTCGCCTGAAGCGCCTGATTGTCTTTCACCCCGATGCCTTGGACATGGCGCGGTTGTTGGGAGTGCTGGAAGCAGTCGAGTTCGACACCGGCCCCGCAGCGCTGCGGGCCGAGTTTGAAACGCCGCACGGCCCGCGCGTGTTGGAATGATCATCAGACCGGCGCAGGTTTCAGACGCCCCCTCAGTTGCTGCAATCACCAACGCAATCATTCGCGATACGCTGGTGACCTTCACCACCGACGACCGCAGCGTGGATGCCATTGCTGAGGACATCAAAACCCGCGGCCCTGCCTATCTGGTGGCCGAAAAGGACGGGCGGATTCTGGGCTTTGCTACTTACGCCGCATTTCGCAACGGCCCGGGCTATGCGCAATGCCGCGAGCACACGATCCAGTTGGCCCCAGAGGCGCGCGGGCAGGGCGCTGGGCGGGCTTTGATATCCGCGCTTGAAGACACGGCGAGGACAGAGAGTGTGCATGTGCTGATTGCCGGCATTTCCTCGGCCAATCCGGGGGCGGTCGCTTTTCACGCGGCGCTTGGGTACACGCAGGTCGGGGTCATGCCCGAGGTCGGATTTAAATGGGGTAAACGGCTGGATCTTGTGCTGATGCAGAAAATTCTTTCGCCTGACGAATAGGTTGCACCTGACAGTTGCGATTTGGGGCGCTAGGGTGCGCTCATGTCGATCTGGACCCGAATATCCGATGCGCTAAGTGCGCTAGCCCAGGGCGAAAGCCTGACCGCCGTTTTTGAGAAGCTGCGCACGCCGCCCGAACGCTCGGTCGCGTTTGCGATTGCTGTGATTGCGCTGGGCGCAAAGATGGCCAAGGCAGACGGTCAGGTGACGCGGGACGAGGTCACGGCCTTTCGCGATGTCTTCCAGATCGCGCGAGAGGATGAGGCCGGCGCGGCCCGCGTGTTTGACATGGCTCGGACAGATGTTGCCGGCTATCAGGACTATGCCCGCAAGATCGCGAACATGTTTGCCGATGACAGCACGACCCTTTGTGACCTGATGGAGGGGTTGTTTCACATCGCCATGGCCGACGGGTTCTATCACCCGAACGAAAACGAGTTTCTGGAACAGGTCAGCCGGATTTTCGGTCAAACCGACGCTCAATTCATGGCCTTACGCGCGCGCTTTGTACCAGACGCGCCCAAGGACCCTTACACGGTTCTGGGCGTGCCGCGTGACATGCCGTTGCCCGATATCCGCAAGGTCTGGCGACAATTGGTGCGCGACACGCACCCCGATGCGATGATGGCCCGTGGCGTGCCCGAAGAGGCCATTCGTCTGGCCGAAAAGAAGATGATCGACATTAACCGCGCCTGGGACGAGATCAACGGCGCGCGGGCCTGAACCGATGCGGCTGGCGACCTACAATATTGAATGGTTCGCCAACCTGTTTGATCGCAGCGACAATCTGGTCGTGGATGACAGCTGGTCCGGTCGCCACAACGTCACAAAAGCACAGCAGGTTGAGGCCATCGCCAAGGTTCTGACGGCGATTGATGCGGATGCGATCCTGATTGTCGAAGCACCGAACTCTGGCAAATCACAGGACACCATCCGCGCGCTGCAGAGCTTTGCCGAAGCCTTTGATCTGCGCACCTCGCACGCGGTGATGGGATTTGCCAACGATACCCACCAGGAACTTGCCTTGCTGTATGATCCTGACGCGCTGACGGTGCGGCACGATCCGATTCCGGGCGACAGGGCAGCCCCGCGTTTTGACGAGGTGTTCCATATCGACCTCGATATCGACGCGACCGAAGATCATGTGCGCTTTTCCAAACCGCCGATGGAACTGGCGGTGCAAACCAAGGCCGGGGCGCAGGTGCGGCTGATCGGGGCGCACCTGAAATCCAAGGCCCCGCACGGGGCCGGGTCGCGGGACGAAGCGATCCGGATCTCGATCGCAAACCGGCGCAAACAGCTGGCTCAGGCGGTGTGGCTGTCGCGTCGGGTCAGGGCGCATATCGAGGGGGAAGAACAGGTCATTCTCCTGGGTGATCTGAACGACGGGCCGGGGCTGGATGAGTATGAGCATCTGTTCGGGCGCTCCTCAGTCGAGATTTTACTGCAGGCCGGGTTGTTCGACCCGCACGCAAAAGGGGCTGACCCGGCACCGTCCACAGCCCGGTTTGCCCGTCAGGACGGGCACCACCTCGAGGCGTTGTTGGACTACATCATGATCAGTGAAAACCTGCGCGCCCGGCGCCCGGCCTGGCGGATCTGGCACCCGATGAAGGATGCCGATCTACGGGATCTGCCAGACTTGCAACAGGCGCTGTTGACCGCATCCGATCATTTCCCGGTTTCGCTGGATATCGACCTCTGACCTTTAATCATGGGGCGTCAGGGTCTATATTTTTAGTTATGAAACATTTGCTTCCGATCTGCGCTGTCACAGCGGTTCTGACCTTGCCCGCCCAAGCCGAGGAAGAAACCGGCAAGTCCCTGATGGAGCAGGGAGCCGAGTTGTTCTTTAAAGGGTTGCGGCAGGAAATGGAGCCCACGCTCGAGGACCTGCAAGGCCTAGTCAGCCAGTTCGGTCCGGCAATGCAATCGTTTTTTGAACAGATGGGGCCTGCATTGGCTGAGCTAGCAGGTGAGATCGAGGATTGGAGTGCCTATGAGCCGCCCGAAATCCTGCCCAACGGCGATATCATCATTCGCAAGAAGCCGTTGCAGGACCAACCGGATGCCCCCGAGAAAACCGAAGAAGAAACGGATGAAGGAACGGAAATTTGACGTTCAGTCCCGGATGATCACGCGAGTGTCCGCCTTGAGAGCGTTCGCCATCGACGTAAACCGTGCTTCGGCCACCTCGTTGAACAATGGTCCTGCTGCAGTCGGCAGCAGTAGGTCAAGCTGGTGCTTCTTGGGGTAGAGGCGCAAGGTCCCCATAGGGGCGTCATTCTGCATCCAGAGCATTGCGCCGAACCGCATGGCCTTGCCCAAAATTTCAGCCTGCCGCTGATCTTTCTCGTCCAATAGCTTGTAAAGCGGTTCGAACCTGTTGCCCTCGCGTTTGTTGCGATACCGGTGCTGCAGGGCAAGGCCGATGAAAATCCGTTCCGAGTGCTTCAACCCGCCCAGATTGGCGCGGGTGACATAGTCAAAACAAACCTCTGCCCGATAATCGGGATGGGCGCGCCAACTGACGTCATGCAGCAGGCAGGCGGCCTTGATCAACCGGATACGCGCCTCGGGGGCTGATTTGAACAGTGGCATGACGAAATCGAACAGGTGTTTGCCGAACCCCGGCAGGCGGGCGTCTTTTGCCTCAGAGAACCGGCTGGCTTCGATCAGCGGGTCGCAGTCGCGCAGTGCTTGCGGCATCTGTTCGTACAGCAAACCTTCGCGAATGCCATAGCTTGAGATCGCAATATCCTTGGGTTTGAACGTCCGTATCAGACGCGCCAGCACATCCATCGCATAAGGGATCAGCGCCATGCGGGAGCTGGACACGCCAGCCAGACTGCGCAGTTCATCCGGATTGCCCTTTTCGATGAACTTGATGGTCTCGTGAACCTGCTTGGTGGTCATGCGGTATTCATGCAGCACGTTCAGCGGGTAACCCCGGCGCAGCATGTCCAACCGGGCAAAGGCGCGCCAGCTGCCGCCGACAAGGAACAGACGGTCGCGTTGCTTGCCCATCTGGTCGCGCAGCTCTTCCATGGTGGCTTTGATGTGGGCCTTGCGCGCCCGCCGTCCGCCCTTGATGTCTCGAAGTTTCAGCGGACCCAGGGCCGAGGTCACTCGGCGACCGACGTCACCGTCGCCGATCTCGGCCAGTTCCATGGAGGAACCACCGATATCGCAGATCAGCCCATAGGCACCGGGCCATCCCAGCAGCACGCCCTGCGCGGACAGCCGTGCCTCTTCCCCGCCATCAATGACCGAGACGTGAAGACCGGTTTCCGATTTGACCTCATCGCAAAAATCCGGGCCATCCTTGGCTTCACGCACGGCAGCGGTGGCGACGACATGCAGGCCCGGCAGGCCCAGATCGTCAGCAAGGCGACGGAACCGGCGCAGCGCGGCCAACGCACGCACCCGCCCTCGGGGGTTCAGACGACCGCTCTCGGACAGGCCCGCCCCCAATTCGCACATCACCTTTTCGTTGTAGAAATAGGCCGGAGACCGCGCGGCCCCGTCAAAGATTACCATCCGGACTGAGTTCGACCCGACATCGACAACGCCGACACGCGACAGCGCGCGCGCCTCGGGGTTGTCAAACAGCGGCTTTCCGAAAGGCCCCCAGTCCGGAATGTCGGTTTCGACGCTCTGATACATGTCTCTTCCAGATGATCCGATAACACTTTGCGAAATCACCGGGATTGGGTCAATTGTCTGGTTCGACATCTATTCCGTCCGAATTCAATACTCTGACTGCCAGAGTGCGCGTTATTTCACGCTTTTCCGAGAGGGCAATTTGATCCAGCCGCGCAACCACCTCGGCCGCGGTTTCAAAGCGGCGGTCCATGTGTTTGACCAGATAAGCGATGACCTCGGGGCCGGGGTTCAGTTGGCGGTCGATGAACAGTTTGGCAAGAACAGCGCCCAACAGTGCGTCGTCGGGCGGATCAAGTGCGACGTGATGCGCGCCTTCGATGCGGCTTTGCAGATCGGGCAACGGCAACTGCCACAGTTTCGGGACCAACCGTCCGGTCATCAGCAGGGCGTGGCCTTCAGCCAGAACAAGATTGTGCAGGTGGAACAAGGTTTTTTGTTGGTCTAGATCATCCGCGATCATCGGCACATCTTCGACCGCAACGGCGGTTCGGGCCAGCGCAGGCACGTCGTCATAGCGCAGGTCGCGGGCCTGAATGATCCGCCCCCCGGTTTCCGCCGCCCAGACATGAGCCAGATGGGTTTTGCCAGCCCCGGCAGGGCCGCTGAGTACCAGCTTGTTGCCGGGCCAGGAAGTGGCCGAAATCATCGCAACGGCCAGTGCGTTGGCAGGCGAGACAAAGAAATCCTCGCGGCCCAGAGCGGTTTTGGCCGGCAGATCAAAGCTCAGTTGTCGGTGCATTTATTCGTCGTCCTGCTTCAGCCCTTCAAGGCCGGTATACAGAGGGCTTTCCAGATAGAGCGAGGTCAGGAACCGGGCCACGACACCCAGCGCCGCGGCAACAGGTACTGCGACCAGCATACCCACAAAACCGAACAAAGCGCCAAACACTGACAAGGCCAGCAGCAGCCAGACGGGGTGCAGACCCACCGAACTGCCGACCAGTTTGGGGGTCAGGAAATTGCCCTCGGTCACCTGACCCAAGGCAAAGATACCAGCGACCAAACCGATATGAACCCAGTCCCCCCAGAACTGGAACAGCGCAAGGCCGATGGCCAACGTGCCGCCAATCAATGCACCCAGATAAGGGATGAAGGTGACCAGCCCGGCAATGAACCCGACGATCAGGCCGAATTGCAGGCCGACGATCATCAGCGCAACTGCGTAATAAGTCCCAAGGATCAGACAGACGGTCCCCATACCGCGTACGAAAGAGGCCAGCACGTCATCAATCTCACCCGCCAGACGTTTGATCGTGGGGGCGTGATCGCGGGGCAGCAGCTCTCCGATCCGGGCGATCATGCGGTCCCAGTCCATCAGCAGGTAAACCGCTACAACTGGTGCGATCACCAGCAGAACGGCGACGTTTATGGCAGAGCCAAGCGATGCGACGACCGATTGCAACAAATCGCCGGTTTTCGATTGCAGCGTTTCGCCGATTGAGACCAGCGCCTGATGCGAGCTGGAATTGGTGTCCAGCAGAGACGGGAAACGTTTCTCAATAAAGCCGCGCAGTTCTTTGAACAGGCTGGGCAGGACCTCGACCAGATCGATCAGCTGGGTGATCAAAGCCGGCACCACCATCAGGATCATCAGGACAAAGCCCAGAACACCGACGATGGTGATGATCCCGGTGGCCGCCATGCGCGACAGGCCCAGATTTTCCAGCCGGTCTGCGATTGGATCAAGGAAATAGGCAATCGCCCCGCCGATAACGAAGGGCAGCAGAACGTCGCCAAGTGCCCACATCAGCAGCACAAATACCACAGCGGCAACGCCCCAGTATCTGAGCTGATCCTTCACCGGCAAAGCCATGGCTGTCCCCTTGTTGTCGGCTCTTGCTGGTGTTCTTCGCTTATGCAGCGTCGTGATGCAAGCGCTTCATGACCCGAGGAAACCGTCGATTCAGTCGCTGAGCGTGCCCAGTTCGGGGGTCGCGTCGTGTGCTTCTTCGTCGGGCCAGTTGGTGCGCCAGATCTCAGCCGACCAGTGGCCGCAATGCACGGACGGACGGTCAAAGCCGGGCAGGGGGTCCAGCAATGGCGCGACGACCACATCATGACGGGGCACGGCGAAATAAGGAAAGGAATAGCGTTCCCGGCCCGAGCGGTTGACCACCCGGTGTGGCGTGGATTTCAGGCGACCGCCCGACCACAGCTCCAGCATGTCGCCAATGTTGACGATGAAACCGCCCGGCGGGCAATCGGGGGTGATCCAGCCTCCGTCGCGGGTCTGAACCTCGAGCCCACCGACCGGATCGGGGGCAATGATTGTCAGCGCGTCGGTGTCCTTGTGCGGGTGGATGCCATAGCCGCCCTCATCTGGTGACTGAGGGGGATAATGCAGCAGCGTCATGTTGGTCATCGGCTGGAGGAACGCATCGCGCAGTTGGCGTTCTGGCAATCCCAATCCGGACTCCAGCGCGCCAATCAGCATGTCCGCCACACGATCCAGCTGTGCCCAATAGCCAAGGATAACCTCGCCCGCCTTGGGCACCTCGCGCGGCCAAATATTCGGACCGTAGAGCGCGCAATCCTTGCGAATGGGCGAATCCGCAGCCGTTTCGCAATGCAACTTATATCCTTCGTACTTGTCGGCCTTGCCCGAGCCGTCATTGGGCGTGAAGAACCCCATCGGAATAAACCCGCGATAGTTCTCACGGGTGATAGCCTGATCCCATTTGGCGCTTTCGTCGATGCCAAAGATGGCCTGCACACAAGTGCGCACTTCGGCGACCGTTTCCAGTGGAATGCCTGTCCCTGTTATCGACAGAAAGCCGATCTCAGTGAAGGCGTCCATCACCTGCTGGACGGTGCGGTCATAGTCGGCATGGTCGGGATCATGCAGCGGGGCGATGTCGATTGTGGGGATACGGTCCATCAGTGAATCCTCACACCCTGACGGTCTAGCTCAGCATGGACAGGGGCAAGGTTCAATTCGTGCACATCCTGATTGCTTTTCAACGACAGCGCCGCCGCGATCCCGGCGCCCTGACCCATAACAGCGCAGCACGCCATGTTGCGGGTGGCGGCATGGGCCACTTTGTCCGCCCCGTGCGAGCGCCCCGCGACCAGCAGGCCCTTGATCTCTTTGGGTAGCATCGAACGATAGGGCACCTGCATATACCGCCCGGTCGTGGGTAGGATCAGGATGCCATAGCCGTCGATGAATTCAGGGTAGATGCCGATCGTGTCCTCGAACCGGCCCTGATGGCGGGCGTCGTTTTCGGTCATGTTGTACACCGCGTTGATCTTGCGGGTGTCGCGGATTCCGATGGTCATCCCGAAATTCCGCAGCCGAGCGTTCTCGCACCCGGGCATGTAGCGACGCAGCGCTTCGATGGCTAGCATCGACTGACGACGGCCCTCGATCTCACCCTTTGTCAGGCTGTCAGGATCGGTGCCGTCGATCTCGGCCAGATGGACGAGGTTCATATAGGTCAGCTCACCTGTGTCATGCATCGCACCCCACGTACCCGCGATGGTATTCAGATGAGGCGGGATCAGACCCTCTTCGATGGCCTGCTGGAAGGGCTTCTTGACAAAGGGCGAGAACATGTCGTCCTCTTTGCCGCTGGTCTCGATGTTCCATTCGCCACCGCCACCCCAATCCTTGTAGGTCTGCGGGTCGGCCTTCACGCCCTCCATAAAGGCGCGCTTGTCGACGCCCGCCAGATGGAACATGACCGAGGCGGCCATCATGTCTTCATGCGCGGTTTTGTGGGTGGGCGCACCGGCCCGATGGGCCACATCTGCGTCTCCGGTGGCGTCGATGACAACCTTGGCCAGGATCGCCTCACGCCCGGCTTTGGATTCGGTGATGATGCCGGTGATCCGGTCGCCCTCCATAATCGGAGCGACGAACTGGCGATGCAGCATCGGATGCACGCCCGCCTCTTCGACCAGCTTGTCGGCAACTAGCTTGAACCCTTCGCTGTCCAGCTCATAGCTGAGCGACTGGCTTTCTGGCACTGCCGCGCCCATATCCTTGGCGCGGGTCTCGAACTCCATGCCGATACCACCAGCCTCAACGGTTTGTTCGTGGCGATACCATGCGAACCCCTCGACGCCCACGGCGGTGATGTTGCCGCCCATGCAGCCGAAACGGTCAACCAGAGACACCTCGGCCCCGGCACGCGCTGCGGCCAACGCGGCGGCAAGGCCCGCGGGGCCTGAGCCAACAACCAATATGTCGGTTTGGTGAACAACAGGGATCTGACGGGCGGGTTCCTGAATGGTCTGCATCGGCGCCTCTTGGAATTTACATTCCTGACACAATTGAGAAACCTGACTGGCGGGTCAATCAAAAAACCGACTGACCTGAAGTCGCAAAATCACCAATGGCCGATTGCCCCCGGCGGGGCTTTGGAATAAGGACCTTTGAAGTCCAAATTCACCCTTAAAGGTTCACCAATGCGCCTCAGCCGTTACTTTCTGCCCGTTCTCAAGGAAAACCCCTCCGAGGCTCAGATCGTCAGCCATCGGCTGATGCTGCGTGCGGGGATGATCAAGCAAGCTTCTGCCGGGATCTATTCGTGGCTTCCGCTAGGCTTCAAGGTTCTGCGCAAGCTGGAAAACATCATCCACGAAGAGCAGGCGCGCGCGGGCCATATTGCGATCCAGATGCCCATTATCCAGTCGGCGGACCTGTGGCGTGAATCCGGGCGGTATGACGATTATGGTCAGGAAATGCTGCGTATGAAGGATCGGCATGACCGTGATATGCTTTTCACTCCTACCGCCGAAGAACTGGTCACCGATATCTTCCGCGGCCATGTCAGCAGCTACAAGGATCTGCCGCTGACCCTGTATCAAATCCAGTGGAAATTCCGCGATGAAATCCGCCCGCGCTTCGGCGTGATGCGGGGCCGCGAGTTCTACATGAAGGACGGCTACAACTTCGACCTGACCAAAGAGGACGCGCTGCACGCCTATAACCGCCATCTGGTCAGCTATCTGCGTACCTATGAGCGGATGGGCCTGCAGGCCATCCCGATGCGCGCGGATTCCGGCCCCATTGGTGGCGATGACACGCATGAATTCCTGGTGCTGGCCGATACCGGCGAGTCCGAGGTGTTCTATGACAGCGCCGTCACCGACCTGACCTTTGGCGACCGTCAGATCGACTATGACAGCCGTGAACAGTGCCAGGCCATTCTGGAAGAGTTCACCTCGAAATACGCTCGCACGGACGAAACCCATGACGAGGCGCTGTTCAACCAGGTCCCCGAAGAGCGTCGCCGCGTGGCGCGCGGGATCGAAGTAGGCCAGATCTTCTACTTCGGCACCAAGTATTCCGAGGCGATGGGCGCGACCGTGCAAGGCCCCGATGGCAAACCAACGCCCGTCCATATGGGTAGCCACGGCATCGGCGTCAGCCGCCTGATCGGCGCGATCATCGAGGCCAGCCATGACGACAAAGGCATCATCTGGCCCGAGGGAGTGACGCCGTTCCATTGCGGTATCGTCAACCTCAAGCAAGGTGACGAGGAAGCGGATGCGGCGTGCGAGAAACTCTATGGCGCGCTGACCGCGCTGGGGCTGGAGCCGCTGTATGACGACCGCAACGAGCGGGCAGGGGGCAAGTTCGCCACCATGGATTTGATCGGCCTGCCGTGGCGCATCACCGTTGGCCCGCGCGGCCTTAAAAACGGCGTAGTCGAACTGACCAGCCGCCGCACCGGCGAAAGTGAAGAACTGAGCCCCGAGGCGGCTGTGACCAAGATCGCCGAGATTTATCAACGCGCAAACAACGCTTGAAAGGGTTGTTCCAGTCTTCAATAGGTTCCGGTCTTTCTTGCTGTGCTACCGCGCAACCTCAGTGACCGAGGAGTTGTCGAGGCTAAACGGGCGGCGCTTATAGCCGCCCAAAAGAACGAAGTCATTGAGCGTTTTTTGGGAGCGGAGGATCGACCAATGGGAAGATTGTGTCGTCGAAAGAACCGATAGCTGAATTTGAGATTGGCCCCGTCTCTGCGCCAGAACGTTTTAAAAGGCAAAAGTCTTCACGACGCCATGAACCGCGCGGCTGAGAATTGCCCTCGGGATATGCAGTACTTTCTCAGAAGAAGAACTGCCTTTTTCTGACGGTTTGCAGATTAACCGTGACGAGATTGGTTAGGATCGACCCGGGTATTTGCTTTGGAAATAGTGTTTTCGGCAGAAGGGGCGAAAGAAGACTCTGCTCGTTGGGGCACGAAATTCGTTGGGGTACGAAGTCCATTTGATTTTGTATCGCGTTCCGTTTTTAAAGATTCCGAACTGATCCGACTAAGACTGCTCTCGAAATCACGATAAGGTGCGATAGAAGTCCCCGCCGATTTTGGTGGAATAACACACTTCGCAGCCGGAAGGTTGAACCGGTTCCCAATAGGTCCGTTGCCTTAGGTTTCGGGTCAACTTGTTGTACCGGTCTCGGAACCAGCGCAACCGTGGATAGCTTTCTTGATAGTCTGACAGTGACGTTTCGGCGAGGCCTACAGCCTTGTCGCACGTGGGATCACTTTGCGGACCAAGCAATGAGCGGTTTTTTAATGTTCGAAACAAATGCCCGAGTGCATGATCAAAATTCACCAAGCCGTCTGACACGGGTGACCGAGGTCCTTGCACTGAATGGTGCAGTCTTACTGGGCTTTTTAGGTGCGTTGCGGTTCTGGCCGTTTTGCCAGAATGTCTCCATCCGCACTGTTGCCGCGTGGTACCACGATCGGACGTCCAAGACGCCGGACCAAGTCCCTGAATTCAAAGCCCAGAAAGTGCAAGCCACAGATCCGTGCATCTGTTGCGCGATCTATGACGCACAGTCGCCCCTGACGGAAAGCCAAGCGATAGCCTTTGTTTTTCAGGATATCGGTCAAACTTGCCCAACTTGGCGCTGTGGCAAAAAGTGGGCGCATTGTTGCCCGCAAAAGCGCAGCAGTTTCGCAATCCAGTTCTGAAGATGCGTTTGGGACCAAAATCGGGTCCAACATTTCGGTATTACTCTTTACAAACATGAGCGACCCCCGCTCTTAAATTGTTTAAATACTGTCCCCCTGTCCCCTAAGATGACAAAGTTTCCCAAAATAAGCAAAAGATGAAATAATATTGCTTAAGTAATGTTGCATTTTGAGTTCATTTTCTCGCGCAACGACCATATTGACTTCATAGCTGAAACAATTGGGGCTTGTCTGTGAACGGTGTCACAACCAAAGGTGTAACCTTTGGAGCTCCTGTCTCCTTTTGCCAGAGCGTGCGGATTCGTTTCAGATGTGATTCGCTGTGTCTTGGGTTCCGCACAGGTCGTAAGGTCGCTCGTCCTAGTGCACGATGGGCATAACCAGCTTGACCATCTGGCGAAATGCCGAAAGGGTCGCGCCAAACGAAAGCACCGGAGCAGACATGGCCAAGACGCCCCCGCCCTTTGCCTCATTCGAATGGAAGATCGCCTGGCGGTACCTGCGCGCGCGCCGCGCCGAAGGTGGCGTCAGCGTAATGACGTGGATCTCGCTGATCGGGATCACACTGGCCGTGTTCGCGCTGATTGCCACGCTGGCGGTGCGGTCGGGGTTTCGGTCCGAATTCGTGGGTACGATCCTGGGGGCCAATGCGCATGTCACGGTCTACTCGGCGGGGAGCTTGGATGCGCAGGGGCGTCTGGACCGCACGATCGAGGATTTTGACAGTGTGGCCGACCGGATTGCGCAGGTGCCGGGCGTGGTTCGTGCGGCGCCGCTGGTCAAGGGGCAGGTGCTGATTACCAATCGCGAACGCAGCAGCGGGGTCGAGGTATTTGGCATCCAACCTGACGATCTGTTGGACCTGCCGGGTATTGCCGAAAGCGAACAGGCGGCGGGTGATCTGTCCGAATTCCAGAATGAGGAGTTCGTCATTGCCATCGGCTCGGGCGTTGCGCGCAGCATTGGTGCCACGGTGGGGGATACGGTCAAGCTGACCTCGCCCAACGGTGTAAAGACCGCCTTTGGCACCTCACCGCGAGTCAGCGCCTATCGGGTGGTCTATGTGTTCTCTGCCGGGCGCTATGACATCGACCGCACGCGCGTCTACATGCCGTTCGAGCAGGCGCAGAGCTTTTTCAATCGCGAAGGCGTGGCTGATGAGATTGAGGTCATGGTCGAACGCCCCGAAGAACTGAATCCGATCGTGATTCCGATACTTGAGGCCGCTGGCGAGCGCAGTCAGATCTGGACATGGCAGGACGCTTCGGGCGGGTTCCTGCGGGCGTTGGAAGTAGAAGACAACGTGATGTTCATCATCCTGTCGATCCTCGTTCTGATCGCGGCGATGAACATTGTCTCGGGCCTCATAATGCTGGTGAAGAACAAGGGGCGCGATATAGGCATCTTGCGCACTATCGGCCTGAGCGAAGGGTCGGTCCTGCGAGTGTTCTTTATCTGCGGAGCATTCACGGGGATTATTGGCACGGTGATGGGCGTGGTTCTGGGGTGTCTGTTCGCGATCTATATCGACCCGATTTTCAGCTTCGTGAACTTTGTCATGGGCGGCGGTGTCTGGGACCCCTCCATCCGTGGAATTTACGCTTTGCCCGCTGAGTTGCACCTGTCAGATGTGCTCAAGGCTATTGGGCTTTCTCTGGGCCTGTCTTTTTTTGTCACCTATTTCCCCGCCCGCCGCGCGGCGCGGCTGAACCCGGTTGAGGCGCTGCGCTATGAATGATGTGACGATGCGGCTGGATGGTCTGACCAAGACCTATCTGAAAGGCACGCCGGGCGAGGTTCAGGTGCTGCGTGGTGCCGATTTAGAACTGTGCGCGGGTGAGGCGGTCGCGCTGGTTGCGCCCTCTGGCGCAGGTAAATCGACACTGCTGCACATCGCTGGTCTGCTGGATACGCCCGATCATGGCTCGGTTGAGGTCGCTGGGCAGAGCGCAACGGGCAAGGGCGACCGGACCCGCACTGCTTTGCGGCGGCGGGATGTGGGGTTTGTCTATCAGTTCCACCATTTGCTTCCGGAATTCACCGCTTTGGAAAACATCACCCTGCCGCAACTGGCCAATGGTGTTTCGGAAAAGGCGGCGCAAGACAGGGCGATGTCTCTGCTGGACCGTGTCGGCGTCGCGGCGCGTGCGGGCCACCGCCCTGCTGCCTTGTCCGGGGGCGAGCAGCAGCGTGTAGCCTTCTGCCGAGCGCTGGCCAACAAACCGCGCGTCCTTTTGGCGGATGAGCCGACGGGAAACTTGGACCCAGAAACTTCAGATCAAGTGTTCGACGCGCTGATGGCGCTGGTCCGTGACGAGGGGCTTTCAGCGTTGATTGCGACTCATAACATGGACCTTGCAGCCCGGATGGATCGCAAGTTGCGGCTGGACGGGGGTGTGCTCAAGCCAGTTGAGTGATGGCGACCCCTGCAGCCATCACGGCGATGCCGCCAGCGCGTATCCATGTCAGCGGGGTGACCTGTGCCCCGAACAGGCCGAAATGGTCGATGGCCGCGGTGCTGATCAACTGCCCCAACAAGACAAAGAATACCGCGTTTCCGACGCCGAAATGCGGTGCGACATGGGTTATCGAAAGCACGTAGAACGCAATCAGGACGCCAGCCAGCAGCAGATGTTTCGGGGCTTGGGCTATTTTGGACAGCGCCCCGAACCCCGGAAACAGAACCATCACCAGCGCGGAAGCGCCGAAAGCGATTGCGAACAGGACAACGGCAGCGGTGGTCGGTGACTCAATCAGCCGTCCCAAGGCCGCGTTCAACGCCGCAAGGATCGGCACGCCAATCCCGGCGGCCAGCATGATGGCTGCGTATTGTGTCATTGCCTGTATCCTCCTGCTGCGTTGATCTGGATCATTGCGGCAAGCTGGCTCTCGGGCAAGCCTGTAAATGTCAATCGGGGCAGGAGGATATGATGATCGGACCGATACGGAATGCAGTTTCAATAGGCCTGCTGGCTCTGGCGACACAAGCCAATGCTCAGGATGTCGAGACGGGTGCCGAGCTGTATCGGCACTACTGCGCGACGTGTCATGGGATTGATGCCACCGGGCATGGCCCGATGGCAGGTGTGCTGGTTATTCAACCAGTCGACCTGACCAAACTGACCGGGGAAGACGGCGTGTTTCCAACCGCCCGCGTCGTAGGGCGGATCGACGGGCGCGACCCGTTGGTCAGCCACGGCAGCCCGATGCCGGTCTATGGGCCTTACTTCGACGGCCAGGACACCTCGATGAAAACGCCTGAGGGGCAACCGATCCTGACGAGCCAACCGATTGTGGATCTGGTCGCTTATCTGGAGACACTGCAGAAGCAGTAGGCGTTAGTGGCAAATCCCGTCGATTTCCGCACCACTCCAGGGAATTACGATGTCACGCTCGCGCGGTTGGTCTGGCAGTGCTGAGAGATCGAAGTGCACGCCCAGCATGTCATGCAGACGCTGGGTGCGCGGGGCCTTTGGGTCCAGCGCCCGACAGCAGACATATTCTTCGACAATCGCGCCCTGTTGTTCAAACCCGTAGGTCAGAAAATCGGACGACGTGTTAAGATCAAAGAGATATGGGTCCTTGTTGCCGCCATGTTCGGCCGCGGCCCGCAACGGGTGATAGCCGGTGGTTTTACGGTTCTGCCATTGCCAGACATGGGTCAGTTCATGTGCCAGCAGCATGGCTGCGATCAGGTTCATCTGCTCGGGGAAGTCGGACATGTAGTCCTCAAGATACCAGTCGCGCGTGAAATAGACCTTGTTGAACAGGGCAACGGCGGCGGGTTTTGCAGTTACGACGCCCTCGGTCGGGGGTGGCAGGATACGTTCACGGCAGGCAAGGCGCGGGCGTTCCTTGCGGTAGAAGGTGATTGGCGCAACCGGGGCACCTTCGACCAGACGCACGCGGTCCAAATTCAACGTCTCACCTTGAACAGCGCCGGCAAAGGCGCGTTCCTCATCCGTCAGCGGTCGCCCGCAGGAGGTAAGCAGGAAAAGAAACGTCATCAAAATGCGCCAAGCCATGTTCAAAGCCTAATGTGAAGCGCTCTCGCTGCAACTGGTTTTACAGGCTCATCGCCAATACCCGGCTAATTTCGGTCAGTGAGCGACCGGATTGGTTCATCCATGTGTTAAAGGCATCCTGCACCGCCGTCATTGCCTTTTTGGAACCGGGCGCCTTATCGACCACACCTTCGGCAACCAACCGTGCTGTGACATCGCGCGACAGGATGAAACTATCGCGTCCGGCAAAGCGCATGGCATATTGGGCCGAGGCCCCGCCCAGACGTGATCCGCGTTTGCCCAGCATAGCCAACAGGCCGATATAGTCGGTCGAAGGCCAGCCACCCAGAATCTGACCGACCCCGCCTTCCTGTCTCAACTCCAGCAGAAACGCGGCATTGTCCCGGACGGTTGCTATCTTGGTGCCGTTGCGAACGATGCGGGTGTCCTGCAACAGCGAGTCGAACTTCTCATCATCCATAAAAGCGCAGCGACCAACGTCAAAGCCGTCAAAGGCAGTCTCGAACCCGTCCCACTTGTTTTCTATGACCTTCCAGTTGAACCCAGCCTGAAAGATGCATTTTGTGATGACCGAAAGCCACCGATCATCCGGCATAGCGGCCAGCTCGGTCACGCTTTTGGGTTTGCTCAGCATTGCCTCCAAAGCGTCAGGCCCGCCGTGGCGGTCGGCGGCCATGGTAAAAATCTCATCGAAATGGTGCATCGGAGTCCTCCGACGGCAGGGTCGCGTGTTCGTCGCCGGGTTGCAAGCTCTGGTTCTTGTCCGAATACTGCTTGCGCGTCCGACTTGATTTCGGACAAAGACCACCCCGTATCAGGGGCGTAAACCAAGGCACCACTTACGGAGATTGAAATGCTGGGTTGGGGCCTTTTCCTTGCTGCGCTTGTTACATTTCTGCTGACGCACATGATTCCGGCGCGGCCCGCGATGCGCGGCCGATTGATCGAGGTGATGGGGCGTAGGACGTATTTCGCGGCGTATTCTGTGTTGTCGCTGCTTGTGCTCGGCTGGTTGATCGTCGCCGCCGCACAGGCGCCTTATGTCGAGGTTATCCCGCCGTTCCCCGTACTGCGCTGGGTGCCACTACTGGTGATGCCGGTGGTGTGCTGGCTGGCCGTAGCCGGGATGTCGATCCAGAACCCGTTTTCCTTCGGCGGCTTGGGGCATCGCCCGTTCGATCCGGAAAACCTTGGCATCCTGCGTGTGACGCGCCACCCTTTGTTGGCGGCGCTGATGCTGTGGGCGCTGGCGCATTTGCTGGCCAATGGCAGCCTGTCTCATGTGATCCTGTTCGGTCTGTTCGCTGGATTCGCCGCGCTGGGCATGGCTTTGATCGACCGGCGTAAAGAGCGTGAGATGGGGATCGAATGGACACGCTTGTCCCGCAATACCGCGCGATTTTCTCTGCGGGCTCCGCGCCCCTGGCCCAGCCTGTGGGTTTGGCTGGTTTCACTTGCCGCCTTTGCGGCTCTGCTTCATCTGCACGCGCCTGTGATCGGCCTATCCCCGTTACCGTAACGCGGGGAGTGGCCGTGCAGGGTCTCGCGTGCTATCTGGAATGTCACACTTTGGACTGAGAGGGTCTTTCAATGTATCTGGCCTATGTCACCACCACCGAACGGGGCGCCACCGACCGCTTGCTGAGCGCCGTTGCCGAGCATCTGCAGGCCGCCGGAGCCCATCTGGCCGGTGTGGTTCAAACCAACACCGAATGCGCCGACAGCAGCAAATGCGACATGGACGTACGCGTTCTGCCGGACGGAGAGACCATCCGTATCTCGCAATCCTTGGGTGAACATGCGCGCGGCTGCCGTCTGGACCCTGCGGCGTTGGAGCAGGCGGTGGGATTTGTCACCAACTCGCTCGAAGATGCACCGCAGCTGCTGATCATTAACAAGTTCGGCAAGCACGAGGCTGACGGGCGTGGGTTTCGCCCGGTGATCGCCGAGGCGCTGGCGCAGGATATCCCTGTTTTGGTTGGCGTGAATGGTCTGAATACTGAAAAGTTTCAGGAGTTCACCGGAGATGCGGCTGAACAAATCAGCCCCAGCGTCGAGGCCGTTACCGAATGGTTCGATCGCGTTACGGCGCAACGTGTAGCTGCAGCCTGACGTAAGTTTCGTTGGGTAACGCACTGTAAACCTGACTTGTTTCAACCTGCATGTGCTGCAATCCTCTGACCTCGGAGGAGGCAGTACATGTGGACCAACTGGGCCGGAAACCAGAGCGCGGACACGGCGATCACGCGCCCCAGCACGATTTCCGAATTGCAGCAGGTGATGGCGGAATCGTCCAGCCTGCGCGTCGTCGGGGCAGGTCATTCCTTTACTCCCATCGTTGCGGGCGGGGACCGGATTTTGGACCTGTCCAAGCTGGATTTACCGACTTTGGGCGACGGGGTTGGTGACCGCATCTGGGTCAATGCAAATGCGCGGCTGAGGGATCTGTCTCCGGCGCTGGCCGCGCAAGGGCTGGCCTTTCGCAATCTTGGCGACATCAACGCGCAATCGCTGGCCGGGGCGGCTTCGACCGCGACGCACGGGACCGGGCGCACGCTGCCCTGTCTTTCGGCAGAGATTACCGCCGCGAAGCTGATCACCGCGGATGGGGATGTCCTGTCCACCGACGACATCCCGCTTGAGATGGCACAGGTCACGCTGGGGATGCTGGGCGTTCTGACCGAGGCGCAAATCTCGGTCGTGCCGAAATACAATTTGCGCCGCCGGGTGCGGTTGGCCGATCTGCAGGACAGTCTGGCTAATATGCATCAGAACTGGGCCGAGAACCGGAATTTCGAGTTTTTCTACATCCCTTTCACCGGCAAGGCCGTTGAAATCCGCCACGACCTGTCCGATGCGCCCGAAAGTACGGCGCCGCGTGATCTGGACATGATCGCCGTCAAAGTGCTGAAACTGGCGCGGAATGCAGGCAAGTTCAGCGGCGGGCTCCGTAGTATGCTGCTGAAGCTGTTGACCCTGGCGCAATCGGACGAAGACTACGTAGGCGAAAGCTGGCGAGTTCTGTGCAGCGACCGTCACATTCGCTTCAACGAGATGGAATATCACCTGCCGCCAGACTTGGCCGGGGACGTGTTGCAAGAGGTCATCACCCGTCTGCACCGCGATCACAAGGATATCTATTTCCCGATTGAGGTGCGCCAGACCGCTGGGGACACGGCCTGTCTATCTCCATTTCAGGGCGGTCCGCGGACTTCGATTGCCGTTCATACGGACGCGAGGGAAGATCACCGCAGGTATTTCGACGCGCTGGAGTCGTTGTTTGTCGAGGCAGGAGGGCGTCCACACTGGGGCAAGATGCACAGTCTGACCCACAAGGAGCTCTCGGGAATATATCCAGATTTCGACCGCTTCTGCGTGCTGCGAGAACAACTCGATCCCGGCGATAAGTTCCTTACCCCCACATTGGCCAGGCTGTTTCGGCCATGAGTGAGTACCTGCAAAACCTATCCGAAACGCTGCGCGCCTATGGCGTGGATAAGCCGGTCGCCGTGATCGATCTGGATCGGCTGGAGGCAAACTGCGCCCTTGCCGTCAGCGGGGCCGATGCCGGGTTTGATTGCCGTCTGGTCGCCAAGTCTCTGCCCTGTCTACCGCTGTTGAATCACATACGGGGGCGGATTTCGACCTCGGGGCTGATGACCTTTTCCGAGCCGATGTTGCGAGCGCTTTTGCAGGCCGAGCCCAAAACGGATCACTTGATGGGCAAGCCGCTCCCTGTCAGCTCAGTCGCGCGGGTTTTGTCGGAATGTCCAGATGCCTCCGCACGCGTTCAGTGGTTGGTCGATTCTCCGGAACGGCTGCAGGCATATCTGGCCCTTGCAGCGGGTCGGCAATCGGTCCTGCGCCTGTCACTGGAAGTTGATACCGGCCTGCATCGGGGCGGATTCCAGCCCGAGCACGTGGCAGAAATTGCACAGGAAATCGACGCCAACCCCAATGCGCGACTGTCCGGTGTAATGGGGTACGAGGTGCATCTGGCGAAGCTGCCGGGTTTCCTGCGCAAGCGCGCCGTTCGCGCCTGTGCTGACGCGTTCGATCTCGCCGTTTCTGGTTTGCCGAACAGGGGCAAGGGGCTATGCCTGAACACCGGCGGCAGCCTGACGTTTCAGTCCTATCGCGCGGGGGATAACGCGACCGAAATTGCTTTCGGTTCGGTATTGGTAAAACCCACGGATTTCGAACACGCCACAACTCAGCGCTTTCAACCCGCGGGGTTCATCGCGTCACCGGTTCTGAAAACCATGCCGGGTAACCCGCTGCCCGGGTTGAATTTTCTGGCTCGGCGAAAAACTGACCTTGCGATTTTCGGAGGGTATTTCCCGGCCAAGCCCGTATTCCCCTACGGATTTGGCTATTCGTCCATCTTCGGACGGTCGAGCAATCAGGAGGTCTGGACAGGTCCGCAAGCCGCCACCGTCAAACCCGGTGACATAGCCCTGCTCCGCCCAAGCCAAAGCGAGGCGGTGCTGAACCAGTTCGGGGTCATACTGGCGGTCAGGGGGGAGCAGGTGGTCGCGGAATGGGAATGCCTGCCGAATTAACGGCCGGTTGCACTTTGTCACCATCTGAGGAAGATGGTGGGCGACCCTGGAATCGAACCAGGCGTGCGTCTCCGCGAGGGAGTTACAGTCCCCTGCCACACCTTGCGGCCTGTCGCCCACTGTCAGGCGTTGCACCTGACGTGGAGGCGTGATTACTAGCGCCTTAAAGGAGCGTCAACAGGAAAATACCGCTTTGACGCAGGAAACCGAATTCCCGGCCCGGAGGCCCAAGAAATGAAGAAACCCAAGTGGGTCGTTGAAAAGGAACAGGCGCGCAAAGCGGCTGCTGCGGAAACCGTCTGGCTGTTCGGTCTGCACGCCGTGCGCGATGCTTTGATGAACCCCAAGCGGCAGAAACTACGCTTGATTGTGACGCGAAATGCGCAAGACAAACTGGCAGAAGCGATTGAATTCGCTGGGATCGAGGCCGAAATGGTCGACCCGCGCAAATTCACCGCGCCTATTGATCCGGGGTCCGTGCATCAGGGTGCAGCTCTTGAGGTCAAGCCGCTGGACTGGGGCGGGCTTGCCGAGAACTGTATCGGGCGCGAACACCCCCGCGTGATTCTGTTGGATCGTGTGACCGACCCGCACAATGTCGGGGCGATTCTGCGCTCGGCCGAAGTTCTGGGGGCCAGTGCGGTGATTGGCACGCGGCACCATTCGGCACCGGAAACCGGTGCGCTGGCTAAGACCGCCAGTGGCGCGCTGGAGCGTCAGCCCTATCTAAGGGTCCGCAATCTGGCCGATGCCATTGTGGAACTGCAGAATATGGGATTTCTGGTGCTGGGTCTGGACGGTGAGGCGAAAGACACCATCGAAACGGCACTGGGCGGAAAACTGGACCAGCCTGTCGCGTTGGTGCTGGGGGCTGAAGGGCCGGGTCTGCGGCAAAAAACCAAGGAAACTGTGGACTTTCTGGTGAAAATCGACGCAGCGGGCGGGTTTGGTTCCCTCAACGTCTCAAATGCTGCCGCGATCGCCCTATATGCCTCAAGGCACAGATAGACAGGAGAGTCTCATTTCCAGCCCGTCGAAAATCGCCACCTGCTGCTATTGCGGGACCCGTGCTGCACTTGTCCTGAAGGGTAAGCAACGTCACGAGTTAAGCTGTTCAAGCTGCGGTGCGCCGTTGCATGACCTCAAGATGGTGCCCAAGCGCAAACTGGTCGAAAAGCAGACTAAGCGCGATATGGGAAAATTTGCGGGATCGCCTAAGAAAAAGAAGAAAAAGAACAAGGGTGTGTTCTCGCGGGTACTGGATGAAGCGTGGGATGTGATCGAGGATATCTTTGACTGACGTGGCGCTGGTGCGACACAGGTGATCACAACCCCGTTAAATGGGGTTCCACTGGGCGGTAAAAATTGCATCTTGAGACCCTGATGTCTGAAATCCGAATACCGTAATGCTGATCCGACGTTTCCTTCTTGGCGCGATGTTCGCCGCTTTGATCGCTCCTGCCGCGACGGCGCAGGAGATGCCCGTGTATTTTGAGGCGGATGGAGCAGCCTTGGCCGGGTATGACCCGGTTTCGTATTTCAAGGGCGACGCACCAGTTCAGGGGCAGCCAAAATACGCGGTGGTCTGGAAAGGGGCCGAATGGCATTTTGCCTCGGCTGAGAACCAAGAGGCATTCGAGCGTGATCCACGTGCCTTTGCGCCTCAGTTCGGTGGGTATTGTGCATATGCCATGGCGAAGGGGATTCTGGTCAGTACCGACCCGCTGGCTTGGCAAGTGGTCGATGGTCGTCTGTACCTGACCCACTCGCCTGAGATTGAACAGATGTGGCGCGAAGCGACGGCTGAGTATATCCGAATGGCCGAAGCGCACTGGCCCGTTGTTCTGTACGAGCAATAAGCGGAGGTCCGCTCTTTGTGACATGTCATCACAAAAATGCGCACCCCCTCTTTTTTTCTCTCAACTTATGCCTAAATGTCACAGTGACCGCGGAACGGAACTGCCGCGGGTCATTTCACTGTCCCTCGTTCCAACAACTGGCGCTCAGGTTCGACCTGGGCGCTTTTTTCTTTTAGGCACCCGGATTAGGGTGCCTGCATGAGCGAGCATTCCGACGATTTTCTGAAAGACATCCTGCAGCGCACCAAGGTGATTGCTGTGGTTGGTGTGTCAATGAACCCGGTGCGGCCCAGCTATTACGTTGCGCGATATCTGTCGTTGAAGGGCTATACGGTCATCCCGGTCAATCCCGGACATGCAGGGACCGAGCTGTTTGGTCAGACCGTCAGGGCCTCACTGACCGAGATTTCCGAACCAGTGGACATGGTCGATATCTTCCGCCGGTCCGAGGCCGTGCCGCCGATTGTGGATGAGGCGTTGGCTGCTTTCCCAAACCTGCGCACGGTCTGGATGCAAATCGGAGTCGAGCATCCTGAAGCTGCCGCCACAGCACAGGCGCGCGGCGTGGACGTGATCATGAACCGTTGCCCCAAGATCGAATATCAGCGCCTGTTCGGCGAGTTGCGCATGGGGGGATTTGCCACCGGTGTGATCTCGTCTAAAATTTAGCCGCCGACATAGGGTAACAATTCACCGTATTGTTCCTGCTGACGCTTTTGCAGCACGACCTCGCGCGGCACCCACTCGTACTTCGTGTCTTCGACCAGCGGAGACCAGAACAATACGCCACCGTAACGCCACGGATCCAGCACCACGCCGTCATACATCGTCTCACCCTTGCGGCTGATGATGGCGGTGCTGTGGTCGATCCTGAACGGGTTGTCTGCATTTGCAATGGCGCGGTGCAGGTCCAGCGTTTGGAAGTTCTCTTGCTTCAGCCGGCGTTCGATATCTTCGGCCCAGTGCCAGCACAGCCCGCGCGGGCGCACACCTTTGTTGACCTTGGCGTTGTGGATCAGCGGTGGGTCGGTGATTTCATACTCCTGAACCAACTGTGCAGTATAGGAATAGGCGACACGGGCGGCGCGGTCGGCTTCTTCCGGGTCGATATCGGGGCCGAGGTTACGGATTTCGGACGCCAACCGTTGCACGTCATCCCCGCTGGGTGGCGGCGCGATTGAACACGCGCCCAGCGTCACTAGGGCCAGAACAATGGCCAAAGCTCGGATCATCCTAATGCCCTTTGATCTGTGGATCGTGAAGCCCGATCATAATGGGAAGGGCAGGGGGACGGAACCCCGTGCTTAACCCTTGGGGCGCGCGGCTTTTTCAGCGATGCCGCTGATGCCCTGACGCCGTGCCAATTCAGTGAGAACATCGTCGAGCGCCACGTCACGAGCGGCCAGCATGACAAGCAGGTGATAGAGCACATCCGCAGCCTCAGCCGTCAGACCAGCCTTGTCGTTCTTGACGGCTTCGATGATGGCTTCAACGGCCTCTTCCCCGAACTTCTCGGCGCATTTCTCAGGGCCTTTGGCCAACAGCTTGGCGGTCCAGCTGGAATCCGGGTCAGCCCCCTTCCGCGCCTCAATAGTAGCGGCCAGATCGTGCAGAATGCTCATGTTAGCCTCATGGGGATACCCGCGGCGGCCATGTGTTCCTTGGCCTTGCGGATGGTGTATTCGCCGAAATGGAAGATCGAGGCGGCAAGCACGGCACTGGCCCCGCCTTCGGTCACGCCTTCGACCAGATGGTCCAGATTGCCGACACCGCCTGAGGCGATCACCGGCACATCCACAGCATCGGAAATCGCACGCGTCAGAGGCAGATTGAACCCAGCCTTGGTGCCGTCGCGATCCATCGAGGTCAGCAGAATCTCACCAGCGCCTTTAGAAACGACGGTTTTGGCGAATTCTACCGCGTCGATGCCGGTGGGTTTACGACCGCCATGGGTGAAAATCTCCCACTTTCCGGGACTGACTGTTTTGGCGTCGATGGCGCAGACAATGCACTGGCTGCCGAACTGATCCGCCGCTTCCGCGATCACATCCGGGTTGGCCACTGCGGCCGAGTTGAAGCTGACCTTGTCGGCGCCCGCCAGCAGCAGGGCGCGCACGTCATCCTTGGTGCGCACGCCGCCCCCCACCGTCAGCGGCACAAAACACTGTTCCGCTGTACGCTGAACCACATCGAACATGGTGCCGCGATTTTCGTGCGTGGCGTGAATGTCGAGAAAACAAATTTCATCTGCGCCTGCCGCGTCGTAGGCCTTAGCGGATTCCACCGGGTCGCCGGCATCGCGCAGGCCAACAAAATTCACGCCCTTGACCACACGGCCATCAGCGACGTCAAGGCAGGGAATGATGCGGGTCTTCAGCATGTCGGCGTCCTTTGTTGCCGCACCTCTACCGGCAAAGCTGCGCCGAGGCCAGAGCCGAAAACTGGATAGCGCCGCGCCGCTGGTTGTGCAGCGCGGCGCGGTGTTAGTGTTTTGCGAGTATTCTGAGGGCTGAAAGCAGGTTGGCTTTGTCGTCTGTCCAGGGAGCCCGACCATCGGTGGTCAGCAACTGCCAATTCCCAGCACTGGCAAACGCATCGATACGGTCTTTGTCGCGGCTTAGGATCACGACATAGGTGCTCAAAGCTCCTTGTTCTTGCGCTTCGGCGTCCACTTTGTCCGCCTGAACCGCCGCGTGTAGCCCTAACGTTTCAGAAGCCCGTGCCAACTGCGGCGCCAGATCGTAGAACTTATTGGAAATGTGGAAGACCAACGTGCCGCCTTGGTTCAGTTGGCGCAAATAGGCTTCGATCGCTTCCTGCGTTATAAGGTGCAGTGGAATTGCATCTGAGCTATAGGCATCGAGCACCATGATATCAAAAGAAAACTTTTGGTGCTCCAGCACAATTCGCGCGTCGCCCAGATGAGTTTTCGAATCCGGAGCGCATTCGGTCATATACGTGAACAACTCCGGATTGCGGGCAATGCGATCCACTGTCTCGTCGATCTCAAAAAAGTCCCAAGTCTGATGGGGCTGCCCGTAACAAGCCAGCGCACCGGTCCCAAGGCCGACAATGCCGATATTGTCAGAATTCAAACCGTAGTCCGAAGTCAGGATTTCGGCCATTGGTCCGTCAGGGTGGTAGTACGAAGCTGCCACCGGTCGCGTGCCGGGCGGGGTGTGCCTTTGCAGACCGTGCGTAGTGGTGCCGTTCCTGTATACCCGGAACTCGCCGAGATCATAGACAGAGTGAGTGCCGAAAAAGCTGCGATCGCTGAAATGCAAATCTTGCTTTGGGAGCATGGTTGGCAGAAGAATGATCACCAGCACCCCTGCTATGCGAGCCGGTGCATTCCGGAACGCCAGCATTAACATGGCAACCAGAGCGGTGGTTGCGATCATGAGGACTGTTTCTGCATCCGCTGTGCTCCCGTCCTTGAACATGCTGATCGCAACGGAAATCGGGGCGGCAACGGCAATCCCAATCAGAGCATCACGCATTTTGAATGATCTTGCGTGGAGCAGAAACAAACCGCCCGCCGCAACAAGTGTTAGGGCAAATTCAATTTCCTGATTAAAAACAGCGGGCGCAATAATCGAGTTGAATAGCCCGCCGCAAGCACCTCCGACGGAAAGTGCAAGGTAAAAGGTTGTGAGGTGTTCCGCAGGAGGCCGGAGATCATAAAGAAGCCTGTGTGCATACAGGGCGACAAAAAACAGCAGCGGAATATACACCAGCATAGCGGTCAAAGGCTGTTGCGATGATCCGATTATGGACAACATCGCGACGCCAAATGCCATCATCAGCAGCACCGGAGTTCTGAGGCCGCTCAGGGTGAGCTGGCGCCACTTTGCGAAGGCAATAATGAACGTCAGGATATAGGTGGCCAGCGGTACAACCCAGATTAATGGGATGGCACCAAGGTCGGTGCTAAGCTTGGTTGTGGTGGCCAGCATCAAGGACGAAGGGATGAAGGCGATGAACACCCAAGCGGCAATTGTTCTTGCGCTCAGGGCCTTGCCCGCCTCGTGTGACGTTTCCTTGGTGACGGTTTCGGCGGGGCCGCGCAGGGCGATCATGCCGCTGATTGCCAGGAGAATGCCGAAAACAACAAAACCGACCGACCAGAACACGCTGATTTCACGGGCGCCGAAGAAAGGATCGGCAAGCAGTGGAAAAGACAGCAGTGCTAGTAGTGATCCGACGTTGCTTGCCGCATACAAAAAATATGGGTCATTGGCCGAAGGCCCGCCGGACCGCGAATACCATGCCTGAAGCAACGGCGCGTTCGCAGACAGTACGGCAAAGGGAACACCTACGCCCACTGCAAACAAAATGAGTGTTTGCAAAGCAATGGATTGCGATGAGTCAAACCTCCAGCCCTCTTGCGTGGCCAATGGAAGGAAGCTGAGCGCCAGCAGCCACAGGGTTAGATGCGTTACGAGTTGCCAGCGCAGAGTAAACCAGCGGGTCAGCATGTGAGCATACAGATACCCGAGGATCAGCATCAGCTGAAAAAACAGCATTGCCGTGGTCCAGACCGCCGGAGTTCCGCCGATTTTGGGTAAAACGAGCTTGGCAAACAGCGGTTGAACAAAAAACAGCAGACTGGCGCTGACAAAAATTGACGCGCAAAAACTGATGACCGGGGCATAGTTGCGCCAATTTTCAGTGGGTTGCGATACGTTTGAAAAGGACACAATGAAACTCCGGCATAAGATTTCGCATCAGCCGTATTGGTGAATTCTGACCTTTTTGCGGCTGATCTGTGCAAACTCGTTGCGAATCTGTGGAATTGTTCACGATTTGCGTTCGGTTGTCGGGCGTGCAGAGGGTGATAGAGATCGAGGTAACCGGCAATAGCCCGCCGATGCCGGAGTTGTGATTGCCACATCTCTCAAACCTGTGAAAACTGTCCCCAAATTCATCAGGAGATCAATGAGATGCGCAAACTCATTCTGACAACCGCTTTTGTAATTGGAGGAGCTGTCGCCGCAATGGCAGACGATATTATCAAGGTGAATACCGACAAATCGGTCTCTGAGGCGCTGGATGCGCTTGAGGCTGCTGTCGGCAACGCGGGCGCGACCGTGTTCGCTCGCATTGACCACGCGGCTGGGGCCGAAAAGGTTGGTCTGACTATTCCGGCAAATCAGGTTCTGATCTTCGGCAACCCGGCGCTGGGAACACCTGCGATGCAGATCGACCCGCGCGCCGGTCTGTTCCTGCCGCTGAAAGTGCAGGCTTACGAGGACGAAAACGGTCAGGTCTGGCTGGCCTATGAAGACCCGAAAGAGACGATGGACGAGCTGGATGACGTTGAGAAATCCCCCGTCATCGAAAAGATGCGCGGCGCGTTGGCCAAGCTGACCTCGGTCGCCGCTCAGTAAGTTCTGCAGCTACTCTGGCGCGGGGTGTCCTCAGTGATTTTGGGGCTGTGCCAATCTGTGATAAGGTTGGCGCATTTCAAAATACACAAATTTGGAGGACAGCTCATGAAAATTGCGGCAAAGAAGATCGGTGCGGTGGCGTGTGTTCTCGTAGTTGCCAGCGGGGCACAGGCTCAGGACTTCATGTCTCAAAAAGAGCTGCTGGCGACCATTCCGGGTGCAACGGTCCGGTCAGTTTCAAACCAGGACAACAAGACACCGTGGGTGCAGGCGTATAGCTCCGGGCGCAAGAAGGGTAAGCTGGCCGGCAACTTCGGTGGCGATACCTATGACGGAGAATGGTACGTTGATGGGGATGCCTGGTGCGAGAAGACCGGTGACTGGACCGGGTGTTTTCAGTTTGTAAGAATAAGTGAAAAAGAGCTGCAACCGTACAAGGATGGGCGGCCCCGAAAACACACCTGGAAGCTGGAATAGCTGTTACGCGCTTAGTGCAACCAGCGCCTCTTTCAGGTCAATCGCGCCATCATAGAGCGCCCGGCCGGAGATCGCGCCGTTCAGGTCCACGCCGCAATCGCGCAGCGCGATCAGGTCGTCCAGTGAGCTAACACCGCCTGAGGCAATCACCGGGATCGACACGGCGCGGGCCAGGTCGGCGGTGGCTTCGATATTCGGGCCCTGCATCGCGCCGTCGCGGTTGATGTCGGTATAGATAATAGCGGCGACGCCTGCGTCCTCGAAGCTGCGGGCTAGATCGGTAACCTGCACGTCGGTTTCCTCGGCCCAGCCCTTGGTGGCAACCATGCCGTTGCGGGCATCGATGCCAACGGCGACTTTGCCGGGGAAGGCTCTGGCCGCTTCGCGCACCAGATCGGGGTTTTCCACCGCGACAGTGCCCAGAATCACGCGGGCCAGTCCTTTGTCGATCCAGGTTTCGATGGTGGCCATATCGCGTATGCCGCCGCCTAGTTGGGCGGGGACGTCGCAGGCTTTTAGAATGGCCTCGACCGGGGCTGCGTTGACCGGCTCACCGGCGAAGGCTCCGTTCAGGTCCACCAGGTGCAACCATTCGCAGCCCGCTTCAACAAAGGCGCGGGCCTGAGCGGCCGGGTCTTCGTTGAATACGGTGGCCTTGTCCATTTCTCCGCGCAGCAGGCGTACGGCCTGGCCGTCTTTGAGGTCGATGGCGGGGTAAAGGATCATGATCGGCGGCCCTATATCAGTGTTACACGCGCGGGATATCGCACAGGCAGGGCAGGGGATGCAACGCGACGCTAAGTCATTCTTGCCCGTGCGCGCATCGCTCGTCAGACTGACGACAAATCAGGGAGGAAATCATGAAGAAAATTACCCTTGCGGCAGGCTTTGCAGTTCTGGCAACGGCGTCTTTAGCCGATCCGGCCGATGGTCTGTGGAAGACACAGCCGGGCGACGAAGGCGGTTATCTGCATGTCACCATCGCTCCGTGCGGTAGCGCGATCTGCGGCACCATCGACAGTGCCTTTGATAAATCCGGCAATCAGCAGCTGGCCTACGAGAATCTGGGCAAACAGATCATCTGGGACATGGAGCCGGAGGGCGACGGTACCTATGCCAATGGTAAAATCTGGGCGCCGGACCGGGACAAGACCTACAATTCGAAAATGACCCTGGACAGCCAGAACGAACTGACTGTCAAAGGTTGCGTTGCGGGGGGGCTGGTCTGCCGTGGACAGACCTGGACGCGCATTCAGTAAGCTTTACGGAGCCCAGGTCAGGAAGTTCCCGATCATCCGCAGGCCTACATCCTGGCTTTTTTCCGGGTGGAACTGCATCCCAACCATCGTGTCGCGGCCAATCACGGCCGTGACTTCTTGCCCATAGTCCACATAAGCCAACCGCTGCGCCGGATCGCTGACGCGGAAATGGTAGGAGTGGACGAAATAGACGTGGTCGCCGGATTCCACCCCGTCAAACACGGGATGTTCGCATTCCAGAACCAGATCGTTCCAGCCCATATGCGGGACTTTCAGCGCCCGGTCCGAAGGTTCGATCCGCACCACGTCGCCTGAGACCCAGCCCAGACCGTCGGTTTCGGTGTATTCGTGACCCTTTGAGGCCATCAGTTGCATCCCGACGCAAATCCCCAGAAACGGGCGGCCTTTCTGTTCGACAGCCTCGACCATCGCGTCATAGATGCCTTTGTGCCCGCGCAGTTCGGCGGCGCAGGCGGGAAAAGCTCCGTCGCCGGGCAGAACTAACCGGTCGGCCCGTGCGACGACATCTGCGTCCGAGGTTACGACGACTTCGCCCGCCTCAACCTCGCGCGCCATGCGCTGAAATGCCTTTTCGGCCGAGTGCAGGTTGCCGCTCTCGTAGTCAATGATGGCGGTCAGCATTTACAGCGCACCCTTGGTGGACGGAATCGCATCCGCTTTGCGCGGGTCGGTTTCGACTGCCAGCCGTAGGGCGCGGGCAACGGCTTTGAAGGCCGCCTCGGCGATGTGGTGGCTGTTGAACCCGTGCAACTGGTCGATATGCAGCGTGATACCGCCATGGGTGCTGAGCGCCTGAAAGAACTCGCGCACCAACTCGGTGTCGAATGTGCCGATCTTCTGGGTCGGCAGGTCCACATTCCAGATCAGGAACGGGCGCGCCGACAGATCCAGCGCGCACCGCACCTGCGCGTCGTCCATGGGCAGGTGGCACTCGCCATAGCGACGGATGCCCTTTTTGTCGCCCAAAGCCTGCGTCAAAGCCTGACCCAGCGCGATGCCGGTGTCCTCGACCGTGTGGTGGTCGTCGATGTGATAATCGCCCTTGGCGCGGATCGTCATGTCGATCAGAGAATGGCGCGCAAGCTGGTCCAGCATATGGTCAAAGAAGCCAACGCCGGTCTGGTTGTCGTACTGGCCGGTGCCGTCCAGATTGACCTCGACCGAGATCTCAGTCTCGGCGGTCTGACGGCTGATCTTTGCGCTGCGCATGGGCGAATTCCTTTTGCTACAGGCGCGCTTATAGACGGGGATGGGCGGGCATTTCCAGACCGCCCGTCGCATTCAACGCAAACTGTTGCAGGGGATTGCGCCCGGACGCGGCCCGTGTCAGCCTGCGGGCAAGTCAACCAACAAGGCCCGGCCCATGTCCACCTGCGTTTTCATCCAGATCCGCTGCAAACCCGGCACCACGTACAAGGTGGCCGAGGAAATCGCCCTGCGCGAAATCCACTCCGAGCTGTATTCGACCAGCGGAGAATTTGACCTGCTGCTGAAACTCTACATCCCGGAAACCGAGGATGTTGGCCATTTCATCAACGAAAATCTGCTGGTGATTCCCAACATTGAGCGGTCCCTGACCACGATGACCTTCAAGGCGTTCTGAGTCAGATCACCGTTTCCGAAGCAGGGGGGTGTTGGGCCACGACCAGTGCAGCGCCGCTGTTCGATTGCCTGTCCGCCGCGCCAGCGCGAAGCAACTGTAGCAGGCCAAACAGCAGCATCAGCGGAAGAGCAAGAGTTACCAGATGATTTCCACCCGCTAGCAGCGACCAAGCGATACCGGCTGCGCTGATCGTCAGTAAAACCGCAGCGTGCCTGCGCGCCTGTTGGGCATTTTCGGGTTTGTAGGTCAGAAACCCGTTGCGAGAAAACAAGGTCAGGTAAAGACCGGTCGCAAACACGCTGCCCAGAACAAGAGAATCGATGTTTGCGATCATCATACCTGCGGCATGGCTGTTGCCAGCCAGAAACAGCACTTCAATCAGCGGCGTGATCGCGACCATGAAGAGATTGATGCCCAGCAAAATGGGGTGCGGACTCATCAGTTTTTTCAGATACGCAACACAAACGACCGCCGCCAATACAGTCCCGACCCATCCTGTCACACGCAAGTCATCCGTGGCGCGGGACAGTACCAGAAAGCTCAAACCTGGCAGATTTTCGAAAACATCGAGCAGGAGGCGCTTTTGTTGGTTCCCTATCATTCGAAAGACGTCCCCGAATTTCTTGAATGCATTGAGTACTTACTTTGGATAATAAGCGGGCCCGTTAGCCCAACTCAAACGTCGTGACGCCGAATATACGGCTCAGATCGATATCCGGCTTGTAATTGGAGTACATCCGGGCTGTCTCAAATACTTTCTCTAGCCCAAGCTTCGTGGCCAGTGCAAAAGCAGCTTCATTCGGTTGCGGTATGTCGATGAAAACCTCGTGCCCGCTATGTTTCGTCGGCAAAGTCTCCAATAGACTGGCCAGCAGGCTTTCGGCTATGTCAGCGCGGTCTGCGAACAGTGGTCCGACCTTGTAACCATTCTTGCACGGGCGCATCGTTGCGTAGCCCTTGATTTGACCGTCCTCGGAATACACGCGCGAAATATGGGTTGGCGCGCTGATCCACCTTTGCAGAAACGCGTCGCGTGGGGCAGGGAAGAGTTGGCGGTCATAAGCAATTAACGCGTCGGAGGCGGTGGTGAGGGGTTCGACACCAGTCGATGGTGCTAGTGCCCGCCGAATTCCCGTTACGGTCTCCGAGAAGCGGTGATTGTTGTAGGCGAAAGTAAAGCCAGACTTGCGATAGTTGTGCTGCTGGTCGACGACTCCATCCAGCCCAATGTTGTGTTCGGCGCAGTTTTCCAGTGCATGCTGCCAGATCGCAAGCCCGTGGCCAGAGCCTCGGTGCTCGGGCCGGACGATATAGAAGCCGAGGAACGCAAACGCGTCGTCGTATTGGACGACCGATATAGAGGCGATCATCTCACCATTCAGAAACCCGCCCAGAAACCCGTCAGTATCTGCACCATGGAAACAAGCGGCATCATGATGGCCGGGGTTCCATCCTTCGTGTCCGGCCCAATCCACAGCCTCCTGCAACTCTTCTGCGGTAAGGGGGCGGATCACGTAGGCAGACATCGGGGCATCCTGTGTTGCGGAATACAACCAGAATGGTGCAAAGCCTGCGAAAGAACCAGTATGTTTGGAGAGGTTGGTATCTGGAGCGGGCGAGGCGATTCGAACGCCCGACCCTAACCTTGGCAAGGTTATGCTCTACCCCTGAGCTACGCCCGCATCAGATACATATGTTGGTCCGAAGACCTCTCAATGGAGCGGGCGAGGCGATTCGAACGCCCGACCCTAACCTTGGCAAGGTTATGCTCTACCCCTGAGCTACGCCCGCGCCGTTGAGTGAGGAGGGATGTATTAATTCCCACGCGGGGCTGCAAGCGGAAAAATACAAAATGACGGAAAAATCTTTCGACGGAATCTCGCGCGCCGTCCGTTCAAGACCTAGAGCATTAAAAAACAAGAGGGTTCGAGGACAGGAAATGACACGGATCGCAGATATGAAAATGGCACTGCTTGCTGCATTGATCGTATTAACGTCAGTGCTTTGTGCGCCGGACGGGGACAGGTTGAGTGAAGTTAAGCCGGTTCTTATGAAAGCTCCGCTGATTGAAACGCGGGTTTTGGCGGGTTGACCCCGCCACCCGGATCACAGCGCCATCACGAGATTAGCAATGGCCGCCACCAGAATGGCAGCGAATGTCAACAGCATCCCGATCTGGCGCAGAATCATGATCTGAGGGTTTCGACCAAACCCATATGCGTGCAACAAACGGCCCGCCAGCAACATGAGGCCCAACAGATTTACCATCAGCCCACTGGCCCCCTGCAATTCGACCATGGCGATCAACAGCAAGGCAAAGGGGGCATATTCGGCGCAATTTGAGTGTGTCCGCATCGCCTTGAGCATCGTTTTGTCACCGGCATCCCCGACCGATATTTTCGCGCTGCGACGGACGGCAATAACGTTGAGACTGAGCACAACGTAAAGAATGGCAATCAGGGCAGCGTAGATCGGGGTAATTGCAAGCATGAGGGGCCTCCGGCGGATCAAAGAAAAGGCCGCACAGTTTCCTGCGCGGCTCTTCAAAGATTAACTGGATTCTTGTTTTATTCCAGTTCGATCAACAAGTCCTTGGCGTCAATTTGACCGCCGGGCTGGACGTGGACAGCTTTGACCACCGCGTCGCGTTCGGCGTGGATGCCGGTTTCCATCTTCATCGCTTCGATGGTCAGCAGCATGTCGCCTTCCTTGACCTCCTGGCCCGCAGTCACAGCAATAGTTGCCACGACACCCGGCATCGGTGCGCCGACATGGTTGGCGTTACCTACCTCAGCTTTCGGACGCGCTTGTGTGGTTGCTGTCACCAGACGGTTCGGAACCCGGATCACACGCGGCTGACCGTTGAGTTCAAAGAAGACTTTGACCTCGCCTTTCTCGTCGGTTTCACCGATAGCCTGGCAGCGGATTTCCAGTATCTTACCCGGATCGATCTCGGCCGTGATCTCTTCGCCCGGCTCCATTCCGTAGAAGAAGGTACGCGTCGGCAGGGCGCGGACCGGACCATAGGTGCGGTGGCGACCCATGTAGTCCAGGAACACCTTGGGATACATCAGGTAACCGTTAAGGTCTTCGTCATCGACCTCTTTGCCTTCCAATTGCTTGGACAGTTCGGCGCGGGTGGCTTCCAGATCAACGGCGGGAACATCCTTGCCCGGGCGTTCGGTGTTGGGGGCCTCGTCCTTCAGCACCTTTTGGATGATGGTGTCGGGGAAGCCGCCCGGAGGCTGACCCAGGTTGCCGCGCATCATGTCCACGACCGATTCGGGGAAGGCCACGTCTGTATCCGGGCTTTCCACGTCATCGCGGGTCAGGCCCTGGCTGACCATCATTAGCGCCATGTCACCAACAACCTTGGACGATGGTGTCACCTTCACGATGTCGCCGAACATCTGGTTCACGTCGGCATACATCTGGGCGACCTCGTGCCAGCGCTCCTCCAGACCCAAGGAACGCGCCTGCGCCTTGAGGTTGGTGAACTGACCGCCGGGCATCTCGTGCAGGTAAACCTCGGATGCCGGGGCCTGCAGGCTGGATTCGAACGCCGCATACTGACCGCGCACCGCTTCGAAGTAGTCGCTGATCTCGCGGATCGCTTTGATGTCCAGACCAGTGTCACGCTCGGTGTGACGCAGGGCTTCAACCACGGTGCCCAGTGTCGCCTGCGATGTGTTGCCCGAGAAGCTGTCCATTGCGCAATCCACTGCGTCCACACCCGCTTCGGAGGCGGCTAGGATGGTGGCGCTGGCGATGCCGGCAGTATCGTGCGTGTGGAAATGGATCGGCAGGCCAACCTCTTCCTTCAGCGCGCGGATCAGAATCTTGGCCGAGGCTGGTTTCAGCAGACCGGCCATGTCTTTCAGGCCGAGAACATGTGCGCCCGCGTCGCGCAGCTCTTTCGCCATACCGACATAGTATTTCAGGTCATACTTGGCGCGGTCCGGGTCCAGAATGTCACCAGTATAACAGACGGTACCTTCACAGATTTTGCCGTTCTCGATCACCGCATCCATGGCGACGCGCATGTTTTCAACCCAGTTGAGCGAGTCGAATACACGGAACACATCGATATTCTGCGACGCCTGACGCACGAATTCCTGAACCACGTTGTCCGGGTAATTAGTGTAGCCAACACCATTGGCCCCGCGCAGCAGCATCTGGGTCATCAGGTTCGGCATCGCCTCGCGCAGATCGCGCAGACGCTGCCACGGGCATTCCTGCAGGAAACGATAGGCCACGTCGAAGGTCGCGCCGCCCCAGCATTCGACCGAGAACAGTTGCGGCAGGTTCGCGGCGTAGGTCGGAGCCACTTTGATCATGTCGATCGAGCGCATCCGGGTCGCCAACAGCGACTGGTGACCATCCCGCATGGTGGTGTCGGTGATCAGCAGTTGCCGCTGCGCTTTCATCCAGTCGGCCACAGCCTGCGGGCCTTTTTGCTCCAGCAGATTGCGGGTGCCCATTTTGGGCTCACCCTTCATCGCAGGGGGCTTAGCTTCCTTCAGGTCGGCCCGCGGCTCGGGACGATCCTTGGTTTCAGGGTGGCCGTTGACGGTGATGTCCGCGATGTACGTCAGAACCTTGGTGCCACGGTCGCGGCGTTTCTTGAACTGGAACAGGTCCGGTGTCTCGTCGATGAATTTGGTAGTGTATTCATTCGACAGGAAGGTCGGGTGTTTCAGCAGGTTCTCAACAAAAGCGATGTTGGTGGACACTCCGCGTACGCGGAATTCACGCAGGGCGCGGTCCATCCGGGCAATTGCCTTCTCGGGCGTTGGTGCCCAAGCGGTGACCTTGGTCAGCAGCGAGTCGTAATAGCGTGTAATTACCCCACCTGCATAGGCGGTGCCGCCGTCCAGACGGATACCCATACCCGTGGCTGAGCGATAAGCGGTGATGCGACCGTAATCCGGGATGAAGTTGTTCAGTGGGTCCTCGGTTGTCACGCGCGTCTGCAGCGCGTGGCCGTTCAGGCGAATCTCGTCCTGACTGGCTTTACCAGTAGCCTCGGCCAGCGTCTTGCCTTCAGCAATCAGGATCTGAGCCTGAACGATGTCGATGCCGGTCACTTCTTCGGTGACGGTGTGTTCCACCTGTACGCGGGGGTTCACCTCGATGAAGTAGAACTTGCCGGTGTTCATATCCATCAGGAATTCGACAGTACCGGCACATTCGTAGTTCACATGGGCGCAGATACGGCGGCCCAGATCACAAATCTCGGCGCGCTGCTCTTCCGTCAGATACGGGGCAGGGGCGCGTTCCACGACCTTCTGGTTCCGGCGCTGGACCGAGCAGTCCCGCTCATACAGATGGTAAATCTCACCATGCTTGTCGCCGAGGATCTGAACCTCGACGTGGCGCGCGCGGGTGATCATCTTTTCCAGATAGCCCTCGCCGTTCCCAAAGGCGGCTTCGGCTTCGCGGCGGCCTTCCAGCACTTTTTCTTCAAGCTCGTCCTCGGACAGGATCGGGCGCATGCCGCGCCCGCCGCCGCCCCAGCTGGCCTTCAGCATAAGCGGATAACCGATTTCGGCGGCCTCGGCCTTGATGGCGGCCATGTCATCGCCCAGAACTTCGGTTGCCGGGATGACCGGCACGTCAGCGGCGATCGCGACCTTACGGGCACTGGCCTTGTCGCCAAGGGCGCGCATGGTTTCCGCCTTGGGGCCGATAAAGGTGATGCCGTTCTGCACACAGGCATCCACGAAATCAGGGTTTTCGGACAGAAGGCCATAGCCCGGATGAATCGCATCAGCGCCGCACTCCTTGGCCACGCGGATGATCTCATCAATGCTCAGATAAGCAGCAACCGGTCCCATGCCTTCGCCAATGCGATACGCCTCGTCCGCTTTGAAGCGATGCAAGCCCAACTTGTCTTCCTCGGCGAAGACCGCGACGGTGCGTTTGCCCATCTCGTTGGCTGCCCGCATGACGCGGATGGCTATCTCGCCGCGGTTGGCGATCAGGATTTTGTTGAAGTCGGTCATATCAGGTCCCGGTCTTGGTGGTTTGGCCGTGTTCATAGGCGGACAATACGCGCTCGTATATCAGTCCTTCTGGGTAGAACCGGCATGTTATCGCTCGCAAACGCCGCCTTTTTGACGAGATTGTCTTACACACGCTGCGTTGCAGCATCAACTTTTGGGATTACCGACGGGATTTCCTGCAGGTTTGGAAGGCCCATTTGGCCCATATTGGCAATCATGTCCTGGCGCAGGATGTCGATGACATGCGCAGGACCACGTGTGCCTAAGGCACTGAGGCCATACAAAAATCCGCGCCCAAGCATGACAAAATCCGCGCCCAATGCTATCGCGCGCAGAATGTCCAACCCGCCCTCGATGCCACTGTCAAAGATCAGCGGCAGATTAGTCGCACTGCGGATCGCCGGAAGCACATTGATACTGGCCGGTGCGCCGTCAAACTGGCGACCTCCGTGATTCGAGACCCAAATGGCATCAACTCCGGCATGTTGCAGCCTCTGGGCATCGTCAGCCCGCATGACGCCTTTCACGATAAATGGCCCGTCCCACGCGTCCCGCAGCCATTTGACATAGTCCATGTCGGGCGAGGTGCGCAGCAGGTAACCAACATGAGCCGTTGGCGGAAGGGCGCTATGCCCATCTATATACTTGTCCAACGTCCGCATCCTGGGCATTCCGTTTTGCGCCATGCCCAAAGCCCAGGTTGGACGCAGGGCGATCTGGGCCAGCAGGCGCGGGGTCAACCTGGGTGGTTGAGTCAGGCCCGACCGTGTTTGCCGTTCCCGCCGCGAAGCGACCGGAACATCAACGGTTAGAACAAGTGTCGAGAAGCCAGCCGATTTGACGCGATTCAGAATGTCGGTGCGAATGTCCGGGTCTTTCGGTGGATATAGCTGAAACCAAGCGTTTTTTCCCAGATGGGGGGCCAGGTCCTCGGGGCTCTGGCTGGCGACGGTGGACAAAGTATAGGGCAGTCCCGCATCAGCGGCTGCACACGCCAACAGCTTCTCCGCGTTTGGCCAGACCAGCCCGGACATCCCGATCGGCGCGATGCCGAAGGGTAAGGGGAAGTCCTGCCCCAGAAAACGCGTGCTGGTATCACACTCTATCGGGCCATGCAGGATGGAGGGCAGCATTTCCACCTGATCCAGCGCGGCCCGGTTTTTATGTAATGTGGTTTCGGTTCCTGTACCGCTCGCCAGGTATTCCCAGACAAAAAACGGTACTCTTCGCCGCGCGCGACGTTTCAGGTCGGCAATGCCGGGAAATGAGCTGTGTAAATCCATACGAATTGATCCGACCTGCCGAGCGATTCTGCAAGCTTTCCAAGCGGCTGAGGCGAGTGAGGCTGGTTTTCAGGGCTGCCTGAGCTTCGCGCCAGTGTTGCGCTGGCATGGTGGCTTCGGCTGATACGAACGCAAACTTATCCAAAAATTTAGCACGGCGCGTTGCTGCGTAGCAGGTGGAGCAGGTGGAAAAAGAGTTAAAATCTACGCGAACAAGGGGTGAACAAACCCTTTCCCTCGACGCATAGACAGCGTAGTTTGAGTACATGAGCAGTTTCGACGAAATGGACGCCTTTGAAGGCGCATCACTGTCCGCGCGGGCTATGGCTGCGCGCCCCGCGCCCTATCTGGATGAATTGAACCCGGCCCAACGCGAGGCGGTGGAGCGGCTGGACGGTCCGGTTCTGATGCTGGCCGGGGCAGGGACGGGTAAGACCAAGGCCCTAACCGCGCGCATCGCCCATCTGCTGAGCACCGGGCGTGCGCGCCCGAACGAGATTCTGTCGGTCACCTTCACCAACAAAGCTGCACGAGAGATGAAAGAGCGTGTGGGTCGCCTGTTAGGGCAACCCGCTGAAGGGATGCCTTGGCTGGGCACGTTCCATTCGATCTGCGTCAAGCTGCTGCGCCGCCATGCGGAACTGGTCGATTTGAAATCAAACTTCACAATTCTGGACACGGATGATCAGCTGCGCTTGCTCAAACAGCTGATTCAGGCTGCCAATATCGACGACAAACGCTGGCCCGCGCGGATGCTGGCAGGAATCATCGACGACTGGAAAAACCGAGCCCTGACACCAGACAAGGTGCCTGCCGCGGATGCCGGAGCCTATAACAACAAAGGTATTGAACTCTACGCCCAATACCAGACCCGTCTGTGCGAGTTGAACGCGGTGGATTTTGGCGACCTGCTGCTGCACATGGTCACGATTTTCCAAACCCACCCGGATGTGTTGGAGCAATACCAGCGCTGGTTCCGCTACATTCTTGTGGACGAGTATCAGGATACCAACGTCGCCCAATACCTCTGGCTGCGTCTGCTGGCCGGGGCACATAAGAATATTTGCTGCGTCGGCGACGACGACCAGTCGATCTATGGCTGGCGCGGGGCCGAAGTGGGCAACATCCTGCGGTTCGAAAAGGACTTTCCAGGTGCATATGTGGTGCGGCTGGAGCAGAACTATCGTTCGACCCCGCATATTCTGGCCGCCGCGTCGAACGTCATCCGTGGCAATGAAAGCCGTCTGGGCAAAGAGCTTTGGACCGCTGCCGAAGATGGCGAAAAGGTTCGTCTGATCGGCCATTGGGATGGCGAGGAAGAGGCTCGCTGGATCGGTGAGGAAATCGACGCGATGCAGGGCGGTACGCGCGGTGTGCGGCCGATGAACCTTGATGAGATGGCGATCCTCGTGCGCGCCTCGCACCAGATGCGGGCGTTTGAGGATCGGTTTCTGACCATTGGTCTGCCTTACAAGGTGATCGGCGGCCCGCGATTCTATGAGCGGATGGAGATCCGCGATGCCATGGCCTATTTCCGGCTGGTGGTTAGCCCCGGCGACGATCTGGCGTTCGAGCGGATCGTGAACACGCCGAAACGCGGTTTGGGCGACAAGGCCCAACAAACGATTCAGATAATGGCGCGGGAAAACAGCGTTTCGCTCATCGATGGGGCGCGGATTGCGGTCGACAATGGCCTGATCAAAGGCAAAGGCGGCAAAGCGCTGCGCGAGTTGATCGACGGGCTGGCACGTTGGAATGCGATGACGCGCGGTCCGCGGATCGAGGTAGAAGACGACTCGGTGATTGATGATGGCGCGCCGATGCGGTTCGGAGAGCCCGAGGTCTCGCATATTGAGTTGGCGCAGATCATTCTGGACGAATCCGGCTATACCGCCCACTGGCAGAACGAAAAGACGCCCGAGGCGCCGGGCCGGTTGGAAAACCTCAAGGAACTGGTCAACCAACTCGACAACTTCGAGAACCTTCAAGGATTCTTAGAGCATGTCAGCCTCGTCATGGATAATGATCAGGAGGGCGATGGGGCCAAGGTCTCGATCATGACCCTGCACGCGGCCAAGGGGTTGGAGTTTCCCGCTGTGTTCCTGCCGGGTTGGGAAGACGGATTGTTCCCGTCGCAGCGGTCGATGGACGAATCCGGTCTCAAGGGCCTCGAGGAAGAGCGGCGGCTGGCCTATGTCGGTATCACCCGCGCCGAAGAGGTCTGCACGATCTCCTTTGCCGCCAACCGGCGGGTATTCGGGCAATGGCAGAACGCGATGCCGTCGCGATTCATCGACGAATTGCCCGAGGACCATGTCGAGGTGTTGACGCCTCCGGGCCTTTATGGCGGCGGGCAACCAACGGCTAGCATCGAAACCCGAGCGGCCGAGGCGAACGTCTACAACTCACCCGGCTGGAAACGGATGCAGGCGCGGCAGGGGCAATACGGCACGTCGCAGCCGCGCGAAAGCCGCAATACGGTGATCGACGCTACCGCAGTAGCCAGCTTCACCCTGGGCGAACGCGTGTTCCACCAGAAATTTGGTTATGGCGCCGTGATTGGTATCGAAGGCGACAAGGTCGAGGTGGATTTTGACAAGGCGGGCACGAAAAAGGTGGTCTCGCGATTTTTGTCGGCCAAGGACGACGTGCCGTTCTAAAGCCCTTCAACCAGAACCATGTTCGTTGTTGCTGTGCGATGTCGGATTTTGGCCAGTTCGATATAGTCCGGGTCGTCCTTCCATGCCTTTGCGGCCTCAAGGGATGGAAACTCCATCAGGACTATTCCGTTCTCGGCCCAATTGCCTTCGATCACGTCGATGGGTTTGGATGAAACTGTCAGTAGACGACCGCCGTGGCGGTCAAAGATCGGCATGAAGCCCTCAAGGTACGCCTGATAGCCCTCCGGGTCGTGGATCGAAATCTGCGCAATGAAATAAGCGGCCATTGGGAACTCCTCACAACTCGTTTGGGGCTCCATTCTACATACAGCCCCAAAAAAAGAAAAAAACGGCGGTTCCCAGGGAGGAGGAGAGGGAGCCGCCGTTCTTTTTAACATCAAGGCAGGGAGGAGGAGAGCCCCGATGTATCCGAACCCGGGTTTGATCCCGGTATGAGGAAGACGCGGCGACGTCAGGGAGGAGGAGAGACGTCGCCGCGCACTTTCAACACCGGGAAAGGGAGGAGAAATACCCGGTGTGTCAGTTTCCGGCGTTCAGGGCCGGTATAGGGTGCGGCGACATCAGGGAGGAGGAGAGATGTCGCCGCTGATATACAGGTCCTAAAGGGAGGAGGAAGGACCTGATCTCGGTTATGTCATTGCGCGCTTAGTGCGCGACGTGTTCTTCGGCCGCTTGCATCGCCAGACGGCGGATCATCGAGCGGTGCAGGCCCAGATCGGCCAGTTCGCGATTTGTCAGCCCGGACAGTTCGTTCACTGTCTGGCGGTAGACGCGATGGCGAACAAAACGGGTCTTTACAGCCTCAATCAAAGAGGCCAGGCCGGTCGCCGGAGCGCCCTTCAGCGCGGTCTGTTGTGTTGCTGCAGCCATCTGCGTTACTCGATTTTTCTTGTTGTTGCCGGTGTAACCCGGCGGTTGCTTGAGATTGAAAATAGGCTAATGCTGCAGATGCACAATAGCCCATGTCGTCAATGCTGCTATGCGGCAATTGCATAGATATCAATAAGTTGGATGTCTGATAGGTTAAAAGCCTTTAAAATAAGGATTTTACTATAGTGTTGAATGCTTCTGCCTGTGCCTGGGTGGCAAGGCTTGCGCGGTATCGCTTCTTCTTTGTGCATCTTTTGTAAAATTTATGCGTTCTGAAGTCGCTAGTGGGTGGAGTTCCTTATCGACGGGCATCACAGCGCTGTATGGGAATTCATGGGCGCGGAGTGGGCAGGTCTGGAATCGAGGCTTCGATGTGCGTGCGGCCGAGCGATTCGTTTATTGATTCAGGAAGAATCGACGTCACGGGGTAAGAAATTGCAGCTTACTCCAAAATTTCTGGGAAAACATGGGACAAGGTGGGCGATAAGTATTTTTACCATATGTAGTGTTGTGTTTAATCAAATACGGTATTTGTAGCGCTTTTTGATTGTTTTCATTTGTTTTCAGTTTGAGTATTCTACTGACTCACCAATCTGTTGTTAAAAATTCCTGTTGATTTCCATGAATTCCCATGGCATCCCTTATACATCCGATGAGGACGAGGTACATGGGGCGCCAAACGACCCCGAACCAATAAAAACAGGTTTCATACAGGCATCTCGCTTTCATCACTCTAGAGATCCGGCGCGCGGGCGAGCAGACATCCCCCCAGGTGGCGCGCGCAGCTGGACATCCCGCAAAGCGGGCCAATGCGGCGGGTTGATCAGTGGCAGCAGATCAACCCGCCGTTTTTCATCCGGGGGGAACGTGAATTTTAGGTGGGGCGCAAGCGAAAGGGACAGTCGTCTTGGCGCGCAGGTTTAGAGGTGAAAGCCACCACAAGGTGGATACGAAGGGCAGGGTGTCGATCCCGGCCTCGTTTCGCCGTGTGCTTGAAGCCTCTGATCCCAACTGGCAGCCCGGTGACACGCCTGAACTGGTAATTGTCTACGGCGACCACCGTCGCAAATTCTTGGAATGCTATACCATGCAGGCGATCGAAGAGGTCGACGGCAAGATTGACGCGCTGCCGCGCGGCTCGATGCAGCGGAAGATGCTGCAGCGCATGTTCCATGGTCAGTCCTTCCCGACCACCGTGGACGAGACGGGGCGTCTGGTGTTGCCCGCCAAGCTGCGCAACAAGATCGGGCTTGAGGGTGAGGCGTTCTTTATCGCTGCTGGTGACACGTTCCAGATCTGGAAGCCTGAGACATACGAATCTGAAGAACTCGCCGCGGCAGAGGATTGGCTGGACGAACAGCCCGAGGACTTTGATCCTCTGGTGTATCTAGACGGCGTCGGGGAGGCGTAGCGGCATGGCCGGCGCTGAGACCCCTTCCGACAAACCTCATATCCCTGTTCTGTTGCGCCCGTTGCTGGCCGCCGTGGCACCGGTCTCTGGTGTGTGGCTTGATGGCACCTTTGGCGCGGGCGGTTATACGCGCGGGCTGTTGGATGTCGGGGCCGACAAGGTCATCGGCGTGGACCGCGATCCGCTGGCCTTTGATATGGCCGCCGACTGGGTGGGTGAGTATGGCGACCGGCTGGTGATGCAGCCCGGAGTGTTCTCGCGTTTGGATGAATATGCGCAGGGTCTGGACGGAGTGGTGCTGGACCTCGGCGTTTCCTCGATGCAGTTGGATCAGGCCAAGCGAGGCTTTTCCTTCATGAAGGATGGCCCTTTAGACATGCGCATGAGCCAAGAGGGTGAAAGCGCCGCTGATCTGGTCAATACAGCGACCGAAATGCAGTTGGCCGATATCCTGTTTCATTACGGTGAGGAACGCGCCAGCCGCCGCATCGCCAAGGCCATCGTCAAGGCGCGGGCAGAAGAGCCTATCATTACGACCTTGCGTCTGGTCGGGATCATCGAATCCTGCTTGCCGCGCCCCAAGCCGGGCCAATCGCACCCCGCGACTCGCAGCTTTCAGGGGCTGCGGATCGCAGTGAACGCGGAATATGAAGAGCTGTTTCAGGGGCTTATGGCAGCCGAGCGGGCGCTGAAGCCGGGCGGGCAACTGGCCGTCGTGACCTTTCATTCCATCGAAGACCGCATGGTCAAACGGTTCTTTCAGTCGCGTGCTGGCAAGACCGGGCGCGCCAATCGCTATGCGCCCGAGGTGGAACAAGAGCTGCCGCAATTCACGCTCAAGACCCGCAAGGCCGTGGGTCCGGACGAACAAGAATTGCAGGAAAACCCGCGCGCGCGTTCGGCCAAGCTGCGCGTGGCGGTGCGGACCGAGGCTCCGGCGGGGGAAATTGATGCCCGCGCCATTGGGATGCCGCAACTTGGGGGAAGGGCGAAATGAAGAGTGTTTTGTATGTGTTGACCGCTCTGTGTGTGTTCGGACTAGCACTTTGGGCGTATCAGGAGAACTACCGCACCCAGCAGGTTGTGAAAGAAACTCAGAAGTTGCAGCGCGAGATCGGCATGGCGCAGGTGCGGCTGGCCGTTTTGAACGCGGAATGGGCTTATTTGAACCGCCCTGATCGGCTGCGTGAACTGGCCGACCTGAATTTCGAACGTCTGGGCCTGTTGCCGCTGCGCGCCGAGCAGTTCGGCCGCGCTGACCAGATTTCTTACGCCGAGGACCCGGATCTTCCCATAGTCGACCCGATTGAGCTGCAGGCCATCACCAGTACTCAGGCGCTGGGCGAGGTGCAGATTCCATGACCCGCACGCCCCTGCGCCCCCTGGCCCTAATTCTCGACGCCCGCGCTCGGGGCGAGAACCCCAAGGCGATTGAGCGCGAGAATATCCGACAGCGCCACGAAGATATGAAAGACCGGGCCCGCGCCCGCGCCGAAGGGCGTCTTTTGGTTTTGGGCCTGTTCTTCTTCTGCGCTTTCTCAGTCGTGGGCGTCCGGATGGGTATGCTGGCCACGTCCGAGGCGCAAGAACCGCTGGCCAGCGCCCCCGGAGCCGCGATTGCCATGCAGCGGGCCAATATCGTCGACCGGGAAGGGCGCATTCTGGCGACCAATCTGGATACCTATTCGGTTTATGCTCAGCCGCCTCTGATGATTGATCCCGTTGCCGCCGCCGATCAGTTGGTGGCAATCTTCCCCGATCTGGAAAAAGAACGACTGGTCAAGGACTTCACCGGCAACCGCAAGTTCCTGTGGATCAAGAAACGTATCTCGCCCGAACAGAAGCAGGCGGTGCATGATATCGGTGATCCCGGCATTCTGTTCGGCCCGCGTGAGATGCGGCTGTACCCGAATGGCCGTCTGGCCGCGCATATTCTGGGCGGCTCCGGCTTTGGTCGCGAGGGCGTCAGCGCTGCCGAGGTCATCGGCGTGGCCGGTGTTGAAAAGCAGTTCGACGACTACCTGCGTGACCCGGCCAACGGCAACAAACCGCTGCAACTGTCGCTGGACCTGACCGTCCAGGCAGCGGTCGAGCAGGTGCTCTACGGCGGCATGAAGATTATGAACGCCAAGGGGGCTTCGGCGGTTCTGATGAACGCGCACACGGGTGAGGTGGTCTCGGCCGCTTCGCTGCCGTCTTTTGATCCGAATGACCGGCCGCGTCCGCCAACTTCGGGGTTTGATCCGTCGGATAGCCCCTTGTTCAACCGCTATGTGCAGGGTGTCTATGAGCTTGGTTCAGTATTCAAAATCTTCACTGCTGCGCAGGCTGTGCAGCTAGGGTTGGTGAACTCTGAAACCATCATCGACACTTCGGGCCCGATGAAAATCGGTCGCTTTCCCATAGGCGAGTTTAACGGCAAGAACTACGGCAAGATCAGCGTTGCAGACGTGATTGTTCACAGCTCGAACAGGGGCACCGGACGGCTGGCGCTGCAGATCGGTGCGAAGCGGCAGCAGAACTTTCTAAAATCGCTGGGCATGTTCGATCCGACCCCGTTCGAGATTGTTGAGGCAAGAGGCGGCGAACCGCTCAAGCCCAAGAAATGGGGCGAGCTGAGCACTGTGACGATTTCCTATGGCCACGGACTGTCGACCAGCCCGATGCATTTGGCTGCCGGTTATGCAGCCATTGCCAATGGCGGGCACTATGTCAGCCCGACCATCCTGCGAAAGAACGGCCCCCAGTACGGTCCGCGCGTCTTGTCGGACAGCGCAGCCACACAGGCGCAGAAAATGTTACGCAAGGTGGTGACGGATGGCACAGCCAGCTTTGGCGATGTGACTGGTTACGACGTGGCAGGCAAGACAGGTACGGCGGATAAACCCAAGCCGCGCGGTGGCTATTACGACGACAAGGTGATTGCGACTTTTGCCACGATCTTCCCGGCTTATGATCCCAAATATGTGCTGATCGTCACGCTGGATGAACCGTCCATCGTTGCCTATGGCGAAAAGCGCCGCACGGCGGGCTGGACGGCGGTTCCTGTGGCTGCAGAACTGATCGGCCGCATCGCCCCATTGCTGGGCTTGCGTCCCCGGCTTGAGCCTGAGGCACGCGCTGCTATAACCCTGACCTCAAATTAGGCTGTCCAACAAAAGGTGGGTCATGGGCATAAGGACGAAAACACTCAGCCAACTGGCCCTGACCGCAAGGGGCGGCGCAAATCCCGAGATCACCGGGCTGGCCGTTGACAGTCGTGAGGTCAAGGACGGTTACCTGTTCGCAGCCCTTCCCGGCACTCGCGTTCATGGCGGTGAGTTTATCCAGTTCGCCCTGCGTATGGGCGCTGCGGCGATTTTGACCGATGCCGAAGGCGCTGACATCGCTGCCGAGGAACTGGCCGCATCGGATGCCGCGCAGATCGTAGTCGAAGACCCACGTCAGGCACTGGCCGGATGCGCGGCGCTGTGGTTCGGCGCCCAACCGCAGACGGTAGTGGCCGTCACCGGGACGAACGGAAAAACCTCGGTCTCGACCTTTGTGCGCCAGATTTGGATGGAGCTTGGTCACGCTGCGGTCAACCTCGGAACCACAGGTGTCGAAGGCGCCTGGACCGCACCGCTGGCGCATACCACGCCCGAGCCGATCACCCTGCATCGTTGCTTGGCCGAAGCGGCCGACAACGGCGTGACCCATGCCGCGATGGAGGCCTCCTCGCACGGGTTGGAACAGCGCCGTTTGGATGGAGTTCATTTGGCAGCCGCAGGTTTTTCCAACTTCACGCAGGACCATCTGGACTATCACGAAACCTTCGAGGCATATTTCGCCGCCAAGGCCGGACTGTTCGACCGTGTTCTGCCGCAAGACGGCACCGTGGTCATAAACATGGATGACCCAAAAGGGGCCGAGGTGCGCAAGATCGCCGAGGCGCGCGGTCAGTCGGTTCTGACCGTCGGGTCAGGTGATGTTGACCTATGTCTGATGAACCAACGTTTCGACTCGACCGGGCAGGACTTGCGTTTTTCTTGGCAGGGCAATGTGTTCCAGACGCGTCTCAACCTGATCGGAGGGTTTCAGGCCGAGAACATCCTGCTGGCCTGCGGTCTGGTGATTGCCGCCGGTGAGGATCCCGAACACGTGTTCGAAACCCTGCCGCATCTGACAACCGTGAGGGGGCGTATGCAATTGGCTGCCACGCGCGAAAACGGGGCTGCGGTGTTTGTCGATTACGCCCATACCCCGGATGCAGTGGCAACCGCGCTCAGGGCGATGCGCCCGCATGTCATGGGCCGTTTGATTGCTATCGTTGGCGCTGGTGGCGATCGCGATGCCACCAAGCGCCCGTTGATGGGGCAGGCCGCTGCTGAGAATGCAGACGTAGTATTTGTCACTGACGACAACCCGCGTAGCGAAGACCCGGCCACTATCCGCGCCGCCGTCCTTTTGGGCGCGCCAGAAGCCACCGAAGTGGGCGACCGGGCCGAGGCCATCTTGCGTGGAATTGATGCTCTGCAACCGGGCGACGCATTGTTGATAGCGGGCAAGGGTCATGAGACCGGCCAAATTGTCGGCGATCAGGTTCTGCCCTTCGACGATGTGGAACAGGCCAGCATCAGCGTCGCGGCGCTGGACGGGAGGGTGGCATGACGCTCTGGACTGCGGCTGAGGCTGCCGAAGCTACCGGTGGGCGCGCCACCTCTGATTGGGCGGTGAACGGCGTGTCGATTGACACAAGAACCCTCCAGCCCGGAGACCTGTTTGTGGCGCTAAAGGCCGCGCGGGACGGGCATGATTTCGTGGCGCAGGCGCTGGAGAAAGGCGCGGGTGCCGCGTTGGTTTCACGCGTGCCTGAAGGTGTGTCCGAAGACGCGCCTTTGCTGATCGTCGATGACGTGCAGACAGGGCTTGAGGCGCTGGGGCAGGCGGGCCGCGCCCGAACGGATGCGCGGGTGATCGGTGTGACTGGCAGTGTCGGCAAGACCTCGACCAAAGAAATGCTGGCCTGCATTCTGGAAACGCAGGGAAAAACCCATGCCAGCGTGGCCAGCTACAACAACCATTGGGGCGTGCCCCTGACGTTGGCGAGGATGCCGCGTGACACCGAATTCGCGGTGATCGAGATTGGTATGAACCACCCCGGAGAGATTGCCCCGCTGGCGCGGCAGGCCCGTCCGCATGTGGCGCTAGTGACGACCGTGGCGGCTGTGCATCTTGAGGCGTTCGAGTCGGTTGCGGGCATCGCCCATGAAAAGGCCGCTATATTCGAAGGGCTTGAAACCGGGGGCGCGGCGATTGTGAATGCCGATATCGATCACGCGGACATTCTGCGCCAGACCGCGCAGGACCATGGGGCCGGGATCGTGGATTTTGGTCGCAAAGCTGTGGACTATAATCTGACCGATGTGACGCAAGGCGCCGACTCGGTTCATGCCGGGGCGACTGTTGGCGATGCGGTCATTGCTTACGACGTGCAATCCGCTGGGATACATTTTGCCATGAATGCGTTGGGGGCTCTGGCGGCCTGTGTCGAGATGGGCGTCGATCTGGATGAGGCTGTCATCGGGTTGCGCCAATGGTCTCCGGTCAAGGGGCGGGGCGTGCGCGAAACGCTGTCATTGGCGGCGGGCGGACAGATCGAGTTGCTGGACGACAGCTACAATGCCAACCCGACCTCGATGGAGGCCGCTTTGGATGTGCTGGCCGCATCACAAGGTACGCGCCAGGTCGCTTTTCTGGGTGATATGAAGGAGTTGGGTGGGCAGGAAATTCCCATGCATGCCGGAATGGCGGATGTCGCGGCTATGGTGCGTGTGGATCAGGTCCATTGCATCGGCCCGCTGATGAAAGCCTTGTATGACGCGTTGCCCGAAGAAAAACGCGGGCTCTGGTTCGAAACTAGCGCCGAGATGGCCGAACGCCTGCCGGAATTGATCCGCGCAGGGGATACGGTGCTGGCCAAAGGCTCGCTCAGCATGGCGCTAGCTCAGATTGTTGACGGTTTGCGGAAAATGGGGCAAGGGAGCGCGCTTGAACCATGATTGCCGCCTAGGAAAGGTATTGTAATGCTGTATTGGTTAACCGCCCTGTCGGATGGAGGGGATTTTTTCAACCTCTTCCGCTACATCACCTTCCGTGCGGGCGGAGCCTTTCTGACGGCGCTGATTTTTGGCTTCATTTTCGGCAAGCCGCTGATCAATGTGTTGCGTCGCAAACAAGGCAAAGGGCAGCCGATCCGGGACGACGGTCCCGAAGGCCATTTTTCCAAGGCCGGAACGCCGACCATGGGCGGTTTGCTGATCGTAGGAGCGTTGGTGACATCAACGTTGGTCTGGGCTCGTTGGGATAACCCTTATGTCTGGATGGTGCTGTTCGTGACTCTGGCCTATGCGGCCATTGGCTTTGCGGATGACTATGCCAAGGTTTCCAAGCAGAACACAAAAGGCGTGTCTGGCAGGACACGGATGGCGCTGGGAGTGGTTATCGCGGCATTGGCATCGCTTTGGGCGTCTCTGCATCATCCTGAAATGTTGCAAAATCAACTGGCCGTACCGGTATTCAAGGATACGCTGGTCAACCTGGGGATATTCTACATTCCCTTCTCGATCGTCGTAATCGTGGGCGCGGCCAATGCGGTGAACCTGACGGACGGGTTGGACGGGTTGGCGATCATGCCAGCGATGATTGCAGCTACGACCCTAGGGATCATTGCCTACGCAGTCGGTCGTGTTGACTTTACCGAATATCTGGACGTGCACTACGTGCCTGGAACTGGGGAAATCCTGATCTTTACCGCAGCTTTGTTCGGCGGCGGCCTGGGCTTTCTTTGGTACAATGCCCCGCCTGCTGCCGTGTTTATGGGCGATACCGGATCGCTGGCTTTGGGCGGTGCGCTGGGTGCGATTGCAGTGGCTACTAAGCACGAGTTGGTTCTGGCTGTGGTCGGCGGATTGTTCGTGGTCGAGGCGCTGAGTGTGATTATTCAGGTGCTTTACTTCAAACGTACCGGTCGGCGGGTGTTTCTGATGGCGCCGATCCACCATCATTATGAGAAAAAAGGCTGGGCCGAGCCGACCATCGTGATCCGGTTCTGGATCATCTCGCTGATCCTGGCGATGATCGGTCTGGCGACTTTGAAGGTCCGGTAACGCTCCCGCCAGGTTCGGCGGACCTGCGGTCCACCTGCCCCCTGTTGGGCCCGGCTCGCGCTGACGCGCGAGCCTTTTGCCGCTCTTGCCATCGGAGTTTTCTTCTGTGCAGTGTGGCCGTCAATTAGACGTCAGAAGAAGGTGGGTAGTATGATCCCGGTCAAAGGGTTTTCAGGGCAGAAGGTTGCGGTTCTGGGGCTTGGTCGGTCGGGGCTGGCCACGGCGCGTGCGTTGCGAGCGGGTAAGGCCGAGCCGGTCTGTTGGGATGACAACCCGGCCGCGCGTGAAAAGGCCGAAGCCGAGGGGTTTGTCTGCCTTGATCTGCACCGTCACGGGGCGTTTGACGATATCGCGTCGTTGATCGTCTCACCCGGTATCCCTCATCTTTACCCCGAACCGAATCCGGTGGTGGTTGCAGCGCTTGCAGCCGGGGTGCCTGTGGACAATGACATTGGCCTGTTTTTCCGGTCCTTTGCAGGCCCGGAATGGAACAACTACGACACGCCTCCGCGGGTGATCGCGGTGACCGGGTCGAACGGCAAGTCGACCACTGCTGCCTTGATCCATCACATCCTGACTGAGGCTGGGCGCGAGGCGCAACTGGCGGGGAATATTGGGCGTGGTGTGTTGGATATTGACCCGGGCGGCGATGGCTCGGTCGTGGTGCTGGAATTGAGCAGTTATCAGACCGAACTGGCCCGGTCACTGACGCCGGATGTGGCGGTATTTACCAACCTGTCGCCGGATCATCTGGACCGCCACGGCGGGATGGGCGGCTATTTCGCAGCCAAGCGGCGCCTGTTTGCCGAAGGTGGTCCAGACCGCGCGGTAGTCGGGATTGACGAAAAGGAAGGCGCGTTTTTGGCGGGGCAACTGGCTGAAGGCCCGGCGGATGACCGGGTGATCCGCGTTTCAGTAGCGCGCAAACTAACAGGGCCGGGCTGGCAGGTCTTCGCGCGCAAGGGGTTTTTGTCCGAATACCGCAAGGGGCGGCAGGCCGGGTCGATTGACCTGCGCCAGATCAAGGGATTGCCAGGGGCGCACAATCACCAGAACGCATGTGCGGCCTATGCCGCCTGTCGTGCGCTGGGGTTGGCGCCGCGCGTGATTGAGGATGCGCTGCACAGCTATCCGGGGCTGCCGCACCGTAGCCAGATCATCGCTGAAGCGGATGGTGTGACCTATGTGAATGATTCCAAGGCAACCAATGTGGATAGTGCGCTGAAGGCGCTGACGGCGTTCAAAAAGATTCGCTGGATTTGCGGTGGGCTTGAGAAAGAAGGTGGTTTGGCGGCGCTGAACGGCGCGGCGGATCAGGTGCTTAGGGCCTATGTGATCGGGCGCGAAGCCGCGAAATTCGCTTTGCAGCTTGAGGCCGAGGCGCAGGTCTGCACCACTATGGAAGAGGCTGTCGCTCAGGCCATGGCAGATGCCCAGCCGGGTGAGACCGTATTGTTAGCTCCGGCGGCGGCGAGTTTCGATCAGTATGACAACTTCGAACAGCGCGGAGATGATTTCGCGGAACAGGTCCTAAAGCGGCTGTCGGATTAGTCGTTTGCAATAGACCGCCGGTTAGGCCAGGCTGTGGTGCTATTTGCTTGACGGGCCAAGACAATTACGTTTGGCTCCGGGCAAATTCAAAATGAGGTCATGACTATGCCATTCCGTAAGCTCTCTTTGATCCTGCCTGCCATTCTGGTTGCCGGCGCCTGCACCAATACCGGTGCCAACTACCAGCCTGTTGTCGATGGACCGGTTGGTCCGAACTACAACTTCGATCTGCAGCAGTGCCAACAGCTTGCCGCATCACAGTCCAGCGTTGATGGATCGACCGCAGGGAATGCGGCAATTGGCGCAGCAGGTGCTGCCGCTGTTACCGGGATTGTTCAGGACAGCAGTGACAACCTGGGTCGTGCGGCTGTTGCGGGTGCCTTGGTCGGTGCCGGTGCAGACGTGATCAACAAGAACCAGAACAAAGAAGTCATCGTGCGTAACTGCATGCGTGGACGCGGTTACAACGTCGTCGGCTAACGCCCGGCGATTGCAGTTCCTGCGGCGTGGCCCGAGGACCACGCCCACTGGAAATTGTAGCCGCCAAGCCAGCCGGTGACATCCACCGCTTCACCAATCACATAGAGGCCGGGGACATCCCTGGCCTCCATTGTTTTTGACGACAGGTCCTCCGTGTCAATCCCGCCCAGTGTGACCTCGGCGGTGCGATAGCCTTCGGTGCCCGAGGGCGTTAGCTGCCAATTGGACAGTACAGCGATCAGGTCGCTCAGCGCGGTGTCGGACTGGTCGGCCAGATTGCCTTGCATCGGAATGTGTTGGCTCAGGTAATCCACCAGCCTTGCGGGCAGGTGGCGGGCCAGTTCGGTTGTCAGCGCTTTGCGACCACTGCTTTGCCGCTGATCGCGCAGCAGGTCGAACAGGGGCAGATCGGGGATCAGGTTCACCCGGATCGTCTCGCCCTCATGCCAATAGGACGACAATTGCAGCACCGAAGGCCCGCTGAGGCCGCGATGAGTGAACAGCAACGCTTCGTCAAAGCTGGTGCGGTCGTTCGACAGGCGTGCGGGCAGAGAAACACCCGAGAGTTCCTTGAATTTTCCATCCGAAAACGTGAAGGGTACCAGCGCCGCGCGCGTCTCGGTCATCCGTAAGCCGAACTGTTTTGCAATGTCATAAGCCAGCCCGGTTGCACCCATCTTGGGGATCGACTTACCACCCGTGGCCAGTACCAGATTGGTACAACTCAAGCTGAGGCGCAGGCCCTCGCGGTCAACCTTCAGCGCGAACCCGGCCTCGGTCTTGCGCAGGTCTTTCACCTCGGTTTGAACCCACAGCTCGGCTCCGGCTTGTTCCATCTCATCCAGAAGCATTTGGATGATCTGTTTCGAGGACCCGTCGCAGAAAAGCTGCCCCAGTGTTTTTTCGTGCCAGGCGATGCCGTGACGCCCAACCAGATCGACGAAATCCCATTGTGTGTACCGTGCCAATGCAGATTTGCAGAAATGCGGGTTCTGCGACAGGAAGTTGCCAGGTCCCGCATACATGTTGGTGAAGTTGCAGCGCCCACCGCCCGAGATGCGGATTTTCTCACCCGGAGCCTTGGCATGGTCGATTACCAATACGCGCCCACCGCAATAGGCGGCGCACATCATACCGGCTGCACCGGCACCAAGGATGATCGTGTCGTAGGTCATGCGCAGCGCATGGCGTGAAATCGCGGGGATGGCAAGTGGTAGCCGTTTCAACGGACGCACGGGCTTTGTGTTAAAATCGTGTCGTAAGGAATTGAAATCTGACCCGCGCAAAGGAGGGTTCCCCGATGATCATGCGAATATTCCAAGTCACAGTGCGCCCCGGCAAAGAGGCTGAATTTTCGAAGTTTTTCCACGAGACCGCGATCCCGTTGATGCAAAACACCGATGGCATCGTTCAGGTTCTGCCGGGCGCACCGCGGTCCGATACACCGCGCGAGTTCAGCTTTGTGATGATCTGGAACAGCCTGGACGCGCTGAAAGCCTTTGTCGGTGACGATTATCAAAGCCCACACATTGATCCGGCCGAGGCTGAACTGGTCGAATCCAGAACGATCAAACACTATGATCTTGTTGCCTAGGTGATCCGAATTTCCGGGAACGGAGCCTTGAATTCAAACCGTTGCCCACGGGGCGCTAATTTCCGCAACCGGCCCGTCATTCTGCTAGCCCAAACGCCAAAATCCCTGTAGGGTCTCAATCAGACCCCGAAAACGGGGCGTTAACGAGGCAGAGAGTGGCGGTATCTCATGACTGAGATGGTGTATGGCGCGGTCCAGGACCAGCGCGGTGAACCGATTCTACCAAAGTGGTGGCGGACAATTGATCGCTGGACGATGTCCTGCGTGCTGATCCTGTTTGTCATCGGGTTGTTGCTGGGGCTGGCCTCATCACCACCGCTGGCAGGCCGAAACGGGTTCGATCCGTTCCACTATGTCGAGCGCCAGGCGCTGTTCGGTGGACTGGCGCTGATTGCGATGCTGCTGACCTCGATGATGTCGCCGACGCTGGTGCGGCGTCTCGCGGTACTGGGCTTTTTGGGCGCGTTTGTGGCGCTGGCTTTTCTGCCGGTCTTTGGCACTGATTTCGGGAAAGGCGCGGTGCGGTGGTATTCGCTGGGCTTTGCTTCGCTGCAACCCTCCGAGTTTCTGAAGCCCGGCTTTGTCGTCGTTGCCGCATGGCTGTTGGCCGCGTCGCAGGAGATCAATGGCCCTCCGGGTCGGTTGTGGTCCTTTGCGCTGTGCATGGCCATCGTCGGGATGCTGGTGCTGCAACCCGATTTCGGTCAGGCCTGCCTGATCCTGTTTGGCTGGGGCGTTATGTACTTCGTGGCCGGTGCGCCGATGCTGTTGCTGGTTGGCATGGCCGGTGCAGTGGTGCTGGGCGGTATGTTTGCCTATTCAAACTCGGAACACTTCGCCCGCCGGATCGATGGCTTCCTCAACCAAGAGGTCGATCCAACCACTCAGATCGGTTATGCCACCAACGCCATCCGCGAAGGCGGCCTGTTCGGTGTTGGCGTGGGGGAGGGGCAGGTGAAGTGGTCTCTGCCCGATGCGCATACGGATTTCATTATCGCCGTTGCGGCCGAGGAGTTCGGCCTGATCCTGGTGCTGATCATTATCGCGCTTTATTCGATAATCGTGGTGCGTTCTTTGCTGCGGCTGATGAAGGAACGCGACATGTTCATCCGTCTGGCGGGCACCGGTCTGGCTTGCATGTTCGGCGTGCAGGCGATGATTAACATGGGCGTCGCAGTGCGCCTGCTGCCCGCCAAGGGCATGACGTTGCCGTTCGTCAGCTATGGCGGGTCGTCGCTGATTGCGGGTGGCATTGCGGTCGGGATGCTTTTGGCGTTTACCCGCACACGCCCACAGGGCGAGCTTGGTGACATTCTGCGCGGACGAGGTTGATGACCAAACCCTATCTACTGATTGCGGCGGGCGGCACCGGGGGCCACATGTTCCCGGCGCAAGCCCTGACCGAAGCGATGCTGCACAAGGGCTGGCGCGTGCGCCTGTCCACCGATGCGCGCGGCGCGCGTTATACCAGCGGCTTTCCGCATTCGACCGAGATTGTCGAGGCATCCTCGGCCACCTTCGCGCGCGGCGGTCTGGCCGCCAAAGCGCTGGTTGGACCCAAGATTGCCGGGGGCGTCACCAGCATGGCATTTCAGATGATGCGAGACCGGCCGGACGTTGTGGTGGGCTTTGGCGGCTATCCGTCGATCCCGGCGCTGGGCGCGGCGACGATGCTGAAAATCCCGCGCATGATCCATGAACAAAACGGCATTCTGGGTCGGGTGAACCAGCTGTTTGCGACCCGCGTGTCACAGGTGGCCTGCGGTATCTGGCCCACCGACCTGCCCGAGGGGGCAAGGGGCGTGCATACTGGTAACCCGGTTCGCGCCGCCGTGCTGGAACGCGCAGCGGCAGGCTATATCCCGCCCGGCGACTATCCGATGTCGATCCTCGTGATGGGCGGCTCACAGGGCGCGCGCATCCTCAGCGATGTGGTCCCCGGCGCGATTGCTGCCTTGCCCGAAGCGCTGCGCGATCATATCCGCGTCGCCCATCAGGCCCGCGACGAGGACGGAGAGCGGGTCACCGCCTTTTACGCCGATCATGGCATTCGCGCCGAGGTCAAACCGTTCTTTCAGGATGTTCCGCGCCGCATGTCCGACGCGCAGCTGGTCATTTCACGTTCGGGCGCATCCAGTGTCGCCGATATCTCGGTGATAGGTCGACCCTCGATCCTGATCCCGTTTGCCGCCGCCGCAGGCGACCACCAAACCGCCAATGCGCGCGGGCTGGTGCAGGCGGGTGGGGCGATCATGATTCCGGAAAACCTGCTTGACGTTTCCGCGCTGACCGACCAAATCACCGCAGTTCTGACAAACCCCGAAGCCGCACAAAAGATGGCCCATGCCGCCCTCTCGACCGGCGCGCCGGATGCGACCGAGCGTCTGGTGCATCTTGTCGAAGATCTGGCGCAGAAGGAGACTGCATGAATCCCGCAACCAAACTGCCGCAAGACGTAGGGCCGATCCACTTCGTTGGTATCGGCGGGATCGGGATGTCAGGGATTGCCGAGGTGCTTCTGAACTTGGGTTACAGGGTGCAGGGATCTGACCTGAAGGCCTCGAAGATCACCGACCGTCTGGCCGGTTTGGGGGCTGAAATCTTTGTCGGCCAGCGCGCTGAAAATCTGGAAAACGCTGCCGTTGTCGTGGTGTCCACTGCGATCAAACCCGGCAACCCGGAACTGGACGGTGCCCGTGCGCAAGGCCTGCCGGTTGTGCGCCGCGCCGACATGCTGGCTGAGTTGATGCGGCTGAAATCCAACATCGCCATCGCCGGAACGCATGGTAAGACCACGACGACCACGATGATGGCCGAGCTGATGGTAGCGGGTGACTTCGACCCGACCGTGATCAACGGCGGTATCATCCACGCCTATGGCTCGAACGCGCGGATGGGGCAGGGTGAATGGATGGTGGTTGAGGCCGATGAATCCGACGGCTCGTTCAATCGTCTGCCTGCGACCATTGCCATCGTCACCAATATCGACCCCGAGCATATGGAGCATTGGGGCGATTTCGACAGATTGCGCGACGGGTTCTACGAGTTCGTCTCGAACCTGCCATTCTACGGTCTGGCTGTATGCTGCACCGACCATGCCGAAGTTCAAACGCTGGTGGGCCGCATCACCGACCGCCGGGTGCGTACCTATGGCTTTAACGCGCAGGCTGATGTGCGGGCGGTAAACCTGACCTACAAGGGCGGCGTTGCCCATTTCGACATCCATCTGCAATACGAAGACACGGTGATCGAGGGTTGTACCCTGCCGATGCCAGGGGACCACAACGTCTCGAACGCGCTGTCTGCGGCTGCGGTTGCGCGCCATCTGGGTATGAAAGCCTCGGAAATTCGCGATGCGCTGGCCAATTTCGGTGGCGTCAATCGCCGCTTCACCAAGGTGGGTGAAGTTGACGGAGTCACCATCATCGACGATTACGGTCACCACCCGGTCGAAATCAACGCCGTGCTGAAAGCCGCGCGTCAGGCGACCGAGGGCCGTGTGATCGCTGTGCACCAGCCGCACCGTTACTCTCGCCTGTCCAACCTGTTTGATGATTTTTGCACCTGTTTCAACGACGCAGACGTTGTGGCCATCGCCGATATCTTCGCCGCCGGAGAAGACCCGATCGAGGGCGCGTCCCGCGACGATCTGGTGCAGGGGCTGATCCGCCACGGCCACCGCCACGCGCGCGCGTTATTAGACGAAAACGATTTGGAACGCTTGGTCCGCGAGCAGGCCCGCCCCGGTGACATGGTTGTGTGTCTGGGCGCGGGTACGATCAGCGCCTGGGCAAATGGCTTACCCGCGCGGTTGCAGCACAAACAGGCCGTTTGACGTAATAGACTTTCCGGTGACGCAACTTTAAAGTGTGGCGTCGCAACGTCCTTGGAAGGGGCAGCAGGTGTATTCAGTAGTGTTCGCATCCCTATGGGTCGTGGCTGCGACAATCGTGGCGATGCTGCCGATGCGGTTGCAGTTTCCTCCGGGCATTTTGCTGCTGATCTCTGCACCGGTGCTGATCGTCTGGCTTGGGTATGATTACGGCTGGTTCCTCTCGGTGCTGGCTTTTGCGGGGTTTGCGTCGATGTTTCGCAAACCGATCCAATACTACTGGCGCCGCTGGACGGGCAGAGAGGTCGAAGAATGAACTGGTCCATCGCCCTTGCTGCCTTGTGGGGGATTGCCGCAAACGTGCTGGCTATGCTGCCCAGTAAAGACCACCACTGGACGCGCGCCTATTTTCTGATCGCGGTCGGCATTCCGATTTTGGGCTACGTCACCTTGCAGAACGGTCCATGGATCGGGTTGCTCGTACTGGCGATGGGCATGTCGGTGCTGCGCTGGCCGGTAATTTACCTGACCCGTTGGACAAAGGCGAAAATGCAGGGCATGAAGGCGACCAACAAGTAACGGCCGCATTCAGGAGTCACTGCCATGGTCGACGTCGCCACTTTCGCGTATTTGCCACTCATCACGCTGATCCTCGGGACTTTGGCGGGCTTTGTTGCCGGGCGCTGGATCGGCGTCAAAGGTCTGCTGTGGCTGATCGGGCTGACCTCTGCCGTCTCGCTTGCGCTTATCGTGGCACTTGCAAGCGTTGGCACCGGTGAAGAGGAAAAGGCCTTTGGCCCCTTCATCTGGCTGACCGGAGCGGTGCTGCCCTTCTTATTGGCGGTTATCGTCGGTGGTGTCGGCGGGCGCAGCCTGGCTGCAAGAGCAAACACATGATCGACCTGCCCGATGTTCGTGGACGCCTGACGCAGGCCCGAGCGCTGAACGACCTGACCTGGCTGCGCGTCGGAGGCCCGGCGGATTACCTGTTTCAACCTGCCGATATCGAAGACCTGCAAGGTTTTCTGCGCGACCTGCCCACTGATGTTCCGGTCTTTCCAATGGGTGTCGGATCGAACCTGATCGTGCGGGACGGAGGGCTGCGCGCCGTGGTGATCCGGCTGGGGCGTGGGTTCAATAGCATTTCGGTTGAGGGCAACACTGTCACTGCAGGTGCCGCCGCGCTGGACGCGCATGTGGCGCGCAAGGCGGCGGATGCGGGTGTGGACTTGACCTTTCTGCGTACCATTCCAGGCTCAATCGGCGGAGCGGTGCGGATGAACGCAGGTTGCTATGGTAGTTACACCGCTGACGTGTTGCGCAAGGCGACCATCGTCACCCGGCAGGGAGAAGTGGTGGACCTGACCCCCGAGGACCTCAATTTCCGCTACCGCCAGTCTGATCTGCCGGAAGGCGCTGTGCTGGTTTCGGCCACGTTCGAAGGCCCCTCGTGTGATCCGCAGAACCTGCACGACCGCATGACGGCGCAGTTGCAGAAGCGCGACAAAACCCAACCCACCAAGGATCGCAGCGCCGGGTCGACATTCCGCAATCCGGCCGGGTTTTCCTCGACCGGGCGGGCGGATGATGTGCATGACCTCAAGGCGTGGAAGGTGATCGAAGACGCGGGAATGCGCGGGGCGACGCTGGGCGGTGCGCAGATGAGCCCGAAGCATTCAAATTTCCTGATCAATACCGGAGCCGCCACCGCTGCTGACCTCGAAGGTCTGGGCGAAGAGGTGCGAAAAAAGGTTTACGAAACAAGCGGCATAACGTTAGAGTGGGAAATCATGCGGGTCGGCGATCCGCTGAAAGAATAAAGCCCCAACCGTCAGACCATAACAGGCAATTAACGGCGACGGATCAAAGGCATAAACACAGCACGGACCACCACATAAGGTCCGGGGACATTGAGGCGCACGTTGGGTATGTCGAGCAGGACAAACCCCAAAGTGGCGGTATTGATGGGTGGCCCTTCGGCGGAACGCGAGGTGTCTCTCAGCTCTGGGCGCGAATGCGCAGCCGCCCTACGGGGAGAAGGCTTTGAAGTGGTTGAGCTGGACGCAGGTCCCGACCTCTACGCGCGCCTTTTAGAGATCAAACCGGATGTGGTTTTCAACGCCCTGCATGGCCGCTGGGGTGAAGACGGCTGCGTGCAGGGTCTGCTGGAATGGATGCGCATTCCCTATACGCATTCCGGCGTTCTGGCCTCGGCTTTGGCGATGGACAAGCAGCGCAGCAAAGAAGTGTTTCAGGTCGAAGGCCTGCCCGTTGTTCCCAGCGTGATCGTGCCCAAGGTCGAGGTGATCGAGGTCCACGTGATGGAGCCGCCTTACGTGGCCAAGCCCAACAACGAAGGGTCCAGCGTCGGCATTTATATCGTGCACGAAGGTTCGAACGGTCCGCCGCAGCTGTCGGATGAGATGCCCGAACATGTGATGGTCGAGAAGTATATTGCGGGCCGCGAGTTGACCGTAACCGTGATGGGTGACCGTGCCCTGACCGTGACCGAGATCATGACCGATGGCGGCTGGTATGACTACGACGCCAAGTACAAGCCCGGTGGCTCGTGGCATGTGCTGCCCGCCGACGTGCCGCAGGACATCTTTGATCTTTGCATGGATTACGCCTTGCGGGCCCACAATGCGCTCGGATGCAAGGGCGTCAGCCGCACCGATTTCCGCTGGGATGACAGCAAGGGGGCCGATGGGCTGTTCCTGCTGGAAACCAACACCCAGCCCGGCATGACGCCGACCTCGCTGGTGCCGGAACAGGCCGAGCATCGCGGCATGACGTTTGGCCAGCTTTGCGCGTGGATGGTGGAGGACGCCTCATGCAACCGCTGAGAGCCACCCGCGCGCCGGTGATCCACCGCTCGAAACCATTGGCCGGGCCGGATGCCGATTTCGCGTCGGGCGACCGCCACGAGGCTGAGCCGAAACTACGTCTGCGCGGTGCGAAGCTGTTCGGACGCAAATCACAACGGTTCGATCCCGCCCCGTCGCGGATGAGCTATCGCCTGCAGCGTTGGATGCTGACGCCGGGGGTTCGGCGTGGGCTGAAGGTCGGTCTGCCGATTGCGGCGGTCTGCGCTGCCATCGGGCTGTACTTCAGCGCGGAAGACCGGCGCGAGGCCGTGGTGGCTTATGTCAGCGACATCAAGACCTCGATCCAGCAGCGCCCGGAATTCATGGTCAACCTGATGGCGATCGATGGCGCAGGGACCAACCTGTCCGAGGATATACGCGAAGTTGTGCCGCTGGATTTCCCGATGAGTTCCTGGGATCTGGATGTCGAGCAGATCCGCGATACGATCACCGGGCTGGACCCGGTGAAATCCGCAACGGTCCGCGTTCGCCCCGGCGGTGTTCTGCAGGTCGATGTGGTCGAGCGAAAGCCGGTCATCGTCTGGCGCACGCGCAGCGGGATCGAATTGCTGGATGAAACCGGCGCCCATGTCGAACGGATCGCGTCGCGCAAGGATCACTCTCAACTGCCGCTGATCGCGGGCAAGGGGGCCGATGCGTATGTGGGCGAAGCGCTGCAACTGGTGACAACCGCACGGAGTCTGGGAACCCGGGTGCGCGGCCTGGTGCGGATTGGTGAACGCCGCTGGGATCTGGTTCTGGATCGTGGCCAGCGCATCATGCTGCCGACCGAGAAGCCCGTGCGTGCGCTTGAGCGCGTGCTGGCGGTGAACGAGGTGCAGGACCTTTTGGAACGGGACGTGGCGGTGGTGGACATGCGCCTGGGCCAGCGTCCGACCATCAGAATGACCAAAGCCGCCAGCGAAGACTGGTGGAATACAAAAGTGACAGTGGGTAACGGGCAGTAACGACCATGATGACCGATCTTTATCAGTCCCAACGGGCCATGCGGCAGATGCGCAGACAGGCGATGCAACGCGGTGTTGTCGCCATTCTGGATGTGGGCAGTTCCAAGATTGCCTGCCTTGTGCTGCGGTTCGACGGCACAGGTCGGTTGAGCGAGGATAACAGCATCGGCTCACTGGCTGGTCAGACCGGTTTCCGGGTGATCGGGGCGGCAACCACACGGTCGCGTGGCGTGCAGTTTGGCGAAGTCACCGCCATGCAAGAGACCGAGCGCGCGATCCGGACCGCTCTGCAAGCGGCACAGAAGATGGCTGATATCCGGGTGGATCACGTGATTGCCAGCTTCTCGGGCGCAAATCCGCGTTCGTACGGGTTGGATGCGCAGGTTGATTTGGAAGGTCAGGTCGTTAGCGAAGCCGAGGTCGGCCGCGTGCTGAACGCCTGTGACGTGCCGGATTACGGAGCCGGGCGCGAAGTGTTGCACGCGCAGCCGGTGAATTTTGCGCTGGATAACCGCTCGGGCCTGATCGACCCGCGTGGACAGATGGGGCAATCACTGGCCGTGGACATGCATATGCTGACCGTCGATGCGGTTGCGATCCAGAACATCGTGCGCTGTATCAAGCGCTGCGATCTGGAATTGGCGGGGATAGCGAACTCGGCCTACGTGTCGGGGATTTCAGCACTGGTCGAGGATGAGCAGGAGCTGGGCGCGGCCTGTATTGACATGGGTGGCGGCACCACCAGCGTGTCGATCTTCATGAAGAAACACATGATCTATGCCGATTGCGTCCGCATGGGTGGCGATCACGTGACCGCTGATATTTCGATGGGTTTGGGCGTGCCGGCGGCGGTGGCCGAGCGGATCAAGACCTTCAACGGCGGGGTGCACGCCACCGGAGCTGATGACCGCGACCTGATCGACATTGGTGGCGACACCGGCGATTGGGAGCATGACCGTCGCACCGTCAGCCGGGCCGAGTTGATCGGCATCATGCGCCCGCGTGTTGAGGAAATCCTCGAAGAGGTGCGCGTGCGTTTGGACGCTGCCGGGTTCGAGCATATGCCCAGCCAGCAGATCGTGCTGACCGGTGGCGGCAGTCAGATCATGGGGCTGGATGGCCTTGCGACCCGTATTCTGGGTCAGCGTGTCCGTCTGGGCCGTCCGCTGCGCGTTCACGGCCTGCCGCAATCGGCGACCGGACCGGGGTTCTCGTCGGCCGTGGGGCTCAGCCTGTTTGCGGCGCATCCGCAGGACGAGTGGTGGGATTTCGAAATTCCGGTCGATACCTATGCAGCACGGCCTTTCAAACGCGCGATGCGCTGGTTCCGTGACAATTGGTAAGCGGGCAGGGGTCGCGGCGGTGATTGCCCTGACCCCATTCGCCGTACAAGCACAAACCCGGATCACACCCGAGGCATTTCTGACCGCTGTGCAAGGTAAGACAGTCACATTCCATGACTACCCCAGCGGCTTTCTGGTGGGTGCCGAGGAGTTCCTCAGCCCAACTTTATCCGTGTGGCGTATGGAGGGTCGGGGCTGTGTTTACGGACAAATCACCACGCCGAACGGCCAGATCTGCTTTTTGTACGATGATGATGCGGATGGCGTGCCGGTCTGCTGGTGGCCCTTTCTGCACGAAGATCGCCTGATGGTGCGACTGGCCAGTTTCAGTCGCCGCGAAATTCAAGAGGTGCGCAGCATCACCGAGGACGGTTTGAATTGTCCAAGTACCCCAATTAGCTAAAGAAACGGGTTGCGGCCCGTCGTTTTATCCCGCAAGATATCCACAAGGCCCGTCAGAGGCCCTGCGGCAGGACCTGAGCAGTTTTCCGCACTTTGAAAATCGATGGACTCTCCAAGTGACGTGCATGTCGGCTACGGCGCACGCGTTGCTTGCTTTGTGGTGGACTGAGTTTTTTCCGCAACATCTGGCGTTCAGCGCGAAATGCCGTTGGTGACTGCCTTATTTCCTCCATATTTTGTGGAATTTGACGATTTTTGGCGTGACCTTTGCGGTTTGGGTCGATAGAATTGTAAGCGGTTAGGTAAGAAAAACACCGCTTTGGCGGGTCAAAAAAACAGGCGGACAGAGCATGACATTGAATCTTTCGATGCCCGGGCACGACGAACTGAAGCCTCGGATTACAGTATTTGGCGTTGGCGGTGCAGGCGGTAACGCTGTCAACAACATGATTGAGAAACAACTGGATGGCGTTGATTTTGTGGTCGCCAACACTGACGCGCAGGCGCTGCAGCAAAGCCAGTCCTCGGCGCGGGTGCAGCTGGGTGTGAAAGTCACCGAAGGTCTGGGCGCCGGTGCACGACCCACCGTAGGTGCCGCAGCTGCCGAAGAAAGCATCGAACAGATCGTCGATCACCTAGCAGGCGCACATATGTGCTTTATCACCGCCGGTATGGGCGGCGGCACCGGCACAGGTGCGGCTCCGATCATCGCACAGGCGGCCCGTGAATTGGGCGTGCTGACCGTGGGCGTTGTCACCAAACCCTTCCAGTTTGAAGGTGCCAAGCGGATGCGTCAGGCCGAAGACGGCGTTGAATCGCTGCAAAAGGTCGTCGATACGCTGATCATTATCCCGAACCAGAACCTGTTCCGGTTGGCCAACGAGAAGACGACTTTCACCGAGGCGTTCTCGATGGCGGACGATGTTCTGTACCAGGGTGTTAAGGGCGTGACCGACCTGATGGTGCGTCCGGGCCTGATCAACCTCGACTTTGCCGATGTTCGTGCTGTGATGGACGAAATGGGCAAGGCGATGATGGGCACCGGTGAGGCCACCGGTGAAGATCGTGCGGTTCAGGCGGCCGAGAAGGCGATTGCCAACCCGCTGCTGGACGAAATCAGCCTCAAGGGTGCCAAGGGCGTGTTGATCAACATCACCGGTTCGCACGACCTGACCCTGTTCGAACTGGACGAAGCCGCCAACCGCATCCGAGAGGAAGTAGACCCGGAGGCCAACATCATCGTAGGTTCGACCTTGGATACGGCAATGGAAGGCGGTATGCGCGTATCGGTTGTCGCCACCGGCATCGACGCCAGCGAGAAAACCGAAGACGTACCGGTCGCACGTCGCCCCATGTCGGCACCGTTGACACGTACCGTTTCGGCAGAAGAACCGCAGCAGGAAGAGCCCCCCGCCGTTGCGGCCGAATTTGCCGAGCCCGCACCGCAGCCTGAAGTCAACCGCGAACCCTCGCTGTTTGAAACCGCCGAGGAACCTGCGCAGCCGCAGTTTCAGCCTCGGGTAGAACGGGACGACGACGGTTTGCCGCCCCCGGCGTACCAGCCGCGTGTTGCCGAATTCGAGCCAACCCCGGAACCGGTTGAACCCGCGCCCGAGAGCTTTGTTGCACCACAGCCGCAGGCCGCGGCAGGTACTCCGTCCCCCGAGGCGTTGCAGCGTCTGCAGGCCGCTGTTCAGAACATTCCGGCAGCCGAGCGTGGCCATCCCGCGCCTCGCCCGCAGGCCCATCAACCGGCCCCGGCACCGCAGGCAGATGCGCAGGATCGTCCCCGCTTTGGCTTTAACCGCCTGATTGATCGGATGACTGGTCACGCCGCAGATACCCCGGCTCAACCGATGCGCCAACAGCCTCCAATGCGCCAAGCTGACGCTACGGCACCTGCGCATGACGAGGCCGACCCCGAGCAGGACCGCATCGAAATTCCGGCCTTCCTGCGCCGTCAAGCCAACTGATTACGGTAACAATAATATGAAAGAGGGCCACCATTTGGTGGCCCTTTTCTTTTTAATTACAAAGACTTAAAGGCATGTAAGCAGCCTTTTGCCGATCTGTTACATTCATGTTTCATTCAGTTACAAAGAGTGAGTTGAGCCTTTTCTCTACCTTCCTTAGTTGAGTGACCAACACGGACCGAAAAGGCCGGAAACCACTCATCGAGGTTCACCTTGCAACATACGCTCAAATCTCCGATCACGTTTACAGGCGTCGGGCTGCACAGCGGCAAGCCTGCGACGATGGTCCTGAAGCCGGCAGCCGCCGGTCACGGCATCTGGTTCAAACGGACGGATATTGAGCTGGGCAATGCACTGATCCCTGCGATCTATGACGTGGTTGAGCGGACGCCGCTTTGCACCCGCTTGGTGAACGAAGCAAGTGTCTCGGTTTCGACTGTCGAGCATATTATGGCCGCGCTGGCGGGTTGTGGCGTGCATAACGCGCTGATCGAGATCGATGGTCCCGAAGTTCCGATTATGGACGGTTCGTCGATCGATTTCGTACGCGGCATCATGGGCAAGGGCGTGCGTCGTCAAGCCAGCCCGGTTCTGGCCTTCGAAGTTCTCAAGCCAGTGACCGCGTCGCGGGAAGGTGCCAGTGCGTCGATTACGCCTGCGGACGGGTTGATCATCGATTTCCACATTGAATTCGAAGACGGCGCGATTGGCAGCCAGACCAAGAGACTGGACATGCGCAATGGTTCATTCGCGCGTGAGCTCAGCGATTGCCGCACGTTCTGCCGCCGCACCGACGTTGAAACGATGCGTGAAAACGGCCTTGCCTTGGGCGGTACGCTGGAAAACGCTGTTGTCGTACAAGGTGATGACGTACTGACCCCTGGCGGTTTCCGTCACGCGGATGAGGCTGTACGTCACAAGATGCTGGATGCTCTGGGTGACCTCTATCTGGCGGGTGGTCCGATTCTGGGTCATTTCACTGGTGACAAATCTGGTCATGCCATGACTAACACGTTGCTGCGCAAGCTGTTTGAAACTCCCGGCGCTGTACGCCCTGTGCTGTGCACCCCGGAACAAGCCGCGCGCCTGCCGGGGCAGGGGCTTGTTTGGGACGAAATCCCTGAAGTTGCCTGATTAGATCAACTCTGTCGACAATTCCGCCAACAGGCCTACTAAGGCGTTTTGCCTCGGAATTTTATATGCTAAACCGAAGCCCAATCCGGGGCTTACCCCGATAAGCAATACGACAAGGATAGGCGGAATGGTTGGCACCAAAGCGGCAGTCAGAATCGCAGGCGCGATTGTTCTGGCAGCAGTTTTGACGGCTTGCGGCAACAGAGGCGCAGACCGCAATCAGAACCTGGAAGGCTTTACGCCAGAACAGATTTACACACGTGGTGAGTACGAGCTGTCGCAGAATCGCTCGGATGATGCAGCGTGGTACTTCTCGGAGGTGGAGCGTCTGTATCCCTATTCCGACTGGGCAAAACGCGCGTTGATCATGCAGGCGTTTTCGTTCCACACGGACAAGAACTACGAAGAAAGCCGCGCTGCCGCGCAGCGCTATATCGACTTCTACCCGACGGACGAAGACGCAGCCTATGCCCAGTACCTTCTGGCGCTCAGCTACTATGACCAGATTGACGAAGTTGGTCGCGATCAGGGCCTGACCTTTCAGGCGTTGCAATCATTGCGGACGGTGATCGAGGTCTATCCCGACAGTGAATATGCCACATCGGCCGTGCTGAAATTCGACCTGGCTTTTGACCATTTGGCTGGCAAAGAGATGGAGATCGGGCGCTATTACCTGCGTCAGGATCACTATACCGCGGCCATCAACCGGTTCCGCGTTGTGGTCGAAGACTTCCAGACCACCACCCACACCGCCGAAGCACTCTATCGCCTGATCGAGGCGTATCTGTCATTGGGTCTGGTGGATGAGGCGCAATCGGCCGGTGCCATTCTGGGCTACAACTACCAATCGTCGGAATGGTACGACGCGGGCTACACGCTGCTGACCTCGCGTGGGTTGGAGCTTAAGAGCCGCGGCAACAACTGGCTCAGCCAAATCTACCGCCAGACGATCAAAGGTGAGTGGTTGTAATCGCCATGGCTACAGGCGTGGGACGCTAAGACCCGATGCTGCGCGCCCTTGATATCCGCGACATGCTGATCATTGACCGGCTGGAACTGACGTTTCAACCGGGCCTGAACGCATTGACCGGGGAAACCGGCGCGGGCAAGTCGATCCTGCTGGATTCGCTGGGTTTTGTGCTGGGCTGGCGTGGACGGGCCGAACTGGTCCGTCAGGGGGCGGCCCAAGGTGAGGTGATCGCCGAGTTCGAGCTGGGCCCCGATCACGCCGCCCATGCGGTTCTGGCCGAGGCTGGCCTTCCCGGTGGCGAGGAACTGATCCTGCGCCGTGTCAATACAGCCGAGGGCCGCAAGACTGCTTGGGTCAACGACCGGCGCTGCTCGGGCGAGGTGCTGCGGGCGCTGTCCGAGACGTTGATTGAACTGCACGGCCAGCATGATGATCGCGGGTTGCTCAACCCGCGCGGTCACCGGGCGATGCTGGATGACTATGCCGGGGTGGGGAATCATCTTGCTGCTGTACGTGTTGCGTGGACTGAGATGTCACGCGTACGAAAGGCTCTGGCTGAGACCGAGGCGACGCTTGCCTCTATGCGCGCCGAAGAGGAATTCCTTCGCCACGCCGTTGCGGAACTGGACAAATTGGATCCGCAACCCGGCGAGGATGCCGAACTGGATGCGCGCCGCCGGATGATGCAGGGGGCCGAACGTATCCGCGATGACGTGGCCCGCGCCTTTGATCTGCTTGGCGGGGACGGGGCCGAAGGGGCCATGTCCGACGCCGTGCGTTGGCTGGAAGGTGTGTCCGACAACGCGGGCGGGCAGCTAGAGGAACCTATCGCAGCACTAGGCCGCGCCCTGATCGAATTGGGAGAGGCGCAGGATGGTGTGAATGCCTGCCTTCAAGCTCTGGATTTCAACCCGTCAGAACTTGAGGCCGCCGAAGAACGCCTGTTTGCCATCCGCGCACTAGCGCGCAAGCATGACGTGGCCCCGGACGATTTGGGGTCGTTTGCCGATACGTTGCGTGACCGGTTGAACCGGCTGGACGCGGGCGATGCGAATCTGGCGGATCAGCGGGCCGCGGTCGAGGCTGCTCAGGCCGCTTATGACAAAGCCGCCGCCGCGCTCAGTGCCACGCGGCAGCAGGCTGCCGGACGACTGGATGCTGCGGTGATGGCAGAACTCGCGCCGTTGAAAATGGAGCGCGCGGTGTTTCAGACTGAAATCACCGCCTCCGATCCCGGCCCTGAAGGCACTGATGCTGTGGCCTTTACTGTCGCCACCAACCCCGGTGCACCGTCCGGCCCGCTAAACAAGATCGCTTCGGGCGGTGAACTCAGCCGTTTCCTATTGGCGCTCAAGGTCTGTTTGTCTGGTGACGACAGCGCGCGGACCATGATCTTTGATGAAATCGACCGTGGCGTTGGTGGGGCGACGGCCGATGCGGTGGGGCGTCGTTTGGCGTCGCTGGCGCAGGGGGGGCAGGTTCTGGTGGTAACGCATTCGCCGCAGGTAGCCGCCCGTGCAGCGCACCATTGGAGGGTACAGAAACAGGTTACGGAGGGTCAGACATTGTCCACCGTGATCCCGCTGGCCGACCCCGACCGCGTGGACGAAATCGCCCGTATGGTCGCCGGGGATACCATCACTGACGAGGCCCGCGCCGCCGCGCGTGCTTTGCTTGACGCCTGACGCTTTCGAGTGCTCAAACCGTCGCGATCCTACTTTTATAAGGGCGCTCCGTGGCTTACTAAGGGAAAAGACTTGATCCCCGAGGGCCAATGACCCAATCGACCCGCACCGTTCTGCGCAACCAGCTTAATCAGGCTTTGGCCGCGATGAAGGACGCGTGGCGGGTGATGCGGAGGCGCGGTCCCAGTCAGATCCAGTTCTGGTTCATCGCGCTGGCCATCGGGGTCGCGGCGGGGTTCATGGCGCTTGGGTTCCGCAAGGCGATCCGGGCGCTGCAGGCCTATGTCTATGATACCGAGGACATCCTGCTGCTGCACAGCCACGCCGAGAAACTGCCTTGGTTTTTAATCCTGATCACACCGATCATCGGCGGCCTGATCGTGGGTGTGATCCTGCACAAATTCACCGATGATGGGCGGGTACGCTCGGTTGCGGATGTGATCGAGGGCGCCGCGCTGACAGATGGCCGGGTCGAGGGTAAGGCGGGGATTGCGTCCTTCTTTGCCTCGCTGATCACGCTCAGCACCGGCGGGTCGTCTGGGCGAGAGGGGCCGGTGGTGCACATGGCTGGGGTGATCTCGACCTGGGTTAGCGACCGCATCCACGCCGATGGCATTACAGGGCGCGACCTGCTGGGCTGCGCGGTGGCAGCGGCGGTTTCGGCCAGCTTTAACTCGCCCATTGCCGGTGCGTTATTCGCGCTTGAGGTTGTGCTGCGCCACTTTGCCGTACATGCCTTTGCGCCCATCGTCATTGCCTCGGTGGCCGGAACAGTGATCAACCGGCTGGAATACGGCGACGTTACTGAGTTCATTCTGGAAACGCCCGGATCGCTGCAATTCTATGTGGAACTGCCTGCGTTTCTGATCCTCGGGCTGATCTGCGGGCTGGTGTCGCTGCTTTTAATGCGCTCGATATTCTTCGCCGAGGATATCGGCAACCATATCCAAAGCCGTATGTCCCTGCCGCGCTGGCTGCGCCCGGCGGTGTCCGGGGCAATGCTGGGCCTGCTGGCGATCTGGTTTCCGCATATCATCGGAGTCGGGTACGAAACCACAATTCGGGCACTGACCGGAGATCTGACCCTGACGGTTGCGATCCTGTTTGCGGTGATCAAGACGGTGGCGCTGGCGATTACCATGGGCGGGCGCATGGGGGGCGGTGTGTTTTCACCTTCGCTGATGATCGGAGCGCTGACCGGGCTGGCTTTTGGCCTGATCGCCACCGGGCTGTTGCCGGATGTCTCCGGAACCCACACGCTTTATGCCTTTGCCGGTATGGGCGCCGTGGCCGCCGCTGTGCTGGGTGCACCGATTTCCACCACCATGATCGTCTTTGAACTGACCGGAGATTGGCAGATCGGGCTTGCCGTGATGGTCTCGGTTTCAATGTCAACGGCGCTGGCCTCGCGCCTTGTGGATAGGTCTTTCTTCCTGACACAGCTGGAGCGCCGCGATGTGCATCTGGCCGCAGGACCGCAAGCCTATCTGCTGGCGATGCTGCGTGCCGGCGCGGTGATGCGGCCCATCGGCGATGCGAAGTCGATCAACCGGGACGAGGCGCTTGAGCTGATTGAACAGGGCCTCTGCGTGCAAGCCAATGCTACGCTGGAAGCGGCGATGCCCTATTTCGACCGCGATGACATCCCGTGCATTCCTGTCGTCACCATCGAAAGGGATGGCAGCGAAAATCCGGTGGGCGCGCTGTATCACATTGACGCTCTGAAGGCCTATAACCGCGCACTGGCGGCCACTGCAGCCGAAGAGCATTCCTAGCCGCGATACACCGTCGCCGTGTCGCCCAGATAATTGTCCCAGGCGAACCAGTACGAGATGTGGCCTGCAACCCGCGGAAGCCGGGTGCCGTTCGACCCGATCAGGGCCTCTTCGGTCAGGGTCCATTTCTGACCGGCCTGATCCACAAGCCCGCCGTCTGAGGCTTTGAACTGGTGCGATTTCCTCTCATAGGCGCGGACGGCGCGCTTATCGGAATTGCCGATCAGGACCAGAGGTCGATTGGCAATCGCGTCGTTGATCACGCGGGTTTTGCTGAACGCCCTCAACGGCCAGGCCCGCGCTGCGCCGAATTGACGGATGGCAAAGACGTAGTCTTTCTGTCGATGATCGGATTGATCGACCAGCGCCGGGAACATCAAATCCGGCGAGGCAAAGTACTCATTGTAAACCACCCCTGATCCATAGTTGCGCCGGTGCCCTGTTTTCAGCGACAGGACACGGGTTCCGGGGTGCGAGGCCTTCCAGCTTTGCCATGTGGTGATCACCACGGGGCGTTGTTTCAACTCTATCCCGCTGCCCACCAGTGGCCCCACAACGGGCTTGCCGGTGTACTGGTTCCAAAGCGAATGGGTCTCGCGGTCAAACATCAGCTTGTTCGAGCGGTACAGGAACCCAGAGGAACCGAAAACCAGTGGTTTGCGCCGCCCCGTAACCTGGGTTTCGAACAAAATGCCCGAGCCGCAAAGTGTACAATAAGCCAACGCGACCGGCACGCCGCCAATCACCTCGTTGAACATTTCGTGCCAACCCATGATGCGCAGCGGATAGGCGCGTTCATCCCCGTTGATCGTGACGCCAAAGACCAGATCGTCCTCTTTCAGATAATCGGCCCGCGCGGCTGTTATCAGCGTCGGGTTGTCCAGAGACGGGATGCCGTCCTTGCGCACACCGCCCCACGTTATCTCCTCCAACCGGATTTTCATCTTGTCCCGCTGCAGGTACTCGGAGCGCAAGAAGTCGTCGAAATTCTGGTCGATGCCCAGCAGCACTTCGCGCTTGAACGGGATCAGCGAAGGGTGGGGAACCAGTTGCGGATTCCTTTCCTGCCACAGCATCCAGTCGAACCAATCTGTTCCGATGTTTTCACCAGTCAGGGATTGCATAACCTCGACGATTTCATCGCTACGCCGCCGACCAAAGCGCATGCCAGTGATCAGGGCCGGAACCACATCTGGATTGCCGCGTTGAACAAGAAAAGCCATGCCTTGTTCAAACTCGGCGTTGCTGCCAAACAGAGTTGATCTGACGGCTTCAAGCACTGGGTCCTCTTGCGCTGAAAGTATGCTGGGAAAAACGGCCCCGGCCCCCAGCATTCCAGTGAAACTGCGGCGTGTGATCGACATGGCATCCTCCGGTGGTATCCATGTCCAGTGTGCACCGGCTGCCGATCACTTGCATGAAACAGGTGCGTGAGGTTCCGCCCAACGTTCACGTTTTGAGTGCCTCTTTTACAACGCCACGTCTGACTCATTTCGTTTTCACAACCTACCTATCTCGCCCAAAAACAAACAGCGAGTTGAAGTTTGGGGGTTCTGTGTGTCACTCATCAAAGAGCAAACCGTACGGAAAAAGTAACGGAAGCGGAGTCTAATTAAGCGCTATTGGAAGAACCAATTGGCTGCTTCTACTGTTGCTGCGGCGCATTTACTGACAGCGTTAAGAAACTGGGTTCTTTGCGATAGGCTTATCCCGGACTCACAATTAGGATGAACTAGCTATTCACCATCTTCTTGTACTTGTTGTACGTGGGTTTAATTTTGTTACCGTTCGCGATCTTGCCCAGATCAAGTTTATGAAAGTCATTCTGGTCGCGGTGGTCGCTGCGCCACACCTGCCCGTCTTTATCAATCACATGCCGCCAGCAGTTTTTAAGAACTTCGTCTGCTTTATCTTTGCCAGTCCAATGCCAAACGGTCTCGTAACAAAGAGTACCTTTTGAAGTTACGTACCACTTTCCGTCTGTATAACTGACCGCGGGATCGCTTGGGTCGTCGTCCCAAACAGCCTGAAACTGGCCGCCTGAACCCCAATAAGAACCTCCTTTGCTCCAATTCCAGGTCTTGCCCAGGTAAATGTCGATAACCTGTTGAGGATCTGCGTTTTTTGCACCGCTTGGCTTACTTTCGCTGAATGCAGAAGTTGCGAGCAGGGTTGCACCAAGTGCGGTGACCAGTAATGAGTTGAGTTTCATAGTCATACCTTTCAAAACGAAATAAATGCATAACTATTGCAAGTGATTCAAATCTGATCAAGCTTCAGAAGAGAACCGAGGTGCCCCGGTTGCATCTTCCTCGCCTTGTTCGGTGCGGAAAGGAATTTCCAAACTGCCATACGTACACAGACCGTAAGACACGAGAAAGTGCGCCGTCAAAGTGCTAAGAACAAGGACTTTTATGGTCGCCTGAAGGCTGGCCTAAACGTCCAAACGCTGTCGTTGAAACGACTGCTACCATCGGACTTCAACCCTAAAGTTGCTCAATCTTCACGGATTCGATCGGGTAAAATGCCACATAGCCTTTGATTTCGGCCATGTTCGGGATCGGATCCTCATAACTCCAAGCTGCGTTCTCGGTTACCGAGGATTTGTTGACGATTGAGAAATGCGTTGCGTCTCCTTTATGCGGGCAATTCGTAACCTTGTCGGTTGCGTCCAGAAACGCCATCGCGATATCCGAGCGGGGAAAATAGATCACCGGGGTCAGATCACCTTCGGTCAATTCCAGTGCGCCAGTACTTTCGCCCAGAATGGCACCACCTGAACGAACGCTCCATTTGCCCGGCGCCTTGCGGATTGTGATCTCAACCATTTCTCTTTCCTCGTCTCTTCTGGGCCTCTCCTCTGCCCGGTATATGTAACAGTCCGGTGTCAGAGCGGCGCGGTTGCGGCATCCAACCACAGTTGAGCGTCATCGCCCAGCCTTGGTCTGATTTTTTCCGCAACGTCGCGGTGATAGGCGTTCAGCCAGTCGCGCTCTGCCTTTGTCAGGATCTCGGTCGTTATCAACCGCCGGTCGATAGGTACATAGGTCAGGGTGCGCCAGTTCAGCATTGCGCGTTCCGCGTCACCACCCGGCAAGGCCGGGGCTTCTTGCACGACCACTAGGTTTTCGATGCGAATGCCAAACGCGCCCTCGCGATAATACCCCGGTTCATTCGACAGGATCATGCCGGGTTGCAGGGGTACGTGGCTGACTTTCGACAAGCGTTGAGGGCCTTCGTGGACGCTCAGATATGTACCCACACCATGGCCGACACCATGGTTGAAGTCCTGTCCCGCAGCCCAAAGCGGCGCCCGCGCGATACCTTCGATATCGCGCCCAGCCAAGCCAACGGGCCAGCGTAGCATGGACAGATTGATCATGCCTTTGAGCACGCGGGTGAAACAGGCTTTTTCTTCGTCACCCACCTTGCCGATGGCAATGGTGCGGGTGATGTCAGTGGTGCCGTCCAGATATTGCCCACCGCTGTCGAGCACGAGTATATGCCCGTCTTCAAGAAGGCTGTCGGTCTCTTCGGTCACGCGGTAATGCATGATAGCACCATTGGGTCCGGTGCCCGCTATGGTATCGAAAGAGATATCCTGCAGCGCGTTGTCCTTGCGGCGGTTCTCTTCCAGACGGGTCACCACCTGCGTCTCTGTCAGGGTTCCCGGCGTCTGTTCGTCCAGCCAAGACAAAGTCTCGATAACAGCCACCGCGTCGCGCAAATGCGCCTCGGCGCTGCCGGCTATCTCGGCTGCGTTCTTACAGGCTTTGGGCAGGGCACAAGGATCGCCGCCATCTACCATCCTGTCCTGCAGCACATCGGCTACGGCTTGGGGCAGGGTGCTCAGATCGACCTGTACCTGACCGTCTAACTCAGCGATCGCATCCAGAAAACCATCTGGCGCGTGAACATGAACTTGCTTGTCCAGAGGCACAGCCACCTTTTCCTTGGCCATGAACAAATCTACCTTCCCTTCCGCATGCAGTATGGCAAATCCGTGCGCCACTGGGTTATAGCCGATATCCGAGCCGCGAATATTCAGCAGCCACATGATCGAGTCCGGCAGCGTAATCACTGCTGCAGTGCAGTCGGCCTCACGCAGAGCCTCTGACAGACGGGCGATCTTGCTGTCTGCGGTTTCCCCGGCGAATTCGATCGGATGCGCCTTTATCGGGTTCATCGGTGGGGCGGGTTGATCTTCCCACACCCGATCCACCAGATTGTCACAGCGGACCAGTTCGATGCCACTGCCGGTCAGGTCCTTCTGTGTGCTCGTGATCTGACCTGCGGCATGAAGCCAATGGTCAAAACCAACTTTGCCGCCATCGGGCAGTTGCTCTTTCAACCACGCGCTCAGGCTGACTTCGGGCCACGGTACGGGAGTGAAATCTGCCGCGACCTGTGCCTTGACCTGAGTTCGATATCGCCCGTCTACAAACACCCCTGCGATGTCGGCCAAAGCGACGCAAAACCCGGCCGACCCTGTGAAACCAGTCAGCCACGCAAGGCGCTCATCACGTGGGGCAACGTATTCGCCCTGATACGCGTCTGATCGCGGGATCAGAAACCCATCCAATCCCTCGCGCGCGATCTCTTTACGCAAGGCAGCCAACCGTGGCGGCCCCTGTTCCGGGCGCGCGGTTACCTCAAAGGACTGAAACATTTCCTAATTCTCCCAAATCGGGCTTACCCCTTCATCTTTTTGGAAAATACTCCCGCCGGAGGCAAGGCCAGCTTTAGCTGGCCCTCTTCATTCCCATCACGCGAGCCCGCGCCCGCGGGTCGCTGTCGAACAACGCCGCCAGTTGCTCGGTCATCGCACCCGCCAGTTGTTCGACGTCAGTGATCGTCACGGCGCGGTCATAGTAACGAGTCACATCATGGCCGATCCCGATCGCCAGCAGTTCCACCATCTTGCGTTTCTCGACCATGGCGATCACGTCGCGCAGGTGTTTTTCCAGATAATTCGCGGGGTTGACGCTGAGTGTTGAATCATCAACCGGCGCACCATCCGAGATCACCATCAAAATCTTGCGCTGTTCGCGCCGCGCCATCATCCGGCGATGTGCCCATTCAAGCGCTTCGCCGTCGATGTTTTCCTTCAGCAGACCTTCTTTCATCATCAGGCCCAAATTGGGTCGCGCCCGCCGCCAAGGTGCATCAGCGCCCTTGTAAATGATGTGACGCAGATCGTTCAGACGTCCCGGTTGCTGCGGACGACCGTCGTTCAGCCATGCCTCACGCGCCTGACCACCTTTCCATGCACGGGTGGTAAAGCCCAGAATCTCGACCTTCACATTGCAACGTTCCAGCGTCCGGGCCAGAACGTCCGCACAGATCGCAGCAATCGAGATCGGACGACCCCGCATCGAACCGGAGTTGTCGAGTAACAGCGTCACCACCGTATCCCGGAACTCTGTGTCCTTCTCGACCTTGAAGCTGAGCGGCGTGGTGGGGTTTGCGACAACGCGCGCCAGACGACCGGCATCCAGTATGCCTTCCTCGCGGTCGAACTCCCAAGACCGGTTTTGCTGGGCTTGCAAGCGGCGTTGTAGCTTGTTTGCCAGACGGCTCACCGCGCCTTTCAACGGTTCCAACTGCTGATCCAAATAGGCGCGCAGCCGTTCCAGTTCGGCCGGTTCCGCCAAATCCTCGGCCGCAATCTCTTCGTCATAGGTGCTCAGATACACTTTATAGTCCGGATCGGCCTCGGACGCAGGCGGAGGGGCAGGGGGTTCCAGAGGAGCCTCGCCTTCCGGCATTTCGGCCTCTTCACCCATCTCATCTTCGGCCATCTCGTCCATCGAGACCTGTGCCTGAGATTGATCCTGCTGCTCTTCCTGAGTTTGCTCTGGGGTTGCGTCGGCGTCCTGTTCGTCCTGATCGTCCTCACCGGTGCTATCAGGATCGGGCTGTTCCTCGGCGTCGTCTTCGGCCTGCTCTTCCTGCTCGTCATCCAACTCGTCGGGGTCATCCCCCAACTGGTCGCCATAGCCCAAATCCTTAATCATCTGACGGGCGAACTTCGCAAACTCTGCCTGATCCGAGAGGATATCGTCGAGGTTTTCCAGCGTCCCGCCAGCCTGTTCCTCGATGAATCCACGCCACAGATTCATGATGTTCTCGGCCGCAGGCGGCAGATCCCGTCCGGTCGCCAGATGGCGGATCAGATAGCCCGCCGCAACCGCCAAGGGCGCATCTGCGGGCTGTTTGCATTGGTCATAGCCGCGGCGCAGCGCTTCATGCCCGATTTTGACATCGATATTGCTGGCCGTTCCGGGCATGTCCCGCGCGCCCATCGCTTCGCACCGGGCAACCTCCATCGCTTCGTAAAGGTCGCGCGCCATGTCGCCCGGAGGCGCATAGCGCAGGTGCGTAGCATCGTCGTGGTATTTGCGCTGCAATGCCAGGGCATCCGCTGTTCCGCGCGCCAGCAAAACCTCTTCGCGGGTCATCCGACGGCTGACCTGAGGCAGACGCATCGACTCGCCCGAAAGGCCTGACGGATCGACCGTGTATGAGACGTTCAATTCGGGATCGTCGGCCATCACCTTGGTGGCCTCGGCCAGAGCCTTCTTGAACGGATCAGCGGGGTTGTCGTTGGGTTTGGTCATGCTTTGATAAATCACATTCGTCTTCACTTTTGCAAGCAAGATCAGCCTCGGTAAAGGCGTGCGGGTACAGGTCCGTTTTGGGGTGATTTCCAATGTGTGATAGAATTAAGGAATACTCTTTTTTTGATCATTTTTTAGTGGAGGGATAGATGGCCAATTTTGCTGTATCGTCACTCGCGTATGGCGCAAATATGAGAAGTTCCGCTGGCTTCGGAAACAACATTATAGGTTTTTTACCGGAAGCAACGCCGGTAACCCAAACTGGCCCTCAGCAGGGTGACCGCTGGATACCCTGTAAAGTTGAAGTGGACAGTGTCGTGAAAGACGGATTTGTTTCCAAAAACGTTTTGCGAGATGCAGTTTCAGACCCACGGGAAAAGCTGGTACGCACCGCGGTGGCAGAGTGGTTGCGATTTGACCGGGGCAAAGGAAAAGAATTCCAAACACCTTTTTTCAAGTTCGTCGGCGAGTATTGGGACAACTTAAACATGGATTTTGACGGTTTGGACCGAGGGTGGCCTTGGTCCGCCGCTTTCATTTCGTGATGTATCCAGCAAACAGGTGACTACGGCGACTTTAAGCAAGCTGCCGCACATTCACGCTATGTTCATCAGGCAATCCGTCGGCGGGAAAACAACGAAAATGGCTCTTTCTGGGGATTCCGCTTAAATGAGCACAAGCCGCAGATCGGGGATCTTGTCTGTATGGCACGTGGTAGTTTCAGCGCGACTTACGATCATGCAAAAGTCCACGACCGTTTTGCCAGTCACTGTGATTTTGTGATCGCGGTACGTGCTGACCATGTTTCGACCCTGGGAGGTAATGTTGGTCACACGGTCAAACGCAAAACGTTTCGAACAAACTCAAGCGGTTTCTTGCGACCAGAGCAGCGGCTGTATGCAATCATGAGGAATAATTTGTGAGTTCAAGTGTAAGAGCGCGGGCAACGATCGCAGCTCTGGTACTTCTATTGGCCGTGGTTTTTTATGCTGTTCCTCGCGAAGTGACACGCACAGCTAAGCCCGATGAAGAACCTTGCCCTGGTGTTCTAATCGTCGATCAAAAAGCTGTGGCGCTGCGCGCCCGACCAACAGGTTATTCTCGTCGATTAACCACATTAGAGCCGGGAGAGGTTTTGTACCTCTGTGACCAAACATCGGAGTGGTACGGAGTTGTTGCACCGATGGACGATAAACAATGCAAAGAGCGTAGTTCAGGCCAAAATGCACTGCCCCAACGCTGTCAGTCAGGTTGGGTTCGGCAAATCGAAGTTGGCTTTGCAGCGGGTTAGCCTGCGCTGGGATGATCAGAGCAACTGTTAACCCAAGCTGACACTCGCCGCGCTTTCCGGCAGCTCTTCGTCAAAGCAACGCTGATAGAACTCGGCCACCGTCTGGCGCTCCAGCTCGTCACATTTGTTCAGGAAGGACAGGCGGAAGGCATAGCCCACGTCGCGGAAAATCTCGGCATTTTGGGCCCAGTTGATCACGGTCCGGGGGCTCATCACCGTGGACAGGTCGCCGTTCATGAAGGCGGTCCGGGTCAGGTCGGCGACTGTCACCATCTGGCTGACTTTCTTGCGACCTTCGGCGGTGTTGTAATGCGGTGCTTTCGACAGGACGATCATAGTCTCGGCGTCATGGCTAAGGTAGTTCAGCGTCGACACCAGCGACCAGCGGTCCATCTGTGCCTGGTTGATCTGCTGGGTGCCGTGATAGAGGCCGGTCGTATCGCCCAGACCTACGGTGTTGGCGGTAGCGAACAGGCGGAAATTCGGGTTCGGTGTGATGATCTCGTTCTGGTCCAGCAGGGTCAGTTTGCCGTCATGTTCCAGCACACGCTGGATCACGAACATAACGTCGGCGCGGCCAGCGTCGTATTCGTCGAACACGATGGCGACGGGATTACGCAGAGCCCAGGGCAGGATGCCTTCATGGAACTCGGTGACCTGTTTGCCGTCGCGCAGTTTGATGGCGTCCTTACCGATCAGGTCGATCCGGCTGATGTGGCTGTCGAGGTTCACGCGCACTGCGGGCCAGTTCAGGCGCGCGGCCACCTGTTCGATATGGGTCGATTTACCCGTACCGTGATAGCCTTGGATCATCACGCGGCGGTTGTGCGAAAATCCTGCGAGAATCGCCAATGTGGTCTCGGGGTCGAACTTATAGGTCGGGTCGATCGCAGGAACACGGTCGCTGCGGTCAGCAAAGCCTTTGACTGCCATATCGGTATCAATACCGAACACGTCCCGAACCGAGATATCTTCGGTGGGTTTTGCGTTGATGTCGATCGATCCGTCAGCCATGCGCCTTGTCCTTATCCTTTGCCCCGCTCGCCGGGTTTGAACCCGTGTGTGGTGCAACATATTGCGGGCAAGGGCAAGGGAAAGCCGCGCGTGCCGCGGCTTAGGCAAATCTTTCTTTGAAACTGGCCTTATCGGTGCGCTTTGATCAGTCGAGAATCGCGTCCCGCACCCGGATCAGGCTGCGTTCGTCGACAAAGCGTGGGGTGGATTGCATGTAATCCCGGAATGCTTGCCCATAACCCTGAAGTAGCCAACGTTCCTCGTTCAGAACGAAAAGGAAGTAGATTACGAACAGCGTCGCCGCCAAACCCAACGTCATCCACGATCCACTGGCGACACCCAGTCCAACCGTAGCCAGCACCGAGGTCACATATTGCGGATTGCGCGAATAGGCATACATCCCGCCGGTCACCAACCCGTCGCTTTCGCAATAGGTGTTGTCGAGACCCAGAAAGCGATAGCCCCACAGCGTGATCCCGAAAGACAGCAGCATAACCGGCACGCCGATCACATACCGCAGCCAGTGACCCCAGCCATTCATCCAGACCTCGGACAAGGCAAAAACAACAGTGGCTCCGCAAAATAGCCGAAACAGACCAAAGGCCGTGTGATGCCGCCAGCCGCTGGCGCTGGGCCACAGACCCAGATGCGGTAGGCGCAGGTTCAGGGCGAGGTATCCGCTCAGCAACAGGGCCGAAACGATAGCAATCGGAAGAGAAATCGCATGCACGAGGGAAATGAGATGTTCCATATCACGTTCCATTGGGGCAGGTCAGGTACGGTTCCGATATGGGCCGCCACATCGGCCCATGAGAGAGGCCGTAACAAGGGTTTGTAACAAGGTGAGGACGGTACAGAGGGGGGGCTAAAGTGCCGAGCTTACTGTTCCGTGGTCCAGTCGACGTTGTTTTCTATAACGCTGGCCACAGCCAATGCCTTCTCTGACAGGTCCTTCGGGGTGTTTTCGCCAAACGCTACGCGGGTGACCCTGTCGTACAACGCTTTGGATGTATAGAACGCAAAGGCTTTCGAATTACCCGGGCTTTCCCAAAACGCAGTGATCCAGACGGATTCGCGACCCGGAATGCAACTTGCGCACCAGTCGTGCCAAAAACGCTGTACCAATACTGCGTCCGGTGTCTCGGCAACCTGTTCGAACAGCGTCTCTACGGGCCAACCGGCCAGACCAAACATGCAAACAGTGTCGTCGAGATAGCAATTGTCTCGCTCAATCTCGCGTTTGAGATAGGCACGCTGAAACCGATCCAAAACCTGCCATTCATCGTGGGACCAATTGTTCGGGTTGCCGGTTTCAAACCGGTTTAAGCTGACCTCCAGCCCGACGCTGGCAAGGTCTTCGTCCACGGCCAAAACTTCGAGTATCCGCGGCAGGAGGTAACCCCATGTCGCCTTGGAAATGCCCTTCGGATCATACGCGGCGAAAAACCAGTCCTGCAAGTAGTGAAGAGGAAGTTCGGAAATCGACGGGATGAAAAAGTCGGCCTCGATATCCGCTTCCATGCAGCAGCCTTCACAGACTTCGATATTGGTCGGTTTCGTATAGGCAAAAAGCCTGTACGCATCGCTGATGATGTCAGAAAACGGATGATCCGGCGGTATCTTTGCCTTCAGCGGTTTTTGCCGTTTGCGTGCCATGGCTTTCGCATCCAAAGGGGGGCGATACCGCTTGTTTCACCCCGCACGGTACAAAATCCGTTTTGTTGCGTAGAGGCTTGCCAGATTTACTTAAAGTTCCGACTGTCCTTGATCTGATCCCAGGCCCAAACAACCTCTTGCAGCTGTTCTTCCTGCGAGCGGTCGCCGCCGTTCATGTCCGGGTGCAGCACCTTGATCAGTTTCTTGTAGGCCTTACGAACCTCGGCTTTGGTCCAACTGTCGTTGGCCTCAAGAATCTCGATCGCGCGGCGTTCGGTGGGGGGTAGACGACGACCTCCGCCGCCCGAGGTGCGGCCCTTGTTCTGCGTGCTGTTTGCGCCCAGAACCTGATGCGGGTCCTCAATGCCCAGACGCGCCCACGCGCGGGCCTCGGGGTCACCCATGGGTTTGGTTTCACGCTCCCACACTTTGTCCTTGGAGCGCTGTGCGTTCAACTCGGCCTCGGTCGTGCCGTCAAAGAAGTTCCACTTCTGGTTATATTCGCGCACGTGCTGCTGGCAGAACCAGAAGAAATCATCCAGAACATCCGGCGCTTTCGGTGCGCGGAACTTGCCCGGCTCGTTACAGCCCTCATGGTCACAGATTCGGACCGAGGTTTCAGACGCGCCCGACATCCCCCGACGCCCGCGCGGGTTCTTTTTCTTGGCGCTGGAGACGGACATATCGAATCCGAAAGGGTCTGATTTCGTCATGCTGTGATCCTTAAGAACGCATCTTCTCGACTCGGAGGCAGCAGTTTAATCTAAGCAGCCGAAAGTAGAAGAGGGGGACGGCAAAAATTTTGCCGTTGAGCGAAAAAATGAGCGTAACAGACGAAATCCGAACCTGCCTGCAGGCTGCCTTTGATCCGCGCGAGCTTGAGGTTGTCGATGACAGCGAAAGCCACCGTGGCCACGCGGGCTATCAGGACGGGGGCGAGAGCCACTTTAACGTCCGCATCCGCGCCAAAGCGTTTGAAGGCCAGTCCCGAGTCGCCCGTCACCGCGCTGTGCACAAGGCGCTGGGCGACATCGTGCCGCGCATCCATGCGTTGGCGCTGGATATCGGGGTTTAGGCGCCTCGGTGCGCCTACTGAGCGAAGGTAATAACTTCTGTTGTCCTCCGAGCAGTCGCCGCAACTTTCTGGTTCGGAAGCTGTCTTAGGTCATGCGCATTTCTGGTGCTTTGGAATGACGGGTTATGCGCGTATTGGCGGCCAGTATTGGCCGCTTATTCCGAACGCGTGTCAGGTTTTTCGACTTCTGCCCCTTTCAGCGACATGGGCGGGTCTTTCGCCTCTTCCGCGATAGGGGCGGGTGCGATAACGGCATCGGGCCCTGGGACCGGGCGCGCCTGAGCTGCCTCCGTAGTTGTTTCCGCAATATTCAATGCTTCATCCACCTCAGCCGGCCGCCGGAAAACCAGAACATTGCGCCAGTTCACGGTCGAGCTGGTCAGGCCCGCGCGTTCCTCGCTGGGCAGCAGTTCGGCGCGCTGGTATTCCCAGCCGTCCTGAGCCATCTGGTTCAGCACCTGTTCGATCGATACGGCAAACCGGCCTTCTGCGGTTTTCTCGCCCTTGGCTTTGATGCCTTTTTGCGGGGCGGGGACAACTTTGTATTCGTAGCGCTGCATCGGACCTTCCTGGGTGTCGGTTCCCGGCAATCTAACATGCTGGTGATTTTGGGAAAGTCATCATTGCGCCGAAAGCGCGGGAAAAGAAAAACGGCGGGGTTTTGCGCAAACCCCGCCGCTAGCAATTCTTGCTCTGATCGGACTATGAGCCCAGCTTTTGGCTGACCAGTTCGTTTACAGCCTTCGGGTTGGCCTTGCCGCCGGTGGCTTTCATCACCTGACCGACGAACCAGCCCGCCAGCTTCGGGTTCACCTTGGCCTTTTCGACCTGCGCCGGGTTGGCGGCGATGATCTCGTCCAAAGCAGCTTCGATGGCGCCGGTGTCGGTGACCTGCTTCATGCCGCGTTCTTCGACGATCTGCGCCGGGTCGCCGCCTTCGGTATAGACGATTTCAAACAGATCTTTGGCGATCTTGCCCGAGATGGCGTCAGAGGAGATCAGGTCGATAATTACGCCTAGCTGCGAAGGTGAGACCGGCGACTCGGTGATATCGTGGTCTTCTTTCTTCAACCGACCGAACAACTCGTTGATCACCCAGTTGGCGGCCAGTTTGCCGTTTCGGCCCTTTGCGACCTCTTCAAAATAAGCAGCTGATTCCACCTCGGCAGTCAGGACCGAGGCGTCATAATCGGTCAGGCCGAATTCGCTGATGAACCGCGCCTTTTTGTCGTCAGGCAGTTCGGGCAGCTTGGCAGCGATGTCATCGACCCATGCCTGCTCAATCTCCAGCGGTAGCAGGTCGGGGTCGGGGAAATAGCGATAATCATGCGCTTCTTCCTTGGATCGCATCGAGCGTGTCTCACCCTTGTCCGGATCGTACAGGCGTGTTTCCTGATTGACCTTACCGCCACCTTCGACGATGGCGATCTGACGGCGGGCTTCGACTTCGATCGCTTGCTGAATAAAGCGCATCGAGTTCATGTTCTTGATCTCACACCGCGTGCCCAAATGCGAGAAGTCCTGCGTCTCCTGATACTTCTCATAGGCACCGGGCAGGCAGATCGAAACGTTCACGTCCGCCCGCAAGTTGCCGTTCTGCATATTGCCGTCGCATGTACCGAGATAGCGCATGATCTGACGCAGCTTGGCGATATAGGCGGCGGCTTCTTCGGGACCGCGGATGTCGGGGCGGCTGACGATCTCCATCAGACAAACGCCGGTTCGGTTCAGGTCGACAAAGGACATATGCGGGTCCATGTCGTGGATCGACTTACCGGCATCCTGCTCCATGTGGATGCGTTCGATGCGGACCATGCGCGCGGTGCCATCGCCCATCTCGACCAGCACTTCGCCTTCGCCCACGATGGGGTGGTACAGCTGGGAGATCTGATAGCCCTGCGGCAGGTCAGGGTAGAAATAGTTCTTGCGGTCGAAGGCCGACTTCAGGTTGATATCCGCCTTCAGGCCCAGCCCGGTGCGCACCGCCTGTTCCACGCAATATTCGTTGATGACCGGCAGCATCCCCGGCATCGCCGCGTCCACAAAGGCCACGTTCGAGTTCGGCTCGGCCCCGAATTGGGTCGATGCGCCCGAGAACAGCTTGGCGTTGGACGAGACCTGAGCGTGCACCTCCATCCCGATCACCAGTTCCCAGTCGTGCTTGGCCCCGGCAATGGTTTTGGGTTTGGGCATTTCGTATGTCAGGTCGAGCATGGCGCGCCTCATTTCCGCAGAAGTCTAAGCCTGCGTATTAGGCCCGGCTGGGGCGAGGGGCAAGGGGGAATCAGTTCTCGGACAGGCGCAGGCCAGACGGCGTGAAGGTCACGTCGATACCGCTGCGCAGTTCTTCGCGGAACAGATCACCAATGGCGCGCAGGGCTTGTCGTTGGCCACGGGCTGCAAACCGTTCGGCCGAGTTGATACGGACCGAATTGTTGAATCCGCTCGCGGCATGCGCCCAGATCAGGGGATGCAGCTCGGTCATGTGGTCGCGGATCAGCCAATGCGCGGCTTCGTGAATCTGCGAGCGGACCAAGTCGGCCTTGTCGTTCAGACCCAACCCGTTCTGGATCGTTATGGCGCAATAGGCGGACAGCATGTTGACTGTCTGCTGATCCGGGCGGCGGTGCAGGATGTCATGCAGGCCTTCCAAGAAATACTCGACGTCCAGCCGGGCGCAGGCCTCTTCATCCAGCGCGATTGCGTCAAACTGCACCCAAGTGTATCCGCCAGCCCCCCAGATGTCTTGAGTGCGGGCAGCGTTGCGCAGGGCCTGAACCTCAAGCTCTTCATAGCTGCCGAACCAGCGCGGCAGTAGATGCGAGCCCATTGCACGCATGTGCCGTTGATTGTGTGGGTCCAAAGAGATCAATCGTTCGTATTCATCCGCCACGCGGATGTTGGCTTTTCGCTGACCGGCCAGCAGGGCACAACTGGCTGCCGCCACCACGGGACTGTCAGGCAGGGCTTTGCGGCATTTGGGCAATAGCGCAGAGGCCCGGTCAAAGTGTGCGGCACAGCGCGACCGGTGTAGCGGAGGTAGCGTCGCATCCGTTGCTGTTCCGCGCCACGCCCAAGCCAGGTCAATGTGCGCCAGCGCGACCACAAGCGTGATCATCGGGTCATTGGGCTGCGCACGCATTTCGTCTTCCAGTTCGGAAATTCCGCCCAGCAGGTCATATTCGGACAAAGCTTTCCCGTCTGACAGAGCGTGTTCCACTGCCAGAACCACATCTGATCGGGCACCGAAGGCAAGCAAGTCTGCAACGGGCATTCCATCAGGTGCGGTCGCACGGGACTTGTCTGCAACGCGCATCTGTCGGGACAATTCGGCCCAACGGTCCTGTCTGACCAATGTGCGCCCTTGTTCAATGGTATCGCGGCCAATCACGTCCCCGGCGCAGGTGTTTGCAAGCGGAATGTTCAGCTGCCCCTTGTCGGGAATTGAAGCCGTCGCGGCGCAATCGTCAGTGCGCACGTCCTGCGTGAATTGACGGGAAGGCAAAGAAGAACGGGCTTGTCGTGCCCTAAAAAACCGAAACATGGCAAAACTCGAAACCGTAACAAACAACTAGTCTGGCTTGAGATTTTTAAGGAGATTCATCTCAAATTCAAGTTTTTTGCGCTGTGCACAGGCGGAGGGCGGGTGAATGGTGCCCTTAAAAGCCCATTGTTTCAGAAAACGCGGAAATGATGCCGCTCGACCCGGAAACCGGCGTTTTGGAAGACGGTTTCGAGCTCGTTGTGGGGTGGTGTAGCCTCATCCGGCAGTCGAATCCGCTTGCCGGACTTTAAGACCAGTGAGATGCGCACCGAGAAATCCCAGCGGGTGTCGAACCGGAAATAGTCGATGTCGGACAGAACGATCTCGGCCTCGCGACTGCCCGAGAACCACTGTATCCGGTCGTGATCCAATGTCATCCCAGCGCGCGTAGCTTGCACGACGTCCCACAAGGCGGGCAGGGTGGACAAGCCGAGAAGCCCGACCAGCCACCACGCCGCGTCAAAAAAGATCAGCAGTGCCGCAAGTGCCGCGTAGACGCAAATCAGGATCAGGACCGTGCGCGGCGTTCGATTCTGGCGCGTGAAAGTGAACGGGGTCATGCGCCGAGGATACGTGTCACCATCTCCGTAGTGTCGCGGGACAAATCCGGGGTGTTGGCGATACGGGTCAACTGGGTCCGGATCAGGTTCTGACGCTCGGCGTCATAGCGCTTCCATGTCTGGAATGCCGTGCACATCCGCGCCGTTGTTTGCGGATTGATCGGATCCAGTTGGATCAGCCAGTCTGCCAGCAAGGTGTAGCTTTCGCCGTCCGCGTGATGGAAACCGGCGTGGTTCATTGCCAAAGCCCCCATAACCGCGCGGAACCGGTTCGGGTTCTTCCAGTTGAAATCGGCGTGCTCTGTTAGGGCTTGCGTGATCTTCGCCGTGGTCTCGGGGGCCGCCGTAGTCACCTGCAGGCTGAACCATTTGTCCATCACCAGCCGATCATTTTGCCACTGATCGTAGAACGCACTCAGCTCCTGCTGGCCTGTGCCGGCGCGTAGCAGGCAGGACAAAGCTGTCAATTGGAGTGTCATGTTGTCCGCTGCAGCGAAATCTTCTGCTGCTCGCGCACCGCCATCCAGCCGAGACGTCAGGTGCAGCGCTGCACCACCAAGCGCGCGCTTGCCCGCCTGATCGGCATCGGGGCTGAACGGCGCATCAATCAGGGTTTCACTAAGCAGACGCGGCAACAGGTCCTGAACATGCTGCGCAGTTGCCTGCCGCAAGGTTTCCACCGCCCTCCAGATCGCCATCGGGTCAGGGGTTTCGTTGCTTTCAAACAACGCCGCTGCCAGTTCAGACTGCGAGGGTAGCCCAAGCATCAGTGCGCGATAGGCCGGGTCCAGATCGCCGTCGCGCAGAACGGCCAAAATGCCATCCAGATAATCGTTGCCGGGTGCGCTGTCGTTCCGGATCATGCGCAGCAGCGTGTCCTGTGCCAGCGAACGCCCGGCCTGCCAGCGGTTGAACGGGTCGGTGTCGTGTGACAGCAGAAAAGCCCGTTCGGCATCGGTGTGATCGTGTTCCAGAATGACCGGAGCCGAGAAATCGCGCAGGACCGAAGCCACTGGTTTGGCGGCGAGACCGGAGAACTTGAAGCTCTGTTCGGCTTCGGTCAGTTCCAGAACTTGGGTCGCATGTACTTCATCCCCGTTGGGACTCAGCAAACCGACCGCGACCGGGATGACCTGTGGCAACTTTTCAGACTGGCCGGGGGTCGGGTCGGTGCGCTGGGACAAGGTCAGTGTGTAAGTTCCATCCTCATAATCCTCGGCTATTGCCACGCGCGGCGTGCCCGACTGGCTGTACCAACGTTTGAATTGCGTCAGGTCGCGACCGGTCGTGTCTTCGAACACTTTCAGCCAATCCTCGATGGTGCAGGCCTGCCCATCATGGCGCTCGAAATAGAGGTCGAGCGCCTGCGCATAAGCCTCATCCCCGACCAGCCGTTTCAGCATGCCGATGACCTCGGCACCCTTTTCGTACACTGTCGCTGTGTAGAAATTGTTGATTTCCTGAAAACTCTCAGGCCGGACAGGGTGAGAAAGGGGGCCGTTATCCTCGGGGAATTGGCGTGCACGCAGGTCGATAGCGTCTTGAATGCGTTTGACCGGGGCCGAGCGCATGTCGGACGTGAACTGCGCATCGCGGAAGACTGTCAGGCCCTCTTTCAGACACAGCTGGAACCAGTCGCGGCAAGTAATGCGGTTTCCGGTCCAGTTGTGGAAATACTCATGCGCGATGATCGCCTCGATCCGTTCGAAATTGGCATCGGTCGAGGTTTCAGGGCTGGCTAGAACGGCAGAAGAGTTGAAGATGTTCAGCCCCTTGTTCTCCATCGCGCCCATGTTGAAGTCATCGACGGCAACGATGTTGAACACGTCCAGATCGTATTCACGTCCATAAACGTCCTCGTCCCATTTCATCGATTTCTTCAACGCCTCCATGCCGAAGGTACATTTGCCCTCGTCGCCGGGGCGCACCCAGAGGTTCAGTTCTACGTCGCGGCCAGACATGGTGGTGAACTGACCGGGATGGGCGATGAGATCACCCGCTACCAGAGCAAACAGGTAGGCGGGTTTGGGCCACGGGTCGGTCCATTCGGCCCAGCCTTCGCCCTTGCCTGTGGGGTTGCCGTTGGACAGCAGCACCGGAAGGTCTCCGTTGATGCGTACGGTGAAGGTAGACATCACGTCAGGGCGATCGGGGTAATAGGTGATCTTGCGGAACCCTTCGGCCTCGCATTGGGTGCAGTACATGCCGTTCGACATATACAATCCCTCAAGCGCGGTGTTGTTGGCAGGGTCGATCTCGACCACGGCTTCCCAGACAAAGGGCGCATCGGGGACGCTTGCTGTCAGACCCTTGTCGGTGACCTCGGGTGTGATTTCCACCCCGTCAATAACTGCACGGACTAGGATCAGGTCTTCGCCGTGCAGGAAAAAGGTGCGATCCGTGGCCTCGGGGTTTGGCCGAAAGGCAATGCGCGAGGTGACACGGGTGGCATTTGCAGCCAGATCAAAGGTCAGATGCACGCTGTCCACCAGATAGCCGAACGGCGTGTAGTCTTTCAGGTAGATCGTCGTGGGGGCAGCGTCGCGCATCTGGGGCCTCGCATCAGTTGGTTCGGGCGCGACGTTAGGGGCTTCGCCAAGGGGCTGCAACCGCGGCTTCATTGCCTTGTCGTTTTTGAAGCAGCTTCGCACAAAGCCAAAGGGTTTAAACGTGGCGTCGAAAGTTGCTTATCGGAAACATTCAGCCTAAATGCTGACGGCATACAACGGCGCACAATGGCGGAGAGACACCAAATGAGCAGCAGACAGGTACGCAGAGGACTTAAGGTCGATACGGTTCTGGCCGAGTTTATCGAAGACAAGGCCCTGCCGGGAACCGGTGTTACAGCCGATACGTTCTGGGATGGCCTGTCGCGGATGGTTGCCGAGCTCGGCCCGAAGAACCGCGCCTTGCTGGCCAAGCGGGAAAAGATCCAGGGACAGGTCGATGCCTGGCATCTGGAGCGTAAGGGGCAGGCGCATGACCCAGCCGCCTATCAGGCCTTCCTGCGCGAGATTGGATATCTGGTTGATGAAGGCGCGGATTTTGAAATCGAAACCGCCAGTGTCGACCCCGAGATCGCTTTGATCCCCGGTCCGCAATTGGTTGTTCCGATTACTAACGCCCGCTTTGCGCTGAACGCGGCCAATGCCCGCTGGGGCAGCTTGTACGATGCTCTGTATGGCACCGATGCGATGGGTGATCTGCCTGCTGGAAAAGGCTATGACGCGGCGCGCGGAGCCCGCGTGATTGCGTGGGCCAAAGGGTTTCTGGACGATGCTGTGCCGCTGGCCACCGGGTCTTGGGCGGATGTATCCGAGGTTCGGGTTGAGAATGGTGTCCTTGTGCCCGCGCTGGCGGATGCCACACGTTTTGTTGGCTTTGGCGGGGCGGCGGAGCAGCCGGAATTCGTGCTGCTGAAGAACAATGGCTTGCACGTCAAAATCGTGATTGACCCCTCCAGCGAAATTGGAGCCTCCGATCCGGCGGGTATCGCGGATGTTCATCTGGAATCCGCTCTGTCCACCATCATGGACTGCGAGGATTCGGTTGCCTGTGTCGATGCCGAAGACAAGGTGGTGGCATACGGCAACTGGCTGGGCCTGATGAAAGGCGACCTGAACGAAGAAGTCAGCAAGGGCGGCCACACCTTCACCCGAAAGCTGGCGAGTGACGTTGACTACACCACCGCCAATGGTGAGCAGGCCACCCTGAAAGGTCGCTCGTTGATGCTGGTGCGGAATGTGGGCCACCTGATGACCAACCCGGCCGTTCTGGACAGTGAGGGCAATGAGATCGGCGAAGGCCTGATGGATGCGCTCTGCACCACTCTGATCGCCATGCATGACTTGGCTCGCGAAGGCGGCAACTCGGTCACCGGATCGGTCTACGTGGTGAAGCCCAAGATGCATGGGCCGGAAGAAGTGGCGTTCTCGGTCGAGATTTTCGATATGGTCGAAGACATCCTCGGCCTGCCGCGTAACACCGTGAAGCTGGGTATCATGGATGAGGAACGCCGCACTTCGGCTAACCTCAAGGAATGTATCCGTGCCGCTAAATCGCGCGTTGCCTTCATCAACACCGGATTCCTCGACCGGACCGGGGACGAGATTCATACCTCGATGGAGGCTGGCCCGATGTTGCCCAAGGGCGACATCAAAAACACGCCGTGGATTGCGTCTTATGAAGATCGCAACGTCGATATCGGTCTGGCCTGCGGCCTGAAGGGCAAGGCGCAGATCGGCAAGGGTATGTGGGCGATGCCCGACCGGATGGGCGATATGCTGGACGCAAAGATCGGCCACCCACAATCTGGTGCCACCTGCGCGTGGGTGCCGTCTCCGACCGCTGCGACGTTGCACGCGACGCATTATCACAAGATCGACGTTCTGGCGCGTCAGGACGAGCTGGCCGCCGGTGGTGCCCGTGGCACGCTGGAGGACCTGCTGACCATGCCGCTGCTGGGGGGGCGTAACCTTGGCGATGAAGAGATCACGCGTGAGATCGAGAATAATGCGCAGGGCATTCTGGGCTATGTCGTGCGCTGGGTTGATCAGGGCGTGGGCTGTTCGAAAGTGCCAGACATCAACGATATCGGCCTGATGGAAGATCGCGCGACCTGCCGGATTTCCAGCCAGGCGTTGGCCAACTGGCTGCACCATGACATTGTCTCGGAAGAGCAGGTGATGGCGGCGATGCGCAAGATGGCCGCAGTGGTGGATCGTCAGAATGAAAACGACACGTCGTATTCACCGATGGCACAAGGTTTCGACGGTATCGCCTTTCAGGCCGCCTGCGATCTGGTATTCAAAGGGCGGATTCAGCCCTCGGGCTATACCGAGCCGGTTCTGCACGCCCGCCGTCTGGAACTGAAAGCCAGCCTTTAACCTCACAGAACGAGAGGACACATCATGGAAGTTACTCTGCGCAAAGCCCGCACGATCATTCGTAAAACTTTGGAAAAAGGCCGCGAGATGGAGTTGAAGCCTCTTTCCATAGTCGTTCTGGACGCAGGCGGTCACGTCATCGCGTTCGAGCGAGAGGATGGCGCAGCCCCCGGTCGTTTCGCGATTGCGCACGGCAAGGCCTATGGCTCGATCATGTTGGGTATGGCGGGCTCCGCGCAAATGCAGCGGGCCGAGGCGCAGGCCTATTTCATGGCCGCTGTGAACGGCGTCTATGGCGGACAAGTCGTTCCGGTTCCGGGCGGCATTCTTCTTCGGGACCGCAAGGGAGTGATCATCGGGGCGGTTGGTGTAACCGGCGATACCTCGGACAATGATGCGACCGCAGGACTGACCGGAATTGAGGCAGCGGGCCTGACTGGAGAAACCTGATCTCGACCGGTTTTTGCTGATGAGAAATGGCGAATTCAGGATGAATTTCCTGAGTTTTACTTGATTGCCGAAAAAAAGTTCCGGTTTTTCACTAAAAATCAGAACGATATGTGCGTGATTGAACACGTCCTTGCGCTGTCATGCAGGGCGTGTTCTGTTGCACGTTTTCTTCGCTGCGGATAGCTTTCTTGTTAACAAAAAACAGCAAGGAATACGGAATGTCTCGACCTGTCGTCGGTATCATCGGCAACTCTTACCTCATGAACGATGAATACCCGACGCATGCGGGTGGTACGATGAATTCCGAGGCAGTGGCCAACGTTTCGCATTGTCTGCCGCTGCTGATCCCCTCTGATCCGCGCTATGTCACGGTCGAGGAATTGCTTGAGGTCTGCGACGGCTTCCTTCTGACCGGTGGGCGCCCGAATGTGCACCCCGAGGAATATGGCGAGGATGCCACAGAAGCGCATGGTGAGTTTGATCGGGCACGTGATGCGATCACCCTGCCTCTGGTTCGGGCCTGCGTGGAACGCGGTCAGCCCTTCATGGGCATCTGCCGAGGGTTCCAAGAGGTCAACGTGGCGATGGGCGGGACGCTTTATCCCGAAATCCGCGATCTGCCGGGCCGGATGAACCACCGGATGCCACCGGACGGGACGCTGGAAGAGAAATTCGCCCTACGCCACGTGGTGTCCCTAGACGAAGGTGGCGTATTTCACCGTCTTTTCGGCGCGCCTGAGGTGATGACCAACACGCTGCATGGTCAGGGTATTAAAACTGTTGGGCAGCGCGTCGTGATCGACGGGCATGCACCTGACGGCACGCCCGAGGCGATCTATATCAAGGATGCCCCCGGATTTACATTGTCGGTGCAATGGCACCCTGAATGGGACGCGATCAACGATCCTGTTTCCCGACCTCTGTTCGAGGCGTTCGGTGCAGCCGTACGTGCTTGGGCAACGGGATCGGACGCGGATTTGATAAAGCAAACAGCGTAAATTTGGCGCCGGCCCGAGAGGGGGGACCGGACCGGCGCATTGCGATCAGACCAGCAGGTTGAACTGGTTGATCAGCGGTAGGCTGCGGGCGCGTTCGCCGGTCAAGTCGAACAGCGCATTTCCAAGTGCAGGCATCGATGGCGGCGTCCCGGGTTCACCGGCACCACCCATATGACGGTTGGTTTCCAGCACGCGCACTTCGACCTGCGGCGCCGTGTGCATGCGCAGCGCGTCATAGTCGGGGAAGTTGAATTGCTCGACCTCGCCCTCAGCAAAGGTGATCTCGCCGTAGCAGGCTGCCGACAGGCCATACATCAAGCCGCCGAACATCTGTGCCTTGACGTTTTCCGGGTCCAAGGCCAGCCCCATGTCACAGGCAATCCATGCCTTGTTGATGCGGATGGTGCCGTCTTCGTCGACCACTTCGATCACCTGAGCGACCGGGGTGCCGAAGCTGTAGGTGAAGGCCACGCCTCGGCCAACACCATCCGGCGTCTGACCGGTCCAGCCTGACATCTCTTTCACAGCTTCCAGACAACCCGCCGAAGGTGCGTGTTCGGATTTCATCAGTTCCAGCCGGAATTCCAGCGGGTCCTGACCGGCGGCATGGGCCATCTCATCCATGAAGGTTTCGTGGAAGAACCCGTTGTGGCTGTTCCCGACCGAGCGCCAGAACCCGACGGGGACGTCCAGCTTCGCGATGTGGCCGCTCATGCGATAGTTCGGTACCGCGTAGGGTTGGTTAAAGAAGCCTTCGACCAGCACTTTGTCCGGGCCAGCGCCGGGCATGCCCGTGTAGCGACCGACCGCCTGTTGAGTTGGGGATTGCGACGCAACCTTGCCGTCGATCAGAACTGCCTTTCCGTCCTGCACCGCGCCGCGCATCCGGGCAATTGCGCCGGGACGAAAATAGTCATGGCGCATGTCTTCTTCGCGGCTCCATGTGGTCTGCACCGGAGTGCCGGGCATCGCCATGGCAACCATGGTGGCGATTTCGCCAAAGTCCAACTCCCCCCGGCGGCCAAATCCACCGCCCAGATAGGTGGTGTGGATCTGCACGGCTTCGGTGTCCAAACCTGCAGTATTCGCGGCGCGGAAGCGGATCAGGGTCGGGGCCTGATTGCCGCACCACAGTTCCAGCGCGTCGCCGGTATAAAGCGCGGTGGCATTCATCGGCTCCATCGTGGCGTGGGCCAGATAGGGCACTTTGTATTCCGCAGTGATCTCGGTCGCCCCCTCGGGCGTGACGGTGACATCGCCGTCATCTCGCATGGTTGTATTTGGGGCGTCATCAAAGGCTTCGGTAATCTTGGCAAAGATGCCGTCAGTTTCTGGTGGATAGGGGGCGTCACCCCAATCCACGTCGATGGTCTCAACCGCCTGATTGGCCAGCCATGTGTTGTTGGCGATGACCGCAACGCCGGTGCCCAGATCGACGATCTTCTCGACCCCTGGCATGGACTTTGCAGTGCTGTCGTCAAAGCCGTTCATCGCGCCGCCCAGCTTGGGGTTCATGCGTAGGGCAGCGAATTTCATGCCGGGCAGGCGAACATCGACACCAAATTCGGCCGTTCCTGTTGCCTTTTCAACCATGTCCAGTCGCGGTTGGGTCTGGCCTAGATAGCGCCACTCGGACGGATCACGCAGAGGTGCCTCGATCGGCTCAAGTTTGGCAACATCAGTGGCCAGTTCGGTATAGGGGATTTTGTCGCCGTCCGGGGCAATGACATGGCCTGAGGCCGTTTTCAATTCGCTGCGATCAACACCCAACCGGTCTGCCGCAGCCTGTTTCAGCGTTTCGCGGGCCGAAGCTCCGGCCTGACGCATTCGCTCGAACCCGTCTTTCATCGAGGTCGATCCACCGGTGACCTGTAGGCTCAGCACCTTGCCGATCACACCTAACGCCTCGCCCAGATTGTGCTGGAAGTCCGAGATGTCGTAACCCTTGTTGGGCAGGCTTTCCCCCATCAGGGCTGTGTTGTAGTACGCCGCTGCCGCAGGGCCGTGCAGAACGGTGATCTGATCCAGATCCACATCCAATTCCTCGGCGATTAGCGCGGCCCAAGTGGTTTTGACGCCCTGTCCCATCTCAGCGCGCGGGGCAAAGAGGGTCACGCCGTTCTGGTCGATCAGAACAAACGGGCTCAGCGCCGCCTGACCCTCGCCGGGTTTCAGCGGGTTCGCGGCGGGGCGGTTGACGTAATAGGCACCGAACGCCACGCCGCCGACAATCGCGGCGGAGCCGATCAGGAAGGTGCGGCGGAGGATTTTTCCAACAGAAGCCATCGGTTATGCCTCCTTCAGCTTGCCAGCCGCGTCATGGATCGCAGCACGGATACGGGGGTAGGTGCCACAGCGGCACAGATTGCCTTGCATGGCCTCGTCGATTTCTTCGTCCGAAGGGGCAGGGTTTTCCGCCAGCAACGCAGCGGCCTGCATGATCTGACCCGATTGACAGTAGCCGCATTGCGCCACCTGATGATCGACCCAAGCCTGTTGGAGCGTCGTCATAGCGTCGGGCGATCCCATCCCCTCGATCGTGGTCACATCGCCCCAGACATCCGAAAGCGCCACCTGGCAGGACCGCACGGCCTCACCATCGATATGCACGGTACATGCACCGCAGGCAGCGACGCCGCAGCCGAACTTAGTTCCGGTCAGGCCGACCTCATCCCGCAGCACCCATAGCAGGGGAACGTCTTCGGGCAGGTCAACTTGATGTTGCTTTCCGTTGATCTTCAGGGCGGTCGCCATGGCGCACCTCATCTAGCTGTGGCTGGTTTCTGACATAATTGTCGCAAAGTGTCAGTATGTCAATTGACAAAATAAACAAAAACTGTCACCACTTCAGGCATGACGGAAACAGTTGACGATTCACGGCAAAAGGCGATCCTGAACTCCGCTTTTCAGGCCTTTGCCACTTATGGATTTCGAAAAACCTCAATGGATGACATAGCGCGCGGGGCGGGAATGTCCCGGCCAGCTGTGTATCTGCACTTTAGGAACAAAGAGGCGATCGTCAGCAAACTGACCGAATTTTACTACGCTGAAAAAAGCGTGGCAGTCGCCGAGGCTCTGGCGACACCGGGATCGGTGCCCGAGGTTCTAACCCGCGCGATACAGGCCCAGACCGAGGGGATGGCGGCGATTTTGGCTTCGCCTCACGGGCTTGAGATTCTGGACAACACCAAGTCCATGGCGGTCGAGATCATCTCGGAAGGTGAGGCGAGGCTGGCGGGCCTTTATGCCGATTGGTTGACGCAACAGGCGCAAGCTGGACGGGTGCGTCTGTTGGCCGATGCGGCTGAGATCGGTCGGACGATCACAGCCACGCTCAAGGGGCTCAAACTGATCGGGGCAGGGGCTGAAGTCTATGAACAGCAGGTCGCGCAGGTTGCGGCGCTGATCGGAGCGGGGTTGGAGGTCAGGTAACCCGCTGGCGCACCTTGTATTCCGGTGCGTCCCACAAACGGTTCTGCATGATGTCAGTCAGGATTTCGACGGCGCGTTCCGCATCCTGTTCGTCTATATAAAGCGGCGTGAAGCCAAACCGCATGATATCGGGTGCGCGAAAATCTCCGATCACGCCGCGGGCAATCAAGGCCTGCATGGCGGCGTATCCATCAGCAAACCGGAATGAGACCTGACTGCCGCGCAGATTCGGATCGCGCGGGCTGGCCAGTTCCAGCTCGGGGCAGGAGGCTTCGACGCGGGCGATGAACAACTCGGTCAGGTTGATAGACTTGGCGCGCACATCCGCCATGTCGGCCATGTCCCAGATATCCATCGCTGCCGACAAAGCGGTCATTTGAATGATCGGAGGGGTTCCGACCCGCATCCTCTCGATCCCGCTGCCGGGACGATAGTCCAGATCAAAGGCGAAGGGCGCTTCGTGCCCCAACCAGCCCGAAAGGGCGGGGCGCACGTGGTCGGCCAGACGCGGGGCGACATATATGAAGGCAGGCGCGCCAGGGCCTCCGTTCAGGTATTTGTAAGTACAGCCCACCGCGAAATCGGTGTTACAACCGGAGAGGTCCACCGGAATTGCGCCTGCGGAATGGGCCAGATCCCAGACAGTCACCGTCCCGTTGGCATGGGCCAGTTCGGTCAGCGCTTTCATGTCGTGCATCCGGCCGCTGCGATAGTCGACCTCGGTCAGCATCAGGACGGCGACGTCTTCGGTGATGTGAGCGGCCACGTCCTCGGGTGCGACAACCCGCAATTCGTAATCCGGCCCAAGCGAGCGCAACAGACCATCCACGATATACAGGTCGGACGGGAAGTTGCCGCTGTCCGACAGCACGACCTTGCGGTCCGGACACAGTTCAAGGGCCGAAGCCACGGCTTGGTACACTTTGATCGACAGAGTGTCGCCGGTCACGACCGTGCCGGGCTCTGCGCCGATCAACCGACCGATACGGTCGCCCAGCCCGGTCGGCAGTGCCATCCACCCGGCTTTGTTCCAGCCGGTGATCAGCATCTGACCCCATTCCTTGACCAGCATGTCATTCACCCGGTCGCTGGCGGCGCGTGGTAGCGGACCCAACGAGTTGCCGTCTAGGTAAATGACGCCCTCGGGCAGATCGAACATGGCTTTGGTCGCGGCAAAATCGGTCATCTGGAGCTCATCCGTTTGTGTCACGGTACGGTGGTTGTCTTCGGCCTATCCGATCCGCAATTGCCTGTCCATTGATGCGACATACTGAGCTTTTGCCAATCTGTTCCGAAAGCGATAGGAAAGCGCCCAGAAGCGACACAGCTTTACGTTTCGTCAACTGCGGGGAATGAACATGCGCCGGATCGACATACCGCCTGTCTGGCTTGTCGGGTTTGCTTTGCTGGCTTGGCTTCAGGCGCGCCATTTTTCACTGGGGCTGTCCCTGGACAGCGGCCTGACAGATCTGCTGAGCGGCATCCTGATTGGTGGCGGTATCTTGTTTGCGGTGCTGGCAATTGTCGAATTTCGCCGCCACAAAACAACGGTCATTCCACATGAAACGCCTTCGTCGCTGGTGCAATCAGGCATTTACACCCGCAGTCGCAACCCGATCTATGTGGGCGATGTTTTGATCTTGGCCGGTCTGGTTCTGCGGTTTGATGCAGTGCTGTCTCTGGTTTTGGTTCCTGTCTTCGTATGGGTGTTGGAACGCCGCTTCATCCTGCCGGAAGAAGACCGCCTGCGCCGTACGTTTCGCGCGGATTTCGCCCGGTACGAACGTAAGACTCGCCGGTGGATTTAGAATGGCCAAGATCATGACACCACGTAACGATTGCTGCGCTTGCGAAATAATGTTGCGCAGGATACATGTTTGCTGAACGAACATAACCGACCACGCGCTCGGATCGAGTGAGAATTAGGGGGACTGCCAGTGAAGATAGGCACACCAAAGGAAATACTGGACGGTGAAAACCGGGTCGCAATGACCCCGGATTCGGCCGTGCAGTTGCAGAAACTGGGCTATGAATGCGCCATCGAAAAAGGGGCTGGTGCTGCTGCCGGCTTCTCGGACGAGGCCTATGAGGCCGCAGGCGTCGAGATCGTAAAAACCGCTGCGTCGCTGTGGAAAAACTCTGACATCATTGCCAAAGTTCGGATCCCGACTGAGACCGAGCTGAAGCGTCTGACCAAAGGCAAGACCTTAATTTCATTCTTCAACCCGGCGGGCAATGAAGAAGGGATGGAACTGGCCAAGTCCAAGGGTGCCAACGTCATCGCGATGGAGATGGTGCCACGGATTTCCCGTGCCCAGAAGATGGACGCGCTGTCCTCGATGGCCAACATCGCGGGTTACCGCGCGGTGATCGAGGCAGGTAATAACTTTGGTCGGTTCTTCACCGGTCAGGTGACGGCGGCCGGTAAGGTGCCGCCCGCCAAGGTGTTGATCGTCGGCGCCGGTGTGGCCGGTCTGGCGGCGATCGGGACCTCGACTTCGCTGGGTGCGATCACCTACGCCTTCGACGTGCGCCCGGAAGTGGCCGAGCAGGTCGAATCTATGGGGGCTGAGTTCGTCTATCTGGACTTTGAAGAAGACCAGCAGGATGGCGCAGCGACCGGTGGTTACGCCTCGGTTCAGTCCGAAGAATTCCGCAATGCGCAGTTGGCCAAGTTCCGTGAACTGGCGCCTGAGATGGACATCGTCATCACCACGGCGCTGATCCCCAACCGCGAAGCGCCCGAGCTTTGGACCAAGGATATGGTCGAAAGCATGAAGCCGGGCTCGGTCATTGTTGACCTTGCGGCGGAAAAAGGCGGCAACTGCAAGCTGACCGTACCGGATGAGAAGATCGTGACCGACAATGGCGTGACCATCATCGGCTATACCGACTTCCCCAGCCGGATGGCGGCGCAGTCCTCGTCTCTGTACGCGACCAACATCCGCCACATGATGACTGACCTGACGCCCGAGAAAGACGGTCAGATCAATCACGACATGGAAGATGACGTGATCCGCGGCGCGACCGTGACCCATGAGGGTGAGATCACCTTCCCGCCGCCGCCGCCGAAAGTGCAGGCAATCGCGGCGCAGAAAAAACCGGAAGTCAAAGAACTGACCCCGGAAGAGAAAAAGGCGCAAGAGATAGCCGCCTTCAAAGCGCAGACCAAGCAGCAGTTTACGCTGCTGGGTGTAGGTGGCGCGTTGATGCTGTTGGTGGGGCTGATCGCTCCGGCCAGCTTCATGCAGCACTTCATCGTTTTCGTGCTGGCGATCTTCGTGGGCTTCCAGGTGATCTGGAACGTCTCGCACAGCTTACATACTCCGCTGATGGCGATCACCAACGCGATCTCGTCGATCATTATCGTTGGGGCTTTGATGCAGATCGGATCGGGATCGTTCCTGGTCATCCTGCTGGCGGCGCTGTCCGTCTTCATGGCCGGGATCAACATCTTCGGCGGCTTCCTCGTAACCCGGCGCATGCTCGCCATGTTCCAGAAATCTTAAGGAGGCCGGGCACATGGAATTTGGCTTCACTACTGCCGCCTACGTCGTTGCGGCTGTTCTGTTCATCCTTTCGCTCGGTGGTCTGTCGAACCAGGAAAGCGCCAAGCGCGCGGTCTGGTATGGCATCGTCGGCATGGCGCTGGCGGTCTTTGCCACGCTGGTCGGTCCGGGTTCGGGCCTGTGGCTGCTGTCGCTGCTGCTGATCATCGGCGGCGGTCTGATCGGTCAATATGTGGCGCAGCGCGTGCAGATGACCGAGATGCCGCAGCTTGTGGCTGCGATGCACTCGCTGGTCGGTCTGGCGGCTGTATTCGTAGGCTTCAACGCACATTTTGAGATCGGCAACGTGGCGCAGGTCATGGCCATTGCCGACAGCGCGAAAGAGGCGGACCTGAGCGATCTGGGCGCTTTCGCCAAGCTTATCGCCAAGAAGACATCCGCCGAACTGGCGATCCTGCATGTCGAGCTGTTCCTGGGCATCTTCATCGGTGCGATCACCTTTACCGGCTCGGTCGTGGCTTATGGCAAGCTGGCCGGTAAGGTGACCTCGGCGGCGACCAAGCTGCCGGGCGGCCATGCGCTGAATGCAGCGGCGGCTGGTCTCTCGCTGATCTGCCTGATCTGGTACACCGCATCGGGCGGCTTCTTCCCGCTGTTCCTGATGACGCTGGCGGCTCTGTTCATCGGCTATCACCTGATCATGGGCATCGGCGGTGCCGACATGCCGGTGGTTGTGTCGATGCTGAACAGCTACTCGGGCTGGGCCGCGGCGGCTATCGGCTTCTCGCTGGGCAACGACCTGCTGATCGTGGTTGGTGCGCTGGTGGGCTCGTCCGGTGCTATCCTGTCCTACATCATGTGTAAAGCGATGAACCGTCACTTTGTCAGCGTGATCCTGGGCGGCTTTGGTGGCCCACAGGGTGAGCAGATGGCCGTGGAAGGTGAGCAGGTTGCCATCGACGCCGACGGCGTTGCGGCTGCTCTGAATGACGCCGACAGCGTGATCATCATTCCGGGCTACGGCATGGCGGTGGCGCAGGCACAGCAGTCGGTCAGCGAACTGGTCCGCAAGCTGCGTGCCAAGGGCAAAGAGGTGCGCTTTGCGATCCACCCCGTTGCGGGTCGTCTGCCGGGCCACATGAACGTTCTGCTGGCCGAGGCGAAGGTGCCGTACGACATCGTTCTGGAAATGGACGAGATCAACGACGACTTCCCGGATACGGATGTGGCTATCGTGATCGGGTCGAACGACATCGTGAACCCTGCGGCACAGGAAGACCCCAACAGCCCCATCGCCGGCATGCCGGTTCTGGAATGCTGGAAGGCCAAGCAGGTGTTTGTATCGAAACGTGGTCAGGGCACCGGGTATTCGGGCATCGAAAATCCGCTGTTCTTCAAAGAGAACACCCGCATGTTCTACGGCGATGCCAAGCAATCGCTGGACAAGCTGCTACCGATGATCGACTGATCAAGGCTGCAACCAACATCAAAGGCGCCCCACCCGGGCGCCTTTTTTCGTTTTGCTGTAGGCTGTGGGTGCAGGAGGTGAATTATGGAGAAAGTGAACGGCATAGGCGGCGTGTTTTTTCGCGCCCGTGATCCTGAAGCGTTGAGCAAGTGGTACGAAACGCACCTTGGCGTCAATCACTACGACCCGGTGCCCTGGAAGCAGCGTGAGGGGTACACGGTTTTTGCCCCATTCGCGCAGGATACAGAGTATTTTGGACGAGCCGAGCAGCAATGGATGATCAATTTCCGTGTCAATAATCTGGCCGCCATGATCACACAATTGCAGGCCGCCGGGATCACGGTTGAAACCCGAGAGGAATGGGACAGTGAGGTTGGAAAATTTGCTCGCATTCACGACCCTGAGGGCAATCCGATCGAGCTGTGGCAGCCAAATCAATGACATAGCAGAAGTGTATACTTTTGTATTCATGTAAGTATATGAAATAAAAAGAGAATTGATGTATTTCCGGTGTCCCGTATAGTGCCGGGATGAATCGGAGCCCTGTATGACGCCCATCGACGACCATCCCCTGCGCTATGCTTTGGCCAATGAGCTGCACGCACGCCCTTTTCCAGTCGCAGGAACGCCGTGCACCGTGGCCTTTCTGGCAATCAAAAAGCCCGAGGCCGCGGCAGCACGGGATCGGGATGAGGATCTGGCCCATCTGATCAACCTGTTGGATCGGCATGGCGCGCAACACCCTCAACCTCAGGCCACTCACTACGCAGGACAGATCGGTCGCCATTGGTTGAAATGGGAACAGCATACCGAGTTCGTGACCTACACCGCGATCACGCAAAACGTCAGTGACCGGCCTTTTAACCCGGCTGATTTCGAGGTTTTTCCGCCTGATTGGTTGATGGCCAGCCCCGGCCAGAGAGTGACCTCGGCGATGATCCGAGTGGTCGAACGGCGAGAGGATGACTCGGTTCAGGCGGCTTTGGCGGATTGGTTCGAGCCCGAAAGCCTAGCTGTGGCGCGGGTTCTGGACGACGCGGCTATTTGCGCTTGCGACTTCCGCATCGATCCGGCTGGTCACATGCGGTTTGCGCTGTTTGTGACCAAGGGTTCTGGGCGGCGCAGGACCGGGCGTATTATTCAGCGCCTGTGTGAGATCGAGACCTACAAGGCGATGTCAATGCTGGGGTTCGCGCGGGTCAAACAACTGACTCCCCGCATCGGCGAGTTGGACAGCAGGCTGACCGGGTTGATGGGGCAGATGACCGACAACTCGGCCCATCCGGACCAATTGCTGCCCGATCTTCTGTCTACCTCGACCGAACTGGAAACTCTCTCGGCCCAGTGTTCTTTCCGGTTCGGGGCCACAGGGGCATATGAGGCGATTGTGAACCAACGGATCGAAGTGCTGCGGGAGGAGCGATTCGAGGGCCGTCAGAGCTTCGCCGATTTCATGATGCGCCGTTACGATCCAGCCATGCGCACAGTGAAGGCCACGGAACGACGCCTGCAGGCACTGTCCGATCGGGCCATTCGGGCCGGGGAACTGTTGCGTACGCGGGTAGACGTGGAACGTAGCGCGCAGAATCAGGCGCTGTTGGAAAGCATGGATCGCCGCGCCGATCTGGCCCTGCGTTTGCAGCACACGGTCGAGGGGCTCTCGGTCGTGGCAATCAGTTATTATGCGGTCTCGTTGGCCAGTTATGTGCTGTACCCGTTGACCAAAGCTGGGATCAGTAAGGGGATGTTGACTGCCGCAGTGACGATCCCGGTGGTTCTGGCGGTTTGGTTCGCGATCCGACAAATCCGCAAACGGCTGGAGTGATCTGCATTTGCCAATCCGCCCCCAACCTGTAGAACAGGGGCGAGTGACGCTGTCTTCAAAGGAAACCCGGTGATCGGACTTGTGGCCGCGTGGCGGGCCGTGGCTGCCATGTTCATCCTCAACGGTGCGCTGTTCGGCATCTGGGCGTCTCGTATCCCCGCCGTGCGCGACCGATTGGACCTGACGCATGAGGCGCTGGGCTATGGCCTGTTGTTTATGGCCGCGGGGGCAGTGTGTTCCTTTCCGGTGACCGGGCGGTTAACCGACCGGTTTGGCGCCGTTGCGCTGACGCGGGTCATTGCGGTTCTCTACACGCTGTCGCTGATCCTGCTGGCCATGGCGGGCGGGTTCTGGACGCTGGCGGCGTTCCTGTTTGTGTTCGGGGCCTTTCATGGCTCGATGGACGTGGCTATGAACGCCTGGGCTGCCGAGGTGGAACTGGCCTACCGCAAGCCCGTCATGTCCTCGTTCCACGCGATGTGGAGTCTTGGGGCCGGGCTGGGCGCGCTCAGCGGATATGGCGCGGTGCAGATGGGGCTGACGGTTATGCAGCACTTTTTGCTGGCTGGTGGTGTCGTCGTGGCCTTGGCGCTGGCCCTGTCCTGGGTACGCTGGTCGTCCCGCAAGGCGGCGTCGCATGGGGGCGCTGTTCTTGCCTTGCCCTCTGGCGCGCTGATCCTTGTGGGCTTTACCGCCCTGTGCGGCGCATTGGGCGAAGGCGCCGTTGCGGATTGGAGCGCGATCTTTCTGCGCGACGTGACCGGAGCGGCGGAAAGTGTCGCGGCCCTCGGGTACGCAGTTTTTTCCGTGACAATGGTGGCTTTCCGTTTGGCCGGGGGCTTTGTGATCTCACGCTTTGGCCCCGTTGCAACCGCCCGATTCGGTGGCGTTTGCGCGGCGTTGGGCGTACTGGGGGTTGTTTCGGCAGGCGAGGCTGGGCTGGCACTCGCGGGGTTTGCGCTGATGGGCGTTGGTTATGCCGTCATCATGCCGCTGGCCTTTAGCCGGGCCGCCAGTGATCCGCACGTACCGCCTGGGCGGGCCATCGCCAGTGTGGCGACACTCGGTTACGGAGGGCTGCTGATTGGCCCGCCGCTTATTGGGTTTCTGGCAGAGATGCTTACATTACGACTGGCGTTCACGGCTTTGCTGCCTTTGGCCATTCTGATTGTCCTGTTAGCAGGCGCGCTGCGGCCTGCGCCTTTGGATTGACGCCAAAAATGCACGCCGGGGTGAACCTCGGTCACAAGAACAAAATGGGAGATGACCATGCCGATCAAAAATCGCTTCGCCGAGTTGCAAGGTGAAATCACCGAATGGCGCCGCGACATTCATGAAAACCCCGAAATCCTGTTTGAAACGCATCGCACAAGTGCACTGGTCGCGGACAAACTGAGGGAGTTCGGATGTGACGAGGTTGTGACGGGCATTGGCCGCACAGGTGTTGTCGGTGTCATCAAGGGCAAGGTCGATACGGGCGGCAAGGTGATCGGACTGCGGGCCGACATGGACGCGCTGCCGATCCTTGAGGCGACGGGGCTGGACTATGCCTCAAAGACCGAGGGTGCGATGCACGCTTGTGGCCATGATGGGCACACGGCGATGTTGCTGGGGGCGGCGAAATACCTCTCGGAGACGCGGAATTTCGATGGGACGGTTGTGGTGATCTTCCAGCCAGCGGAAGAGGGCGGCGGCGGTGGCCGCGAGATGTGCGAAGATGGCATGATGGACCGCTGGGGTATTCAGGAAGTTTACGGTATGCACAACTGGCCCGGTCGGCCCGTGGGCAGTTTCGCCATTCGTCCGGGCGCGTTTTTTGCTGCCACCGATCAGTTCGATATTACATTCGAAGGCAAAGGTGGTCACGCAGCCAAGCCGCATGAAACTGTCGATACCACAGTGATGGCCGCACAGGCGGTATTGGCGTTGCAAACGGTTGCGGCGCGCAATGCGGATCCGGTCGATCAAGTTGTGGTCTCGGTAACGTCCTTTGAGACCTCGTCCACTGCCTTCAACGTGATCCCGCAAACGGTGCAGTTGAAAGGGACTGTTCGCACGATGAGCCGAGAGATGCGCGATCTGGCAGAGAAACGCATCAAGGAGATTTGCAACGGTGTGGCTGCGACATTTGGTGGGGCCGCCGAGGTGACATATTACCGAGGCTATCCGGTGATGGTGAACAGTGACGCGCAGACCGATTTCGCCGCTGATGTGGCACGCTCCGTATCGGGCAGTTGCGATGAGGCGCCGTTGATCATGGGGGGCGAGGATTTTGCCTTTATGCTCGAAGAACGTCCCGGTGCGTATATTCTGGTCGGCAATGGCGACACGGCGGCGGTGCATCATCCCGAATACAATTTCAACGACGAGGCTATTCCGGCTGGGTGCAGTTGGTGGGCAGAAATTGTTGAGCAGCGGATGCCTGCGGCTTGACGGACAGGGCGGGGGCTCTGCCCCCGCACCCCAGGATATTTTTAGCCAGATGAAGTTGGATCTCGGTCAGACAGGCTGAGTTGGCTGCAGAGCGTTTCGACGATTGCATCCAGCGCGGATTTTTGCGTGTTCACGCAGGATTTTGCGGCTTTGCGTGCTGTATCCAAGGCGTTTTGGTCCGACAGCCAGGTTGCTACGGCGGCGGTCAGGTCTTCGGCGGATTGGACTTGCAGCGCTCCTCCGGATTCGATCAGCGGGGCAAAGGTTTCAGCAAAGTTGAAATAGCCCGTGCCAGTGATCACGGCGGCTCCGGCTTGGGCAGGTTCGAACGGGTTATGGCCGCCGATCTCTTTTAAGGAACCGCCCAGAAACACGACGGGACAGAGGGCGTACCAGGTGCCGGTCTCGCCCAAAGTGTCCGCCACGTAGATTTGTGTTTCTTCGGCGATCTGATCTCCGGTTGACCGGAGCGCTGCGTTTTGTCCAGCTTGCTCAATCAGCGCGACCACGTCTTTGCGGCGCTCGGGGTGGCGGGGGATCAAAAGCAACAGCAGATTGGGCCAGCGTTTGAGCAATTCCGCATGAGCTGCCAGAACGATTTCCTCTTCCCCCGCATGGGTGGAACTGGCGATCCAGACGGGGCGATCTCCGATCTGTGCGCGGATGTCCGATAGCGTGGGCTCATCCACGGGCAGCGGGTCGGACATTGCCTTCAGGTTCGTGCCGGGCTGAACTCTTTCCACGCGTGCGCCCATGTCGATCAGGTTTCTGGCCGTCTTGTCGTTCTGCGTCAGGAACAAGCGGAAGTGGTCGAGAATGAAGCGTGCCGTGTCGGGGCGTTTCTTCCAACCTTCAACGGATTTGTCCGAAAGGCGGGCGTTGAGCAGGGCCAGCGGGATGCCACGGGTCGCGCCTTCGACGATCAGGCGCGGCCAGATTTCGCTTTCGACAAAGATACCGGCATCGGGGCGCCAATGAGCCAGAAATCGCCGGACAGGGCCGGGCATGTCGAGGGGCGGGTATTGGTGGCGCGCGCGGGGCGGCATGCGCTTTTCGATCAGTGCGGCCGAGGTGGGGGTGCCCGAGGTAATCAGAAACTCGGCATCGGGTAGACTCTCGCCTAGCCGTTTGATCAGGCTAATCACCGACAAGGTTTCGCCGACACTGGCTGCGTGGAACCAGATTAGACGACCGTCGGGGCGGGGCAGGCTGGCGTGGCCTAGGCGTTCTTGCTGTCGGATTGCGGGTACATCGGCGGCCTGCAGCTTTTTTCGCACCGTGCGCCAGACGAGCGGACCAGCAACGGCGGTCAGGCCGCAATACAGGTGATAGAGCAGTGTCGACCGACCCGGTTGATCCGGCATGTCAGCCGCCCGTGTGGCTCATGTGACGGCTCATCTGGCCATCAACCGCCTGACGGGAATAGTCGAAATCATGGCCCTTGGGCTTGAGGTTGATCGCCGCGCGGATTGCGTCTTCGAGCGGTTGCTCGGTGTCGGGATGATCACGCAGAGCGCCGCGCAAGTCGGCCATGTCCTCTTGGCCGAGGCACATGAACAACTCACCGGTGCAAGTCAGGCGCACGCGATTGCAGCTTTCGCAGAAGTTATGCGACAGCGGCGTGATGAAACCGATTTTTTGGCCGGTCTCCTCCAGCCGTACATAACGTGCGGGGCCACCGGTGCGCTCGGCCAGATCGGTCACGGAATAGTGGTTTTCGTATTCCTTACGCACGTCTTTCAGCGACCAGTATTGGTCCAACCGATCCTCGTTGCCGATATCGCCCATGGGCATGACCTCGATCCAGGTCAGATCCATGTCACGTTCGGCACACCATTTTGTGATGGCGGGCAGTTCTTCTTCGTTGAAGCCCTTCAGGGCCACCGCGTTGATCTTGATCCGCAACCCGGCCTTTTGTGCAGCATCAATGCCGTTCAATACCTGATTCAGGCGACCCCAGCGGGTGATCTGGGCAAATTTATCTTCGTCCAGCGTATCCAGCGAGATATTCACCCGCCGCACGCCCGCTGCATAGAGATCATCGGCAAAGCGGTGCAGCTGCGAGCCGTTGGTGGTCAGCGTCAGCTCTTTCAACGCGCCGCTGTCCAGATGCCGGGTCATGCTGTTGAAAAAAGTCATGATATTGCGGCGTACAAGGGGTTCGCCACCGGTGATGCGCAGTTTCTCAACACCCATTTTCACGAAGGTGGTGCACATCCGGTCCAGCTCTTCCAGCGTCAGCAGGTCTTTCTTCGGCAGGAACTTCATGTCCTCGGACATGCAGTACACACAGCGGAAATCGCAGCGGTCCGTGACGGATACGCGGAGATAGGTAATCGCACGGGCGAACGGGTCGATAAGCGGAGCAGTCATGCGATATAGGTAAAGCCGGGACATGTCTGCGACAAGGGCGAAGTTTCCTTTGCGCTGGTACAGATGCGCGCAGGGCGGTAGGCTGTCGCCATGAGATATACGCTTTTGACTTTGTGCGTTCTGGTCGCGGGATGCGACACCGTACGATCGACGACAGACCGTGTGTTTGGGGGTGACGAAAAGCCCGCCGAGGCCGAAGAGGTTGTGGTCGAAACGCCGGTTGAGTCGGAACCCTTGCCGGCCACTGCCGCCGGTTGGGTCGGGGCAAAGACCACCATTGCCGGGTTGGGTGACCCGACGACGCCGGGCCGTTGGCTGCAGACGCCGCTGGTTGATACCGAATTCACCGGTCGCGTGGTTGTGCCGAAAACCGGATCGCAGGCTTATATTACCTTGGTTCCCGCGCCGGGGCCGGAGGGTGGCGGCAGCCGATTGTCGCTGGACGCAATGCGAGCCTTGTTGTTGCCGTTCGACGAGTTGGTTGAGCTTGAGGTCTATTCCAACTGATCTTTCAGGTATTTCCCGGCTTCGCGTCGGGCAAAGGGTTTCAATGCCTCGCCGTGTGAGGCCAGAAAGGAAATCACGCGATCCGGGTCGTGTTTCGACAATTCACGCAGCCACCATGCAATGGCCTTTTGGATGAACCAATCGCGGTCAGGGACATAGCCCGCCGCCCAGCCAAGGATACGGTCGCGCCGCGCCAGATCGTCGGGTTTGGGGTGGTTCTGTTTCGTCCACGGGAGCGTGGCCACCAGTACCCCGCGTCGCGCCCACATGTCATCGGACGTCGTCCAGACTTCGACCTGATCCAGCCGGGACGGATCGGCGGACAGGCGTTTCTGCATAGCCATGCAGGCGTGATCGGCCACCGCCCATGCATCGAAATCCGGCAGCCAGCTTTGCAATAGTTCCCAGACCGCGTCATCGGGGCGAATGCGGGCCTGTGTCAGCAGTTTGGCTGCGGCCAGACGGCCCTCGTGGATGTTGGTCTGCCAGAGTGCATCTGCAAGTTCCACGCGCGCAGCCACGTCCAGTTCCTGACGCCAGGCTTTGGTCAGGTCATTCAACATCGGATTTCCGACGCCCAGATAAGGACGATCGGCCTTGTGATAAGCCGCCATCTGCTCAGCGCGCTCGGCATCCGCATGCGCCTTGATCTGTTCCAAATAGGTGCTCAACATCGTACTAGTCGGCGCGGGTTGGTTTGCCGTCGATGGTCTGCTGGTTCTTTTCCACCCAATAGGCGCGGATATCGTCGTCCGACTTGCCGTCCACCCATTTCTGCATGGTGTCCCGATCGGACTGATACTCCATGAACGGCACCGCATAGCCGCAAGAGGTCTGAACCAGATCAATCTCCAGGTCATAGATCTGTCGCGCGCTGCGGTGGTCTGGGAATAGATCGGCCAGCTCATCCCAGCCCGCGTCCCCCACGTGCAACGTGCGCGCGGTCCCATAGGTGCGCAGGATCAGAGGGCGGGTGGTGAAGGAGCACCACATCAGCGTCATGCGATTGGTTTCCAGCAAATGACCAGCGGTTTCATTTCCGCTGCCGGTCAGGTTCATCCAAACAATCCTGTTCGGTCCCAGAACACGCAGCGAATCCATTCCCTTGGGCGAAATGTTCACCCGCCCGTCAAGTGCCGCAGTGCCGACGAAGAAGATGTGCTGATCTGCGATGAACTTGCGCTGGGTTTCATCCAGTTCTGGGAATTGCTTGGCCATGCTTCACTCCACCGTGACGGATTTCGCCAGATTGCGTGGCTGGTCCACATCCGTGCCCTTGGCCACCGCCGTATGATAGGCCAGCAACTGCGCTGGAACCGAATAAAGGATCGGGGCAAGGCTGGCGTGGATGTGGGGCATTCGGATCGTGCTCCAGACACCGTCTTTGGCGTCGGCAATGCCTTCATCGTCCGAAACCAGAATGACCTTGCCCTTGCGTGCCATCACCTCTTGCATGTTCGAAACGGTCTTGTCGAAAACCGCATCGCGTGGGGCCATGACGATCACGGGCATATGCTTGTCGATCAAGGCTATGGGGCCGTGTTTTAGTTCGCCTGATGCATAACCTTCGGCGTGGATATAGCTGATTTCCTTGAGTTTCAGCGCACCTTCCATGGCCAGCGGGTACATCAGGCCGCGGCCCAGAAACAGCACGTCGCGCGCCTCAGACAGGCGTTGGGCGGATTTCTTGATGGCCCGGTTCTGATCTAGCGCAGCGTTGAGGGCCGTCGGCAGCCCGCGCAGCGCAGCTGAGTGATCGGCCAGTTCTTCGTCGGTCATGGTTCCCCGGTCCGCTGCGGCCTTGAGTGCCAGCATCAGCAAAACGCTCAGCTGGCAGGTGAAGGCCTTAGTCGAAGCCACACCGATCTCAACCCCGGCGTGGATCGGCAGAGCCAGATCGCTTTCCCGCGCGATCGAGCTTTCAGGAACATTGACAACTGATACGATTTTGTCAGCTTTGCCCTCGCAATAGCGCAGAGCGGCCAGCGTATCCGCGGTTTCGCCCGACTGGCTGACGAACAATGCTGCTGTGCGGTCGGGGATCGGAGGTTCGCGATAGCGGAACTCGCTGGCGATATCGACTTCGACGGGAATCTTAGCCAGTTGTTCGAACCAGTATTTTGCGGTCAGACAGGCATAAAAGGCGGTGCCACAAGCAACCATGGTCAGGCGGTCAAGATTGGCGAAGTCCAACTCACCTGGCAGGACGACTTTGCTCGCACCGGTAGGCAGGTAGGACCGGATCGCTTCGGCCACCACCACGGGTTGCTCGGCAATCTCCTTGGCCATGAAGTGCTTGTGACCGCCCTTGTCGGCCCGCGTCTGATCCAGTTTGATCTTGCGGGTTTCACGGTTGGCCAACTCTCCGGCCTCGTTGCGGATTTCCAGCGACGTGCGGGTCAGCACCGCCCGGTCGCCTTCTTCAAGATAGGTTATGCGGTCAGTCAGCGGTGCCAGAGCAATCGCGTCCGAGCCCACGAACATCTCGCCATCCCCATGCCCGATGGCCAGAGGTGAACCTTTGCGGGCAGCAACAATCAGGTCGTCCTCTCCATCGAAAAGAAAGGCAAGCGCAAAGGCGCCCTGGAGGCGGTCGATTGTCTTAAAAGCTGCGTCTACAGATGAAAATCCACTGTTAAGGTAGTGCTCGGCCATCAAAGCCACGGTTTCGGTGTCCGTTTCAGTAACGAAATCAACGCCGTGTTCAGCCAGTTCCGCCCGCAACTCGCGGTAATTCTCGACGATGCCGTTATGTACGACTGCCACAGGGCCAGCTTTGTGAGGGTGTGCGTTCGTGACCGAGGGTGCGCCGTGGGTTGCCCAACGAGTGTGCCCGATCCCGGACTTTCCGCGCAGCGGGTTATGTACCAGAAGATCGCTTAGATTCACCAGTTTGCCTACGGCCCGGCGTCGCCCTAGAGCACCATTGTCAATGGTCGCGATGCCAGCGCTGTCATACCCGCGATATTCCAGTCGTTTCAAAGCCTCGACCAGAATTGGGGCGGCTTCATGCTGTCCCAGTACACCTACAATACCACACATGAATTACGCTCCTTTATCTTTGCGCGCTTTTTTCGCCTTCAACATTTCAACCAATTTTTTTGCATAACCCGGCTTGTTGCCTTGCCGTGCGCGACCCATGGCCAATGCATCGGGTTCAACGTCGCGCGTCACAACAGTTCCCGCCGCCGTCATCGCACCATTGCCCAGAGAAACTGGTGCCACCATCAAGGTATTTGACCCAACAAAGACATTCTCTCCAATGACCGTACGGTGCTTCAATACGCCGTCGTAATTGCAGGTAATTGTGCCTGCGCCAATATTCGAGGCTGCACCTACCGAGGCATCACCGACATAGCTGAGATGATTGACCTTGGCACCTTCGGCGATTTCTGAATTTTTGATCTCGACAAAATTCCCAATGCGCGTGTTTTCACCCAGTTCGGCACCTGGGCGCAGGCGGGCAAAGGGACCTACGATCGCACCGCGACTGACGTGGCAGTCTTCAAAATAAGAAAAAGACCGGATCGTTGCGCCGCTTTCGATTGTAACGCCGGGGCCAAAGACAACATTGGGTTCAATTACCGTATCTCTACCAATGACAGTGTCGGCTGCCAGATAAACGGTTTCGGGGGCCATAAGTGTGACACCAAGCTCCAAAAGAGTGGCGCGGGCGCGGCTCTGAAATTCGGCATCCGCTGCAGCCAGATCAGCCCGCGAGTCCACGCCAAGAGTTTCGGATTCGTCGCATTTGATAGCGGTTGCTGTCAGGCCTCTTGCATTGGCTATCGCTACAATTTCAGTGAGATAAAATTCACCTGACGCATTTTCATTGCTGACCTGGTCAATAAGATCGAACAACAGCTTGGCATCACAAGTCAGCAGACCGCTATTGGTGAAGCGAATAGCCCGCTGTTCTTCATTGGCTTCCTTATATTCGACGACCTTTACCAACTTGTCACCATCCATAATTAGACGGCCGTACCGGGGTTGCACTTGGGCAATGTCGAACCCCAGCATCACCAGATCGTGTGAGGCGCGGGCTTCGATCATGCGTTGTAGGGTATCGGGTTCGATAAAAGGTGTGTCGCCATACAAAACGATTACATTGCCTTCGAAATCGGACAGAGCATCGCGTGCCTGCATGACAGCATGGGCGGTGCCCAGTTGTTCTTCCTGGCGGACAACGATTGCGGATTCGTCCTCTGCGATTGCGACTTTCTCAACTGCTTCTGCACCGTGCCCGGCTACAATCACAGTGCGTTCCGGTGATAGGCTAGCCCCGGCGCGCATGGCGTGAACCAGCATGGGGGTTTGGGCAATGGGATGCAGAACTTTGGGGATATCCGAATGCATCCTGGTGCCTTTTCCAGCGGCAAGGATGACAAGGGCAATGCTCATGAAATCGATTTCTCTTTGTGTTTTGTTGCCGTCCGTTTTATCCGCTGAGGTCAAAGGCGCAAGCGGTTCAGCCATCAAACAAGATTGCCGTTTGCAACACGACACGGCAAAAACCCGCCGAGGCAGGAGGCACAATGCGCACGGTAATCTTCGATCTGGACGGAACTCTGGCCGATACGTCTGGTGATTTGCTGGCCGCGGCGAACCACTGTTTTCGCCAGATGGGACACGGAGATGTGCTGGTGCACGAAGAAGACGCCGCGGTTGCGCTGCGGGGCGGGCGGATGATGCTAACGCATGGGCTCAAGCGGGTAGGGGCCTATGACGAGGAGACCGTCCACGCTTACTATCCGACGCTGCTCGAGGCGTATTCGCAGGCCATCGACACCCATACGCAGTTCTACCCCGGCGCACTGGACGCGGTCGAGGTTTTACGGACCGCAGGCTACGGTGTGGGCATCTGCACCAACAAGCCTGAGGCACTGGCCCATCAGTTGCTGACCCAGATGGGGGTGCGGGATGCGTTTGCCTCTCTGATCGGCGCCGACACGCTTCCGGTGCGCAAGCCGGACCCGGAGCCTTTGCGTGAAGCCGCGCGCCGGGCGGGTGGGCATCCGGATCTGTGTGTGCTGATCGGAGATTCAGATACCGACCGCAACACGGCGCGTGCGGCTGGGGTGCCCTCGGTTCTGGTAACATTCGGCCCGTCCGGCGATGACATGGCCGCGTTGGAGCCCGAAGCCTTGCTGCATCACTTCGATGATCTGCATTCAGTGGTCGAAGGGCTGATCGGTGCGGCTGCGTGATCCCTTGACCCTAGACCCGTGCAGCGTCAGAACAAGCTTATGACCGAGACATTTACTGGCAGCTTCACCCAGCAGGAACCTATCCCCGAAGAGGCGATTGAGGCGGCAATGGCCGTGCTGCGCCACGGGCGACTACATCGTTACAACGTCGCCCCTGGAGAGTTGGGGGAGACCGCTCTGTTGGAACAGGAATTTGCGGCGCAGATGGGGGCAAAATACTGTCTTGCGGTGTCCTCCGGCGGCTATGCACTGGCGACGGCGTTGCGGGCGGTCGGGGTGCAGCCCGGCGATCTGGTGCTGACGAACGCCTTCACGCTGGCCCCGGTCCCAGGGGCGATTGCCTCGGTCGGTGCGCGCCCGATCTTTGTGGGCGTGACCGAGAGCCTAACCATTGATCTGGACGATCTCGAGGCCAAGCTGGATCAGGCGCGGGTGCTGATGCTCAGCCATATGCGCGGGCATCTGTGTGACATGGATCGGCTGATGCAGATGTGCGATGCTGCGGGTGTCATCGTGATCGAGGATTGCGCCCATACGATGGGTGCCGCGTGGCGCGGGCAGCTTTCCGGTAGGCAGGGGGCAATCGGGTGTTATTCCTGTCAGACCTACAAGCACGTCAATTCCGGTGAAGGCGGTTTGCTGATCACCGATGACGAAGAATTGGCGGCCAAGGCGACGATGCTGTCTGGGTCGTATATGCTGTATGAACGCCACCTTGCCGCGCCGGGGCCTGAGGTGTTTGAACGCATCAAGTACACCACTCCGAATGTGTCTGGTCGCATGGACAATCTGCGCGCTGCTATTCTGCGTCCGCAACTGAGGGATTTGGATCGGCAGGTTCGGCGTTGGAATGAGCGATACGATGAGATTGCGGCAGGATTGCGCGGAACGCCGGGTCTGACCATTGTCGAGCGCCCCGAGGAAGAAACCTATGTAGGGTCGTCCATCCAATTTCTGTTGCTTGACTGGTCGCCGGAGCGCATTGCCGAGGTGATCCGACGTTGTGCCGTGCGTGGGGTGGAGCTCAAATGGTTCGGTGGGGCCGAGCCGACTGGGTTTACGTCCCGCTATGACAGTTGGCGCTATGCGGACAGTGCGCCTATGCCAGCCAGTGATCGCATTCTGGCAGGTATCATGGACATGCGTGTGCCACTGACCTTTTCGCTGGAGGATTGCTGCCTGATTGCGCGCATCATTCGGTCCGAGGTTGGTGCGGTCTATCAATCCTAATCCAATTGAGTGCATCTGCGGTGCACGCTCTTTTTGACAGCCGCCCTTTGGGGCGGCTGTCCGCATTTTGGGTGGGCGAGTCGATCAGGGTCGTTGACCAGATGCAATCCGGCTGATATCAGTTTATTGAACGTGTGTTCATTTATGCGAAGGAGGAGATCGCGTATGTTCACGGCCACAATGCAATTTGATCTGGGCGAAGACGTGAATGCCCTGCGTGAGATGGTGCATCGCTGGGCGCAGGATCGGGTCAGGCCGATGGCGGCCGAGGTCGACAAATCCAACGCTTTTCCCAATGAGTTGTGGAAAGAGATGGGCGATCTCGGGTTGCTTGGGATCACGGTGTCTGAGGAGTACGGCGGGGCGGGGATGTCATACCTGGCCCATACTGTTGCGGTCGAGGAGGTCGCGCGTGCCTCTGCCTCGGTTTCGCTGTCTTACGGGGCGCATTCGAATCTGTGCGTCAACCAGATCAAGCTGAATGGAACCGATGAGCAGAAGGCGAAGTATCTGCCGCGCCTGATCTCAGGCGATCATGTGGGTGCTTTGGCTATGTCCGAGGCATCTGCGGGATCTGACGTGGTGTCGATGAAATTGCGCGCGGAAAAGCGCAACGATCATTACCGGCTGAACGGCAACAAGTACTGGATCACCAACGGGCCGGACGCGGATACGCTGGTCGTCTATGCCAAGACGGACCCGGAGGCGGGATCAAAAGGAATCACAGCCTTTCTGATCGAGAAAGAGATGAAGGGATTTTCGACCTCTCCCCATTTCGACAAGCTGGGAATGCGCGGATCGAACACGGCTGAGTTGATTTTCGAAGACGTCGAAGTGCCGTTCGAAAACGTTCTGGGCGAAGAGGGCAAGGGCGTGGCGGTTTTGATGTCGGGGCTGGACTATGAACGCGTCGTGTTGGCCGGGATCGGAACGGGCATCATGGCGGCCTGCCTGGATGAGATCATGCCCTATCTCGCCGAACGCAAGCAATTCGGCAAACCGATTGGCAGTTTTCAACTGATGCAGGGCAAGATCGCAGACATGTACACCGCGATGAATTCGGCCCGGGCCTATGTCTATGAGGTTGCCAAGGCGTGTGATCGTGGGGACGTGACCCGTCAGGACGCGGCGGCGTGTTGTCTTTACGCCTCGGAACAGGCGATGACTCAGGCACATCAGGCGGTGCAGGCGATGGGTGGAGCCGGGTTCCTGTCGGATTCCGCGGTCAGCCGGATTTTCCGAGATGCCAAGCTGATGGAGATCGGCGCGGGGACCAGCGAAATTCGTCGGATGCTGATCGGTCGGGAACTAATGAGCGAAATGCTGTGACGGAAAAACGCCCCGCAGACGAGGGAGCCGCGGGGCGTTCTTTCAAAGGATCAGAAGCGATGAACGTAGGATACGCCAACCAGCCAAGGGTCGATCTCGGCCTCGCCGATCTTGGTCCCGTTCAGCTTGACATCAGAGTCGATATCGAACCAGCGCACGTTCAGACGGATGGCGCCGTTTTCGGTGACCATGTAGTCCAAACCAGCTTGTACGGCGACACCGAGGGAGTTTTCGATTTCAAGCCCGGGCAAGTCTTCATCGAAGAAGATGGTGTAGTTCAAGCCCGCACCAACATAAGGTTTCCAGACGCTGTTGGTTGGGAAATGGTAGTTCAGAGACAAGGTGGGCGGCAGATGCTTGACGCTACCAATGTCGAGGCTTCCGCCCAAGGTAATGTCATGTTTAAACGGTGTGGCAGCGAGCAGTTCGATACCCAGGTTGTCTTGGATGAAGTACTCAGCCGTAAAGATCGGGCGAGTGTCCGCATCGACATCGACATCCAGGCCAAGGGCAGTGCCATTGTCGGATTTCGGATCAAGGTAGCCAACACCAATACCAAGGGTCCAGTCACCTTTGTTCTGGGCCATTGCGGGGGCGGCAAGCGCGACAAGCGCGGTGGAGAGCGTCAAAGCGGCGAGTGTTTTGGTCATTTTATGGCCTTTGGGTTTGTTGATGGAGCGGTTTTGCCGAACAACGAAGCCGTCAACTCTGATCTGCATCAAATTCCTGCGAGCCTGACAAAGTGTGGCCGGTCGAAAAATGTCATGAAAACAGGGAGTTTTGCGCATGCGTCCCGTTGGTGACATACCGGGTATGCGGGAATCGGGGGGCTGGGAGATCCCCAGCCGGCTCAACATGGCGCGTCAATGCCTAGCGCATCCCAGCGATACTACCGCCATCTATGACCTGACTGCAGGTTCCAACGATGTGGTCACATACGGCCAGCTTGGGCGCATGACCGACGGGATAGCGCGGGCGTTGCAAAAACAGGTTCGGCCACAAGACCGTGTGGGGGTTTTGCTCAGTCAGTCGCCGTGGTGCGCCGCAGCCCATCTGGCGATCTGGAAGCTTGGTGCAATTTCGGTGCCACTATTCAAGCTGTTTAAGCGCGATGCGCTGGCTTCTCGTGTTGGGGATGCGGGGGCAGAGGTGGTGCTGACGGATGAGGAAGGCGCAGCATTGCTGGGCGATCTGGCGGAACCGATACGGGTCGATCAGATTGCACCGTCCGATAATCCGCTACCCTTTGCCGATACCGGTCCCGAGGACCCGGCGGTCTTGATTTATACCTCGGGTACGACCGGCAGCCCGAAGGGTGCATTGCATGGGCACCGGGTTTTGACCGGGCACCTGCCGGGTGTTTCGATCAGCCATAACCATTTGCGGGACGGTGACTGCCTGTGGACACCAGCTGATTGGGCCTGGATCGGAGGGCTGTTTGACGTGCTGATGCCAGGCCTGGCGCTGGGCATCCCCGTGGTCGCGGCGCGGCTTGAGAAGTTCACGCCCGAAGCCTGCGCCGATGTGATCGCGCGCGGCGGGGTGCGGAACGTGTTCTTCCCGCCCACGGCCCTACGGATGTTGAAGGCGGCGGATCAGAGCCTCCCGGGCCTGCGTTCGGTTGCATCTGGCGGTGAACCTCTGGGGGCTGAAATGCTGGCATGGGGACAAAAGGCGTTTGGCCTGACGATAAACGAATTCTACGGCCAGACCGAATGCAACATGGTCGTGTCGTCTTGTGCCGAGGATTTCCCGGTGCGCCCCGGCTGTATCGGCAAACCGGTGCCGGGGCATGAGGTGGCGGTGATCGACGAAGACGGTCAGCCGACCAACGAGGAGGGCGATGTCGCCATCCGGCGTGGCTCGGCCTCGATGCTGCTGGAATACTGGAACCGGCCTGAGGCTACAGCCGAGAAGTTCCGTGGTGACTGGCTGATCACCGGAGACCGCGGCGTATGGGAGGGCGACTATCTGCGTTTTGTCGGCCGCGATGATGACGTGATCACCTCAGCCGGTTACCGCATCGGCCCTGCCGAAATTGAGGATTGCCTGCTGACCCACCCGGCGGTGGCAACGGTGGGCGTGGTCGGCAAACCCGACCCGCTGCGGACCGAGCTTGTGAAGGCCTATGTGGTGTTGAAACCGGGGGCTGAGACCTCGGAGCAGGAATTGCAGGACTGGGTCAAAGACCGTTTGGCGCAGTACTCCTATCCGCGTGAGGTGGCATTCTTGGAGGAGTTGCCGATGACGGTGACCGGGAAGGTGATCCGCAAGGAATTGAAGGCGCGGGCGGCGGGGGAGGTTGCATGACAAAAGAGGCTGAGACATTCGGTTTTCCTGTTTTCCAGATGATTGATCAAATGGATGTGCAGTTCTATCGTGAGTTCGATCCTTTCTACTTTTGGACCGTTGCAGAATGCGTCCATTCGGCGAAACACGCGTCAATCCGTGTGGTCGATACAGGCACTTCAGAGATACTAAGTGACCATGCTCTAATGAAAAGACTGGAGCGGTCCAGGGAAAACTACGTAAATTACTCGTCTTACCTTGTCAGAGCGCTGCGCTATTTCTGCTCAGAAACTCTAATGCTCTTGTTGTTTTCGGAGGTCGGAAAAAATCCCTTTGCGAGAGTGGCCTCAGTGATGCGAGGCGATCGGCTAATTGACCCCATCAGAAGTATCGCGCAGGGGGAAATACCAAAGGAGCACACTGTCCATTTTGGAGGCGAGATATTGTCCTTTGAAGAATGGATTTCATTTAGGGCATTCGGCTCACCCGATTACCTGAAGAACTATTCGGACACCTCCTTGTTTGAACTAGTCAAGGAAGAAGCGGTTTTGGTTTCTGAAAGAGGCGCCATCAACGCATTTAAGCACGGCAAAGCTGTATCTTTCGGAAGCGGTCTCTCATTGTCTATTGCTGATCATGAGGGGGATTACCAAGCGCTCAATGATAACATTGATGGTTTAAATTGGGTGGATTGGTTTGAAGATCGGAAAAAGAAACTGTTTTCAATATCTTTCAATACAGAAGCTCTAGTGCCCGAAATGGACAAGAAGCGAATTTTTGCGACTGGTTTGTTGATGGATGCAATCGTTGAAGTTTGCAAAGCTAAGATAAGTGGCGAGGACAACGTGACAGTCCAACTTCCATGCGAATTTCCACAGGATTCAGCCGTCAAACGCCAAAAGTTCAAGTTTAGTTTGGGCAGCAAGGACAAGTAATGAAACTCACATCCAAAGCCATATCTACCTCCGAGGGCTTCAAGGCAAACCGAACAGCCCATCTTGACGCGCTGGCGAAAATCTCCGCCGCTGCCGAAGCGGCTCGCATGGGCGGTGGTGAGAAATCCCGCGCGCGGCATGAATCTCGGGGCAAGATGCTGCCTCGGCGCAGGGTGGCGAACCTGCTCGATCCGGGGTCTTCGTTTCTGGAAATCGGCGCAACGGCGGCGCATGGGATGTATGGCGATGTCGCCCCCTGTGCCGGGGTCATCGCAGGCATTGGCCGGGTGCAGGGGCGTGAGGTCATGGTGGTGTGCAACGACGCCACCGTGAAGGGCGGTACTTATTATCCGATGACCGTCAAGAAACACCTCCGCGCGCAGGAGATTGCCGAGGAAAATCATCTGCCCTGCATTTATCTGGTCGATAGCGGCGGCGCGAACCTGCCCAATCAGGACGAGGTCTTCCCCGACCGCGACCACTTTGGCCGTATCTTTTATAACCAAGCGCGCATGAGCGCGAAGGGGATCGCTCAGATCGCCGTTGTTATGGGCTCGTGCACGGCGGGCGGAGCTTATGTGCCCGCGATGTCGGACGTGACGATCATCGTGAAAGAACAGGGCACGATCTTTCTGGCCGGGCCGCCTCTGGTCAAGGCCGCGACGGGTGAGGTCGTCAGCGCCGAGGACTTGGGTGGCGGCGACGTCCACACCCGCCTGTCCGGCGTGGCGGATTATCTGGCCGAGGATGACGCCCACGCGTTGGCTTTGGCGCGGCGGGCAGTCGGGTCGCTGAACCTGCGCAAGCCGCAGACGGTCGATTGGGCTAGCCCCGAAGATCCGGCTTATGATCCCGATGAAATCCTCGGCGTGGTCCCTGCTGACCTGCGCACACCCTATGACATACGCGAGGTGATTGCGCGTCTGGTCGATGGCTCTCGGTTCGATGAGTTCAAGCCTCGGTTCGGCGAGACGCTGGTAACTGGTTTCGCCCATGTCAAAGGCTGCCCGATCGGGATCATTGCCAATAACGGCGTGCTATTCTCCGAAGCCGCGCAGAAGGGCGCGCATTTTGTCGAGTTGTGTTCTCAGCGTCGAATTCCGCTCGTTTTTCTGCAGAACATCACAGGCTTTATGGTCGGTCGGAAATACGAAAACGAAGGTATCGCGCGGCACGGTGCCAAGATGGTGACCGCAGTGGCCACGACGAATGTGCCGAAGGTTACGATGCTGGTCGGCGGGTCCTTCGGGGCTGGTAACTACGGCATGTCGGGGCGGGCTTATCAGCCGCGGTTCCTATGGACCTGGCCAAACTCGCGGATTTCCGTGATGGGTGGAGAACAGGCTGCGGGCGTTCTGGCCACCGTCAAACGTGACGGGATCGAACGGCAAGGCGGCACGTGGTCCGCCGAAGAAGAGGCTGAGTTCAAGCGCCCGACGCTGGAAATGTTCGAGGAACAGTCCCATCCGCTCTATGCCTCGGCCCGGTTGTGGGACGATGGCATCATCGATCCGCGCAAAAGCCGCGATGTGCTGGCGCTATCGCTGAGCGCGGCGCTGAACGCCCCGATTGAGGAGACACGCTTCGGCGTGTTCAGGATGTAATGAGCATGGTTTTGAAAGATGTGCTAGCCCGCTACCCCGGCGCGCAAACCTTCAAATTTGGTGACAGTGCCAAGATGAGCGCAGAACTGCTCGGGTTAGTTCGTACGGGTAAGAAAACAGCAACCTGTGGTGCGCTGCGCGATTATCCTGAAGGTAGCCCCGAAACACCGGTTGTCGGACGGCGCGATATCGCTTTGGAATGGGACGACAGTCCGGCTGTGGTGATCGAAACACTCGAGGTCACGATCTGCCGGTTCTGCGATATGAATGAGGATTTTGCTCTGGCAGAGGGCGAAAATGAAACCCTTGAAGGATGGCGCGAGGATCACCGCAGGTATTTCGAACGCAATGGCGGGTTTGATCCTGAGATGGAGCTGCTTTGCGAGCGGTTCTATCTTGTCGAAGATTTGGCAGTTGAGGGATAAGACATGTTTAACAAAATCCTGATTGCCAACCGGGGTGAGATCGCCTGTCGCGTGATGGAAACCGCTCAAAAGATGGGGGTGGCCTGTGTTGCGGTTTACTCGGACGCGGATGCTACGGCCAAGCATGTGCAGATGGCGGATGAGGCCGTGCATATCGGTGCGGCGGCCCCCGCAGAGAGTTACCTGAAAGGTGACGTGATCATTCAAGCGGCGCTGGAAACGGGCGCGCAGGCGATCCATCCGGGTTACGGTTTTCTGTCCGAAAACCCCGAATTCGTGGACGCGGTTGAGGCTGCAGGTCTGACCTTTATCGGCCCCTCGGCGAATGCGATCCGCCAGATGGGCCTCAAGGACGCGGCCAAGGTGGTGATGGAGCAGGCGGGCGTGCCCGTCGTGCCTGGTTATCATGGCGACAATCAGGACCCCGAGCATCTGGCCGGGGCGGCAGACACGATCGGCTATCCGGTCCTTATCAAGGCCGTAGCTGGAGGTGGCGGCAAGGGGATGCGTCTGGTCGAACGTCCCGAGGATTTTGCCTCGGCTCTGGACAGCGCACGCAGCGAGGCTCGCACTGCCTTTGGCAATGACGCAGTGTTGGTCGAGAAGTTCGTCGCCAAACCCCGCCATATCGAGGTACAGGTATTTGGCGACGGCACCCATGCCGTGCATCTGTTTGAACGCGACTGCTCGCTGCAACGGCGGCACCAGAAAGTGATCGAAGAAGCTCCGGCTCCCGGCATGACGTCCGAAATGCGCGAGGCGATGGGGCAGGCGGGCGTGCGCGCGGCTGAGGCGATTGGCTACAAAGGGGCAGGGACGGTTGAATTCATCGTAGATGCTTCGGAAGGGCTGCGCCCGGATCGTTTCTGGTTCATGGAGATGAACACGCGCCTGCAGGTCGAACATCCGGTCACTGAGGCAATCACTGGCGTTGATCTGGTTGAATGGCAATTGCGGGTCGCCTCGGGTGAGACGTTGCCGAAATCGCAGGACGACTTGGTAATCAATGGCCATGCTTTTGAGGCCCGGCTTTATGCTGAGGACGTGCCAAAGGGATTCCTGCCTGCGACCGGCACACTGACGCATTTGCAATTCCCGCAAGCGTGCCGCGCCGACAGCGGCGTGCGCGCGGGGGATACGATCAGCCCGTGGTACGACCCTATGATTGCCAAGGTCATCGTCCACGGCCCAACACGCGCTGTCGCGTTGGAGCAATTGCACCGCGCCCTGTGTCAGACCGAAGTGGCGGGCACCGTGACCAATCTGGCTTTTCTTGGCGCGCTGACCAGGCATCAGGGATTTGCGGCAGGGGATGTGGATACCGGACTAATCGGCCGGGATTTGGACGGGCTGACACAGGACGCCTCAGCCTCTGCTGCAACATGCGTGGCCGCCGCGATGACGGCGCTGAGGCTGGTCGAGACTTCTGACGAGACAGGCTTCTCTCTGTGGGCCCCGTTGCATCGAGCCGTGCAGTTGATGGCTGACGAGATGATTGATCTGGATGTGCAGGTTGAAGGTCCAAACCGGCAGGTATGGCAGGTCGGTGAGGAAACCCTCATCGCGGAACGCAGCGGTGGGGCTTGGTCGATTGGTGGTGCGCCCATGCCGCGCGTTGTGGTGGCAGGATCACGGATCACCGTGTTTGATAACTATGGGCGGGCTTTCAATGTCGTCGACCCTCTGGACCGTGACACCAGTGCAGCTGGCGATACCAATGCGATCGAAGCCCCCATGCCGGGGCTGGTGAAAGCAGTGTTTGCCTCGGTTGGGCAGGCGGTGAAAGAGGGGGATCGATTGGCCATCTTGGAGGCCATGAAGATGGAGCATTCGCTGCTGGCTGCCCGTGATGGGATAGTGGCCGAGGTTCTGACCGACGACGGTGCGCAGGTTGAGGCTGGCGCCGCCTTGGTTCGGTTGGAAGAGGAGTAGCCTGTTCCTGCGCTGCTTCGCGTGGCACAGTCGGGTCAACATGTTGGAAACGAAACCGGGAGGAGCGCTGCAATGGACGAACGGGTCGAGATTTTCGAGGCGGGGCCACGCGATGGCCTGCAAAACGAACAGCGTGAAATTCCTGTGTCCGAGAAGGTCGCCCTGATCGACTGCCTCAGCCGTGCCGGGTTCAATCGGATCGAAGTGGCCAGTTTCGTCTCACCCAAATGGGTTCCGCAGATGGCGGGCAGTGCCGAGGTTCTGGCTGGGATCAACCGAGCGGACGGGGTGCGCTATGCCGCGCTGACGCCGAATATGCGCGGGTATGAGGACGCACTAGCGGCCAAAGCGGATGAGATCGCAGTGTTTGCCTCGGCCTCCGAAGGGTTTTCGAAAGCCAATATCAATGCCACGATTGAAGAATCCATCGATCGGTTCACTCCGATCCTCGAGGCTGCCCGCCATATTGATCTGCCCGTGCGCGGGTATGTCTCTTGCGTGACCGACTGCCCCTATGACGGCCCGACCCCGCCCGAGAAGGTGGCCGAGGTTGCGGACCAGCTGTTCGCGCTTGGCTGCTATGAGGTCTCGTTGGGCGACACCATCGGACAGGGGACGCCGGATACCATCGCGCATATGTTGTTGGCCGTGCGGGAGCGTGTGCCTGTAACTCGGTTGGCGGGCCACTTCCATGACACCAATGGCCGCGCCATCGACAATATTGACGCCGCGCTGGCGCTGGGCGTCCGGACCTTCGACTCGGCAGTCGGAGGGTTGGGCGGTTGTCCTTACGCGCCGGGTGCCTCTGGCAATGTCGCGACCGAGGCCGTCGTCGCACATCTGGAGCGGCTGGGATATCAGACCGGTATTGATCTTGCAGCTGTCGAAGAGGCCGCTCAGATGGCCCGAGCAATGCGAGCGGAGTAAAGGGCGATGTTCGAAACAATCTCGGTGACGCGGGATGCACGCGGTGTGGCGACTCTGACGCTCGACCGTCCGGAAAAACACAACGCGATGTCGGCGCAGATGATTTCCGAGCTGACAGAGGCGGCGACGCAGTTGGGGGCGGACGAGACGGTCCGGGTCGTGGTTCTGACCGGTGCAGGTAAAAGCTTTTGTGCCGGAGCCGATCTTGGCTGGATGCAGGCCCAGATGGCCGCCGATCTTGAAACGCGATTTACCGAGGCGCGCAAGTTGGCCGAGATGTTGCAGGCTCTAAATACGATGCCAAAGCCTTTGATCGGAGCGCTTCAAGGCAATGCTTTCGGAGGCGGGATCGGGCTGACGGCAGTTTGTGATGTGGCGATTGGTGCAGACGGGATAAAGATGGCGCTCACCGAAACACGGTTGGGCCTGATTCCGGCAACAATTGGCCCCTATGTCATTGCCCGCATGGGCGAGGCCAGGGCGCGGCGCGTGTTCATGTCGGCCCGGGTGTTCGATGCGGCCGAGGCCGTGGACCTCGGACTATTGGCGAAAGCCGTTCCTGCCGCCGGTCTTGGCGATGCCGTTGAGGCCGAAGTCCAGCCCTACCTGTCCTGCGCGCCGGGGGCCGTGGCGTCGGCCAAGGATCTTGTGCGGGCGCTGGGCCCGCGCATTGACGACGCCATGATTGACCAAACGATCCGGGCGCTGGTCGAACGATGGGAAACCGAAGAGGCAAGCGAAGGCATCGGCGCCTTTTTCGACAAACGAAAACCTGCATGGAATACTCAGGTTTAGGGCCCCGCCAGCGCAAAAACAGATTCGCTAAAATGCCATTTTTTCCATTTGTGGAAGCAAGTGGAATATTAAGCCCCTGCGCGTTTGTGTTCGGTTGACCCTCTGACCCGGCACGGATAGAGAATGTCCAGTCAACACGCCAATTGACGGCGCGTCCCTGGGGGGTATGCGCAGGAAAGGAGCTATTCGTGGAAGACCTGCTGCGGGAGTACCTCCCGATTCTGGTGTTTCTGGCCGTTGCCGTGGGCCTTGGAATCGTACTGATTCTGGCTGCTGTGGTAGTAGCCGTCCGCAATCCCGACCCTGAAAAGGTCAGCGCATATGAGTGTGGATTCAACGCCTTCGACGATGCGCGGATGAAATTCGACGTCCGATTCTATCTGGTTTCGATTCTCTTCATCATCTTCGATCTGGAAATCGCATTCCTGTTCCCGTGGGCCGTCGGCTTCAAGGACATCAGCGACGTGGGTTTCTGGTCCATGATGGTGTTCCTGGCGGTGCTGACCATCGGCTTTGCCTATGAATGGAAGAAAGGGGCCTTGGAATGGGAGTGATGACGGGTGCAAACACCGCTGGCGTCGATAAAGAAGTCGCCACCCAGGCCCTGAATGCCGAGCTGCAGGACAAAGGCTTCCTGCTGACCTCGACCGAAGACATTATCAACTGGGCGCGTACCGGTTCGCTGCACTGGATGACCTTCGGTCTGGCCTGCTGCGCGGTTGAGATGATGCACACCTCGATGCCGCGGTATGACGCGGAACGGTTTGGTATCGCACCGCGCGCGTCCCCGCGTCAGTCGGACGTGATGATCGTGGCCGGTACGCTGACCAACAAAATGGCCCCGGCGCTGCGCAAGGTTTACGACCAGATGCCCGAACCGCGCTATGTGATCTCGATGGGGTCCTGCGCGAATGGCGGTGGATATTATCACTATTCCTATTCCGTGGTGCGTGGCTGTGACCGGGTTGTTCCGGTGGACATCTACGTGCCCGGATGCCCTCCGACGGCTGAGGCGCTGCTGTACGGTCTGATGCAGCTGCAACGCAAAATCCGCCGCACCGGCACCATCGTACGCTGAGGAGAGGGCAGATGAGCGAAGCACTCAAGGAACTCGGCGCCCAGCTGGAACTGAAACGGGCTGATTGCGTTCTGTCCTGGGATGTGACCCATGGTGAGCTGAACGTCGATGTGGCCCCGTCGAACATTGTGGAGTTCGTGGAATTCCTGCGGTCTGACCAGAATTGCAAGTTCTCGACCCTGGTGGACATCACCTGTGTGGACTACCCCGAACGCGCCAAGCGATTCGACGTGGTTTATCACTTCCTGTCGATGTACCAGAACCAGCGTATCCGCTTGCGGGTGTCGATACGCGAAGAAGACATGGTGCCGTCGATCGTGGATGTACACCCCTCGGCCAATTGGTTCGAGCGTGAGGTGTTCGACATGTTCGGCATTCTGTTCTCGGGCCACCCGGACCTGCGGCGCATCCTGACCGACTATGGTTTCCGCGGCCATCCGCTGCGCAAGGATTTCCCGACCACCGGCTACACCGAAGTACGCTATGACGAGGCGCAAAAGCGCGTGGTCTACGAGCCGGTCAGCCTGGTGCAGGAATACCGGCAATTCGATTTCATGTCCCCATGGGAAGGTGCGAATTACATTCTGCCGGGGGATGAAAAACAGGAGTAGTCATCATGTTTGAGTTCCTGATCTGGATTGTCCTGGTGGTGGCGACGGTCGTACCGATGACCAAGCTGCTGCCGCATTTCGGGATCAACAAGAACTGGGCGTTTGCATGCATCATCTCTCCGGTCGTGATTGTCCTGCTATGGATGATGGCGATGAAGCTGCAAGAGATGGAGCGACGCTGACATGATGGGCGAACTGATCATTCTGGGCGCATTGGGCGTCTTGCTTGCAGGGGCCGCTGCCAAGGCGGCTGAAGCCGAAAAGGTCCGGGTCCGGGCCGAGGCGAAAAAGAACAAACGAGGGCGTTGATGGACGGCTCAAGATACGATGACGGCAGCACGGACGCGCTGAGCGGAGAACAGAAGATCCGCAACTTTAACATCAACTTCGGCCCGCAACACCCTGCGGCGCACGGTGTTTTGCGTCTTGTGCTTGAGTTGGACGGTGAAATCGTCGAGCGTTGCGATCCGCATATCGGCCTGCTGCACCGTGGCACCGAAAAGCTGATGGAAAGCCGGACGTATCTGCAGAACCTGCCGTATTTCGACCGACTGGATTACGTGGCACCGATGAACCAGGAACATGCCTGGTGTCTGGCCATCGAAAAGCTGACCGGGGTTGAAGTGCCGCGCCGTGGGTCGCTGATCCGGGTTCTGTATTCCGAGATTGGGCGCATCCTGAACCACCTGCTGAACGTGACTACGCAGGCGATGGACGTCGGCGCGCTGACCCCGCCCTTGTGGGGGTTCGAGGAACGCGAAAAGCTGATGGTGTTCTATGAGCGTGCCTGCGGTGCCCGCCTGCACGCCGCCTATTTCCGCCCCGGCGGGGTGCATCAGGACCTGCCGCCCGAGTTGTTGGACGATATCGAGACATGGAGCCACGAGTTTCCTGCCGTTCTCGACGACATCGACGGGTTGCTGACCGAAAACCGCATCTTCAAACAGCGCAATGCCGATATCGGCGTCGTGACCGAGGATGACATCCAGAAATACGGCTTCTCGGGCGTGATGGTACGCGGGTCGGGTCTCGCATGGGATCTGCGCCGCGCGCAGCCTTATGAATGCTATGACGAATTCGAATTCCAAATCCCGGTTGGTAAGAACGGCGACTGCTATGACCGATACCTCGTCCGCATGGAAGAGATGCGCCAGTCGCTGCACATCATCCGCCAGGCCATCGCCAAGCTGCGCGACTGCCCCGGCGATGTTCTGGCTCGTGGCAAAATCACCCCGCCGAAGCGCTCGGACATGAAGACCTCGATGGAAAGCCTGATCCATCACTTCAAACTGTATACCGAAGGCTTCCACGTGCCCGCGGGTGAAGTCTATGCCGCCGTTGAGGCCCCCAAGGGCGAGTTCGGCGTCTATCTGGTCGCCGACGGCACCAACAAACCCTACCGTGCCAAACTGCGCGCGCCGGGCTTCCTGCACCTGCAAGCCATGGACCACGTCGCCGGAGGGCACCAACTGGCCGACGTCGCCGCCATCATCGGCACCATGGACGTCGTATTTGGAGAGATTGACCGCTAATGCTCCGCCGTCTTCATCCCGAACAACCCGAAAGCTTTGCCTTTACTGCTGCCAACCAGCAATGGGCCGAAGCGCAGATTACCAAATACCCCGAAGGCCGTCAGGCCAGCGCGGTTATACCGCTGCTGTGGCGCGCGCAGGAACAAGAGGGCTGGCTGAGCCGTCCGGCGATTGAATCTGTCGCCGACATGCTGGGCATGGCCTATATCCGCGTGCTTGAGGTTGCGTCGTTCTACTTCATGTTCCAACTGCAGCCGGTTGGTTCGGTGGCGCATATTCAGGTTTGTGGTACGACCTCCTGCATGATCTGCGGGGCAGAAGACCTGATCGCAGTCTGCAAGGAAAAAATCGCAGCCAAGCCGCATGAACTGTCCGCCGATGGCAAGCTGAGCTGGGAAGAGGTGGAATGCCTCGGCTCTTGCACCAACGCGCCAATGGCGCAGATCGGCAAGGACTATTACGAAGACCTGACCGCCGAGAGCTTTGGCAAGATTGTCGACGATCTGGCGGCGGGCAAGGTGCCTACCCCGGGTCCGCAGAACGGGCGTTATGCGGCGGAACCCCTGAAAGGTCTGAGCAGTCTGGCCGAGTACGAGGCCGGGAAGCCTCAGTACAACGCAAGCGTCGAACTGGCGACGGATCTGAGCGACACGGTCAAGCGGATTGACGGAACTGAGGTTCCGATCCTGACCCCTTGGCTGGGCAAGGATGGCAAGCAGGCCGGTGCCTCGACCGCTGCGAAACCTCCGAAAGCGCCCGAAACGCCGAAACCGGCTGTGAAGCAGGCCGCGGAGGCCAAAGCCAAACCGGAACCGGAAGAGGCCAAGGAAGACCAGCCCGAAACGCTTACCGAGGCGCGGGATGGCAAGCCGGATGACCTCAAGATGCTGAAAGGCGTGGGGCCGAAGCTGGAAGAAACGCTGAACGAGCTGGGGTTCTACCACTTCGACCAGATTGCTGCATGGACGCCTGAGCAGGTGGCTTGGGTAGATGCGCGTCTGAAGTTCAAAGGTCGCATCGAACGCGATGGCTGGATCGAACAGGCGGCCAAGCTTGCGGCGGGTGAAGAAACCGAATTCGCCAAACGTGCCAAGGAAGACGGCACTTACGAAGACTAAACGACGGTGCCCATCCGGGGCATCCAAGGTGAGATGGACAAGGACAAGGAACAGGCCATAGCCCGAAAGGGCCGACATATCGGCATCGTCATCGCGGTGACGATGGTGATCTGGCTTGCCATGAACATGTTCATCGGCCCCGCAATGGGACTGACGGCGCGCCATGCGCTGTTTTTCGATCTCGCCGCTCTGGCAGGATTTATCTATGCGGGCGTCAACATATTTCAACTCTGGCGCATGCGTCAGGACAGCTGAAGGTAACACGCGATGCTGAAGGATCAGGACCGGATCTTTACCAACATCTACGGGATGCACGAGCGCACGCTGAAGGGCGCGCAGGCCCGGGGGCATTGGGACGGCACTGCTGGCCTGATCGAAAAGGGCCGTGACTGGATCATCCAAACGATGAAGGACTCCGGTCTGCGGGGCCGCGGTGGTGCGGGCTTTCCGACCGGTCTGAAATGGTCGTTCATGCCGAAGGAAAGCGACGGTCGTCCGGCTTACTTGGTTGTGAACGCGGATGAATCCGAGCCCGGCACTTGTAAAGACCGCGAGATCATGCGCCATGACCCGCATACGCTGATCGAGGGTTGCCTGATCGCGTCCTTCGCGATGAATGCGCATACCTGCTATATCTACCTGCGCGGTGAATACATCCGCGAGCGTGAAGCGCTGCAGGCTGCGATTGATGAAGCCTATGACGCAGGTCTTTTGGGCAAGAACGCTGCTGGTTCGGGGTGGGATTTCGATCTGTTCCTGCATCATGGAGCGGGCGCGTATATCTGCGGTGAGGAAACCGCCCTGATCGAAAGCCTTGAAGGCAAGAAGGGTATGCCGCGGATGAAGCCTCCGTTCCCGGCGGGCGCAGGACTTTATGGTTGCCCGACCACGGTGAACAATGTTGAATCCATCGCCGTTGTACCCACCATCCTTCGCCGTGGCGCCGATTGGTTCGCGGGCTTCGGTCGCCAAAACAACGCAGGCACCAAGCTGTTTGCGATCTCAGGCCACGTGAACAACCCCTGCGTCGTTGAAGAGGCGATGTCGATCCCCTTTGAGCAACTGATCGAGACCCATTGCGGTGGTATCCGAGGAGGCTGGGACAATCTTCTGGCAGTGATCCCGGGCGGTTCGTCGGTGCCGTGTGTGCGCGGTGAGAACATGCGCGACGCGATCATGGATTTCGACCATTTGCGAAGCGATTTGGGCTCGGGTCTGGGTACGGCTGCGGTGATCGTGATGGATAAGTCAACTGATATCATCAAGGCGATCTGGCGGCTGTCGAAATTCTACAAACACGAAAGCTGCGGTCAGTGCACGCCATGCCGCGAAGGCACCGGCTGGATGATGCGCGTGATGGATCGTCTCGTGCGCGGTGAAGCTGAGTTGGAAGAGATCGACATGCTGTTCGACGTGACCAAACAGGTCGAAGGCCACACGATCTGCGCGCTCGGCGATGCAGCTGCCTGGCCGATCCAGGGCCTGATCCGCAACTTCCGTGAAGAGATCGAAGATCGCATAAAAGCGCAGAAGTCGGGTCGCATGGGCGCGATGGCGGCGGAGTGAGCTAGATGGAGGTTTTCGCAGAATACAGCCATGCAGTCGCGTCGGTGGTGCTATTCACCCTCGTCGTGCTGTTCCTGGCCCCGTTCTCGGCCCTGGCCAAGCAGGGTAAGGGATTGGCCCCGGGGGCCACGCCCGAGCAGGATTATTCCGACAGGGCCTATCGTTTGAACCGGGCCTACTTGAACGGAACCGAGACGCTACCGGCTTACCTGACGGTGACAGTCGCGGCGATCCTGATGGGGGTCAACCCGTTTTGGGTGAACCTGCTGGCCTCGATCGCGCTGTTGGCGCGTCTGGTAATGCTGTTCGTGCATATTCGCGGTATCGGTCAACCTCACAGCGGCTTGCGGTCGGTTCTTTATGTCGTTGGTTGGGCATGCATGTTCGTCATGGGCCTCATGGCTCTGGTGGCGGCGTTCTGATGATGGTTTGGGGAAAATATAGGACGTTCGGCCTCAGGCACCTTAACAGTCGCGTTGCCCTCCTGAGTGCAGTTTTGGGGCTTGCGGCGGTATCGGCCTGCGGGATTGCCACTCCGTCCGAAAATCGAGTTCTGTTTGACGGTCAGTCGTTTCGCGCAAAGGCGAAACCCGTCGATAAAAAAGTATCACCCGCTGATTTCACTGTCGTTGTGAATGGTGTCTCTGCTTCGTTGGACGGCGCGCGGGAAGCTGGGCGGTTCGAAGGCACCAAATTCTGCATCAAGAACTTTGGCTCTTCCAGAATCAATTGGAAAGTCGGTCCGGATACCGATCCACAGAACCTGCGTATCAGCGACGACAAACTGACATTTGCGGGAACCTGCCAACGGCCATGACGCGTGTTTTTGCATATCAGGCCAAGAAGCGAGGGGTGTTATTGCATAGCGCTCCGCGTGCCCTTCGTCTTGGGTCTCCCAAGACGAAAGGGCTTGCCATGTCTGGTATGAAAACGCTCGCATTGATCTCGGTATTGGCTCTGCCGACCCTTGCCGAAGCCAAACCGCCCTTGCGCGAAGTCAAAGAGATCGACGACGAACTCTATTACATCGCCATCGCAAACGAGATCTCAGAGTATTGCCCGTCGATCAGTGGACGGCGTCTGAAGGCGATTGGTGTGATGTGGGGCCTGAAATCCAAAGCGAACAATCTGGGATACTCGGACACTGAGATCCGGGCCTACGTGGACTCCGATACCGAAAAGGACCGGATGCGCGCCAAGGGCGAGGCGTATCTGGCACAAAACGGTGTCACGTATGAAAATCCGAACTCTTTCTGCACGTTGGGGCAGAAGGAAATCGAAAGAAACAGCGCCATTGGCGTGTATTTGAGGGCGAACTAGACCATGTCTGACCTCCGCAAAGTGAATATCGACGGGCAGGAAATCGAAGTCGATGGTGCGATGACCCTGATCCAGGCCTGTGAAGAGGCCGGGGTTGAAGTGCCGCGTTTCTGCTATCACGAACGACTGTCGATTGCCGGGAACTGCCGGATGTGTCTGGTTGAGGTTGTGGGCGGCCCGCCGAAACCTGCGGCCTCCTGCGCCATGCAGGTGCGCGATCTGCGTCCGGGGCCGGAGGGGCAGGCCCCGGTGGTCAAGACGAACTCACCCATGGTCAAGAAGGCCCGCGAAGGGGTGATGGAGTTCCTACTGATCAACCACCCGCTGGACTGCCCGATCTGTGATCAGGGTGGCGAGTGCGACCTGCAGGATCAGGCAATGGCTTATGGTCTGTCGGGCTCGCGCTTCAAGGAAGCCAAGCGCGCGGTTGATGATCTGGATCTGGGGCCGCTGGTTGGCACCGCGATGACCCGCTGCATCAGCTGCACCCGTTGTGTGCGCTTTACCACCGAGGTCGCCGGGATCACCCAGATGGGCCAGACCGGGCGCGGTGAGGATGCCGAGATCACCTCGTATCTGAACCAGACGCTCGACTCGAACATGCAGGGCAACATCATCGACCTGTGTCCGGTTGGAGCGCTGACTTCAAAGCCGTACGCCTTCACCGCGCGCCCTTGGGAACTGACCAAGACCGAGAGCATTGACGTGATGGATGCTCTGGGCTCGAACATCCGCGTGGATACCAAGGGGCGCGAAGTAATGCGGTTCCTGCCGCGCAACCATGACGGCGTGAACGAAGAGTGGATCAGCGACAAGACCCGCTTTGTCTGGGACGGCCTGCGTCGTCAGCGTCTGGACAAGCCTTATGTCCGCGAAAACGGCAAACTGCGCCCGGCTTCGTGGCCCGAGGCGTTGACCAAAGCCGCCGAGGCGCTGAAAGGCGCTGAGAAGCCTGCCGGGATTGTGGGCGATCTGGCCCCGGTCGAGGCCGCGTTTGCGCTGAAGCAGATGATCGAAGAGCAGGACGGTGTTGTCGAATGCCGTACTGACGGCGCCAAGCTGCCAGCGGGCAATCGGGGCGCCTATGCCGGGACTGCCGCGATCGAAGACATCGACACCGCAGAACGTATCCTGTTGATCGGAACCAACCCGCGCGACGAAGCACCGGTTCTGAACGCCCGTATCCGCAAGGCGTGGGCGCATGGGACCGAGGTCGCTCTGGTTGGTCCGACGGTGGATCTGACCTTTGAATATCACCACATGGGTGACGACCGCGCGGCACTGCAGAAAGTCGTCGACATGGGCGGCGATGATGAGATCAAGGGCAAGCGCTCACTGGTCATCGTCGGGCAGGGCGCATTGCAAGAGGCGGATGGAGCGGCGGTTCTGGCTGCTGCGCAAACCATTGCGACCAATACCGAAAGTGGTTTGATCGTTCTGCATACTGCTGCTTCACGCGTTGGAGCAATGGATGTGGATGCTACCAACGAAGGCGGCATGGACGCCGTCAGCGCCGCGGACGTGATCTTTAACCTCGGCGCGGATGAGGTCGAAATCGGCGATGGTGCCTTTGTGATCTATCAGGGCAGCCATGGCGATCGCGGCGCACACCGTGCTGACGTGATCTTGCCGGGCGCAGCCTATACCGAAGAAAATGGCCTGTTCGTGAATACTGAAGGCCGCCCGCAGTTAGCCATGCGCGCCGGATTTGCACCGGGTGAGGCCAAGGAAAACTGGGCCATCCTGCGGGCGCTTTCGGCTGAACTGGGCGCAACACTGCCCTTCGACTCGCTGGCGCAACTGCGCACTGCATTGATCGAGGCAGTTCCGCATCTGGCCCGCATCGACGAAGTGGCCCAGAACGAGGTTCAGGCGCTGGATGCAGGCCCTCTGGGCAAAGCGACCTTCCGAAACGCGGTCAAGGATTTCTATCTGACCAACCCGATTGCGCGCGCCTCGCAACTGATGGCCGAACTTTCGGCGCAGGCGCAGGCCCGCAAATCCGAGAAGATCGCAGCGGAATGAACCAGACCTGTTTCATATCAAAGGCAAAAGCGGCTGCCGGGTGGCAGTTCGCCGCGCCTGATTTGTGTGTGAAACCCAAGATTAAGGGTGGCGCAATGGCAGCGGATGCTGTTTACACCAACGCGCCGACCCAGCCGCAGTTTGCGCAGGCACAAGGCCTTTGCTTCGCTCGCGGAAAACGGAATACCCACGGTGTGAGGACCAATGGCTGATTTCTTTAACACCCCTGGCGGAATAGCCATCATCATTCTGGCGCAAGTGCTTGCTGTCGTTGCGTTCGTGATGATCTCGCTGTTGTTCCTTGTTTATGGCGACCGCAAGATCTGGGCGGCTGTTCAGATGCGCCGTGGACCCAACGTGGTTGGCGTCTACGGCCTGCTGCAATCGGTGGCAGATGCGCTGAAATACGTGGTCAAAGAGGTTGTGATCCCGGCAGGCGCTGACCGGACAGTGTTCATGCTGGCGCCGCTTACCTCTTTCGTTTTGGCGATGATCGCCTGGGCGGTGATCCCGTTCAACGATGGCTGGGTTCTGTCGGATATCAACGTCGCTATTCTCTATGTCTTCGCCGTATCTTCATTGGAAGTTTATGGCGTGATTATGGGCGGTTGGGCGTCGAACTCAAAGTACCCGTTCCTGGGCTCGCTGCGGTCTGCGGCACAGATGATTTCCTATGAGGTCTCGATCGGCCTGATCATTATTGGTGTGATCATCTCTACCGGTTCGATGAACTTTGGTGACATCGTCCGTGCGCAGGATGGCTCGTTCGGCTTCTTCAGCTGGTACTGGCTGCCGCACTTCCCGATGGTGTTCCTGTTTTTCATTTCGGCACTGGCCGAGACCAACCGCCCGCCGTTCGACCTACCCGAAGCGGAATCGGAACTGGTTGCCGGGTATCAGGTCGAATACTCGGCCACGCCCTTCCTCCTGTTCATGGCCGGTGAGTACATCGCCATTTTCCTGATGTGCGCGCTGACCTCGTTGCTGTTCTTCGGTGGTTGGCTGTCGCCGATCCCGGGACTGCCTGATGGTGTGCTGTGGATGGTCGCCAAGATGGCGTTCTTCTTCTTCCTCTTCGCGATGGTCAAGGCAATCACGCCCCGCTACCGCTACGACCAACTGATGCGGTTGGGCTGGAAAGTGTTCCTGCCGTTCTCACTGGTCTGGGTGGTCTTCGTGGCCTTTGCGGCGAAATTCGACTGGTTCTGGGGCGCGTTCGCGCGTTGGAGCGTAGGAGGCTGATCATGACGCAAATCGACTATACCCGCGCCGCCAAGTACTTCCTTCTGCAGGACTTCTGGGTCGGCATGAAGCTGGGGCTGAAGTATTTCTTCGCGCCCAAGGCCACCGTGAACTACCCGCACGAAAAGGGCCCGCTGTCCCCGCGGTTCCGGGGTGAACACGCCCTGCGCCGCTATCCGAATGGTGAAGAACGTTGCATCGCCTGCAAACTGTGCGAAGCGGTCTGCCCGGCGCAAGCGATCACCATCGACGCCGAACCGCGCGAGGACGGCAGCCGCCGGACCACGCGCTATGACATCGACATGACCAAGTGCATCTATTGCGGCTTCTGCCAAGAGGCTTGCCCGGTCGATGCCATCGTCGAAGGACCGAACTTCGAATTCGCCACCGAAACCCGCGAAGAGCTGTTCTACGACAAGGAAAAACTGCTGGACAACGGCGAGCGTTGGGAAGCCGAGATCGCCCGCAATCTGGAAATGGACGCGCCGTACCGATGAGTGACACGCCGACAAATCCGTTCGAGCTAATGATGAAGCAAGCTCAGGACATGGCCAAGGCGATGAACCCGGCTATGGAAAGCTTCTCGCCCAAAGGGTTCGAGGCGCTGTGGCCGACCATGCCCAAAGAAGTCATGGAGATGATGTTCGGCAACGCCGTCAACAAGGACGGTCTGGATGCCAAGACCCGCCTGCTGCTGACTCTGGCCGGCCTGACCTGTCAGGGCGCACAGGCGGACTCGGCTGTTCGTCAGACCGTGCGTCACGCGCTGGAAGCTGGCGCAAAGAAACAAGAGATCGTGGAAACGATCGGTCAGATGTCGGTCTTTGCCGGCATCCCGGCCATGACCCGCGCGCTGGATCTGGCGCAAGAGGTCATGGGCGACAACGAGGATGAGGATCAATGACTGTCTTTGCCTTCTATCTGTTTGCCATCAGCGCCATCACCGGCGGGCTGTTCACGGTGATCAGCCGCCAGCCGGTGCACTCGGTGCTGTGGCTGATCCTGTCGTTCCTGTCCTCGGCAGGGCTGTTCGTGTTGCTGGGGGCCGAGTTCGTGGCTATGCTGCTGATCATCGTCTATGTGGGCGCGGTCGCGGTTCTGTTCCTCTTCGTGGTGATGATGCTGGACGTAGACTTTGCTGAGCTGAAGGCCGAGATGGCGCGCTATATGCCGCTGGCCCTGCTGATCGGTCTGGTCATCCTGATGCAGTTCGTCATGGCCTTCGGGGCCTGGGACAGCGCGCAGGGAGCGGCAGCCAATCTGGCGCAGCCGGTTCCAGCGGATCGCCACAACACCGAGGCGCTCGGCGTCATTCTTTATGATCAATACTTCCTTCTGTTCCAACTGGCGGGCCTGATCCTGCTGGTGGCCATGATCGGCGCGATTGTGCTGACCCTGCGCCATCGCAAGGACATCAAGCGTCAGGACATCGTCGGCCAGATGATGCGCGATCCGGCTAAGGCGATGGAGTTGAAGGACGTGAAACCGGGGCAGGGACTTTGAGACGATGATCGGGCTTGAACACTATCTTACGGTCGCGGCGACGCTGTTCGTCATCGGCATCTTCGGTCTCTTCCTGAACCGCAAGAACGTCATCATCCTGCTGATGAGCATCGAACTGATGCTGTTGGCGGTGAATATCAACCTTGTGGCCTTTTCCAGCTTCCTCGGCGATCTGGTCGGGCAGGTGTTTACGCTGTTCGTACTGACTGTTGCGGCGGCCGAGGCGGCGATCGGGCTGGCCATTCTGGTCTGTTTCTTCCGCAACCGCGGCACCATCGCGGTTGAAGACGTCAACATGATGAAGGGGTAAGGGAATATGGAAACCACCATCCTCTTTGCCCCGCTTGTGGGCGCTCTGATCTGCGGCTTTGGCTGGCGCTTCATTGGCGAGAAAGCCGCCATGTGGACCGCCACCGGCCTGCTGTTTCTGGCATGTCTGCTATCGTGGATTGTGTTCTTCACCTTTGACGGGGTGACCCAGCAAGTAGAGATCATGCGCTGGATCGAGAGCGGCTCGTTGTCAACAAGCTGGGCCGTGCGCCTGGACCGGCTGACCGCGATCATGCTGATCGTGGTGACGACCGTTTCGGCACTCGTACACCTGTATTCCTTTGGCTATATGGATCATGATCCGCAATGGCGCGAAGGCGAAAGCTATAAGCCGCGCTTTTTTGCCTATTTGTCCTTCTTCACATTCGCCATGCTGATGCTGGTGACAGCGGACAACTTGGTGCAGATGTTCTTTGGCTGGGAGGGCGTGGGCGTCGCGTCTTATCTGCTGATCGGTTTCTACTATCGCAAGCCATCGGCTAACGCTGCTGCGATCAAAGCATTCGTGGTGAACCGGGTTGGTGACTTTGGGTTTGCGCTGGGGATTTTTGCGCTGTTCTTCCTGACCGACAGCATCAACTTCTCTGACATCTTTGCCTCGGCGCCGCAGTTGGCGGATACGCAACTGCACTTCCTGTGGGGTGAGTGGACCGCCATCGAGGTGATTTGTGTGCTGCTGTTCATCGGTGCGATGGGTAAATCGGCCCAGCTGATCCTGCACACTTGGTTGCCGGATGCGATGGAAGGCCCGACGCCCGTTTCGGCGCTGATCCACGCTGCAACCATGGTGACCGCTGGGGTATTCCTGGTCTGCCGCATGTCGCCGCTGATGGAGTTCGCGCCGGGCGCGACCGGGTTTATCACAGTGCTGGGTGCCTCGACTGCATTCTTTGCCGCGACCGTGGGTCTGGTTCAGACCGACATCAAGCGCGTCATCGCTTATTCGACCTGTTCGCAGCTGGGCTATATGTTCGTGGCTGCGGGTGTTGGCATGTACTCGGCCGCGATGTTCCACCTGTTCACGCACGCCTTCTTCAAGGCGCTGCTGTTCCTTGGTGCTGGTTCGGTGATCCACGCGATGCATCACGAGCAAGAGATGACAGAATACGGCGGTCTGCGGAAGAAAATCCCATATACCTTCTGGGCGATGATGATCGGGACACTGGCCATCACCGGTGTCGGCATTCCGCTGACCACAATCGGTTTCGCCGGGTTCCTGTCCAAGGATGCCATCATTGAGAGCGCTTATGCGGGCGGCTCGGCCTATGGCTTCTGGCTGCTGGTTATCGCGGCTGCGTTCACCTCGTTCTACAGCTGGCGTCTGATCTTCCTGACTTTCTACGGCACGCCGCGCGGTGATCAGCACACGCATGATCACGCGCATGAAAGCCCGATGTCGATGCTGGTTCCGTTGGGCGTGCTGTCGCTGGGTGCGGTCTTTGCCGGCATGATCTGGTACGGCAACTTCTTTGGTCACGCGGACAAGGTCGGCAAGTTCTATGGCATTCCGGTTGCCGAAGCGTCCGAGCACGCAGAGGCTGGCGATCACGGTCAGGCGGATGCACATGCAGATGCGGCCCATGCTGAGGACGACCACGCGTCGGATACTCATGCGGATGATGGCCATGGGGATGAGGCCGCACATGCTGACGCCGGTCATGGTGATGAAGCTGCGCATGGTGGGGATCACCACTATGCCTTTGTGGGCAAGCCGGGTGAAGGTGCGCTTTATATCGCACCGGACAACCATATTCTGGACGACGCACACGCGGCTCCGAAATGGGTCAAGGTCTCGCCCTTCGTGGCGATGGTGCTGGGTTTTGTCATGGCCTACTGGTTCTACATCGTGAACCCGTCCCTGCCGGGACGTCTGGCGCAGAACCAGCGGCCGCTGTACCTGTTCCTGCTGAACAAGTGGTACTTTGACGAAATCTACGACGCGATCTTCGTCAAACCCACTGTGGCGCTTGGCCGATTCCTGTGGAAACGCGGCGATGGTAACACTATCGACGGCTTCCTGAACGGTGTCGCCATGGGCGTTGTTCCCTTCTTCACCCGCCTCGCAGGCAAGGCGCAGACGGGCTACATCTTTACTTACGCCTTCTGGATGGTTCTGGGCATCGCAGCCCTTGTCACCTGGATGTCGATCGGCGGAGGCGCACACTAATGGATAATATCCTCTCCATCGTCACCTTCATCCCCGCAGTGGCTGCAGGCATTCTGGCCCTGTTCCTGCATGGCGATGACGTGGCCGCGCAGCGTAACGCGAAATGGGTCGCGCTGGTGGCAACAACGGTGACGTTCCTTGTCTCGATCGGCATCTATACGGGCTTTGATCCGTCCAATACCGGCTTCCAGATGGTGGAAGAGGGTGAGTGGCTTTTGGGCCTGAAATACAAGATGGGCGTAGACGGCATCAGCGTTCTGTTCGTGCTGTTGACCACTTTCATCATGCCGCTGACCATTTTGGCCAGCTGGCAGGTCACCGACCGCGTCAAGGAATACATGATCGCCTTCCTTCTGCTGGAAACGCTGATGCTGGGCGTGTTCATGGCGCTGGATCTGGTGCTGTTCTATCTGTTCTTCGAGGCAGGCCTGATCCCGATGTTCCTGATCATCGGCATCTGGGGCGGCAAGGATCGCATCTACGCCAGCTTCAAGTTCTTCCTCTACACCTTCCTCGGCTCGGTGCTGATGCTGGTGGCGATGGTTGCCATGTATGCGGACGCGGGCACTACTGACATCGAAGCTCTGATGAGCCACCATTTCTCGTCCGAAGGTTTCAGTGTTCTTGGCTTCTATATCGTCGGCGGGATGCAGACGCTGATGTTCTTGGCGTTCTTTGCCTCGTTTGCGGTGAAGATGCCGATGTGGCCGGTGCATACCTGGTTGCCCGATGCGCACGTGCAGGCGCCGACTGCGGGTTCGGTTGTGCTGGCGGCGATCCTGTTGAAGATGGGCGGCTATGGCTTCCTGCGGTTCAGCCTGCCGATGTTCCCTGTCGGCTCGGCGGTTATGACCGATCTGGTTCTGTGGATGTCGGCGATTGCCGTGGTCTACACCTCGCTGGTGGCGCTGGTGCAGGAAGATATGAAGAAGCTGATCGCATATTCCTCGGTCGCGCATATGGGCTTTGTGACGATGGGTATCTTTGCGGCGAACCAGCAGGGTATCGACGGCGCGATCTTCCAGATGCTCAGCCACGGGTTCATCTCGGCCGCGCTCTTCCTCTGTGTTGGTGTGATCTATGACCGGATGCACACCCGGGATATCGACGCGTACGGAGGTCTGGTGATCCGGATGCCCGCTTATGCGCTGGTCTTCATGCTGTTCACCATGGCCAATGTTGGCCTGCCGGGCACCTCTGGCTTTATTGGTGAATTCCTGACCCTGATGGGCGCGTTCCAGGTCAACACCTGGGTGACCGCAGTGGCGGCGACCGGTGTGATCTTCTCGGCGGCTTACGCGCTGTGGCTGTACCGCCGCGTGGTGTTCGGCGATCTGATCAAGGAAAGCCTCAAGGCGATGACCGACATGAGCTCACGCGAGCGGCTGATTTTCGCACCACTGATCGTGATGACGATCCTGCTCGGTGTTTACCCGTCGCTGGTAACGGATGTAATCGGCAACTCGACCGCTGCACTGATTTCGAACTATGACACGGCTCTGGCCGCGGCTGAGGCCGTGACCCAGACGGCCGCTTCGCATTAAGGGGGCTTTGGAGACATGATCCAGGCTGATCTGACAATAATCCTGCCGGAGATCGTTCTGGCCGTATATGCGATGGCTGCTCTGATCGGGGCTGTCTATACAGTGAAAGACGGGCTGGCGCCGATCCTTGTGTGGTCGACCGCTGGCCTGATGGCTCTGCTGGCCATCTGGATTGCCACCAATGGCGATGGTGTCAATGTGGCCTTCAACGGCATGTTCATCGACGACGGCTTCTCGCGCTTTGCCAAGGTTGCGATTCTGCTGTCCGCTGCGGCCGTTCTGGTGATGAGCCAGGACTACATGTCGCGTCGCGGGTTGCTGCGGTTCGAATACCCGTTGCTGGTGGCTCTGGCCGCCGTAGGCATGATGATGATGGTCAGCGCCGGTGACCTGATGTCGCTGTATATGGGGTTGGAACTGCAGTCTCTTTCCCTTTACGTCGTGGCCGCCCTGCGCCGTGACAGCGCGAAATCGACCGAAGCCGGTCTGAAGTACTTTGTGCTGGGCGCACTCAGCTCGGGTCTGCTGCTGTATGGCGCGTCGCTGGTCTATGGCTTTACCGGAACCACACTGTTCTCGGGCATCATACAGACCGTCCATCACGGAGAGATTTCGGTTGGCCTGCTGTTCGGCCTGATCTTCCTGATCTCGGGTCTGGCGTTCAAGGTCTCGGCTGTACCGTTCCACATGTGGACGCCGGACGTCTACGAAGGCTCGCCCACGCCGATCACCGCCTTCTTTGCCACTGCCCCGAAAGTAGCGGCGATGGCGCTGTTTGCCCGTCTGATGCACGATGCTTTTGGCGGCGTGGTCAAGGACTGGCAGCAGGTGATCGTGCTGCTATCGGTGCTGTCGATGTTGTTGGGTGCGGTTGCCGCGATCGGCCAGCGTAACATCAAGCGGCTGATGGCATTTTCGTCGATTGCCCATATGGGCTATGCGCTGATTGGCCTAGCGGCGGGTACGGAGCTGGGCATCAAGGCGATGCTTATGTATCTGGCGATCTACGTGACCATGAATATCGGTACCTTCGCCTTCATCCTGATGATGGAGCGTGACGGCAAGCCCGTCACCGATATCGACGCACTGCGCCAGTATTCCAAACGTGATCCGGGTAAGGCGCTGGCTGTTCTGATCCTGATGTTCAGCCTTGCGGGCGTACCGCCGATGCTGGGCTTTTTCGCCAAGTTTGGCGTCTGGCAGGCGGGTATCGGCGCGGGCCTGACCGGTCTGGTCATCGTCTCGGCCATCGCGTCTGTGATCGGTGCGTTCTATTACCTGCGGATCGTGTTCTACATGTATTTCGGGGAAGAGAACGAAGATCCGATCGAAACACGTTCCACGCCGGTACTGTGGGTGGCTCTGATGGGGTCGGCTGCGCTGATGCTGGTTGGCGTGTTCTATCAGTTCGGCATCGAAGGCGCGGCAGCAGCTGCGGCGGCTACGCTTGTCAACTGACGTGTCGGACATCCAATTGCAGGAGGCTCGGTCAACGGACCGGGCCTTTTTGCCATGACCGATTGGCCCCAAGGATACGGACTGCACATCGTGCAGGAGGTCGACAGCACCCTGAACGAGGCCGCCCGGCTTGCCCCAACGGCGCCGGGTCCTGTCTGGATCATGGCGCACCACCAGACCGCGGCACGCGGTCGGCGGGGTAGGGCATGGGCCAATCCTAAAGGTAATTTGGCAGCGACCCTGTTGATGCGCCCGCAGGGGAACCCGGAACAGGCGGCGCTGCGCAGTTTTGTAGCGGCGCTGGCGTTGTTTGACGCCTGCGTTGCGGTCACAGGGCGGACGGCGGGGCTGTCCCTGAAATGGCCCAATGACGTGCTGCTGAACGGCGGCAAACTGGCCGGTATCTTGCTGGAAAGCACCGGTCAGGGGCGGGAGCTGTCCCATCTGGCCATTGGCATCGGCGTGAACCTCTCTGAGGCGCCCCCGGCCTATGCGGTCGAACAAAGCGCCGTGCGTCCTGTGTCTCTGCTGTCGGAAACTGGTGCGGCCGTTATCCCCGAGGATTTTCTGACCGAACTGGCCGCAGCCTATGCAAGGTATGAAACTCAATTCGTCACCTACGGGTTCGAGCCGATCCGCACCGCATGGCTGTCCCGCGCCGCCATGTTGGGCGAGGTGATCACCGCCCGCACCTCAACCTCCGAGACGGTGGGAACCTTTGAAACCGTGGACTCGAAGGGCAACCTTGTCCTAAAGACCGCCAAGGGCCGCGTCAGCATTCCCGCGGCGGACGTGTTTTTCTAAAGGAGGCGCAGATGCTTCTGGCAATTGACTGCGGCAACACCAACACCGTTTTCTCGATCTGGGATGGCGAGCAGTTCCTGTGCACGCTGCGCACCTCGACCCACCATTCCCGCACGGCGGACGCCTATTTCACCTGGTATTCGACGCTGGTGAAACATTATGGAATTGACGCAGACATCACCGATGTCGTGATCGCCTCGACTGTGCCGCGCGTGGTCTTCAACTTGCGTATCTTTGCCGACCGCTTCTTTGGTTGCCGCCCGCTGGTTGTGGGCAAGCCGGAATGTCTGCTGCCCGTGGCACCGCGCATTGACGAGGGGACCATTCCCGGACCCGATCGTTTGGCCAACGCCGTTGGCGCGTTTGACCGTCACGGCGGCGACGTGGTGGTTGTCGATTTCGGGACAGCGACTAACTTTGACGTGGTCGCCTCGGACGGGGCCTATGTCGGCGGCATCATCGCGCCCGGCGTGAACCTCAGCCTTGAGGCGCTGCACCAAGGTGCAGCGGCCTTGCCGCATATCGACATCACCCGCCCGGAAAAGGTGATCGGCACAAACACGGTTGGCTGCATTCAATCTGGCGTGTATTGGGGCTATTCCGGCTTGATCGAGGGGCTGATTGCCCGGATCAAAGAGGAATACGGGATGCCGATGAAAGTTGTCGGCACCGGCGGGCTTGCGCCTTTGTTCGATCAGGCGGATGTCGGGTTTGACGCGATCGAAGACGATCTGACGATGCACGGTCTGACCGTGATCCATCGCTATAACAAGGAAAATGGCTCGACATGAGCAGTGAACGACTGATCTATCTGCCGCTGGGCGGTGCCGGCGAAATTGGCATGAACGCCTATATTTATGGTTACGGCAAGCCGGGGCAGGAACGGCTGATCCTCGTGGATCTCGGGGTTACTTTTCCGGACATGGATACAACGCCCGGTGTTGATCTGATCCATGCCGATATCTCGTGGCTGCAAGAACGCGCTGACCGGTTGGAGGCCGTGTTCGTGACCCACGCGCATGAGGATCACGTGGGCGCGATTGCGCATTGCTATGAGGCCTTGGGCGCGCAGGTTTATGCGCGCGCCTTCACAGCCAATATCGCGCGCCGCAAGATGGAAGAACATGGCCACCCCGAGGACGCGGTTCAGACGGTTTCAGCTTGGCCCGAGCAGATTTCGGTTGGCCCCTTCAAAGTGGGTTTCCTGCCGGTTTCGCATTCCATTCCCGAAAGTGCCGCGCTTGCGATCGACACGCCCGAAGGCCGGATTGTGCATTCCGGGGACTTCAAATTGGACACGAACCCGGTGGTCGGTGAACCGTTCGATCCTGATCTGTGGGCGGAGATTGCCAAATCTGGCGTCAAGGCGCTGGTCTGTGACAGCACCAACGTGTTTTCGCCCCACGCGGGCCGCTCGGAATCCGAGGTTGGCCCCGAGATTACTAAGCTGGTCGAAAGCGCCGAGGGCATGGTGGTCGCGACCACCTTTGCTTCGAATGTGGCACGTGTGAAGACACTGGCTGAGGCGGGCGCGCGGGCTGGGCGTTCGGTTGTGTTGTTGGGTCGTGCCATGCGGCGGATGATCGAAGCGGCCACCGAAACCGGTATCCTTTCGGATTTTCCCAAAGTCGTCAGCGCTGAAGAGGCGGTGGAGCTGCCGCGCCAGAACCTTATGCTGATCGTGACTGGCAGTCAGGGCGAGCGCCGTGCCGCCAGCGCGCAACTGGCACGCGGCAAATATCGCGGGATTGAACTGAAAGAGGGCGATCTGTTCCTGTTTTCGTCCAAAACCATCCCTGGCAACGAACGCGGTGTGATCTTCATAATCAACCAGCTCAGCGAAAAGGGCGTGGACGTCGTTGACGACAGCTCGGGCCTGTACCACGTGTCCGGACACGCCAACCGTCCTGATCTTGAGAGGGTTCACGCGCTGATCGACCCGCAGATGGTGATCCCTATGCATGGGGAACACCGTCACTTGCGCGAACATGCCAAGCTGGCCGAAGCCGGTGGTCGGACCGGTATTCTGGCCGTGAACGGCACGATGCTGGACCTGAATGGCAACGAACCCAAGGTGGTGGATTATATCGAAACCGGGCGCACTTATCTGGACGGTACCGTCAAGGTTGGCGCGCTGGACGGAATCGTGCGGGATCGTATTCGTATGGCCCTGAATGGGCACGTGACGGTCACGGTCATACTGGACGAAGAAGACGAGCCGCTGGGTGAGCCGTGGTGCGACACGATGGGTTTGCCCGAGATCGGAACCTCCAAGGCCGCGCTGGTCGAAGTGTTGGAAGAGGATCTGAACCAGTTTCTGATGCGCGCCGATGCCAAAACTCTGCGCGACGATGACAAGCTGGAGGAAGCCATCCGCCGCATCGTGCGTCAGACGGCCAAGGCCGAGATTGGCAAAAAGCCCGAAGTAACGACGGTGATCAGCCGGATGAAGTGACGCCTAGTCCGCGTCTGGCATCGGATAACCCTTCAACTGCAGGAACAGGCTTTGTTCCTCGGTATGCAGGTAGAGGGGCACGGTCGCAGGCGGCTCGGGGTTTGACACCCGGGCCGCTATTTCGGCTAGGACTACCTCGGTGATAAAGGGCAGATCCAGATCGCGTGCGCGATCAAGTGGGACCCATTGCAGGTGGGAGAGCTCATCCGAGGCGCGACTGAAATCGTCCAGGTCACCTTGAATCGCGCTGGCATCGACCAAAAAGAAGCGTGCGTCGAACCGGCGCGGGCGGCCCGGCGGTGTCACTGCGCGGAACACGAATTGCAGAGCGTCAGCCGAAGGACGGTAGCCCATGGAGGCAAAGCCCTGCCAGTCCTCAGGCACCAAACTGCCCCAAGTGCCGGGCTCACCCAGTATCAGCCCGGTTTCTTCCCACAACTCGCGGATCGCCGCCGCGGCCAGCGCAGTCTGAAGCCCAGGTTCGGACTTTTCGTCCAGCCGTTCGCGGCAAAGCTCGGGCATGGGTGCGGCCAGGCGAATGTCCCGATCCGCCGCATCAACAGCACCACCGGGGAATACGAATTTGTTGGGCATGAACACGGCTTTTGCGCCGCGCTGCCCCATAAGGATCGATGGTTCGGTCAAACGGTCCCGCAGGACGATGACCGTTGCTGCGTTTCGTATAGCTGATTTGTCTTCTGTCATAAGTTGATTTGCCTGTCCGCGCAGGTCATTACGCTTTTTCAAACCCGTGCATCCGGCGCGCCCACTGATAGGCGATCATAGCGCCTTTCAACCTGGGCAGCAGGAACAGCGACAGGGCCGTGCATCCGATGGCAAAGATCAGGAACATGGTCAGAGGCTCGGGGCGGAACTCGACATATGTCACATGCAGCGCCGGGGCCAGCAGGTGACCGACCAGCAGAATGGTCAGGTAGGCCGGGCCGTCATCTGCCCGATGGTGAAACAGCTCTTGCCCGCAATTGCTGCAGCTATCGTTGACCTTAAGGTAGCCGTGCAACAGCTTGCCCTCGCCGCATTTCGGGCAACGGCCACGAAACCCTTTGATCAAAGCAGGCCGTGTTAGACGGTCATCCTCGGTCGTGGTGTTGATCGTCTGATCTGTCATTTTGAAACTCGCGCGTTCGATTGCGCAGGATAATGCGCTTGTTTTGCTCCGCAGAAAAGGGGGGTGCGGCGCTTTGTGACTTAGGACGACCGCGATGTGCCATCCAAAATTTTTTGATTTTTTGCGACGGAACCCGCGAGCCTATCCGTTTGAACCTATGTGAGCAGCGGCGATGGGGCCGCAAAACAAAGGAAAAACGATATGAAAAGCGCGAAATTCATTCCGGCCATCCTGATCACGGCCGTTGCAGTCACAGGCACCTCGGTTCTGGCGGCTGGGCCGAAAGATCGCGAACCGGTGAGCTTTCAGGAATTGGACGCAAATGGTGACGGCCAACTGACCAAGGAAGAGATGGAGGCCCATCGGACGCAGCGATTCACCAAGGCCGACTCGGATGGCGATGGTCAGCTGAGCGTCGAGGAAATGCAGGCTGCCGCGCAAAAGAAAGCCAATGATCGCGTGACCAACATGTTCGAAAGACATGACGCCAACAAGGACGGTTTTCTGAGCGAGGACGAGTTGCCCAAACCGCGCCGCGCTGGCAAGATGTTTGACCATATCGACGCGGATAACAGCGGTACGATTTCGGAACAGGAATATGCTGATGCAAAAGAGCGGATGGGCCGAAAGCACAAAAAGCACGGCAAGGCGGGCTCTGACGACAGCTGATGAAGGATGGAGGACCTGACCTCCCCACCGCACGAACTCCGCGGCGCTTCTGGCGCCGTGGAATATTCGGACGATGCTTTGCTGCGACAGTTTGCCAAGGGCGATGCTGTCGCAGCCCGCGAATTGACGGATCGGCTGGCTCCGCGGTGTTTGTCGGTGGCTATGCGGATGCTGGGCAACCGGGCCGAAGCCGAAGACGTGACTCAGGATGCGATGATGCGGCTGTGGCAGATGGCACCGAACTGGGTACCGGGGCAGGCCAAAGTGTCAACCTGGCTTTACCGCGTGACGCTGAACCTGTGTGTGGACATACAGCGCAAAAAACGCCCGGACAGTTTGGACGATGTGCCCGAACCCGAAGACGGCGAACTAAGCGCAGTGGATCGATTGCAGGACGCGGCGCGCAAAGACGCGCTGCAGGCTGCGTTGGCCCAATTGCCGGATCGTCAGCGGCAGGCGGTGATCTTGCGGCATATCGAGGAATTGCCCAACCCCGAAATTGCCGGGATCATGGGTGTTTCGACAGAAGCGGTGGAAAGCCTGATCGCGCGCGGAAAACGTGTTCTGATGGCGATAATGGTCGAGCGACAGGATGAACTGGGGTACGAAGATGGCTGACAACGACATGGACCTGAATCAGTTGTTTGCCCAAGCACGGCAAACCCGACCCGAACTGCCCGACGATCTGGCGGTTCGCATTCTTACGGACGCCGAAGAAGTGCGTCTGGACCGGCTGAAACCCGCAGCACCGCCGCGTTCGATCTGGGCGCGGATACTGGATGGGCTTGGAGGCTGGCAGAGCATGGGTGGGCTGGTTGCCGCCAGCGCAGCGGGTGTTTGGATCGGTCTGTCGGCACCGGGTTTTCTGCCCGACCCGGCGACGATCATCTACCCGCAAGAGACCAGCTTTGTAGTCGCCGACCTCGGCCTCGACACAACATTTCTGGAGGACGCCGAATGAGCGATAATGCCAAGCCCAAAAGACGATGGGTAACGGTCCTGTTGACCGTATCGCTGGCGCTGAACCTGTTGGTGGCCGGGGCTGCCTTGGGTACGGTGTACCGGGTCAAGGGCGGGGATCACGGCAAGGCACCTCCGGGGTTTGGACCCGCGATTTATCGGGCGCTGCCCAAAGAGGATCGGAAAGCCTTGCGCGGAGAGTTGTCCGAACGGCATGTGAAAGGCGCGAAACTCCGGTCGCAGGACTTCGCCGCGCTCGAGGCCGCATTACGGGCAGAGCCATTCGATCCCGCGGTTGTGCAGGCGTTGCTGCAGCAACAGGCGCAGGCCATGGCCGAGTTACAAGGCGCGTTGCAGGAGGAATGGCTGGATCGCATCACCGCGATGACTGATGCCGAACGTCAGGATTACGCGGACCGTCTGCAAGAAGTGGTGCAGCGCAAACGCCACGGTCGTAAGCACAAGGACTAATCGCCTCAGGCCGCGCTTTGCCGGACTCGAACCTGATTACGTCCGGCGGTCTTGGCAGCGTAAAGGGCGGTGTCCGCCGATTTGATCAACCTTTCCAGTTCCGCTGGCTGCTGCGATGATGAGCGTCCATCAGGTTGGGTTGCGATCAGTCCGATGCTGATCGTGACCGGGATAGTGACAGCGCTGTCCGGCAGGTCGAAAGGCTTCTCACGGATGCAATCACACAGGCTACGGGCCAGTTTGAGGGCATTGGCCTGCGTGGTTTCCGACAGGCCGATCATAAACTCTTCCCCACCGATCCGGGCAATGAAACCGGCGGCACCCAAGGTCTGTTTCAACCGTTTGGCCGCTTTGATTAGCACCAGATCTCCGCTTATATGACCGAATTTATCGTTAATGGTCTTGAAGTGGTCCAGATCAGCCAGCATCACCGCAAAGCCTTTTCCGGTGCGCGTGGACTGATGAGCGATCTGATCCATCGCACGCATCGCATAGCGGCGATTGTGCAACCCTGTCAGAGGGTCCACCCAGGAGTCGACCAGCCCGCGTCGCAACGAGGCACGCATCTGGTCCAGCTGGGTTTTGCGCTTGATCTGGCTCTCCAGACGCAACAACGCTTCTTCCGCGCAGAATCCGTCCAGGCAAACCGCATCGGCGCCACGATCCAGCGCCTCTGACGCCAGCGCGGCATTCTCTTCCGCAAAAATACCAATCAGAACTGTGTGCCGGGTGGTGCCACGGGATTTCAGATCGGCCAACAAGTTCAGGCCCGAGGAATTTGCGCTGACTTCAAAGATGATGGCGTCCGGCACTGGCCCGGACAAAACGCCCTGCAGGTTTGTCGAGGTATACACCGACAGGCTGTGCCGGGTGCGTTTCGACAAGGCGTTTTGCCACAACGCTCCGGTCCGTGCGGCCTGCGTCAGAATGGTCACGCGGGCCGCTTTCGGGGGCATGAAGGACGCGGCACCGGGTTCCGCAAAGCCCATGGGATGCGAGCTGGATTCGACGTGCAGATCCTGCGCCTCGGCCCGCGCGCGCAACAGGCTGCGCACCCTCGCCAGCAGGAACGTGTCTTTGAACGGATGCACCAGAACATCGTCCAACCCATCCGCCAGGGCCTGCAACCGGGCGGCCTTGTCGTTTTGCGGCGCGATTGCAACCACCGGCACTCCGATCAGGTCCGGATCTGCCTGAACCAGCCTTTTGACATCCACCGCCGTCCCATCCGGCAAGGCCTGAGACGTCAGCACCAGATCGGGCTTGGCGCGCCGCAACAGGCCGGCAAGGCCCTGCAGCCGTTCGCCCTGAACGACGTGGTACCATGCTGCCGTCAGTTGGACCTTCAGCATGATGCGATTGGTCGAGGTCCCGTCGAGGACAAGGATGGTTCCCTGCACGGACATATCAGTCACCATTGATTGCATGCGTTGCCAAAGTGTTTATGAGTCTGGTTAACAAACCCTTTCCGTGACCTGATCCGGGGCAATTTTATGTCAATCTCCGCCCAGTCTGCAGAAACACTGGCGCTCAATGTGTTGGGCTGGCTGGTGGGTAACGACGAATTGCTGCCGGTTTTTCTGGGGTCTACCGGTGCTTCGGCGCAGGACCTGCGCGACCGGGCGGGCGAACCGGAGTTTCTGGGATCGGTGCTGGAGTTTCTTATGCTTGACGATTCGTGGGTGATCGCTTTCTGTGACGCCAACTCCGTGCCCTATGATCACCCCGGTCAGGCCCGTGCGGTGTTGTCCGGTGGTGCCGACGTCCACTGGACCTGATCCAACAACCTTGCAGGAGCATTCAATGCCCATCGACGCGATCCTGTTCGACAAGGACGGAACCTTGTTTGATTTTGCCAATACCTGGGGCGCGTTTGGGCGCAACATGGTGCTGCGTCTGGCCGGAGGTGACCACGCACGCGCCGCCGAACTGGGTCGGCTTATCGGGTTCGATCTGGAGCAGGTAACCTATTCCGAAGACAGCATCGTCATCGCGGGCACCGTTGAGGAAATCGCCGAAGTCCTCGCCCCGCATCTGCCGGACATGACGCAGGACGAGCTGATTGATGTGCTGAACGCCGAATCGGCCGCGGCTCCACAGGCCCAGGCGGTTCCTTTGGACCCTTTTCTCGACAAGTTGCGGCAGGCCGGGCTGAAGCTGGGCGTGGCGACGAATGACGGAGAGATGCCTGCGCTGCAGCATCTGGCCTCAGTCGGGATTCGCGATCATTTCGATTTTGTCGCAGGTTATGACAGCGGCCACGGGTTCAAGCCCGGTCCCGGTCAATTGCTGGCCTTTGCGGCTCATGTGGGTGTGGACCCGGAACAGGTGGCCATGGTCGGTGACAGCCTGCATGATCTGCAAGCCGGACGGGCCGCGGGGATGACCACGATCGGCGTTTTGACAGGGCTGGCTCCGGCCGAAGCGCTGGCGCCGATGGCGGACGTAGTGTTGCCGGATATCGGACACATTCCCGACTGGCTGTCCAAAAACTGATCGCGCGGCGGTCAATTTCGGCGCTTCGAAATAAGAAACCGACATAGTCTGTCGCAGACAGAGCGGCCAGATGCCCACCTTCGGGGCTTGCATAGGATTAAGCAAGTTCCGGAGGATCAAATGGCTGACACGAAAACGCGCAGACGTCGCAGTGGGGGACGGGCCGGTGCCGCCGAGCGCAGAGGCAGTGCGGTCATCGACCAGATGCCGTGGAGCCCTCCGGTCAATATCGACAATCCGACCGAACCGCTGGATCAGGCCGGAATTGAGGCGATCCATGAAGGGGCCATGTGTATCCTCGAAGAGATCGGGATCGAGTTCTACAACGAAGAAGCCATCGGCATCCTTCGTCAGGCTGGGTGTACCATCGATGGCGACAATGTCCGCATGGGCCGCGAGTTCGTCATGGAGATGGTGGCCAAGGCACCGTCACGTTTTACCATCACGCCGCGCAACCCCGACCGGACGATTGAAATCGGTGGCCGGACCATGGTGTTCGGCAACGTGTCGTCTCCGCCGAACTACTGGGACATGGAAATCGGCAACAAGGTTCCTGGTAATCGTGAGAGGTGTCGGAATCTGCTGAAACTGACGCAGTATTTCAATTGTATCCACTTTGCCGGGGGCTATCCGGTCGAGCCGGTCGATATCCACGCCAGCATCCGACATCTGGACGTCCTCTACGACAAGCTGACCCTGACCGACAAGGCGATGCACGCCTATTCGCTAGGCAAGGAACGCGTCGAAGACGTGATGGAGATGGTCAGAATTGCAGGCGGCCTGAGTCATGAAGAGTTCGAGGCCTCACCGCGGATGTACACCAACATCAACTCGACTTCGCCGCTGAAACACGATCATCCGATGATCGATGGCTGTCTGCGTCTGGCTCGACGAGGGCAGGCGATCGTGGTGACTCCGTTCACGTTGGCAGGGGCGATGGCGCCGGTGACGATGGCCGGGGCTGTGGCCCAATCGCTTGCCGAGGCGCTGTGTGCGATTGCCCTGTTCCAATATGTCCGCCCGGGGATTCCCTGCGTGATCGGGACGTTCACATCGAATGTGGACATGAAATCCGGGGCTCCGGCCTTTGGCACGCCGGAATATATGCGCTCGACCCAGATGACCGGGCAGATGGCGCGGTACTACGGCCTGCCCATGCGTTCATCGGGGGTGTGTGCCGCCAACGTACCTGACGGGCAGTCGGTGTGGGAGACGTCGAACTCTCTTTGGGCTGCCGTTCAGTCGGGCACCAACATGGTCTATCATGCGGCGGGCTGGCTAGAGGGCGGGCTGATCGCCAGCCCGGAAAAATTCATTATGGACTGCGAAATCCTACAGCAAATCCAACGCTATATGCAGCCGGAAGTCACTGCGACTGGGCCAGACGAGATTGCCCTTGAGGCGATCCGCGCGGTTGGCAATGACGGCCATTTCTTCGGCGTTCAGCACACGCAGGACCGTTACACCACGGCGTTTTACCAACCCTTCCTCAGCGATTGGAGAAACTACGAAGGATGGAACGTGGCGGGCGGTATCTGGACCGCTGAACGGGCGCATCACATGTTCAAGGAAATCATCACCAGCTTTGAGCCTCCGCCAATGGATGAAGGCATCCGTGAAGAGCTTGCTGAGTTTGTTGCCCGACGAAAGGCCGAAGGTGGGGCGCCGACCGATTTCTAGTTTTTGGTCAATGCCTTCCGCCGTGAGACTCAATCAGATTGTCGGTATCTCACCAACCATCTTGGGGTTTTGTTAAGGATTGTCAGGTCAGATTGGCACAGAAACCAATCTGGGACATCTCATGCATGGTCTGATCAATCGGGCGGTACAGTCTTTTGTTTGCGCGACTTACGGGCAGTCTTGCTGGTTGCGCGTGACCGAGGACGCCGAACTCGGCTTTGTCGAGTTCGAGGCCATGCTGGTCTACGACGATGACATGACCGTTCGGATTCTGGACGCGCTTTGTGCAGACCTGCACCGCCCGCGCGCCGAAATCCTTGAGGATCTGGGAACCTACCTGGTTTCTCATCCGAATATGGAGGATCTGCGGCGGCTGCTGCGCTTTGGCGGTGTCAGTTATGTCGAATTCCTGCACTCGCTGGACGATCTGTCCGACCGGGTGCGGCTGGCCGTTTCCGACCTCAACCTGCCCGCACTTGAACTGAGAGAGAAGGCGCCAACGGAATATCAGCTGTTCTGCCATCCAGGTCTGCCCGGCTATTCCAGCGTGATGGTCGGTGTCCTGCGTGCAATAGCCGATGATTACGGAGCTTTGGCGATGCTGTCTCATGACGGGCAGGAGGGCGAGGCTGAGGTCATCTCGATTGTTCTTGTCGAAAGCGCATTTGCCGAGGGGCGTCATTTCGATCTGGGGGCGCGAAAAACATGATGGATACCAGTGATCTGTCGGCGCTTCTAGAAACGCTATGCCCGATGTTCGTGTTGGTGGACGAAGGCGGGCAGATAAAACGTGTAGGGCCGACATTGCAGAAATTACGCCCCGATCAGCCGATGGCCGGAAAAGATTTTCTGGACGTCTTTGAACTGGTGCGGCCACGTGCCGTGACAACGTTGTCGGGGCTTATGACGCTGGCCGGAGCCAAGCTGCACCTCAAGCTTCACGACACCCCGCGCACAGCGTTGAAAGGGCTGATCTCCCCTCTGCCGCAGGGAAAGGGCGCGGTTATCAACCTGTCCTTTGGTATCTCGATTCTGGATGCGGTGCGCGACTATGCCCTGACAAGCGCGGATTTCTCGGGCACCGATCTTGCCATCGAACTGCTATATCTGGTCGAGGCCAAGTCCGCCGCGATGGAGGCCTCGCGATCGCTGAACCTGCGGCTGCAGGGTGCGATGTTGGCGGCTGAGGAGCGAGCCTTTACCGACATGTTGACCGGGTTGAAGAACCGGCGGGCGATGGACGTCTTGCTGGGGCATCTGGTGTCCGGGAATTCACCGTTTGCGCTGATGCATCTGGATCTGGACTTCTTCAAATCGGTCAACGACCAGTATGGACACGCTGCGGGGGACTATGTCTTGCAGCAGGCCGCCCGGATCATGGTTGAGGAAACCCGCAATGACGATACGGTGGCGCGCATCGGCGGGGATGAGTTTGTAATTATATTCAAAGGCCTGTCGGACGAAGTTATTCTTTCGGCAATTGCGGCGCGTCTGATCGACCGGTTGCAAACGCCGATGGTGTTCGAGAAGAACACCTGCCGGATTTCCGCCAGCATCGGAACCGCATTGTCCACTCAGTTCAAGCCCCTCAAAGCCGCCGAAATCCTGAATGCGGCGGACCTGGCTCTGTACGAAGCCAAAAGGAAAGGCAGGTCCCGCCACTGCCTTTATTCAGCGCTTGTGGGGCGGCAGTAGGGGGTGCCTCTTCCGGGGTGATCGAGCCAACTCCTGCAGTGTCAAAACCCGCGGATGTCCGGACGATCAGGTCTCGTGGAATAGGCGGGACAGGGTGGTTGCAATGTGCTGCTTGATCCGGGGCAGTTCGCCAACCACGGGCATCACATGGCCTTGGAACGCAGCCGCGTTCAGTTCTTGCGGAACATCATCAATCACATGGCCGCCATGGCAGGCAAAATACGGCAGGCACAAGGCCTGATCAGACAGGCCCGTGGCGGCTTCGGTAATAGAGGGGGGCTCTTCGACGAACCCCAGACGCGTCGATTTGAACGCCAGGTGCTGCGCCAGGTCAGTTGCAAAGGCGCGGGCCACGGCTGAGGGGTTGCGGCTGCGGCCGGATCCGTGGGCGGCCAGCACCAGATCGGTCTCCTCCGCGGTCCATTGGTTTTCGTTCAGCGTGTCACGCAGTGCCGCTGCAACCAGTCTCGGCAGGTTCGGGTCCACACCCAAAGGATCGAGAATGCGCAGGTTTCGCCCGGACAGACGCTTTGGCAGGGCGCTGGTGACAAACCAGCCCTTGGCCATGAAAAGCGGATAGATCACGGCGTCATCGGTCAGTTCTGCGACGCGCTTTTCGAAAACGTCCGGTGCAGCCAGCGTGGCAGAACGCACAGTCACGCCATCACACAAGGCATCCACCTCGGCGGCATATTTGGCCAACGCCTGATCAGCCGGGATCGGGTCGGACGGCTGGCCATGGGCGACGATTAGGGCGTGGGGCATTTACTTGATCCTGTCTGCTTTCCCGATAGGTGTTTCCTGCCGCAACAAAGTCAATCCAAACCGTTCTGAGGTCAGCCTAAAAGTGTCAGCCAGAACCAGACTGACAGGATGGAGACCGCTGTTCCGACCAACACGGATGAGGCCGCGACCCGTTTGGCCCGGCCATACATGTTGGCGAAGATATAGGCGTTAAACCCCGGTGCCATTGCCGCGTTCAGCACGCCCGAGCGGAACAGGTCCTGCGGCAAGCCCAGCGACGAGCCGAACAGCCACACAAGGCTGGGGTGCAGCATCAGGGAAATGGCGCAGACATAGGCAATCGCACGCAGGTCACCTTCGGGCTTGTATTTGACCAGCACGCCGCCCAATGCAAACAGGGCACCGGGCAGAGCGGCGCGGGTTATAAGGCCAAGCGCCTCGTCCACTACCGAGGGCACGCCGACCCCGGACAAGTTGACGACAAAACCCAGCGCGATACCAAGGATCAGGGCGTTGCGGAACATCGCTGTCAGAACCGACCGCACCATAAGCCCGCCGCCATTGCCACGGTTGCGGACCACCTCCATCACAGTGATGCCGACAGCATAACAAAACGGTGCGTGGAAGGCGATGATCGCATAGTTGCCGGACAGGTTTCCGGGCCCGTAGGCGCGTTCAGTAATCGGCAGGCCCAGCAGGACCGAGTTCGAGAACAGGCAACAGAACCCTATGGCGACGCAATCCTCCCAGTCGCGGCGAAAGATCAGGCGGGCGCCGAACAGGCCAGCGGTGAAACACACCGCCGCGGCCGTATAAAAACTGGCCAGAAGCCGGGGGTCGAAACTGCTGCTCAGGTCCAGATGCGCGATGGCGAGAAACAGCAAGCAGGGGATCGCGAAGCCTTGGGTGAACTTCATCAGCCCGTCTACATGGACCTCTTTGAAATACCCCAATGATGTCGCGGCGTATCCCGCTCCGATAACCAGAAAAACCGGCAGAATGACGTCGATCAGGCTTTGCAGCATCTTGCCACCCAGAGGGATATCGCAGGCCGCGTCCGCAGCGTCTTACAAAGCCTGACGGATCACCATGCCATCATAGGCAGGAGTGACGTGATCGGCGGTCTCAGATTCGACCGTGGCATAGTCGAGGTCGATATGCATATTGGTCAGCACCGCGCGTTTGGGTTTCAACTGGTCAATCCAACCCAGCGTCTTTTCCAGATGCGCATGGGTGGGGTGCGGCGATCTGCGCAGGGCGTCGATGATCAGACAATCCAACCCTTCCATCAGGGCCCAGGAGTCGTCGTAGAATTCGGCCACATCCGGCAGATAGACCAGCTTGCCCATCTTGAACCCCAGCGAGTCGATCGAGCCGTGGTTGACCTTGAACGGATGAAGCGGGATCGGGCCACCGGGGCCGTCGATTTCGAACGGGCCGTCGATGGTTTTCAGGTCCAAGATCGGCGGGTACGGAGAGCTGTCGGGCTGAATGAACGCATATCCGAACCGCCCCAACAGATCATTTTGGGTGTCGCCATCGGCCCAAACAGGAACACGCGCCTTCATATTAAAGACGATCATGCGCAGATCGTCGATGCCGTGCACGTGGTCCGCGTGGCTGTGCGTATAGACCACTCCGTCCAGCCGCCCGGTTCCTGTGCTCAGCAATTGGCTGCGCATGTCCGGCGTAGTGTCGATCAGAACGGATGTGGTGCCCTCGGGACCGTCGCGCTCCACCAGCATCGAGCAGCGTCGGCGAACGTTTCTGGGGTTGTTCGGGTCACACTCGCCCCAATGCCCGCCCAGCCGGGGCACACCGCCGGAAGAGCCGCAACCGAGGATGGTGCAGCGCAGCTCGGTCATGCGGCCGCCTTGTAGGTTGCGGCTTTGGTGAACAGCTGGTCGAAATTGGCCTGGGTCTGGGCCGCGAAATCGGCGTAGTCCATGCCGAACACCTCGGCCCCCTTGCGGGCGGTGTGGGCAGTATAGGCCGGTTCGTTGCGCTTGCCGCGATAGGGCGGTGGCGCCAGATAGGGTGCGTCGGTTTCCACAAGCACGCGGTCAACCGGAGCGGCGGCGAAGATATCGCGCAACTCCTGGCTTTTGGGGAAAGCGGCAATGCCGGACATGGACAGGTAAAAACCCAGATCCAGCGCGGCTTTGGCCAGTTCCGCCGAGGACGAAAAGCAATGCATGACGCAGGAGTAGGGTGCGTTGCGGTGTTCCTCGGCCAGTATGCGCGCCACGTCATCATCTGCCGCGCGGGCGTGGATGATCAGAGGCAGGCCGGTGCGTTGCGCGGCCTCGATATGGACGCGCAGCGATTGCTTCTGCACGTCGGCACTGTCAGCGGTGTAGTGGTAATCCAGCCCGGTTTCGCCGATGCCCACGAACTTGGGATGCTGCGCCAAAGCGACCAGTTCGTCGACGGTCACCATCGGTTCATCCGCCGCGCTCATGGGGTGGGTGCCGGCGGCATAGAAGACCGGCGCGTGGGCCTCGGCAATGGCGCGGACGGTGGGTTCGTTGCGCAGGCGCGTGCAGATCGTGACCATATGGGTCACGCCCGCCTCGGCGGCGTTGGCGACGATCTGGTCCAGTTGCCCCTCGAAATCGGGGAAGTCCAGATGGCAATGGCTGTCGGTAATCTGGGGCGTGTCGCTCATCTGCTCTGACCGGCGCTTTCCTGTATCTTGAACACCGTATCTAGGACCAGAGCGGCAGGGTCAAGGTTCACCGCCTGACCATGTCGCGCGCGGGCTGTGATTGTCGCCGCGACCTCGGCCCATTGGCGGGCTTGATGCGGAGATGAGGACAAGCGCGCCAGCGTTTCGGCTTCATTCGGGGCGGCCTCTGGGGATGGTGGTGTGCCGGTAGCACCGGTCAGGGCGAGGCGCGACAAAGCGACATCGATCAGCGTGAGCAACAATTCAAACCGGTCGGCTGCACCGCGCTGGGCGGCGGCCTCGGCCAGTTTCAACGCACGTTGGCGATCCATGCGGGGCAGGGTACTCAGAATAGCGATAAGTTCGGCGTAAATCTCCAGCCCGCCCAGATTGATCAATCGGACCGCATCACCCACGGACCCGGCGGCCAGTGCGGCCAGATGGTCGGTTTGTCCGGACAATTCCGCACCGGTTTGCGAAAGCGCAGCTTGCATATCCTCGGGGCCAAGGGGGGATAGCCGCAGGGTGCGACAGCGCGACCGGATCGTCGGCAACAGGCGCGACGGTTGGTGCGAGATCAGCAGCAACGTCGTGCGCGCGGGCGGTTCTTCGAGCATCTTCAGCAGGGCATTGGCCGCGCTGACATTCATCTCATCCGCCGAATCCACGATGACAACCCGACGCCCGCCATCGGCGGACGACAGACCAAAGAACTTCCCAAGCTTGCGAATGTCATCAACAACGATTTCGTTGCGCAGCCGCCCCTGATCATTCAGCGAGCGGGTGATGGCAGCAAGGCCCGGCTCGGCCCCGGCCAGAATACGGTGGGCGACGGGATGGTCGGGATCAATCTCCAGCGACTCGGGCGGCGGGGGCGCACCGAACAGCCCATCCTCTTCGACCGGAGGCGTTGCCAGCAAAAACCGGGCGATCCGCCAGGCCAGCGTTGCCTTACCCACCCCGCGCGGGCCGGTCAGAAGCCAGCCATGATGTAGCCGGTCCGAGGTGTAGGCGCTCAGAAACGCCTGCTCGGCCTCAGCCTGTCCGAACAGGTGCTGGGTTTCACGCGGATGCGGGGCTCCGGGGGCCTGATCCGGGATTGGGGTGTCGTCGCTCATCTATCGCCCGTCACAGTGCTTGCAGGACGATTTCTGTCACATCCTGTGCAACGCTGTCCATGTCCCGATTGCCGTCGATCACCCGGAAACGGTCCGCGAATTCATCGGCCAGTGCCAGAAAGCCTGCGCGCATCTTCTCCTGCAGATCCACACCGAAATCTTCGAACCGTTCCTCAGTTCCTTGCCGCCCCTTGGCGCGGGTTAGGCCGGTTTGTGGGTCCATGTCGATCAGCAGGGTCAGGTCAGGTTCGCGCCCAATCATCAGACTATGCAACTGGTCAACCACCGCGCGCAGGTTGCCGCGCGACAGGCCCTGATACATGCGGGTGCTGTCGGCGAAACGGTCGCAGATCACCACTTTGCCCACTGCCAGGGCCGGTTCGATGGTGCGTTCCAGATGGTCGCGCCGGGCGGCGGTGAACAGCAGCAGTTCCGTCTCAGCCGACCAGCGATCGGGGTCGCCTTCCAAAACCAGACGACGGATTTCCTCAGCCCCAACCGATCCGCCGGGTTCACGCGTCAGAACGACTTCACGGCCCAGATCCCGCAAGCGATCCGCAAGCATTCTTGCCTGCGAGGATTTGCCCGATCCGTCAATGCCTTCAAAGGTCAGAAACAACCCGGGGCTCGTCAAAACGCGTCCAAGGGATTGCCGATCACATCGGTCACAACGATACCGCCCACGGTCAGCATTCGGACAACGAACCCCCCGCTCGGAACGGCTTCAGCGGCAACCAAGGGACGGCGGATTTCCGGCAGACCTTCTGGCTTGATAACCAGCTCAGCCAATTGCTGACCCTTTTCAACTGGTGCGTTGACGGGACCTTCGTAAACAACTTCGGCCTCGATATTCTTGTCGCCCAGCACAGGGAACAGCAGGGTGAGATCCTCTTCAGGAACCAGATCTACTGTCTTTTTTGCCCCCATCCAGATCTTGGCCTGTGCTATCGGCGTGTCCGCGTTGGCAACTGTCCTCTCGACAAAATTTCGAAACGACCAGTTAACCACGGCCTCAGCCTCCTCTGCACGGCGGGCGGTGCTGTCGAGGCCTGTGAGAACAAAGATCACCCGGCGGTCGCCTTGCTTGGCCGAGCCGACAAGGCCATATCCGGCCTCTTGCGTGTGACCGGTTTTCAAACCATCAGCACCGATGCCCAATTTTAGCAGCGGGTTGCGGTTACGTTTGTTCGACGGTGCGCGGCCGTCGAATTCAAATACTTCCTCGGCGAACAGAGGATAATACTCAGGAAAATCAGAAATCAGCCGGTCCGCCAATACCGCAAGGTCATGTACCGACATCATGTGACCCGCTGCAGGCCAGCCATTGGAATTCGCGAAGTTCGAGTTGTCCATGCCCATCTGTTTGGCACGCTGGGTCATGTAGCGGGCAAATCCGGCCTCGGTCCCGTCGGGGCTGAGCGCTTCGGCGATCACCACGCAGGCGTCGTTGCCTGACAAAACGATGATGCCGCGCAGCAGATCCTCGACCCGGACACGATCTTGCGTGTTCAGGAACATGGTCGAGCCGCCATAGCTCATCGCGTGTTCAGAAACCGGTAGTGTTTCGTCCAGTGTCAACCGGCCATCGCGCAACGCCTCGAACGCCACATAGAGCGTCATCAACTTGGACATCGACGCGGGCGGAAGCGGTTGATCCGCCTCTTTGGACAAAAGGACCGTTCCAGTCGTCTGATCCATCACATAGGCCGCGCGGGCCTGTGTATCAAAGGCATGGGCGGGCAGGGCAAAAAGCGCCAGCCCGAGGGTCAAAACAGATGATCGCAGTGAGGACAGCATTAAAGGCCTCCGTTGTTTCAGTTTTTGACGGTAAACGCGTCGGTAAAGCCAAGGTCCTTAACGTCGCTTTGAATCGCTTTGCGTTCAGAACGAGTTGCTGCCGGGCCAACCAGAACGCGCCAGACCGTTTTGTCGCCAGTGTTCAGTTCACGAATATCAGCGGCCATTCCGTTCCGTTCAATCTTTGAGACCGCGCTCTTTGCATTGGCTTGGACATTGAAAGTTCCGACCTGAACATACGGTTTTGTCAAAGAGCGTGGAGCTTTTTCCTGAGACGCTGCGGCGGTTGCAACGACTGGGGTGGGGTCTGCAGCGTCAATGGCTGCGGTTGCGCCTGCGACGGGCTCCAGCGGCGTTTCAGTAATGGCGTCGGGGTCTTTCTTTTGCCACCATTTCCGCTTGGCGGGTTTTTCCTTGGGTGGCGCAACCTCAGGATCCGACAGAGTTGGGGACGGTGTCGTCAGAGTTGTCGATTCAACGACTTCTTCCGCGGCCTCAGCCGTCGCTTCGGTGGTAGCATCTGATGTTGCCGCAACTGCAGCACCAGTTACGCCCGCGGCCGCGACAGGTTCTTTCTTCTGCCACCATTTTCGTTTGGCTGGCTTTTCCTTGGGCTGCGTCACTTCTGCATCGGACAGGGATGGGGAAGTGGTTGCCTGAGGCGTCGCTGCGACGGTTTCTTCCGCCGCCTCAGTTGCAGTATCTGCCGTTGCTGCAGTGGCCGCGGTAGCTACACCCGCGGCTGCAACTGTTTCTTTCTTTTGCCACCACTTTCGCTTGACGGGTTTCTCTTCACCATCCACTGAGGCATTGGCTGCGGTGTCTTGCGATTTGGCGTTGTCATCTGAAGGCGCGTTGTCTGCGGTTTCAACTTCCCCAGTTTCTTCCGGTTCTTTTTCCTCAACCGGTTTGCGCCGCAGGGCGGTAACTTCGACTTTCGTAGGCGCCCCAGCCAAGATGCCCAGTTTCTCGGCGGCTGCCGAGGAAAGCTGCAACGCTGGCCCTGGCAGATTTCTTTCCCGCCGGAACAAAGCGCCAGTGATGGTCTTGTTGTTGGTTGTGTTTTTGATCACTACACGCTCAGGCTGGGTTACGTCGGGGTGGGCAACCCAGATACCACCCAAGGATGGACGACCGTCCCAAAGGCCGGCTTCAACCACGTTAAATGCGTCAGGCGCTTCGACGGAATCACCTGAGTTGTCTGTGTAGTCTGGGAACAGTTCAACTTTGTCATCAGCTTGGGTGTCACCACTTTGGGCGTCTTCCGGAGCTTTGTCAGGGGACAAACCTTCCTCACAACCGGCCAAGGCCGCCAATGCCACGGCCAGCACCGCCACCGATCGCGTTTTTGCGCGTGTCTCAGTCGCTCGTTTCATTTTATCGTCCCTTGCCTGATGGGGCTTTTTTCTGGGCCCCGCTGCCGATCGCCGGTTCTGTGTTGCCGGCCTGCTGCGGTCTTTCTCGCAAAGCATAACGTGGGCAAAGTGTCATGGAAAGACCGCCGCACGCGCTTCGGCAAGATTTCCCTATTTGCTCTTGCCACCAGTTCGCGTTGGCCTTAGACCCGGCCTCACGCGGGGAGGTGGCAGAGTGGTCGAATGCGGCGGTCTTGAAAACCGTTGGGCGTGAGAGCGTCCCCAGGGTTCGAATCCCTGTCTCCCCGCCACTCATACCTGTCTCACTTCATTTGTGTTTTCTGACCCGGAATTGTGCCGCAATTCCCGCGCGTTGGCACGTGGGCTTTCAATCAGAGACTGAGCGGATCGCACGCTCTGAGTAGAATCCAATCCCCAGTCTCAGTGCCGCATTTTGGCGGGGTCGCTTTGGGCGGGATTTCCCTGATACCCGGCAATTTACAGGGAATTTTCGCAAAACGGGTCTGAGTTCCCTCATGTCTCATGCCAACATTGTATGTTTTTCAGAGGTTTATGTTGCAAATTCCCTAAAAAGTGGAACAGGGAATTTTCTCGCGGGAACAGGGAATTGTTCCGCCAGATCAGGGAGGGCGAACCCTGTATCAAGGACGCAGGATCTGGAGGTGTCAGAAGCCGAGCTGGCGTTCCTGTTCGGACCAATCAAGTGGGTGGGTCACGCTGACCAGACGCTTGAGTGTGAGTTCCGGCGGCTGGGTGCCGTCGAGAATCGCCGCTTGAATCTTCGGTGAGAGAAAAGCGAGTTGAGCGCGGGTGCGGATAAAGGCGCCAGGGAGCTTTTCCCGCCGCGCAATGTCCTTCAGTTGAACCCCGGCTTTCAGATCACGGGCCCAGCCATGGGCGCGGATCAGCATGGACCGGAGGTGAGGATCGGGTTGGGGTGCCATGTCCCCGGCGACGACCTTGGCCTCAACGCCGCGGCGGCGCAGATCGAAGGATGCGGTGATAAGTTTGAGATCCGGGTGCAGGTGGTCGGCAGCGATGCCAAGTGCGCTCGCCAAGGTTTTACGGTTCAATTCGAGGCTGATCTGTCCTCGTACAATTCTGCCGTTGGCCAGAAGTTCAGCGCCGACCTGACAGCCTTGGGCTCGAAGTCGGGTCACGAGATCCGCAATTGAGGTCTGGACCGCCTCAGCAGATCCGGCCTCCGGCTGTGCCAGAACTCGATGCGCGGCGGCGGCGTCTTGCAGATGTCTGACGATGACATCAATGACAGCATTTTCTAGCGCAGGGCCGGGAAGTCGCCAGCCGGAGATATCCTTGCCACCCGAGATCAGTCTGTTGGAGATATAGTAGCGCAACCGTCTGCCTTTGCGCGTGGTGTGGGTTGGCGTCAACCGATCCCCGGTGTCGTCGCTGAGCAAACCGGTAAGCCAGGCGCCGGGGTCATTGGAGTGTTGGCGCGCATCGGAGCCGCCGCGTGCCCGGGAACGGTTCGAGGCCTGCCGCATTTTTTCCTGCACCCGGTCCCAGATGCCCTGGTCGATGATCGCCGGATGTTGCCCGTCCCAGATCTTATCCTTGTGGCGGATTTTGCCGAGATAAACCGGGTTGCACAGCAGGTAATAGATCTGACCGCGTGACAGCGGACAATCCCCTTTCACGCTGCCATCCGCCCGAACAACCCGTTTTGACCGCAGCCCTGCTGCCGTGGCCCGTTCTTCTACTTTGCGCAGGCAACCCAGCTCGTCATAGAGCCCAAAGAGATGCCGGACTGTTCTGGCCTCCTCTTCATTTGCCACCAGCGTTCTTGCTTTTGGATCCGGGTGGCGATCATAGCCCAGAGGCATGTTACCACCCATCCAAAGCCCCTTTTTCTTCGACGCAGCAATCTTGTCGCGAATACGCTCTGCGGTGACTTCCCGTTCAAACTGGGCAAAGGACAAAAGTACGTTCAGAGTAAGGCGGCCCATGGACGAAGAGGTATTGAAGGCCTGCGTGACGGACACAAAAGAACACTCCGCCTGCTCCAACCGTTCGACCAGCTTGGAGAAGTCGGCCAGCGATCGGGTCAGCCGGTCGATCTTGTAGACCACCACCATGTCGATACGCCCAGCATCGATCTCTTCCAGCAGGCGTTGCAGGGCGGGGCGCTCGAGTGTGCCACCGGACAGCCCACCGTCGTCGTAGCGCTCGGGCAGCAGGGTCCAACCTTCGTGTCGCTGGCTGGCGACATAGGCCGCGCAGGCTTCATATTGCGCATCCAGTGAATTGAAGTCCTGGTCCAGTCCATCTTCTGAGCACTTGCGCGTGTAGATGGCGCATCTGATTTTGCGGCGCGGGCTCATTTGGCCCCCTTGCCAGAGAGTCCGAAGAAACGCGGCCCTGACCAATGCGCGCCGGTAATTTCTCGGGCGATGGCCGAGAGCGAGCGATAGGACCTCCGGTTCCAGACAAAGCCGTCATCTGTAACGTCGACTACATGGGTCACGCCATTCCACTCGCGCAGCAGGCGCCCACCAGGTTTGAGGGCAGGCCATTTAGGCCGGGGTTTTTTCTCAGAGCCCTTTTCAAGCGTGACTTTGACCTGCCGGGGTAGCCCGCCACGACAGCGCGACTGCATCTCAAAGGCGATAAAACGGCGCAGGAAGGGTTGGCTGAGCATGGCGGGTGCGGGTTGATCAAACAGTTGCTGCCAAAGCGTGACCAGATCCGATCGACCCATGGCGGCCAGATCGGCGACATCGCCAGTCTTCGTCATGACTCTTCTCCTGTTCCCGACGTCAGGTGATATGTGGATGGTCTATTTGGTTTGTCGGATGCCCGCCGGTCAATTGTGACGCCTTTTTTCCGCAGGCCGCTTAGAGCTGCTCGGACCGAATGAGGCTGCCACCCTGTTGTTTTGCAGAGCTCCGCCAGGCTGGCGCCACTCGGGCGGCGCAACAAATGTTGCACTTTGTCAATTTTGGTTTGTTTGGATTTGGACATGTATTGTCTCCTCCGATCTGGGGCTGGCGGAATGCCGAGCCCCGGTGCCGAGGAGCGCCCGAATGGCTCGAGCGTGGGTCCAGTGATGCGTGGTTGGCAACAACAGTCCAGCTCTTTCTGGGGCAATCCCAGGAGGGGTATGTTTTGCGGAGCGCTGCTGCCGCACATCCGATTATTCGTCAACAATCTTAATTGGTTACGATTTGGTTACTTTTGGTTTGGGGGTTGCGTCTCGTATTGATGACACCTACATTTGGCTCAATCGCCCGGACTATCAGGGCGGGAAACTGCTCCCGCAGGCAGCACTCATTGGAAACACAGGTTTCCGCAGAGAGCATTCGAAGGGGCAACGAACCGGATCGATTGGTCCGGAGAGTTGCTGATCGTGCTCTCTCCGAATTCCCAACACGATCCTTTCTTGTCGACGCTAAAGAGCGTCAAGTGAAAGGAGGCGGCTATGCCTGCTAAGAAAACAAACAGCGACGCCAAGGCGTCCAACTCGCCGATCTGGATGGCGGACAATGTCGTCCAATCCCGGATCAGCCAGATCAAGCCCTACGCCAATAACAATCGGGTGCACGCGGCCAAGAATATCGACAAGCTGAAGGCTTCGGTGGCCCAGTTTGGCTTTGTCACTCCGATCCTTGTGGATGCTGCGGGTACCATCATTGCGGGTCATGGCCGCTATGAAGCCGCCAAGGCTCTGGGGTTGAAGTCCGTTCCAACTGTTGTGGCCGATCATCTGTCAGACGCAGAAGTGCGCGCTCTGCGCATTGCGGATAACAAGCTGGCGGAATTGTCCGACTGGAACGAAGCCGCGCTCCAGATTGAGTTTGCCGAGCTGATGGATCTCAGCCTTGATGGCGAGCTGGACATTGATCTGGACATCACCGGGTTCGAGGCACCGGAGATTGACATCATCATCGATAGTGCAGGCGAGGTCACGGAGACTGAAGCGGAAACTGTTGAGTCACCGGATCCTGCGGTGCCTGCAATTACGCAGCCAGGCGACCTCTGGATTCTTGGAGATCATCGCATCTTCTGCGGGGATGCTTTGCAAGCGCAGAGCTGCGAGATGCTCCTGGATGGCGAGAGCCCGCAGATGGTGTTCACCGATCCTCCTTATAACGTACCGGTCAATGGGCATGTCCGCTGTGGCACCGGCGACGATCATCGCGAATTTGCCATGGCGTCGGGAGAAATGTCTGATAGCGAATTCCGAGGCTTCCTCACAGACGCGATCAACCATTTGTTCGACTGCCTGCCGAACGGGGGCATCGCGATGATTTGCATGGACTGGCGTCATATTGAAGAGTTGATTGCAGCGGGCAATGCAGGTGGATTGGATCTCATCAACCTCTGCGTCTGGAACAAGACCAACGGAGGGATGGGCAGCCTTTACCGCTCCAAGCACGAACTGGTGGCGATCTTCAAGAAACCGGGCGCGCCGCATATCAACAATGTCGAACTGGGCAAACATGGGCGCAACCGGACCAATGTTTGGGATTACGCAGGTGTGAACAGCTTTGGGGCAGGGCGCGAAGCGGATCTTGCTGATCATCCCACGGTGAAGCCGACAGCTTTGGTGGCAGATGCCATCATGGATGTGAGCCATCGCGGCGATGTCGTGCTGGACGCCTTTGGCGGGTCCGGCGCGACCTTGCTGGCAGCCGAGAAGACCGGGCGCCGGGCGCGGCTGATTGAGCTCGACCCGGCTTATGTCGATGTCGCCATCCGTCGTTGGCAGGACATGACTGGTGAAAGCGCGGTGCATGCTGTCACGGGGCAAACGTTCGATGCGCGTTCTGCAGCCGTAGACGCCACCTCAGAGCAGGAGGCGGATCATGTCTGACGATACGAAGGACTACGAGGTGGGCTACGGCAAGCCGCCCAAAGTGACCCAGTTCAAGAAAGGCCGTTCTGGCAATCCAAAAGGGCGACCGAAAGGTGCTAAGGGTGTGAATGCCAGTCTGAAACGCGAACTGGAAGCGAAGATCACGGTCCGCGAAGGCAACCGGGAAGTCCGGATTTCCAAGGCGGAGGCAATTGCCAAGCGGCTCACGGCTGGCGCGTTGAAGGGCGACACGAAATTGATGATGGCGCTGCTGAAGCTGGACGCGGATCTGTTCGACCCAAGTGAAATGGACGCGCAAGAAAGCGTCCGTGCGCTTGAACCGGACGCTGTCGACTACGACATCCTCCGGGATTTCTTTTCCAGCCAACTGGACGGTGACGGTGGTCCGGAAAATGAGGAGGCGGAAGATGACGACTCCTGATCCAAAAATCGTCGTGCAAGCCGCTCGCGAGGTTTGCCGGGACAATTTCTTTCCCTTCGTGTGGCGTGTGTTTGGCACGCTGCACCAGGGGACTGACCGCGGCTTTGATCCGGCTTGGCATGTGCGCGCCATGTGCCATGAGTTGGACAACGTTCGCGTCGGCGAGAACAAGCGGTTGATCATCAACATTCCGCCCCGGTGCCTGAAATCTGTCACCGTTGCCGTTGCATATGTCGCTTATCTTCTGGGGCACTCTCCGAGCGCCAAGATCATTGTTGCCAGCTATGGGCTGGATCTGGCGCGCAAACATTCCGAAGATTGTCGACGGATCATGTCCGCACGCTGGTACCGGGAAATGTTCCCTGAAACGGTTTTGGCTAAAAAGGGCAACACCTCAGAAGAAATCCGCACCACAAAGGGAGGCAGCCGTAAGGCTGTCTCCATCGGCAGTTCTGTCACCGGTCATGGCGCCGATTACATCATCATTGACGATCTTCTGAAGGCGGGTGATGCGAGTTCCGAGGCCGAGCTGGTCAAGGCGCAAGAGTTCATTGAAGGGACCTTGCTGTCGCGCTTTGACAACCCGGCCGAGGGGCGCGTTGTCATGGTTGCGCAGCGGTTGCACGAGATGGATCCGCCGGGTTATCTGCTCGAACGCGGAACCTATCGGCATCTGAATCTGCCTGCCATTGCCGAAGAACATGAGATGGTTCCTCTTGGGCGCGGAAATGTCATGCGCCGCAAACCGGGTGATCTTCTGTGTCCGTCGCGCCTGGATCAGCAAACGTTGGATACGAAGCGTCGCGAAATGGGCGCGGCCGTGTTCAATTGCCAGTATCAGCAGAACCCGATTGCGCCGGATGGATCACCCTTGCGCTGGGAGTGGTTCGGCACCTACGAGACAATCGAAGATCGTCGCTGGTTCCAACTGGTCGTTCAGAGCTGGGATACGGGTATGTCTGCGGATCCCCGGTCTGACTTCTCTGTCTGTACGACCTGGGGGTTCCGCGAAAACGCGTGGTTCCTTCTCGACGTCTGGCGCGGGCAGGTGGACTACACGGACCTGAAGTCCAAGGCATTGAACCTTGTCGGTCACTGGGATCCGGATCGCGTTCTCATCGAAGATGCCGCTTCTGGCAAACCGCTTCTGGACGAATTGTTTCGTGATGACCGTCGGCGCTATGAACGCATTAGACCTGACAAGGACAAGGAAACCCGGTTCCAATCAGCTTGCAGCCCAGTTGAAGAGG
>NZ_WQCA01000059.1 GCF_013032445.1 Ruegeria arenilitoris | reverse complement strand
GAGATCATCCGCCTTGCGGTGATGCTGTACATCCGTTTCCCGCTCTCGCTTCGGAATGTCGAAGATCTGCTGCATGAGCGAGGCATCGACGCGAGCCACGAAACTGTCCGATATTGGTGGAACAGGTTTGGCCCGATGTTTGCTACCGAGATCAGACGGAAGCGTGTTCAGCAACTGCGCGTGTTCTCCAAATGGAAGTGGCACGTGGATGAGGGTTTCGCGAGGGTGAATGGCAAGCGGCATTATCTTTGGCGGGCCGTTGATCATGAAGGCGAGGTGCTGGAAGCCATTGTCACCAAACGCCGAAACAATCAGGCTGCACTGAAATTCCTCAGGAAATTGATGAAGCGGCACGGAAAAGCGGAAAACGTCGTCACAGATCGCTTCGCTTCCTACAAGGCTGCGCTCAGAGAAATGGGCGCGCTCGAAAAACAACAGACGGGCAGGTGGCTCAACAACCGCGTCGAGAACTCGCACCTGCCGTTTCGACGAAGAGAACGGGCCATGCTGCGTTTCAGGCGTATGCGAAGTTTGCAGAAATTCGCCTCCGTCCATTTTTTATCTACAACCACTTCAACCAGGAAAGATCGCTGACCAGCCGAGATACCTTCAAGCTGACCCGCGCCGCCGCTCTTAGCGAGTGGCGACAACTTTGTTCCGGATAGGTTCGCGGTTTCCGAGGCAAACTGAGACTGGTTCGAATTAGTCTGACAGCACCTCTCGATGCGCCCTAGGTCATCGGCTGGACCATGAACCGTGCGAAGTTCGACACTTATGTCGAAACCCAGCTCACGCCGACGCTTTCGAAAGGCGATGTGATCATCCTGGACAACCTATCCAGCCACAATAGCCAGCACGCCGCGGACGTGCTTCGCGATCGCGGCGCGTGGTTCTTGTTCTTGCCGCTGTACTCGCCCGATCTGACCCTATCGAGATGGCCTTCTCGAAGCTCAAGGCCTTGATTAAGAAGGCGGCCACCCGAACCATCCACGATCTATGGAATGCCGTAGGTCGCGTTTGCGCGCTGTTCACTGACGAAGAATGTTTCAACTTCTTCATAGCCGCAGGATACGGGATAGATAATACGCAAACCACTCTAATTGGCCGGGCTGCCGCACGGAAACGCAAAAACCGACTCAACGGCAGGAAGGGGTTATTTTGGTGTGTTTCAAGCCGCGCACAATGCAGCTACGTGCCGGTATCTATTCGGGCCATGAGACATCGCAGCATAGCGTGCAGGTCTTCTGGCAGGTCGGGCGCGCGGTAGTTGGCGCTGTCTCTATCAACCTGGCTCGACTGCTTTAGCTGTTTGTCCAGCTGAGCGAGCGAGTCGCGTTGCGCCAGTTGACCGCAGATGCGCATTTCCGGCCGGATTTCGGGTTTTGGAGATGCGGTTCCGCTGTTTTGCGCCGAGGTGCTGGAAGTAAAAAAAAGTGTGAGCGCCGCAAGGCCGGTCAGCAGAATATGCGTCATCTGTGTCATGGTAATATCGCCGTGTTGATGCTGTCGTTGTTGTCGTCCTCAATCAATTCCGCCTCGCCAGCCCGGACCGACACGGTGTTCTCGACAAACGCAAAGGCCGGGGAACCTGTCGCGCCCGCGGCGGCAAAGCCCCAGAACCGAATGCTGCGCACCGACCCGGGGGCGATGTCGCCGATATCGAATTCCGCTGCGGATGCGGTTTGCGACAGGGTTTCGATCGAGATCAGCGACCCTGTCGGCGGCAGATCAAGCGGAAACGGGAGAAGCGCTGCCGCGCCATCCGCGTTCAGCAGGTTCAGGGCCATGGTGTCACTAACCCGGACATTGCCGGCAACCGCCGGTCCAGCATTGGCGACGTCAACCGTGTAGAGGATGAAATGGAGCAAACGGTCGCCGAACGGCCAGGTGAAATCCTCGGCCGATTTGGTGACCGAAAGGTCGACGCCTAAGCCGTGTTCAGAAATCTGCTCGACGTCGATCGAGTGGGCTCCGGTCACGTTGCCTTCAGGCCCCAGCGTCGCCGCGGAGTAAACCGCTGTGACGTCTAGTTGTTCGGTGCTCTGAACAACGACCCAACCTTCGTAATAGGTTTCGCCCTCGGGTGGTGCGCCACCGAGCGCATTCAGTTCCAGATCGGCGCAATCCGTCTTCACCGCCTGGTCATAGCCGAGTGTGTCCTCGCCAATCTCGTGAATTCTTCCCGGCCGCTGTTCAACCGGCGGAAACGCGAGTGCAAGCTTTTTGAAAACCAGCGCCTCGTTGCCGCCCGGATTGTGAATGTTGACGGTTGTCGCGTAGCGTCCCGGCACCAGACGCCCGTTCTCGGGGTCGGGCTGTGAGCCGCACACCACCTTGGCCGAATACTGCCAGGCGAATGGGCGAATATCGATCTCGAGCTCGTAATCGATCCCCGAGCCGTCCTCCGGGTTCGAAACCGCGACATAGAACCGACCCGGCGGCACGGTGAGTACCATTTCCTCGATCCCGCCCGGACCCCAGCCTGCGCGGTCAGGGTTGAGCATCTGTAGGCCCTCGTTCAGCAGATATACGTCAAGGTCTTCAAAAGCCTGAGCCGCCTCGAGCCGGATGAACACCCTAGCCCGTGTTTTGCTCTGGAACCGGTAGATGTCCTCGACCGGATCGCCGCGCACTGCGACGGTGGGGGCCTCGACTACCGATATCGTGCCGGAAACGATGGTCGGTGGCGTCACGGCATGGTGCTCGGCAAGCCCGTCATTTGGCTCTGCCTCGCCGACCGCGCCCGAGGGTGTCGGCGGATTCAATTCGATGGTTTCGGGTATTGGCAGGATGTCGCCTAGTACCTGTCGGCTGTGGAAAATGACATTTGTTTGCAGCATGCCATCCAGCATCACGTTGCTGAACCCGATCGGCAGTCCGTCGTCGTTGTTCAGGCTCGGTCCGTCCATCAGCTGAAAATGCAGATGTGGCCCGCTGCTGTTACCGGAATTGCCGACCATGCCGATCACGTCACCTTGTTCGACGCTGCAGACCTGCCCCATTCCGCAGGATCCGATCATTCCGAAATTCGCAGGAATGGAGCCCGGGATCATGTGGTAATAGTTCGAGACCGTTCCGTTCGAATGCTGGATCGAGATGAAATTCCCGGGCGCCGGGACACTCGCTAGGCGTGGACCCGGGCGCGGGTTGCTCGGCTGGCTATTGTCGAGGCCGACGATGTCGCCATCAGCGATCGCGATCACCGGCTGGCCCCAGATGTAACTGTCGGTGTTCTGCCGGTTGTCGATACCCTCGCACGCATCGTCGAGGGGGCGGGACAGGTTTCCGTCGGCGTCCGTGACGCCGATATCATAGGCGTAGCGCTGGTTGTTGGTCGCGCTCGGGTTATTCAGGCTGTTCACGAAATGCCGGTGATGGGTTTCGATATCGCCAAAGCGAAGCTCATGCGCAACAGTGATCCGGTAGTTCAGAACCGGCGGATCGGGCGCTGTCTCGTCGTCGCCGTCGTCATTATCGTCAAGCGCCGCACAGGCGTCGTCGTCGGGAAGCGAGACAAACAGTTGCGGCGGCGTAAGCGGGAAGACGTAGGTCGATCCGTCGGTAAACGGAATCGGTGCGAATGTCGGGGTGGGAATCTCGTTGAACGAAAGCGTCCATTCCTCGCCTGTGTCGACTTCGCGCACGTCAAGCTCGACATCCACGCTTGCGGGCGGGTCGCCCGCGAAGGGCAACAACCGGTCGTCATCCGCCAGCGCCTCGTCCGGGAAGGCAACGATGACGCGGGTTGCTGGCGGGATCTGTGTGGCGTTGGAATCCAGCAAACCATCCTCCCTCAGCCGCATCAATGCAAAATTCCCCTCGCCCGAAGCGTTGGTGGCGCAGCCGCCCAAAACCACGCGGTTGCCTGATGCGATCGCGACCGAAGTGGATCGCGTGCCGGTCTGATCAGGCGTGTCCGGATGTTCCAGTGCGACAATGCCGTTCTGGTCAAAATCCTGGTCCAGGTCGCCATCATCGAGCAGACGGACGGCCGCGAACATGTCGGAGGTGAATATGGAGACAACGATCCTGTCCTCCGCATCGATCGCAACATCGCCCGCGCCGACAAGGCCGGGAAATCCAAAATCCCTCACCATGATTCCCGTGCCGGCTTCAGCCGGGGCAAGCGTGTCGTCAAGTTCGCCTGAGGATGTCATTCGAACGATGGCGGCCTGGGCCGAGATGCCCGGACCCGGGGACACGGTGCCGACGGTGACGATCCGGTCGTCACCGTCAATGGCCATAGCCAAGGGTGCGGCCCGGTCGACGCCCGGAAAGGCGACATCGACTCGGCCTGCCGTGCCAAAATCCTCGTCGAGCATGCCGTCGGACAGAAACCGCGCGACGAACCATGTCCGGTCTTCGAGTTCGTCGTCTTCATCGACAATCAGTTCCTGCAGCGGACCGAACCAGCCGGCGACGTAGATGCGCTCCTCGTCGTCCAATACGACTGCGCTGTATGTCGACACCATGTCGTCGGGCAGGAAATCCTCGACCATGATCTCGGCATCATTTGCACTGATGATGCCAAGCGTCGCCCGTGGCTCGTCCTCGACCTCGGTGGAGCCGACGGCGATCATGCTGCCTGACAGCAAAGCGAGATCGGCTATTCTGCCGTTGTCTGTCTCGGGAAACAGAATCTGAGTGCCGAAAAACGGCTCTACCACGCCATTCGTATCGATCCGAATGACGGACCACCACGACAGCAGGTCGTCATCGGACGGAACATCCAGCAGCCACGCCTCGCCGCCAGCCCAGATATTGCCAAGAGCATCGACCGCGATGGCGTTCACGCCATGTCTGATCGTCCCGTTTTCGACGATCGGATTAGCGATCGACACCGCTTCCAACCCGTTGGCCGAGAAGGCGTCGTCATTGTCTCCGTCCTCGGTATAGCGCGACAAAAGCGATCCGTTCGGCAGAGCGGACGGCGATGCGAATGGGATGAGCGGTTCGCCGCCGTCGTCGACGAATAGCGTCGAATTGGTCCCTGACCCTCCGGCGTAGAGCAGACCATTGGAGTCGATCACGATGTCCGCAACGCATTGATCGCCGAATGAGCCGAAATCGTCGAGCCGTCCACCGGTTTCATCAAATGCCGGAGGCAGGGCCGCTCCGGCTGTGTCGGTCCGGCTGAGTACCGCAAAGGACAGGTCGCGTTGTCCCACGGTCGCGGTTCCCAGTTCCATGCCATCGGCATCCCTGTAGGTGACACGCGCCTCGAGCATCTCAATGGCCTCGGTGCCGCTGGTGAAGTCGAGGTCGAAATTCAGCCAGTTGCCATCGTCATAGGGCTCCCAAGTCCCCATGAAATTTGCGGGAAAGGCGTTGTTCAGTGGCTGGGCACGCATCGTTGTTTCCGAGATGCCGGACGCAATTGGCGCGTCAACATCCTGGCCGGACGCGGTTGACGCCACGATGCCCGATATAAGCGTGATCCCAATAGCAAAACGAAGTCTGTGCTTAAAACGATCTTGGCCCATAATAATAAACCTGTTCGAAATTAAGTGCGCCCAATACTACCATAAAATGTATCTTTTTGCACGCGTCACGCCTTAACGCGACTTTGGGTGTGTAAAGTGTCTGTCATCAAATGAAGTGGTCTGATTGAGCTGACAGCGTTCGGATTGGCCTAGCTCATTGATTACCCGTGGTGCTGCGCGATCGATTGAAGTCCGCTTTGGCGGGCTGCGTTGCAGCAACAAAGTGGCTTGATGAACGGCAGTTAAGGGCCGCAAGTGACTGCGCAGTGATCGCCGTGGGCGTGAGATGCTGCTTCGCCTCTTAGGTCAGCTGTGAGCCCAAAGCGACCATTTCATCTTCTAATCCCAAAGTGCATGTTTATGTCTTTGGCCTCACTTCACCGGATTGTCAGAGGCCCGCCGAACCGCGAGAACCGAAGCAGCATAATCCCCCAATGAAATCCCTCTGAAGGCAAAAGCAGCCGGTTTGTTGCGCACTCGGATGTCGACTTTTCCAGTGACCAATTCCGTCAAATCGCCAGCAATTTGCTCGTATGGCAACATAGGCTTGTCGCTTTCCAATTCCTGTAGTCGGTCGTCAACTATTACCGTTTCGAAAGCAGCCATGCCTGCTGGCATCCACGGAATGCAGACATCCGTTATCGCCGCGAAGCCAGTCGGTTTCAGCCATCGGGCGTCCAAGAAAGGTTCAATAGAGTAGTCCAAGGTTATCGATGTCACTATCAGATCAGCATCACTCAAGGCGCCTTTAGCATTGGTGCACGATTCAGCTTCCAGCCCCAGGCCTCGGGCATAACGACAAAGCTTGTCGGCATTCTCCTTACCTCGCCCGAACACGCAGATTCTTTTCAAGGGAAACAGTTCTGAAAACGCAGCAAGATGGGAGTGAGCTTGCACACCCGCACCCACAAAAGCCACGGTCTCAGCATGAGGGTCAGCAAGCCTACGCGCTGCCACCACTGACAGAGCGGCAGTTCTGACAGCCGTAATCCAATTCGCTCCCAAGACCGCGCGAAGTAGTCCGGTTTGCGCATCCATAACCATGATGGCCCCGTTTATCGCGGGAAGATCCCTAGCCGGATTTTCCGGACACACTGTAACCTGCTTGGTTACGATGAAACCATCATCTCCCATTGCCAATGTAGACATTGCGTATCGCCCGTCGCCGGGCAAGATGACTGTCTTGGGAGAAGTGTGAAGCTTTCCGTCTACCTTGGCGATTAGGGCGGACTCGATGGCATCGGCAACTTCAGAAGGTTGGATGCCCAAACTCCCGAGGTCCTTGTCAGACAGATAAATTAGCGCGTTCCCAGAGGTCATGGTGTTCCCCACCTCAGCAAATTGGCTTTCTGACAAAATACATTGTTTTCGGCTGTTCTTGCTATCGGTTTGCCTTTGCAGAAGTAATTTAGCAGTGACTTTCTATCGCCCGGCCCGAAGCGAACCTATGCTCAGTCCCAAGTCACTTGAACTTAGACGCCTGTCCAGCACCAAAAATCGACTAACATAGGCAATTATGGTAGGCTGTTGTCATTCATTCTAAGTCACCGGGAGGGTCTTGTCAGATTAACTTTACTTGAGCGGGGCAGGGCGAGTGCGTAGCGTTTGGGAATGACCAAACCTGCCGCCTTCAAGTATTTCAAAACCAGTCCCGAGATCATCCGCCTTGCGGTGATGCTGTACATCCGTTTCCCATTGTCGCTTCGGAATGTCGAAGAGTCTTGTCAGAAGAACTTTGCTTGAGCGGGGTAGGGGTGTTGCGTAGCTTTTGC
>NZ_WQCA01000058.1 GCF_013032445.1 Ruegeria arenilitoris | reverse complement strand
GCGTTTCAGGCGCATGCGAAGTTTACAGAAATTCGCCGCTGTCCATTCCTCCGTAAACAACCATTTCAACCAGGAGCGATCGCTCACCAGCCGAGACACCTTCAAGCTGACACGCACCACCGCTCTTAGCGAGTGGCGTCAACTTTGTTCCGCATAGGTTCGCGGTTTCTGTGGAAAACTGAGACTGGTTCGAATTCGTCTGACAGCACCATTCGCAGAGGTGCTTTAGGTTTCGCGGTTCCGGTTGGGTACGCCGTTGATGGGATCACGGCACGTGAAATTATTGGGATTCAGAAGCTTGCAGGCAAGTACGGTGTTGCAACCTTCGTACATGCTCGGTTTTCAAGCCAGGCCGATCCTCTGTCCGGTGCTCTTGCCACGTCAGAATTCATCTCGAACCTTGGTATCTATGGCGGAGGGCTGTTGTTCCACCACATTCACCAGCAGGCATTGGGCACCACCGACATGGTTCTGAACCGGATCGACGATGCACGAGCAAATGGGCTGAATGTTCTGGGCGAGATTTACCCGTACAACTTTGGCGCGACAATTGTTGCGGCAGACTATTTGGTGCCATCAAATTATGGACCGGCAATGGGGCGCACCTATTCCGACATAACCGAGTCGGCGACTGGCAAGCCACTAACCAAAGAGCGCTACGAAGAATTGATGCAGGCGGCCCCGACAACAGCTGTGACGTTTTTGGGTTCAACCGACGAAGTCATGCTTTCTGCGCTGGCGCGTCCGGGCACAACGGTTGTCGGCAGCGATGCGTTCCCGTTGACAATCTTGGCGACCGGCGAAAATGCGTTTGACTGGGACACACCCTACGAGGGTCTTGGCGGCCACCCGCGCGGGGCGGGAAGTTATGCACTTGTTTTGCGACTGGTGCGAGAGGACGACCTTATGTCGTTAATGACAGCCCTCGGCAAAATGAGCTACGACGTGGCACGTTTCCTCGAAGACAGCGGCGTCTCTCTCATGGCGTATAAGGGCCGAATTCAAGTAGGTGCCGACGCCGACATCACCATTTTCGATCCGGAAACAGTCACTGAGAATTCGACGATGGACGAACCTGGTTTGCCATCAACGGGTATTCCATACGTCTTGGTTAATGGCACCATCGTGGTCAAAGACAGCGAGGTTCTCGAAGGGGTTTACCCTGGGCAAGCGGTTCGCATGCCGGTCAGAAACTAATTGCAAACCTCGGTGTTCAAATTTCTGGAGTGCGGTTGCAAGCAGCAATAGTAGGCTGCCAAAGAAAACTAGCCTCATCTTGGATAAGTCGCTCAAGTAAAAGATTTTTTGTACCCGGTTCAACTCCAGAAATCATCCAAAATGAAGCTTTTTCCGCAATTTGGTCGTTGAAAAGGATGAGATAACCAATGATTGAAAGCAATGCGACGACACGCGTTATGTAATTGTTGGTAACTCGTTCGACAGACTGCCATTGGGTAGCCATGACTAAGCTCCAAACTTCAAGAGCCAACCAGTTTGATCGTGATCCAAACAATTGTATGCACTGGTTCAAATTTTGCTGTCGATATGCTGGGTGCGTTACAAGGCAAAGGGTTGGTCTGGGTTGCACGCAAAACTTTGCAAAGTCCGCTTTCTGTGCATTTCGGTCATTTTGGCAACGTGCAGCGTTGTTCAAAGAGGGCTCGGAGCAGACGTTCGGCAGAATTCAGTGAATGTCTGCTACGTGGACAAAGCAGACTTTGTCATCCGCAACAACTATCGCCATTCTGGATCGGCGGGCAAGGCACCGTGGCATAGGAGCAGTAGACACAACAGTCCCCTTCCAACGGCTTCAAGACCGCTGCGCAAGACTTGCATTCATAGAACCACTGGCAAGCATCCGTCGGCATAATTTCCGTTTCGCTGTGACCGCATTTCGGGCACGTCAGGGTGCTTTCAAGCACTGCAGTTTGCTCTGTCATTGTTTCACATCTGCATTATCAGGTAATCGTTGATCCGGGTCTCGTTAAAGGCGACGACCCAAGCTAACGCGGTGATTGCGGTCGTCCCCGAAAGCCACCATTTCAACTTTGTTAGGGAACCGCGCTGATAAGATACTAGCCACGATATAGCGACAAGCGCTGTCGAAATAGCCAATACGTAGTAGCTTGCCGCCGCGATCTTTCCGAAAATGGCCAGCCAACTGCCTCCTAGTCCCAGCAACATCATAGTCATGGGTAATACACAGCAAGTCGCGACGCCGAGTGCTGACAGTGATCCCAGATAACTAACGCTAAGATACTTTTGCATTTCATTCCCTTGACTAGTAGGAGTTGTCGAAGTGTCAGCCTCTCGTATAACTTCTGTAGTCGCTACAGGATCAAGACGGGAAAACTCACATGTTTGCGATTGGGGAAGCATCCCGGCAAAGCGGTGTCGGCATTGAAACGATCCGCTACTATGAACGCGAAGGGATCGTGCCCAAACCAGAACGGGCACCGAATAACCGGCGGATGTACTCAGCGCACGATGTTGGAAGGCTTCGTTTCCTGAAAAAATGCCGTGATTTGGGCTTTCCACTAGCCGATACAAATACGCTTCTCAGCCTGTCCGAAGGCGACGGAGAAGATTGCCGATCTGTAAAAGAACTGGCTGAGCTTCATATCTTCAATGTGCGTGAAAAGATAAACGAGCTGAAGCGATTGGAAGCAGCGCTGAACGAACTCACAGCCAACTGCGACAGCGGGAATGTCTCTTGCCCCATGCTCTCAAAACTGCGTACCGACTAGTGAAACTTTGGGCTCGGTGCGGTCATTCGTCGAATTGTCGTGAGTAACCGTACTGCGGACATGGTTGACGTTCACCCTCGACCAATAACTCTCTTTTCGTCGCGGTCTCGCGTCTGACGTACGCTTGACGACGCAACTCATATCAAACGATCATCGGCGAACCACTTTGCGGCGGCCCAAAGGATAACCCATGGAAGTATTTGGAAGTGATGCACAGCGACGCATGTCGACCATGGGTGAGCACCTTATCCAGCTATTGGGTGATGACCCTCGATTTTGTAGCCATGGGCGCGGTATTCAAATTGTCAACGAGTACAACGGGGCTTTGGATGATGCCGTTGCAATGGCCCAAATACTTGGCATCACGGCGATAGAAAGCATACCGCGTCAGGAGGTGGCAAAGACGCGAGAAGTCATTGAAAGTCAGGGATTAAAAACCGACACAATAGCTTGTTATCTTGGCGGACTGAACTGTGTTGGCATTGCTCGGAAAATAATTGCCACACGGGCGTTGCCCGAGGATTTGACCGTACGTGTGATTGATCGAGACTCTCCGCCAGAATGGCTTGAAGCTTTCGCAGAAGTCGCGATGAGCCACGGTGTTCTGCCGCCAATAGGGCCGGTTATGCGAGGATTGTCTCGCCCCGGATTTGCGATGGTCGTCTTTGACAGCTCAGGTGCTCCCGTTGCAACCGCAGGCTCAGTTCTGTGCCATCCGCCCAGCAGTAGGCTGCATCGTCGCGCTCAATGGGGGCAACTTTCGACCAAGCCTGAACGCATGGGTGAAGGTGTAGCGAAAGTCTTGGGGGCCAAAGCTATGATACACTCTCATGAAAAGCTTGGCGCAACTGGGTTCAAGACAGGCATTGCCCCGGGCAACGTTGCATCAGCACGGTTGTGCGAAAGACTTGGCTTAGAGGATAGCGGCAGCGACATAGTCGCGATCATCGACCCGAATGTATACTCGGAAGATCGGTTGACCAAGTGAGCCATTCGGAAGTTTGTTGTCGCGTTATATCAACGACACTCGCGCGAACCTTACTGAAACTTCTTAAAAAACTAAGATTAGGACGAGTTCTAGTCTGCATTGGGCTAGTTGTAGCCGCTTGCCGGAGGTTACTGGCCAATTGCTTTGCCGAACCCAAGGCCGCGTCCATGATTTCATCGAATAATCTCCAAGGATCGCTATGTGGGCACAATTGCCATACGGAGTTGGATCTCGCGGTATGGCAGCCGTTAACAGGAAACGATAAAGTGGTATGCGGCGCAGGGCTGGTGTAAAACGATCTTCCCATCAAGGGTTTCGACCGACCGGTTGAATGCGTCTTCCACGTCGGAAGAAACCTTTTCATAAGCTCTAGAACGATCTGGATCCGGCCAAACAATCTTTTCCAGGAACGCTTCGAAAGTCGGATATTCACGAGTAAGGACGTACTCTTTTTTGTTTTCCAACCGAAATCCGTCTACTCCGTCCAAGTGGTTAAGTGTTTCGTGAGAATGCGTTCGAACGAGGGTTTCGTCTTCCACCAATCGTACAACGTCAAACATTGTCCCATAAGGATAGGGCTCCACTATGTGCAACCGCCCACTGCTTCCAAGAACGCGGCGAATTTCAGTGAACGCAGTGTTCTGAGCCTCCACTGGAACGTGATGAAGTGAGAAGAACAAACACGCTAGGTCCTGCGAGCCGGAGTCGAGAGGTAGGTCTTCGGCAGCCCCAAGCCTAACGTCGATGTTTTTTGGAAGATCTTCCTTGGCCTTCGCAACTTTGTCCGGATCTATTTCTATTGCGGTGACTTTGGCCCCTGCAACGTACAAGTCTCGCGAATAGACGCCGTCACCCGCACCAACATCGACGACTTGAATCCCTTCAAGTTCGCATATCGATTTTAGGTGATCGATGTGAGCCATTGCCAACTCCAGAAAATCTGAATGGTCTTGCAACAGTTTAGCACACCAGTTCCCCTATTTCCGCTTAGGGTTCGGAGCGGAACTTAAACTCCCGCAGAAATTGCTTGTCCGGTGACGTGTTGAAAATTGCTCTGCGGTGGCATTTATTCAGCCTGTGAATGCACCAACGTTTCCTCAGGCGAGCATGATCAGCCACCCGCCCCAGACAATCAAAACCACGCCCAATCCGCGGCTCAGAAACCGCCCGAATGGCAACGTCTTTTCTGCCAACACTACGATTGTAAGTACGGCAACCCACGGCAGGTTCATGACGCCCAACACAAACAACAGCACCATCAGCATCCAGCAGCAGCCAAGACAGTAGGCCCCATGGTGAAGCCCCATCTTCGCGGCACCCAGGGTTCCCTCGTGCCAATGAGCCATCAAAAAACTCATGGGCGAGCGGCAATGCTCTAGGCAAGCGTTCTTGAGCGGCGTCCATTGGAACAACCCGGCAAGTATCAACATCACGCCGCCCACAGTCGGCGCAACCCTCCCCATCATTGAGGAAAGCGCGCCACCGGTGTGCAGCCACCAATTCAATACAGTCGCCGCCAGCGAGAACCCCAGCCAAACCAACAGATACCCCGCCACGAAGCTGCCCGTTGGCACGAAGGGTCGCCCTACCGCCTCCCGCTTCGCGCGGACCCGCTCGTAGATCATTACGGCGGGTGTAACCGAAGGCAGCATCATCGCGAACATCATCACCGCCCACATGATAAGCATGAAGACAAAATCCGCGACTGACCACTGCATCATCATCGGCATGGCCATGTCGCCAACCATCGTCATCGAGGACGAAACAAGCCCGAGGTAAATTGTATAGGCCCACGCCAGCGCCGTGAGCGCGACTAGCGCTGCCAGCACCAGCGCCCGATCTCGTCGTGCGACCCCTACAGCATTCATTATGATGGCCTAAAGATCCGGCCCGGCCTCAGCCGGCCCAAGCGACTTGTCCGACCACACCCGACCGGCCCGTCCAGGTCACGGGCATATCCGCGTCGTTCCAAGTGGTTCCTTCACTGGGGGCCAGATCACCTTCATGCCCCTCATGCCCGAAGGCGAGGCTGAACGCGGCGTTCTGCAGTTTCATCTTGTTGCCGAGGTCATTGACCAGGCGACGGGATTTCATCTCGCCCACACCGGCCACACTTGCAGTTATTTCGCTTTCGGCCTCGGTCACGCTGATCCCGGCGCGTTTGGTCGGAAGCCAGGTCGATAACAGGCTTGCCGGTACCTCCATGCCGCCGCCGGACGCACCCTGCAAGATAGTCTCCAATGCCGCCGCCTGCGCATCGCTGGCGTTTTCGTCAATGTACACTCGCCCGGTGCCGTTGGCGTCGAACAGTGTCGGCCCGGGGAAATGCAATGAGACGATCGCGTTTTGGCCAGAAAGGTCCACGCCTTCATGAGAGCCCTCGCTAATGCGTATCAACAGGGACGTCGCGCAATACCCTTGGTCCAAGAGCATAAGGTCAGCTTGTCCGAACCAGCATGGGCAAAGCATGTTGCAATTGCAGGTTTCGACGAGTTCCCCTGAAACATTCCAAGACATGATTTCTCCTCCCATCCCACATTTTCCACGGAGGCATTTTAGCAGAAAGGCTGCTTTTCACCAATCAACCAGAAGGTTAACCATGTCTCCTCAGGGCACAGAGCTACCTATCCCTACAGCTTACATGATTAGCTGGTTGGCAGCCCAAGCCGGTCCTCGCAATAAAGCCGCCATTCGTCGCCAAGCGATCCAAACCGAAATATCATTGGGTTCGAAGCTTAACTGATTTGATCATGCTGGTTTTATCAATGTTCCCAGGTATGCCCGAGTGTCGGCATCCCACGAGCTGGGGTCCTCTCCATGAGCGACCACCGCGTGGAGTTCCATGAGTTTCCATACTTCATCTTTGGTCGCTGCGATCACTTTGCCTGGGCAGGTCTCCATGCCCTCGCAATCCTTGCAGGCATATGAAAATGCGGTGTTCATCATTTTCTCCTCTTTCTGGACGGGAAAGTTGATCAAAACTCAGGAAACGTCGGGAGCCCGTCGTCGAGTTTTATCCATGGCTGCTGACGTGATACGAAGACGCGGGCCTTGGGTTGCGCAATCGATGGGTCATCCAACGTCACAGCAGAAAACCAAGCGTCAGCGCTCCAGTCTTGGCCCTCAACTTCATTTAGGGCGGCATAGGTCAACGTCGTTCCACATTCACGACAAAACCCTCGGCGAATACCCAGAGTTTTCTCAATGTGTTGGATTTCGCCTTTGATCACTTCAAAGTCTTCGGCGGCCACTTTGGCCCAAGTTACAAAGGCACCGCCAAGGGCCATTTGGCACGAACGGCAATGGCAATGACCCGACCAAACTGGCGGGGGTCTTGTCAGAAGAACTTGGGTTGAGCGGGGCAGGGGTGTTGCGTAGCTTTTGCCCATGACCAATCCTGCCTCTTTCAAGTATTTCAAAACCAGTCCTGAGATCATCCGTCTTGCGGTGATGCTGTACATCCGTTTCCCGCTCTCGCTTCGGAATGTCGAAGATCTGTTGCACGAGCGAGGCATCGACGTGAGTCATGAAACTGTCCGGTATTGGTGGAACAGGTTTGGCCCAATGTTTGCTGCTGAGATCAGACGGAAGCGTGTTCAGCAACTGCGCGCGTTCTCCAAATGGAAGTGGCACGTGGACGAGGTCTTTGTGAAGGTGAATGGCAAACGCCACTACCTCTGGCGTGCCGTTGATCACGAAGGTGAAGTGCTTGAAGCCGTTGTCACCAAACGCCGAAACAAAGCTGCAGCACTGAAATTCCTCAAGAAACTGATGAAGCGGCACGGTAAAGCGGAAAACGTCGTCACGGATCGCTTCGCCTCATACAGTGCCGCGCTCAGAGAGCTTGGCGCTACCGAAAAACAACAGACGGGCAGGTGGCTCAACAACCGCGTCGAGAATTCGCACCTGCCGTTTCGACGGCGTGAACGCGCCATGCAACGTTTCAGGCGCATGCGAAGTTTACAGAAATTCGCCGCTGTCCATTCCTCCGTAA
>NZ_WQCA01000057.1 GCF_013032445.1 Ruegeria arenilitoris | reverse complement strand
GCAGTAGATCTTCGACATTCCGAAGCGAGAGAGGTAAACGGATGTACAGCATCACTGCAAGGCGGATGATCTCGGGACTGGTTTTGAAGTATTTGTAAGAGGCAGGTTTGGTCATGGGCAAAAGCTACGTAACCGCCCTGCCCTGCTCAAGCAAAGTTCCTCTGACAAGACCCCTCAAGAGACCGATGGGCGATGCTGTGCAATATGTCCGAGACAATCAGAAACTCAAGCGCAAGCAAAATCAGTTGGCCTAGGTTGAGCCTTAATTTCACGAAAATGGCTTCTCGGCCTGTACCATTGATCCATGATTTGACGCATTGAGCGAGCAGGAAGCCAAGACCGCCTACTAGGAGGACGATAACACCTGCGTCGACAGTACCAGCGACCAACTTTGCTGTATTTTCGATCATTGTCATGATTGCGACCATTACCTTGTGAGGCTTCAAAACCCACCGAGGAAAGTGCCAAGCAAGATGATCGCGATCAATGCAATCATCGGTACCAGAACAGCGACTACGAATATATCACCATATGCTTCTCTATGAGTCAGTCCACAAATACCGAGCACCGTGATTACCGCACCGTTGTGGGGCAAGGCGTCGAGGGCGCCCGAAGCGACAGATGTGACGCGATGCATGGCTTCCAAAGAGGTATTGGTTGCGGCGGCAAGTTCGACAAATTCTGAACCTAATGCATCAAGAGCGATACTCATACCGCCAGATGCAGAACCCGTGATTGCTGAGAGCGTCGTAACAGAAACCGCCACGGCAACAAGTGGATTGCCCTCACTCAACCCGAGCATAGCATTTGTGATCGCCTGAAAAACCGGTAGTGCCGCTATAACGGCGCCAAAACCCACGAGACTGGCTGTATTGAAGATCGGCAATACGGCCGCATCAGCCCCTTTGTTGAGGCTTGTTTTGACGCTTGCCAGACGGGTCCAATTTGTTGCGAGCAGGAACAGGATCGAAGTGGTGAGTGCGACAATGATTGACCAAACCCCACGTACGGCCTCAATGGTTGTCTGTCCAAACAACGGTTCGGCAAGGTAACTGGTGTCAAAACGCGGAACGGCCACCTGGATGAAGAGGAAGTTAACCAAGACCACAAGCACTACCGGGGTGATCGCCAGCGCGAAGCTTGGTTCACTCGTATGAGGCATATTGGTTGGTTCAATTTCGTTCAAGTCGAAGCCTTCGCCTTGGGATCGCGCGCGCATCTCACTGTCCAGTTCGGGAAGCACCTCATCGTGTTGTCCATATCCTTCACCGGCAGCTTCTGCACGGGACGCGCGGCGGTTGAGCCACGCCATTCCTAGGCCAGCCATGATGGCGGCCGCGATGATCCCAAGACCCGGTGCGGCGAAGGCTGTGGTTCCGAAGAACGGCATCGGGATGGCGTTCTGAATCGCAGGGGTGCCAGGTAGAGCTGACATCGTGAAAGTAAACGCGCCAAGCGCGAGGGCTCCGGGTATGAGCCGTTTGGGAATATCCGCGTCACGGAAGAGAGCCGCTGCGATCGGATAGATCGCGAATGCCACCACGAAGAGCGAGACCCCACCGTAGGTTAGTACGCCACAGCACAAAACGACCGCCAGAATGGCTTTGTCTGCGCCAAGCTTTGCAATCACCCAATGTGCGATCGAACGCGCCGAGCCGCTGTCATCCATTAACTTGCCGAAGATTGCACCAAGAAAGAACAGCGGAAAAAATGAAATTATGAAATCGCCTGTATTCGTCATAAAAATCTGCGTGAAGCTGGCCAGCAGTGGCAGTGCGCCCGTCAAAGCAGCTGCCAGCAAAGCGAGAAGTGGCGCCAATATCAGCAGTGTGACACCCCGGAACGCAAAGTACATGAGCAACAAGAGCGCGAGTAGAACGGAAACAATATCCATCATTTCTTAGGCTCCCGACTGGTGCCTTCAGCTAGATGCGCCGGCTGGAGGCTTTCTTCAAAAATCTCTCTTGGCCGCCACGTTGCGGTTTTTCCAACGTCTGGCCATTCTGAGTTCACCCACTCATCTGCAGTTCTACGCCCGATTTCGAAAAGGTGGTCCAGAAAGGCCATCTCGGCGTTCATCTTGCTGGACACGCCGAGGTCACACATAGCCCCAGATGCATGGATCCTGTGCAGGCGCCCATCGCGGTAAGCTGCGCGATCCAGATTGTCGTGTTCTATAATCTCCCAGAGGAATCCCAGAGATCGTAATTCTTTCATCAAGCTGGCGTTGAATGTAATTTCGTTAAGGCGATTTTCGATCTCATAGGGCGTTGTGGGAATTTCTGCGCGTTCGAACGGATTAATTTGAACTATGATAATGTCTCGCGCCTCGGTCTCGTCCACTAAGGGGAAGAGCGGTGGATTACCCATGTAGCCGCCATCCCAGTACGCTTCTCCGTCGATTTCCACAGCTTTGAAGACATGTGGAAGGCAGGCCGACGCCATGACCGCATCTGCACTCAGATCGGGTTGGCGAAAGACTTTGGGGCGCCCGGTCCGCACTTTTGTTGCGGACAGAAAGATGCGCGGCCCTTCTGCTGAATTGATGGCTTCAAAGTCAAAGCATTCCCGCACAAGGTCCCGTAAGGGATTAATGTTGAGCGGATTGAACTGATACGGTGACGCCATTTGACGTGTGAACTGGGAAATGATGAAGCCGGGAGAATGCTCCAGGCTCCAATCGCCTCGCAATCTGTTCCATAGAGTTCGTTTGTATGGACTCGCCCTGCTGGCACGACTCACCTGTGTCCAATAGTGCCTAAGCAAGTTGCGAGCACCCTCAGGCCCAGCCTGTGTTAGGCCCTGCGCTAGGGCGACGGCATTCATTGCCCCGGCACTGGTGCCAGAAATGCCCACTATTTCAATATCTTCAAGCTGTAGCAATCGATCCAGAACGCCCCAAGTGAACGCGCCATGCGATCCACCACCCTGAAGAGCGATATCTATTTTTTTCTTAGGCACTACCGAAGCTCCATGAGACTTTTTCGCACTTGCATCGTTATTGTGCCGCATTGCAGCAATTCCTTAAAGCAAAAGAAACGGAATGCTATATTTGTCGCATTTCAGTGACCGCATTGGAAACGATGCGGCCGTTCAGTTGTGTAAGTACGGTCGATGCAATTGGCGATGCTTCTGCTCAACTGAAGTCTTCACGAGTATATACTCAATAGCAATTGAGCTTGTTTCGCTACTCTTGCGGTTTCTTACCAGACTGTTCTTCTAGGCACAGAAAGCTTGCGGTAAGAATTGTATCCGCGACCCACAACGTGCAGAGGTAACTTGTGTGATCAAGGGCATTCCGAAGCGGACCATCATCGGCGGCTTGTTGGGTGTGACGGCAGCAATCATCGCCGGTGTTATTTGGTTCATAATGTATGGACCGGGGTCTTGGACCGACAACATATCCAATCGCGACCTCATTGACATGACGCCAGATGCTGGCCTGCCCAGAGAAGTGAACGGCCAACCCGCTAAACTCCTCTCGGCCTTCCACGGGCTTGACGCACTTCCACGCGTCTCCAATGTGATTTGCAGGGGGTCTGAGGGCAACACCGGAATGCCCGTGATCTTTTCAACTGAGATAGACATCGCGACTATGCAGGCCGGGGACTTCAAAGTTACAACTCGGTCAGGCGCGTCAGGGAAGATGCACTGCGCGTCCGTTCTCCCAGCTACAGACCCTGGGGAGTTGCGTACGGTTCTTTTGATAGGGCAATTGGGACCTGCCGAAAGCGACCCACCGGTTAGGGTTGACGTTGTCGGGCATTTGCATTCGATCGACGGCATGCTTGATTTTCAGGGAGTGAGTGCGTCGGTGATACCCTTAGAAGACGGGCCATCGATTGTTTTGGCCGAAGTCGTGGAGGACTGGACATTAGTCGGCAATTTGGGCCCGCGTCGCGTCAGGGGCAGCCTCTGCCCGACGGAAGGCGTCGTTCAGGCGGTTCGAGTGACGTGGGAAGGGGGTGTGACGCTTAAGGATGGCAGCGAACCAGGTGATGCAGAACGCGATCTATATACTATCACCGTCGAGGCACTCGATGGGACCCGTCGTGAAGTGAAGCCGCTCGCGCTCGCCAACCTAGGTGACGGGGACAACAATCATATGCTTTGCATGGACACGACAGATTGGCCTATCTCAGTGTCCTTTCCAGAAGGCATCTTGACGGACCCGAATGACGATTTGAACCCAGCTACAAAGATTAATGTAACTCCGTATCGCTAAACGTACTGGCATGACCACTCCGCAGACTTAGGGTATATGGACACATCGTCTCGTGCTGGTGCGTTGTGAGGTACAATAGGTTTGAGCGATGGAAGCGGAACAGAAGGTCCGCTTTGGGCTCGATACAGTCATCTGAGTCTTTCTGTCAGATGACCGCTTGTGGTCGGAAAGCGGACATTGCTGCCTTTGACTTTGGTTTTCCGAATGTCCGCTTGCGAAATGGTACTTGTCGTACTAGCTCATTTTCACGTGCTGCACGAACGCAGGGCGATGGAGAATTTATGTCTACGATTGCGGCCCGCCGCTAAGGTCCACCTGATTGGACCAACTTGAACCAGAAGACTTCCGCGCGAGATGCCGGAAGCCTTTTCTGCTGACATAAACTCAAGAGACAATCCGTTGAATATCTCAAAACACGAACAGCGTGTTTTGCACGTTCTGGCGCAAGGTGGAGCCATCCATTTTGAGCGTATGGCGAACGGCAAAATGCGCGAAGTCTCATGCTTCACCCGCGACGGCCACGTATTGGCTGATTGCTCGCTGAAGCTCTTTGACCGCCTGAAGAAACGGCGGTTCATCAAATCTGAAAACGGACGACCCTACCGCGCCACAAGGCTCGGCATTCGCTCCGTGAACCCTCAGTACGACAACCGATAAGGATAAACAGAAAATGACAAACCCAATCGTTAAAGCGACTTCAACCGACGACATTGCAGGACTTCAGGCAGTCCTGGATGGGACCGAGCTTTTCCCGAGCGAAATGCTCCCAGACATGCTGGCCACGTCATTGGCAGGCGAAACAGAAGCCTTTTGGCTGACCTGCCATAGCGACGGAGAAGCTGTGGGCCTGTGCTACACAGTGCCCGAGGAACTCGCCGATGGGACGTGGAACATGCTCGCCCTCGCGGTGCGCCCTGATTTGCAAGGCAAACGGCTGGGGGCGGCACTGGTACATGCGGCCGAGCAGCACCTAAAGGACAAGGGGCAACGCATCTTGATTGTAGACACGTCCGGCACCGACGACTTTGCATTGACGCGCAAGTTCTACGCTCAGAATGGCTATGAAGAAGAAGCACGTATCCGCGACTTTTGGGCCGATGGCGACGACAAGGTGATCTTCCGCAAAGCGCTTTAAACGGCAAAGCCCTCCGCCATTGTTGTGGCGGGGGGCACTTCGTAGCCGACATTCGCTACGATGCAACAACTCGGTAAGTTTGGGCTCGGTGCAGCCATTCGATAAATCACATCGCATGTCCCATTTGGAGGTTCAGGTGTACAATGGTTGTCAACTAGTTCGCAGTAGTTGTTTTGCCTTCTAAATAGTTTGGCCTAGTTAGATAACAGGTGTTGCACAACCAGCACTCAGTCCCATCCAAGTTTTAGCGATGTTGCTGGTCCCCGGCAGCTAGATAGTCAAACTTGGTGGGGCTTTCTAGCGAGATGAAAATTTCTAAATTTCATCATTTCAACGACCGCTCCCGCCTTGGTTCCGATGTTCACTGAGTTACACTCAACGACTGCTCGGCGGCAAACGCAGACCAAGTCGAATTTTCGCGATGATCGCATCGGAGACTTGCACAGGCTTCCTTAGGGGCTTTGCCGATGGTGATTAGCGCGCCCTGTTCAATTCAAGACCGGTCACTTAGCATGAGCAGGCGCCACCCTGAGGATGATTTATGACGGACAAATATGACTTCGAAAATAGCTGGCAACCCTCGCAGAGGTATCCAGACCCCGCCGTTGTGACACTCGATCCGCGCTTCGATAAATACAGGCTGCCGTTGGCCGGTGTAGAACGATTGGCAACTGGTTGTCGCTGGTGTGAAGGGCCAGTGTGGTTCGGTGACGGGCGGTATCTGCTATGGAGTGATATTCCAAATAACCGGATTATGCGCTGGGATGAGGTTACCGGACAGTCATCGGCGTTTCGCCAGCCGTCGAATTTCGCCAATGGTCAGACCCGGGACAGGCAAGGCCGCCTTATAACCTGCGAGCACGGTGGACGACGGGTTACGCGCACAGAATATGATGGCTCAATCACTGTGCTAGCAGAGAACCTTGACGGAAAGCGACTAAACTCGCCCAACGACGTGATCGTCAAATCCGACGGCAGTGTCTGGTTCACCGATCCTCCGTTCGGCATCTCGGGCAACTACGAAGGTCATCGCGCCGAACCAGAGTTAGGCCAGAACGTATACCGACTGGACCCCGACACCGGAAAACTGAGAGTAGTAGCCGATGACATTCTAGGGCCAAACGGCTTGGCCTTCAGCCCCGATGAGACCGTGCTGTACATTGTTGAATCGCGCGGTGAGCCGACTCGAAAGATACTGGCCTATGACGTGAACACGGATGGTGCCTCGATCCAGAACAAGCGTGTGCTAATCGATGCTGGTCCAGGCACGCCAGATGGATTCCGCGTGGATTTGGACGGTAATCTCTGGTGCGGTTGGGGCATGGGTGATGCCGAACTGGACGGAGTTATGGTCTTTGCCCCTGATGGAACTCCTATAGGTCGCATCGCTTTGCCTGAACGATGTGCCAATCTCTGCTTTGGAGGCCGTGCCAACAGCCGGCTTTTCATGGCAGCAAGCCATTCTGTGTACGCCCTATATGTCAACGTCGCTGGCGTGGCGGGAGGATAACACTGCTCTCTGGAGGGCTTCTGCGCGTTAATAAACGGTTTCTCTAATGGGCTCTAAGATCTCCGCTCGCCCTTTTTTGAGCGACTACAATGTGCTCGGTGCAGCCTTTGGCGGCGGCGTATCAGAATGGCAGTTTTTGGGCCGTCCGGGCAAGGGAGAGTGGTGCGGGGGAATGGACTTTTACCACGGATATGGAAGAATTAGCCACGCAAGGAGCGTGCAATCGGATCGAAGACCAATGTTCTGATAGCACGACATGCTTCACGCCTGTCACAAGCGGCGCTAGTCTCCGGTCATAGCAGCGCTGAAAGGAGCCACCAAATGTCCCTCTTCTCTAAACTCTTCGGTGGCGACGAAAAGTCGGAGCCGGAGCCGGTCTCTTACAGAGGGTTCGAAATCTTTCCGGACCTGATGCCCGAAGGTGGCAAATACCGCCTTTTGGCCCGTATAGAAAAGACCATCGATGGAGATCGCAAGACCCATACAGTGATCCGGGCGGATGTCTTTGAAACCCGGGATCAGGGCGAAAGCTTCAGCATCGCAAAGGCGAAACAGGTGATTGACGAGCAGGGCGAGCGCATTTTCGATTAAGTAAACAGCTATCCCAATGTTAGCGATACAATCGAGGGGTTTCCCGCAAAGTAGACATCCGCATTTTGGTGCTGTCAGACAAATTCGAACCAGTCTTAGCCAGGCCAGTATAGCTGCCCCTTATGCCGCACCAAGTTCGCGCCACTCTGTGAGAGCGGCGGTGCGTGTCAGCTTGAAGGTGTCTCGGCAGGTAAGTGATCTTCCCTGGTTGAAGTGGTTGTAAACGGAGGAGTGGACGGAGGCGAATTTCTGCAAACTTCGCATACGCCTGAAACGCAGCATGGCCCGTTCTCTTCGTCGAAACGGCAGGTGTGAGTTCTCAACCCGATTATTAAGCCACCTGCCCGTCTGTTGTTTTTCGGTGGCTC
>NZ_WQCA01000056.1 GCF_013032445.1 Ruegeria arenilitoris | reverse complement strand
TTCCCGCTTTCGCTTCGGAATGTCGAAGATCTGCTGCACGAGCGTGGCATCGACGTGAGCCACGAAACTGTCCGATATTGGTGGAACAGGTTTGGCCCGATGTTTGCTACCGAGATCAGACGGAAGCGTGTTCAGCAACTGCGCGTGTTCTCCAAATGGAAGTGGCACGTGGATGAGGGTTTCGCGAGGGTGAATGGCACGCGGCATCATCTGCGGCGCGCAGTAGATCACGAAGGCGAGGTGCTGGAAGCCGTTGTTACCAAACGTCGAAACAAGGCTGCAGCACTGAAATTCCTCAGGAAATTGGTGAAGCGGCATGGTTGCGCCGAAGAGATCGTCACAGACCATTGCGCATCGTACAAGGCGGCGTTCAGAGATTTGGGTGCTCTCGAAAAACAACAGACGGGTAGGTGGCTCAACAACCGCGTCGAGAATTCGCACCTTCCTTTCCGACGACGCGAACGCGCCATGCACCGTTTCAGGTGCATGCGAAGTTTACAGAAATTCGCCGCCGTCCATTCCTCCGTATACAACCATTTCAACCAGGAGCGATCGCTCGCCAGCCGAGACACCTTCAAGCTGACACGCACCGCCGTTCTTAGCGAGTGGCGTCAACTTTGTTCTGCATAGGTTCGCGGTTTCTGTGGGAAACTGAGACTGGTTCGAATTCGTCTGACAGCACCCATTCGGGCACACGCGAACTGATCCCGGGCGGCCTTGCTCTCAAAATAGTGGTCAATCAATCCTTGCTTGCTCGACGATCATCACGGCTCAACCGTGCCCTTTTTGAGTAGAGTTTTTGCCCGGTAACTTGGCGTGCTCAGGTCGCTGACCAGACCTACTGCCTTTCGCTGTTGCTCGGGAGGCTGACTGTCAAACTCCACTGGCTCAAGGGGACAGCTGTTTTGTAGGTCGACTGACCCTCGCTTTCAAAAACAATTGTAATGGTCTGTGGTAAAGTCGAGGCATCAAGGTTCAGGTCAACCATCAACCTCTTTACGCCCGTGTTAGGGTTTTGAAGTCGGCATTGGGAAGCGTAAGGCGTTTTACATGGGTTTGCTGAACGCAATACGAATTCAGCTTCGGGCGGAGACAAAATTCGCGCACGTAGTTCTTGACCTTCTTGGGTCAGGGTTGCGTTTGACCCAGCAATCAAAACGTCCGCTTCGGTGTGCATAGTCCATGCCATCGGCCCTTTTTGACGGCTGTTGATTTCATCCTGAATAACCACCGTTTTATCATCGACCACCGCAATTCCACGCATGATCGTCCCTTTGGTTTTGCCATACACATCAGAAAGATCGGCGATCGTGAAGTTGAACCCAGGGTACTGGCCAAACTCATTGATCTGCGCACGCCCAGTTGCAATTTGGTTTGCTTCGTTAAAGGTCAAAGTATTCTGCCCGATCGTTGCCGTGCGATAGTAATCAAAGCGTTTGTCGGTAAAGTAACCTGGCAGCTGGTAATTCCCGATCCCCAGATCCACTGCCCACCGCACATTGTTTGCCTCAAGCACAAACGTTCCAGCGTCCAGGTTATTGTGGTGACTGCTGAGTGGCCCGGCTTTGAACCCAACAAATGTTGCGTCAGGATCTTCCCAAGCGGACCGCATAGTCACAAGCCCAAGCCCCCCGGACCAATAAGCATCTTTACGAGGGGGTGTCGGTTCATGATCTGAACTTTGCTGCCAAATCAGCTCGAAGGCTGGATGGGATGATGGCGCGGTGTTAATGGAAGGTAGGTTGTAGTTTGGCTGATTGTAGTACGACGCTAGCCATGTGAGCGCGACAGGATCGGTACTTGTGTCGCTATCACCATAGTTGAAGAGCATGCCTGTCGGTCCAGTCACATGGATCAAAAATTCCCCAAATCTCTCCAGCCCCACAGTTTTTGAAAGGCGGAAGTCATGACCAAGAATTGAATTCAAAGAGTCAATCGAAACAGCCGCATCTCTGGCCGACAGAGCGCCGTACATTGGCCCCTCCGACCAAGCTCCATCCGGAGCAAACATTGCAAACCCGTTGTGAATGGAGGCCTGAGCGCGTTCGATAATTCTATTAGTTAATTCCGGCTCCGCTTCTGAAGAGACCAGTGCCGCGACGATCATTCCGGTGTTGCAGACGATGTTCCAGTTGAATGATGCGACAGGCCACGTGATATCTGCGCTTGCAGTTCCATCGGGCAGTGTCTTTGGAACCGGTGCCGGGTAGACCCAACGTTGCGGAGCGACCCAGCCATTTTCAAAGTATAGTGCGTCCAGATCATAAATCTTGTCAGCTTCTTTCAATGCGTTTTCGACCAATGCAGTCCTAATGACTTTGTGATCTTGTGGGTCCAGAGTTTCGCTGATCCAGCTGTATCCAAGTGAAACCGCCAAACTCACACGGCTGAGCCCGAGAAAGTTCTCTGGATGCCAGGTCTCTAAATCCGACAGTTGCAGAAGTTCTGTCCTGGTGCGCTCGGCATAGCGACTGTCGCCTGTCAAACGCCACGCTAAAGCCAATGTCGTTAGGCGTTCTACGGGTCTTTCGCCAAAACCTTGGAAAGCCTGGTGTATCTCGCCATCTTCCCTTTGAAGTAGTTCGACAATTGTTGGCGATTGCAGGTGTGCATTCGCACGTGCAATCAAAGCTCTATACTTAAGTGCGAACACAGAATCCTCAGCTCGTTGAGCTTCAATTCGCTGAACGACCTCTTCCGTCAGAATGACCTTAGGCACCGAAGTTTGAGATTCTGCGCTTGTTGCGCACAGACAGGCTAGGAGAAGCACATACAGAAAGCAGGCGCGTTTTCGACTGTTCTTTCTGGCGGCCGCAATCACAAAACCCATACGCTATCAATACTCCTACGAACTAACACTGCAAAGAATACGGCCATCGCTTTTAGACCAAGGCCGGCTTCGGGCCATATCTTCCTGAGTTACTACCAGCCCAAAATAGGTTTATAGACGAAGTTGACCGCTAGGGTGCACAGAGCAATGCCGCACAAATTAAGCCAAAATCCTGCCCGGACCATATCAGTGATTTTCAGATCAGGGTTCGAAAACACGATCGCATTTGGGGCCGTTGCGACGGGCATCATGAAAGACATATTTGCTGCAAGCGCGGCAGGGACTGCCAATAAAAGTGGGCTCCAATCGAACCCGACAGCAACAGCAGAAACCACTGGAAGTATTGTTGCCGCAGAGGCAGGGTTTGACATGATCTCAGTTAAAAAGACCATCATCGCAACGACTAGAAACACCATGGCGAAAACCGTAATCTCAATTGCTGACACCTGTTCTCCGATCCAATCCGCGAGGCCGGTGATCTGAAACGCTAACGCCACAGCAAGCCCACCGCCGATTAGGATCAATACGTTCCATGGCAATCTCACAGCGGTTTCCCAATCCAGTGCGAATTTTGTCATATCTGCGTTCACCGGGGTCGCGAAAAGCAACAAAGCTGCGATCAATGCGACACCGGTATCCGAGATTGGCAATCCGGTGAAATGCGCAATCTGGTCCCCCAAAATCCAACCGGTTGCGGCCAGAACAAAAACCACTGCAACGGTCTTTTCCGCGCGGCCCATCGGCGGAAGCCTTTCCCGTTCAATGCGAACCGCGTCAGAAAGGTCGTTTTCCGCCAAGCCGTCGCACCGAAACAAGACAAAGCTCAACAAGGCCCAGGCGATGAACAACATTACCAATGTCACCGGAAGACCTATCATCAGCCAGTCAACGAACTCGACCGTTATGCCATATTCGCCGGACATGATCGTCGCCAGCAAAGCATTGACGGGTGATCCGATTAACGTGGCCATTCCCCCAATCGATGCGCTGTAGGCCACGGCAAGCATTAGGCCGACGGAAAAGCAGCGCAACTCATCCGATGTCGCAACTTTGCTTTTGACGAAGTCGATGACAGACAGTGCAACGGCATACATCATGATTGTTGCGGCCGTATTCGTGATCCACATCGAAAGGAATGCAGTGGCAATCATGAAGCCCAGGGTCAGATTGTGTGGCCCCGTACCGGCCCTTGAAACGATTGCTAGCGCGATGCGCCGATGAAGGCCGACGGCTTCGATTGCCATGGCCAGCATGAACCCACCCAGAAACAGAAATATGAGGGGATGGCCATAGGCCTGCGTGACCGTGCCAATCTCAGCAACTCCGGCAAGAGGCATGACGATTACCGGCAGTAACGCAGTGGCGGCTAGGGGTATTGCCTCACTGAGCCACCATGCAACCATCCAAGCTAGTAAAGCCAGCAACGTCCAGCCCGCCGTGGACAGTCCAGGCGGTGGATCAAGCGAACGAACGAGAAAAAACAGTATCGGACCCGACAGTAGCGACAGGAATATTGGCCAACGGGAACGGGCAGACTGGACCTGAAGCTCCTGCATGATACCAACCTTCGGTGTAGTAATCCCGACGATATGTCTACGCGGCACTCATGGCCGCGTCTTGTGTCAGACTAGGGCAAACATCTGGTTTATGTCATCTGCAGGTTTCTTGTTCGGGTGTTGTGCGCGATGAACCAAACGATTTGAGCAACTTAAAGCTCCGCGTTTTCCAGACCGGTTATGCTGGCTTCAAGTAGTGTCTTCAGCTTTGGGCGCCATATCTCAGTCAGGGCGTCTTCGCGTGTCACCAGTGAGATGTTGCGAAACAGCGGATGTGGCTTACAAGGCAGGACAAGAACCTGATCAGCGCCGTACCGCAATACGTCTGTTTTTGGTAAAAGCGCGTACCCAATGCCGCTTTTAACGCAGTTTACGATTGCTTCGATACTATCAAGGATAATCACTTCTTTCGACTTCAATTGCATCTGATCGCGGTATTGAGCGATCAGTTTTCCGATGCCCGAGGATGGGATGAAATGCAAAAAAGGGTGTGATCCGGAAAGCCCGGTTAGTCCTTTCGCCTTGCTGTCCAGCGGTGCCGCGATCACCATTTCCTCACGGATCAAAGTTTCGCAGCAAAGATCAAATGTCGCGTCTGCGATTTCAGTTACGATTGCGGCATCCAGTTGACCGTTTCGGACCTGTTCGCACAAAGTCTCTGACAATCCAGTGCTGGTGCTCAACATTGTTTTTGGAGCCAACTGTTCTGCGGATCCAAGAAACAGGGGCAGGATGCGAGCAGCGGCGGAGGGAACAAAACCGACCCGGTACGTTCCGGTCAGTTGATCGGTGGGCATACATCTTGATTTCAGAACTGAGTAGGCTTCAACTATTGTCTCGGCGTCCTGAGCAACCCTTACTCCGAGTGGCGTCAGTTTAGGGGGCCGATAGCGGCGATCGAACAACGCTGCGCCAAGCTCTTCTTCCAGCGATTTCATCTGCATGCTGACAGCAGACAGTGTCATGTTGCGCACTTCTGCGGTTCGAGAAAATGAGCTGTGCTGCGCAATCGCAACCAACGTTTCTAAAGCTGAAATTTGCATAAATTCAACAAAAATTAATTTAAGAACAAAGTAAATTCGATTGAAAATAACATACGAGCCCTCACATAATTGTGAGCAGAGAGGATGGCCCAATGCTCGATCAGGGAACAAAGACGTATCAGGAAATTGCCCGAGAACTTGCTCCAGGATTTGCCGAACGTGCCGGTCACTGGGACGAAGCCCGAACCTATTGTTGGGAAAACGTTCGTGAACTGACCGATGCCGGACTTATGGGCATGACAATACCGCCCAGGTTCGGAGGGCTCGGCGCCTCATACCTTGATGTGGTATTGGCCGTCGAAGAAATCGCCAAAGCCTGCGCGTTGAGTGCGAGGATTGTCGTTGAGGCCAATATGGGCGGCATTAGCGCGATCATGGCCTATGGTACAGATGAGCAACGAGACTTTGTGGCCCCGCTGGTCCTGTCAGGGGACAAGCCTGCAATCTGCATAACTGAGCCCAACGCCGGCAGCGCGGCGACCGAGATGCAGACAACGGCCCGGCGTATTGGCGGGAAATATCTGATCAACGGCGGCAAACACTGGATTACAGGCGGTGGCGTTTCGAAACTCTACCTGATTTTTGCACGTGTTCTGGATGAAGATGGAACCGATCTCGGGATCACCGGTTTTCTGGTTCACTACGATCCCGAAAACGGTATCGCCCCCAAAGGGTTCGATGTGGTCGGTCGCGAACGGACCATGGGGCTGTGCGGAATGCCCGAAACTGTGCTTCGCTTTACCGATCTGGAAGTTGACGCGCGTTTTGCTCTGATTACGCCTTCGGGAATAAAACGTGGTTTTGCGGACCTGATGACCGCCTATAACAGCCAGCGCGTCGGAGCTGGAACGGTTGCCATGGGAATTGCAGCCGGTGCGCTGGAGCATTCGAAAAGATATCTGCGTGAGCGTCATCAGTTCGGCCGACCTTTGCAGGAGTTTCAGGGTCTGCAGTGGATGCTTGCAGACATGGATATGGCAGTCCATGCCTCCCGTCTGATGCTGCACGAGGCCGCTGGAGCCCTTGGTCCGACAGGGTTTCCCGACATGACAATGGCAGCCCGGGCAAAGGCCTTTGCGTCTGAACAGGCGATCAAAGTCGTCAACGATTCCCTGCAGATATTTGGTGCGCGTGGATACGGTGCGCAGGAGCCAATTGAGCGCATGTATCGTGACGTGCGTATGTTCACTATCGGCGGTGGAACCGCGCAGATCCTGAAAACACAGATCGCAGGTAATTTGTTGGGTATTAAAACGCCACAAACCAGAGACGGGTACGCAAAGCTGGCCACGGGTTGATAGCTAGAGACCGCTATAACTACGAAAATTAGGCATCATAAGGTGCCTGACTGACGCAGATCTGACGTAAAACCCGATTCTGACTTCGATCTCAGTTTTCAATCGCAGCGAATGGCCGGTCTGACGAGACGCAATGTAGCAACTTGAGGGTAGGGTGAACGGCAGGTTTGGGCCGATGGGTAGGTCGTGACAAGCGGGGCAGGGGCAATTGCCGCGTCTGCTCGGAGGTTTGCAATGAGCCCATTTGACCGATGCTGCGCGATGCCCCAATTTCAGCAGCGCGCAGAAACCGGACTTTGCAAAGTTCAGTGGATGGCATTTTAATAGTCGATTTTGATGCCGCATTCAGGACCCCGTCTGCCGGCTTCCAACTCACCCGCAGAATGTAAATGCGAATGTTAGTTTCAATGTCTCCGACTCAAGCGTTTAAATGTGCCGCTAAGCTGCTGATATGAGACGTAGATGATCCGCAGCAACCGCCCAGATATGAAATCCCGAACAACTGATGAAGGGAGGCCAAGTTTTCTCCAAAATCCTCCGGTGCTTCGGTATCGATTTCGTCCAATCCTTCAAGCTCTTCCGGAGTTTTTGCGGACGAGTTGGCATCAAACCCGACGATCCGTTGCGCGGCACTCTGATAGCGATCATAGGCCGTCCGATATGTGGAAGAAAAAACAGAGGCGTGCACACAGTTGATAGCGTAGTTTGATGGAGGCCTCTGAGTCTCGTTGTCTATCACGTCGATAGCGATATCGGTTGGTGTTCCGTCGAGAATGCAACCATCGGGCCTAATGACGAAACTTAGAACGTAGGGCAGGCCGGTCGATGAAAGCACCTGGGCAATGCCCTTTGCTTCCTGAAAACTCGGCAAGATTTGCGCCTTGAAGAAATCTATGCCTGTCTTCGCAAGCTCTTCTACCTGAGGCGCATGTAGTTCTATTGCAGACTGAGTATCAGGCGCTTCGTCCGGGAGGTAGCCATCGCCAAATGGCCCCGTCACACCCGCTATCAATATAGGTGAAGCGTCTGGCCCGTAGCTCGCTTTCACTTCCTTCATTGATGCGTAGGCATCTGTGTTTACTGGCTTGTCGGCAAATCTCGATTTCGCAACGCGATCTGCGCTTGCCCTGCAGGTAGGCGTCCCGGCAATCATGGGCACCCCATACTGTTGTCCAATATTAAGGTACCCGCGGTGCGTATCGAACAGTACTTGCCTGCCAATTTCGTCATAGATCATTCCAGCATGAGCAATGTGTGGGTCAAACGAGCCGCTCACACCGCGCCTCAGACGCTCGTACATTGAACCTTCGCCCAAAATGAGCGGGTAGCTATCCAGGAAACCTTTTGACATATGATCTTTCTCCAAAGTGGAGTTTGTAAACTCGAATACCCGCGTGATTGCTTCCTTTCGTTCATTGTGATCCTAACGTGAAAACTTGAGGCGAGCTCAGAAATAGTTGGTCCGGAACTGCAACTATAGAACGTGCATCGCGGTGCTCCGATGGCGTGTGTGATCAAAGAGCTTGCCGGGATAACCATGCTCTGCAAATGTCGGATGGTCTTGTCAGAAGAACTTTGCTTGAGCAGGGCAGGGCGGTTGCGTAGCTTTTGCCCATGACCAGACCTGCCTCCTTCAAATACTTTAAAACCAGTCTCGAGATCATCCGCCTTGCAGTGATGCTGTACATCCGTTTCCCACTCTCGCTTCGGAATGTCGAAGATCTGCTGCATGAGCGAGGCATCGACGTGGGCCAGGAAACTGTCCGATATTGGTGGAACAGGTTTGGCCCGATGTTTGCTGCTGAGATTAGACGGAAGCGTGTTCAGCAACTGCGCGCGTTCTCCAAATGGAAATGGCACGTGGATGAGGTTTTTGTGAAGGTAAATGGCAAGCGGCTTTATCTTTGGCGGGCCGTTGATCACGAAGGTGAGGTGCTGGAAGCCGTTGTCACCAAACGCCGAAACAAGCAGGCAGCACTGAAATTCCTCAAGAAATTGATGAAGCGGCACGGTTGCGCTGAAGAGATCGTCACAGATCGCTTCGCTTCCTACAAGGCTGCGCTCAGAGAAATGGGCGCGCTCGAAAAACAACAGACGGGCAGGTGGCTCAACAACCGCGTCGAGAATTCGCACCTGCCGTTTCGACG